>VYFQ01000001.1:13101-30923 GCA_009842325.1 Acidimicrobiaceae bacterium | reverse complement strand
GGCCGAGGTGGTGTGGAGCGGGGTGGCCCTGGCGGTGCTGGCGGGGTGCGGCATCCCGTGCCAGGGGTTCGCGGCCCAGAAGTTGATGCGGGACCGGCCGCTGATCACCAGCATGGCCACGGTGTTGACCGCGGGCTCGGTGCTGATGCTGCCGATCTCGGTGACTTCGGTGGACACCACCTTCGACTCGGTCGCCTCCACTTCGACGGTGCTGTATCTGGGTCTGGTGACGGTGATGCTGGCTCATTCGCTGTGGGGGGCCGGCCTGAAGCGTCTCAGCCTGAGCGTGGCGGTGGTGGTGGGCCTGCTGGAGCCGGCGGTGGCGGCGACGCTGGCCATGACGGTGCTGTCCGAGCCGGTGACGGTGGCCCTGGTTGCCGGGATCTGCCTGGTGATGATCGGAGTGGTCGTCACCTCGCTAAGCCCGCTGGCCGCCCACAGCAGCTAGCCGCGATCAGCCCGCCACATCATGCTCAATCTCGCTGACAGGCTACGCAGGCCCACGACTCGAGCACCCGGCTGATGGGCGACCTGAGCCGATACTGCCGCTAGAGCACTTGCTGAGAATGCCGCCATTGCAGCCACAACCATCTAAGCGGGTTGGAGTGCCGGCCCGGGGCGGCGGGTGGTGAGACTCGGCGGGGCGGGGCCTGGTGGGGCGCGCCAGCCGTCGGAACCCCACCGCAGAGTGATCCGGTTGTCGTGGATCCAGCGGTGGTGCTGGTGGCACACCAGAGCCAAATTGTCGATGTCGGTGCGCCCGCCCAGGATCCAGTACCTCACGTGGTGGGCCTGGCACCAGCCGGGCGCGGCGCCGCAAATCACGCATCCGCGGTCGCGGGCGACCAGTGCCCGCCACTGCTGGGGCGAGACCCTCCTGGTCTTGCGGCCGTGATACAGGGGCAGACCCCGCCCGTCGAAGATCAGGCCGTACACGTCAGCGTCGCAGCCGAGGCGCTCCAGCTCGCTGCGGGCCATCGCGCCGACACCGGGGATCTCGCAGCGGCCACGCTCGCCGTCGGTGGCGAGGTACTCCAAGTCCATCACGATGCAAAGCTGGGCCTTCGGGCCGAACCCGCCCCCGCAGGAGCAGCCGGTCGCAGACCGTAGGCCCGAACCTAGACCCTGCCGCGGACCGGGGCCGGGGGCGACACGGCGAGCAGGTTCGCCGACGCTGGGGAGAGCCGGCTGGGCGGTGCCTGGGAGGCTCGACCGGCCGGCGCCAGCAGGTTCGCAAGCACCAGAGAGAGCCGGCTGGGCGGTGCCAGGGAGGGTGGACCGGGGGGCGGTGGGTCGAGCGGGTCGGACTCCAGGGGCTGTGTCCGAGGGTTCGGGACCGGGGGGCGGTGCTGGTTCCAGACCAACCAGCGACAGCAGGGCGTCGAGGCGGCATTGGGCCCGGGTGCGGGCGTGAGGGTTGTCGCGACCGCCGTCGGCCCGGTAGAGGCGGTCGGCCAGGGCCTCGACCAGGTTCTGGAACTGCGCGCCCGACACTTGGTCGAACTTGGCGATGCCGGCGACCATGCCGCCCTCCCCGGCGCCGAACATCAGCGAGCGGTTGCGACGCTGCCACTGGTGAAGGCGTTGCAGGTCGTCGCCGGTCTGGCGGCGGCGGACCCAATCCCGGGCCTTGCCGGAAGCCACATCGGCGGGCACGGACTCGGTCTCGGCTAGCAGTCCTACATCACCGTCGACCGCCTCGGGTGAGGTCTCGGCGGCCGCCCTCGCCATAGACGACGCATGCTCGCCCGTCAGGCGTCCCGATGAAAAGGCCTCGGCGACGTTGGGCATCTTCCCGAGGATCTCGGCCCGCCGGGTCCGGTGCTTGGCCTCGCGGGCCGAGCAGCCGGTCTGCCGGCGCAGCGTCTCAGCGGTGCTGGCCTCGCTCGCCCCGAGCCGCCGCATCCCGGTCGCCATCCGAGCCTCCAGCCCATCTAGCACGGCCCGGGCCGTGCCGATCTCGCCGGCGAGAAGATCGAGGCCCGCTCGGTCCAGGACCGTCACGTCTATGGCCTGCACTGCAGCCCTGAACTCATCCCACATCGTCGTCATCCCCCACAGGCTCCTTGAACGAACAACTGCTGGCCGAGGCGATGGGCAACGCACACCCACCGCTGACGGACCCGACCGAGACGATGGGCAACGCACACCCACTGCTGGCGGACCCGACCGAGCGATCCTCGGCGAGCACCACCAACTCTATCCGCAACTGCTTGAAACATCATGGACAGACATTAATACCCCCCTGTGACATTGGGATAAACGCCCAGGTCACAGGGCATCAATGGCCGCTGCGGGCTAGCCGGAGGTTGTATGGTGGCGGCACCATGGACACCATGCAGCTGTCACCACTGCGCCGAGAGCTCCTCGAGATCCTGAAGGAGCGGGGCCACCGCCGGCTCGACCAGCCGATCAGGCTCGCCTCGGGGGCGATGTCGTCGGACTTCATCGACGGCAAGGAGGCTCTGGCCGAGTGGCGACACCTGCGGCTCGCCTGCGAGGCCATCGTCGAGACGGTCACCGAGGCCGGCCACCGCTTCGACGCGGTCGGAGGCCTCACCTTGGGCGCCGACGCCCTGGCGGTGGGCATCGCGGCGGTCAACGACTGCCGCTGGTTCTTCGTGCGCAAGGAGGCCAAGAAGCGGGGCACCCGGCGCTGGGTCGAGGGCGCCCAGATCGGCCCGGGCGACACGGTGCTGCTGGTGGACGACGTGGTGACGACCGGCGGGTCGATCTTCAAGGCGCTCGACATCGTCGACCAGACCGGGGCCGCCACCGTCGCCGCCGTCACGCTGGTCGACCGCAGCGGCCTAGCCGGCCCCCAGTTCGAGCAGCGAGGGATCGGCTACTTCCCGATGATCACCTACGACCTGCTCGGCATCGACCGGGTCGAACCGGTAGCCGCAGCCGCCAGCTGACCGCGAACCGGTAGGGGCCGACGGCAAGCCACCAACTGACGGCGGACGGTAGGGCAGACGGCGGACCGGCAAGGGCCACGGCAGCCGGCAAGGGCTGGTGGCGAGCCGGTTGGGGGGGCAGACGGCGGCTAGCTCGCCCTGCCGACGGTCGGGAGCGGGATACTCAGGAGGCGGCTGCAGGAGGCGGCTGATCGGCGGCCGACGGCTGGCCGCCGAGCGGCAACTGATCGGCGGCTGACGGCTGGCTGTCCGGCGGCGGCTCGGGGCGTTGTAGCGCGAATCCGCCGGACGGCATCAGGTAGCCCTCAATCCGGGCAACCCGCTCCGCCAGGTCGTCGAACTTGTCCCTGAGCCCGCGTATTTCGCTCATCAGCAGGCCGATGGTCGTCAAGGTCGATCCGAGGACCGACCCCACGATTGTGATCATCAGTACAACAGTGTCGGCTTCCATCGTGCTGGTGCCTCCGATCCCTTCAAGACGCTCTTGTGGGGCGAGCCGGAACCTCGGCTTGCGAAGGCAATACGGACTATATCCATTGTTTTCGATACATGCAATGGATCATGATGTCCCGACGCGCCGGAGGCGAACAGGCACCTCAGGGTTGAGTAGGGTCGCGTTGTGGTGCGGCGGCTGGGGGTTGTGGCGGTAGTCGTTGCGGTCGCCGTAGCCGGGTTGGCGCCGGGGGCGGCCGCCCACCCTGCGGACGCCCAGCCCGTCCAGCCCGCCCAGCCTGCGGACATCCAAGCCGTGCAGGCTGCTGGTGGGTTTGTTGACGTGACTGGGGGCGTGCACAAGCCGGCTATTGATGCGCTGGCCGAGCGCGGCCTGTTCGAGGGCACCGAGTGCGGCGAGGACATGTTCTGCCCCGGCGATGAGATGAAGCGCTGGACTATGGCGGTCTGGCTGGTGCGGGTCCTCGACGAGGCCGAGCCGGCCGCCGCAACCGAGTCGAGCTTCGCCGATGTGGACGCCGGCAACCGCTGGCTGGCCCACATCGAGCGGCTGGCCGAACTCGAGATCACCCAGGGCTGCCTGGTCGACCCGCTGCGGTTCTGCCCGGACCGGTCGGTGAACCGGGCCGAGATGGCCACCTTCCTGGAGCGGGCATTCGACCTCGAGGCCGCCGACCCGGCCGGGTTCGCCGACACCGCCGGCAACTTCCACGAGGCCAACATCGACGCCCTGGCCGCGGCCCGCATCACCGCAGGCTGCGCCAGCGAGCCGAGGCGCTACTGCCCCGACCAGCCGGTCACGAGAGCCGAGATGGCCACGTTCCTGGCCCGCGCCCTGGGGCTCGTCGAGATCCCCGAGCCCGCCCCCGAGCCCGCCGACGACGACACCGACGACGCCGAAGACGACGACGCCGACGCGGAAGCCACGGAAGAAGACGGCTCTGAACCGGCAACCTTGATCACCACGGTGGTCACGGGCGGGTACCACTCGTGCGCCCTGCTGTCCTACGGGGCGATCGTCTGCTGGGGCGACAACTACTACGGGCAGTCCGCCCGGGCCGAGGGGTCCTTCACCGCCGTCACCGCCGGGACGTTCCACACGTGCGGGCTCCGCACCGACGACACCGTCCTGTGCTGGGGCAACAACAACGACTCCCAGGACGAGTACGTGGGCCAGGCCGACGCCCCCGACGGCACGTTCACCGCGGTGAGCGCAGGCAGCGAGCACACCTGCGGGATCCGCACCGACGGCACCCTCGAATGCTGGGGCAACGACCACTACGAACAGTCGAGCCATCCCGAGGGCGGGTTCCTGGCGGTCGATGCCGGTATCTGGCACACCTGCGGGATCCGCACCGACGGCACCGTCGAATGCTGGGGCAACGACTCCTACGGACAGTCGAGCGCCCCGGAGGGGTCGTTCAGCTCGATCACTGCGGCCTGGGTGCACTCGTGCGGGCTCCGCACCGACGGCACCGTCGAATGCTGGGGCTGGGACAGGCACGGCCAGGCCACGGTCCCTGCCGGGACGTTCAGCACCGTCCGCACGGAGGACACACACACCTGCGGGGTACGCACCGACGGCACCGTCGAATGCTGGGGCTCGAACGTCGACCCCTGGGGCGACCTCGGCGGCCAGGCAACCGCCCCCGCAGGGACCTTCAGCACGGTCGACGTCGGCGCCTTCCACTCTTGCGGGCTCCGCACCGACGGCACCGTCGAATGCTGGGGCTTCAACGATCACGGGCAGACCAACGGCCCGGGCCGGATCAGCACGGTCGCGCTGGGCTCATCGGTGTGCCGGCCGTACGGCACGCCCTCGCCCCACCACACGGCGGGGTTCCCGCTGCCGGGCTGGACGGTTCCGTCGATCGGCACGATGCGGGTGGCGGTGCTGTTCGTCGACTTCCCCGACGCGGTGGCCACCCACTCCACCGAGGTGGAGGCGGCCCTCGGCCTGCCGTACGCGGAGGCCTATCTGGAAGCGGTCAGCTACGGACGGCTCGACGTCGAGTTCGTCGCCTTGCACCGCTGGCTGCGGGCCGAGAACAACTACGACCACTACGCCCAGCCGGGAGCCCTGGGGGATGCCCGGGTGGTCGTCGACTCCGAGGCGGTCAGGCTGGCCGACCCCTCCTTCGACTTCACCGGGTTCCACGCGGCCATGACCGTGCTGCCCAGTTCGCACTTCGCCGGGGGCGAGAACAATCTGTACGGTCTGAGCACGGACGAGGGCCCGGTCGGACCGGTGTCGCGGGTCAACAATTTTGCTCTCGACGAGCCACGTGAAGCCTTCCGGTGGGGCGATGTCGCCGCTCACGAGTTGATGCACGGGCTGGGGCTGCCCGACCACTATCCCTACGACGGCAGCGTCCACCAGCTGCTCGAGCCGTCGGGGTCGCAGGCGGAGACGGTGGTGCGCGGCAACTTCGGTCTTATGGGTCTGACGGCGGTCTTCCGGGCCCGGGCCGCCGACCGCCGCCACCGGATCGATTGGGTATATCCCAACGGCGCCACGTCCACCAGCTACGCCGAGACCTTGACCGCGGCTGAGATGCTGGCGTGGAGCCGGTGGCAGCTGGGCTGGCTCGACGAGTCGCAGGTGCGCTGCATCGACACACCTGATGCCCGGGTGAGGCTGAGTCCGGTGGCCGATCCCGGTGCCGGCGTGGCGATGGCGGTGGTGCCCCTGTCCGAGACCGAGATGCTCGTCATCGAGAGCAGGCGCCAGATCGGCTACGACGCCGTGGAGATGGAGCGCTTCCCCGACGGGGTCGTTGCCTCGGTCCCGAAGCTCGCCGTCGAGGGCGTGCTGATCTACACCGTCGACGCCTCGCGGCTCTCGGGCCAGCTGCCCGTCTGGCTGGCCGGCGACAGCGGCAACGGGCAGGTCGACGCCTACCCGATCCTCGTCCGGGGCGAGCGAGTCTTCGTGGCGGGCTACACCATCGGCGTGGTGGCCGCCGACGGCAACACCCACATCGTCCAGATCATCAAGGGCCGTCCCTGAGAGCCGGCGGCGGTCCGGGCTGCCGCTGGGTAGGGTCTCGCCGTGACCCGGTTAGTGGTTGCGGTCGTCGTAGCTGCGTTGGCCGTCGTGGGGTTGGCGCCGGTGGCGGCCGCCCAGGATGTCCAGGAGGACGCCGGGGGCACAGCAGACGGCTTCGAGGATGTCACCGGGGGCGTGCACAAGCCTGCCATCGATGCGCTGGCCGAACAGGGCCTGTTCGACGGCACCGAGTGCGGCGAGGACATGTTCTGCCCGGGCGACGAGATGAAGCGCTGGACGATGGCGGTTTGGCTGGTGCGGGTCCTCGACGAAGCCGAACCTCCCGCCGCAACGGAGTCCAGCTTCGCCGACGTGGACTTCGAGAGGTGGTACCTCCCCCACATCGAGCGCCTGGCCGAACTGGAGATCACCCAGGGCTGCCTGGTCGACCCGCTGCGGTTCTGCCCGGACCGGTCGGTGAACCGGGCCGAGATGGCCACCTTCCTGGAGCGGGCATTCGACCTCGAGGCCGCCGACCCGGCCGGGTTCGCCGACACCGCCGGCAACTTCCACGAGGCCAACATCGACGCCCTGGCCGCGGCCCGCATAACGGCCGGCTGCCAGTCCGACCCCCCGCGCTACTGCCCCGACCAGCCGGTGACCAGAGCCGAGATGGCCACGTTCCTGGCCCGCGCCCTGGGCCTCGTCGAGAAACCCGCCCCGATCGAGATATCCGACCCGGTGGAGGAGCCGCCACCGCTGCCCGGCGAAGGCATCCGGGTCACCGCCGCCCGGGCCGACTGGCAATCGGGCTACTTCCAGGCGGAGCTGTACAAGCTGCTGCTCGAGGAGCTGGGCTATGACGTGTCGGACCCGGCCGAGGCCGAGCTGGGACCCCAGAACGCCTACACCGCCATGGCCCTCGGCGACGTCGACTACTGGCCCAACAGCTGGTATCCGGCCCACTTGGCGTGGCACGCGGCCCAGTTGCCCGACGGCTCGCTGGTGGGCGACCACCTGGAGATCGTGGGCGAGCAGATGCTCGGGGGCGGGCTCCAGGGCTTCCTGGTCGACAAGTCGTTCGCCGACGCCTACGGCGTGTACACCATGGACGAGCTCAACCGCAACGCCGAGGCGCTGGCCGCGTTCGACGCCACCGACCCGGTGCCCGGCAACGGCAAGGCCGACGTCTTCGGCTGTCCCACGACGTGGACCTGCGACAACGTCATCACCAACATGATCGCGTTCAGCGGCTGGGACAACATCGCCCAGGTCACCGACTTCTACGACGACATGTTCGACCGGGCGGTGGCCAACATCGGAACCGGAGTCCCGACGGTGATCTTCACCTGGGCCCCGTCGGCGTACATCGCCCGGCTGCCTCCCGGCGGCGACGTCTACTGGATGGGCATGGAGAACATCCTCGACGACTCCAACCCGGCCGACCAGCCGCACGGCCACGACCACAACCAGCGCGGCTTCGACGGCACCGGCGGCTACGCCCCCATCAGCGCCGACCAGTGCCCGTCGGCGGCCGACCAGCCGAGCGGCCGGTGCAAGATCGGCTGGTTCGCGCCGGACATCCAGGTCACCGCCAACAAGGACTTCCTGGACGCCAACCCCGCGGCCCGAGCGCTGTTCGAGGCGGTCAAGCTGTCGGTGGTCGAGGTGTCACAGAACAACCTGGCCGTGAGCGGCGGCAGCAGCCCTGCCGTTCAGGCCGTCATGTGGGTCGCCGAGAACCGGGCCCTGGTCGACCAGTGGCTCACCGCCGTCCTGGGCCGCCCGCCGGTGGAACCGGCAGTCGAACCCGACGCGCCGACGGACGATCCGGCCACGGACGACGCGGCCACGGACCAGCCGGCCCTGGCGGATCTGGTGGCGTGCCGGCCCCGGGGCACGCCGTACACGACGGCCGGGTTCCCTCTGCCCCGCGATGCCGCACCGTCGATCGGCACGATGCGGGTGGCGGTGCTGTTCATGGACTTCCCCGACGTCCGGGCCAGCTACACCACCCAGGACGAGGCCGCCCTCGGGCTGCCGTACGCGGAGGCGTACCTGGAGGCGGCCAGCTACGGGCGGCTCGATGTCGAGTTCGTTCCCCGCCATGGATGGCTGCGGGCCGAGCGCAGCTTCGAGGACTACCTGCAGCAGTACGCCATCGGCGAGTCCCGGGTCGCCCCCAGCGCCGAGGCGATCCGGCTGGCCGACCCCTCCTTCGACTTCACCGGGATCCACGCCGTGATGACCGTGCTGCCGAGCTCGCGGTTCCAGGCGGGGAACCACACCTTCGGGCTGGAGCGCACCGACGAGAAGGCGATCAGGTTGATGGCCGAGGTCAACACGGCCCCGCTCGACGAGCCCCGCGACCCTTCACCGTGGGGTCCCGTCGCGGCGCACGAGCTGGCCCACAGCCTGGGGCTGTCGGACCTCTACCCCTACGACGCCTCCCGCCACGAACAGCCGGAGGCGCCGAAGGGAAGGATCTGGGTGCACAGCGAGTTCGGTCTCATGGGCCTGAACACGGCCTTCGTGGCTCATCCCGAAGACCGCCGCATCGAGATCACCGGGCGCCGCCCCTCCGGTCGGCAGCTCACCGGCCACGCCTTCCGGCTCGAAGCCGCCGAGATGCTGGCCTGGAGCCGCTGGCAGCTGGGATGGCTCGACGCGTCGCAGGTGCTGTGCCTCTCCGGCGACCGGTCGAGGGTGATGCTGAGCCCGGTGGCCGCTCCGGGCGATGCGGCTGTGATGGCCGCGGTGCCGCTGTCGAGCACCGAGGTGCTCGTGGTGGAGGTCCGGGTCAAGGTCGGCTACGACGCCGAGGAGGAGAGGACCCTCCCCGACGGTGCGGTGATCATGGTGCCGAGGCTGGCGGTGGAGGGGGTGCTGGTGTACACCGTGGACGCTTCGCTGGGCTCGGGCCAGCTGCCCCTCGTGATCGCCGGCGATGCCGGCAACGGGCAGGTGGACGACTATCCGATCCTCACCAGGGGCGACCAGGTGGTGGTGCGGGGCTACACGGTCACGTTCGTGTCGGACCGGGGCGGCTACATCGTCGCGATCTTCAAGATCGCCAGCTGACAGCGCCGCGCACCTCGGCCAGCTGGCGGGGCAGGTCCCGGCACGCCCGGACCCTATGGCAGTGCGAACGCGCCCTTGCGCCACAATGACGTAGTACGTACTATGACATCATGGAGCCGTTCTCGATCGTTGCCCTGATCTTGGCCGCAGTCTCAATCGTGGTGAGCTTCATCCTTCTCAGCTCAATGGAGGCGCTGAAGCGGCGCGAATCCGAAGAGGACGAGAAGACTGCCCGCCATAACGAGGAGTTGGAACACCTCGACGCGAAGATCGATGATGCCTTTCAGGACCTTGGAATTCTTGAGAAGGCCACAAAGGGCGAGCAAGCCAAAGTCGTGAAATCGGTTGCGAGCCTCGGCAAGAACGTCGAGGACAAGTTCAACGCGTTCAATATGGATCTTCGCAAGATCAGCGAGAACATCCGCAGGGCCGAGACCTTTAGCGACGAACTAGCTGCACTCCAAGGGAACATCGACGCACTTGGCCAGACCATCGCCCGCCTCCAGGAGGCCTCCGAAGGCAGAGCGACGGGAGTCGAGGAGCGCCTCACTAAAGTCGACAACACTCTCGAACTGCTCACGGACGATTCCGAGAGCAGCCTGAGCAAAGTCGAGAAGCTGGCGAGTGAAGTCCGCAACACTCTCGAACTGCTGACGGACGATTCCGAGAGCAGGCTGAGCAAAGTCGAGAAGAAGCTGGCGACGGACCTGGAGGAGGTCAAGAAGGCGATCAAGAGTCTCACGGACAAGCTCGATCACGAACTCCGTGATGCCAAGGACAGCCTTGGCAAGAAGATCACCGAACTTACCGCACAGGTGGCCGTACAACGCGACGTAGTGAAGAAGCTGCAGGACACGCCCGACCTGTCGGATGTAGAAGGCAGCGTCGGCGATCTGCGCCGGGCACTGGATGGGCTGACCGACCGGGTGAGAGGTCTCGAAGCCGGGAGGAGAAGGGCGCTGGCGGGTCAGCGGGCCAACATCACAGCAGAGCTGGATGATCTCGGCGATGAGGAACCACAGGGCGAAGCCGAGTGACCCTGGTCCGCCCCAAAGAGCTACCGATCGGCCCCTACCCGTTCGAGCACGACAAGCTCGACCGGCAAGGCCGGGTGACGGCTCTGTGCAACCTCATCCAGACGATCGAATCGCCGGCCGTGATTGCAGTGAACGGCCGTTTCGGGTCGGGCAAGTCGGTCTTCCTGGAAATGTGCGCGGCTCAGCTCCGCAACGCCGGCCAAGAAGTCGTGGAGTTCAACGCCTGGACGCAGAGTCACACGGGGCTGCCCCTGGTCGACCTCGTGTCGGCACTCGCCAAGGACGAGACGGCCTTCAAGCGATTGTTGGAGATCGCGATCAATGTCGGACTTCGTGCCGCAGGCATCCTCAGCAAAGGCTTCTTCTCCCGGGAGGACTTTGAGAAGTCAATGGACCTCTCGAAGTTCGGCGATTGGCAGCACACCGAAGCCCAAGTCAACGGGTTCAAGAAGGAGCTCGAGAAGCTGGCCAAACAGCGCGAAGGGCTCGTGGTGGTCGTCGATGAACTCGATCGGTGCCTGCCGGAGCAGGCAATGGCGTACCTGAACGTGGTCAGGCATCTCTTCGACGTGGATCGAGTGGTGATCGTGCTTGGGGTGAACGAGCTCGAATTGCGGGAGCGGGTCAGGAAGCTCTATGGACAGGACTGCGACGCGGAGGTCTACCTGCGTCGATTCGTCGACCTGATTGTCGACCTGCCCGATCCGGGCCCACGGCTCGGGCACTTCCTGGACTGGGTGTACGAGTCAGCCGGCCTCGGGGACCGCCTCAAGGCTGACGAGGACCAGCACGCCGGCCGGATGGTGCGACTCCTGGCTGAGCGATCCGGAATGAGCCTGCGCGATATCGAGCAGACAGTGCACCAGGCCGCGTGTGTGCTCGAGGCTGTACCGGCACCAGTCGGGTCGAGCGACGATGTCCAGTCCGCGAAGGAGGAAGCGACCTTGAGCCTCCATGCGCTACGAGCCGTGGCACCGGATGTCTACTCCGGATTCGTGGCGGGGACCGAGGACCGGTTCGCTGCGGCCGAGTGCCTGGTGCGTGAGCTGTCCCTGGCTTCGGTGGCCAGGCATCCTGGGGACGGGGATGCCGGGGACGGGGGTCATGAGACCGGAATGGGCGCGGCCGCGGTGAGAATGGTCGCGGCGCTGCTTGCCTTGCACTCGGATCTCGGCGGTCAGGAGCTGAGGACAGGCCTCGCCGGAGCCGAGTGGGGCGGCCCAGCCTTCGCAACGGCGATCGAGCAGGAAGTCGTGCGGGTGCGCCCGTCCTTCACGGTCATAACCGTTGGGGAGATTGCGGACTTGGTGGAGCTGGCCGTTTGGTCCGGTTAGCCGTGCGCACCTTGGCCGACCTAATGCGCAAACACCAATATCGCAGCCCCCTAGGTGCCTAGGCGTCTGAGGCGCTGGGCGGCGGTCCAGACCATCCGCAGGAGGGCCCGGTCGAACAGCAGGCCGAGCGACAGCGAGCGCCCGGCGTTGTTGAGCGAGCCGATCGAGAACGTCTTCTTCATCTTGGTGAACCCGCCCAGGTCGGCCTCGAAGCGCCCGTTGACGGCGAGCGTGTCGTAACCCCACTCGTGCCTCAGCAGGTAGTCGAGGCTGCTCGAGTGCATCTTCACGTCGGGGTCCACCACGGCCCCGACACGCTCAAGCCCGTGCTCCAGCGAGAAGCGGTACGTGGCGTCCAGGTCGTGGGCGAACACAGTGACCGGCCGCAGCAGCCCGACCAGCGGCATCCGCCGGATCAGCCACAGCAGCGCCACGTTGTTGCGCTCGCGGATCCGCGAGACGTACCCCCGGCCCGCCGAGAGCAGGGTCGGCTCGTCGACGCCCTCCGAGGTCAGATAGCTCTTCGCGCCGAAGTCGTAGTGCGGGCGGTACCGCTCCACGGCAGCGTCGTTGGCCCACGGCCCGCCGGCCGTCCATCGATCGCCCGGATACATCACCACCGGCTCCGAGCCGGCCTCGCGGATAGCAGCAGCCGCGTCCGAGGGCCGGTTGATGCTGTCGTTGCTGTGCTGGTTCTCCTGATGCGAGAAGTACGAGAAGCTGGCGAACGGCACCGTCCAGCGCGGCTCCAGCGCCCGGATCTGGGCCTGCATGCCTCGCAGCTTGGCGCCGGCGGCCGCCCGTCTCATGGCGGTGTCGCCGGGTCCTCCCTTCCAGCCGGCGTAGCTGAACTGGGTGAACAGCACGTCGACGCTCCCCACGGCCCGCCTGATGCCGGCCAGAGCCCTGCCGTCCACCGCGCAGTCGTTGATGTTCATCACCTTGAACCCGCCGCAGTCGTAGAGGATCCACGAGTCGTACAGCGGGACCTGGCCGCAGACCACCTCGACGCCGTTGTCGAGCCCCACCCGTTCCATGTGCGGAAGCTCGCGGGTCCGGTACCCGATCTCCGTGCAGAAGTCGATCACCTTGCGGTCCTTGGTCTGCTGGAACAGGACGGTGACATTGCGGCGGAGGGCCTCGGGCACGCTGCGCAGCACCGCGGGCGAGAAGTGGTCCGGATGCTCGTGCGACATCCAGATGTAGTCGATCTCAGCGAACCGCTCCGGAGAGAAGCGGTAGTCGCACAGCAGGCTCCAGCCGTCGTTGAAGGCCGTCCCGAACAGCCAGGGATCGGTGATGATCCTGCCCCCGCCGAATTCGAGCACGAACGAGGCGTGGTTGACGAACTCGATAGCGGGCCGGCTGCGCTGCATCTTGATCGCCTACTCCAACGTTCCTCGTTAAGTCTGATTCTCGACCAGATCTCATTATATCGATCGGTATTGACCACCCGTTCCCACCACTAAGTCTAGAAAACGTCAACTTCGGACGTTCTCGGGCAGATATTGTTCAGGTATGACACCGGCTGCTGAGCGCTGGCCGACGGGGCCGCGCACGATCTTCTTCGACAACGTCGCCTCACGCACCACGTTGTCGAAGGCTGTCGGCGCCGGTCGCATTCGACGGATCGCTCCACGCCTCTACACAGCCGACCTCACATCCGACCCTGCCGAGATCGTCAGGGCGAACTGGTCCGAACTGTGCAACCACTACCTGCCGGGAGCGGTCATCGTCGACAGGTCCGCGGCGACGCACGGAGTGATCCGAGACGGCACACTCACCGTCGCGGCCGACACAGGTCGCAGATCGATCAGGCTTCCGGGTCTCGAGATCAGAGTCCGGCGAGGAGCCCCCTACGAGTCCGATCTGCCTTGGAGCCATGGGCTCTACATGGCCAGCCCAGCACGCGCACTCCTCGACAACCTCGAACCCAGCCGCAGCCGAGGCGGTCGGCCGTCGCGAACCCTCTCGCTGACCGAGCTTGAGGACTGGGTAGCCGGCAAGTACATCGCCTGGGGTCCCGAGCGCACCGACCGCTTCCGAGTCGAGGCTCGCGATCTGGCCGCAACGACGGGACGCACACGGCACATCACGGCGATCGACTCTCTCTTCGAGCAACTCACAGGCGTCGAGCCGCTACGACCCAGTGCCGGCCAGCTCTTCAGAGCCGTCACCGCCGGCAGGGCATGGGATGAGCGACGCCTGCGACTTTTCAACGCGGCGATCGAGACCCTCCAGCAGCTGGCACCTCTGGGAGTTCCTGAGTGGCTTCCCGAATGTGACCCCCCTGGCGAGCTTCCCTTCTTCGAGAGCTACTTCTCCAACTACATCGAGGGCACGACCTTCACCGTTGACGAAGCGCGCCGGATCGTCGAGACGAACACTCCGCCGGCCGAACGCCCCGCCGACGGCCACGACATCCTCGGAACGTACCGCTGCGTCGTCGATCCAATCGGCCGTGCAGCCACTTCCACCGATCCCGCCGAACTCATCGACCACTTGATCGCTCGCCACCAAGAGATCATGCG
Source organism: Acidimicrobiaceae bacterium (assembly GCA_009842325.1). Classification (GTDB taxonomy): domain Bacteria; phylum Actinomycetota; class Acidimicrobiia; order Acidimicrobiales; family Aldehydirespiratoraceae; genus Aldehydirespirator. Next base: position 16,580 of record VYFQ01000001.1, on the reverse strand, counting down.
CGGACGGCCCGACCAGCACCCAGGAGCTTGGAAGGCCGTGAGCAACCGCGTCGGCGTCTACGAGTTCGTCGCGCCAGACCTGGTCGAAGGCACGCTCCTCAAGGGGCTCGAGCGCGTCGCGGAACTGCCGGAGGGCCTCGCGCGCGCACTCTACGCCATGATCGTCGTGACCGAGGTTCACCCGTTCGAAGACGGGAACGGCCGCGTCGCTCGAGTGATGATGAACGCCGAGTTGTCAGCCGTCAGCGCCGCTCGCATTGTGATACCCAGCGTGTATCGCAACGAGTACGTTGCGGGGCTCCGGCGCACCTCCATGACCGATGGCGACCTGACCGCCTACGTCCGGGTCATGACCCACGCATGGCGGTGGACAGCGGCAATGCCCTGGAACGACACCGCGGCGACCGAAGGCCACCTCATCGCAACCAACGCTCTCCTGGACTCGACCGACGCCGAGATCGCTGGAGAACGGCTCGAACTGCCGTAATTGATGCATTGATATGTATGATGCCTTCTTGATGTAAACAATGGTGCATTGGTGCTTACCCCTGTAGCCGGCTACAGTCGGTGCTGCCGTTGCAAGCCGCGGTTCCGGCTCGCCTCACGTATCCCCGAAGAACAGAGGCACGAGCACAATGGACACCAGCACGCTGGATTTCAACACCTTGACATTGCTGTTGGCGATAGTGGGCTCGACACTCACGATCGTCACGCTGATGTTCCGGCAGTCCAACCGCCACGACGACAGCATCAAGGCTCTGGGCACCGATGTCGCCGCCCTAGGCACCAGGGTGACCGCCCTGGAGGTCAAGGTTGATGCGCTGGACACGAAGTTGACCGACCTGGTGGGCAAGACGGAGGAGATGGGTCGCGATGTGTCGGACAGTCGGGAGCGGCTGGCCAGGGTGGAGGGTCACCTGCTGGCGCCCGGGGGTTTCACACTCCGCCATTCCAGTCAGCGGGACGCCGGCGAGCCGCCCCGCGACAATCCCTCTCCCGGTCATCAAGAGGCCGGCTAGCCAACGATTGACCGGGCGTAGCGAGAGGATCCGCGATGGCCATATCAGCCGGCTCGCCTCACGTATCCCGGTGATCGTCGTCCAGCCCGTCGGCAGGCGCGGGCGAAGGACCAGGGGCGAGGCTCCCGGGTCCCATCAGGTGTCCCTCCACCCTCGCCAGCCTCTCTCGAACATCGGTGACATCCCTGCCCAACGCGTCGAACTTCTTGTCGAACTTGGAGTCAAGCGCGTCGATCTTCGTGTCGATCTTGGTGTCGAGCGCGTCGAACTTGGTGTCGATCTTGGTGTCGAGTTTGGTGTCGAGCGCGTCGATCTTGGTGTCGAGACGACTGAATTGAAAGAAGATCAGACCTACAAGGGTCAGCCACGACCCGGCGATCGTGACCATCAGCGTGATGGTGCTGGAGTCCAAGGTGCTTGTGTCCATGGCGTGAAGGCCTCCCGTTCCGCCCGGTTCCTGAGGCGAGCCATGACCGCGGCTTGCGACGGCAGCAACAACTGTACCCTAAGAGATCTGAAAGCATCAACTAGACGCAGCGATTAGTGAAACACACTGGCGTGATCGTTGATGTATGCTGATGCACAGCCTTGCCACCGGGTGTCAACGGTGTGCCTTCGGCCCTGCCGATCGCCCGCCGACCCGAACGAGGTTCCCGTGTCCGCTCCCACTGACTCTGCCACCGCTCCACCACCTGCTCGAATGGCCCACACACCCGACCCCCCACCAACGGCACCAGCCGCCGACGAGGCCCTGGCCGCGCCGCGGCGCGGCTTCCTGGCGGCCGGATGGGCCAAGTTCAGCGACAACATCGTCCCGGGCGTGGTCGTGGCCGTCATGGCAGGCCTGGTGCTGTTCTTCTTCAACGAGGTCAGCGACCAGATCACCGAGACCAACGACCGGATCACCAGGCTCGACACCGAACACGACGCTCGGTTCATCAGGCTGGAGGAGAACCAGCAGGAGATGGCCGTGACGCTGGCGGCACTCATCGCCGAATTCTCAGCATTTCCGGGAGGACGTCGACGCCCGGTTCACCGCCGTCGAGGCCAGGCTCACCAGGCTGGAGGAGAATCAGCGGGAGATGGCCGTGACGCTGGCGAGGCTGGTGGCACTCTTCGAGGCTCACTTCGAGGTGCCGGCCATCGCTTCGGGCTAGCGAGGGGTCGGGTCCGGGAGTTACCGAAGCACTGTTCGAGAGGATCCGCGATGGCCACTGCTGACCAATTCACCTACAGCGCCGTCTGGTCGGAGTCCGACCAGGAATGGGTCGGGCTCTGTGATGGCTTCGACGAGGCAATGAACTGGATGGCCCCGGACCGCCAAGCTGCCCTCGACGGCATACAAACTGTCGTTGGCGAATTCCTTGAGTTGCTCGACGAGCAGGGTCTACCGCATCCCACCCCGACCGGCGCGTAGCTCAGGGGATCAGGTTGTACTGACGCGGCGGTCGCTGCCGGGCCGGTAGTACGTCCAATTATTCTCCGCGTGATCTGATCCACATTATGATGCCATTGTTGGATTTGAGGCATCTATCGGATCGTACAAACAATATTCACATAGTTGCACATAAGCCGCTCCGGCTGCGTCGCGAACCGCATTTCTCACTCATGCGGGTTCTGTCAGCACGTGACTCGATGCCGCGTGCTGGTATCGTTTACCGCAGAACCACCCCGGGGTGAGTAGCCCCGGGCCAAGCAGCCCCGGCCTCGGCCGGGGCTGTGTGTTTGTGGGCTGTGCGATAGAGGCCTCCCCGCCTGCTGACGGATCGCCTTTGATGCCATACGTCGGGTCGCCGCCCCGTTGACGCCAGGCTCACCAGGCTGGAGGAGAACCAACAGGAGATGGCCGTGACGCTGGCGAGGCTGGTAGCGCTCGTCGAAGCTCACTTCGAGGTGCCGGCCATCGCTTCGGGCTAGCGGAGCAGCTTGAAACCCTGAAGATCCGGCGGCTCAGGCTGCTTCGGCGTTGCCGTCTACCTGGTGTGGTTCAGGAGCATCAGGCGCATCTCTTGCATTTCAGCTATTGTTGATATATGTTGAGATACAACCTTGCTGCCGGGTGTAAACGGTGTGCCCCGGCTATGCCGTTTGTTCGCCCGACTCAAGCGAGGTTGCCATGTCGTTGTCCGCTGACACTGCCGCTGCCCAACCGCCTGCACCCATGCCCCAACCACCCCCCGACCCCGGGTCCAAAGCGCCAGTTGCCGATACTGCTCCCGCGCCGCACCGCGGCGTCCTGCAAGCTGGGTGGGACAAGTTCCGCGACAACGTCGTCCCGGGCGTGATCGTGACGTTCGTCGCAGGCCTGGCGCTGATCAGCTTCTCCGACATCAAGAGCGACATCGACGGGCTCGAGGACAGCGTCAACGCCAGCTTCTCCGAACTCAAGGGCGAGATCGCCACCGATTTTGCCGCCGTCGACGCCCGGTTCGCCAGGCTCGAAGACAACATCGACGCCCG
>VYFQ01000001.1:0-13001 GCA_009842325.1 Acidimicrobiaceae bacterium | reverse complement strand
CCGCCGTCGACGCCCGGTTCGCCAGGCTCGAAGACAACATCGACGCCCGGTTCACGAGGCTGGAGGAGAACCAGCGGGAGATCGCCCAGACGCTGTCGCGGCTCGTCGCGCTCGTCGAAGCTCACTTCGAGGTGCCGGCCATCGCTTCGGGCTAGCGGAGCAGCTCGAACCCCGGGAGATCCGGGGTGCTGGATGGGGTGCGCGGCGACCAACCCGGGAGTGTCATGGGCCGAGTTCAACGAGACCGAGGATCGCCGGGCTCGGAGAGAGGATCGACGTCCGGTTCGATGCCGTTGACACCCGATTCGCCGGCCAGAAGGGGGTCGACCGGACGCTGGCGGGGCTGGTGGCGCTGGTCGAGGCGCCTTTAAGAGCCAGCGACAGACTTTCGGCAGGCGGGCTGGGAATCACCTACGGTGTGCGATTCTGAGATTGAGGGACAAGGCGGGGACTCGCTCGGCCGGCGGCGCCGGCTACGGGCCAAGAGGAACTCCACATCACGGCCAGAAAATGGGCAAAAAGACACGCCAAGATGGGGCCTGCATGCACGACACGTAGGGAGTCGCACGATGGGGAAATTGACCATCGCATCCGTCCGGTCGCTCAGCAAGCCGGGCAAGTACTACGACCAGCACGGGCTGATCCTGCGGGTTGCGCCCGGAGGGTCCAAGCAGTGGATCTGGCGGGGCACCATCCGGGGCCGGCGCCGGGACCTCGGGCTGGGAGCGGTGGCGTACACCTCGCTGGCGGAGGCCCGCGACATCGCCTACCGGTACCGCAAGCTGGCCCGATCCGGGATCGACCCGACGTCCACGCAGCCCGACGACTTCGCCCCGACCTTCGCGGAGGCGGTGGAGCAGGTCATCGAGGCGTACCGTCCCGGCTGGAAGGACACCGGCGGCTCCGAGGAGAACTGGCGGTCGTCGCTGAGGCGCTACGTCTATCCCGCCCTCGGGTCCACTCCGGTCGATCTGATCACCACCGCCGACCTGGTGAGGGTGCTGCTGCCCGTCTGGCACGCCAAGCCCGAGACCGCCCGCAAGCTCAAGACTCGCCTCGGGGTGGTGATGCGCTGGAGCATCGCCGCCGGGCACCGCACCGACGACCCCGCCGGCCCGGCGCTGGCGGTGGCGCTGCCCCGCCACACCGCGCCGACCACCCACCTCGCCAGCCTGCCCCATCCTGAGGTCTCTGCGGCCCTCTCCAAGCTCGAGACGCTGCCGCGGGTGTGGCCGCCCACGGTGGCGTGCCTGAGGTTCCTCGCCGCCACCGCGACCCGCTCGGGCGAGGCCCGGTTCGCCACCTGGGACGAGATCGACCTCGAGGCCCGGACCTGGACAGTGCCCGCCGAGCGCAGCAAGACCAGCCGCGAGCATGTGGTGCCGCTGTCGTCGGCGGCGCTCGAGGCGCTTGAGGTGGCTCGCCTCTACTCCGGAGGGTCCGGGCCGGTGTTCGCCTCGCGCACCGGCAAGCCGCTGAGCAACGGTGCCATGTCGAAGCTCACCAGGCCCTACGGGTACACCCCTCACGGGCTGAGGGCCTCGTTCCGGTCGTGGGCGGCCGAGAACGGCGTCCCCCGGGAGGTCGCCGAGGCCGCGCTGGCCCACTCGGCCGGAGCTCTGGCGCGCGCCTACCAGCGCTCCGACCTGCTCGCCGCCCGCCGGAAGGTCATGGAGGCCTGGGGCCGCTACATCACGTAGCCGGGGCGCCATCGTGGCGACCTCGTGATCGTGCGAAGAAGTGTCTCGGGCACCCGTCGCGCCGCGGCGGCGCGGCGATTACCAACTTTGGACCTCCATATGACCCGTCGCGACAAAGAAATTTTCTCAGAACTCGGGGATTGTCCAACAGCGCCGAGTCGGCCCGTATTGAGGGACAAGCCGAGGACAAGTGGCCCTCATGGGGGATACACACCCCCTCTGACCTGCGCTTTTTGCCTCGAATTTGCAAGCTCGGGTTGGGCAGTGCTCGCCACGGGTGCCTTGGTCGCGTCGCTCCTCGCGGTTGGTGCGAGCTCTGCAGTTGCGCTCGACGAGGACTCGAAGCCCAACGCCCAGGCTGCGACGTCGGCGTGCGTGGGCGACGCCACCGGCGACATGATGTTCTCGGACGTGTCCGAGATGCATGCCTTCCGGGGCGCCATCGACTGTCTGGCCTACTACGGGATCACCGTCGGCTACGGCGACGGCACCTTCCGGCCCGAGGCTGACGTCTCCAACGAGGAGATGGTCCTGTTCATGGAGCGGGCCGCTGGTGCCGCCGGCGCCGACGCCGATGCGGTCGTGGGCGACTTCGCCATGACCGGTTCGGATCCGGTGGACCGGGGCGACATGGCGCTGCTCATCGCGAGGCTGCTGGTGGCGGCGACCACCAAGGAGTCGCCGGTCAACGTCACGAACAACGCCGACGGCACGTTCGCGGTCAGCACCGTGATGGACAAGGATTGGGACTTCTTCGCTGACTCCCGCCGCTCGCAGAACCGCGTCCACGACAGCGCCGCCAGCGCGCTGTACGAGCTGGGCGTGGCCCAGGGGACCGGCATGGGCTACTTCTCGCCGGGTGCCTCGGTGAACCGTGGTCAGATGGCTGCGTTCATCACCAGGGCGCTGGCTCACACCAGCGCCCGCCCCGAGGGCGTGACCATCCAGACGGACGAGCCTGGTGGCGTGATCATCTCGGTCCGTGACGCCAACTTCCATCCGGTGGCCAACGCTCCGGTCGACATCTTCTCGGCGCGCGCTGACCAGGCTGATGAGGCCTTCAGCGCCGACGGCAGCTGCAACATGGCACGCGTCACCGCGGTGGCCGGCAACGCCGCTCGCTGCGAGATCGATGCTCTCGACGCCATCACCGGCCTCGACGGCAACAACGACCCCGGCGCGATCGACGTGAACACGGATGCGGGCGGGACCACCGTGTGGGCCTGGACCGGAGAGTCCGGCGACAAGGTCGAGGACGGCGGCGAAGGGATCGCCAGCGTCAACCTCACCGCAACGGCCCCAGTGGGTGCCGACGCCGCCAAGGTCACGACCGACGTGCCCATGGGCGTTACCCGGCAGGCCTTCGGCAGCACCGTGACCGTCACGATCCAGTTGGTCGGCGACGCAGAGTCGGACCGGGCCGATGCCGGCCCCACGGATGATGGTGATAGCTATACCGTGACCCTGCGCAGCATGGCCGACCTGAATGAGGCAACAGATGACCCCGCTACTGCTGGGGCTGAGGTGACTGCCGGCACGTCGGTGTCGACGCAGACGATCGCAGTCGACGCCAGCGGCAAGGGCACCTTCACCATCACGGCGGCTGATCCCGATCCCAACAACGATGACGATCCCGACAGCGGATCCATCGACCGGGTGAGGGTGAGCTACACCGTGGCGGCGGCGGGCACTTCGACTGCGCTCGCCACAGACATCACGGGCTCCTCGGCCACGGGGACGATCACGTTCTCCGACGCTCCGGGCCAGGTTGTCGCCGCTTCCTTGAAGCCCACGGTCAGCTACCTGACGGCACCCACCAGCGGCGCTGCCAGCAACGTGGTCACCGTGACGGTGGTCGACCAGTACGGCAAGCCCGTGCGCGGCCATCTGGTGAGGCTGAGCTCCAACCACTCGTCCACGCCGCCCGCGGACGCGGACGTGTCGAAGTTCCCGCGTGCTCGCCGGACCGACTCCTCGGGCACAGTCCGGATCGGGTACAGCCACACCGGCAACGGCTCGATCGAGGCGCTGGTCGCCAACACGAGCACGACCGCCGATGACGGCACCGAGACGCTCGCCGCGATCACCGGTGGCACGGCGAACTTCTACTGGGCGAAGGCGGCGACGACGGCCACTGAGATCACCGGCCTGGGAACGTCGACGGTGGTCCATGTCGCTGACGCCGACAGCAACACGCTGCTCATCGGCGGCGGGCCCAGCGCACCTCCGCTGATCGTCCGCTACGACGACAACGACCAGTACTCCGTAGGCGCATCCGGTTCTGAGGAGCTCACGAGCATGGCTGCCTTCGAGGAGGCGCTCGCCAAGGACGAGGACAACAACGACACGGTCGCAGTCACGTCCTACGATCCCACCGACTCCAGCGATGTCGCCCGGTTCGTGCTGACCGTGGTGGCCGACACCTAGCCCCCAAGGCGGGAACGGCTCCGGGTTCGTAGGCCCGGCGCCACCCCTCCCGCCCTGACAGAACCACCAACCCAGAGGAGGCCCCGGTAGAAATGCCGGGGCCTCCTCGCGTCTTGCGTTGTGCTGGTGGCCGGGGGGACCATACCGGCCGGTTGAGCAACGCCAGTGTGTTTCGCTAATCGCTGCGCCTAGTTGATGCTTTCAGATCCTTTGAGTTACAGTTGTCGCTGCCGTCGCAAGCCGCGGTCATGGCTCGCCTCAAGAACCGAGCGGAACGGGAGGCCTTCACGCCATGGACACGACCACATTGGACTCCAGCACCATCACGCTGATGGTCACGATCGCAGGGTCGTGGCTGACCCTTGTAGGTCTGATCTTCTTCCAATTCAGCCGGCTCGACTCCAAGATCGACGCCCTCGACTCCAAGTTCGACAAGAAGTTCGATGCGTTGGGCAGGGATGTCACCGATGTTCGCGAGAGGCTGGCGAGGGTGGAGGGCCACCTGATGGGACCCGGGAGCCTCGCCCCTAGTCCTTCGCCCGCGCCTCCTGACGGGCTTGACGACGATCACCGCCAAGCCAGCTGATTCCCATCCAAAACCACCAATTTGTGCGCGGCTAGGGGACAAACCGAGGCTCCACATCCGCGTAGTGTCGAACGTAGTTATGACATATTCGCCATCGCCTTAGCTAGACAACAAACGAATATGTCATAACTGCGGTGACTCAAGTTCTTCGGCTCCGGCCGTGTCCCAAGGACCGTCATCGGAGAACATAATGTGTGCCTCGCTTGGAGCCCCGTCGCTCCAGCTTGCCGTCGGCGACCAGGCGGTTGAGGATCCGCACGGCCATGGCGCGGTCGAGACCAGTTCGGGCTCGCACGCTCGCATTGGTGATCGGACCTTCACCCGACAAGGCGAGCACTTCGGCTACGAAGTTCCGGGGTCGCGTCCGGGCACCGTCGGGACCAGCGAATCGTGAGTGAAGGCTATAGAGAGTCCCCGAGTCGGTGCCGTGCTGTTCGAGCAGGTTGCGATCGCGAAGGCGTTGGAGTGCCGTCCGGCTTTCGTGGACGTCGACTCCGAGCAGTTCCCGCGCCAGCGCGTTGGTGAGCGTTGTTCCTCTGGCGGCGTGCAGCAAGAGCGTCGCATCCTGTGGGCTTGTCCCGGGCTCTGCGGGATCTGTCGGTTCGCGCTCGCCGACAGAATGCGGCCGAGTCAACACCTCGTCCTCGGCTGCCAGCATCTTCGCGATCAGCGCGCGTTCTGCGGGAGTCGCCTCCGAACCGAGGGGCAGCGTGACTGTCACCGATGCGCCGTCTGCTTTCGAAGTGGGGGGGTGCCATGAAGTTCAAGGCCATGTGCCGCTGCATGAGGTCGACGCCGCGCCCGGCATCCTCGGCGACACCAAAGAACCGGAGCGTGCGAATGACCAGGACATTGCGGGGCACGGACCTGTCTGCGATGTCGGCCAGCGTGACTCCGCCCGGCAGGGCGCCAGGGGAGCGCACGACGACCCGGTCGGGGCGCATCTCGATGCGCACCGCCTCGCCAGTAGCCGCATAGGAGCGATGCGCGACCGCGTTGGCGATGGCCTCTCGAAGGGCGGTGCGAGGCAGCCGGTGAAGCTCATGGCGGTCGACGCCCACCACCGTCATGTCGAAGCCGAGTTCGTCGAGAACGAACGCCGCAGCGCTGCGGACCTGCTCCGGGAGCGGGCCCCGGAACTCGGCCCGCCGGTCGTAGTCGAGGCCGTCGCCTCGGTATCGGAACACCTCCACGTAGGCCTTTCCAAGCACCTGACCGGGATCGGCCATCAGGTACAGGGCACCGGCGACGCTCAAGCGCTCATCATGGCCGGCAGCGATCAGAAAGGCGTTGTCCCTCAGTCGTTGCATGAGCAGGTCCTGCTCGCCTGCGATGTTCCATTCCCAGGCCGCCGCTAGCTGCAGCGCAAGGTCATGGTCGATCTGGTCTGCACTCGCCTCGGTCGCGGCCGTCTCCGGAGCGCGCACGAACCGGCGAGCCATGAAGTCGGCGAGTTGGCTGCCCATGAGCGTGTGATTGGATGCGCCGCGGCGTTCCACGACCTGGCCGTTGCTCAGCTGGGCGAAACCGTCCCGTACACGATCCACTCCGATGGCCGCGACGTCTCGGCCCTCCACTCTGAGCCTGTGGATCCGGTAGTCGCCGAGCCCGCCGACCGGAGCCAGCCGGTTGTGGATGTCGGTCTCCTTGTCGCTACTGAGCGAGAGGCCCTTGATCTGGCCTGTGTCGGAGACGCCGAGCAGGATCACTCCACCGTCGGTGTTGGAGAACGCTACAGCCGTCTTCGCGATCTGATCGAGCGGGACACTCTCCTTGAACTCGATGCTCTCGCTCTCGGCCGGGAACTCCTCAGCGAACTGTTCGGCGCTCAGGTCCTTCGCCGGCGATCGGCTGCACGCGGGGTGAAAGAGAGGATATGACATATTCGTCCTTCACGCTATCAAGCTAGAAACGAATGTGTCATAACTGTGGTCGCGGCAGTAGACACGATCAGGCCCAACCGGTGGAACCGCTCAAAGAACCGGGCGTTGGTCGCGGAGGTGGTCGCATCCTGCGAGGACGGCGCGTCTGGCAGCCGATGCGGTGTCAGTGGTCCGGTGCGGCCCGCTAGCTACCCTTATATCCACAACCAAAGGAGAGGACAACGGCCATGACCACGACACCCTCCTCCAGCGAACCCGAGGCGCACGGCGCGGATGACCGTCAGGGCGGTCGCCGCGGGCGAGATGGACGCCTACGGCGTGTGTGGAAGCGGCGCGCGTCTCGGCTGGCCGTTGGGGTGGTCGCCGCTGCTGTTGCGTTGACGGCGGCAGCCGTGGCGCTCGCACAGGGGATCGGCACGTTCCGTGACGTGCCTGACAACCATTACGCCCGCGACTCGGTGGAGTGGGCCGTTCAGAACAACATCACGTATGGATGTCGCGACGGCACGTACTTCTGCCCAGAGAGGACAGTGAACAGAGCCGAATCGGTCACGTTCCTTCACCGCTACCAGAACAACGTGATCAGACCTCTCGAGAATCGGGTCCGGGCACTGGAGAGCGGGTCCGTCCAAACGCAGGACCCAAACGCCGGGTTCGGGAACCAGCCGACACCCACGACGGTGCCGCCGCGGACGTTCACCACCAGGGGCACCCAACACCACACCCGCTCGTTCAGCCTCCCGGCAGGCTTGTACGAAGCCGTGTTCACGCTGGAGGCCACGAAGGCAGCAGCAGACCACGATCAGGAAACCGCCGTCTCTGGCGCCGAGCCGGTGATACTGATCCAGGTCGAGTACCGGGAGAACTCGAGCAGCGCGTGGAAGACCCACGCGGTCAACACCCTGAAGCTGGAGAGCGGCACCCTGCCGGCCGCAGGGGCGCTGTTCAGGGAGGCAGGGCCAGCCGATGTCGAGATCGCGAACGTGCCCGGGCGCCTGCCCACCAGCGGCCAGATCAGGGTCAGCGCCTACATGGCCGACGATGAGATCACGCCCCCCGACGCCGACAGCGACAACGACCGGACCACCAGGTATGACTTCTCTTGGGGCCTCATCCTGACAGAGAAGCGGTCCTGAGCGCCTTCCCGGGTTGGAGCGGCCGACCGGCCGTGACGGAGGCCGCCTAGCGCGAGACGCGGCCATTAGAGCCGCCTATGAACTCGGCATCACCACCGGCGCGGCCGGCCCCGACGAAGGGTCGGAGGAGTGGGCGGCGATCCGGGGGCTAGCTGACGAGGAACCAGTCGGTGCGATCGGCTTGGTTGTCGGGATCGCGTGACGACCAGCCGAGAAGCAGGATGCTGGCCTCATCATCCAACTCGTTGGCGAGCACGCTCTCGAAGACGCTCAGCGACACAACCCTGCCGTCGAGACGGAACCGATCGTTGCCGTCGTAGACGACCACTGTGGCGGTCCCGAAACCGGCGGTCAGGTCGACGACGACCTCGTTGCGCTGGGGGTCGGCCGCGAGCACCTCATATGTCCCGCCGCTGGTTGTCACCTCGAAACCCGGCTGAGGATCGGCGGCCCACAGGAAATCAATGCTGTCGGTGACGCCCGCGACGGTGGCGGTCAGGGTCTCACGAATGCCTTGGGTGCCCGAGTGGGAGTAGCCAACCCGGGCAGTCCCCGACGAGCCTGTGGTCACAGGGCCGGAGTACTCGAAGAGCTCGGCGTGGGTGGTGCTCTCGAGCACCACGCTGGCACCCCTGAAGGGCTGGCCGTACTGATCGGTGACGGTAGCGATCACTACATTGCTGACGGGTCGCGTACTCGACCTCGCAGCCCGCAGGTACTTCACCTGGGTGGCCAGGTCGATTGTGGTCGCCACCGGATCGGCGTCGGTGAAGACGACCTGCACGTTCTCGACCGGCTCGTCCATCAGGGGGCTCTCGCCGACTGGGGTGACGGTGTAGCGCCACAGGATCTCGTCGTCGGCGGTGTCACCGGTGTCGTTGGACTCCGGATCGACCCCGTCGAGGGTGAACTCGATCTTGCCGGTGTCGTCCACTGCTACAACCTCAGTGGTCCTCTGCGTGAGGGGGCTGCTGGGGGTGGCCGTACCGTCGATCTGGTTGAAGGCCTCCCTCCTGATCGTGTAGGAGGCGCCGTCCTCAGGTGGAACCGCTCGCAACCCGTTCACGCCGACCAACTGGACGGTTACGGTGACGGTACTGCCGAAGCGGACATGGGTCGCATTCTCAGGCAGACTGTTGCTGACCTTCGCGCCGGTCGCCTCCACGCCCTGAGTGCTCACCTCGACGCTGACGAGCCGGTCGTCCCCGCTGCGGACAATGTCCCCGGGTGCTCCTGTCCAGGCCCATACGGTCAAGTCCTGCTCGTCGGTGGGGCCGAGACCGATGGTGAAGTCACCGTCGGGTCCGGTCACCGGGTCGAGAACGTCTATCTCGCAGGGTCTGCTGCCCGACTGGTCGTTCACGAGGGTGCTGCACGATCCGTCGCTACGGAAGGCCCGATGGGCATCCCGCGAGGCGATCGAGAAAGCGTCGATGGCTGCGTTGATGACCGGAGCGAAGACCTCGTTGCGGACCGACACGGTCACCTCGCCGGGCACGTACTGCTGGATCGTCACGCCCTCGGGACGGGCCGTGGTGTGGGCCAGGGCGCGGGTGATGAAGGCGGCCATCTCCCCGCGGGTCACGTGCCCCTCCGGTGAGAAGTTGCCGCCCCCGGTGCCTTTGGCCACACCCAGCTCGAACAGCGCGCTGGCCGCGCTGTCCTTGGTGACGGGTTGACTCTGGCGCGAGTCGATGAACGCGTCGTCGGGCTCGGTCCCGCCGACGGTGAAGGTGCCGTCGGATCTCAGCACCACGTTCACGCGGGAGTCGTTGTCGGTCGCCGAGGCGAGGAGCCGGGCGATCAGCAGCGCCATGTCGGCCCGGTTCACGGGGTCGGAGCCCGTCGCGGCGAAGTCCTGCACCACGTCTGCGGGGTCTGCCCCGGCGGCGCGGGCCGATCGTTCCATGAACAGCACCATCTCGAACCGGGACACGTTCCGGCTGGGCCGGAAGGTGCCGTCGCCGTAGCCGATGGTTACGCCGTAGTAGGCCAGGCAGTTGATCGCATCCCGGAAGTAGTGCCCCTGCGACACATCGTCGAACATCCAGTCCTCAGTGGCGTCACCGACGCATGCGGTGACCGGGGTCGCATGGTCGGCGACGGTCTCGACCGCTCCTGCCGGGCGCGCTCCAACGGCGACGAGCGAGGCGACCAGCGCGCCCGCGGCAAGGATCGACGTGCCCGAACACCGCTTGGTCACTGGCTGAGGCATGGGGTCCCCCTTCGCTGATGGCTGGAACACCTGCGGTCAAGGCTAGTCGCCTGCCTGCGAATGCACGAGGGGCGCATCGCCTGGAGTCACTGGCGGGCGGACGCGAGGAGGCCCCGGCGATAGTGCCGGGGCCTCCTCTGGGTTGGTGTTGAAATCAGGCGGGAGGTTTGGCCCCGGACCTAGCAGCCCGGAGCCTCGCCCGCCTTAAGGTTTAGGTGTTCGCCGCCACGGTCAGCGTGAACGTCGCGACATCACTGGAATCAGTGGAGTCGTAGGAAGCCACTCCGACGTCATCGTTGTTGGACGTATCCGCAGCGAGGTACTGCTCGAACCTTGCCAGCGTGATGGGAACTGACGTCAACGCCGGATCGACGGTGGCGTCGTTCACAATGAACTGGTCGTTGTCGTCGTAGCGGACCAACTGCGGACCGTTGGCGCTTGAGATGATCAACGTGTTCGTCTCCGCGTCAGCCACAAGCGCATCCCCGGCTGTGAGAGCATCAGCCGTCAAGGCTGCTACCCAGTAGACGGATGCTTGGCCGCCATCAGTGGTATCGGCCGGGATCCGGTTGCCGGCTACCAAGTCCACGGCGGTACCGTCGGCGTTGGTATCGGCGGCGTTGTGTGCGACGACAGTCTCCACTGAAGCCCCGCCCACACGGGTGTACCCGATGCGAACTGAGCCAGAGGAGTCAGTCCGGCGGGCAACCGGGAAGGTCGACGCGTTGGCGGGGTCGGCGCCAGCTGGTTCATGAGTCGAACTCAGCCTCACCATCTGGTTCCGCATGGGATGACCGAACTGATCGACCACGGTCACAGTGACCACGTTGCTGGCAGAGCCGCTGGTGGGTGCCATGAGGTAGTCGGCCGAGGTCGCCACGGTTGCAGCAGAAACCACGCTCGCCGCATCCGAGAACGTAATCGTCTGCAAGCCGTTTGCGTCGGTGGACGAGAGCCCATCGTTGAGCGCTGGCCCGCCATTTGCGGTGGCTGGTGTCACTGTGAAGGTGACCCTCACCCGATCGATCCTGTTAGGCACCGGCGGAGTAGCACCGCTGTTGCCATCCGGGTTGTTCCGGTCAGTGGCATCAGGATCGTCGGCCGTGATGGTGAAGGTGGCCTTGCCGCTGGCGTCAACCGCGAGCGTCCGGGTCACAACTTGCGCGCCGGCTGTCACGTCGCCCGGCGAACCGTCAGACTCGACGTTCGTGTCGGTGTCGCGGCGTTCAACGACCTGGTAGCTCGTATTACCTTCAGTTGGGCCAGCATCCGCATTGCCCGCAGTTGTGTCTATCAACTGGATCGTCACGGTCACGGTGCTGCCGAAGGCTGCCCGGGCAACTCCCATGCCCATGTCGGTCGTGACCTTGGCGGCGTCGGCCGTCAGCGACATCGTCTCGGTGAGGTTGATGTGGGCGATTCCTTCGCCGCCGTCCTCAACCTTGTCGCCGTGCTCTCCGGTCCAGGCCCACACGGTGGTGCCGCCCGCGTCCGTGTTCACGGTGACGCTCTTCGAGAAGTCACCGCTGAGGGTGGTTATGGGATCGAGTGCATCGATCGTGCACAACCCCATCATGTCGCCGTCCTCACGAGTGAGGCGCGGCGCGAAGCAGGTGCCGTCGTCGTTGAAGGCCTCATCGACCTGGTCCGCCCTCGCCGAGAAGATATCGAGCGGCACGTTGGCCACCGGATGGAAGTTGGCGTCACGGACCGAGATGAGCGCCTCACCAGGAGAGGCCGACTGAATGGTCACGCCCTCGGGACGGGCACTGGTGTGACCCAGCGCCCTGGTGATGAACGCAGCCATCGCACCACGGCTCACCGTGGAACTCGGCGAGAAGTTGCCGTTCCCGGTGCCCTTGGCCACGCCCAGCTCGTACAGCGCGCTGGCGGCGCTGTCATGGACGCGGTTCTGCTGGCTGCGGGAGTCGGCGAAGTAGTCCCAATCATCCCCGGACACTGCCGTTGCCACGCCGTTTGCCACGTTCGCAACAGCGAACGTACCGTCGTCGTTGTTCGTGACGTTGACGCGCGACTCCAGGCTGGTCGACGCGACGAGCAGCCTGGCGATGAGCAGCGCCATGTCGCCCCGGTGCACCGGATCCGAACCGGACATGGCGAAGTCGCCCACGACCGCTTCGGCGTCGGCGCCGGCGGCAGCAGCGGACCGCTCCATGAACAGGATCATCTCTTCGTTGGACACATCAGCGTTGGGCCGGAAGGTGCCGTCGCCGTATCCGACGGTGATCCCGTAGTAGGCCAGGCAGTTGATGTCGCCGCGGAAGGCGTGGCCCTCGGACACGTCCGAGAACATCATGTCGCCGGTGGCGTCGCCCACGCACGCGGACGTTGCAGCCGGCGCATTGGGCTTCGAGTCGTCGTCGAGCGCGGCCGCGGGGCCAGCCCCGACCGCGAGGAGCGATGCGACCAACGTGGTCGCGGCGAGCACTGCCCAACCCGAGCGCCGCTTCTTCACTAGCTGGGGCATCGGCCCCTCCTTTGCTTGTGCTTGGGGCACAGGCCCCTTCAAATGGGGCATGTGCCCCTCCTTTCTATACCTGTGTTCCATCTGTGGCAAGTTCGGCCCTGACGGACATGTACGCCTCGCACATGCAGACCGTCAGGGATGCAACTCGTACCACGCTACACGCGCTGTTCAATGGCCGCACCCCCTTCGATCTCTCGTCCGGGACGTTTGAAGAACCCTACCACGATGGTGGGGCCCGTGACGGGCCATGAGTGTAGCACGGCGGGCTGTTCAACGCGGTCAATCATCCTCGATCTCATCCCAGCCTTGGCACGTAGCTGACACCACTGCCCTGGACGCCAAGAGGCGGCGCCACTTCGTCGAACACGTCTCGACATCGTACTAGTAGGTATCGCGCGGAGCAACTACCCGTCACGGGGTACAAAGTAACGCGTGGACGCATGGCATATGGGTATTTCCCTAGGCATTTCCTGCCAGCCGTTGACAAGGCTCTGCAAACGCTATTGCTGGCGCTATCCCCGGCACTACGGCCAGCCGTCGGGCGGGGCGTCCGGGAAGTCGGGGGG
>VYFQ01000018.1 GCA_009842325.1 Acidimicrobiaceae bacterium | reverse complement strand
CCGTCGGCCACTCCAGGAAGTAGGCCACATTCAACTCATCCAGCATCATCTCGTCGGCTGCTGGCGCGGCATCGTCGGTAGTGGCCGCCGTTGTGTCCTCGCCGTCGGCGGCGGGTGCGGGCGCTTCTTCATCGTCGCCGCAAGCGGCGGCGACAAGCGCCAGAACGGCCAGTAAGGCCAATAGTCGTTTCATGGGGATCCCTCCAATTCGTTGGTTATGTCGAAGCCTCATGTCGAGGTCTTCAGCCAACCGCCTAAGCGGTCGAGCACTTGGTCGAGACGACCGAGCAGGTCGTCGATCACGGATTCGTCGGCCACCAGCGGCGGCGATACCGCGAGCATCACTGCGCCCCTGCCGTCGGGCCGCACCAGCACGCGTGCGGAACGAACCATCTGGTCGAGCAGGCCGCCCGGGAGCATCTCGGCTACCTCCGAGTCGTTGAGGTCCACCCCCCTGGCACGATCGCGCATCAATTCGACGGAGTAGAAGTAGCCGGTGCCCCTCACGTCCTTGACGCAGGCGTGGGACTCCATCAGCGACCGCAGGCCATCGCCCAGACGAGCCTCGTTGGCCAGGACGCCCCTGAAGACGTCCTCATCGCGCATGGCGGTCATGTTGGCCACCGCAACCGCAGTGGCCACCGGGTGGCCGCCGAAGGTGGAGCCGTGGACATACATGGCGAGCGGCGAGTCCCACAGGCGATCCACGAGCGGGCCGCGCACCACCAGCCCTCCGAGGGGCTGGTAGGCGCTGGTCACCCCCTTTGCGAAGGTGATCATGTCGGGCTCGGCGCCGAAGCGCTCGCTGCCGAACCAGTAGCCCAGCCGCCCGAAGGAGTTGATGACCTCGTCGGCGCAGAGCAACACGCCGTAGGCGTCGCAGATGCGGCGCAGCTCCTGCCAGTATCCGTCGGGCGGGACGAGCGCACCCCGACCGTTCTGCACCGGTTCGGCGATGACCATGGCAACGGTGTCGGGGCCCGCGGCGACGATCGCCTCCTCGATCGCCCGCACGCAGTCGAGTTCGGTGGCAGGCCGGTCTGCCGTCGCGGCGCACTCCAACGTGTTGGGAACACGGAGCACGTTGGCGGCGAGCATCGGCAGGAATGGGTCCCGGAAGCTGGGAATGCCCGTTAGTGCCAGGGCGCCCAAGGTCGTGCCGTGGTAGGCCCACCGGCGGGCCACCACCTTGTGGCGTCGCTCCTCGCCGTTGGCCAGGTGATAACAGCGGGCGAACTTCAGGGCCGACTCCACTGCCTCGGATCCCGAGCTGACGAAGAACACTCGGTCGAGGTCACCTGGCGCGTTGGCGGCGATCATCGACGCGGCCTGGATCGCCGAAGGGTGCGCCATTCCCCAATTCGGGTAGAAGGCGAGCTTGTCCATCTGCTTGGATGCAGCCGCGGTGAGATCGCTGCGGCCGTGACCGAGATTGGTGCAGAACAAGCCGGCAAGGGCGTCCAGGTACCGGTTTCCGTCCGCGTCCCACACGTAGCAGCCCTCGCCGCGGTCGATCACGACCAGGTCATCGCGACGCCAAGCATCGCCCCGCGTGAAATGCGGCAGCAGATGATGGCGAGCCTGCTCCCTATCCCCCACCGTGTACGCCTCCTGTACCGCGGAAACCGGTCCGTACCTGACTGGCTTGCTTAGAGGCTACAACACTTCTGTAAGTATGTCTAACCCATACAGTAGGGGTTATCTAGAGTTTCGGATGCAGCAGTTGTTGCAGAAGCCGGCTTACCGCCCTGAGTCGACCCGATAGATCAGTTCCGGAGTCAGTTCGGCCACGCTCGCCGCGCCGCACAGGGCCATGTCTCGCTTCATGCCCGTGTGCAAGTGCTCGATGACCCAGTCCACGCCCTCTTCCCCGGCCGCAGCCAGCCCGTACAGGTAGGGCCGGCCGATCATGCACGACGTGGCTCCGAGGGCCAGCGCCTTGACGATGTCGCTGCCCCTGCGGACGCCACCGTCGCAGACGATGTCGAGGCCGCCTCCGACCGCTTCGGCCACTGGCTGAACCAGATCGATGATGGCGGGGGCCCCATCGAGCTGGCGGCCGCCGTGGTTGGACAGCACGATGCCGTCAAGGCCCCGGTCGCGAGCGATCACCGCGTCGGCCACACTCTGGACGCCTTTGATCAGCACTGGACCATCCCACAGCGAACGCATCCACTCCACGTCGTCCCACGACAGCGTCGGATCGAACTGCTCGTTCATGAACGCGGCCAGGTCCACCGCAGTCGAACCGTCGATGTCGGTGTTGCCGGCGACGTTGGCGAACTCGATCGGCTCGGAGAACGCGAACCTCAGACTCCAACTAGGCCGGATCATTCCCTCCACGAGGATGTCCAGTCCCATCTTCGGCGGCAGTGTGAATCCCCGGCGCACATCGCGTTCACGACGTCCAAGCATGGCCGCGTCCACCGTGATGCAGAGCACTTCGAAGCCGGCCTCCGCAGCTCTCAGGATCATGTCTTTGAGAAGGCCCTTGTCACGCCACACATAGACCTGGAACCACTTCGAGCCATTGCTGACCGCGGCCACCTCTTCCACCGATCGCGTGCCCATTGTCGACAACGAGTAGGGCAGTCCGGCACGCTCCGCGGCACGGGCCACGGCCAACTCGCCGGGCGGGTGGGCTATCCGGGTGAAGCCCGTCGGCGCCAGTATCAGCGGGAACGGCACCTCACGACCCAGGATCGTGCCGGTGGTGTCCACGTTTCCCATGTCGCGCAGGACACGAGGCACGAACTCGAGCTCCCGGAAGCCACGCGTGTTGCGGTCCATCGCGACCTCGTCCTCGGCTCCTCCGTCGATGTAGTCGAACACCCCGCCGGGAAGGCGGCGGCGAGCGATCCGACGCAGATCTTCGATGCTGGCCGCCCTCTGGAGGCGCCGCTTCGTTGCGTTGAACTCGAACCGGCGGAAACGCAGAACCGATCTGAGCGTGTCGATAATCATGATCGCGACAATATCCCACCGGCTCTCATGGCGGCTCGGGCTTCGGCGTCGGCCAGAGCCCTAGCTGTGGCCCGTAGACCGGCCGCCTCCTGTTCGAGCCTGAAGGCCTCGCCGCGTAATGCACGGCTGGCTGTCGCCAGGTCGAGAGCGAGGGAATACAGTGCCGCGCCGATGACGCGGCACAGCTTGTGGCGGCTGGCGGTCGCAGCCCGGCCCCTCCAGACCTCCTCGTGGTGGAGAGCCGCCACGGGTCGGTGGCGCTCAACCAAGACACCTCGTCGACGATCGAGCACCTCTGCCACAGAGCGGCACCTCTCGGCCCGCACTGCCTTGAGGGCCGCCTCCTGTAATAGCTGAGAACTACCTGACATAAAATGAAACATACCAAAAAATATTATAATCAGTTGCTGCGGACATGGCTACGAAAATGATCGGGCAGGACCTCGTCGACTTCGCGGTGGCCGCGGCCCGGCGGGCCGGGCGCATCACTCTGGACTGGTACCAGCTGCGAGGCCTGTCGGTGACGGCCAAGAGCGACGGATCGCCGGTCACCGAGGCCGACTACGCAGCCGAGCGGTTCTTGCGATCGGAGATCCTGACGACATATCCCGACGACACGATCCTCGGGGAGGAGGAGGGTGAGGTGGCCGGCCGCACCGGGCGCACCTGGGTGATCGATCCGATCGACGGCACCAAGGCTTTCGCTCAAGGCGTCCCCCTCTTCGCCACGCTGTTGGCCCTGATCGATGATCGCGGCCCGGCCGTCGGTGTCGTCTTCCTGCCTGCCTTGGACGAGTGCGTCTGGGCCGGACGGGGTCGCGGTGCCTACTGGGACGGCGAGCCGTGCCGGGTCAGCGACCGCTCCGACTTCGCGGGGTCATACCTCTGCACGAGCGGTCTCTCCTACTGGCCGGACCGCGCCCTGCAGAGGGTCCGCGCCGGGGGTGCCCGGGTGCGGACCTGGGGCGACGCCTACGGTTACGCCCTCGTGGCGACCGGGCGGGCGGAGGCCATGGTCGATCCCGAGTGCTTCGACTGGGATGTCGCCCCGATGTCCGTCATCATCGCCGAGGCCGGGGGCCGGTTCTCGGACACGGCCGGTGTGGACGACTGGCGCAGCGGCTCAGCGGTGGCCACCAACGGAATCCTGCACGACGATCTTCTGGGCTGCTTCAGCCAATCAGGTGGCAGCGTCGCGTGACAGGGCGAAACCCTCGAACCTGCAGGGCCGCAGTCTCCGAGCCGCTACCTGTCTCAGCAGGCCATCAGGGCTAGGGATCGAGGCCAACCCGGCGGCGCCAGGCTCCGGCTTGTGATCGATGAGGTGCAAGGCCGTCGAAGCGGCAACGATGGCCGCTCCCTCTGCCGGGCGCGCCTGGGCGCCGAGCACAACCCCGTGGCGGCCAGAATCACGCCAGCCGCGCAGTTCGACACGCACCGCCCCGACCCCACCCTCGGGATGAGGGCGACGCATCATGGGCAACGGAGCGGTCAGCCGATCACGGCGGGTGGCGGCCATCCGGGCCGTCACCCGGTCAACGCCGGGAAACGCCGGAACCAGCAGAAGCGCATCCGGGAGCGCTCCCCGGTAGCAGTCCCGTCCAGCCACCGGATCAGGGAACCAGCACAACTCCCGTCCCGAGCCGCCCGGTCGCCGGGTCCAGCGACCGTCTCTCCAGTCGATGGCGAGGCTGCTCAAGGCGCGATGGTGCTGGCGCGCGCATGCTGGGCCGCCCGTGCCGACCTTGGCAACATGAATCTCATCGACTGAGTCGAACTCCGCGGCACCCGCACGAGCCAACAGGCAGGTGAGCCCAGGCATGAACCCGGCGCCCACCACCAAGGGGACACCATGCTGCCTGGCCTGCTGATCAAGGGCCAGCAGATCGCGGGTCTCGATGATCTCGTTGGTGGTCGTGACAACCGCCGCGGCCACTCGCACCGCGCTCAGGGCCACCGCGGCCTGCGTGCCTGCGGCCGTGGCCACCACCACTATGTCCGCGGAGTCGGGCACGTCCGAGCCTCGGCCGAGGACCACGGTGTCGTCGAACGAACTCGAGACCTCCTGCAACCGGGTCGGATCGGTGTCGCGCACCTCAACAGAGCCCACGCTGGTACTGGCGGCCAGCATGCGAACGATCCGAGCACCGGTTGCACCCGCACCGAACACAACCACACTCGCGCTGCTGGTGCGGGGCGTCTTCTCCGTCACGCCAATTCGTCGTCCCGCAGCTCGCGCCAGCCTCCTGTTTGAGGGGGCACGCCGCCGCGGCCCCGCACCCGGATGGCCGCGGCTACCGCCATCCCAACGATGACGGCAACGAACGTCCGGCGGATCAAGGTGATGAATCCTGCGGCCAAGACGGTCTCCGGGCGGTGTCAGGCTGTGGGGCTGGAAGTGTGGGGCTAGCTGGAGTCGAACCAGCGACCTCACCCTTATCAGGGGTGCGCT
>VYFQ01000013.1:46296-131427 GCA_009842325.1 Acidimicrobiaceae bacterium | reverse complement strand
AGCTCTCGATGTAGGTGACCCCGGCCACCTCGATGTCGGGGTTGACCGACCGGGCCCCGTCGACGAAGGCGTTGAGAGGCGCGTTGACGTTGGGGAACGGGTACGCGGCCACACCGCTGATCCTGTTCGTCTGCGTCGTCAGGCCGGCGATGATCCCGGCGAGGTAGGCGGGTTCGTGGATGAACACGTCGATCCAGTAGGCGTTGTCGCCGCCCTCGTGGTCGTCGTTGCCGGAGCCCGAGTACACGAACAACGTGTCGGGGAAGTCAGCCTTGTTGGCGGCGACCCCGTCCACGAAGGTGCTGTGGCCGACGATGATCTCGTACTCGCCGGTCTGGGCCAGGTCGCGGATGACGCGTTCGCCCTCGACGAACGGGATTCCCTCGAGGATCTCGAGGTTGACGGTGATGCCGTACTTGTTGGACGCCGAGACGCGGTTGACGCTGTCGATGAACGTGGCGTACCAGCCCTCCTCCTTGGTGCCCACGACGAGCATGGCCATGTCGATCTCGCTGGGTGCGGCGGCTGCCTGCTCCGCAGCCGCCTCCTCCGCGGCGGCGGCGGCTTCGGCGGCGGCGGCCTCGGCTTCGGCGGCGGCGGCTTCGGCGGCGGCGAGCTGTGCTTCGAGTTCCTCGACTGCTGCTCCCTCGGCTTCGGCAGCCTCCAGCGCGGCCGCGGCCGCGGCGGCTTCGGCCTCGGCGATGGTGGCCGCATCGGCTGCGGCCTTGGCCTCGGCCTCGGCGGCGTCGGCCTCGGCCTGCGCCTCCGCCGCTGCTGCTTGCGCGGCGGCGGCTTCGGCCTCGGCGGCCTCGACGGCGCCGGTGTCCACGGCGGGTGCCGGGGCCGGTTCGTCGTCGCCGCAGGCGACGAGGCCTACGACGAGTGCAAAGGCAACCAGTAGTCGCATCGTTGTTCTGCGCATGATGTTTCGGTCTTCCTCCTTGTGGGACCCATCGCAGGGCCACCGTCGGAAAGGCGGCGTTGTACTGCCGTATGGTTCCGCCGGTGGCTGTGCGAATTGGTTGTGTGAATATTGATGAGGACTATACGCGCTGGTCGGACGTTTGTCAGCGGCACCGCGACGTTGCCGTCGGGCGCTAGTGGAATCCCGATCCGCCGTTGACCCAGATGTTCTGGCCGGTCACGAAATCCGACAGTGGGCTCATCAGATAGATGAGGGTGCCCACCATGTCCTCCGGCACCTGGGTCCGCTTGAACGCTCGCCTGGCCTGGATCGCCGCGTCGACCTCGGGCTGGACGCTGGAGTATGCCTCGTCGTGGGGGATGTAGTCGGGGGTGATGGTGTTCACCGCGATCCCGGAGCCGCCCAACTCGCGGGCCATGGCTCGGGTCAGCCCCCAGATCGCCGACTTCGACGACACGTAGTGCAGGAAGTTGGGGGTGCCGTCGTTCACCGTCATGGAGGCGATGTTGACGATCCGGCCGCTGCCCTGGGCCCTCATGGTGGGCGCCACCGCCCGGGAGCACAGCCAGGTCCCCTTCACGTTCACCGCGAAGCAGAGGTCCCACTCGTCGGGAGGGAGGTCCTCCATCGGGGCGCGGGTGGCGGCCATGTAGAAGGCGGCGTTGTTGACCAGCCCGTCGATGCGGCCGTAGGCGTCCACGGTCGCGGCCGCCATCGCCTCGGTCTGATCGACGTCGGAGACGTCCACCTGCATCGACATCGCCCGGGTGCCCGACGCGCTGAGTTCAGCGACCACGTCGCGGCCGTCGCTGAGGTCGGCGACCACGACGGTCGCGCCCTCGGCGGCCAGCCCCCGGCAGTAGGCCAGGCCGATGCCCTTGGCTCCACCGGTGACGATGATCACCCGCCCGTCCAGTATTCCCATCGAGGTCCTCCCGTGTCTTGGTTGATTGAGGCTTGCGGTCCGGCTCAGCCCGGCTCCAGCTCCTCGGCCAGCTCGAAGAGCCACTTGCGGTAGGCCAGGGTGATGTCGTCGGCGACCTTCACGTAGGTCTCGGCGTTGAGCCGGTCGGGCAGGTGCTCGGGCCACTGCGACTCGACGATGGGCTGATCCTGGTCCAGCACCATGTACTCGAACTCGAGCAGGAAGTCCATGTCGTCCTGAGTGGATGCGAAGTCTGCGCCTATGTGCCAGAAGTTGCGGCACGTCGCCGGGCCGGTGGGGGCGGTGACCATGTACAGGGCATAGCGCTTGCCGTTGGGGAAGGTCCGCACCAGCGAGATCGAGCCCGGCACAGTGAGCTGGTACCAGTTGCGCACCGACATGGTGTCCTCGTCGATTCCCAGCATCTCCTTCATGCGGTCGACGTTGGGCTCGACGAAGACCTTGTCGAACCGCAGGGCGCCGTCCTCCCGCCACACGTCGTGCTGCTCGATCTGAGCCTTGTCCCTGGTGCCGAGGACGTTCTCGTGCACGAACGGGAAGTGGGAGAAGTCCACGAAGTTCTCTAGGCGCCGGGGCGAGCTGGTGGCCCAGTCGTAGCTGGGGGGCGTCTGCCAGCGCATGATTGGGTCGTTCCACTCCGGGATCCCGGGCGGGTCGCCCCACGGCTCGTCGGTCAGGCTCACCCAGACCATGCCGGAGCTCTCCCGGCACAGGTAGCGGACCAGCCCCAGTTGCAGCACCCCGTTGAGCTCGGGGCGGGACGGGATCGACACCAGGGTGCCGTCCATGTCGTAGGCCCAGCCGTGGTAGGGGCAGTTGATGCAGCCGTTCTCGACCCATCCCAGCGAGGGCGCGGCCCCCTTGTGGCGGCACACGTCCATGAAGGCCCGCACCCGGCCCTCGTGGCGGACGACCAGGATGCGCTCCCCCAGCAGCCGACCGGAGACCATCTGGTCCTCGGCCACGTCCTTGGAGTAGGCGACGGGATGCCAGAAGTGCCTCATCGCCCGGTACCACCGCGAATCCCGCTCGGGTATGAACGGATCGACGGCCTCGCGTGCTTCGAGCGTCGTCACGTGCCCTCCTTCCTCTCGTGCGTGTTGTGCTGTCGCGCCGGCGAGGGCGCGGATCGCGCCACGCTAGTCCGGCCGATCGACATCTCGAAAAGGCGCTCGGCGGTGCGTGCCGCTACGTTGTCGCAGCGTCCGTTGAGCCGTCGCCGGCGGCGACCCGACCCCCGAGGAGTCTCAGTACCATGCCGCTCACCACTTCCGACACTTCCCATTTCTTCGTTGAGGGGGCTGCGGGCAACCGGATGCACGGGCTCGACTTCGGGGGTGACGGCCCGGTGCTGGTCTGCCTCCACGGCGTGACCGGCAACGCGTGGAACTGGCATGAGGTGGCCCTCGGCGTGCGGGCCGGCCGACGGGTGGTGGCGCTCGACTTCCGCGGCTACGGCGAGAGCCAGTGGTCGCCCACCCACGACTACACGACCGCCGACCACGTCGCCGATCTGGTCGGCGTGGTCGAGTCGGTGTCCGGCGGCTCGCCCGTGGACCTGGCCGGCTCCTCGTGGGGGGCGCTGGTCGCCATCCAGTACGCCGCCGAGCATCCCGATCACGTCGGACGGCTGGTGGTCGTCGATGTCGAGCCGTCCTTCGAGCAGGGGGAGACCGACCTGTTCCCATGCCCCCGGGACCACGCCGACCACGACGAGGTCCGCGCCGCGGTAGCGGCCGCCTACCCGAACGCCGGTGCCGACATGGTCGAGGTGGTGGCGACCACGTGCTACGGCCCGATCGAGGGTGGCCGTCTGGCCCCCAAGCACGATCCTTTCTTCTTCGAGCGCTGGCCGTTCCGCTCCGACGACCACTGGGACCGACTCCCGCGGATCCAGGCTTCGACGCTTCACGTCCACGCCTCCGGAAGCTTCGTCCGGGCCGACGTCATGGCCGAGATGGATCGCCTCACTCCCGACTCGCACTTGGTCGAGATCGGCGACAGCACCCATGTCGTCCCGGTGGACAACCCCTCGGCCCTGGTCGACTCGCTCGTGGAGTTCCTGGCCGGCGGTTGAGCCCGACCCGGGGAGCTAGAATCCGCAGGTAGAGCGATGAGAACCCACCACGGAGCAGTAGAGCACGAGAGACCTTCTGAGCCGACCTCGGCCGCTTCGCAGCTCGGGCCCGCCCTACGGCAGCGCCGCAAGGCCGCTGGGATGACCATGCAGGAGCTCGCCGACCGGTGCGACCTCTCCCAGCCGTTCCTCTCCCAGATCGAGAACTCGCGGGCCATGCCCAGCCTCTTCGCGCTGCACCGGGTGGCCCAAGCCCTGGGAACGACGACGGTCGCGCTGCTCGACCCGGCGGTCTCGGAGGTCACGCTGGTCCGGGCCGGTGAGGGCGAGGCGTTCTTTCTCGCCGAGGGAGCCAGGACCCGCTTCCTGACTCCGGGCGAGGGGCGCCGCCTCGAGGCCAACGAGACGGTGGCGGAGCCGAACATCGACTCGGACGTGATCGTGCACGAGGGGGAGGAAGTCGTCCATGTGCTCGAGGGCTCGCTCGAGATTCGCCTGGAGGGCAGGGACCCGATCCCGCTGAGTCCGGGCGACACCGTCCTGTATCCGTCGACGACACCGCACCAGTGGGCCTCCGGGGGTACTGGAGCGCGTTTTCTGATAATCACCAGCCCTCCGTCGTTCTAGCGGCCGGGCTCAGTCGATCCTTCGGCGCTTCATCTCGACGAACGGCAGGTCGACGACCCGGGCCGGGACCTCGCCCTCGACGGCCTCGCCGCGACCGTCGTAGATCTTCCAGGTGAGCGTGACGCCGTCTCCCGCGTCCACGTCGGGCGACTCGAGATGGGCGAAGCCGATCATGGTCTCCAGCACCGGGCTCCAGCACATCGACGTGGCGAACCCCGCGTTGGCGCCGCCAGCGAGGATCTCGGAATTGAAGTGGCGGTGCAGCCGCGGGCTGAGGAACGGAGGCGACCCGGCACGCTCGTAGAGCGCCGCGATGCCGGCGGGGTCGATGTCCACGCCCCGCATCACCTTGCCCGGCCGGTCCCTGGCCGCTTCGGCCTCGAGCGCCTGTCGGCCGACGAAGTCGGTGTCGCGCCCGAAGTTGACGAGGCGCCCGAAGTTGAGCTCGGCGGGCGTGTGGAAGTAGCGGTCGCCGTCCAGGTAGGCGAACTGGACCTGGGCGAACGGGCCGGCAGGGCGGTAGTCGACGCCGATGATCAGCATGCCGGCCTCGACGCGTGTGGCCGCCTGCGCCGCGTTGCCGATGGGCACGGCCCCGTGCGGGCGCCCGCCTTCGACGAAGATCGAGTACATCTCCCTGGAGGCGACGGGATCGACCCACATCTCGAAGCCGATCTCCCCCGTGAACCCGGTGCGCCAGAGCCGGATCTCATGACCGCCGACGGTGATCATCCGGCCCCGGGAGAACGGCAGGTCCTTGTGGGCGCTGCCGGTGACGGCCTCCATGACTTCATGCGACCGTGGGCCCTGCACGCACAGGACGCTGTAGTCGCGGTCGGTGTTCAGGGTGTCGGTGAGTTCGATGTCGTAGCCGTCGGCGAACCCGCTGAACCACCCGACCATGGGTCCGCCCATGTGAATGAACTGGTCGGCCGCCGTGCGGAACGTGATTCCCTCGTTCACTACACGGCCGGCTTCGTCGCAGTAGAAGGTGTAGATGCCGTGGTCGGTGTCGACCCTGGATGCGTCGCGGACCTGCATGCGGTCGACGAACGCCTCCGCGTCGGGGCCCTCGATGATGGTCTTGACCAGGGGCGTCTTGTCCTCGATGCCGGCGCCGACTCGCAGGGCCATCATCTCGGAGACCTCGTTGACGTAGTGGTCGACAAGGTGGTAGCCGCCCCAGGCGATCCACAGCCCTGTCTGCGAGTACGGCGCAGCCCCGGGATTCAGGAATGTTCCGGTGAATGCGCTCGGATCGTAGGTGTGCTCATCGGCCATGGTGGGCTGCTCCCGGTGCCGTCTTCATAGATCACATCAATAGTGACCCGCACGGGCGGGCTCTGTCAATCGCCGGCGGTCAGCCGGCCCGCACCCGGTCGGCTCCGTCCTGATCGAAGGTGAAGTGAGCCTCCGTGACCGCGTCGACGATGCCGGCGATCCGGCGGAAAGGCTTGGACGTGTTCATTTGAAGGCCGGGAAGCCGCGAGAGGGCCTCCTCCAACAGGATCTTGGTCTCGAGCCGGGCCAGCTCGGCGCCGAGGCAGTAGTGGGTGCCGAAGCCCAGGGCGATGTGGCGGTTGGGCCACCGCTCCGGATCGAACACGTCCGGATGCGCCTGGGGCTGGCCGGCATTGACGGCCTCGTCCCGGTTGGCTGAGGAGAACCAGACCGCCAGCACGCTTCCCGCAGGTACCTCGAGGCCATCGAAGCTCACGTCCTTGCGAACGTACAGGGGCTTCATGGGGAACGGCGTGCCGAAGCGCAGGATCTCCTCGACGGCCCGCCGCATTGCGGTGTCGTCGCCGACGCGGCCGCGAGCCCAGTCGAGGAGATCGAACTCCGCCAGGTAGACGAATCCGTTGGCCAGGCTGGCGCCGGTGGTGTCGGTCCCGGCCGCGGTGAAACCGAATAGGTAGCCGAGAAGCTCGCGATCACCGATGGTGCCATCGGACCACGCCCCGACAAGGACGTCGAGCAGCTCGTCTTTGGGATCGTTGAGTCGCCTGGCCACCATCAACCAGAAGTAGGCCTGCAGCTCCCATTGCTGGGGCATGTCGTCCCACGGTGAGGTCAGGAATATGTCCAGCTGCTGTCGCATCCAGTCCTCGCGGTCCATGTCCAGGCCGATCAGCGCGCAGATCACCCGCATGGCAAGGCGCGAGGACATCTCGACGGCCACATCGACCTCGCCGGTGCCCTTGTCCACCACCTCGTTGATCGTGTCGACAGTGATTCGCCTGATCACCGGCTCCATCGTCCTCACCGCGTTGTTCCTGAACCAAGGCTCCACCACGCCCCGCAGCACGTCGTGGCGGCCGGTGTCGCCGTCGAGCGTGAACGGCTCGACCATCCACATGAACTCCATGGCGATGTGGATCGGAGCGCCCTCGGCTAGGTAGGGCTCCTGGTCCCGCGAGAAGGCCTCGTCGGAGTTGTGGAGTACCCGCATCACGTCCGCATGGCTCATCACGTGGTACATGCCCGTCTCATCCTGGAACGGAGCGGTTGTGGGATCCCGGAACTTCTTGTCCCTCGGGAAGTCCGACGGCTTCATGGCGCTCCCTTCGGCTGGAGGCTCGACGCCGCGCGCCGGTCCCGCGAGTCAGCGGGTCTCGATAGTAGGCGGACTGCGCCGGCCGGTTCCTCAGCCGGTGCCGGTGCCTCCGGTCGCGGCGGCACCGGCCGGGGAGTCGGCCTCGCCGCCGGCCATCAGCAGCCCGAGGCCACCGACGGTGCAGTCGGCGCGGGGAACTACGGCCACGATCCGGCCCTCGAACATCACGGCCACATCGTCGGAGAGGGCCATCACCTCGTCGAGGTCCTCGGATATGACCAGGATGGCCGTGCCCCGCTCCCGCTGGGCGACCAGACGCTCGTGGATGTACTCGGCGGCGCCGATGTCGACTCCCCGGGTGGGTTGGGCGGCCAGCAGCACGGGCGGCTCGCCGTCCAACTCGCGGGCCAGGATCAGCTTCTGGATGTTGCCGCCCGACAGCGAGCTGGTAGTGGTCGAGAGGTCGGGCGTCTTGACCGCGTACTCGTCCACCAGACTCTCGCCGTGGGTCTTGATGGCGGTGGTGCGGAGCACCCCGCGGCTGGAGAACCGGGGCTCGGCGTGGGCCAGCAGCATCAGGTTCTCCGACACGCTGAAGCTGCCGATGGCGCCGTCGCGCATGCGCTCCTCGGGTATGAAGGCAAGGCCGGCGTGACGCACCTGTTTCGGCTCGGCCCCGGTCACGTCGGTGCCGTCGATCGACACGCTGCCCGCAGCCACCGGCCGCAGGCCCGCGATTGCTTCGGCCAGCTCGCGCTGGCCGTTGCCCGAGACGCCGGCGATGCCGAGGATGCGCCCGCCGCGCACGTCGAGGTCCAGGTCCTTCACTGCATCGGTGCCCCTGTCCCCCACAACCGTGAGTCCCGAGACGCTGAGTCGCACCCCCCGGTCCTCGGTCTCGGCCATGTCTGGGGCCAGCCTCACGGGCCGCCCCACCATCATGTGGGCCAGGCCCTCCCGGTCGGTGTCGGCCGGGACGGTCGTGCCCACGACGCAGCCGTCTCGCAGCACCGTGATCCGGTCGGCCAATGCCAGGACCTCGTGCAGCTTGTGCGAGATGAAGATCAGCCCCTGCCCGTCGTTGGCCATCCGCCGCAGCGTGATGAACAGGTCGTCGACCTCACCCGGGGTGAGCACCGCGGTGGGCTCGTCCAACACCAGCAGGCGGGCTTCGCGCAGCAGGGCCTTGATGATCTCTACCCGCTGGCGCTCGCCCACCGCCAGCTGCCACAGGTAGGCGTCGGGCTGCACGTCGAGGCCGTACGTCTCTGACAATTCGATGATGCGGGCCCTGACGCCAGCGAGGTCGGGCCGGCCCTTGCGGTGGGACTTCAATCCGAGAGCCACATTCTCGGTGACGGTGAGGGTAGGCACCAGCATGAAGTGCTGGTGGATCATGCCGATCCCGGCGGCGATGGCCGTCGCCGGGGAGTGCACCCTCGACTCTTCACCGTCCAGGAAGACCTCGCCGCTGTCGGGCGCATACAGCCCGAACAGGATCTTCATGAGCGTGCTCTTGCCCGCCCCGTTCTCGCCCAGCAGGGCGTGTATCTCCCCTGCCTGGACGTCGAAGTCGACGGAGTCGTTGGCCAGCACCCCGGGGAAGCGCTTGGTGATGCCGCGCATCTCCAGCAGCGGCACCTCCGTGCGCTCCCCCGGGGTGTCAGTCATGGCCTGTTAGCTCCTGGTCCGGCTCAGCCGACGCCGGTGGACAGCGAGCCGTCGGTGAAGCCCGCCACCGCATTGTCGATGGCTGCCCGGGCGTCCGCGGGCAGGTCGTAGGCGTCGTTGTACTCGATCACGAGCCCGCCGTTGGCGAAGTCGATCGTGTAGGCGCTGCCGCCCATCGAGCCTCCCTGGATGTCGCGCACCAGGTCGTCGAGCACCACGTCCCACTTGTAGACCTGGTTGGCCACCACGATCTCGGGCGCCACGCTGGTCTGGTTGGACTGGGTGCCGAACCACGGGATGCCGTTCTCGCGGGCGACGCCGATGGCGCCCACCGTCATCTGGGCGGTGCCGGTCAGCACGGCGTGGCCGTTGTCGATGAACGACTGGGCCGCCTCGGCCGCCAGCTGCACGTCGGCGAAGGAGTCGGTGTACACCGCGTTGGCGGTGCCGCCGCCAGCCTCCACACCAGCCCGGAAGCCGTCCACGAACAGCTTGGCGTCGCCGACCTCGATTGGTCCGACGATCCCCACCGGGGAGCCGCCTGCGATCACAGCCGCGGCGAGCCCCATGGCGTAGCCGCCCTGGTCCGATCTGGTGGTGTAGGCCGAGATGTTGGGCTGCCCGAAGGTCTCCACCGAGGTTCCCCACGCGAAAGCGGTATCGGGGAACGCCGGGGCGATCTCCTCG
This sequence comes from Acidimicrobiaceae bacterium, assembly GCA_009842325.1. Taxonomy (GTDB): domain Bacteria; phylum Actinomycetota; class Acidimicrobiia; order Acidimicrobiales; family Aldehydirespiratoraceae; genus Aldehydirespirator. The sequence goes on along the minus strand of VYFQ01000013.1, from coordinate 121,937 downwards.
AGCAGGCCGCCGTACTGGGAGCCGTGGGCGATGACGAGGTCGTAGCCGGACTCTGCGTAGTTGCGCAGCGCCACACCGGCGTCCTCCACAATGAAGGTGCCCGGCGTGATGGCGACCTCGCTCAGCAGCCCGGCGTCCTCCATGCGGTGCAGGGCGTCGACGATGGACTGGCTGAAGGCCAGGTCGTTCTCCGCGCTGGGCGTCACCACCGCGGCCCGCAGCGGCTCGGCCATGAAGCTGGCCACGGCCGCGTCTCCTGCGGCTCGCACGTCGGCGGGCAGGTCGTAGGCGTCGTTGTACTCGAGCACCAGACCGCCGTTGGAGAAGTCGATGGTGTAGGCGCTGCCGCCCATCGAGCCTCCCTGGATGTCGCGCACCAGGTCGTCGAGCACCACGTCCCACTTGTAGACCTGGTTGGCCACCACGATCTCGGGCGCCACGCTGGTCTGGTTGGACTGGGTGCCGAACCACGGGATGCCGTTCTCGCGGGCGACGCCGATGGCGCCCACCGTCATCTGGGCGGTGCCGGTCAGCACGGCGTGGCCGTTGTCGATGAACGACTGGGCCGCCTCGGCCGCCAGCTGCACGTCGGCGAAGGAGTCGGTGTACACCGCGTTGGCGGTGCCGCCGCCAGCCTCCACACCAGCCCGGAAGCCGTCCACGAACAGCTTGGCGTCGCCGACCTCGATTGGTCCGACGATCCCCACCGGGGAGCCGCCTGCGATCACAGCCGCGGCGAGCCCCATGGCGTAGCCGCCCTGGTCCGATCTGGTGGTGTAGGCCGAGATGTTGGGCTGCCCGAAGGTCTCCACCGAGGTTCCCCACGCGAAAGCGGTATCGGGGAACGCCGGGGCGATCTCCTCGAGCAGGCCGCCGTACTGGGAGCCGTGGGCGATGACGAGGTCGTAGCCGGACTCTGCGTAGTTGCGCAGCGCCACACCGGCGTCCTCCACAATGAAGGTGCCCGGCGTGATGGCGACCTCGCTCAGCAGCCCGGCGTCCTCCATGCGGTGCAGGGCGTCGACGATGGACTGGCTGAAGGCCAGGTCGTTCTCCGCGCTGGGCGTCACCACCGCGGCCCGCAGCGGCTGAGGCCCCGTGTCCTCAGGCTCTGCCGCGGCTGCTGCGGCCGCGGCAGCAGCCGCCTCTGCCGCAGCGGCGGCTTCGGCGGCCTCGGCTGCCTCCGCCTCGGCGGCGGCTGCTTCCGCCTCAGCTTCGGCCAGCGCGGCCTCGAGTTCGGCGACGACTTCGGGGTCTACCGTTCCCTCCGCCGCATCCATGGCTTCCGCAAGGGCCGCCTCGGCTTCGGCGGCGGCTGCGGCCGCTTCTTCAGCTCGGGCAGCGGCCGCGTCGGCTTCGGCCTGGGCGGCGTCGGCTTCGGCCTGGGCGGCGTCGGCTTCGGCCGCGGCGGCCGCGGCGGCTGCCTCGGCTTCAGCCTGCGCAGCGGCCGTGTCGGCGCCGTCGTCGGCTTCATCGTCGCCGCATGAGGCTGCGATCAGCCCGAATACGGTGAACACGACCACCAGTGATAGCAATCGTCTTGTCATGGCTATTTTCCCTCCTGGGTATGGTCCCGAATGATCGGGCATCTTTCATTGTGTGGCGGTAGGGCCGGGCGATTCTTGGGTACTGGGGCGACCATCAGTGGCCCCTCACGAACGGCAGGGTGAGCGCCGCGGGCTGGGCTGCAGTGCGGCGCGCGATCACCACCAGCGCGACGATGGTGAGCAGCGCGGGCGCCATGGTCGTGAAGCTTGAGGCGGCTCCTGTGACAAGGCCGGCCGTCTTCCATTGGTTGACGGTGGAGGTGACCAGCCCGTACAGGAGCGAGCCGGCCACCACGCCGGTGGGTCGCCACGCCCCGAAGTACACGAGGGCGATGGCGATGAAGCCGATCTGGTTGGTGAGGTTGTGCTGGAAGATCCCGATCTCGATGGCCAGTGCGGCCCCGGCCAGTCCGGCCAGCCCGTTGCCGATGAGGATGCAGATTGCCCGTGTCCGGGCCACCGAGACTCCGAGGCTGTCGGCGGCCTCCGGTGTCTCGCCCACCGCTCGGACGTTTAGACCGAAGGTGGTGCGGTTCACGAGCAGGGTCAGCCCCGGCACCAGCAGCATCGACACGTAGACCAGCAGGTTGTGGTTGAAGAACATGTCGCCGATCTTCGGGATGTCCGACAGCAGCGGGATGGCCAGCTTGTCGAAGCTCGATATCGGACGGGGCGTGCCCACCCACTCCTCGAACAGCAACGCGCTCATGCCCAGCCCGAACAGGAATATCCCGATCCCGCTGATGCCCTGCTCGGCCCGGAACACGACGGTGACCGTGGCGTACACCACCCCCAGCAGCAGGCCCACACCGATCCCGACCAGCAGCCCCACGGCGATGCTGTCGGTCTGGAGCACAGCCCAGTAGGAGAAGAACGCGCCCAGCAGCATCACCCCGTCCACGCCGAGGTTCAGCACGCCGCTGCGCTGCCCCAGCGTCTCTCCCAGGGCGGCCAGCAGGTACGGGGTGGCCAGCCGAACGCCCGAGGCGAAGGTGGCCACTGTGAAGGTGACGGTGATGAAGTCGGTCACGGCTCGCTCTCCAGGGTGCGGACCGGGTCGTCGTCGCCGTCTAGTGCATCTGCATCTGCGGGTTCCGTCGTCCCGGCTTCATCGACGACCGGCGCTGGGTGGGCGCCCGCCTCCTCGTGCTCGGCCGCCTCGCCGGCTATCGACATGTAGCGCGACAGCCGCTCGCGCAGCGTGTTGCTGCTGACCACGAACACCACGATCAGGCCGTTGAGCCCTATCACGAGGTCCACCGGGATCTGGATGACCCGCTGCATCGCGTTGGCCCCGACCAGCAGGCCTCCGAACAGGAACGACGACGGGATCGTGAACAGCGGGTGCAGGCCGCCGAACAGCGCGGCCACGATGCCGTTGAAGCCGGCCGAGCCGGTGAAGCCGGTGGCGAAGCCCTCGGTCTGCAGGCGGTGGGTCTCGCTCCCGAACACCAGGCAGGCCCCGGCCAGGCCGCCCAGTGCGCCGCTGATGGTAAGCGCGAGCATGGTCATGCGCTTCACCGGCATCCCCGCGTACCGGGCCGCCGGGGCGCTGGCGCCGACCGCCCGCACCCGGTAGCCGGTGGTGGTGCGCCACAGGAAGAACCAGGCGACGGCGGCCGCGATCAGAGCCACTACCACGCCCAGGTGGAAGCGGGTGCCCTCGATCAGGATCGGCAGGTCGGCGTTCTCCGACAGGCGCTTGGTCTGGGGGATCCGGGTGCCCAGCTCGATCTGCTTGGGGTCCATCAGCGGGGCCCGCAGCAGGTAGTTGAACAACTGCACGGCCACGAGGTTGAGCATGATGGTGGACAGGATCTCGTTCACGCCCAGGTACGCCTTGAGGGCGCCGGGTATGCCGCCCCAGATGGCCCCGCCCACCAGTCCCATGAAGAGCACCACCGGGATCAGGACTATCGCCGGCAGGTCGGGCACCGCCAGCGCGGTCATCGTGGACAGCAGCCCGCCCGCGATGATCTGGCCCTCCCCGCCGATGTTGATCACCTTGGCCCGGAAGGCGACGCAGATGCCCGTACCCACGAACAGCAGGGGCATTGCCTTGGCCGCAGATTCGGCCAGTTCCTCGGTGCCTCCGAACGCACCTTTGAGCAGCTCCCCGTAGCCCTCGAGCGGGTTGGCGCCGAGGCCGAGGATCATGGCCGCGCCGATGAGCAGGGCGAGGATCACGGCGGAGCCGCCGACGCTGATCCCGCCTAAGCGGGCCAGGGTGGCGCGGCGCGATCTCGCCCGGCGGCCGGCAAGCATCCGACCATGTTTGACGAGCGCTGACCCGGTGTCAATCGCACTGGGTCCTTTATTGATAGTTCTTATATTCTGCGGTGACCGGCGCTCATTCGGAGTCGGCGGAGTCCGACAGCAGGTCCCCTGCGGTGGCCAGCACTTCGGCGAGTTTGGCGGTGTTGTCGTACACGGCCCTCAGGTAGTACTCGCTGACCGCCTCATGGCCGGGGAACGGAGGCCGTCCCAGGGATCTGACCACTGCGGACGGGTCAGTCGAGACCGTCACCTCCTCCACGGAGGGAAGCTTGTCCGGCGAGCCCCAGAAGTCGCCGGATGTCTTGGCCGACCCCGGGGCTGTGCCCTTGCCCCTGCCCCGCCGGGATCGCCTGCGGGCGGCGTCGGCACCGTTGGAGGCGGCGTTCACGAGCGGCCTCCCGCACTGTGCGATCCGTTGTCGCCGTTGTCGCCGTTGTCGTCGATGAGCAGCAGGTCGGGGTCGATGCCCAGCGCGGCCCGCAACTGGTCGCTGTTGAGGTCGCCCACCGAGGAGGACTTGGGCAGCACCATGTCTGCGATGCGGCGCTTGCCCGCCACGACCTCCTCGACCCGCTCGTCCACGGTTCCGGGGCACACCAGCCGATGGCACACCACCGTGTTGCGCTGGCCGATGCGCCAGGCGCGGTCGCGGGCCTGGTCCTCCACGGCCGGGTTCCACCAGCGGTCATAGAGCACGACATGGTTGGCCGCAGTCAGGTTCAGGCCGGTGCCGCCGGCCTTCAGTGACAGCACCAGGGCCCCGGGTCCCCGACCCTTCTGGAACGACTGCACCAGCCGGTCGCGGGCGCCGCGGGCCAGACCGCCGTGATAGCAGCTGATGTCCAGCCCGGTCCGCTCGCTGAGGTGGGCCGCCAGCCGCTCGCCCCAGGTGGCGAAGTGGGTGAAGATCAGCATCCGCTCCCCGGCGGCGAACACCTGGCCCATGATCTGCTCCAGCCGGGCCAGCTTGCCCGAGCGCCCGTCCAGGTCGCCGCCGTCGTCCTCGTAGTTGACCGGGTGGTTGCAGATCTGCTTGAGGGCGGTGATGGCGGCCAGGACCGCGCCCTTGCGCTCCGGTCCGCCCTCCTCCGTCTCGGTGCGGGCCACCAGCTCATCCAGGACCGCCTGGTAGAGCCCGACCTGCTCGGCGGTCATCGTGCAGTGATCCAGCTCATCGATGCGGTCGGGAAGCTCGGCCGCGATGGCCGGCTCGGCCTTGGTCCGGCGGAAGACGAGGATGCCGTTGAGCGCGGCCAGCGCGCTCTCGCCGGCCGCGGCCGCCTTGGGCGTCGCGGCCGTCACCGACGTTGTGAGGGCCTGCGATCCGTTGGATGACTCCGATCCATTGGATCCCGTCTCGCGGTCGGGATTCGTCTCAGGGTTCTTGGAAACCTTCGACATCTCGGCGATGAACCGGTTGCGGGCACCGAGCAGTCCCGGATTGCAGAAGTCCATGATGGCCCACAGGTCGCCCAAGCCGTTTTCGATCGGGGTGCCGGTCAGCGTGACCCGGCAGCGGGCCTCGAGCCGGCGGAGTTGCTGGGCGGTCTCGCTGGCCGGGTTCTTGATGGCCTGGGCCTCATCGAGAACTACCGTCGACCACTCGACCTTCTCGAGAACATCCAGGTCGCGCATGGCCGTGCCGTAAGTGGACACCACCAGGTCGGCGCCCTGGACCATTGCGGGCACCCGGTCGGCGGGCGTGCGGTTGGGGCCGTGATGGACGACGACGCGCAGGCCCGGCACGAACCGGCGGGCCTCGCTGGCCCAGTTGCCCACCACGGCGGGCGGCGCGGCCACCAGCGACGGGCCCTTGCTGCGGGTGAGGTAGATGTGGGCCAGCATCGTGGGGGTCTTGCCCAGGCCCATGTCGAGGGCCAGGCATCCGCCGAGACCGGCCTGCTCCAGGAAGCCGAGCCAGATCAGGGCGTCGGCCTGGTAGGTGCGCAGCGTCCCGTTGAAGCCGTCCGGCTTGGTGGGGAGTTCAGCGGGCATATGGCGAGCACTTCGGATCAGTTCCGCGGCCCAGCCCTCCCCCGCGATCATCGTGCCCCCGGCCAGGGGCGATCCCTCCAGGCCGAGGGCGTGCCGCAGCATGTCGGCGCCGGTCAACCGGGTCATGTCGGCCCGCTCGGCCAGCGCGGCTGCGGCTTCGTTCAGGTCGACGCGGTCGAGCTCCACCCACCGCCCCCGGCTCTTCACCAGAGGCCGAGCCTGGGTGGCCAGCTCGCGGATCTCGGCTGCAGTCAGCTCGATGTCGTCGAAGGCGACCGACCAGCGGACATCGGCGAGTTGCCGGGCCCCCACGACGGTCTCCTGGGCCTCCACCGACGTGAGTCGAAGGGACGGCGTGGGACGGCGGCGCGACAGGGCCGGGACCCGCACGTCATATCCGACGGCCTGAAGGATCTGCCCGGTCTCGGTCATCAGCTGCCAGGCCTCGTCGGCGTTGAGGATGACCTCTCCCCGCCGGCGGCCCCCGAGCCGCACAAGTTCGGGGAAGAGCCGTTCCAGGCGCGCCATCTGATGTTTCACCGCCTGGCGCCTGGCCCGCGACGCGATCACCAGAGCCCGCTCGACGGGTTGGAGCTCGCCTGTGCTCGACTCTGACAGCACCGACAGGTGCCAGGCGCCGATGTCGTCTGGAGGATCGAGTTGCACGATCAGGCGCAGACGGCGGTCATAGGACTCCGTTGCCGGTCGGGCCCACTGGTCTAGGCGGCGGGTCAGGTCCGCGACGTGGCGGCTCGGTACGTCGAAGGGAGTGCCGTCGAGTCGGGCCAGGGCCGTCTCGGCGACGTCGGCCTTGGTGCGCGGCAGCGGCGGTGGCGCGGGGGCTTCGAGCCGTTCGGCTGCTTCGGTGGCGATGGCGTCGACGATGTCGGCCAGCGCGGCCTGCGTGAACGCGGTCGCGTCTCGCTGGTTCTCGAACGCGGCCGCGGCTCCGGGCAGCGACGCCGCCAGTGCGGCGATCACGTCGGTCTCCACCAGCGCGGGGGCCCACCGCACCACGTAGGTGGCGCTGTCGGCGCGCGTCGCGGCCGCACCGTTGGAGCCGTCGCCCTCGGTCTCGTCCATGCGGTAGCGGCGGCGAACCTTCTTGAGCTGGGGAACCATGCGTCCCTGCGCGGCGAGCCGCACCGCCAGCGCGGCCACCAGGCCGAGCCAGGAGACGCTGGACCCGATGCCGTCCTCCTCGGCCGCCTCACCCAAGGCGACCAGCCACCCAAGACAGCTCTCGATCGGTGCCGACACCGCGTCGGCCCGGGCCCCGCCTGGGACCTTGACCGGGCGGTGCTGGCTCCAGTCGACGGTGCCGGCCCCGCTGTCGCGCAGCCGCCGCAGCACGTCGGGAGCGCTGTCGGAGGATCGGCCGGGCCCCGCGGCCCAGGCGATGATCCGCCCCGGCACCCACGACAGCTGCAGTTGCACCAGCCCGGTGTCGCGGCCGTCGGCAGAGGCGCCGTTCTCCAGGGGCGCCCGTGGCGGCCCTACCAGGGTCGTCAACACAGCGTCGATGGACCGGTAGTCCTCCTCCAGATCGGCGACAATGAGGGCGCGCTGATGTCCCCTCACCGTGGCTCGGACCGAGTCGATGGACTCAGCGACATCGTCGAGCAGTCGGTATAGGGCTCGAACCCACAGCCTGGTGTTGGCCTCCAGGAGCGCCAGATCCGCGTCGCTGGCCAAGCCATCGACATGGCGGCGCACAACTTCAGCGAAGTCCGTTGACAACGCCAAGTGTGGGTCCAAGGTGGCGGTAGCAGTCGTCGTCACCATTGGGTTGGGCGCGAGCCTATCAGCCTGATGCACGGATCAGGCTCTCGGGATCAGTCATCCCGCTCTTGTTCGCTCCGCTCACGGGCCGCTCGGGCCACGGCCTCGTCCGTATGAACCGGGTCGCCCCCTGCGCTCGGCCTCAGGCTCGCTTCAGTTCCTCTCTCATCTTGTCGATCCCGGCCATCTTGATGTGCTCGTATCCCCGGACGATCTCCGGAAGAGCGGCTCTCCGCAGCACGGCTTCGTAACAGCCCGGATCCAACGTCTCAAGGTCGGATGTGACCGCGGCTCGGTACTTCTTCGGCAAGGACCGCTCCGCCCGCCGCACCGCGGTGTAGGAGAACACGTCGAAGGGCGTGCCCCGCAGGCCGCGCATCGAGGCCAGCAGCCGTATGGCCGGCGTCCACGACACCGGCACCGAGATCTTCGACTTCATGCCGAGGGCCCGCAGGATCGGCGGGTGCAGCCTCCACGCCAGCCTCCCGGAGGTGGTTGCCGCCCGCTGGCGGGCCTCGGCGGTGGCGTCGGGGTCGAGCATCAGCCTGGCCACCTCGTACTCGTCCTTGTAGGCCAGCAGCTTGAAGTAGCCCCGGGCTGCGGCTCGGGCCAGCCGTCCCGACCCGTCGCCTCGCTCGGCGTCGGCAGCGGCCACGGCTTCCACGAAGTCGAGATGCTTGTGAGCAAGCTTCGGCGACTGGTAGGCGCACAGTTCCTTCGTCATCAGCTCCAGATCGACGGGACCCCGGTAGCCGTCCTCGGAGCCGGCCCCGCCGGTTGTAGTCCCGTCGAAGCCGGCGGCGGCGGTCACCTCGGCCACCCGGGCCGCGAGATGCTCGTCGAGTTCACCCGGCCCGTGGCGGCGGGCCGGACCGGAGGCGGCCGCAGCTTCCACCGTCCCGGGCCGGGCCACCAGGGCCCTGCCCCACCGGAACGCCTCGATGTTGCTTCTCGTCGCCACGCCGTTGAGCTCGATGGCCTGCTCCACCGACCACGGCGAAAGCGGCAGCGCCCCGGCCTGCACCGCCATTCCCACCACGAACACGTTGGCCGTCACCGAGTTGCCCAGCAGGGCCTCGGTGAGGGCTTGGGCGTCGGCCCAGTGACGGCAGTCGGCCCGGGTGGCCGACGCGATCACGGCCTCCAGCTCGGCAGGCTCCGGCATGGCCCGTTCCGGGTGAGCCACTATCGCTCCGGTGGGGGTACGCGAGGTCGAGCCGACCACCACGGTGCGCTCCGGGTCGGCCCTGCTCATGCCCGAGGGCGACGCCGCCCCCAGCTGGTCGAAGGCCAGCAGAACGTCGGCCTGGCCCTCGCCCAGGCGATTGCTGGCCGCCTCCTCGCCCCGGTACAGGCGCAGGTCGCTGACCACCGGCCCGGCCTTCTGAGAGAGGCCGATCTGGTCGAGGCCCCTCACCTCGTAGCCGTCGAACATGGCAGCGGTCCCGATCACCTGGCTGACGGTCACCACGCCGGTGCCACCGATGCCGACGATACGGACCGACAGGTCGTCGGTTCCGACGACAGGCACAGGGTCGTCCAGATCGGTGGGCGCCGCGTGGGCCGGGCCGCTCGCCGCGCCCGCCGAGACCCGGTCCCGCCCGGTGATGCGGTGCAGCCATGACCGCAGGCGGCCGGGCCGGGTCACTGTCATGAACGACGGGCAGTCGCCCTCGAGGCACGAGAAGTCCAGGTTGCATGTCGTCTGGTCGATGCGGGTCTTGCGGCCGAATGCCGTCTCGACGGGCTGCACCGACAGGCAGTTGCTGATCTGCGCGCAGTCGCCGCAGCCCTCGCAGATCCGCTCGTTGATGAAGACGCGCTGGCTGGGCACGGCCACGGTTCCCCGCTTGCGGCCCCGCCGGGCCTCGGCCGCGCACTGCTGGTCGTGTATCAGCACGGTGACGCCCTTGATCTCAGAGAGCAGCTCCTGGGCCTCCATCAGCCGGTTGCGGGGCCAGACGTCCACACCCTCGGGCAGGTCCGCGCCGCGGTAGCGGGCTACATCGTCGGAGGTCACCACCACTCGGGCCACTCCTTGGGCCAGCAGCATCCGGCACACCTCGGCCACTCCCAGCATGCCTTGGGGGTCCTGGCCCCCGGTCATGGCCACGGTACGGTTCCAGAGCAGCTTGTAGGTGACGTCGACGCCGGCTGCGATCGCGCCCTGGATGGCGAGTTGGCCGCTGTGGAAGTAGGTGCCGTCACCGATGTTCTGGAAGATGTGCGGCGTCTCGACGAACGGGGACATACCGATCCACTGGGCCCCCTCCTGGCCCATGCAGGTCAGCCCCACGATGTCGCCGAAGCCGTCGGAATCCATCAGCAGGGTCATCGTGTGGCAGCCGATCCCAGCGCCCACTGCGGCGCCGTCGGGGACCTTGGTCGAGCGGTTGTGGGGGCATCCCGAGCAGAAGTAGGGCGTGCGGGCCACGTCCGAGTTCAGCGGGATCAGCTCGCGGGGCGGCTGCTCGGGAGCGAGGCGGTGGCCGATGCGCTCGGACAGGCGCCGGCGCAGCGGCTCCAGCAGGTCGTCGGCGGCGAGGCCCCCGTGGCCGGGCAGCAGCATCGCGTCGTGCTCGTCGAACTTGCCCGTCACTCGCGGCCGCCGGCGCTCGTTGTAGAGGGCGTCCTTCATGAGCGACTCGATGTTGGGCTGCTTCTCCTCCACCACGAAGATCTCCACCAGACCCCGAGCGAAGTGGCGGGCCCGCCGAGGGCTGAACGGGATGGGCATGTGCATGCACATGAGCCGGATGCCGGCCGCCGCGATCTCGGCGTCGTCGGCCAGTCCCAGCCGGCGAAGCGCTTCGCGCAGCTCCCGGTAGGTGATCCCCGAGGCCACGATCCCGATCCAGGCGTCGGACGGGTTGACGGTGGCGTGGTTGAGGTGGTTGAGGGCGGCGTACTCGATGGCCAGCGGGTGCCGGACCTCGTAGATCTCCTGTTCGGCGTCGACCGTCTCTGGAGTCAGCAGCCGGCCGTCGGGAGTGTGTACGTAGGGCTCGCCGTCGATGGTGGGGATGACAGGATCGACCCGGCGGGGATCGAGGTGCACCGTCCCCGAGCCGTCGGCCACGTCGGCCACGATCTTCAGGCTGGTCCACAGACCGGTGGCGCGCGACAGGTACACGGCGTGGCGGCCCAGGTCCAGAGCCTCGCGGGGCGATCCCGGGTAGAGCACGGGAATGTGCTTGTCGGCGAGGGTTCCCGCCGACGACGACGGGATGGTCGAACTCTTGGCCGCCGGGTCGTCGCCCGCGATCACCACCGCACCGCCGCGGGGGTCCGTGCCGGCGAACACAGCGTGGCGAAGTGCGTCGGAGGCGCGGTCCACGCCGGGTGCCTTGCCGTAGAAGATGCCAAGAACGCCGTCATAACGGGAGTCGGGGCGAAGCGAGGCCAACTGGGATCCCATCACCGCGGTGGCCGCCTGCTCCTCGTTGAGGGCAGGAGCCAGCACAATGGGAAGATCGGGGGCCTGCTCGATCGCCCTGCCCACGTCGCCGTCGTAGCCGCCGACGGGCGAACCCGGATAGCCGCTGATGAACGCGGCGGTGTCCAGCCCCGCGAGCCGGTCGGCCCGAAGCTGCTCGATCGGGAGCCGGGCCAGCGCCTGGAGGCCCGTCATGAACACCGTTCCTGAGTCGTCGGTGTACCGGGAGGACAGGCGGTACGTGTCAGCGACGGTCAAAGGCGACCTCCGGGCGTCAGCGATCGGGGCATTGGCGCGGCAGCGAGACTAGTGCGGCTATTGCGGCTAGGGAAGGGGCGTCTCGCTGGCCGTCCTTCGTGGCGGCGGGCATTCTGCCCCTCTCTAGCGGTGTTTCCGGCCGGCGGGTCCTGTCGTCGAGTCGGAGGACCGACACGGGCTTCGCCCTACTCGTCGGTCATCTGACTCGCCGCCACCCCCCGGCCTGGCGGGTCGCGTTCATGTGGGGCGGACTGGGATTCCGGCTTGGGCCATGCGGGTCTTGGCCTCGGCGATTGTGTGCTCTCCGTAATGGAAGATGCTGGCGGCCAGCACTGCGTCGGCCTTGCCCTCGGTGACTCCCTCCACCAAATGGTCCAAGCTGCCCACTCCCCCGCTGGCGATCACCGGGATACCCACCGCGGTCGCAACCTTGGACGTCAACTTCAGCTCGAAGCCTTCTCTGGTGCCGTCGCGGTCCATGGAGGTGAGCAGGATCTCACCGGCTCCGAGTCGCTCTACTTCGGCCACCCACTCCAGGCAGTCGATGCCGGTCCGGGTGCGTCCGCCGTGGGTGAAGACCTCGTAGCCGCTGGGTGCCTCGCTTGAGCTGCGGGCGTCGATGGCTACTACACAGCACTGGGCGCCGAACTCCCGGCTGATCTCGCTCACCAACTCGGGCCGGCGCACCGCCGCAGTGTTGACGCTCACCTTGTCTGCTCCTGCCCGCAGCAGGAGCCGGGCGTCGTCGAGGGTTCGGATGCCACCGCCGATGGTGAACGGGATGAACACCTCGTCGGCCACCGCCCGGGCCATGGCCACGGTGGTGTCGCGGCGGTCCGATGACGCGGTGATGTCCAGGAATACCAGCTCGTCGGCGCCCTCGGCGTCGTAGCGGGCAGCCAGCTCGACCGGATCGCCGGCGTCGCGGATGTCCACGAAGTTCACCCCCTTGACAACCCGGCCCGCGTCCACATCGAGGCAGGGAATGACCCGGGCCACCCGCATCTCAGCCGCTCGTTTCTCTTCCGGCCAGGGCGGCTACCGCCTCGGCAACCGTGAAGCGCCCCTCGTAGAGCGCAGTGCCCACGATCACCCCGCTCAACCGGCGGCCGGCGCGGCCTTCGAGCCCGGCCAGCGCCGTCAGGTCGCCGAGCTGCCCCACGCCCCCGGAGGCGATCACGTCCACCGACACCGCGTCGAGCACCGAAGCCAGCCCGTCGATATCGGGACCCTCCAGCGTCCCGTCGCGGCTGATTTCGGTTACCACGAATGCGTCCACGCCGTCGGCCGCGAAGCTGCGGGCCACATCCAGCACCGACTGCCCCGAGCCCTGCAGCCAGCCGTCGGTGGCGACGTCGCCGGCCCGGGCGTCGAGACCGACCGCTATCCGGCGCGATCGGGACAGACCCCGTACCAACTCCGGGTCGCGCAGTGCGGCGGTGCCCAGCACCACACGCTCGACGCCGGCCGCGAACCACGCTTCGGCGGTGGCGGCCGTCCGCACTCCCCCGCCTGCCTGGACCGGCACATCGACCGCGCCGGCGATGGCGGTCACCACCGCGGCGTTGTCGGGATGACCGGATCGGGCGCCGTCGAGATCGACGACGTGGATCCATCCCGCGCCCTGGCTGGCAAGTTCTACGGCGCGGGCGACCGGATCGGTGTCGTAGACCGTCTCGGCGCCGTAGTCGCCCTGGCGAAGCCGTACGCAGCGACCGTTGCGGATGTCCACTGCAGCGAACAACTGCATGACGCTTCAGTTGGTTGCGGCCGCGGCCGAGGCCGTCACGAAGTTGGCCAGGATCTGCAGGCCCACGGCCGATGACTTCTCGGGGTGGAATTGAGCGGCCCAGACGTTGTCTCGGGCCACCGCGGCCACCACCGGTCCGCCGTAGTCGCACGTGGCGACCACGTCGGATGCGTCTCCCATCTCGGGTGCCAGCGAGTGGACGAAGTAGGCCCAGATCGGATCATCCAGGTCGGCCAGCATGCGGTGGTCGCCACTGCGCTGGAGGACGTTCCATTGCATCTGAGGACGCTTCACCGGCCCCGGGATCCAGCGCACCATGCGGTCGAACACGCCCAGTCCTGAGACTCCCGGGGCCTCGTCGGAGCCCGCGAAGAGCACCTGCATCCCCACGCAGATTCCCATGAACGGCCGGCCCGACTGCACGGCCCGGAGTGCCGCGTCGTCCAGGCCGGTGCGGCCTAGCGCGGCCATGCAGGGCGCGAAGGCTCCGACGCCCGGGAGTACCACTCCGTCGGCGGCCCTTATGAGACCGAGGTCGGCGGTGAGCCGGGCGTCTGCCCCGGCGTGCTCGAAGCCCTTCTGCGCCGAGTGCAGGTTGCCGATGCCGTAGTCGAGGATGGCGACGAGCGGTCTGCCCGTCACAGCGTGCCCTTGGTGGAGGGCAGGGTCGAGCCCTCCACCCGCACTGCGTCGCGGATGGCCCGTGCCACGCCCTTGAACGACGCCTCGACGATGTGGTGGGTGTTGCGACCTCGCCGCATCACGATGTGTAGCGTGATGGCGGCCGCGGTGGCGAAGGCCCGCCAGAACTCTTCGGCCAGCTGCGGGTCGAAGGGCGGGTCGCCGAGGATCTTCTCGCCGGGAAATTCCACGTCGTAGTGCAGGAACGGCCGTCCCGACAGGTCGAGCACCACCTCGACCGCAGCCTCGTCCAGCGGGACTGTGATGCTGGCGAAGCGGCGCACTCCGGCCTTGTCGCCCAAGGCCTCGCGGAAGGCCTCTCCCAGGATGATGCCGGTGTCCTCGACGGTGTGGTGGGCGTCCACCGCGAGGTCGCCCTGAGCCTGCACTGTCAGCCCGAGTCCGCCGTGACGGCCGAGCTGGTCGAGCATGTGGTCGAAGAACGGCAGGCCGGTGGAGGTCTCGGTCGTGCCGTCGCCGTCGAGGTCGAGGCTGACTTCGATGCTGGTTTCCTTGGTGGATCGAGAAAGTGTGGACGTGCGGCTCATGTCCGGGTCTCCTTGGTATTGCGCGCCCCTTGAGGGTACGGGGCCGAACCGCTCACGCCAGTATCTGTGCGAGGGCGGCCAGGAAGCGGTCGTCCTCCTCCGGGGTGCCGACCGTCACCCTCAGGCAGCCGTCCAGCCTCGGCCACGACGAGCAGTTCCGCACCAGGACCGAGCGGTCGACCAGCTGCTGCCACACCTCGGCGCCGTCACGGTGACGGGGCCGGATGAGCACGAAGTTGGCACCGGAGGGCCACACGTCCACCGGCAGCCCGCCCAGCCGGTCCGACAGCCGGTTGCGCTCGGCCACGATGGCATCCACCCGGGCCTGCATCTCGTCGACGTAGTCGAGGGCGACGAGGCCGACGGCCTGCTTGAGCGCGTCGAGGTGATACGGCAGGGCCACCTTCTCCATCTCGGCCACCACCCACTCCGGGCCGATCAGATACCCCAGGCGGGCCCCGGCCATGGCCCAGGTCTTGGAGTAGGTGCGGGTCACCACTACCGGCGTCTCATCGTCGACGAGTTCGAGCGCGCTGTGGGGGGCGAATTCGGCGTAGGCCTCGTCCACGCACAGCAGGCCCCCGGCCGAGCGGGCCGCGTCCCGCAGGGAGGTGACCGTGGCGAGCGGAGCTACTGTCCCGGAGGGGTTATTGGGCGAGCACAGGAACGTCACCGCCGGTCGGACCGAGTCGATCAGTGTCGCGGCTGCAACAGGGTCGAGGCTGAAGTCGTCGTCCCGCTCCCCCTCGACGACGGCGGTGCCGGTCACCCGGGCCAGGTGCGAGTGCAGCGCGTAGGTGGGCTCGAACACCGCCGCGCTGCGCTCCGGGCCGCCGTAGGCGAGAAGCAGGCACTGGAGCACCTCGTTGGAGCCGTTGGCCGCGAAGACCTGATCGGCGGTCACACCGTGGCGATCCGCGATCCGCGCCCTGAGCTCGGCTGCCTGGCGGTCCGGGTACCGGTTCCAGACCACCGACCGGGTCGCGGCCGTCACCGCCTCGGTGAAGGCTGCCGGCGGCGGCAGCGGACTTTCGTTGGTGTTGAGGCGGACGGCCACGTCGAGCTGCGGCGAGTGGTAGCCGGCCATCAGGGCGATGTCTTCGCGGGGCCGGACCGCGCCGGGCCCGGCTCCGACCGGGCTCATGGCGAGCCCTCCGTGGTCGACGCCTGTGGCTCGGCGTCAAGGGAAGCGAGCCGCAGCCTCACTGAATCGGCGTGGGCCGTCAGCCCCTCGGCCTCGGCCAGCGCGATGACATGAGGCGCCAGCCGCCGGAGTCCGGGCCGGTCGACGCTGACGATATGCATGCTCTTCAGAAAGTCGCGCACGCCCAGGGACCCGGCGAAGCGAGCGGTCCCGTCGGTAGGGAGGACATGGTTGGGTCCGGCGGCGTAGTCGCCCACCGAAGCGGGCGCCCACAGCCCGCAGAACACGGCTCCCGCGTTGCGGACCCCCGGCAACAGAGCCTCGGGATCGGCGACCATGAGTTCCAGATGCTCGGGAGCGATCTCGTTGACTACATCGAGGGCCTGCTCGGCGCTCGAGCACAGCACGCTGTACCCCGAGTGCTTCAACGTGGCCTCGATCTCGGACCGCCGGTCGGCGAGCGCCGCGAGCCGGGTGACCTCGGCCTCCACCTCATCGGCGGTGGACGCATCCCACGTCACCAGCCACGCCAGCCCGTCGGGGCCGTGCTCGGCCTGCAGGATCACATCGGCTGCGGCGAACGTGGCGTCGGCGTCGGCGTCGGCCACCACAACCACCTCCGACGGTCCCGCGAACGCGGCCGGCACGCCCACGACCCCGGCGACTTCCCGCTGAGCCAGCGCCACATACGGGTTGCCTGGCCCGGCGATCACGTCGACGGACCGGATCGACTCGGTTCCGTAGGCCAGAGCGGCGATGGCCTGGGCCCCGCCCACGGGATGGACCTCGGTGACTCCCGCGGTGGCGGCCGCCGCCAGCGTCACGTCGGCGATGCGGCCGTCGGGACCGGGCGGCACGCACACCGCGATCTCGGCCACGCCGGCCACCTTGGCCGGCACCGTGGTCATGATCAGCGTCGACGGGTAGGCGGCTCGGCCTCCGGGCACGTAGCACCCGGCCCGGCGCACGGGAAGATGCTGCTCCCGAACGGAGACGCCGCCCCGCTCGTGGAGCACATCGTCGAGCAGCTGGTGGCGGTGGTAGGCCTCGACATTGGCCGCCGCGGTCGCCAGAGCCTCTCGCACTTCAGCCGGTGTGCGGGCCACTGCCTCGTCAATCTCAGTTGGCTCTACCGTGAGGCTGTCCGGCCGGCTGCCGTCGAACCGCTCGGTGAACTCCCGCAGAGCGTCGTCGCCGCCTTCCCGCACCGCCGCGATGATGTTCCGCACGGCCTCCAACGGGCCCGCGGAAGCGGGCGCGGGCCGAGGCAGGCGGGACGCGACGGCGCCACGGTCGCTGCGCAGGTCGAGGCGGGTCAGCACCCCTCAACGCTACCGGGGTGTTCTGTGAGCAGATTTGCCGCTGAGGGCGGCACGATTGCGCACAGAACCGTGGCGCCCCGCTCGTGGGCGTCAGACGGTGCTGGAGGGGCAGAAGTCGTTGAGGACGCAGTCCTCGCAGCGGGGTCGACGGGCCACGCACACCCGGCGGCCGTGGAGGATCATCCGCAGGCTGAAGTCTCCCCGCTCGGCTGCGGGGATCATCGGGTTGAGCTCGAGCTCGATCTTCACCGGATCGGTCTCAGAGGTCAGGTCGAGCAGGTTCGACAGCCTGGTGACGTGGGTGTCGACGGGAAGGCCCGGCAGTCCGAGGGCCACGCTGCGGATCACGTTGGCCGTCTTGCGGCCCACACCGGGCAGCCGCACGAGGTCGCGCATGGCGCCGGGCACCTCGCTTCTGTAGTCGTCGACCAGCATCCGGGCCATTCCCACCAGGCTCTTGGACTTGTTGCGGAACAGCCCGATGGTGGCGATGTAGGGCTGGATGTCCTCCGGCTCGGCCTCGGCCAGCGTCTCGGCGTCCGG
Organism: Acidimicrobiaceae bacterium; assembly: GCA_009842325.1. Classification (GTDB taxonomy): domain Bacteria; phylum Actinomycetota; class Acidimicrobiia; order Acidimicrobiales; family Aldehydirespiratoraceae; genus Aldehydirespirator. The sequence goes on along the minus strand of VYFQ01000013.1, from coordinate 104,654 downwards.
GAATCGAGCGAACAGTGCGGGCGTGGCCTTGTTGACCCCCACATCGGTGGCCTGCGCCGACAGGATGGTGGCCACCAGCAGCTCGAAGGCGTTGCCGTGGTCGAGCTCGCACACCGCGTCGGGGTATTCGCAGGCCAGGCGCTCATGGGTGCGTCGGGCGCGGCCTTTGGGCGTGCGAGGGCGAGCCATCAGAGGGGGAAGGTAGCGCAGTACCCTCGGCTCGGTGCGTTACGAGGTCAATGCACCGGCGACGGCCGGCGGTGAGGCACAGATCGTGGTGCTCGAAGGCCGGGCATCGGGCGAGACTGAGGGCATCCTGGCCGAGGGGATGGCCGAGCTGGACGACCGCGCCGCGGCCCAGCTCTGGATCAGGGAGGTCGGGCCGGGCGACGACGACGCCGCACGCCGCCACGGCTTCGTGCCCTACCGCGACCTGTGGCAGTTGCGCTGCCGGCTGCCGGCCGAACCGTCGGGGCTGCCCACCCGGGCCTTCACGCTCGACGACCTTGACGAGTTCGTAGCGGTGAACAACCGGGCCTTCCACTGGCATCCCGAGCAGGGCGGGCTGACGGTCGCCGACGTGCGTAGCCGGATGACCGAGCCGTGGTTCGACGTCGAAGGGTTCCGCCTGCACCACCGCGACGGCCGCCTCGCCGGCTTCTGCTGGACCAAGGTTCACGCCGACCACGACCCGCCCCTGGGCGAGATCTACGTGATCGCGGTGGACCCCGACTACGCCGGCCGCGGGCTGGGTCGGCCCATGACCCTGGCCGGTCTCGAGTGGCTGTCGGGGCAGGGGCTGACCGACGGGATGCTCTACGTGGAGTCGGACAACCACCCGGCCAACGCCGTCTACCGCCGCATCGGCTTCGAGCACCATCACACCGACCGCGCCTATCGCCGCGTGCCCGGCTAACCAGCCTGCATACTGGGGGCATGGAGAAGCGGGTCTGGGTCAACCCCCGGCAGCCCCAGACGCTGTACATCGCACAGCTGCTGTTGTACTTCCAGGGCGGCATATCGCTGGTGTTCGCGATTCTCGGCGCCCGGGCGGTGGGCGCCTACACGCTTACGATCGCGGTGGGCAAGGTGATGGCCGCCTTCGGCATCGCCAACGAGAGGCGGTGGGGCTACAAGCTCGGCGTCGTCGTGGCCGTGGTTCCCGTAGCGCTGCTGGTGTTACTGGCTGTGACCGACACCCCGAGCTGGCTGTGGGCCGACGCCTTCGGCCTGCTGTTCGACATTGCGTTGATCGCGCTGCTGCTGTACCCCACCAGCCGCGACTACCAACGGCACTGGCCCAAGCAACCGCGCCGACCGCGCGGCGGATAGGTGAGCGAACTTCCCTCCGGCGAAGCCAAGCGCCGGGCCGTGAGGGAGATGTTCGACGCCATCGCGCCCCGCTACGACCTGGTGAACCGCATCATGACGCTGCGACTCGACGTGGCCTGGCGGCGCCGGACGGTGCGGGAGCTGGCTCTGCCGGCGGGATCGCTGGTGGCCGATCTTGCTTGCGGCACCGGCGACTTCTGCCGGGAACTCGCCCGGCTCGGCCATCATCGGATCGGCTTCGACTTCTCGATGGGAATGCTGCGGGCCGCCCGCGCCGCTGACGGCACCGTTCCGCTGGTCAACTCCGACGTGCTGGAGTTGCCTCTTCCGGACAGCGCGCTGGACGGCGCGACATGCGGCTTCGCCCTCCGCAACCTGACGGCCGTGCCGCCGCTGTTCGTCGAGCTGGCCCGGGTGCTGCGGTCCGGCGGGCGCATCGGCCTGCTGGAGGTGGACTCGCCGACCAATGCCGTGCTGCGTTGGGGCCATGGGCTGTACTTCGGCCGCGTCGTGCCCCTGATCGGCGGGGTGCTCTCCGACCGCGACGCGTACCGGTACCTGCCCGAATCGGTCGCCTACCTGCCGCCTCCGGAGGAACTGCTCGCCGGGCTGCGGTCCGCCGGGTTCATCGATGTGGATCGGCACAAGCTCAGCGCAGGCATCGCCCAGTTGATCACCGCCACCCGCCGCTGACCCGGCGGCCCGGCCGCGAATTGGCAGCGTTTCGCCCGGTATGCGTGCGCTGTGCTGCCAATTCCGGATCGGGCCGATCCTGGAGGCGGTCGGCGGCCCAAGTCACTAGCCAAGCCGGGAGTTGACCCTGCCGACGGCGTCGCACATCACGGCCAGCTTCCGGCGGGCCAGGTCCCGCCCGAGGAACCCGAGCCCGCAGTCGGGCGCGGCCGCCAGACGCTCGGGCGGGATGTGCTCCAGAGCCGCCGTGAGCCGACCCTCGACCGCCGCGACCGTCTCCAGGCGGCTGCGGGCTATGGCCAGCACTCCGAGGATCACTGTGGTCCTGTTGAACCGGGGCAGCAACTCACCGAGATCGTTGGGCCGGTGGGCGTCTTCGATGCTCACCGCGTCGATGGCGGCCGCGTCCAGGGCCTCGGCCAGAGCCGGGTACGCGCCGCGATCGGCCTTCGGGTAGTCGTCCTGGTCGAGACGCTCGGGATAGCCGCAGCAGCAGTGCACGACCCGGGCCACATGGCCGGGCACCCCGGCGAAGCAGCGCTCCAGGTGGTCGATGCCGTGGTCCAGCGCGACGTCGGGCTTGCGGGCCATGACCGGCTCGTCGATCTGTATGTGCCGGCATCCCGCCTCGGCCAGATCGAGTACCTGATCGTTGATGGCGGCGGCCAGGTCGGCACCCAGAGCGGTGTCGTCGCCATAGTGGGCGTCAACGGTGGTGTCGATGATGGTCATCGGACCCGGGATCGTCACCTTCACGGGCTTGGGCGACAGGTCCTGCGCAGCCCGGTAGTCGTGCACCAGCGGGGATGTGCCGAGCAGGCGCACATCGCCCGTCACGGTGGGCAGCTCTGCGGTAGTGACCCCCCGGATGGTGCGCTCGCTCAGGTGGTCGAAGTCCAAGCCGGCGAAGTGGCGGCACTGGTAGTGCACATAGTTCTCCCGGCGAACCTCCCCGTCGGTGACGATGTCGATGCCTGCGGATACTTGGTCGTCGATGACCTCGGCAGCCGCCTGCTGGAACAACTCCTCGCGCTCCGCGCCGGCCCGCGCCATCTCCTTGGCGAACGCCGAGGTGTAGTCGTAGGCCCCGTCGTCCGGGGCCGCTGAGAACCAGTCCGAGATGGGCACGTATCCGGGCTTGGGGAAGGCACCGATGGTTGTGGTGATGATCACGGCTGTGCGCTGGCTGCGAGCCTGGTCAGGCCGGCGCCCTACGCTCTCGGCCTCTTGGCCAGGGCCTCGACGACCTCGGCGCCCTCGACGGCCAGCAGCGAAGCGGGCGGGCAGAGGATCTTGCAGTCCCGAGAGCCTCCGCCCACGATCACCTTGTCGCACTCCATGACCCGGGCGTCGATCCACACCGGCAATCCGGCCGGCAGCCCGAACGGGGTCACCCCGCCGATCATCATGCCGGTACGTTCGACGGTGGTGTCCGCGCCGGCGAAGGAGGCTTTGCGGGTGCCGAGCCGGCGGCGCACCACCCCGTTCACGTCCAGCCTCGTGGAGGCCAGGACCACGCAGCACGCCATCGGCCGGTCCCCGGATTTTCCGATCACGCAGATGGCGTTGGCCGAGGCGTCCATCGGGTACCCGTAGCGCTCGCAGAACCGGGCGGTGTCGGCGAAGTCGGGATCACACTCCACCACCTCGTACGGCACGCCCAGCGCCTCAAGATGGGCCACTACCGCTTCACGGCTCATGGCGCGCCGTCTGGGAGGACGATGTCACGGCTCATGGATCACAGTTTGCTATCCCGTGAGGGCTATGCCTACTGCCATGGCCAGGCCGGACACGAGCTGGGTTCGGGCGGTGGCGCCCAGCACCGGGATCAGGGCGGGGCCCGACGCGCCCCGCAGCACGGTGCGCACCGAGCCCACCGCGAACGGAGCCCCCACCACCGCGGCCGCCGCCGCCCGCCCGGTTATCGACGCGGCCAGCGCCGCTGCGTACGACGCCTCCAGTACGGCCATGTAGGCGAAGCGGGTGCGACGCTCCCCCAGTCGAACGGCCAGTGTGCGCTTTCCCGCGGCGGCGTCGCCGTCGATGTCGCGCAGGTTGTTGGCCATCAGCAGCGCCACCGCCCACAGCCCGACCGGCACGCCGCACAGCACCGCGAACCAGTCCAGCCGTGCCAGCAGCACGTAGGCGGTGCCCGCGGTGGCCACCAGGCCGAAGAACACGAAGACGAACACCTCGCCCAGCCCCAGATAGCCGTACGGCTTGGGCCCGCCCGTGTAGGCCCATCCTGCGGCCAGGCACACCGCTCCCGCCGCCAGCAGCCCCCAGCCCGCAACCGCAGCCAGCACCGCGCCAGCCGCGGCGGCCACCGCAAGAGCGGAGAACGCGGCCCACTTGACCCGGCGGGCCTCGACCAGTCCGGAGCCCACCAGCCGGCGGGGACCGATCCGGGTGGAGTCGTCGGTGCCCCGGACGCCGTCTGAGTAGTCGTTGGCGAAGTTGACCCCCACCTGTAACGCCATGGCCACCAGCAGCGCGACACCGGCCCGCCACCACGAGGTCTGCGAACCCTCCCCCACCGCCACTGCCGTCCCAGTTGCCACGGGGACCAGCGCCGCGCTCAGAGTGCGGGGACGGGCCCCGGCCACCCAGATCCGGATAACTGCCATCTTGCTGGTCTGCCTTAGCGACGGTCCGCCGGGAGTTCAGGGCGCTACGTACTTGTAGCCGAGGCCCCTGATGGTGACGATGCGCTCGGGCTGTGCCGGGTTGCGCTCGATGCGGGACCGCAGCCTCTTGATATGCACGTCGAGGGTCTTGGTGTTGCCCACGTAGTCGAACCCCCAGACCCTGTCGATGAGGGTCTGGCGGCTCACCACGAACCCAGCGTTCTCCATGAGCAGGGCCAGCACCTCGAACTCCTTCAGCGGCAGGCGTTCCAGCTGGCCGCCGATGGTCACCTCGTGGCGGTCCCGGTCCACGGTGACGTCGCCGATGCTGAGGTTGGCTGCGCCGTTGAAAGAGTTGACAGGCCGGGTCCGGCTGCGGCGCATGACGGTGCGCATCCGGGCCACCAGCTCCCGAACTCGGTAGGGCTTGGCCACGTAGTCGTCGGCGCCGACCTCCAGCCCGACCACGGTGTCGATCTCCTCCCGGCGGGCCGACACCATGATGACCGGCGTGTCGGCGAGGGAGCGGATGCGGCGGCACACGTCGATCCCGGACAGGCGCGGCAGCATCACGTCGAGCAGCACGATCTCGGGCTCGAGGGCCTCGAACATGGCCAGGGCCTCCTCGCCGTCGGCCGCCACGTCGACTACGAACCCCTCGGCCCCGAGCGCAATCTGCAGGCCCTCCCGATACGAGGGCTCGTCGTCGACGACCAGTACCCGGACTCCTGCACTCACCGGCGCCAGTCTGCCCCAACGTCGGTTCGAGCGCCCATCGAAGGCCGAAAGCAGTCGTGTGCCCGGCCTCTAGGCTCGGTTCATGAACCGGCTCGGCGGCGAGACCAGCCCCTACCTGCGCCAGCATCGCGACAACCCGGTGGACTGGTACCCGTGGGGTCCGGAGGCCTTCGCCGCGGCCGCGGAGCGGGACCGGCCGGTGCTGCTGTCGGTGGGATACTCCAGTTGCCACTGGTGCCATGTGATGGCCCACGAGTCCTTCGAGGATCCCGATACGGCGGCGGTGATGAACCGGCTGTTCGTCAACGTCAAGGTCGACCGGGAGGAGCGTCCCGACGTCGACGCCATATACATGGACTCGGTGCAGGCCATGACCGGTCGGGGCGGTTGGCCCATGACTGTGTTCCTGACCCCCGACGGCCGGCCCTTCTTCGGCGGCACCTACTATCCCGACCGGCCCCGCGGCGGTATGGCCTCGTTCCGGCAGGTGATGGAGGCCATCGACGAGGCCTGGACCAACCGCCGGGCCGACGTGCACGTCCAGGCCGACCAGTTGGTGGCGCTGATCGATCGGACGTCGCGTGCCGCCGCTTCGTTGAGCGACGAGGCTTCCGATGCCCCCGATGGGCGGGCGCTGGATCGAGCCGGCGACGCCATCCTGGCGTCGTTCGACCCCCAGTGGGGCGGCTTCGGCGGAGCGCCCAAGTTCCCGGCGGCCATGACGCTGGCCTCGGCACTGCGCATCCATGACCGCAGCAACCGCCCCGAGCTGCTGCGGGCGGTGCGGACCAGCCTGGACGCCATGGCCTCCGGCGGGATCTACGACCATCTCGGCGGCGGGTTCGCCCGCTACTCGGTGGACCATCGGTGGCTCGTGCCGCACTTCGAGAAGATGCTCTATGACAACGCCCTGCTGACCAGGGTGTACCTGCACGCCTGGATGCTGACGGGCGAGCCGGTCTACCGCCAGGTGGTGGAAGAGACGATCGGCTACGTGCTGCGGGACCTCTGCCACGACGACGGAGGCTTCTACTCGGCTGAGGACGCCGACTCCGAGGGCGTCGAGGGCAGGTTCTATGTGTGGTCCGAGCCCGAGCTGCGGGCGGTGGTGCAGAACGCGGCGGGCACCGAGGCCGCCGACGCGGCGGCAGCCTGGTGGGGAGTGACCCCGGCCGGGAACTTCGAGGGGTCCAACATCTTGAACCGACCGGTGCGCGGTGACCTGATCCGGCCCGAGGAGGTGGAGGCCGCCCGCCAGGCGTTGTTTGTTTGCCGGGAGAGCCGGGTGCGCCCCGGTCTCGACGACAAGGTCCTCACCGAGTGGAACGGCCTGATGCTGTCTGCGCTGGCCGAGGCCGCAGCGGCCACCGGTGATCCGCAGTGGCGGGCGGCGGCGCTGGCCAACGGCGAGTTCCTAGTGTCCAACCTGCGGCGCGACGACGGCCGATGGCTGCGCTCCTGGCAGGCCGGTGACGGCGAGCGTCCGGCCCAGGCCCGCCACCTGGCCTACGCCCACGACTATGCGGCACTGATCGACGCATTCACCCGGCTGGGGGAGCTGTCCGGCCAGGCCCGCTGGATCGACGAGGCCCGGTCGGCGGCTGACGGCCTGCTGGAACTGTTCTGGGACGACTCGGCAGGTGGGGTCTTCACGACCGGCAACGATGCCGAGAAACTGGTGACCCGCCCCAAGGACCTGATGGACAACGCCACCCCGTCGGCCCAGTCGCTGGCCGCCTGCGGGCTGCTCCGGCTGGCCGCGCTGACCGGTGATTCCCGCTACGACGAGCACGCCCGCCGCATCATCGAGCTGTTCAGTTCCGCGGCGGGTCAGCACCCCACCGCCTTCGGCCGGGCCCTGGAGGCGGTGGACCTCGCCGCCGGCGGCATCGATGAGATTGCCGTCGTGGGCGACCGGGCCGACCTGGTTGCCGCGGTGCAGACCCGCTACCTGCCCGGCGCGGTCCTGGCCTGGGGCGAGCCCTACGACTCCCCGCTATGGCACGACCGCCCCGAAGGCTTCGCCTACGTATGCCGCAACTACGCCTGCCAGACCCCCACCGCCACCCCCGACGACCTGATCGCGCAACTCGAGGCCTGACCCCACCTTAGGCGGCGGCCTTCTCCAGGATGTGGACCCCGCAGGCTGAGGCCAGGCCGATGACGTGGGCCAGGCCGACGGTGGCGCCGGTGACCTGGCGGTCGCCGGCCTCGCCCCTCAGGTGGGCGGTGACCTCATAGACGTTGGCCACGCCGGTGGCGCCTATGGGATGGCCCTTGGAGATCAGCCCGCCGGAGACGTTCACCGGCGTGGTGCCGTCGCGGAACGGCCCGCCCGAGTCGATGAACTCCCCGGCGCCGCCGGGCTCGCACAGGCTCAGGTTGTCGTAGTGGATCAGCTCGGCGGTGGCGAAGCAGTCGTGGAGCTCCACCAAGTTGAGGTCCTCGGGGCCGACGCCGGCCGTCTCGTAGGCCTGGTTGGCGGCGTTGCGGGTGAGCGTGTTCACGTCCGGCTGCACCTGGCAGTCTTCAGTGAAGGGGTCAGAGGTCAGAACCGACGCAGACACCTTCACGGCCCGCTTCCGGACATGGGACGGCATCGACGCCAGCCTCTCCCCCGAGACCAGCACCAGCGCGGCCGCGCCGTCTCCGGTCGGGCAGCACATCAGCAGGGTGTTGGGGTAGCTCATCATCGGAGACTCCATGATCTCGTCCATGGAGAACTCCTTCTGGTACTGGGCCAGCGGGTTCAGAGTCGAGTGGAGGTGGTTCTTGTAGGCCACCCGGGCGAACTGCTCGAAGCCCACGCCGTCATGGTCGTGGGCGTAGGCCGTGCCGGCCTGGGCGAACACGCCGGGCATGGTCTCGGTGCCCAGGTAGCCGTCCACGCCGGTGACCGCTCCGTAGCGCCCGGACGGTTCGAAGACCTTCTTCTCCTTCTTGGTGGCGGCCCCGCCCAGCAGGCCCATCTTGCCCATCTGCTCGGCCCCGACGGCCAGGCCGATCTCGGCCTCGCCGGCACGGATGGCCATCATCACGGTACGGATGGCGGTGGCACCGGTGGCGCAGGCGTTGGCCACGTTGTAGACCGGCACGCCGGTCTGGCCGATCTGCTTCTGGAGCCGCTGCCCCACCGCGCCCGAAGCCTGGAACAGCGCTCCGCAGGCCAGGACGTCGATGTCGTCCACCGTGACTTCGCCGTCGGCCAGCGCTCCCAGGGCGCTCTCCGAGGCCAGGTCGATCAAGTCACGGTCCGGGTAGCGCGCGAAGCGGGTCATGTGAGCGCCGAGCACCCACACGCTGTCTGGGGAGATCTGGGCTGCCATTGTCGCTGCTGCCTCCTTTGGATCAGGTGGGTTCGTAGCCGAAGGCGACGGCTTCGGTGCCGTCGTCGTCGGTGCCGACCGGGTAGGTGGTGAGCCGCACCCTCATGCCCAGCTTGACCGCCTCGGGCGTCGGGTCGCAGTTGACCACGTTGGATCGCACCCATGTGCCGTCGTCGGTCTTGACGATGGCCGACACGAACGGCACCGGGATGCCGGGCGCGGCCCGGTGGACGATGCTGAACGCCTGCAGCTCGCCCGCGCCGTCGACCCCAGCCGGCGCGAAGTCGCTCCGGCCGCAGCGCGCGCACGCGTTGCGCCGGTCGAAGAAGCGGGCCCCGCAATGGCGGCATTCATGGGCTACCAGGTGCGGTTCGGGCTCAAGACGCAGGTAGTCGACCAACGGAACTCGCGCCGATGCCATCGCGGCGCAGGCTAACAGCGATGCCTGTGGCGTACAGCTACCACCGGCCCCGGTGGATCACATCGCCCAGCGCTGGCCGGCCGCGGCCGGCTGAGCGGCTGGGCCGGTCGTCTTCGGCGGGATGGCCGAGGGCTACGGTGCCCACGCCCCGCCGGTCGGGGGGCACGCCGAAGCAACGTCGCACGGCTTGTTCGTGCTCGAACATCCCGAAGAAGGACGCGCCCAGCCCCCGGTCCCCCGCTGCCAGCAGCATGGTCATGACCGCGGCCCCGCCGTCGACGAACCAGTAGGGCACCGGCCAGGACCTCGCGCTGGCGCCGAGGCCGGTGTGGCTCTTGTCCGGTTCCCGGTAGCGGCGCAGGTACGCGCCCAGGTTGACCCACACCACCACCAGCACCGGCGCGGCCAGCAGCCCGGGCCAGGCGAAGCCGTCCCGCCTCTCAGCAGGGAGCGTGACATCCCAGTAGGCCGCAGTAGCGTCGCCCTCCAGCACCAGGAACTCCACCCCAGCGGTGTTGCCCGCGGTCGGTGCCCGCCGGGCCAGATCGCAGATCTCGTCGATCACGGCCGGCGCTACCGGCTCGCCGGTGTAGGAGCGCACCATGCGGCGCCGCCGTACTGCCTGCTCGAACTCCATGCCGGCTCCGCCCCTCGGCTCGGGGGCGCGACCGCCTCGCTACAGCAGCTTCTCGAGCTCCTCGGCCATCACCCAGCCGTGCACGATCAGCGTGTCACCGTCATCGCGGACCAGGCCGTCGAGCAACTCGGCGGTCTCGGCTTGGATCTGCTGGGGCTTGAGGCTGGCGTGGTCTAGCACCACCGGCGGGCCGCCCTTGCCGCGAGTGGTGAAGACGCGGTCCTCGTAGCTGAGGCTTCCGATGCCGAAGCGCTTGGCGAGGCGGCGGCCCCACGCCCGCTCCTCACCGGTTGCCTTGTGTCCTGACCGGGGCACGACGTCGTGGAGGCTCTTGAAGGCTTCGAAGGCGCCCGGATCGTTGATCTGCATGCCGACCAGAACGTCCTCGTCGGGGAACGACAAGGCGGCCCGGCGGAGTTGGTCGGTGACGATGCCTCTCAATACGGTGTCCCGGCGGGTGGTGCGGCAGGTGTGGCCGGCGCCGATGAGAACACAAGGCGTCCCGCCGATGCGCTCCAGAGTGCAGAACGAGAAGCCGCGCAGCTTGCCGTTGTCTCGGGCCTCGGTCACCAACACCCAGGCCTCGGCCTGCTTGGACAGGGAACCCACCTCGTATGTGTTGGAGGAGACGGCGCAGAGATCGGCCATCTCGGCCAGATCGGAATCCCCGAGTGCGGTGCAATCCCTGGTCTCTATCGCGATCGCCATGACGGCTGCCACCCCTATCGCTTGCCGTACCGTCCGCCTTTAAGTCTCAGGGGCGCGGGCCGGTTTCGCAACCTTCGGTACTTCGTTTCGCGCCCGGCCGCGGGCTTGCGAGGAGCGAGCCGCGACCGTGGATCAGACGGCGGCGATGGCCTCGGCGCCGAGCAGCTCCCTCAACTCGGCCGGCAGGCCGTTGGCAGTGTCCACTGCGAAGTCCTCGGGCAGACGCGCCACCCGCCGGGCGCCCAGCAGGAGTTCCACCGGCGAGCCGCCGGGATGAGCGCACAGCACGGACTTGAGCTCGCGCAGCTGCCGGTCGTTCTGGTGCTCCGGCGGGAGGTTGACCCGCAGCGGCGGATCCTGTCCGTTGCCCTCCACCGGGTCGATCTCGTTGGCGAAGAACCTGAGGGTGTCCTCCCTGGTGTCGAGGCGGCCCCGCACGATGACGACAGCGTCATCGGCCAGCTTGGGACCGTGCTCGGCCATGGCTCTGGGGAACACGAGCACCTCGATCTTGTCCTCGAGGTCCTCGAGCGCGAAGGATGCCATCAGTTCGCCCTTGCGGGTCCAACGCCGCTGCAGGCCGGTGATCACCCCTCCCACCGACAGGAAGCCGGCGTCGTCTCTGAGGGTGGCTCCCGACGCGAGGTCGCCGATGGTGCAGTCGGCGAAGCGGCGGATCCGGGCCTCCATCCCCTTGAGCGGATGGTCCGAGATGTAGAGGCCGAGCATCTCCTTCTCGTGGGCCAGCTTCTGCATGCGGTCGAACTCGACGTCGGCGACCTCGGGCCTGTCGTCGAAGGAGGGGCCGTCGCTCTGCTCGCCGAACAGCGACATGACGCCGGCCTCGTGCTCGCGGCGCTTGCGCACCGTCATGTCGATGATTGCTTCGTGCGCCTGCAACAGGCCCTTGCGTGGATGGTCGAGCGAGTCGAAGGCCCCGGCCTTGATCAGCGACTCGATCGTCCGCTTGTTCAGCGCCTCCATGTCCACCCGCTCCACGAAGTCGAGGAATGAGGCGTACGGGCCGTTCGAGTCGCGCTCCGCGATGACGCGTTCGACGATCCCCTCCCCCACGTTGCGCACCGCCGAGAGGCCGTACACGATGCGGCCGGGGCCGGCTGCCGCCTCCTGGTCGTCGTGGGGCACCGGCGTGAAGTCGGATGCGGAATGGTTGATGTCGGGGACCTGCACCTCGATGCCGCGCAGTCGAGACTCGTTGAGGTAGACGGAGGCGTTCTCCAGCTTGCTCTTGACGCTGGTGAGCAAAGCGGCGAGGTATTCCACCGGGTAGTTCGCCTTGAGGTACGCGGTCTGGTATGCGACGAGGCCGTAGCCGTAGCTGTGGCTCTTGTTGAAGGCGTAGTCGGCGAACTGCTCGATGATCTTGAACAGCTGGGCGCCGAGGCCCTGCTCGTAGCCGTTGGCGACCACGCCCGCCACGAACTTCTCCTCCTCTGCTGCCATGGCCGACCGGATCTTCTTGCCCATGGCCTTGCGGAGGGAGTCGGCCTCGGCCAGCGAGTAGCCCGCGAAGCGCTGGGCCACCCGCATGACGCTCTCCTGGTAGATCATCAGCCCGTAGGTGTCGGCCAGAATGTCGGCCGCGTCGTCGTGGAAGTACTCGACGCGGCGCCGGCCGTTCTTGCGGTCGGCGTAGTCGTGGTGCATGTTGGCCGCCATCGGCCCCGGCCGGTACAGGGCGACTAGCGCGCAGATGTCGTCGAAGGCGGTGGGCGCCAGGGAGCGCACCAGCGAGCGCACTTGGGGATTCTCAAGCTGGAATACCCCGATGGTGTCCCCCTCCTGCAGCATCTTGAAGGTGGCCGCGTCGTCCAGCGGAACCGCGTCGATGTCCACCGTCAGACCTCGGATGCGTTCGATCAGCTCGACCGTGTCGGTGATGACGTCGAGGTTTCGCAGACCCAGGAAGTCCATCTTCAGCAGGCCGAGGTCCTCGACGCCGTGCATCTCGTATTGCGTGACGATGGGCGCCTCGCCGGCGTCGCGGCCCGGCTCCGGCTTGCGCTGGATGGGCATGTACTCGGTCAGGGGCTCGGGTGTGATCACCACTGCCGCGGCGTGGATGCCGTCCTGGCGCCGCATGCCCTCCAGACCCCGGGCCACGTCGACGACCTTGGCCACCTCGGGGTCGGTGTCGTACATCTGTCGCAGCTCGGCCGCGGCCATATAGCCGTCGTGGTGGGCCTCGGAGTCCTCGAAGCAGTACTGCAGCGGGGTGTCGCGGCCCAGGATCAGCGGCGGCATGGCCTTGGCGATGCGGTCGCCCAGCGAGTGGGGGTATCCGAGGACGCGGGCGGCGTCGCGCACCGCGGCCCGGGCCTTGATCCGACCGAAGGTGATGATCTGGGCCACGTGGTCGTTGCCGTCGCGGCTGTATTTCTGGGCGGCGTACCTGATGATCTCGTCGCGGTGCCGCGAGTCGAAGTCCATGTCGATGTCGGGCATCGACACCCGCGACGGGTTGAGGAAGCGCTCGAACAGCAGGTCGTAGCGGATGGGGTCCAAGTCGGTTATGCGCAGGCTGTAGGCCACTGCGCACCCTGCGGCCGAGCCGCGGCCCGGACCCACCCGTATGCCACGGCGCCGGGCGTAGGCGATGAGATCCCAGGTGATCAGGAAGTAGGAGGCGAACCCCATGTTGTTGATGACCTCGAGCTCGTAGGCCAGACGCTGGGCCGCCTCGGCGGGCAGAGGGTCGCCCCAGCGCTCGCGGGCCCCCGCGTAGGTGAGGTGCTCGAGGTAGGCACGGTCGTCGGCGAAGCCGTCGGGCACCTCGAAGTGGGGCAGCCGGGGCGTGCCGAAGGTGATGTTCACCTCGGCCCGCTCGGCGATGGCGAGGGTGTTGTCGCATGCCTCGGTCAACTCCGAGAAGAGACTGCGCATCTCCGCCGCCGACTTGAGGTAGTGGTGGTCGCCGTGGAACTTGAGACGGTCGGTGTCCTCCAGCAGTGAACCGGTCTGCACGCACAACAGCGCGTCATGGGCTGCCGCGTCGTGGCGGTGCGTGTAGTGGCTGTCGTTGGTGGCCAGCAGGGGCGCATTGAGCTTGCGGGCGATCTGGAGCAGCTGCGGGTTGATCTGGTGCTGTGCCGGAATGCCGTGGTCCTGCAGTTCGACGAAGTAGTTGTCCCGGCCGAAGATCTCCTGGAAGCGGGCCGCCTTGTCGAGCGCTTCGGCCGGGTTACCCCGAAGCAGGGCCTGCGGCACCTGGCCTCCGAGACAGCCGGTGGTGGCGATGAGGCCCGCGCTGTGGTCGTTGAGCGTCTCCCAGTCGCAGCGGGGCTTGTAGTAGTAGCCCTCCATGAACGCCCGACTGGACACCTGGATGAGGTTCTTGTAGCCGGTGTCGTCGGTGGCCAGCAGCGTCAGGTGGTAGTAGAGCTTGCCGCCGCCCTCGGTGTCCCCGCCGGAGTCGTCGACCCGGCCTCGCCGCGAGGGCCGCTCGTGGCGGGACTCGTGGGCCATGTAGGCCTCGACGCCGATGACGGGCCTGATGTCCTGCTCTTTGCACTTGCGGTAGAAGTCCAGGACTCCGTACATGTTGCCGTGGTCGGTGATTCCCAGGGCCGGCTGGCGGTCCGCGACTGCCGCTGCGATCAGCTCGTCGAGCCGGGAGGCGCCGTCGAGGATCGAGTACTCGGTGTGGGTGTGGAGGTGGACGAAGGAGTCAGCCACAGCTCCTCCTGTGGACCGGCTGATGATCTGTGGAACACCCTGGGGACAAAGTACACCAGTGTGATTCGCACCCTAGTCCCCTCCGCGGCCCGCCGCGCAACTGTCATTGCTTGCCCGGCCGGCGGGTCCTGTCGCCGGGCTCCGTCCGACCGACGGGGCTTCGCCCCATTGTCGGTCGCCCGGACCCGTCGCCACCCGCCGGCCTCGCTGTGCCGCCCCCCGGCCTGCTGGTGGGCCTTGTCTCGAGCTCTTGCTAGAGGTAGGTGCCGGGGCGGCTTCCGGGGTCGCTCTCGGGGTGAATTCTCTGGTACGGGTCGGCTCCTGGGGGTAGCTCGCCTCGCATCGATTGGAGTTGCTGATGGGCGCTCATCTGCTGGGCTAGGAGCATCGCCTTCATTCCCTGGATGAGGCCTTCGAGCCACCCCACCAGCTGGGCCTTGGCCACCTGGAGCTCCATGGCGGACGGCGTCTCGGCCTCGTCGAAGGGCGAGGCGAGCCTCGTCAGCTCCTCGCGCAGGTCTGGCGACAGGGCCGAGCCGACCTCCCCCACCGACGTCTCGTAGATCTCGCGCAGCCGCTGCCGGCTGGCCTCGTCCAGATCGGTGGAGCGAACCTCGGCCAGCAGTTGCTTGAGCATCGTGCCGATGCGCATGACCTTTGCCGGATGATCGATCGTTTCATTGATCTCGTCGCCGGCCTCGTCCGCCCCGGCCTCGATGACCTCCGGCGCCAGCAGCTCGCGAGGCTCGCTCTCGGGATTGTCGCCGTCCACGAACTAACCCTAGAGGCCGAGCGGATGCGAGCGGTCCCCGTCGCCTTCGCAGGGGGCTGAGCGAGGCCTCCGGGCCCGAGCGGCCCGTGAGCGGAGCGAACAAGTGCGGGACCTCACGAGGCGTGCACGAGAAGTGGCACGAGCATCTCGGCGGACGTGAGCGAGCCGTGGCGACCGATGATTCTGGGGGCACCGTCGTCGGGGTGGCTGAATGCCCAGGCGTCCCGGGCCACAAGCGCCACGTCCCCGAGCCGGGCGCGGGCTGCGTCGGTGACGACCGGCCCGAGCCAGCCGGCGTCGATCATCTCCTCGGCGGTGTGGACCCAGGCCTGCTCGGCGTGGGCGCCGGCGGCGGCCTCGTACAGGTCGCCACTCCGGCCCGGCCGGGCGTGCAGCCACCGGAAGCGGGCCTCGCCCGACTCCGCTCGAGCGCAGTCGAGCACGGCGCCGTCGATCTTGATCAGGCCGTTGGAGCAGTCGACGAGGCCGTGGTCGGATGTGGCCACCACTGCGGTGCCGCGGGGAAGGACGGTGAGCAGATCGGCCATCAACCGGTCGCAGGCACGCAATTCGGCCTCGTAGTGCTCGCCGAAGGCGTGCTCGTGGGCCACGATGTCCAGGCCCTCGTAGTAGGCGTAGACGAAGGACTCCCCCGCGGCCAGCAACTGCCGCACCTCCACCGCCAGGCTCGACAGCATCTTGTACCCGAACCGGCGAGCGTCGCGCAGGTAGGCGCGGCTGAAGCCCGACTTGCGGTAGGCGTCCCTCTGGAGTGCGGGCGGGCGCTGGCCGCCGAAGGAGGCGACCGGCTGGAACCGCTCGGGCGGGTGGCGGTCGACGCCGTCGCCCTGAGGCGTTCTCCACTTCAGGATGTTGAGGTTGCCGTCGTCGGTCCGGATGCGGTATCCCACGATCCCGTGCTCTCCCACCCCGACGCCGGTGGCAATGGAAGTGAGGGCGGACGCAGTGGTGCTCGGAGCCACCGTGGTGATCGTGGACGCGTGCATCTCGTGGAGCGTCGGAGCGATCCGGGGTCGTGTCGCGAGCTGCTCGGCGCCTAGCCCGTCGAGGATCAGCACTACTACAGCCCGGGCTTCGAGGATCTCCGGGGGCAGCGGGCCCGGCGGTCCTTCGAGGCCGGTCTCCAGGATCGCGGGAACGATGTCAGCCACGCAGCCGCCTCCGTACGCGGGCAGGACCGGCTCTTGGCGCGGGGCGATAGGTTCCGGGCGGTCCACGGCATCTAGGATGCCACCATGCGGGTGTCGACACGCGGGGACTACGCATCCCGGGCCCTGCTGTCCCTGGCGCTCCATGACGAGAACGCGCCCACCTCAGTGCGTGAGATCGCCGAGCGCACCGCCCTGCCCCAGCCCTACCTCGAGCAGATACTCCTGGCCCTGAAGGGAGCCGGCCTGGTGCGCTCCAAGCGGGGTGTGGGCGGCGGCTACGTGCTGGCCCGCGATCCCGCCGACATCAAGCTGTCAGAGATCGTGCGGGCGGTGGACGGCCCCATCGCCGCGGGCGACTTCGGGGAGCCCCACACCGACGGCGCCTGCGATCATGAGGGGCAGTGCGTGCTGTTGGCGATCTGGTCGGCCTCCGGCGCGCACATGCGCCGGTTCCTCGACTCCTTCAGCCTGGCCCAGATCACCGCTATGGCCCAGGGAGAGGCTCCCTGGCCGGCCGACGGCGAACCCGTCTAGGGCGCAGGCCCAGCCGGCGCCCTAGACGGGTTCGGGTCTAGAAATGTCGGCCGGTCAGCCTCGGGCGGTTGCTAGCCAACCGTCGACGACGTCGCGGTTCGCGGCGATCCATGCGGCTGCGTCGGCCTTGACCTGCGCCTCCGTGTACTCGCCGGATGCCATTCTCGCGTTCTGGGCGACGATGTCGTCGAGCGGGATCTTCACCTCGCGCAGTAGACGCCGGATATCGGGGTTGTCGTCGAGGAACTCGATATTGCCCACAGCCCGGATGCTGCTGTCCGGCCACGGCGATTCGAGCCAGATGACGTTGTCGCCGGGTCTGAGCACTTCGTAGGTCCAATTGGGGGTCCATGCGTAGAACAGCGCCGGCTCGCCCGCGGCGACCCGGTCGATGACGCCCCGGGCCGGGCCGTCGTAGTCGCTGCCGGAGACCTGTTCGACATTGGCTCCCCAGCCGAACTCCTCGATCTGCTCGTTGATGGTGTCATGGCAGCCCCAGCCGTTGGGGCAGCCGATGAGATCGGCGCGGCCGTCGCCGTCCTGATCGAACACCGCGGCGACGGATGCGTCGGCCAGCTGGCTCACCGACGTGATGCCCATGGCATCCGCGGTGGCCTTGTCGATCATGTACCCCTCGCGACCGCCGCCTGCGACCTGGTTTCCGACCGCTTCGATGCTGCGGTCGTACTCCAGTCCGGCGACCGTCTCTGCGGTCAGGTACCGGTCGTGCGTCGGGAACCAGCCGTTCGCCCACAGGTCGTACTGCCCGCTGTCCAGCGCCGGATAGAAGGAGTACGGCCTAAGGGTGTGATCGGCAGGATCCGTGACCGTGTAGCCCAACTCGCCGATGAGCTGGGCGTAGATCTCGGCCTGCATGAAGCCGCTGTTCCAATCGGCCCGGGCCATGTTCACAGTGCGGTCCTCCTCCTCGCCGCTGAAGATCACGACGAGAGCCACGACGACCAGGGCGATCAGCGCTCCGGCCAGGACCATGGCATTGCGTCTCTGGTTTCTCATATCGAGCCTCCTCCCTTCTCAAGCCGGTCCGTCACTTCTGCGGCCCTTCCACGAGCCGTTCCTTCACTTGGGCTATCAGCCCGCTGTGCTGGGCGCGGAAGATCTGCTCGTCGTAGTGGCTCTCGAGCAGGTCGAGCTCCTCGGAGAAGGCCTTCTTCATGCTCCAGCACATGATGAGCAGGATCACCGCGAAGGGCAGCCCGATCGAGACCGCCGCGGTCTGCAGGGCGCTCAGCCCGCCGCCCCACAGCAGCGCGATCGCCACCAGGCCCTCCATCACGGCCCAGAACACCCGCTGGGGCTTCGGCGAGTCGAGCTTGCCGCCCGAGGTGAGGTGGTCGACTACCAGCGAGCCCGAGTCGGACGAGGTCACGAAGAACGACACCAGCAGCAGCACGCCGACGAACGAGACGATCCCGGTGAGCGGGAACGCCTCCAGCATGTCGAACAGGGCGGTGGCCACGTTCTCGTTGACCGCGGAGGCCACGTCGCGCTCGCCGGTCATCTGCAGGTTGATGGCCGAGCCGCCGAATACCGACATCCACAGGAAGCACAGGATCGACGGCAGGAAGATCACTCCCACCAGCAGCTCCCGCACCGAGCGGCCCTTGGAGATCCGGGCGATGAACATCCCCACGAACGGCGACCACGAGATCCACCATCCCCAGTAGAAGATCGTCCACCATGCCTGCCACTGGGTCTCCTGGAAGGCTGCGTTCCAGAAGGCGAACTCCGGCAGGACCTGGACGTAGTAGCCCAGGCTCTGGGTGTACAGCGACAGGATGAACAGCGTCGGGCCGACCAGCAGCACGAAGATCAGGAAGGCTCCTGCCAGCCAGATGTTCAGCTCGCTGAGCCGCTTGACCCCCGCATCGAGACCGGCGACCACCGAGATGGTGGCCAGCCCGGTGATAGCCAGGATCAGAAGGATCTGGAACCCGAGGTTGTCGGGCATACCGAAGAGCTTGTTGAGGCCGGCTGCCGCCTGCTGGGCACCGAAGCCCAGCGAGGTGGCCAGCCCGAACAGGGTGGCGATGACCGTCAGGATGTCGATGGCGTGGCCCCAGGGGCCGTAGATCCTCGGCCCGAGGATCGGGTAGAAGATCGACCGGAACGTCAGCGGCAGGCCCCGGTTGTAGGCGAAGAAGCCCAGGGCCAGTGCCGTCAGCCCGTACAGGGCCCAACCGTGAATACCCCAGTGCAGGTAGGTGGTGGCCAGCGCGGCCTTGCCGGCGTCGATGCTACCCGGCTCCACATCGAACAGCGGCGGCGGACCGGTGAAGTGGTAGATCGGCTCCGCGACCCCCCAGAACATCAGCCCGATGCCCAACCCCGCCGACAGCAGCATCGCATACCAGGAGACCGTGGAGAACTCCGGTAAGGCGAAGGGACCTCCCAGCTTGATCTTCCCGTAGCGGCTGAAGGCGAAGTACAGGGCCACCAGCACGAAGATGTTGAAGTCGAGGATGTAGAACCAGCCGAGCGACCCGTTGATGAAGTCGAGGATCGCGCCGAAGAAGTCCTGGGTGGCGTCGACGAATATCGACAGGCAGATGAACACCACCAGGAACCCCGACGCCCAGAACGTCACCTGCGGATGGATGTCGAACCCGGCCCGCACGATGTTGCGGTCCCCGGGCTCCCGGTCGGAGACCTCCGGGTAGAAGTCGATGTCGGGATCGATCTGCAGACCCTCGAACGACTTGCGGTTAGAAATCGCCTCCGCCTTGCGGCGCTCCTCCTCCTCCTCCCAGTCGTGCAGGGCCAGGGTCGCCTCAGTCAGGTTGATGTCGGTGTCATCAGGGCTGCGGTGGATCCGCGGGTCCACCTCCGCCCCTGCATCTTCGGCGTCCATAGCGTTCCCCCTACTGATCGCTTATGTAAGGCCTGGACACACCAGAAACACTTTGCGAGCGGGCCAGCGCAATCCCAGGCTGAACCTGACACTAGTTGGAACCGTTTCCACGCGCCAGCGGTTCTTGGGAGGTTCGGCACGGCCGGCACTACTGTTGGTCCACGCCCCTATCCCGGATGTCGTCGATGCGCCGAGTCCTAATAGCCGTTTTGGTCGCTGTGACCGCTGTGTTAGCGCTGTTCGTCACAGCCGGCGCGGCATCGGGAACCGACGACGAGCGGGTCGTCCGCATGGCCCGGCCCACGTGGGACACCGGATGGTTCCAGGCAGAGGTGTACGGGCTCCTGTTGGAGAGGCTCGGCTACCGGGTGGAGGGCCCGGTGACGATGAGCAACCCGGCGTTCTACGCAGCCGTCGCCGCGGGGGAGGTAGACCTCTGGGCCAGCGGGTGGTTCCCGCTTCACGACTCCTACATCGAGGGGGTCGACTCGGTCGAGGTTGTCGGCACGCAGGTCGACGACGGCGCCCTCCAGGGTTACTTCGTCGACGCGGCCACCGCGGAGGCGTACGGCATCACGAACCTCGGCGATCTCGCCGATGCGGCTGTTGCCGGGCTGTTCGACCATGACGGCGACGGCCTGGCCGACCTGGTCGGGTGCGAGGTCGGATGGTCGTGCGCCGCGACCATCGACCATCACCTGAGCGCCTACGGACTCACGGGAACCGTGGAGCATGTCCAGGGCGACTACTCCCCCCTTATCACCGAGACCCTGGCCCGCCACCGCGCCGGCCAGCCCGTGCTCTACTACACATGGACTCCCAACTGGACGGTCGGCGTTATGGTCGCCGGCCGCGACGCAGTGTGGCTCGAGGTGCCGTTCCCATCGTTGCCCGCCGACCAGGCCTCTGCGCTGGAGCGCACCGCCATCGCCGGGATAGACGGGTGCGCGAACGATCCCTGCCAGACCGGCTGGCCGCCCAACGACATACGGGTGGTGGCCAATTCCGACTTCCTGGACGCCAACCCATCGGTGCGGCGGCTGCTGGATCAGGTAGTGATCCCGCTGGAGGACATTTCTGCTCAGAACGTCCGCATGGTGCAACTCGGTGGCGATCCCCAGGACATACGGCGACACGCCGAAGAGTGGATCGAAGCCAACCTGGCCGCGGTCAGCCGTTGGATAGAGACCGCCGACCCCGATGCTGTCGCCCTCGAGGACGCGGCCGATGACGCCGCCGCGTCGGGAACGCTCAGGGTGGCGGCCCGCCCTCTGCCTCCCTTCGTGATCTACGAGGATCGTGCGTACAGCGGCTTCGAGGTGGAGCTCGTGCGCCTAGTTGGAGCGCAGCTCGGCATGGACGTGGAGATCCATGCCGTCGACACGGTCGCCAAGCAGATCGACGACATCACCCGCGGCGTCGCGCAACTCGGGCTGGGCGGGGTCGCGATCACCGGGGCGCGTGAGGAGGTCGCCGACTTCTCCGTGCCCGTCCTCGACTCGGGTTTGACCATCCTGACCACCACCGACGACTCCCGAGGCCTGGGCGACCGGATCCTGTCGTTCTTCAGCGCCATCGCGTCGTCGGACCTGCCCTGGCTGCTGGTCGTGTTCGGGGTCGCTGTGCTGGTTGCCGCTCACATGATCTGGTGGCTGGAGCGCCGGCACAATCCCGACTTCGCGGTCCCCTACCGCAAGGGCATATGGGACTCCTTCTACTGGTCGGTCGTGACTATGAGCACCGTCGGGTACGGCGACAAGGTGGCCCGCGGCACCAGGGGCCGGGTGCTGGCTCTCATCTGGATCGCGCTGGGCACGCTGGTGTTCGCCAGCTTCACGGCGTCTATCGCCTCATCGCTGGCGGTCAATGAGTTGCGAGCCGAAATCTCAGGGCCGGATGACCTCCTTGGTCGCCGGGTCGCCACCGTGGTCCACTCCGCCGGGGAGTCGTACCTTCCTTCGATCGGGGTGGGGCCGGTGGTTGTGGACCGGGTCGACGACGCCTACCGGCTGCTGTCGGAGGGTGAGGTTGAAGCGGTCGTGTTCGACGCTCCGGTTCTCCAGTACCACGCAGCCCGTGAGGGTGCCGGCGAAGTGATAACAGTCGGGTCGGACTTCCAGCGGGTCCAGTACGGACTGATGCTGAGCGAGCATGACGCCGAGTTGCGCGAGCGAGTCAACCTCGCGCTGCTTGAACTCGTCGAGAGCGGCGTCTACGGCCGGCTGCACGACGGATGGTTCGGCACTTCAAGCTAGCTCAGGGAATCGAGCAACTCGGCCAGCTCGGGGGGAAGCGGCGATTCCGCTCGCACCGTGTGCCCGCCGACAGGATGGCTGAACGACAGGGAACGGGCGTGCAGGAACGGCCGTGACAGGCCGAGAGTGACGCTGCCGCGCCCCGCGCCGTAGGTCGGATCGCCGACCACATGATGGCCGATGGCCTGGAGATGGACCCGGATCTGGTGAGTGCGACCGGTCTCCAGCCGGCAGGTGAGCAAGCAGACCTGCGCCGGCTCGACGTAGCGCCGCTCAACCTCGTAATGGGTGCGGGCCGGGCGGCCCCGGTCGGTCACGGTCATGCGCATCGGGTTGCGGCTCGACCGGCCCACGGGAGCGTCGACAACCCCCGCGGAGGCTTCAGGGTGACCCCGAACCAGCGCAGAGTAGAGACGCTCGGGATCATGGCACCGCATCTGCTCGACGAGCGACCGGTGAGCCCGGTCGGTGCGGGCCACGACCAGGAGCCCGGAGGTGCCGCGGTCGAGCCGGTGCACGATCCCGGGCCGGTAGGGGTCGCCGACCTCCGCGATCTCCGGATAGCGAGCCAGCAATCCGTTGACGAGAGTGCCTCGGTCGTGCCCTGCGCCCGGATGCACGACTAGACCGGCGGGCTTGTCCACCACGATCACGTGGGGGTCCTCGAAGACCGGCGCGAAGTCCACCTCGACATCAGGCTGAGGGGCGGGATCGTCCCGGAATTGGATGTCCACCGCCAGCGCCTCGCCGGCCGCGACGCGCCTGGCGCCGGAGGTGATGACCGCTCCATCGAGGCGCACACCGCCCTCGGCTACCAGCCGGGCCGCCGCCGAGCGACTCACGTCGGCCACCAGCGCCACCGCCCGGTCGAGCCTGAGGCCGTCGAGAGCCGTTCCGACGATTTCCCCCGCAGGAGTCATCTCGCTCGCCGGTAGGCGTGCCAGACCAGCGCCACACCCCCGAGCACGACCCCCATGTCTGCGACGTTCCATACCGGCCACCATTGGACGTCTATGAAGTCGACCACCGCGCCGTCCAGGAATCCGCCGCTTGACCGGAAGAGCCGGTCGGTGAGGTTGCCGAGTGCTCCCCCGGCGATGCAGCCGGCTGCGGTGGCCGACCACCGGTCGGCTCCCAGCCGCCGGTTGAACAGCAGTACTGCCGCGATCGCCACCGCGGCGATTCCGAGCAACGGTCCGAGTCCCTGGAAGCTGCTGAAGGCCGCCCCGGTGTTGAACACGAGGCGCAGCCGCAGCGTCCACACCAGATCGATGACACGGTTGTCGTCCAGGGCCTGCAGAGCCCACCACTTGGTGAGTTGATCGGCCGCGACCACTAACGCAGCCGCCACCACCGCTCGGACAACATGGTGGTGGGTCGGGCCCGTGCTCTCCCTCACGGGTCCGGGCGCTCTAGCGGCGACCGAGGCCGCCCGCCTTGACCTCAACGCGCTCAGCGGCCCAGGGGATGGCCCGGAGGCGGGCGATCGGAATCGGCGCACCCGATGTGATGCAGTAGCCGTAGGTGCCGTTCTCGATGCGCTCCAGGGCGGCATCGATCTGGCTCACGGTGTGGCGGGCTTGACTCGACAGGGCGAGGTCGCGCTCGCGCTCGACCGCGACAGTGGTGCCCTCGCCCCCCTCCTCGTCGAACTGCACGTCGCCGGGCTCGCGCGTCGCCAGCAGCGACTCTGCCTCAGCCTGGTACTCCTCGGCCGAGTGCAGGTACTTGGCCCGCTCCTTGAGCAGCTTGCGGCGCATCTCGTCCAGGAACTTCTGGTTGAAGCGCGGCTTGGCCGCCTTCTTGGAGCCGGACGCCGCTGATTTCGTGCTCTTGGACTTGGCCATGTCGCTGGGGCCGGGCCGCTAGGCCCCGGCGCCCTCGTCGTGATCGAAGAAGGCAGCCATGGCGGCGTCCTTGTCGGGCAACGTCGCGTCGCTGCTGACGACCTGCCGCAGTTGCTCGATGAACTCGTCGTCCTCCTCAGCATCCATGTCGAAGAGTTCCGGGCTGTCAACTCCGAAGGGCATGGTCGCCGGTCCGGCCGCAGCGGCCTCGTCGCCGTTGTGGGCATCGTCCCGTTCGGTGTGGGAGGCTCCGTTGCCGCCGGACGAGGACTGCAAGCGGACTACATCCGGTTGGGTGTGGTCCCTCTCCGATGCCTCGAGGTCGTCCGGTAGGTCGTGCCCGACCTCTTCGTCCTCGTCCGCTTCGTCCCACTCGACCACCGGCACCTCGGGCACGCTGTCGGTGTCTACTGCGTCCGAGGCCGGGACGTCCTCTAGGGCATCTCCGGGCTCCTGGGCATTCTCCTCCTCGGCCGGCAGGAACTCGAGGGCGGGTCCTCCCGGCGGTTCGGGATCGGCCGCGTCACCAGGTTCTGTGCCGGCCTCAACGGCTTGATCGTCGTCGGCAGCCTCCGGCCGGTCGGCCCGATCCTCGGCAGCTTCGAGGCTCTCGGCTGCGTCACCGTCGGCACCGTCAACTGGCTCGAATTTCTCAACGAAGGACTGGAACGAGACAGCGAGGCTTCGGAGCATGTCCCGCTCGTTGTCGAGCCTGGCCTGGATCTCGGCCACGATCGACTCAAGGTCGCCCCTCGTCGTCTCGAGATCCCGTAGTTCCTCCTGGGCGTGCTCCCGTTCGGAGGCCAGTTCGCTCGCCGCCGTCCGCTTCGCCTCGGCGATGATGATCTGGCCGTTCTCCTCGGACTCCGACAGCATCCGGGCGGCGCGCTCCTCCGCGGAGCGCAGGCGCTCGTTGGCCGCGGTCTCGGCTTCGGAGACGGTCTTGGCGGCGCGCTCCTTGGCGGAATCGGTTATCGATTGCGCTTCGGATCGCGCTTCCGATACGGCCGAGTCAGCGGTGCGTTGCGCCAGGACGAGCGTACGCAGCAGCGTCTCGCGGATCTCCGTGACTCCCTCATCGTTACCGTCCTGGGATTCGAACTGGTCCAAGCGATGCTCGAGTTCTGCGATCCGATCTCTGGCCTGAGCTGCCACGCGGCTGACTGTCTTGACGTAGTTGTCCACTTCTTCGTAGTCGTAGCCGCGCATCCGCTCGCGAAACTTGACCTCGGCGGCGAGGTCGCTGAGTGCGTTCATGCGGGCGATGATGCCACGGGCACCCTCTCGGTTGGTGGATGCCCAGGGCCGAGCGGCCCTCAGGTCGCAGCGAGCAGGAGCGGGAATCCCGGTCGATTCTGGCCGGCTACTAGCAGATTCCGAACGCCCTGAGCATCCTCTGGAGAAAGAAGATCCCGAAGATCACGATCACCGGTGAGAAGTCGAGCGCCAGGCCCCCGAACCGCGCCGCGGGCAGCATGCGGCGCACCGGCTTCATGACCGGGTCGGTCACCGTGTAGAGGAAGCCGGCCATGGTGGCCATCGCGCCATGAGGGTTGAGCGGGAACCAGCTCAGCAGGACGCGACCGAAGATCGCGAGCGCATAGAGCTGCAGAAGCAGGCAGAGAATCCAGAGCACTTGAGAGCTATTAGCTGCGCTTGCGACGAGCGTTACCCCGTGACACCTCCACATCGGCAGGGGTCAGCAGGTACACCTGGTCGGCGACACGGTCCATCTTGCCGCCCATGGCGTAACAGAGGCCGCTGGAGAAGTCGACCAGGCGCCGCCGCAGGTCCCGGTCGACCGCTTGAAGGTTCACGATCACGGGCTGGCCCGACTTGAACCGGTCCCCGATCTCCTGAGCGTCGTTGAACGCGTCGGGAGAGACGGCGTGGGGCTTCATCGCTTTGGAGGGCATCGAGTGCACGACTCGAACCGAACTGTCGGCGTCAGGATCGTCCCTCTGCCCACCATCCTCGGCCGATGCCAGGTTGATGGGTCGCACGGTCCGGCCCATCACGGCACCGTCCGGGGCCGGCCCCGACGCCACTGATACTCCCGGCCCCGGGACTGCCTCGGCTCCGGCCGGATAGCGGCCCGGTACCGCAACCGAGGGCTGGGACGAGCGGATCGGGTCTTCGTAGCTCTCGTAGTGCTCGTCGGGCCCGAGCCCGAGGTAGATCATCGCCTTCTTTAGCATCGACATCGTCGCTCCTTGAGCAGACTGTAGCGCGTCGCGCCCGTCATCGATTCCTCGTCGTACGTGTCATTGTGGCACGCCTCGAATGCCGCGGCGGGGACGTTCGCCGAAGAGGCGCCTCCCGATTCGCACCATGGTCGCGCCCTCGGCCACGGCAACCTCAAGATCGTCGGTCATGCCCATCGAGCAGTGCGCGAGGCCCAGGGAATCGACCATCCTTCGCAGCGCCCTGAAGTTGCTCCGAGTCTCTTCGGGCGGCCCGAGTGGGCCGATGCCCATCAAGCCCACCAAGTTCAGCCCGGCCTCGGCGACTATCGAGGCCAGCTGCTCGGTTCCGGCGAGCGGGCAGCCCCCCTTGGTCTCCTCGCCGGAGATGTTCACCTGGATCATGACATCCGCGCCCGGGGCGCGACGGCCGATCTCGTGCGCCAGCTCGGGCCGGTCAAGCGTCTGCCACACGTCGACGCAGCCGGCCAGCTTCTTGACCTTGTTGCGTTGGACCCGTCCGACGAAGTGGACGCGGGGCTTGGGCGCCGCGGTCACCTCAGCCAGCTTGGCCACGCACTCCTGGGCGTAATTCTCGCCGATGTCGCCGATCCCGCATGCGGCGGCGGCGTCGATCGCCCATGAGCCGAGCGCCTTCGTTACCGCGATCACAGTGACATCTTGGGCACCGGCGCTGGCGATGCGCGCTCTGAGAGCTTCGTAGCGCTCCCCGATTACGGCCGCGATGGGTGGCGGGGCGCTCATGCGTGCTCCAGCCGCACGGTGGTCGCTTGGCGGGCGAGCTCGCCGCGGATTCGGTGGGAGAAAAAGGACTCGTGGGCCGTGTCGAATCCGAGGTCCTCCACGTCGCTCACCCCGGCCGTGCTCAGCGCGCCCCGCACCGCCGCAGCGAGATCGAGGGCGGGTGTGCCCCAGGACGTGACGCTGCCGACGTCT
Organism: Acidimicrobiaceae bacterium; assembly: GCA_009842325.1. Taxonomy (GTDB): domain Bacteria; phylum Actinomycetota; class Acidimicrobiia; order Acidimicrobiales; family Aldehydirespiratoraceae; genus Aldehydirespirator. The sequence goes on along the minus strand of VYFQ01000013.1, from coordinate 77,884 downwards.
CGGCGGGCTGCGCCGGTCACCGCGGCCAGTTCCGCCGGACCGAACTCATACGCGGAGGGTCTGATCAACGGGCCCACCACCGCTCGGAGACCGGTTCCGCCCGAACAGGCCGGCAGGTTGCGCATGACCCGGACCACTTCGGTGAGGACACCGGCCACGATGCCCCGCCAGCCCGCGTGGGCTACCCCCACCGCGCCGTCGCCCACCACCACGACGGGCGCGCAATCGGCCGTGTGCAGGGCGAGGACCGCCGCCGGCACCTCGGTCACCGCCCCGTCGGCCACGGATCCCGCCCCGCCGCCCGGCTCGGTCACGGCCACGACCCCGGCACCGTGGACCTGCTTGAGCCATGTCCACTGCCCGCCCATCAACCCTTGGCGCCTGCGTTCGAGGCGGCTGCGATGGTCCGGGCTCAGGTCTCCGTTGAGGTCACAGCGAAAGTCGCCGTCCGATCTCTCGGAGCAGCGGATCCTGGCGACCAGACCCTCACCCGCCGGGACCAGCCGCTCGATCACTTCACGCTCGCGGTGCGGCTATCGGTTGATGGTTGGCTCCGGGGTTGAGCTCATCTCAGGAAGTCGGGAACATCGAACTCGTCGTTGAGGTCGACGCCGACCGGGGTGTGCGAGTCGCTGGTCGCGAAGACATCGGCGATCTGCATCCCCTCCCCCGAGCCGGCTCGCGTTCCCGGACGGTCCTCCCGCCGGGAGCGGCGCTGGGCGGCGCTGCCCCCGTAGCCCTGCCGGTCGCTCTCGAAACCCGCGGCTATCACGGTGACCCTGACCTCGTCCCCTAGAGCGTCGTCGATCACCGTTCCGAAGATGATGTTGGCGTCCTGGTGCGCCACCGATTGCACTACCTCGGCCGCTTCGTTCACTTCCATCAGGCCGAGGCTCGACGCGCCCGAGATATTGAGCAGCACTCCCTGCGACCGGTCGATCGAGGATTCGAGCAGCGGGCTGGAGATGGCGGCGCGTGCCGCGGCAACGGCCCGTCCCTCGCCGCTCGCGGCTCCCATGCCCATCAGCGCGCTGCCGGCCTCGGTCAGCACGGTCCGGACGTCGGCGAAGTCCGTGTTGATGAGCCCGGGGGTGGTGATGAGGTTGGTGATCCCTCCCACACCCTGCATCAGGACCTCGTCGGCCATACGGAAGGCGTTGAGCATTGAGGTCTTCTCGTCGGCGATCGCGATCAACCGATCGTTGGGGATGACGATCAGCGTGTCGACCTTCTCCTTGAGACGCTGGATGCCTTCGTCGGCCTGCACCGATCGCCGGGCTCCCTCGAAGCTGAACGGTCGCGTCACCACTCCGATGGTGAGCGCGCCGGAGCTCTTGGCTACCTCGGCCACCACGGGCGCTGCGCCGGTGCCGGTTCCGCCGCCCTTGCCCACGGTGATGAACACCATGTCCGATCCGTTGAGGGACTCGCGGATCTCGTCGATGTGCTCTTCGGCTGCCTGCTTGCCGACTTCGGGATTGCTGCCCGCACCCAGACCTCTCGTCAGGTTCTTGCCGAGGTCGATCCTGACATCGGCGTCGCTCATGGCAAGGGCCTGCGCGTCGGTGTTGGCCGCGATGAACTCGACGCCCCGGAGGCCGGCGTCGATCATGCGGTTGACGGCATTGACTCCGCCGCCGCCGACTCCTATCACCCTGATGACGGCGAGGTAGTTGTGAGGATCGGCCATCGCTGCGTCAACCTCCCTGTATTGAACCTTTACTGCATCTTAGGGGAGAGAACCGTGGAGACGGCCCACCGGGGCTTTGTCGGGTCAGGGCAGGCAGGGATGATGGCGGGTCACGGTGGCGAGGTCGGGCATGGTCACGTCGATCGTGGTGATGCACTCCAGATCAGCGGTCGCGAGCACAGCTCGCAGCGCACTGATCTTGTCGTCGATCAGGATGGGATCGCCCAGCAACGCGGTGGCGCCGCCGATCAGCTCCAGGCCTATCCGGTTCTGGCCCTCTTCGAGAGTGACGGCCCGCACCCAGGCGCGTAGATCGTCAGGCATGGCGGCGACGACGGCGAGCGGCCCGTCGGCGGCCGTGTGGATGTCACCGAGTTGCCCGGAGAACGGCACCGAGACGTGGGGCAGCGCGGCCACCAGGGAGCCGGCGGTCGGATCGGACCCGTCGGCCTGGGCATCCAGCCCGGCCGGCCTTGGCCCCCAGCCGATCGCGTACCCGTAGGCGTCGATCAGGGCCGTGCGGCCTCCGCTGGCAGGGACCACTGCGGCCGGGACGCGGGGATCCACCGCGATGCGCACCGTGGCCGGCCAGTCCCTCCACACCCGGGCTGATCTGACCCAGGGCAACGCGGCGATGGATCTCTGCGCGTCGTCGACGTCGAGGAACACCATGGGCAGCCCGACCGACAGCTGCGAACTCTCGAGGATCTCGGCCCGGTTGGCCGGATCGATGCCGGAGACCGCCATCCTGTCCACATCCAGCAGCGGCGTGAGGCTGACGCCCCAGGCGGCCGCGGCGGCCAGAACGACGCCCAGCGCCACCAGGAGGATCCGCAGGCGGCGGCGTCCCTCGGCGCGCAGGACGGCAACGCGGCGGGCCCGCATGCGGGGATCGACGGTCACTGCGCTCACGGCATCTCCCCTGGTTCGAAGCCCACGAGGTGGGTCTCCGCCGACAGATCGATGCCGTGAGCGTCCCTGACGCGGCGGCGCACCTCGCGCATTAGCTCGACAATGTCGGAGGCGTGCCCTCCCTCGTCGGACTGGATGAAGTTGGCGTGCTTCGCCGATACCTCGGCCGTGCCGATTCGCAGGCCCTTCGCGCCGGCGGACTCGATGAGCTCACCGGCGGCCGCGTGCTCGGGATTGGTGAAGACCGACCCGGCGTTGCGCCCTCCCGGCTGGTTGGTCCGGCGCCAGTGCACGATCTCGGTCAGTTCGGCTCTGGAGTCCTCCTGATCTCCGAACCTCAACTTCAGCCTTACTGAAGCGACGACCTGGTGAGCGGCGATGATGCTGGTGCGGTATCCGAGACGCAGATCAGCGTCGGTGCGAACGGTCGTGTCGCCGCGGTGAAGATCGACGACGACCGCGTCAACGAGCGACTCGGACATGTCCGCGCCGTGCCCGCCCGCGTTCATCCTCACCGCTCCGCCGACCGTGCCGGGCACCCCCACCGCCCACTCGAAGCCGGTCAGCCCGGCCTCGACCGAGGCGCGGGCTACGACCGGGAGCAGAGCGCCACCGGAGGCGCTGACCACTGGGCCGTCGATCTCGAACCGTGTCAGCCGGGAGCCGAGGGCGATGGCCAGACCGTCGAAGCCGCGGTCGGACACCAGCAGGTTGGACCCGCGCCCCACTACCAGCACCGGGACGGGTGGGGCGCTTGTAGCGAGGTCGGAGACGATGGCGGCCAGTGCCTCCAGTTCGGCGAGGTCGTTCACCGTGACGAAGAGGCGGGCCGGTCCGCCGACCCGGTAGGTGGTATGGGAGGCCAGGCCGTAGTCCTTCTGCAGCGACGGCCCCAAGCCCGAGGAGGCCAGCCGCCGCTCGAGGTCGGCGAGCGCGTGTCGCACGGCCGCAGTCATCCCCCGACTCCCTCAAGAGCGCCGGCCGCCTCTAGGCGCTCGATCACCACATCGGGTGTCGAGGTCAGGTCGCCGGCTCCGAGCGTCAGGCAAAGATCGCCGGGGCGCAGCCGGGCCTCCAGCCAGTCGGCGACCTCGTCGAGCCTTGGAAGCCAGGTCACCGACGACCACGGATGTGCGTCGAGCACTGCGTCCAGGACGATCTTCGAGGTCACGCCGGGCCGGGGCGCCTCGCCCGACGGGTAGATCCCGGTGAGCACGAGATGGTCGGCCCCGACGAAGGAATGGGCGAAGTCCGAGCCGATGGAGGCGACGCGGCTGTACCGGTGGGGCTGGAACACGCACACCACCCTGCGCCAGTCGCCGGTCCGGGCCGCCGCGAGCGCGGCCGCGACCTCGCTGGGAAGGTGGGCGTAGTCGTCCACGAAGGTGACGCCGGCGGCGTCGCCGCGAAACTCGAAGCGCCGAGCCACTCCGCCGAAACGGGCCAGCGCTCGGGCCGCGTCGGCGAAGGATGAACCGGCCGTCAGGGCGGCCACGATCGCCGCGGTGGCATTGAGGGCGTTGTGCAGGCCCGGGGTCGGAAGCGTTACGAGTCCCAGTCTCGTCTCTTCGGACCACAGTTCGAATTCACACGAGGGCATCTTCAGCGAGACGTCCACCATGCGGAAGTCGGCGCCGGGGTCCGTGCCGTACGTCGTCGCGCCGACGGCGGCGCCCAGCCGGGCCGCGCCCTCGTCGTCGGCGCACACGATCCGGTGGCCGGATGAGGACAGGAACCGCTCGAAGGCCTCGGCCAGCGCAGCCGGCGAGTTCTGGTAGGTCTCGAGGTGGTCGGACTCGACGCTGGTCACCACGGCCACTTCGGGGTCGAGGGAGAGGAAGGTGTTGTCGCTCTCGTCGGCCTCGACCACGAACCACTCGCCGGAGTCCCACATCGCACCGGTGCCGATCTCGTTGACATCGCCGCCGATGATGAACGACGGGCTGAGACCGGCCTCCACCAGCGCCAGGGCAAGCATTGAGCTGGTCGTGGTCTTGCCGTGCGTGCCCGCCACCGCGATGGTCCGACGGCTGGAGGCGATGGCGGGCAGGATCTCGCCGCGCCTCACCACCGGCACGCCGCGCTCCAGCGCGGCGCGGACCTCCGGATTGCTGTCGCGGATGGCCGACGAGATGGCTACCACCGCCGCGTCGCCGATGTTGGCCGGATCGTGGCCGATGGCGACGGGCACACCCTCGGCGCGGAGCCTGGACACGACCGGACCGTCGCGCAGGTCCGATCCCGTCACTTGGTGGCCCATGGACCGCAGCACCGACGCGATGGCGCCCATCCCGGCACCACCAGCGCCGATCACATGGATGGAGGTGGGCGCGGAGAGGTCCACGGCACTCATCCTGCGGCCTCCGATCGGGCGGGGGATGGATGGCAGGGGGACGGATGCCGCGCACAACCCTCCATCAGGTCCACCACGGCGCCTGCCGCGTCGGGCCTGGCCAGCGATCGGGCTGCGCCGGCCATCGAGCCGAGGCGGTCCGGATCCTCGAGCAAGGCGTCGACTTCGGCCACCAGCCGGGTTGCGTCGAGCTCGCCGTCTCTGACCAGCACAGCACCGCCTGCGGCCTCGAGCCTCCGTGCATTGGCGGTCTGATGGTCGCCGGGCGCGCCCGGCAGCGGCACCAGCACGGCCGGCATTCCCACCGCGGCCAGTTCGGCGACGGTGGTGGCTCCGGCCCGGCTCACGACCAGGTCGGCGGCGGCATACACCGTTGCCATGTCGTCCTCGTAGGCGACCAGGTCGTAGTGGAGGGCTCGCGCCGGCTCTGCCGACATGCGGCCCGACATGTCCTCGTAGTCGCGGTGCCCCGCGATGTGGCGTATATGGAGGTCACGTCTGTCCCGCCAGAGGTCCAGCGCCCCGGCGACCGCCTCGTTGATCGTGCGGGCGCCGAGCGATCCGCCAAGAACGGCGACCAGCCGGCACTCATCGTCGACACCCAAGGCGGCCCGGGCCGCGGGCCGTCCCGTCGAACGGTCCGCTTCCAGCACCTCGGTCCGCACCGGATTGCCAGTCCAGGCCGCTCGGGGCAGGTCGGTGTCCTCGAAGGCCGTGGCCGCACCGGCCGCCAGCCGGCTTAAAAGCCGGTTGGCCAGGCCGGGTACCGCGTTCTGCTCCGTGATCACCAGAGGTACACGCATCAGGGCGGCGGCCACGCCGACCGCGACCGAGGCGTAGCCGCCCAGCCCCACCACAACGGCAGGCTTGCGGCGCCTCAGCACGAGCAGCGCCTGGACGAAGGCCCGGGCGAGTTCGGCGGCCGCGGTCGCGTTGGCAACCAGATTCGAGAGGGAGAACCCGCGCTGCAGCCCCCGTCCGGGCAGCGCAGTGAGAGCGAACCCAGCCTGGGCGACCAGCCGCGTCTCGACGCCGCGGGCGCTGCCGACGAAGTGCACGACGTGCTGCGGGGCGCCCCGGCCGGTGATCTCGCGGGCGATGCTGATGCCCGGCAGCACGTGACCCGCCGTCCCGCCGCCGGCAATGAGAGCCCAAGTTCCGCTCATCGGATCTGTCTCGCCACGTTGAGCAGCACTCCCATCGCGGCCAGCGTTGCCACCAGCGACGTTCCGCCGAAGGAGAGCAGGGGCAGGGTGATTCCCACGACGGGAAAGATGGCGAGCACCGCTCCCATGTTGAGCGCGGCCTGCAGCAGAATCCATGCCGTGACCCCCACTGCCAGGAGCATCCCGAACCGGTCCGGGGCCCGCAGTGCCACACCGAGGCCGGCGGCGGCAATCGCCACGAACAGGATCACGACGAACAGGGAGCCGATCATCCCGAGCTCCTCGCCGATGACGGCGAATATGAAGTCGGTGTGGGCGTAGGGCAGGAAGCCCCACTTGGCTCGGCCCGCGCCGAGCCCCAGCCCGTCGACGCCACCCGAGGCCATGGCGTGCAGCGACTTCAGTGTCTGGTAGCCGTTGCCGTACGGGTCGGCCCAGGGATCCAGGAAGCCGAGCATGCGGTCTCTGCGCCAGGGCGAGTAGGCGATGAGCATCGCGGTCAGACCCGCCCCCACGACGGTGGCAGCCAGCAGGTGGCTGAACCGGGCCCCGGCGAAGTACAGCATCGTCAGGGCCATCCCCACGATCAGGACAGTTGTGCCCAGGTGGGGCTGCAGCATCAGCAGCCCGGCCATCCCGCCGGTCAGCATCAGGACGGGCTGAAGTGTCGCCCGCGTGTCCTCCATGTGGCGGTCGGGCCGGGACAGCAGGTCGGCCACGAACACCACGAAGGCGATCTTGGCCAACTCCGAAGGCTGGAACACCACGGGGCCCACTCCGAGCCAGCGCCGGGCGCCGTTGGCGCTCAGGCCCACGCTGGGGACGGCGGTGAGTGCCAGCAGCAGGACGGACACGCCTAGGCCCATGGGCGCGAGCCGCTTCCAATGGTGGTAATCGATGCGAAGCAGCACCAGCAGGGCCAGCACGCCCACGCCCAGCCACATGGCCTGGCTCTTGAACAGGGACCAAGCGGAATCGGTACCGGACAGGCTCGGAGCGGCGGTGGCCGACAGGGCCATCACGAGGCCCAGCAGCACTAGGGACACCGACGCCAGGAACAGCACGAGGAACAGTCCGGTGCGGCGGCCGATCGGTGGCTTGGGGCCGCGACCGTCGGGCGGGATTCTGGCGCTGGCGTGACGGGCCCGGGCCTCGACGAGCGCCTGCTGGCGGGCGCGGGTGCGTTCGGTCACGATCATTTCGACGCTGCCTCGCTGGCTAGCCGGGCCCTGGCGTTCACGACGCGGGCAAAGTCCTCGCCCCGCGCCGCGTAGCCCGAGTAGCCGTCGAAGGAGGCGCAGGCAGGCGACAGAAGCACGGCTGCGCCCGGTTCGGCCGCGGTTGCGGCGAGCTCCACGGCCTCGGTCATGTCCTTGGCCATCCACACCGGTCTGTCGGCCGCAAAGACCTCGGCCACCTCGCCGGCAGCCTCGCCGAAGGCCACTACGCAGCTCACCCGGTCGGCCGCGTCGCGCAGTTTCTGAAGGTCGAGGCCCTTGTTGCGGCCGCCGGCGATGAGCACCGCCGCCTCGAAGGAGCGCAGAGCCGCGACGGTGGCGTGGGGAGTCGTGGCCTTGGAGTCGTCATAGAAGGTCACGCCATCGATGGTGGCGACCCGCTGAACGCGGTGGGCTCCGGGCTCGTAGGCGCGCAGCGCCTCGGCCACTCCCTCGGAGGTGCCGCCCACCAGCGTGGCGGTGGCCGCCGCGGCGAGCGCATTGGCGATGTCATGGGGCATGGACCGGCGCAGCTCGTCAACGCCCGCGATCGGGCCGCCCGGTCCCGTCAGCACACCGGCGTCGCACCACCAATCCGCCCGACCCTCCACAGAGAACGTCGATGCGGCCCGGTCGTCCCGCAGGTGGCTCATGACGGTGGGGTCCCGCCGGTTGGCGACCGCGGTCCCTGTAGGAGGCAGGCACTGCCACAGCCGGGCCTTGGCCGTCTCGTAAGACGTGACGTCGCGGTGCACGTCGAGATGGTCGGGCGCGAAGTTGAGCCAGCAGGCGGCGTCCGCCTCGAAGCGGCGGCTGTGGCTGAGACGGAACGATGAGGCCTCGACCACGAACACCTCGACATCGGATCGCTCGACAGCGCTCACCAGCGGCAGGTCGTTGTTGCCGGCCGCCACAGCGTCCACACCCGAACACTTCAGCGCGGCCACGATCATCTCGGTGACCGTGGTCTTGCCGCTGGTTCCGGTGACGGCCGCGATGGGCCGGGAGTCCCATGCGCCGGCCAGGTCGAATTCGCTGGCGGTGGGCACGCCGAGGCTCGTCGCGGTCGCCAGAACCGGGTGGTGCTCGGGCATGCCCGGGGTCGGGATCACCGCGCCCACCGAGCGGACCAGCTCGACCAGGCGCCGGCGGTCGGGGGCGACCTCCAGGTCCAGCCCGCAGGACGCCGCGGCCGCCATCACATCTTGAGCGCCACGGTCGTCGAAGACGACGAGGTCGTAGCCTCGCTCCATCAGTGCCCGGGCCACCGCCTGGTTGGCCGCGCCGAACCCGGCCAGGAGCAGCGACGGCGGCACCTCGAACGGGTCGCCGGCATCGGGCCTGCCCGCTCGGCCTCCGGGCGGCCTCATGGTGTGAGCCTCGAGATGGAGTCGACTATGCCGGTGTTGACCGCATCGCCGTAGAACAGCCCGAGTCCGAGGCCGGTACACAGGCCCGACAGGATCCACAGGCGCACGATTACGGTGGGCTCAGGCCAGCCTCTCAGCTCGAAGTGGTGGTGCAGCGGCGCCATGCGGAAGAGGCGCCGGCCGAACCCCCTGAACGAGATGATCTGCAGTATCACCGACAGGGTCTCGATGACGAACAGCCCGCCGATTATGGGCAGCAGCAGTTGGGTGTTGGTGGCCAGGGCCAGGGCGGCCAGGCCGCTGCCCAGCGCCAGCGAGCCGGTGTCACCCATGAAGATCCGTGCCGGCGCGGCGTTCCACCAGAGGAACCCGATGATGGCGCCCACCATGGCCGCGCTCACCACCGCGAGGTCCAGGGCGTGGGCCACCTTGTAGGAGTCGTAGTGGTCGAACTGCCAGAAGCCGATGAACATGAACGCGCCGTAGCCGACCCCGCTGGCTCCCGCGGCCAGACCGTCGAGCCCGTCGGTCAGGTTCACCGCGTTGGTGGTCGCGATGATGAGGAGGACGGCCCATATCGACCAGCCCAGCCTCCCCAGCTCGAGGCCGGGGCTGTCGAAGCGGGTGAAGGAGAGGGTGGTGTGGGCCGACGTGAACTCGGTCATGGCCCATGCGAAGCCGATCCCGACGATGAGCAGCCCGATGATCTTGGTCTTCTTGTTGAGTCCGAGGTTTCGGGCCGCGACGACCTTGATCCAGTCGTCGAGCAGGCCGACGATGCTGCCCGCGATGATGGTGACCATCACGATGATGCCGGTCCGGGTGTAGATACCGCCGAACACGTCGCTGACCACGTACCCGGCGGTGGCCGCGAACACGACGGCGATGCCGCCCATCGTCGGCGTGCCCGACTTGAGCCGGTGCTCGGAGGGACCGTCGTCGCGGATGGGCTGGCCTATTCCGTAACGGACGAGCACGCGAATCAGGATCCAGCAGCCCAGCAAGGAGACGAACATTGCGATGCAGCCCGCGATCAGCAGCCGGATCATTGCTCGGCCTCCACTGGGCGGCGGGCCGCCAGGCGTTCGAGTTCTTCGCTTACCACGTCCCGGTCGTCGAAGGCGAGTCTGCGATTCCCGATGATCTGGCTGCGCTCGTGGCCCTTGCCGGCGATGACCACGATGTCGCCCCGTCGGGCCGTGGCGACGGCGTGGCGCAGGGCCCTGCGGCGGTCCGGGTCGATCAGGTCGGGGGCGCGGCTCATGCCTTCGATGATGTCGTCGATGATCTGTTGCGGGTCTTCGGAGCGCGGGTTGTCGCTCGTGACGATCACCCTGTCAGCCAGTCTCTCAGCGGTTGCACCCATTTCCGGCCGCTTGGCGCGGTCCCTGTCGCCACCTGCGCCGAACACCACGGTGAGGCACTCGGCCGTCAGGCTCCGGGCGGCCTGCAGCAATGCGGCGAGACCGTCAGGGGTATGGGCGTAGTCCACCATCACCGCGAAGTCCTGTCCGGCATCTACGGGCTCGAATCGTCCCGCGACCGGCGCCGCTTCGGCCAGACCCGCCGCGACCTCGTCCGGGCTGAGGCCTAGTGACAACGCGATCTCGGCCGCGAGCACGGCGTTGGCCCGGTTGAAGGCCCCCGCCAGGGGCAGGGTCACAACCTGATCGCGCCAGCGGAACACGCTGGAACGGGCGTCGGCCTTCAGGACATCGATGTCGCGCTGGTCCACCTTCACCAGCGGCATCTCCGATGGGACCACCTCAACCAGACGGCGTCCCCAACCGCTGGTGACGTCCACTATGGCGCTCTCGGCCAGCTCGCGGGAGAACAGCCGGGCCTTGACCCCGAAGTAGTCGTCCATCGAGCCGTGATAGTCGAGGTGGTCGTGGCCGAGGTTGGTGAACGCGGCCACTCCGAACCGGCATCCGTCAACCCGGTGCTGGGCCAGGCCGTGAGAGGAGACTTCGACGACTGCGGCACTCGCTCCGCTGTCCACCGACTCGGAAAGGATGCGCTGCAGATCGGTGGCCTCGGGAGTGGTCAGGGTGCCGGTCAGGGTGCCGATCTCGATCGCGTCTCTACCGGCGGCTCTCAGCAGGCCTGCGGCCAGCCGGACCGTGGTGGTCTTGCCGTTGGTGCCGGTAACACCCGCCAGGTTGAAGCGCCTCCAGGGATGCCCGTGCACCTCGGCCGCAGCCGGTCCTACCGCCCGGCGGACCGACTTCACGAGGAGGCACGGCACCTTCGCCGGTATGGGCCGCTCTACCAGCAGCGCGGTTGCGCCGGCGGCGACCGCATCGGTAGCGAAGTCGTGTCCGTCGCAGGCTGCGCCCGGGATACACGCGAACAGGGCGCCTCCGGTGACGCGCCGGCTGTCGTGTTCCACGTCGTCGACCCGGACCGACGCCGCGTCGGCGATGTCCTGCGGGCCCCCGGCGCCGCCGGGCGGGAGCAGGTCGGCTGGCAGCGATCGGGCCAGCTCGCCGAGGCTGGTCATGTCTGCGACCCGCCGGTCATGGGCACGCCCCGGTGGTGGTGCCGTCGCCTCTCCGGCCATGGGCGCGCCCCGTTGGTCATGTCTGCGACTCGCCGGAATCCGGCGACTGGTCGGCGAGGAGCGTCGGTGGCGGGGGCACTACGGCCGGGTCCGCACGCCGGCGCTCGCCACCGACGGTGTTCAACTCAGCGGGGACCCGCAACTGGCGCAGGGCGTACTCGGCGATCCTGCTCACGGTCGGCGCGGCCAGCTTGCCTCCCGAGATGCGCTCGCCCTTGGGCTGGTCGATGATCACCAGCACTACCAGCGCCGGACCGTCATCGTTGCTCACGACCCCCGCGAAGGTGGCGGTGTGATGGCGGCCGATCAGCTCGTTCCGCTCGTTGACGCACTCGTACCCGATGTCGCAGGGCTGCCAGGCCGTGCCGGTCTTGCCGGCCATCGAGAAGCCCTCCACTTCGGCCTGTCGACCGGTACCCACCTCAACGACCGACGTCAGCATCCTCATCAGGGTTGCTGCCACCTCTCTGCTGAGGACCCGCACCGGTGCCGGCCCCTCTACTGGTCCGGAACTGGCGCCGGTGTCGTCGACGATCAGCTTCAGCGGCACTAGCACTCCGCCGTTGGCAATGGTGTTGTAGGCCTGGAGTATCTGCAGCGGGGTCACGGCCAGTCCCTGGCCGATGGCCATGTTGGGAAGGCTCAGGCCGCTCCACTCGCTCAGCCGAGGCAGGATCCCCTTGGACTCTCCCTTGAAGTCGAGGGACGTGCGGGCCCCGAAGCCGAAGGAGCGCATGGTCTGGTACATCCGCTCCTCACCGGTCTGCAGCGCCATCTTGATGGTGCCGATGTTGGACGACCGGGCGACTATCTGTGTCGGTGTCCACTCCACGTCGGGATGGGTGGGGGTGTCCTCGAACCGATGCTCCCAGATGGTCAGGTACGACGGCACCTCGATGGTCACCTGCTCGGCCACCGCCCCGCTCGACAACGCCGCGGCCGCCGTCACCGGCTTGAACACCGAACCGGGCTCATAGCTCCACGTGGCGGCCAGGTTGTGTCGCGTGCAGTCGACGATGCCGTTTGAGCCCCTGGCCACGTTGGCCATGGCCACAATCTCGCCGGTGGCCGGCAGCGAGACCAGTGCCACTCCCGATGAGGCCCCGGCGTCGGCGACGGCCTCGAGCAGCATCGACTCGGCCTGATACTGGACGTTGCGGTCGAGGGTTACGGTGATGTCTCGCCCCTCGGCCGGCGCGGTTACCTCGTAGAGACCCCCCGGGATGGTGGTGCCGTCTACGCCGACCTCCTTCATCACCCGTCCCGGGGTGCCCGACAAGTGCTCGTCGTAGGTCTCCTCGACGCCGCTCATGCCTACGTGGTCGATGTTGACCCGGCCGACCGCGGCCAGCGCTGAGCATCCGCCGTTGGGATGCTCGCGCCGCGGCTCGGAGATGACCCTGATCCCCTCGATCCCGAGATCGCTGACCTGTTCGCCGACCTCAGCATCTACTTGGCGCGCCACATAGCGGAAGGCGCCGTCGCCCTGCAGCTTGTCGAGCAGCGCTTCCGGCTCGATGCCCATCACCTCGGAGAGGTCGGCGGCGGCCTGCTGCGGATCGGAGATGATGCGGGGGTCGGACACCACGGTGGCCGCCGGCAGCGACAGCGCGATGGCCCGTCCGTTGCGATCGAACACCGTCCCGCGGGGAGCGGGCACGACGATCTCGCCGAGGGGGTTCGACACTTCCTCCAGTACCCGCGGATCGGGGGTGGCCTGCACGTCGACTATGCGGTAGACGAGCCCTCCCAGGGCGAGCGCCAGCACCACTAGGACGGCTATTACCCTGGAGCGGGTGACGAGCGGCAGGGGTGCCGTGGGCCGGGCCGAGCCGGTCGAGCCTGAGCGGCTGGGGTGTCGCGCCGAGGCATCGAAACGCCGCCCGGGGGGCGTCATCCGGCCGTTATCCCGAGTTCCGGGGCTTCTGAAGGCTCAACGGCGGGCGGCTTCGGCGGCCAGCCCGACGACTCGAGGTCGAAGGGATCCTCCTCGGGCGGCGGAAGCTGGTCCGGACCGATCGGTGTGAGGACGGCCAACTCGGCCGAGGGCACCAGTCCGGCAGAGTGTGCCTGATCGGCGAGTCCCTCCGGGGAGTCGAGGTAGGCGATCTCCGCCTGCAGCTTGTCGATCCGCTCGTAGCGCTGCTGGTTGCGCTCGAGCAGATCGTCAAGGTTGGCTTGGTTCTCGACGAGGACCGCGTGCAGCGCGGCGAGAGCCAGGCACACCCCGAACAGGCCCACTGCCAGCACCATGCTGATGCCGCCGATGGAGCGTCGGGTCCGGTCCGGTGAGCGGGCTACCTTGAGGTCTGGTGACGGCCGCTCGGTCTTCGGAGCGGGCGTACCGGCGGTTCGCACAGAAGCGCTCCGCTGAGACTGCGGTGCCATCACTCATCCCGGGAGCGAGAGGCGTTCCACCGCTCGCAGGCGTGCCGCGCTCGCTCTGCGGTTGGCGGCCTTCTCCGACTCGGAGGGGGTACGGGCCCGGCGCCCCAGCAGCCGCACGGTGGCTTCTGAGCCGGGCGGGGGCGGCAGGCCGGGCCGCGGCGGCGGGACCTCGCCCGCCGATCGCCTGAAGACGGACTTCACGATCCTGTCCTCCCCGGAATGGTAGGAGAGCACCGCGCAGCGCCCGGAACCGGAGAGCCGCTCGATGGCGCCGGTCAGGGCGGTCTCGAGGATCTCCAACTCGCGGTTCACCTCGATGCGCAGCGCCTGGAAGGTGCGCCGGGCGGGATGGCCGCGGCGGCGACCGGGAGCCGGCACGGCGTCGGCCACGACCCGGGCCAGCTGGGTGGTAGTGGCGAAGGGTCTGCCGGCGACGATGGCGGCAGCGATGCGACGGCACTGCCGCTCATCAGCGTTGCGGCGAAGGATCGAGGCGATAGCCCGCTCATCGGCGTGATTGACGATGTCTGCCGCGGTCACGCCGGTGGAGGGGTCCATCCGCATGTCGAGGGGGCCGTCGAGGCGGTAGCTGAAGCCGCGTTCGGGCCGGTCTAGCTGGGCCGAGCTGACTCCGAGGTCGAAGAGGCATGCCGAGATGTCGCCTTCGCCGATCTCGTCCAGCACGTCGCCGAGCGCGTCGAAGCGGGCGCGACGCAGGACGACCCTGTCGCCGTGGGCGGCGAGCCGCTCGGCCGAGGCCGTCAGCGCGTCGGGGTCGCGGTCGAGCCCGAGTAGCCGAAGGTGGGGAGCGCGGGTGAGAAGAGCGTCCGCATGGCCGCCTCCTCCCACGGTGGTGTCGACGACGAGGCCGGCGGGCACCTCGGCCAGTACCTCCACCACCTCGCGGTGCATGACCGGTTGGTGGTAGGCACCGGCGCCCTCTCCGGTGCCGGCCGTCATATCGGGCGCCCGGTCATCTGCAGTTCCCCGACCGACGGCGCACGTCGGGATTTCTCCCCCGATCGAGCTAATGGCAAGCGGGCGGAGTACGGGTCTTCCATCTGCCAATCGGGGAACTGCACATGACCGGGCAGCCCTTCGGTGACTGCTGCGGTCCGGGTGGTTGGTTTGGTCTTGGGTCGGGTGCGGGTGGTTGGGTCGGTGTCGGCGGCTGGGGTGGGCCTGCTGGAGCGGGAGCCGGCGTTCAGACACTGGCGATCCCCCTTCCGTGCGTGATGGCGTCGGCGAGGCGCTCGGTGCCCACGGACTGCACCTCCGCCCAGCGGTCGGGGTTCCAGACCTCGATGCGGCGGATCATGCCGGTGACGATCACCTTGCGCTCGAGTCCGGCGGCGTCCCGCAGATGGGGCAGGATCCTCATGCGTCCCTGGGCGTCGGGAACCACGAAGTCGGCCTGGGCCGCGAAGCTCCGCAACGCGTTGATGTCCACTTGCTCGCCGCCCACCTGCGTCCGGAGCTGCTCGGCGGTGTCGGCGAACTCGTCGACCGGCAGGATGCCCACACAGGAGTCGAGCGCGGTGATGTAGGCGCCGCCCGCCAGGTGGCTGCGGAACCCCGACGGCAGGATCAGCCGACCCTTGCCATCCAGGGTGTGCTCGTGGACGCCGACGAATAGGCTGCGATGGCCGGTCATGGTTGACGCTCACGCCCTCGGCCCGAGTCCGGTTACTCCCGAATACTCCACAGCGAACCACTGTACTCCCTTTCACACCACAGCGCAAGTCAAGGCGCGCTAGAAATCGCGCCTTAGGACATACAGGATTGGGCGGCTTCTACCGGGTGTCTCTCGCCTGCGCCTCCAGGGCTCCAAGCAGGGCCTCCGTCAAGTCGGCCTCCGTGGCCGGGACGGAGCCGCAGCGGCGCGCCATAACCGCGCGGCCTGTCTCGCGATCGGCTGCGGTGACATCCAGGAGTTCAAGCTCGTCGAGGCTGCGATCGTCCGCCCGGATGCTCGAGGCCGTGTCAGGGTGCCCGAGCCGGGCCGTGGTCTGAATGCGGACCCGTGAGCGGGTGCGGCGCTGGCTGACTCCGACGATCTTGCGCCCGCCGGCGAAGACCTCCCCGGGACCGGATCCGGCGAAGCACACCAGCCTCCCCCACCGATCGGCCACGAGCCGGCCTGAATGGACCGAGATCGGTTCGGCAACGAAGGGCTCGACCACCGCGGACCAGAGCTCACCCACCCATTGAGCGGCGTGGGCCACATCCTCGCTCCACAGCGGGTCGGAGGCCGGGACGAAGAAGTCCACCCACACCTGGCCTCCGGGAAGCAGCAGCACCGCTCCCCCACCGCTGCGACGCCGCAGGATCTCCGTGCCCGCGGCCGTCGCCCGGATCTGAGCCGCAGTCTCGAGACTCTGCGTGCTGCCCAGCACGAGTCCCGCGCCGGTGACGGTGTGGATCCTGGCCACCCTGGTGGCAGCCGCCGGGGGCTCGGCCGAATCGAGTAATTCCGACACCGGGCCGCGCAGGCGCTCCACGGTCCACCGGCAGCCGCGCTGCGCTCTCGAGTCTGGGCTCTCAGGCCCGCTCACGCGGTGCGGAGATCGCTTCGTGGCTGCAGGTAGGCCGTCCAGACATCGGGCACGCCTCCGGCCGCGATCTCGACCCAGGTCGAAGGCGACGGTGGCTCGGGACGCCGCCGGAGTCGCATGCCGCTCTCGCTGGGCAGGCGGTCCCGTTTCTTGGCGTTGCAGCGCCGGCAGGCGGCTACCACGTTCTCCCATGTGTGCTTCCCGCCGCGGCTGCGGGGCACCACGTGATCCATCGTCTCGGCCCGGTCGCCGCAGTACTGGCAGGAGTCCCGGTCCCGTGCGAACACCGCCCGCCGGTTCGGGGAGCGGTGCCGGGGACGGGGCACGCTCACATAGTGGCTCAGCCGAACCACCGACGGAACTTCCACCGATCGTCGCTCCGAGCGGAAGGCCCGGCCCGCAGCATGCAGCATCTCTACTTTCTCGGCCAGGACCAGGCACACGGCCCGTCGCGCGCTCACCACAGCCAGCGGCTCGAAGGTGGCGTTGAGAACCAGCACCCCGGACATCGGGGGCAGGCTAGCCGGATCGGCGCGGTCTACTGGAGGCCGAGCGAGCGAGGCCGTGGCCCGAGCGGCCCGTGAGCGCAGCGAACAAGAGCGGGCATCACGAGGCAGAGCGGTTCTGGGTCCGGCACCATTCCAGCCACACCACGATGTCAGCCGGCGAGGGCGGGATGTCGGGATCGCCGTACATGGTCTCGGACCTGAAGCCGGTGAGCTCGGGCGTAGGCAGCGGGATGAACGGGGGCCGGCGCCACCAGCCATCGGGGGCGAAGCGGGCCAGTTGAGCGAGGGCGGTCGGCCATAGCCGGGGCCGGACCGCGACAGCCCTGGCCGACCGGAGGGCCACCCTGGCCGCGAACACAGCACCCACGCCGAAAGCCTAGAAGCCGGGAGCGAGCGGCAAATTGGTGAGGGTCCGTGGCGTCGCGGCGGTGTCATTCCCGCTCTTGTTCGCTGCGCTCACGGGCCGCTCGGGCCACGGCCTCGCCCATTCGCTCGGCCTCAGGGCCGATATACGCTGACGCGGCGATGGGACACTTCGACGAGCAGTTCAAGCTCATCCACCAGAACATCGAGCTCGCCGTCAAAGGCAAGGGCGAGGTCATCGAGCTGCTGGTACTGGCTCTGGTGTGCGGGGGCCACGTGCTGATCGAGGACGTGCCCGGCGTGGGCAAGACCACGCTGGGCAAGGCTCTGGCCCGCAGCGTCGATGTCAGCTTCGGCCGGATCCAGTTCACCCCCGACCTGCTTCCGGTCGACATCACCGGAACGTCGGTGTTCAACCGGGCCGCCGGAACATTCGAATTCCGGCCCGGGCCGGTGTTCTCGAACATCGTCCTGGCCGACGAGATCAACCGTGCTTCCCCCAAGGCCCAGTCGGCACTGCTGGAGGCCATGGGCGAGCAGCAGGTGACCATCGACGGCGTGACCAGGCGCCTCGAGTCGCCGTTCACGGTCATAGCCACGCAGAACCCGCTGGAGTACGAGGGCACCTACCCGCTTCCCGAGAGTCAACTGGACCGCTTCCTCATGCGCCTCGAAGTGGGCTATCCGGATCGCGAGTCCGAGGATTCGATCCTGATGGACAGAGGCGCCCAGGAGCCTGTCGATCTCATCGGGCCGGTCGCCGACGCGGCCGTCGTGCGGTGGATGTCCGACCGGCTGGAGGAGGTTCATGTCTCGGCCGCGCTGCGTGCGTACCTGCTCGAGGTGGCCAGCGCCACCCGCCGCCATCCCGGCCTGTCGCTGGGCCTGTCCCCCAGGGGTGTGCTGGCCGTGCTGAGGGTGGCGCGGGCCAGGGCGGCCTCGCTGAACCGCGACTTTGTCACGCCCGACGACATCAAGGCGCTGGCTCCGTCCATGCTGCCGCACCGGCTCCTGCCCAAGCCCGACAGCCGTGTGCGGGGTGTGCGGTCCGGCGACATCGTCACCGAGATCATCGACTCCGTGCCCGTGCCCCGCAAAGCAACCTGAGGCCGAGCGGATAGCGAGCAGCTGTGAACACCATCGCGAGACACCGAGCGAGGCCGTGGCCCGAGCGGCCCGTGAGCGCAGCGAACAAGAGCGGGAGTTCCTGACATGCCGACCCCGGTCGGCTGGAAGCTGCTACCGATAGGGGTCGCTGCGATTGCAGGCGGGCGGGTCTTCGGGATCCTGGAGCTCTACGTCATCGGGGCCACGGCTGCCATCGCGGTGGTGATGGCCTTGGCCGTGCGCCTCATCCATCCGTCCCGGCTGTCCGTCAGGCGGCGGGTCTCGTCGGCGATGGTGGCCGTCTCCGAGCCGCTGGACGTGCGACTGGAGGTGGAGAACCGGGCCCGCCTGCCGTCCCCGACCGTGTGCATCTCCGAGCAGGTCAGCGGCGCGGACGACGCTCGCTTCCGTGTAGCGCCGGTGCCGGGCGGATCTGCGGTGGCCAGGAGCTATCGCCTGCAGCCTGCACGCCGGGGTGTCCTGGAGATCGGCCCCACACTCGTCGAGGACGGCGACGCGTTGGGGCTGGCCCGCCGACGCCGCATCTTCAAGAGCCGTACACGCGTGGTCGTGCATCCTCCAATCGAGCGACTGGCGTCGCTGCGCCTGCCGGTCGGTGGTGATCTGTCCCTGCCCGTCGAGTTCCGTCGCCGGTCGCTCGGGCTCACCAGCGAGGAGTTCGATGTCCTGCGCCCCTACACCGAGGGCGACGACCTCCGCCACATCCATTGGCGCTCGACAGCCCGGCTCGACGAGTTGGTCGTGCGCCGGTTCCAGCCTTCCCGCCCGGGAAGCATGACGGTCGTGATCGACACCCGTCCACCTGGCGACGCCGCCGCAGTGCAGGATCACACCACCTCGGTGGCCGCGTCCATCGTCAGCGCGGTGCTTCGCTCCGGCGACGAGGCTCGGATTCTCACCACCGACGGCCGCGGCACTCCCCTGCTCGCCCACCGGCACGACATCGGTGCGGCATTGGAGTTCCTGGCCACCCTGGAAGGCGGGCAGCCCACTATCGAGACCACCACCACGGACGGAGCATCCGTTGTGGTGGCGGTCACCGCGTCGCCCGACGCCATCGACGACGCGGGGGCCCGCCACGGGCTGGCCCGGCGCCTCGGCGCCTCGCTGGTCGTCACCCACGGCGCTGGCCATCGCGGCCCGACCTCGCCGGCCGCGGACCTAGAGGGCCGCTGGATACACCTGACCGGCCCCGGGCAGCTTCCAGGCTTGTGGCGGCTGGTCGCAGTAGCCGGTCGCATGGTCCCAGCCCACCCATGAGCTCTGCGAGGCCGACGTCGGGTGGGGCCCGCGGCGCTCTCTACGACTGGTTGTCGGAGGCTGCTCTAGTCTCGGTGACGGTCGTCGTCGGGGCCGGCATGTCGCGCCTGTTCACCGACGGATCCTTCCTTTCCGACGTCTTGGCGCTCGCGGTCGTGGCTCACGTGATAGCGGCCGCGGCCCGGCGCGCCCGGTTGCCCGTGCTGGCGGCTGGGTTGGTCTGCGGCGCCAGCCTGGCGGTGACGGCCACCGTGCTGCTCTATCCCGACACGGCCTGGCTCGTGCTGCCCACCGCTGACACCGCCCTTCTGGCGCGCGATCACCTAGTGGATGCCTGGAGCGTCGTCAATGCCTCGTCGGCGCCGGTCGTGCCGGCGCCGGGCCTGGTTCTCGGCGCGGCCGCCGCACTGTCGGCCAGCGCCTTCCTGGCCGACACGGCCGCCTTCCGCATGCGCGCCGCGGTCACCGCTGTCGTTCCGGCCTCGGCGGTGTACGGGTTCACGGTGGCGGCCGGAACGGGTGACGGGGCGGTGAGGCACGGAGCGCTCTTCAGCGGGGCCGTCGGAGCCACCATGGTCGCCCTCTGGCTGCGCAACCGGCGGGTCGATACGTGGATCGAGCCCAGGCCGGGACGGGGCACCGCGACCATGGCGCGGGCCGGGAGCGCGGCGCTGATGCTGGCCGTGGTGTCCGGAGCCGTCGCCGGCCCGTGGCTTCCCGGAGCGAGCGCGGAGCCGTGGGTCGATCTCGCCGAGTTCGAAGTGACCGACGCCGCGCCGTGGGTCGACCGTCCCAGCCCGCAGCCCGAGCCGTGGGCCGATTTCGAGTTGCCATCGACGGCTGCCGGATCGACGTCCGGTTCCGACGGGAATCCGGATGGTCCTAGGGTTCTAGTCAGCCCGCTGGTCCAAGTTCGCAGCCGTCTGGTCGAACTGTCCGATTATGAGCTGTTCACGGTGGAGGTGCTCCAGGATGAGCGCCAGTACTGGAGGCTGACGTCGCTCGACGAGTTCGACGGGAACGGGTGGGGCGCCCGCTCGGACTACGCGGACGCGACCGGGCCTCTGGCGGGCACGATCGATCCGGCGACGGCCGGAGCGGCCATCGTCCAGACGGTGTCGCTGTCGGGACTGGGCAACTCCTACCTCCCGGTGGCCTTCGAGCCTCGGAGGGTCATCGACAACGGCGGGGTGGCGCTGGAGTACGAGACCGCGTCGGGTTCGCTGATCAAGGCACGGTCGGCCGCACTGAGCGGCCCCAGCCGCTTCACCTACTCAGCGGAGTCGGTGGTTCCCGCCATCGCCGATCCTGACCGGCTCCGCAACGTCGACACGTCGGCCCTAGACGCCGACTTCCTGGCCTTCAACACGCAGCTTCCCGACGATGCACGCCAGGTCGTGCTCGATGAGGCGCAGCGGGTCACCGCGGGCAGCCGTTCGGACTACCACCGAGCTCTGCTGCTGCAGGACTACTTCCGGCTGGACGGCGGGTTCCGGTACGACCTGCAGGTGCACTCCGACCACGGCATTGACAGCCTTGAGGAGTTCCTATTCGACGTCCGCGCCGGCTACTGCCAACAGTTCGCGACGGCCTACGCGGCGATGGCCCGCAGCGTCGGCCTGCCGACCCGGGTGGCGGTCGGCTTCACTTGGGGGGAGTGGGACTCGACGCGGGGCGAGCAGGGGGCCTACGTCGTGCGGGGCGAGCATGCCCACGCCTGGCCCGAGGTCTACTTCGCGGGCACCGGCTGGGTCCGCTTCGAACCGACCCCGGGCCGGGGCGCCCCGGGAGACTTCGCGATCACCGGCCATGTAGCCAATCAGGCCGGCCTGCAGCCATCTGGTGAGTTAAGCGCCCCCCAGCCGGACGCCGCGCTGTCTGGAGTATCCGGCGACGGGGCTGGATCCGGCTTTGCGGGATTGAGGAACCCGCTCGATCAGGATGCGGCCTCCGGATCGGACGCAGCCGAACGGTCGGCTGGGGCCGGCGACTCCGCCGGTCCCTTCGGTCAAGGGGTCCCGCGCCTGGTGGCGGTGGGCGTTCTGGTTCTGGTCGCGGCGGCGCTGATGCTGGGGTCCGTGCCTGTGCTGCGCCACCTGGATCGCCGCCGGGTCCGGGCTCGACTGTCCAACGACCCGGCTGGTCTGATCGAGGAGTGGTGGGGCGACGCGGTTGAGGCCCTGGCATTGGCGGGTCTCGCCCCCAGGACATTCGAGACGCCCCTCGAGCTGGCCCGGAGGGTGGCGGAGGACCGTGGAGAGGTCGGCCCCGTCTCCGAACTCGCGACCCTGGCCACCCATGGGCGCTACGCCCTCAACACCTCCGCTTCGATGGCGGTCCGCGCCGGAGTCCTGGGGTCACGTGTGGTCGCCGCGTGCCGTCGCCAGGCGAGCGTGTCGAGCCGGTTGGTCGCGGCCTTCGACCCGTCGCCTCTCTTCAGGGCGAAATCCCTGTAGCAAAGGACCTCAGCGGTCTCCGACTACAGGAATTCCGGCGGAGAGGTCAGTCGCCGTTGCGGTTGTCGCGGTCGTAACGGTCCCTCATTCGGGAGCCGGCACCGCCCACGACGTGACGCAGCCGTCCACCCCGCATGGACTCCGTCATCTGGCCGAGCCCGGCCTTTCCGACCCGGCGGGCATTGCGCTCCAGGAACAGCAGCGACAGGAGCATCACGAGGAAACCGCCGAACGACAGCAGGAACGATGTGGACAGCAGCCACACCATGAGCACCACCCCGGCCAGGAGGCCGAGCGCGGCCCACTTGATGTTGCGGAACGCGTGGGTGTAGACAGTGGTCTCGGCTACCTCGCGAGCCAGTTCGGGGTCGCTCTCGTAGAGGTGCGACTCGATCTCGCTGAGGATGCGCTGTTCGTCCTCTGACAACGGCACGCCATCACCTCCGGCACCGTTGGCATGTGCACCAGCCATGCATATCTAGCTTGACGATAGCCGGATTCGACTGCGCTGCGTCAAGCCATTTCTCCCGGCCTCAGCCGGATTGCGAGTCTTCGGCGTCGGGTCCCCAGCGCTGATCGGGGTTCAGGGGCGACCGCAGGCCTCTGTCGCCGCGGACGGCGGCAGCGGGGCCGATCGAGGACGCACCGAAGCGGTCCCGTATCTGGTCGGTCACTTGCTCGGCTGCGTCGTGGGTCTGGGCGCCGTCGGTGAAGGACAGCTGCTGGGCGGAGGCCTCGACCAGTCCTGAGGCTCCCACTCCCAGCAAGCGCACGCCCGGCGTGACGTCGATGGCGGCGAGCAGATCGCGGGCTGCGGCCACAACTTCGCGAGCGCTGTCGGTGGGGTCGGGCAGCGTCACCGAACGGGTGATGGTCTTGAAGTCTCCGAAGCGCACCTTCAGCACGATGGTGCGGGCCACGAGGCTGGACGCTCGCAGCCGCCTGGCCACGGCGTCGCCCAGGCGGGTCGCCTCCGCTTGAAGCTCCGATCCGGTATGAAGATCCCGGGGGAAGGTCTCCTCGTGGCTGATCGAGCGGGGCATGCGGTTCACCACCACGGGCCGGTCGTCGATCCCGTTGGCCAAGCGATGGAGCTGGCGGCCGGCGGCCGTGCCCAGCGCGGCCACGAGCGACGATTCCGGCATGGAGGCCAAGTCGCCCACCGCCTCGACACCGAGCCGCCTCAAGCGCCACGACGTGGCCGGCCCCACGCCGAACAGCGCTGTGACCGGCAGCGGATGCAGGAAGTCGAGCTCGGTGCCGGCCTCGACGACGTGAACTCCCGAACCCCACACAACTCCTGAGGGCTCGACACGGGGCTTGGCCCGCTCGGTGGCCAGCTTGGCCATGAACTTTGTGGAGGCCACTCCGACCGAGCAGGTGAGCTGCTCCTGGTCCAGGATCCGGCCGCGGATCTGGGCGGCCAGCTCGGGGGCAGGGCCCAGAAGCCTGGCCGCGCCCCGCACGTCCAGGAAGGCCTCGTCCAGTGACAGAGGCTCCACCAGAGGGGTCACGTCGGTGAGGATGGCCATCACCCGTTCGGACACCTCGCCGTAGTGGGAATGGTCGCCGGGCAGGAAGACGGCATGGGGGCACAGCCGGCGGGCCCGGACCGACGGCATGGCCGATCCGATGCCGAAGACCCGGGCCTCGTAGCTGGCCGCGGCTACCACCCCCCGGCTGCCGGTGCCGCCCACGACCACCGGCTTTCCCCGCAGTTCGGGACGGCGTCTGATCTCGACCGCGGCGTAGAAGGCGTCCATGTCCACATGGAGGAACCCGACCGTCCCGTCGGGCGGACGCCCCTTGAGTTCCGCGGTCACGAGCCGCCGCGCACCCCGCCACGCATCACCCCAGTGTGCCAGCGCCCAGCGACACGCCGCGGCGCTGCCGTCGGAACTGGTTCAGGCTCAGTCGTCTGGCGGTTCGCGGCTGGGCTGGGAGTCGCCGTCGTCGGCGTCGGACGGCAGGAGCCGGCCTGCAAGGGCGTTGTCCACCGCCTCGGTCGCGTTGAGGTGGGCGATCAGCGCGGTCAGCTTCAGGTCTATGTCGATGACCCGGTTCTCGAGCGACACGAAGCGATCCTCGAGCCCGTCGATGCGGTCGTTGGTGTCGCTGATGCGGAGGTTGGTGGTACCGAGGACGAACAGGAGAAGCGCGACGATGATCGTGCCGAAGAGGGTGAGCAGGGGGTTCTCGGCGATCTGGTCCCGCAGGCGGGGCCTAACGGTGGACGTCGGTGCTTGCGCAGGCGCGGACTGCTCGGACCGGGCCTCGGCTGCGGTGTCGGGAGGATGGGCCATGGCGGGCGTCGCCTCGGTGGCGGGGATGGGAGGTGATGCGGTCATCGGAGCCTCGTCTCGGGCCGGCGGCCGGTGCTTGGGCATGTCAGCTGTCGGATCGGCTTGCCGACTCAGCCCGGCAGGCGAGGCTTCTCAATGAAGATATATGACACTGAATGATATGGCAACAATCAGCATGTTCTGCATCGGTTCTCGGTATGCAGTTCTCCTCACATCATGACTGCTATATCCGGCGTGTCACACACCATGGCTATGGTGCGATCCAACCCATGAAGCGGTTCGGCATCCGGATCTCGGGGTCTCAAGCTCCGAGGGCGTTGGAACAGGGCCGCACTCAACGCAACCACGAGTCGAGGAGGCTCAATGACATCCGAGTCAGAGTCCGGCAGCGATCTGCCGGAACTAACCCATGAGGTCTTGCGAGAGGCGGTGGCTGGAGGAGCCAACTACCTGCGCATCAAGACGAGGCTTCAGCCAGCCGACGGACCTGGCGGCAAGGTCTACCCCCCGACCTATGCGGGGCCAGAGGGTTCTGCTCGCGATGAGGAGGCCCGCTACCACATTGAAGAGCGGCGGCGCGACGGTGAAGTCATCGCGGCTGCAGTGCTGGACTCGGTGCCATCGCAGGCGAATCGTGCCGAGGAGGCGCTGCTCCAGGCCAGCGAGGATGGTCTGATCGAGATACCGATCGTGGAGGCGGACTTCTCGCGGAGTGACGGAGAGGGTGCGTACTACGACGGCATCCGTCCAGGGAAGCTCACAGCTCTAGAGGCTTCCCATCGCGTGGCGGACGCCACCTTCCGCGAGTGCAAGCTCGACGGCGAGTGGTTCCGTGAGTCGGCCGTCGGGAGGGCGATCTTCAGTTGCAGCGAGCGTGATGCGGCGGATATGTACCGCTACTGCCCCACGGTCCTGGTGTTCGGAGCCTGGGACTCGATGGGCGGTGACGCCTCTCGAGGCTACAAATTCGAGCGCCGTGTGGTCTCTGAGATCGTCGCTGTCGACATCGTCGTCGGACGCTCATCCTCGAGCCGGCTGGACCCACTCAAGATCGAGTCCGCGGCACCCATCTACAAGAACGAGGCTCATGCCGAGGACGCCAGCGCGTCCCCGTGGACGACGGACATCGACAGCGCCGAGAAGGATCCCAAGGGCAAGCCGGTGCTGTACGGCAGCGGCAAGGGCAAAGGCAAGATCTCGGGCCTGGGCCTCAGCAACGTGACCCCGAGCGTTGCGGCTGGAGCAGACGGAGAATTCAGCGGGACCGGTGGTGTGACGTTCTCCCACGCCGAGCAGTCGACGGTGATCGCCATCAACGCCGTCCGGTCACTGCGCTTCCCGCGGCATCGCGATGCAGCCGTGGACGCACGCACATCCGTGGTCGCGCTGGCGCTTGCCGCGACCGTCCTGCGCGATGCCCAGGGATACGCGCTCCGGTCACGTTGCCTCCTGGTCCCGGACGGTCCTCCGCGGGTGGAGTTGGTCGATGCCTACGGTGGCTCTCGCGACTTCGCTCCCGTCACGCCCGATGCAGTCGCCCAATTGCTCCGATCCGCGGTGGACGCGACCGGAGCGGCGGGACTCGCTTGGCAGGCGGAGCCCGTTGTTCTCGTTCCCAGCGACAATCTCCGACAGGCGGTGCGCGAACGCAAGGCAGTCGATCCTGAGGAGCAGGCAGGACCGTAGCCGTGCCCGTCGCCATCGAAATCACCTTCGGGACAGGACGTTACGTCGCGGCCGATGTAATCGACAGGACCAAGCCCGAATGGCCTCCGCATCCGGCTCGCTTGTTCTCGGCCCTGGTCGAGGCGTGGGCCAAGTGCGGCGCGGTGCCTCCTGACCTCGGCGAGCGTTCGGCTCTGGAGTGGCTGGAGCGGCAGCCGCCGCCGACGATCTTCGAGCCGGGTGGCTCGCATCGGCACGCGGTCGGATTGTTCGTTCCGGTCAACAATGAGACGTCTCCGAGCAAGGAGGACCGGCAGCGCGGAGTCACCAAGTGGTGGACTCTCCTGCCCGAGGAGCGCAAGCGCACGCCCCGCCATTCCATGCCCTCCACGTTGGTTGGCGCTGATGGACGGGTTGTGTTCGCATGGCCCGACTCCGATCCGTCCACCGACGACCGGCAAGCTCTCGCCGGAATAGTTGGCCGGGTCACGCGCCTGGGGCATTCGTCGTCTTTCGTTGCCTGTCGCTTGGTCGATGACCCGCCCGACCCGGTGTGGATCCCGCGGGATGGATCGGCAGGATCGGAGTTCTCGCTACGCGCCATGCATGCGGGGATGCTCGAGGCGCTCGTGGCTCGCCACGAGTCCTATCTGGACACTGGACTCCGCAACAGTCCGATACCTAGTTCGACAGCCTTCTACGCTCACGCCCGAGGTCCAGTTCCAGATTCGATTCCGTCCGCCCCGGACGCGGATGGTGAGTGGATCCTGTTCGAGTTGGAGCGATCATCTCGGCAGGTGTCGAGCGCAAGGGCCGCGCCACTTGCGAAGGCCCTCCGGGGTGCGATCATCTCGCACTGCTCGGGAACGGCTCCGAGGCTGCTTGTCGGTAAGGACGCCGACGGTCGACCTACGTCTTCGCCCCACGCGCTGTTCCTCTCGCTTCCTTTCGTTGGGCATCACTACGCGGACGGGACGGTGAAGGGCTTGGTCATGCTGTTGCCGAACGACTCCGACGAGGTGGAGAGGAAGCAGGTCCTGAGGGCTGTGGGCGCCTGGCGGGCGGCAAGTGGCGATGGTCTGCTCGACTTGCGTCTCAGCAGCCGTGCGGTCCTCGGGTTGCGGCTCGTGCCCGATTTTGAGGGGTCCGACACAGTGACGCTGGGCCGACTTCGTTGGAGCAGGGCTTCTCGGCGGTGGGCCTCGGTGACTGCGCTAGCGCTGCCCCGTGACGCGCGCCAATTGACGCACGGCTCTCCATCGGACATGCGTCGTGCTTGGCGCCGAGCGGAGGAGGCCGTGGTTGACGCGTGTCGCTTCGCCGGATTGCCCGAGCCGGCGTCGGTGTCGGTCGGCTTCGATCCGCCCGCTAGAGGAGGGTCTCACGCCAGCGACTATCCCGCTTTCGTGCAGAGCAGCGGAAAGCGCCTCTTGCTGCATGCCATCGTCGAATTCGAGCAGCCCGTCGCGGGGCCGGTGGTCCTAGGATCTGGCCGCTTCCGCGGCCTCGGCCTGATGCTCCCCGTCGATTCTGCGTCAGGCTCGGGGTGACCGCGTGCGTCCTGATCCGTTGACTGAAGGCGACTTCATCGGATTCTTCCGAGGGGTCCACGGCCTCGATCCGTATCCCTGGCAAGTCCGACTGGCGCGACAAGTCATGGATGCAGGTTCTTGGCCGGACTCGGTGGAATTGCCGACAGGCTCCGGCAAGACAGCGCTGCTCGACCTTGCTGTCTTCGCGCTAGCGGCGCGGCCTGATGTGATGTCCCGAAGGGTCGTACTTGTGATCAACCGCCGCACCGTCGTCGATCAGGCATACGAGCACGTAGCGAAGATCCAGGCTGCCCTAGCGGAGTCGGATGACGCCTCGGTGCAGCGAGTGGCGAGCCACCTGAGCCGTGCCTGTGGAGACTCACCGATCAACGGAGTCAGGCTGCGTGGTGGCGTCCACTACTCAAGGTCGTGGGCGGACAGGCCCGACACGGCATGGGTCACCGTCTCGACCGTCGACCAGTTCGGTTCGAGACTGCTGTTCCGTGCGTATGGAGTAGGGCCGAAGATGAGGCCGGTTCAGGCGGGGCTGGCCGGCAGTGACTGCTTAGTGATCCTTGATGAGGCGCACCTTGAGCAGCCCTTCGCGGAAACGCTACGCCAGGTCCGGGAAGCGCAGCCGACTGTGGAAGGCCTGCCGTGTCGCTACCAGGTCATCCAGATGTCCGCGACACCTGCCGTGCGCAGTGCCCGATGCTTCCGCTTGGACGAGGACGACCTGACTTGCCCAGAGCTCGCTCGACGAATCAAAGCCCGCAAAGTCGCCCACCTGCGATCAGTCGATTGGGGCAAACCTCACGAGACCATCCCTCCTGCAGTCCTGAAGATCATCGAGGAGCTCGACGATTCCGAGACGGTGGTGGGAATTGTCGTCAACCGAGTCCGGACCGCCCGCGAGGTGCATGGATTACTCACAGCAGCGGGGTATCCAGCGCACTTGCTGACGGGTCGCATGAGGCCCCTGGATCGAGACGCGGCGGTACGAGCAGTGCAGGCCGCGGTCGATCCATCCCGGGAATCTGGTTCAGGCGACTTGACGTTCATCGTCGCGACCCAGTGCATCGAGGTCGGTGCCGACTACAGCTTTGACGCGGTGATCACGGAGGTCGCCCCCATCGACAGCCTTCGTCAACGGTTCGGCAGACTTGATCGGCGTGGCGAGATGGCATCCAGTCGGGACCGCGCCGCGCGGGCCTGGATCGTCGGGCCGGTCGCACCGAAGACCGCCGCTGGGTTCAACGAAGATCCGGTCTACGGCGGGGCCGTGGCGGCCACATGGGCGCATCTGCTCCAGTCCACCAACAACGGGACGCTCCCCTTCGATGCCTCGCCTCTCGCGAAGCCCGAATTCCCTGGGAGTGCGCTAGCTCCCCGACTGGAGGCGCCGCTGTTGCTTCCCCACCACATGGACGCGTGGGCGCAGACCAACCCGGAGCCCGCGCAGCACCCACCCATCGACCGGTTCCTTCACGGGATGCTCGCCGACGCAGACTCCCGGCGCCCTCCCGACGTGAGCATCGTGTGGCGCTACGACCGGAGCCCTACTGCCCTCCGGGCGGTTCCACTCCGCGGCGCCGAAATGCTGCAGGTCCCCTGGCGTGCCGCCATCGCCTGGCTGCGTGGAGACCAAGAACTAGAGGTCTCGGACCTCGATGGCGGAGTAGCCGCGATGGGAGGCCGCCGAGCGCGGCACAGCGCAGACGCTGGAGACGGTTGCGTTCGCTGGAGGGGCCACGACAACCCGCCAGATCGAGTCTTGCCGGAGGAAGTCCGACCCGGGGATGTGCTCATAGTCGATCCGACCCTCGGAGGTCTGTCCGACGGCACATGGAACCCGTCTTCTGATCTGGTGGTCACCGACCTTGGGGATGCGGCGCAGCACGCCTACCAACGGCGCTTCACGCTCCGACTCGATCCTCGGCTATACCCGTGGCTGCCGCGTGCGCCCCGGCCAACGGACGACTCAGATGCCTCCGACCTTGAGCGGATCGAGGAGTGGATTGCGGCTGTGGCCGCCGCTGTCGATCAACCCGCCTGGATGGCAGACACCGTCGCAGAGTTGCAGGCGCACGGGCAACGGGTTCGGCGCGTGGGCGCGGGCCCAACCGCTTACTTCATCGTCTCTGTCGGAGTTCATGCCGAGGCCGCGACCATGGACGGCTCCGACGAGTCGCAGTCGGTCACAGGTACGGGCGTTTCGCTCCGCGATCACCTCGGCGGGGTCGGCGCACGCGTTCGCAAGTACGCAGAGCGGCTTGGACTCGGTCCCGCACTCTGCTCGGACCTCGAACTTGCCGCCCGGCTGCACGACATCGGCAAGTCTGATCCACGCTTTCAGCTTCAAATGGTTGGTGGCGATGTCGTCGCGTTGGAGTGCC
Source organism: Acidimicrobiaceae bacterium (assembly GCA_009842325.1). Lineage (GTDB taxonomy): Bacteria > Actinomycetota > Acidimicrobiia > Acidimicrobiales > Aldehydirespiratoraceae > Aldehydirespirator. Next base: position 48,058 of record VYFQ01000013.1, on the reverse strand, counting down.
TTGAGAAGCCGCTGGCGAAGTCGCTCCCAGGAGCACGAACTAGCCCACAAGGTTGGCCGGCTGTGTACCACGAGATGCTCAGCGTGCTGATGGTTCGAAACAACGGCTGCCTGAGCGACGCCTACGACGAGGATCTAGTCCTGCATCTCATCGCGAATCATCACGGTCGGGCTCGCAGCCTTCCGCTTCTGCGGCATGACGACGAGCCGCGTCAGGTGGGGTACTCCGATGGCGACCGCGACTATGCGGCCCATACGTCGGAAGCGGGACCGGAACTCGCGCACGAGATGGCGGAGCGGTTTTGGCGTCTCACGCGTCGGTACGGGCATCACGGCTTGGCGTGGCTGGAGACGATTCTCCGCCAGGCCGACCAGCAGCAGAGCGTGTTCGAGCGGGCGGCGGGATGACCGTCGGCCATCAACTGCGCGGCCTCGACGGTAGGACGCCGCTTGGATTCATGGCTGCTCTCGGCGCTCAGGCGGCCTTCTCCGATGACGATGCGCCGACGTTGCACTGGGAGACCGACAGTGGGCAGGCCATCATTGGAGGTCGTTCGATTGACGAGTTAGCGAGCCGCGTCGTTGAGTCGTACAAGAAGTTGATCGAAAGTCCGGCGGTGACTGGGGATTCAGTCAGGGACGACCTGAAGTTCGAGACTTCAAGTGACGTGAGGGAATACCTGGGTGAAGTTCAGGCTGCCGGAGGACTCGCTGCTGCTTTTGCCGCGGCACAGGTGTCCGAGGGCGCAAAGGCCCGCGACGGCCGAGCCAAGCCCTCCGCTCTGCACTTCACCAGCGGGCAGATGAAGTTCCTGGAGGTCGTTCGCGCGATTGCTACTGGTAGGAAGAAGACGGGCCATAAGACAGATCACACGTCATTGTCGGCAGAGGTCGTCCGATCAGCGCTGACTAGCCCGGGGAAACGCTTGACGCTCCTTCGATGGGGTGAAATGGACGGTCGCACTCACGCCCTGGGCGCGGTGAGTCCTGCGGAGGGCAGCGAACTCAGGCGTGTGAAGAGAATCACGAATCCAGCCCTGACGGCCTTGGCCCTGCTTGGCATGAGCCGGTTTCCGACATGGACGAGCGACAGGAATCGATGTGTGACCACGAGCTTCTTCGGGCGGTGGCCGCATACGTTCGTTTGGCCCTTGTGGGAACGAGCCGCCGGATCAGCGGCGGTGGCCTCGCTGCTGGCTCAAGCCCGGCCAAGTCCGGATGGCGTGACCGTCGAGCACTACGAGGCTTGGGGCGTATCCGCCATCTGGTCCGCCCCCGTCCATCGGGCTGGCCGGTATCTCTCGTTCGGTGGCGCTACCACCGCGTGGCAGGCCGCGCACACTTCGGCGAGCGCTCCGGCAACGCCGTGAGCCCCGAGGACCGCTCATGACAGCGGTACGGTAGGAATCAGCGTTCCTTGACAACCGAATGCGGGTAACCCGTGGGCCGGAGAACGGCACCGCTTGCCCACGGTTCGAATCAGGAGGTCAGGCGTAGCAGCCGGCGAGCAGCCGTTGTGGGGATCCAGCGATCCCCGGATCACTAAAGCGTCAGCAGCAGCCAGTTCAGCCACGGCGTCGTCGCGATGTTGTGGGGATCCAGCGATCCCCGGATCACTGAAGCTGGGTGTGGTACAGCCGCAACATGGCGTTGCAGTGGCAGTTGTGGGGGTCTCGCGGCCCCCGGATCACTGAAGCAACACGATGGAGGACATCGTCGCCCGCAAATGGGAGGTTGTGGGGGTATAGCGATCCCCGGATCAC
>VYFQ01000013.1:45599-46286 GCA_009842325.1 Acidimicrobiaceae bacterium | reverse complement strand
GGTTGTGGGGGTATAGCGATCCCCGGATCACTGAAGCAACGCGCTCGTCGCTTCATGGGCCGTGGTAGTCCCGACGTTGTGGGGGTCTAGCGATCCCCGGATCACTGAAGCAGGGCGCAGAAGTCGAATGCGTACAGGTAGCCGTCGGTTGTGGGGGTCTAGCGATCCCCGGATCACTGAAGCACCGCCGTCCGGTTGGGCATGACCACATTCGAGGAGGTCGAGGGGGTTTGCCGATCCCCGGATCACTTAAGGCAGGACGAACTCAACGAGATGCTAAGCGTCGACCTGGCGCTTGTGGGGGTCTAGCGATCCCCGGATCACTGAAGCTATTCGACCTGAGCGCACACGTTGCGGCCCTTGTCCACTTGTGGGGGTCTTGAGATCCCCGGATCACTGAAGCTTCGGTTCCGCGATGGTGCTGTCGGACAGCGACATCGGGTTGCGGGGGGTCTTGCGGTCCCCGGATCACCGAAGCGCGGCCCTCGTGCGGCAGCTGTTCCACGTCACCGACTTCGCGGGGATCCAGCGGTCCCCGATCGTTGAAGGAAGTAGTCGGCTCACTCGTCGATCACGATGAGCACGTTGAAGGGGGTCCAGCAGCCCTGGATCCCCGGATCACTGAAAGCTTGAGACCCGCTCTTGGGCGTGAATGGCCTCTTGGGGTCTTGCGGTCCCCGGATCACT
>VYFQ01000013.1:0-45589 GCA_009842325.1 Acidimicrobiaceae bacterium | reverse complement strand
GGGGTCTTGCGGTCCCCGGATCACTAAAGCCAGTTCATGGAGTGTCAGGCGGCTCATATCGAGGCGCGTCTATGGGGGTCTTGTGATCCCGGATCACTGAAGTGTCGGGAGGTTCCAGAAGACAGTGGCAGCGTTGTCGTCTAGGGATCTAGCGATCCCCGGTTCATCTAAGCGAGGAAGCCGGAAACATGCCGCTTGAGAGTCTTCCGATGCCAGGGGTCTTGTGATCCCGGATCACTGAGACATCGTGCGCTCGTTCGCGTGGCAGAAGATCAGCGGAGCCTTTGGGGTTGGTCAATCATTGGATCGATCAGCCCCTTTTCCGGGCGTTGCCGGGGCTCGGTTAGGATTCGGGTGGTGCTGGACCAGCGCGGCACCGTGCCGCCCGACTCATCTCCCTCGCTCCTGGCCCGGGTACTGGCGTTCTCGGCCATCATCGTGGCCGGCGTGTGCGGAGGCTTGATCGGCTTCGCGGTGATGGATCTCGGCTGCGACGGCGGCTGCACCACCACCGCCGGCCTGGTCGGGCTGGGTGCTGCCGTTGGCGCGGCGGCGGGAACAGGCGTCGTGGCCGTGCTGACCCTGAGGGCGGCCGCCGAGTGGCGGGCCCAGCAGCCCCGGGGCGCAGCCGGCCCGCCGGTCGGGGAAACCTGGAGGGGTCGGGGCTCGTGACCACCCGGATCCTCACCGTGGAGGACGACGAGCGCATCCGCACCGCGCTCCGGCTGGCGCTCGAGGACGAGGGCTGGGAGGTGGACGAGGTCGCCTCCGGCGAGGAGGCTCTGGACGCCTTCGACCGGGTGCCCGCCGACGTGGTCCTCGTCGACATCATGCTTCCGGGAATCGACGGGTTCGACATCTGCCGGGCGATACGCAAGTCGAGCGATGTTCCCATCGTGATGATCACAGCTCGTTCCGACACTCACGACGTGGTGGCCGGCCTAGAAGCCGGCGCCGACGACTATCTCACCAAGCCGTTCGCTCCCAAGGAGCTCTCAGCCCGCATCCGGGCTCTCCTGCGGCGGGCGCGGTCCTCTGACGACGGCAGCAGCGAGATCGTCTTCAACGACCTGCAGATTTTCCCCGACGAGGGAGTGGTTCGGGTGTCCGGCACTGAGGCCCACCTCACCAAGACCGAGTTCCGGCTGCTGGTGGAGTTGGCGTCGAGCCCCGGCCGGATATTCAGCAGGGAAGTGCTGCTGGAACGGGTCTGGGGCCTCGGATACTTCGGGGACGGCAGGCTGGTCGATGTCCACGTGCGCAGGCTGCGAACCAAGATCGAGCCCGACCCGGCCAACCCGCGCCATGTAGTGACCGTGCGCGGCTTGGGCTACAAGCTCCAGCCGTAGGGACCGCGTGCGGCGCCCGAGGCTCCTGCCGCTCTTCGTCAGGCGGGGACTGCGCCGCCGCATCACCTCCGCCTTCGCTGTCGGCGGGCTGCTGCTGGCGTCCACAATCTCGTTCGCCACCCTGGCCCTGACCCGCCAGAACCTCCTGGAGGAGCGCGACGAGACCGCCTTCTCGGTGTTCGCCAACAACGGCCGGCGAGTACGCAACGAGCTCACGGCCGAGACAGACGACGAGGGCCGCCGGGCCATCGTCGAGCGACTGGGGCAGGCCTCGGGCACGTTCCCGCTGCTACGGGTCGGCGATGAGTGGACATCGGCCGACCCCCTCGTGTTCAATCGGGAGACGGTTCCCGCCTCGCTGCTGGAGCTGGTCGAGTCAGGGACGCCGGCGCGGATGCGCACCACGATCGGCTCCCGGGCCGCCGTCGTGTCCGCCGTCCCCATACCCGGCCCCCCGACGGACGCCATCTACTTCGAGGCCGCCCCCCTCGACGACATCGAGGACACGCTGGACACGCTGGCCTTCATCCTCTTCGGCGTGGCCGCAGTCACCACTATGTTCGCCGCGGCCGTGGGCTGGTGGGCCGCGGGCCGGATGCTCAACCCGCTGGTCAAGGTGCGGACCGCAGCCGAGGCGCTGGCCGCCGGTGCGCTGGACACCCGGCTGACGCCGCCCGACGACGCGGACCTCGCCTCGCTGACCGCATCGTTCAACGAGATGGCCCGGGCCCTCGAAGAAAGGATCGCCCGCGACGCCCGCTTCGCGTCCGAGGTCAGCCACGAGCTGCGGTCCCCCCTGATGACCCTGACGGCCTCGGTCGAGGTGCTCTACAACATTGCCGACGAGCTGGGAGACCGGGGCCGCACCGCGCTGGACTTGCTCAGCGACGACATCTCCCGGTTCCGGCGACTGGTGGAGGATCTCCTGGAGATCAACCGCTACGACGTGGGCACCGCCGACCTGGAGGCCGAGGAGGTGCACATCGTCGAGTTCGTGCAGCACGCTATCTTCCAGTTCGGGCTCGACTCGACCGCGGTGGTCGACTTCGAGGTCGCCCCCGGCATGGAGACCACGGTGCTGCTGGCCGACAAGCGCCGCCTCGGCCGGGTGGTGTCGAACCTGGTCGAGAACGCGTCCAAGTACGGCAACGGCGAGGTTCGGGTGAACCTCGACCGGCACGACGGCCTGGTGCGTCTCGGCGTAGAGGACAACGGCCCGGGAGTGGTCCCCGCGGAGCGCACCCTTATCTTCGACCGCTTCCACCGGGGCCGAGCCGGAGGGCGGCGGGGCAAGGACTCAGGATCGGGCCTGGGACTGGCCCTGGTTGCCGAGCACGTGGGACTGCACGGCGGCCGGGTCTGGGTGGAGGACCGCCCGAACGCGACCAGGGGCGCCCGTTTCGTCGTCGAGCTGCCGGTGGCCACCGCGGACGATGAGTCCGAGGAGGCTTTCGCGCCGTGAGGCGGCTGCTCCGCCGCGCCCGCCGGTGCGGTATCGGGCTTTGGGCCGTCCTAGTTCTGGCCGCGGCTGCTGGCTGCGGGCTGCCGACCGATGAGACAGCGCAGGCCATCGATCCAGAGGAGTTGCCGGAGAGCCTCAGGCCCGGGTTCACCGCATCCACGACCACCACGGTTCCCGCTCCGCTCCTGACCGAGCCCCGGAGCGTCTTCCTGCTGACGAACCCCCAGGACATCGAGCGCACAATCGTGGTGGAGGTGGAGCGCCAGGTGAACCGCAGCGCCACGCTGGAGGATGTGCTGGCGACGCTGTTCGGGGAGGCAGCCTCGCCTGAGGAATCGGACGCCGGCTACTTCAACACCCTGGAGCTGTTCGAGATCCTGAGCGCCTCGGTGGTCGACGGCGTAGCCACCGTCGACATCGTGCACCTGTCGCCGGAGGGTGAGGATCAGCCACCCTCGGCCGACGAGCTCGAGTTCGCGGCGGCCCAGTTGGTGTTCACAGCCTCCGCAACCGAGGGCGTCGACGGCGTGCGGATCCTGCTCGACGGCCAGGAGGTGTCCGTCCCCACCAGCGACGCCGACGCCGAGCCCGGCTCGGTTCTCCGAACGAGCGCCTACGAGCAGTACCAGCCCGACTTCGCCCCGGCGACCACCACCACTTCGCCTGCCGGGGACGAGGGCGAGGACGAGGAGGGCTAGGCGCTCGCGCGGGCGCTGAACGGGTCTAGGCGAAGAACGTGTGGGCCACGTCGAGCAGTTCGCGCCCCACCGGCTTCAAGCGGGCGGTGGCCTCCTGCAGCGACACCAGCTCGATGGCTCCGCCCCGGAGGGCCACCATCTGACCGAAGCTGCCGTCGTGGACTGCGTCGATGGCCGCCACCCCGAACCGGGTGGCCAGCACCCGGTCGAAGGGGGTGGGTGAACCTCCCCGCTGCACATGTCCGAGGATGGTGACCCGGGTCTCCAATCCTGTGCGGGCCTCGACCTCGGACGCGATCACGGTGGCGATGCCGCCGAGTCGCTTGTGACCGTATTCGTCGACCGGGGGGTCGGCCACCTCGAGGGTGCCCGGCTTCGGCCTGGCGCCCTCGGCCACCACCACGATGGACGCGTAACGGCCCCGGGCGCGGCGACGCATCAGGGCGTCGCACAAGTCGTCGAGGTCGAAGGGCTCCTCGGGCACGAGGGTGTAGGTCGCACCCCCCGCGATCCCGGCCCAGGTGGCGATGTGGCCCACGTTGCGGCCCATCACCTCCACGAAGATTACGCGGGCGTGGCTCTCGGCTGTGGTATGGAGCCGGTCGATGGCCTCGGTGGCCACGGTCACGGCGGTGTCGAAGCCGAAGGTCCGCTCGGTCACGCCCACATCGTTGTCGATCGTCTTGGGCACACCGACGACCTCGAAGCCGCGGTCCGCCATCTCGGACGCGCACGACAGGGTGCCCTCGCCCCCTATGGCGATGAGTGCGTCGAGCTCCAGGCTGCGGATCGTCTCGGTAGCGCGAGACATGCCGTTGGGAAGGCTGAACGGCGTGTGGCGCGACGTGCCCAGCATCGTTCCGCCCTTCGGCAGCAGCCCGCGGCAGGCCTCGACGTCGAGCTGCACCCAATCGTCGTCCACCACTCCCCGCCAGCCGTCGATGAACCCGATCACGTGGTCGCCGTAGCGCCGCTCGCCCTTTCGCACTACCGCCCGGATGACGGCGTTGAGACCCGGGCAGTCTCCGCCACCGGTGAGCATCCCGACCCGCATCACGCGGCCTCTGAGGCGAGCAGAGCGGCGCTGGGCATCACGCGGCCTCTGAGGCGAGCAAGGCGGCGCCGATCGCGCCGGCCTGGCTGCCGAGCTGCGCCGGGACCACCTGGACCTTTCGCCGGTGGTCGCCCCCGAGCACCAGGCGGTGCGTCCAGGCCTCGATGCCTCGAACCAGCGGCTCGCCGATGTCGATCAGCCCCCCGGCGATGACCACTACCTCCGGGTCGAGCACATGCACCAGGTTGGCCACGCCAACCGCGGCCCAGCGGCAGAACTCGTCGAGAACGACCAGGGCGTCGGGATCTCCCTTGGCGACCAGGGCGTGGACGTGCTCGCCCCTGATGGCGCTCACCGAGCCGGCCTCGGAGACGGCACTGTCGAGGTCGCCTCTCGCGGCGGCCTGGCGGGCCAGGCGACCGAGGCCGGTGCCGGACGCGTAGTACTCCCATGGGCCGCTTGCGCCCGTGACGTGCTCCGGGCCCGACATTTCAACGGTCATGTGACCCGACTCGCCCGCGAAGCCGTTCCAGCCCCGGTACAGCCTGCCGTCGAACACGAACCCCGTTCCCAGCCCGGTGCCCAGCGCAACCAGGGCAACATGCCTGCTGCCGCGGCCCGCGCCGTGGAGCGACTCCGCCCAGGCCGCGGCGGTCGCCTCGTTCTCGACCACCACGGGCCGTCGCCACTCCGAGCGCAGGCGGCGGCGAAGGTCGAGGTCCAGCACGCCGTCGATGTTGGGCGAGTACCTGAGAACACCGTTGGCGTCGACCAGCCCGGCGATCCCCACGCCGACTGCCGAGAACGAGCTGCCGCACTCGTATTCGAGGGCGGCGACCATCCGGATGATCGTGTCGACCAGCGCGTCGCTGTCGGCTGTGGTCGCGTCGCGCCGCACCGCGACGGGCGTCGTGAGGTCGTCGGGGTGAACGGCCACCCCTAGCACCTTGGTGCCGCCGATGTCTAGGCCGCAGAACATGCCGGTTCGGGAGTCGGTCTCAGGATCCGGCGCCGGCTTCCACGTGAGCCTTCAGCTCGTCGAGCGCGGTGTGCATGATGCGCGACTCGGCCCGCCGCTTGACGAAGCCCGGCAGAGGGACGGCGAGCTCGACGGCCAGCTGGTAGGACACCTCGGTGGTGTCGGATTCGCCGGGGACCGCGACGAAGGTGTACTCGCCGTCGAGACGGGTGGTGGCGTCGCCCCGCTTGAGGCGCCAGGCCAGGCGCAGCGGGTCCGATCCGTAGAAGTATCTGAGCGTGTAGGTCGTGGAGCGGCCCATGGCGGTGACCCAGTACTCCACATCGACGGCGCGGCCGTCCCGATCCCGGCTGAGGATGCGGGCCTTCTTGATGTCGCGGGCCCATACGGGATACTGCTCGAAGTCGACCGTCACGTCGAAGCAGCGCTCCGGAGAAGCCATGATCGTGGTGCGCTGGGTTGCCTGATCGACCACGTTGGGCACCGCCATTTAGAGTCAGCAAGGGACGCGGCCGTAGGTGTGTCGCGCCGTGACTGACACTAACAACGTTGCCGGTGGATGCGGCATGGTTCAGCCCGACGACAGCTCGACCATGGCGTCGAGAGCGCGGCCGAGTCGGGCGGCCAGCACGTCGTAGGAGAACTCAGTCTCGGCCCGCCGGCGAGCGGCGTCGCCCATTTCCTTCCGGCGTCCGGGGTCGTCCAGAACGGCACCGATGGCGGCCGCCGCGCTCTGCGGCGTGGCCGGATCGAGCACGATCCCCGTCTCGCCGTCGATCACCGCTTCATGGGCGCCGCCGCTGCGGCCGGCAACCTGCGGGACACCGGCCGCTGCCGCCTCCAGGAAGACGATCCCGAAGCCCTCCTGCTCCAGACCCCCCCAGCGGGTTCGGCACAGCATGGCGAACACGTCGGCACATCCGTAGAGAGCGGCCAGGTCTTCGTCTCGGAGGCGGCCCAGCAGCTCGACCGGCGCGTCGACGCGGCCGGCCAGGCGGGTCAGGCGGCGGCGGTCGCGGCCCTTCCCGGCGATGACGACCCTCAGGTCCGGGCGGGCGCCGGCCATCAGGGCAGCTGCTCGCACGAGCGTGTCCATCCCCTTGCGGGGCACCAGTCTCGAAACGCTCACCACGGTTGGGGCCTCGGGCTCGAGGTGCAGCCGCCTGCGGGCCTCGACCCGTTCGGCGGTGGAACTCGGCTGGAACCGATCTGCGTCCACGCCCGGAGGGATCACGAACGCCGGCAGCGGCCGGCCCAGGGCCCGTTCGCATTCGCGGGCGGAGTAGCCCCCGGCCGCGATCACCCCCGCCGCCCCGGCCAGTACCGACCGCAGCAGCCGTCGCGTGCCCGGCAGACGGCCGGGAATGGCCACTTCGGCTCCGTGCACGATCACTGCGTAGGGGTGGTCGAGGCGCGGTCCGATCAGTCCGGCCGGAAGGGCGGGATCGATCACCACCAGGTCGACGTCGTGGCGATGGGCCAGGCGTCGCACCCTCCGGGTGAGGTGCGGCCCCGGCAGCAGCCACGGTTCACGGGATCGGGTCACGGCGAATGGCTGGGCCGCGTCGAATGCTTCCGCGCCCTCGTACGGGGTCGTGTGCACCACGACATCGTCGGCCGGCAGTCGCCGCCACAGCTCCCACAGGTAGTTCTGGATGCCTCCCACCTTCGGCGGGAAGTCATTGGTCACGAGCAGGTGACGGGTCACGACTCAACTCGCGGGGGTACAGGCCGCTCGAGTTCGGCCCGCACCAGCGGATCGCCGGGGTCCGACAGGGCGTCGAGGCTGAGTCCCAGGCGCCGCGCACACCACACGGCGTGAGCCCTGATGAGCGGATCGAGGTCGCCCAGCGCCCTGTCCACCGCGGCCCGCACCCGCGGCTCGGACGGCTCACCTACGTTGGCCAGCACCACCAGCGCGTTGCGGCGCAGGTAGCGGGGCTGGCGCCGTGGTATGTACCAGCGCCCGAACGTGGCGATCAGATCCTCATCGGAGGCGTCGAGCACGTCGAGGACCGGCACCCAGGCCGCTGGACCGTTCGTCTTCCTGTTCGCTCGGCTCTCAAGGCGGACGCTGGCCCGGTTGGGTGGGCACACCTCGGAGCAGTCGTCGCAGCCGTAGATCCGGTCGCCGAGCGCGATGCGGTATTCGGGGTCGAAGACGCCGTCGGCCTGCACCAGCCAGGCCAGGCAGCGGCGGGCGTCCACGGTGCCGGGGGCAACGATCGCCCCGGTCGGGCAGCCGTCCAGGCATCGTCGGCAGGATCCGCAGCCGTCGGCCGCCGGCTCGGGATCGGCCGGCACCAGTGGGGCGTCGGTCACCACCGCCCCGAGCACGACCAGGCTGCCCAGCCCGGGCAACAGGATGTTGGAGTTCTTGCCCCACCAGCCGATGCCGGCCCGATGAGCCGCGGCCCGGTCCACCAGGCCGTTCTCGTCGGCCGAAACCACGGCCCGGTGGCCCTCGGCCCGCAGCGCCTCGGCGACGGCCTCCAGGGCGGCTCTCAGCGGGGTGTAGTAGTCGGCCCGGGCGTAGGCGGCCACCCGGGCGTACGGGCGGCCGTCGTCGGGTCGATCGCCGTAGGTTGCGCCGAACTCGAGCGCTCCGACGACCAGCGCGGCCGCGCCGGGCACCAGCCGCGCCGGGTCGGTGGAGCGGTCCGGGTTGCGGTAGGTGAACTGCATCCCGCCGTGCAGCCCGGCCTGCTTGCGTTCCTGCAGGGCATCGGCGGTATCGGTGAAGGGCTCGGCCCGGCAGAAGCCGACCGCGCATAGACCGGCCCGCCGTCCGACGGCCGCCAGCGTGGATGTATCGACGCTCACAGCCCCATGGCTACGAGGCTGACGTGTTTGCGGTCACCTCGTCGAACTTCTGGGCGGCCCGCCCGTCGTCGATGGCCGCGGCGGCTGCCTCCACGCCGGCCGCAAGGTCGTCCGCCACTCCTGCCACCACTAGGCCTGCGGCTGCGTTGAGCACCACCATGTCGCGTTTGGGTCCGGGCTCACCGGCCAGAATGCTGGCCAGGATCCGCGCGTTGGCCACCGGATCACCGCCGCGCAGCTCGTCGGGCCTTGCCGGGGCCAGCCCCACGTCAGTCGCCTCGATGCGGTACTCGGTTACCTTCCCCTCGTTCAGTTCGACCACCAAGTTCGGCCCGGTGGTGGTGAACTCGTCGAATCGGCCGTCGCCGTGCACCACCAGCGACCGCACCGAACCCGTGGCCTGCAGCACGGCGGCCAGGGTGGGGGCCAGCGACGCATCGGGCGCGCCGATCACCTGGCGCTTCGCATGGCCCGGATGGGACAGCGGCCCGAGCAGGTTGAAGACCGTCGGTATGCCGACCTGCGATCGCACGGCGGCCACGTGGCGCATGGCCGGATGGAAGGCCTTGGCAAAGGCGAAGCCGAGCCCTGCGTTGCATACCGCTTCGGCCACCTGCTCCGGCGTCTGGCCCATGGGCAGGCCGATGACCTCGAGCAGGTCGAAGCTGCCCGAGGTGGACGAGGCCTTGACGTTGCCGTGCTTGCAGACTGTGGCGCCCGCGCCGGCGGCCACGAAGCAGGCCATGGTAGAGACGTTGAGCGCGTGGGTCTTGCGGCCGGGGGTGCCGCCGGTGCCCACGATGTCGATGGCGCCGGCGGGGATGTCCAGGGGGGTGGCCGCGTCGCGCATGGCTCCCACCAGGCCCTGGAGTTCGCCGACGGCGGCGCCCTTTATCCGCAGGGCCACGATGAAGGCGGCCACCTGGGCATCGGTCGCCTCGCCGGCGAGTATCGCCCCGAGCGCAGCGCGAGCTTCGCCGGTTCCGATGTCTCGGCCCGCAGCGAGGGTGGCGAGTATCCCGGGCCAGCCGCCGTAGTCGTCGAGCGTGGTCATGGTCTCCTCCGGGCCCGGCCCCGGCGGGTTGGGGCTGCGCCGTCGCGTTGGACCTTCAGGCTAACTAGCCTGATGTCGGTGGCGGGGAGCCGGCCGGATGGCCGCGGTCCGCTCAGGCGGATCGAGGAAGGTCGGGACTCCGCAGGGCAGGGTGCTGGCTAACGGCCAGTCGAGGCGACTCGCAGGAAAGTGCCACAGAGAACAGACCGCCGGCCCCAGGGTCGGCAAGGGTGAAACGGTGCGGTAAGAGCGCACCAGCGCTCCGGGCGACCGGAGCGGCTAGGTAAACCCCACCCGGAGCAAGATCGAGCAGGGAGAGGGCGGCCCGTCCGCAGACACTCCCGGGTAGATCGCACAGATGGATGGTCATCCACGGAGACCCGGAAACGGACTCCCGGACAGAATCCCGCCTACAGGCCGACTCCCCGCCACCACCGGCTTAGAGGCCTTGCATTCAACATGCGGTTACTCATGGGCGGGTGAGGCGGCCGGTGGTGAGGAATGCTTGGCGGCGCTCGGGATCTGACAGGCAGAAGCGGCGGGCGGTCCAGGCCAGGGCGGCGATCCCGGCGAACTCGAACGCGATCAGGGCGGCAAGAGGGCGGTCGAACTCGGGGGGAACTGCTTGTCCCACTCCCCCGGTGCCGCCGACCGGCCACCAGAAGAGGGCCGTGCGTGACCAGGATCCGCTGGCCACTAGGAACACCAGGGTGCCGATGGGCAGGCCGATCCAGCGGCGGCGCCGCAGCCGGCGGCCCCGGCCGGCGGTGAGGGCCATTACGGCCACGAGAAGCACGACGCTGCCGGCCAGGGTGTGCAGCACCCAGGGTGACCCGCTGACATTCTCAGCCAGAGGCAGCACCGAGCCCAGCGCGACGATCCGGTAGTCGACGCCGCTGCTGCCGAACACCAGCGCTACGGCCACCACACCGCACGCTGCGAACCAGAAGAACACCTAGCCGCTCGGCCCCTAGCGCAGGACCAGCCGGCCGCACTCGGCGCAGTCCAGCACTTCCCCTTCGGCGCAGCGCTTGATGCGGGCCACCTCGACCGCGGGCATCTGCTGGGGGCATCCGCAGCCCGAGGACGGATCGAAGGGCACCGCTGTGCTCGGCCCGAACGTCTGGCGCAGACGCTCGTAGGTGGCCACCGACGACGCCTCGGCGCGGGCCGCTGCCTCGGTCCTTGTGCTCGAGAGCGCAGCGAGCTGCTCGTCTATGGATGCTTCCGTCGCGGCCAACTCAGCCTCCAGCACCGTCACCTTTTCGTCGCCGGCCGCGCGCTGCGCCTCCAGGGCCTCTGCTTGCCCGCTCAACTCCTCGGCTTCCACCAGCGCCTCGATGGCCCGTTCTTCCAGGACACCCTGGCGGGAGCGCAGTCCAGCGATCTCGTCCTGCAGGGCCTGAAGGTCTCTGATGGCGGTGATCTCGCCGGAGTAGAGACGGTTGTCATCCTTGTCGGCCTTGGCCTGGATGATTGCGGCCTCGTCTTCCAGGCGCTTCTGGCGGGTCAGCACCTCGAGTCGTTGCAGGCCTACCGTTTCGATTTGGTCTTGCAGCTCTCGCTGCTCGGATTGGGCCGCGGCGAGATCCCGGCGCAGAGGGAGGGTCGCTCGCCTGTGCTCGAGTTGCTCCGTCTCGGTGTCGATCTCCTGGATCTCCAGCAGTGGATGAACGCTGTCGGTGGATTCCTCATCGAGGGGGGCGGCTTCGGGCACGGCGAGACACTAACGGCTCGGAGTTCCTGCAACTAGGCAGACATCCCTCCCTCTCACGGCGTCTGTGGGACTATTCCGGTGTGACGTCGGTAGGAATCGTCGGCGCGGGCCGGGCCGCCACGCTGCACGCCGAGTCGGTCCGAGCCGCCAGAGGCGTGCGCCTGGCCGGCGTGGCGGCGCGGTCGACCGCCTCCCCTAGAGCGGCGGCTCTCGCCGATGCGCTGGACTGTCCGGTGCTGACGGCTCAGGAGCTGGCCCGGACCTGCGATGTGGCCGTGATCGCCACTCCCCCGGCTGCCCGGGCTGAGGCGCTCGCCGAGTTGGCCTCGTCCCGCCGGCTGCGGGCTGTTCTGGTCGAGTCGCCCGCCGCGACGTCCATCGACGGCATCGCCGAGCTCGGCGCCGCGTTCGGGGGACGGCCGGTCATGGCCGCGGTGAACTTGCTGCACGCGCCGGCCGTGCGCCAGATGCTGGACGTGGTGGCGGCCATGGACCCGCACCATCTGGAGTTGAGGCTGGCCGTGCCCGACCCAGCCCGGGGTGCCGGCGCGGGCCGTTCGTTCGGGGGAGGCGTGACGATAGACCCCGCGGCCGGATTCTGGCCTGTGTTGGTAGCGGCCATGGGAGCGGCGGTCCGATCGGTCGCCGCGCCGCGACTTGAGGTCTCAGACGGGCTCGACCACGCCGCGGAGTTGGTGCTCACCGCAGCCAACGGGCGCACGGCCCGAGCGCAGTTGCGTTGGGGGGCGCGGGTGGCCGAGGCCGCCGTCGAGGCAGCCGACCCAGCCCACGTGGCTCGGGTCGACGTGTGGCCGGTTCCCATCGTCGAGATCGACGGCGCATCGACGGGTTCCGCAGCAGACCCGGCTCACACGGTCGCCTCCCGACGCGGGGGCTCGGCCCACCCGCTCGCCGCCCTCGGGTTCACAGCCCAGATCGAGCGACTGGTCCGCGTCGGCAGCGGTGACGCGCAGCCCTGGCCCGACCTGGCCGTCGCCTCATCGGCTCTGACGATTGCTGCTGCGGCCTCGCTGTCTGCCAAGAGCAACGGCATCTCCGTCGATGTCTCCGACGTGCCCCGCGACCTCTCACCGTTTGAGCTTGCCAGCACGGGTTGCTAGCCGGGCGCTCATGAGAATCTCGGTGCGATTCTGCGCAGATAGTCCACAGAACCAACCAGAGATTGTGGGCGACTATTGCTCCGGTGCGCCCGGTGCACCCGTTGACCGCCGCAGGGTCAGGCGGTCCGTGCCCGCGTCGATCCCGGGAAGCTGGGGCTGCACCCCCTTCACGCCCCGCCACACCGTGAACCGCTCCATCACGATCTGCTCCACCTCCTGCCACGTGCGGGCCCTGGGCTCGGCCTCGTCGCGGTTGTAGGGCTGGTCGAACACGATCACGTCGTTGCCGCTGGCCCGTAGCGCGGCGATGTTGTGGGGAGCGTCGTCCACGTAGCAGTCCGCCTCCACCTCCGGCTTGTTGCCCAGGAAGCAGATGTCGCGATACGGGATGCGCTCCGCGTCCAGCCACTGCACCGTGTCGGCCACCGCCTCGGCATGGCCCCAGTTGACGTAGAGGCGATGGGTGATCACCCGGATCCACACGCCTGCGTCCGACAGCCGCCAGAGCGCCTCGGCCGCACCCTCGATGGCGGGCAGCTTGGCCAGCATCCGGTGCTCGGTCACGGCCGAGCCGTGGTATCGCTCGAAGTCGCTCGGGCTCAGATCCCATTCGCGGAAGTCGTAGGACCGCTCCTCGGGCAGCGAGGCAGGGTCCACGCCCCTCAATCCGGCGATGAACTGCGCGAATCCCGCCGTGTAATCGGCGACGACCCCGTCGAGGTCCACGCCGAAGACGAATTGAGACGTCTCGCTCAGCGTGTTGCGCTCGGCCCGGCTGCCGTCTACCCGCCAGGCCTCTTAGCCCAGTGCGGCGTCGAGCGCCTCCACTGACGGCGCGAAGTAGAAGGAGCCCGATGCCGGCGTCGAGTAGTCGGTGATGAAGTCCGGCTCCTGGCCGTTGATGCCGTACATCGCCTCCATCCGCTCGCGCAGCGGGGCCTGTGTCTTGCAGAAGCCCATGAAGTACAGGCCGACCGTGCCGTCGTGGAAGGCGTACGGGGTGGAGCGCCGCACCATCTCGCCGCGCTTGGGGGTGGACTCGTCGGCGGTAGCGCCCTCGCGCAACTCCACGTGCGACAGATGCGACCTCGGCACCTGGACCTCGAGCTTCGTCGAGTCGGCCTTGGTGCGGCCGAAAGTGTTCTCCTCCTGCTCCAGCGACAGCGTCGACCAGTAGTCCAGATCGTGGACCCAGCGCTGGGCGATGCAGAACGCGCCGCCCTCGCCCGGGTCGCCGTCGTCGATGACGGCCCGGTCGGGCTCGTCCTCCGGCTCCGGGTTGCCGGTGCCGTCGATGTGGCCGGTGAGGTCGAGGCTGTTCTTGTAGATGAACGTCGGGGTCTCGCGGGCCACGGCCATATGGCCGGCGACGGCACGCCGGAAGGTGTGCTGGACCTCCCAGCACAGGTCCTTCTCAGCATGGTGGACCCAGATGAGCAGCTCCTCCTGGGTCCCCTTGGCCACCCGGGTTCCGTCGGGGGACGCGTAGCCGGGATAGGGCTGGAAGTCGTCGCCGGTCTCGATGCCCAGATCGGCAGCCAGGGTCGGGCCCAGCAGGATGCCGAGATTCACGCCCTGGGCCTCGGCATCGGCCCGGCAGTCGCTCAGCGCTCCACGGATGACGCCGAGGTCCGCGCCGTCGACGCGGCTCATGTGCGTGTACCACTGGTACTTCTGCAAATCGGTGAGAATCGCCGCCTGCGGTGTTGCCATCGCTAGTCCTCTCAAGTGGTTGGGGAGCCGGCCGCCGGCCGGCGTTGACATCGGCGCTAGAACCCTAGACGACCGATGCGGCAGTGATGCACGCTGGGAAGCGGGATTATTGCCGGCCTCAGCCGACGCGCAGCTCGCGGCGCAGGATCTTGCCGGATGCGCTCTTGGGAATGGCCTCCAGCACCTCCAGGGCCCGCACCTGCTTGTAGGTGGCCAGATGCTCGGCGACGTGCGCCTGAAGGTCTTCGAGGGTCAGCGCGCCGGCGCCGGGCGCCAGCGTTATGAAGGCCTTGGGCAGCTCGCCCGCCTCCTCGTCGGGAATGCCGATCACCGCCGCGTCGGCCACGGCCGGATGGGTGATCAGCACAGCCTCCAGCTCTGCGGGGGGCACCTGGAAGCCCTTGTACTTGATCAGCTCCTTGATGCGGTCGACTATCGACACGTGGTTCTCCTCGTCGACGATGGCCACGTCGCCGGTGTGCAGCCACCCGTCGGCGTCCAGGGTCTCGGCGGTGGCTTCGGCGTTGTTCAGGTAGCCCTTCATCACCTGCGGCCCGCGCACGAGGAGTTCGCCGCGCCCGCCCACGTCCAGGTCGTCGCCTGATTCGGGGTCGACGATGCGGATCTCGGTGTTGGAGATGGTCACGCCACTGGTGCCCGGCCGGAACTGGCCCTCGGGCGTGCAGTGGCTCACCGGGCTCAGCTCCGTCATTCCGTAGCCCTGGACCACCTCGCAGCCCACCCGGGCCGCCGCGGCGGCGGCCAGGTCGGCGCCCAGCGGTGCCGCCCCCGAGAAGATCTGCTTGATCGACGACAGGTCGAAATCGTCCACCACCGGGTGCTTGGCCAACCCCAGCACCATGGGCGGCACCGCGAAGAACCGCGTGATCCGCTGCTCCTGCACCAGCTCCAATGCTCTGACCATGTCGAAGCGGGGCATGGTGACAACCCGTACGCCGAACGCGAGCAGCATGTTCATGAGCACCTGCATGCCGTAGATGTGGAAGAACGGCAGCACGGCCAGGGCCACCTCGCCCTCGGAGGGGACGAACGTGTACTCCATCTGGGCGATGTTGGCGACCAGGTTGCGGTGGGTGAGCATCACTCCCTTGGGCAGCCCGGTCGTGCCCGAGGAGTAGGGCAGCACAACGACATGCTCGGCGTAGTCCACCGGCACCTGGTCGATGGGTGTCCCGAACAGAGAGGCCAGCGGGATGACCCCCTCCGCCTCTCCCATGACCACGATCTGCTCCACGCCGGTGCTCTCCGAGGCGGTTCGGGCTGTCTCCAGGAACATCGGGATCGTCACGAGCCATGACGCCCCCGCGTCGGTGAGCTGATGGCGCACCTCCTCGGGGCCGTAGGTCGGGTTGATGGTCGTGACGGTGCCGCCGGCTAGCGCGATGCCGTGGAAGACGATGGCGTACTCGGGGACGTTGGGAGCGAGGATGGCGACGGTTGTGCCGGGGCCCACGCCCCGGGAGCTGAGCCCGCCGCCGAGGCTGCGCACGGCGGCGTGAAGCTCCGAGAACGTGTACGACGACGAGGCTCCGTCGGTAATGGCCACCTCATCGGCATGGTCCGCGGCCGACGCGAACACGCACTCGGTGATCGACTGGTCGGGTATGTCCACGTCAGGCAGGGGGCTGGTGTGGATGATGGTGCTCACAATCACCTCTCGTGGTCCGTGGTCTTCAAGCGGAGACTATCCCTGCCCGGAACTCGACAGCGGCGGCGGGGAATTGGCAGCGGGGAGTGCCGTCTTGGGATCTCTGGGCTGCCAGTTCGGATGGTGGCGCTAGGCTCCATGCTTCGTGCGCCTGGGATTGCTGCGTGAGCCTGCACCGCAGGAGAATCGGGTGGCTCTCGTTCCCGACGGTGTGCAGGCCATGGTGGCCCACGGATGCGACGTTCTGGTCGAGCAGGGCGCCGGATCCGGGTCCGGTATCGACGACGACGCCTACCGCGATTCCGGCGCTTCTCTGGTCGATCTCGATGCGGTCCGCGCCGCTGAACTGGTCGTTTCGGTCAGCGATCTGTCCGCCGGGGCCGGAGCGGCCGGTTCCCCTGCGAACTTCGTCGGCGTGTTCGACCCGCTGTGGATGCCGCAACGGGCGCAGCGCCATGCCGCCGAGGGCATCTGTGCCTTCTCCATGGACTTGGTGCCCCGCATCACCCGGGCGCAGACCATGGACGTGCTGTCCTCGATGGGCACGATCGCCGGCTATGAGGCGGTGCTGCTGGCCGCGAGCCGGCTGCCGCAGATGTTCCCCCTGATGATGACCGCGGCCGGGACGCTCGCCCCGGCGCGGGTGCTGGTGCTGGGCGCGGGGGTAGCCGGTCTCCAGGCCATAGCCACCGCCCGGCGCCTCGGCGCCGTGGTCGAGGGGTACGACGTGCGGCCGGCCGCGCTCGAGCAGATCCGTTCGATGGGTGCCCGAGCGGTCGAGCTGGACCTCTCCGAAGCGGGAGCCGACACCGCCAGCGTCGAGGACTCCGGCGGCTACGCCCGGGCTCAGAGCACCGATGTCGCCGGCAGGCAGCAGGAGTTGCTGGCCCCCTATGTCGCCGCCTCCGATGTCGTCATCACCACCGCGGCCATCCCCGGGAGGGCGTCGCCGCTGCTGCTCACCGCCGAGATGGTCGACGCCATGGCCCTCGGCTCGGTCGTCATCGATCTGGCCTCCGAGCGAGGCGGCAACTGCGCCGTTTCACAGTCCGACGTCGAGGTCGACCGGGGCGGTGTGACCGTCCTCGCTCCCACCGACCTGGTGTCGCGGTGCGCCCGCCACGCCAGCCAGATGTTCTCCCGCAATCTCGTGGCCTTCCTGCGTCACCTCGCCCCTGATGGGGAGATCGATCTCCGCGACGACGAGATCCTGGAGGCCATGCTGGTGACGCGAGACGGCGCGGTGGTGCATCCGGGCGTGGCCGAGGCGCTCGGCGGGTCGGAAGCGATCGGGGAGGGCTAGTCCGATGGATCTGCTGATCGCAGTGACCCTCTTCGTACTGGCCGTGTTCCTCGGCATCGAATTGATCACCAAGGTGCCGCCCACCCTTCACACCCCGCTGATGTCGGGGTCCAACGCAATCTCCGGCATCACCATCGTCGGCGCGCTGGTGGCGGCCGGCGCCGACCACAGCACCTTCACTGCGGTTCTCGGCTTCGCGGCCGTCACCCTGGCGATGATCAACGTGGTGGGAGGCTTCCTGGTCACCCACCGGATGCTGGGGATGTTCGGCCCCAAGCGCCGCCGGGACACGTCCGCCCAGGACTCGAAGGCATCGGCAGCCGAGGGCGCCGGAGACCGGTGATGGACGACTGGACCACGCTGGGTTACCTCGCCTCGGCGGTGCTCTTCATCCTCGGCCTCAAGCGTCTCAGCCGGCCCCGGACGGCGGTGAGAGGCAACCAGTTCGGCGCGACCGGGATGCTCATCGCGATCGTCGTCACCCTCACCGACAACGCCATCCTGGGCTTCGAGTGGATCATCGCCGGCCTGGTGCTGGGAACGGCGGTGGGAGCGGTGCTGGCCGTGCGGGTGCAGATGACGGCCATGCCCGAGCTGGTGGCGCTGTTCAACGGCTTCGGCGGCGGCGCCTCGGTGCTGGTCGCGGCGGCGTCGTACATCGAGGCCGCCGACCTGGCCACCGACACTCCCCGGCTGTCGGCCGCGGCCGGGCTGGCCGCGCTGATCGGCGCGGTCACCTTCACCGGCAGCCTGATCGCCTTCGGGAAGCTGCAGGAGTCGCTTAAGTGGTCCGGATTCAAGGGGATGCAGGTCGTGAGCGTGGTCGGCGTGGCGGCCGCCGTCGTCTTCGGAGTGCTGATGGTCGCCGATGCCGGCAACCCGCTGTGGATCTGGCTGATGGTGGCGGTGGCGGCCGTGCTAGGCGTGCTGGTGGTGTCGCCCATCGGCGGCGCCGACATGCCGGTGGTGATCGCGCTGTTGAACTCGCTGTCGGGCATGGCCGCGGTGGCCGCCGGGTTCGTGCTCGACAATTCGCTGCTGATCATCGCGGGCTCGCTGGTCGGGGCGAGCGGCCTGATCCTGACCCAGATCATGTGTGTCGCCATGAACCGGTCCCTGCTGGCGGTGATGTTCAGCCCCGCGCCCTCGGGTGCGGGAGGTCCCAGCGCCGACGACGTGTACGCGGGCAAGGTTCGCTCCACGTCGGCCGACGATGTGGCCATGCTGCTGGAGGCGGCCGAGCGGGTGGCCATCGTGCCCGGTTACGGGCTGGCCGTGGCCCAGGCCCAGCACGCCGTGCGCGATCTGGCCCGGCGCCTGGAGGACCGCGGCACCCAGGTGGTGTTCGGCATCCATCCGGTGGCGGGCCGGATGCCCGGCCACATGAACGTGCTTCTGGCGGAGGCCGAGATCGGCTACGAGCAGCTGGTGGAGATGGATGACATCAACCCCACCTTCGAGCAGACCGACGTGACCATCGTTCTGGGCGCCAACGACGTGGTGAACCCGATCGCCCGCACCGACCCGGCCAGCCCGATCGCGGGAATGCCGATCCTCGACGTGGACAAGAGCGGCGTGGTGGTGGTCATCAAGCGCAGCCTCAGCCCCGGCTTCGCGGGGATCCCCAACCCGCTGTTCGCGGCGGACAACTCGATGATGCTCTTCGGCGACGGGCGCGAGGCCGTGGTCAGCATCACCAAGGCCCTCCAGCAGATCTGACCGCCCCAGGGGCGGGAACCTAGGGCAGGGCGGGGATGGCCTGCATCGACTGGGCCAGGGCCTCGGCCGAGAGGTCGAGGTCGGCCATGGACCCGGAGATGTAGTCCTCGTAGGCGGCCAAGTCGAGGTGGCCGTGTCCGCACAGCGCGGTGAGGATCGTCTTGGACTCGCCGGACTCCTTGCACGCCAGCGCCTCGCGGATGGCCGCCGCCAGGGCGTGGGTCGGCTCGGGCGCGGGCACGATCCCCTCGGTGCGGGCGAACTGCAGCGCGGCCGCGAAGCACTCCATCTGGCCGATGGCCACCGCCTCGGTCAGGCCCAGCTCGTAGACGTGGGAGATGAGCGGCGACATGCCGTGATAGCGCAACCCGCCCGCGTGGATCGGCTCGGGGATGAACGCGGATCCCAGGGTGTGCATCTTCAGCAGCGGCGTGGTGCAGGCGGTGTCGCCGAAGTCGTAGCGGTACTCGCCCCGGGTGAGCGACGGGCAGGCGGCCGGCTCCACGCAGCGGATTGTTGGCGACATGTTCCCGGCCAGCTTCTCCCGCAGGAACGGCATGGCCAGGCCGCCGAAGTTGGATCCGCCGCCGGTGCACCCCACGAGCAGGTCGGGGGTCTCCCCCACCATGGCCAGCTGGCGCAGGGCCTCCTCGCCGATGATGGTCTGGTGCAGGATCACGTGGTTGAGCACGCTTCCCAGCGAGTAGCGGATCGCCGGATCGGCGGCCGCCACCGAGATCGCCTCGGAGATGGCGATGCCCAGCGAGCCCGGATGGTCGGGGTCATCCGCCAGCAGGCTGCGGCCGTACTCGGTGACCGGTGACGGGCTGGGGTGCACGGTCGCCCCCCAAATCTCCATCATCGTCTTGCGGTAGGGCTTCTGGCGGTACGAGGCGGCCACCTGCCACACCTCGCACTCCATGCCGTACTGGGCGCAGGCGAAGGCCAGGGCGCTGCCCCACTGGCCCGCGCCGGTCTCGGTGGTGAGCTTGGTCACGCCCTCGGAGTGGTTGTAGAAGGCCTGGGCCACGGCCGTGTTGGGCTTGTGGGACCCGGCCGGGCTGACGCCCTCGTACTTGTAGAAGATCTTGGCCGGCGTGTCGAGGGCCTGCTCCAGGCGGCGGGCCCGAAACAGCGGGCTCGGTCGCCACAGGCGCAGCACGTCGATCACCCCACCGGGAATGTCGATGAACGAGTCGCCCGACACCTCCTGCAGGATCAAGCCCATCGGGAACAGCGGGGCCAGGTCGTCGGGCCCGGCCGGCTCCAGGGTGCCGGGATGCAGCGGCGGGGGCGGCGGCGCGGGCAGGTCGGGTATCACGTTGTACCACTGGGTCGGCATCTCCGATTCCGGGAGGTTCACGCGGTAGTAGTCGTCGGCCATCGCCAGGGTCCTTTCGCTGCGGTGTTGAGAGCGGGGCGCCGAGATTAGCGCCCACCGTGGTCAGGCTGCGCAGACGATCTCGAAGTACTCGGTGATCTCGCGGAAGGTGACCACTCCCAGGGCGCGGCCCGTCTCGCTGATCAGCACCAGGTAGCGGTGGCCGAGGTCGGCCATGACGCGAAGCGCATCGCTGATGGACGCGCCGGGGGTGGCCGCGGCGATCTCGGTGGTCATCCAGTCGCCGACTGCCTCGGCGCCGAGGTCGTCCACCCGGCACGCGACCTTCAGGAACACGTCATGCTCGGTGATCTCCCCGATCACCGCACCACGTTCGCTGACCACCGAGACTAGCCCCGTCTCGGCCGTCAGCATGGCCGCGATGGCCGTCTCCAGTGAGTCATCGGGCCGCACCAGCAGCGGGTCGCGGGCGGGCAGACCGGTGAGGTCCACGAAGTGCAGGTTGTGCTCGGGCGACAACTCGGGGCCCAGCTTGCTCTGCGACCCCAGGAAGGACGCGGCCAGCCGGATGAGTTCGTAGTGGTTGATGCTGCCCAGCAGGTCGCCGTCGGCGCCGATCACCGGCAGGTTGCGGAAGCGGCGGGCGTTCATGGTCCGCAGCGCTTCGATGGCGGAGGCGTGGTGACCGATCACTGTGGGCTCGGCCGTCATGAACCGATCC
Organism: Acidimicrobiaceae bacterium; assembly: GCA_009842325.1. Taxonomy (GTDB): domain Bacteria; phylum Actinomycetota; class Acidimicrobiia; order Acidimicrobiales; family Aldehydirespiratoraceae; genus Aldehydirespirator. Next base: position 24,865 of record VYFQ01000013.1, on the reverse strand, counting down.
ACCGGCGCGTCCCACGTCTCGGGCGACCGCACCACGCCCCTGGTGATGTCCCGCTCGGTGAAGATGCCCGCCAGCCGGGCACCGTCGGTGACCACCGCGCAGCCGGTGTGCTGGGCGGCCATGGCCGCCACGACGCTGCGGACCTTGCGCCCGCTCGGGACTACCACCAGCGACGCCAGCTTCATTCCAGACAGTTGCACATTCTCGAAGTGCTGCACGATGTTGGTGCTGGTCACGGCTCTCCTAGCTGGCTTCACTCGTCGGACGTATGTCCGAAGTCGGCTTCGCGGCCCTCGGCGAAGGCCTCGCGGGCCTCGGTGGAGTCGCCCGTCAGGTAGGCCTCGAAGGTGAAACCCTGCTCCCAGCGGTACTTGTCCTCGAGGCTGCCGTCCTCCACTCCGTTGAGGGACCGCTTGGCGATTCCGATCATCTGGGGGGACTTCGAGGCCATCCGGCCTGCGATCTCGCGAGCTGTCGGCCTGAGCTCGGCCCGCTGTACCACCTGCTCCACCGCTCCCAGCCGGTGGGCCTCGGTAGCGTCGATGGTGTCGCCGGTGAAGTACATGTAGCGCACCTTCTGGACGCCGAACATGCGCTGCAGGTGGGCGCCCATGCCCATTCCGCCCCGGTCGATCTCGGGCACGCCGAAGTAGGCGTCGTCGGCTGCCACCACCACATCGGCCGCGCCGACGATGCCGATGCCGCCGCCCAGCACATAGCCGTGCACCGCGGCGATCACCGGCTTGGGGTTGAGGTGAATCGCGGCGAAGGTGTCGTAGTTCGCCTTGTTGGCAGGCACGATGAGGCTGGGGTCGGCTGCCATCTCCTTGATGTCGAGGCCAGCGAAGAACCCCTTGCCGGTCGCCGCGATGATGATCACCCGCACGTCGTCGCGTCGACCGAGGTTCTCGATCTCGGCGGCCAGGGCGGACTGGTCGCCCACGCCGAACGCGTTGACCGGAGGCTTGCAGAGCTCGAGCTCGGCTATGCCGTCGGCGACTTCGGTTCTAAAGGGACTGGTCATGGTGGGCGCGGAGGGACTTGAACCCCCGGCCTCTTCCTTGTAAGGGAAGCGCTCTGAACCACCTGAGCTACGCGCCCGCGTGCGGGTGAGCCTAACCCCCTGCTCTCGCCCCGAGAATTGGGCTCCGGTATCTCAGGTCTCCCTCGCTCCGGTGGTGTAGTTTCTACTCCATGAGTTACCCCGCCACCATCACCATCGAACGACCCGAGCGGATCGCCAACTGGCGCCCCATCGGGCAGTTGATCCTTGTGCTGCCCCACTACGTGATTCTTCACACCGTGATGAATATCGCGGCGAGCATCACGGCCATCGTCGCATGGTTCAGCGTCCTGTTCACCGGCAAGCTACCGCCGGGGATCGCCGCGTTCCACGCGACCTACGTGCGCTACCGGGCTCGAACGTTTTCCTACATGCAGTTCCTCACCGACAAGTACCCCCCGTTCGACTTCTCGCCGTCGACGGAGGATCCGGGCGGCGCGGGGATCTCGGTGAGCGTCTCACCCAGACTCGAGGGCAAGAACCGGCTCAACGTGCTGTTCCGGTTCATCGTGCCCTTCGCCTGGCTGACCCTGATCGGCATGATCGGGCTCGCATCCGGGTTCGACCTCCCCGTGTGGGTGTGGATCGTTGAACTCGTGCTGGGAGCCGTGCTGATACCGGGAGCGGTCTTCTCCATGGTGGCCTGGGTGGTCAGTTCGATCGCAGCAATCCTCGGTTTCTTGGCGGTCATCTTCACCGGCCGCTGGCCGGAGGGGCTGTTCCGTCTATCGGCGGGCTGGGTGCGCGTCGATGCCCGGCTTTGGGCCTACTCGATGCTGCTCACCGACGAGTACCCGCCGTTCTCGATGGACTGAACCAGCCCGCGCCGCGGGCAGATCTAGGAATCAGCACCGATTGGCATCGGTGCTGGTCAACTGGACGTAGGTGTCCAAGATGTCCTTCAGCAGCTGTGGCGTAGCGGCGACAGGCGCTCGTCGCGCCGCATGCTCGATCGTGACGAGTTCGCGCCCGGCGCCGTCCACCGCCTCGACGCCGGCCTCCCGGCACACCAGCAGACCGCCGAGATAGTCCCAGGAGCCCAAGCCGGAGGCCGAGAAGTCGATGTAGGCGTCGAGGCGCCCGTCGGCCACCCCGCAAAGCTCCAGGGCAGCCGCGCCCAGCGTTCTCACCTGTGCCCAGCCGCCCTGCCCGGGCGCCTGCCCGTTGACGGCAACCACCGCGGAGCGCAGCGACTGCTCCTCCCTGCGAGCCAGGCGGATCCCGTCGCGGTAGGCGCCGCCTCCGTTGACGGCCTCGAAGCGCTCGCCGTTTCCGTGGTCGTGCACGACGGCGGCCGCGGGAACGCCTCCCTCAACCACGCAGATGCTGGTGGCGAAGTAGCGGATGCCCCGCGACGCGTTGGTGGATCCGTCTACCGGGTCCAAAACGGCCACGGGCCCGTCTCCGGCCTCGAGGCCGCTCTCCTCGCTGAGCACGCGCAACCCGCCGTCGCGCAGCGCGGCGGTGGCGGCTTCGTCGGCGGCCAGGTCGAAGCCGTACTGGCCCGGCTTGCGCCCCGTGGGGCCCCAGTCGGTGCAACCGGCCAGAGCCTCTACCGCGGCATCGGCGGCGGCATTCAGAACATCGAGAAAGTCGCGGGGCATCGGTGCCAGTGAACCAGACCAGCCCATCGAGTCACACCCCGTGTCCGGCGCGATACAGTGCCGCTCGGTTGCCGGAGTCAACGTTCGATACAAGGGGGACCTGCGTGTCGCTGATCGATCTGCACGGGTTCGTCGCCAATCTCAAGGACCACGTGTCAGAGCACGGCTTCCACGTCCACGGCGACCGGCACTATGTGGAGACGTACTCCAACCGGCAGACGTGGGAGATCGAGCTGCACCCCGACGACGCCTGCGGCGGGCCGCTGGACATGGTGCTGTGCCTCGAGGCCGAATCGCGCACCCTGTTGACGTTCGAGGACGACGTGAACAGCCGCCCCGAGGATGAGGACCCCGACGACGCCATCACCGTGCCGATGACGCTCAGCTTCGTGCTGCCGCCGCTGCACCTGGGTCCGGACCTTCTGGTCCTCGCCACCGATATCGCCGCGGTGGGCGGTCCCGAGCTGCCGCTGCAGGTCTCGGCAGTCGACAGGGTGGCGGCCGTGACCGACGCCGCCGAACGGACCGTGAACATCGAGGGGCGCGTCGAACTGGCCCTCAGCAGGATCTATCTCGGGCAGGATCTCGAAGTGCTGTGCGAGATGCTCGACCGGGCCCGCAGCGTCTGCGAGTTCCTCCTCGACCGGGCGCCGGCCTGGCTCGGCGAGCTCTAGAGGCCGAGCAGGTAGGCGCAATCCGGCCCATACGGGCGAGGCCGTGGCCCGAGCGGCCCGTGAGCGCAGCGGACAAGAGCGGAAGTGACAGGCAGCCCCGGCAGCCCGCAACGCGGCCTGCGGTCAGGGATCGATCGTCTTCCGCAGCGTCTCCAGGGCTCGGTCGGCGTGGATGCGCATGTTCAACTCGGAGCGCACCGTGGTCAGCACCGAGCCGCCGCGGCCGATCACGAACGTCTTTCGCTTGTTCGGAAGCAAGCCCTTGCGGATCACGCCGAAGCGGCGCGCGATGTCGCGCCCCGGGTCTGACAGCAGCGGAAAGCCCAGTGCGTTGGCATCGTCGAACTCGAGTTGCCGATCAACCTGATCGGCGCTGATTCCCACGACACTGGCGCCGAACTCGGCGAACTCGGCCGACAAGTCGCGGAAATGGCAGCTCTGGCGCGTTCAACCGGCCGTCATGGCCTTGGGATAGAAGTACATCACGACCGGGCCGACCTTGAGCAGGTCGCGCAGTACCACGGTGTTGCCGTGCTGGTCGGTTGCTTCGAAGTCGGGGACCCTGTCACCGATCCTCACAAACGTTCTCCTCTCTGCACAAGACGCGCCGCTCTGAGGGGGCGGGCACAGTATGGCGCGTTTCTACAGTCCGATCGAAGCGGCGACGCGGTCGGCGTGGAAGTCTGCGCCGCCCCAGGAGCGGGCCAGCGCCCATGAGCGCTTCAGGTAGAGGTGCAGGTCGTGCTCGGTGGTGTAGCCGATGGCGCCGTGGCACTGCAGGGCGGCCCGTCCGGTGACCGCGGCCGCATTGCCGGCCAGCCACTTGGACTGCGACACGGCGCGGCCGGAATCGGCGAGACCGTGGGCCATGGCATAGGCGGCATAGAGCACTGCCGGACCGGCGAACTCGATCTGGATCCGGGCATTGGCCAGGTGGTGCTTCACGGCCTGGAAGCTCCCGATCGGCTTGCCGAACTGGTGGCGCTGAGCCGCGTAGTCCACGGTGAGCTCCAGCATCCTGTGGCTCAGGCCGAGGAGTTCGGCCGCGGTGCCGAGCACCCCCCGCTCGAACGCGGCCACCACCGCGGCCGCGTCGTCGGTCACCAGCTCTCCGGGTGCCAGGGGGCTCACCCGAGCGCAGCGCCTGGAGGCGTCCACAGTCTCCACCGGCTCGATCTCCAACTCGTCGGCTTCGTAGAGCCGCAGCCCGTCGTCTGAGCGGAGCAGGAAGGCCTCGGCGTAGGTGGCCGCAGGAACGATCGCGCCGGAGGCGCCCAGGTCCGTCGTCGCGGTCGTGTCCACTATGCCCAGGGGCGCGGCCACCAGTGCGGTCGCCGTCAGCGGATGGGGCAGCGCCGCCCGGCCCGCCTCCTCCACCACACCCACCAGGTACGTCTCGTCGAGTCCCAGACCTCCTTCGGACTCTGGGACGAGGACGGCTAGAGCTCCTGCGTCGGCCAGGGCGCGCCATGCCGCGGGATCCGGCTCCTGGGTCCAGGAGGCCCGCACCGCCGCCGGCGGGCACAGCTCGGCCAGCAGGTCTCGGGCCGTCGAACGCAGCGCCTCGCGGTCCTCGTCGAGCCCGAATCTCATCGGGGCAGTCCGAGGACGCGTTCGGCCACGATGTTGCGCTGCACCTCGTTGGTGCCGGCATAGATGGGACCGGCCAGCGAGAACTGGTGTCCCTTGCTCCACGGCCCCTCCAGTTCCGCGTCGGCGCCGAGCAGGTCCAGGGCGATCTCGTGCAGCTCGATGTCGAGCTCTGACCACCACACCTTGGCCAGGCTGGCCTCCGAGCCGATGTCGCCGCCGTCGAGGAGGGTGGTGACCGTCTGGAGGGTCTGGAGGCGGTATGCGTCGACGAGCATCCAGGCCGCGGCGATGCGGCGGCGCATGGCCGCGGCCCCGCCGCGCTCCGCCCACAGATCGAGCAGGCCGGCCACGGTGGCCTGGTAGCGGCCCGGCGATCGCAGCAGCCCCCGCTCGGTGCTAGCCGCCGACACGGCCACGCTCCAGCCGCGGTCCACCTCCCCCAGAACCACGCTCGTGCCTACGGCGTCGTCGGGCAGGAACGCCTCGGCGAAGAACACCTCGGCGAAGCCTTCGTCACCGTCGAGGCGACCGAATCCCCGCACGACGATCCCGTCGAGGTCCAGCGGCACCAGCAGATAGGTCAGCCCGCGGTGGCGCTCAGATTCGGGGTCGGAACGGAACAGCCCGAAGAGGTGGGTGCAGAACGCGCCCCGGGTGGTCCATGTCTTCTGGCCGTCCAGCACCCAGCCGCCGGACACCCGCCGGGCCCGGCTCGACACCCCGGCCAGGTCGCTGCCGGCGTTCGGCTCGGACCAGCCCTGGCACCACAGGTCCTCCGCTGCGGCGATGCGCGGCAGCAGCAAGTCCTTCTGGTCCTCGGTTCCGTGCTCGAAGATTGACGGCGCCAGGATCTGGATGCCGTTCTGTGTGACCCGCTGGGGAGCCCCCGACCGCCAGTACTCCTCCTCGAAGATGAGCCAGTCCCACAGCGTTCCGTCGCGCCCGCCGTAGGCCTCGGGCCAGGCCACGGCCGACCACCCCGCCTCGTACAGGCGTCGTTCCCACAGCAGCTGCTGGGCGAACCCCTCGCGGGTGTCACCGGAGAGCTCGACGCCGATCTCGGCCCGCCACTCGGCCAGGTTGCGCTCCAGCCAATGGCGCAGTTCCCGGCGCATGGCAGCCTGCGTCTCGCTCCAGTTCAGGTCCATCGCAGTCCCGGGTCCGAGTGTCAGTCCGCGCCGCCGGTGGGCTCGGTGGGGATCGAACCCACGACCAAGGGATTATGAGTCCCCTGCTCTGACCACTGAGCTACGAGCCCACTTCGACCCTATCGCTGCGGCTCCGGGGGTGGGGCTCGAACCCACAACCTAGCGGTTAACAGCCGCTTGCTCTGCCAGTTGAGCTACCCCGGATCAGCCTGTGAGGCTACCAGCGAGCCCGACACGGACGCCTCGGATCGGCGCCCGTGCTCTACTAGCCACGGCAGCAGGACCGCCAAGGTGTCGGCGCGGGTGTTCCGCTCATCGAGCCGCTCGGACTGAGACTTCAGCCAGGCGACGCTGGTGCTGTACTGCTGGCGCATGGCGGGATCGTCGGCGGAGGCCGCCATGCGGCGCAGGTCGTTCATGGCGCGGCCGGATGTGAGGCGGGCCACACGGGCGAGCACATCCTCGACGGACGCGTTGCCCGCGTCGACGGCCAGCCGGTGCAGCAGCTGCGCCGCCGGGCCCGACACCTGGTCGGACGCCTCCACCACTCCCCCAGTGCGCTCAAGGGCTTCGAAGGCCTCGCGGTGCACCGGATCGCCGAAAAGGGTGGAGTGCAGACGGTGGGCCACCTCGCTCGGCCGGTGTATGGCCAACTGCAGCGCCTCGTCCTCGGGGGTCAGGCGCTCGCCGGCCGGGGGCCGGAACCTGTCACCGTCCGCGGCACGGACCGGCGCCATGCTCGGCCCGCCGGTTGCGAAGCGGCGCAGATGGTCGGGATCCACATGGCAGCGGTCGGCGATCTCGATTACGTGGGGGTCGCGCACCATCGGGTCAGGGTGCTCGTTGACCACGGTGACGGCCCGCTCGGCGGATCGGGCCCGACTCTCGATAGTGGACAGGTCCGCGCCGGCGAGGGCTCGATCCACCCGGAACTGCAGGAAGGGCAGGGCGTTCTCAATCGCCTCATGGAGAGCCTCCGGTTCGGAGCGGCCAAGGTCGCCGGGATCCTTGCCGGCGGGCAGATCGGCCACCATCACCTCCAGCTCGTACTCGCGCTCCCACGCGTACACGCGGCCTGCCGCCGCGGCTCCCGCGGCGTCGGCGTCGAAGGCCAGCACCAGCCGGCTGGCGGAGAACCGCTTCAGCAGCCGCACATGCTCCTCGGTCAGGGCGGTGCCGCAGGTGGCCACGGCCAGCTCGATGCCGGCCTCGGCGCATCCGATCACGTCGGTGTAGCCCTCGCACACCACGGCCCGACCGGCCTTGACGATCTCCTTGCGGTGCTCGTGCAGCCCGTACAGGACCCGGCTCTTGTCGTAGGTCTTGGCGTCGGTCGAGGTGTTGAGGTACTTGGGGCCGTCGACCCCCGGCATGATCCGGCCTCCGAAGCCGACCGGATCACCTCGCTCGTCGGTTATGGGGAACAGGATCCGGCCCCGGAAGAAGTCCTGCTGGCGCCCGCCGCGGTTCACGAACCCGAGACCCGAGTCGCGCAGGTCCTCGTCAGAGAGCCTCAGATGCTTGGCCAGATGGTCCCACCCGTCGGGCGCCCAACCCATCTTCCAGCGGCGCACGAGGTCCCCGTCGTAGCCCCGGGACCTGAGATAGTGCCGGGCCGAGCCCGCGTCCTTTCCGTCGAGCAGCCGCTGGTGGTAGAAGTCCCTGGCCTTGGCCACCGACTCCAGCAGCCGCCGCCGGCGGCTCCGGGCCGCGCTCTCGTCCCGGCTGGTGTACTGCACCTGTATCCCGGCCCGCCCGGCCAGCAGCTCGACCGCACCCGCGAAGTCGAGCCCCTCGATCTCCTGCACGAAGGTGATGACGTCGCCGCTGCGCTGGCAGCCGAAGCAGTAGTACACGCCCTTGTCGGGCGACACCGACATTGACGGCGTGCGCTCACCGTGCAGCGGGCAGCGGGCCATCCACTGCCTCCCGGAGCGCTTGATCTCGGTGTGCTCGCCGATGATGGCGACGATGTCGGTGGCCGCCCGAACCCGGGCAATGTCGTCCGCCACGATCCCCATCGGGGCGAACATACCAGTCCCGCCGGACACCGATCCGCCCGCCGGCGGATGGACTACTGGAGCCGGTCTGCGAGGTAGTCGACGAGCCGGTCGATGCTCACCCTGTCCTGGGCCATGGAGTCGCGGTCGCGCACCGTGACCGCGTCGTCCTCGAGGGTGTCGAAGTCGACGGTCACGCACAGCGGCGTGCCGATCTCGTCCTGGCGCCGGTAGCGGCGCCCGATGGCCTGGGTCTCGTCGTAGTCTGAGCTCCAGCGGCCCTTGAGCAGGTCGAACACCCGCTGCGCCACCGGCACCAGCACGTCCTTGCGCGACAGGGGCAGCACCGCCACCTGGTACGGCGCCAGCCGCCGGTCGAGCCGGAGCACAACCCGCTCGGCGTCGTTGACGACCTCGGTGTGGTAGGCGTCCATCAAGAACGCCATGGCGGCCCGGGTCGCGCCCGCGGCCGGCTCGATCACATGGGGCACGTAGTGCTCGCCGGTGGCCGGGTCGAAGAACTCGAGGCGCTCCCCGGAGTGCTCGGAGTGGCAGCGCAGGTCGTAGTCGCCCCGGTTGGCGATGCCCTCGAGCTCGTCCCAGCCCCAGGGGAACAGGAATTCCACGTCGGAGGTGGCCGACGAGTAGTGGCTCAGCTCGTCGTCGTCGTGGGCCCGCAGCCGCAGCCTCTCACCCCCGATGCCCAGGTCCAGGTACCACTGGTGGCGGGCCTCGCACCAGTGCTCGAACCAGGCTGTGGCCTCGTCCGGCGGGACGAAGTACTCCATCTCCATCTGCTCGAACTCGCGGGTGCGGAACACGAAGTTGCCCGGCGTGATCTCGTTGCGGAACGACTTCCCGATCTGGGCGATACCGAACGGCGGGCTCTTGCGGCTGGTTCGCAGCACGTTGGCGAAGTTGATGAACATGCCCTGGGCCGTCTCGGGGCGGAGGTAGACCTGCGCCGCGGAGTCGGCCACCGGCCCGGCGTGGGTGGCGAACATCAGATTGAACTGCCGCGGCTCGGTGAACTGGCACCGCTCCCCGCTCTCGGGGCAGGCATCGGGGTCATCCAGCTTGTCGGCGCGGAAGCGGAGCCCGCACGTGCGGCAGTCCACCATGGGGTCGGTGAAGTTCTCGAGATGGCCGGAGGCCTCCCACACCGCGGGTGGCGACAGGATCGAAGCGTCCAGGCCGACCACGTCGTGGCGGAACTGCACCATCGATTTCCACCACTGCTCTTTGACATTGCGCAGCAGCAGCACTCCCAGCGGCCCGTAGTCGTAGGCCGAACGGAAGCCGCCGTAGATCTCCGCGGAGCGGAACACGAAGCCGCGCCGCACGCAGAGGTTGACGATCGCGTCGAACAACTCAGGGCTAGGGCGGGACTCAGTCACAGACGCCAAGGCTAAGCGGCAACGTGGACAGGCAGTCACCGCCTCGCGGCGCAGCCGTGTCTCCCGCTCTTGTTCGCTCCGCTCACGGGCCGCTCGGGCCACGGCCTCGCAAGCTCGGCCTCTAGTGGCGGTCCAGCACGGTCACCGATCGCAGCCGCCGCTCCAGATGGGACTCGATCGCCGCCGTGGCGATGGCCGTCACCTCGGCGGTGGCGTCGTCGGCCGGCCGGCGCAATGCCGCTCCCAGCTGGCCGCCGAGGATCTGGCGGAGCATCTCCAGGGCTTCCCGGCTGATCGGCCGGCCATGGCGGCACCGGTGGCACAGCACCCCGCCGGCTTCTATGTCGAGAGCCTCGAAAGGCTCGCCCGCTCCACAGGCCACGCAGCTGCCGAGCTCGGGCTGCACGCCCTCCAGAGCCAGCAGCTTCAAGAAGAAACCCGCCACGACCAACTCGCTGTCGACGCGGTCCAGCGTGGTCAGGGCCCGGACGAGCATCACATGGCGGTCAGGGTCGCCTCCGGTCTCGGGCGCCAGATGATCGACGGCCTCCAGCATGGCGGAGGCTCGGGCGAAGCTGTCGGGGTCGGACCGGAGGCTCGTGAAGCGGTCGATGGTCTCAGCCTGGGTGAGAGTGTCGAGCTCGCCGCGACCTCGGTACAGCTGCACCGCCACGTGGCAGGCCGGCTCCAGGCGGGCGCCGAACTTCGAGCGGGTGCGCCGCACCCCCTTGGCCACGGCGCGGACCTTGCCATGAGCCAGTGTGTGCAAGTTCACGATGCGGTCCGCCTCGCCCAGCTTCCAGGTGCGCAGCACCACCGCCTCGTCGCGGTAGAGGCTCATCGCCCTAGCCCGGGCTGTCTCGCCTCTTGCCGTCGCCGTTGGACGTGATGGCCGCGCTCGCGCCGTTGGGCGAGACCCGCCCGAACCGCCGCTCGCGCTCCTGGTAGACCCTTATCGCCTCATAGAGGTCCCCGCGGCGGAAGTCGGGCCACGCCGTGTCGGTGAAGTACAGCTCGCTGTAGGCCAGCTCCCAGAGCAGGAAGTTGGAGGTGCGGCACTCCCCGGAGGTGCGGATCATGAGGTCGGGCTCCGGCATCTCGGGGTCGTAGAGGCGGCAGGCGATCGTGCGCTCGGTGATCCTGTCGGCTGATATGCCGGAGTTGACGACCGCCCTGACCGCGTCGACGATCTCCGCCCGCCCGCCGTAGTTGAAGGCGATGGTGAAGGTCATCCGGCGGTTGCGCCTGGTCAGCTCCACTGCGTCGTCCATGAGCTGGATCAGCTTCTTGGGCACCCGGCGGTCGCGGCGGCCCACGAACCGGATCCGCACGCCCCTCTCGTGCAGGTCGTCCCGGCGCCTCAGCAGGATGTCCTCGTTGAATTCGAGCAGGAAGCGGACCTCGTCGGGTGGGCGTCGCCAATTCTCAGTACTGAACGCGTAGACGGTGAGCCACTCGACACCGATGTCGAGAGCCCCGTCCACCACGTCGAACAGCGCCTCCTCGCCAGCCCTGTGACCCTCGGTGCGGGGCAGGCCCCGGGACTGGGCCCAGCGCCCGTTGCCGTCCATCACGCACGCGACGTGCGAGGGGACGCGGTCCAAGTCCAACGCCGCAGTGATCATTACTCTGAAGCTACCGCGTGACCCGCCGACGTGGCGCGCCTTATCCGGCGCGTCGCTGCCAGTTCTTGTCGACTCTGACTGCGAGCTGCAGGTAGGCGCCCTCAGGGAGCTGCGAGCGCACCGCCGTCCCGACCGCTTTGAGCATCGATCCGCCCCTGCCGATCACGATCGCCTTCTGGGAGGGGCGCTCAACGATGATCTCGCAGCGGATCAGGGGCCAATCCCATTCGGTCACCCGGGTCGCGATCGAATGGGGCAGCTCGTCGCGTGTGGCGGCCAGGAGCTGTTCCCGCACCAACTCGGCCACCCGGAAGGCCTCCGGAGCGTCCGAGACGGTGCCTCGCGGGTAGAGGGCCGGGCCCTCGGGCAGGCGGCCCACGAGGTGCTCCACCAGCGCCTCCACACCCTGGCCGGTGCGTCCGCTCACCGGGAAGTACGCCTCGAAGTCCAACTCTGAAAGGGCGGCGAGCTGTTCCAGCATCGCCTGAGGTCCCACCAGGTCGGCCTTGGTCACGACCACAACGGAGTCCGCCGGCAGCGACCGGGCGATGAAGGCGTCGCCGCGGCCGTAGGGAGCCGATGCGTCGATCACCAGGCATGTCACGTCGATTCCGTGCAGCGCCTCGTTGGCGGCGGCGTTCATCCGGCGCCCGAGTGCGGTGCGAGGCTTGTGTATGCCGGGCGTGTCGACCAGGATCACTTGGGCGTCACGACGGGTGAGCACCCCCCGCAACTCGGTGCGGGTGGTCTGGGGCTTGTCCGAGACGATCGACACCTTCTGCCCGACGATCCTGTTGATCAGCGTCGACTTGCCCGCATTGGGGCGTCCCGCCAGCCCGACGATGCCGCACCGATGCGAGCCCGACTCGGGCTGTGTCTTCCGCTCATGCTCGCTGCGCTCCCGGGCCGCTCGGGCCGTGTCTCCCGCTCCCCCTCGCTGCGCTCGCGGGCCGCTCGGTCCCGCGGCCTCGCTGCGCTCGGCCTCGGGATGCTTCACGTCCGGGTGAGCCTCACCCGGGTGATGCGGCGGCCCTCCATGTGCTCCACCCGCAGCCTGAGGCCGTCGACCTCCACCGTCTCGCCCACTTCGGGCACATGGCCCAGCGTGCTGAAGATCAGGCCGCCGACGGTGTCCCAGTCATCGTCGGGCAAGGCCGCTCCGACGAGGGTGTTCAGCTGATCGACCGGCATGCGGCCGTGCACCAGCGCCTCGCCGCCGGCGAGGGGCTCCATGAGCGGCTCGGGCAAGTCGAACTCATCGACGATCTCCCCCACCAGCTCCTCGACGAGGTCTTCGAGGGTGACGAGCCCGGCCGTGCCCCCGTACTCGTCGACGACAATGGCCAGATGCCCTCCGGCGGTGCGCATCTCGGAGAGCAGCTCGTCCACCCGCTTGGTCTCGGGCACGAACATGGCGCGGCGCATCGACTCATGGACGGGACGGTCGCCGCCGCCCGAGCGCTCGGTACGGGCCAGATCCTTCAGCAGCACGACGCCCACGACGTCATCGATGTCGTTCCGGCACACCGGCAGACGGCTGAGGCCGCGGCTGATGGCTATCTCGAGCGAGGCGGTCACCGTCATGTCTGCGTCGACGGTGACCATGTCGGCACGGGGCGCCATGACCTCGCGAACCACGGTGCGGTCCAAGGCAAGCGCGGAAGCAATCATGTCGCGCTCGGCGTCCTCGATGGTGTCAGCCTCAGCCGCGGCGTCGGTGAGGGCGATCAACTCGTCTTCGCTGACCGGTGGCGCCCCGTTCCTCACCCGCGCGACCCGTCTCCGAACACGACGCGACATCTGGCCGGCACCGGGCTCGTTCTGGCTGGTCACGGTTGTCGGTGGTGTGCAGCCAAGAGCTGCTGTTCGCGGGTCTGCATGGCTACGGCCTCCGCTTCGCGGGCGTGGTCGTATCCCAGTACGTGCAGCACGCCGTGCACGACCAGCAGGGCCAACTCGTCGGCGGGCCGGGGGTTGCCCGACGCAGCAGGGTCGCCGTTGGTCCGTGACGCGTATTCGGGACAGACCACAACGTCGCCCAGTAGCACGGTCGGTTCGGATGCGGGCGCGCCGCCGTGGCCGCCGTCTATCGGAAAGGCGAGGACGTCGGTGGGTCCGGGCGTGCCCATGTGGGCCAGGTTGAGTTCAGCCATGGCACCCGAGTCCACGAACCGCAGGCCCAGCTCGCCGGACCCGACCCCCTCGTCGCGCAGCACGGCCCGGGCCAGCCTCGCCCAGCGCCCGGTGTCGACCGGGTCGTTTCCTGCCGCCGGACCGGACGTCTCGTCGAAGGCGCGGACCACCGCTCCGCAGGCAGGCTCGTCCGGGGAGGACGCAGGCACCATCTAGGCGGAGTCTCCGCGCGTGAGACCGACCCGGTCGTAGGCAGTGACGATGTCGGCGACGATGCGGTGACGAACGACGTCGCGGCTGCTCAGATGGACGAACCCGATGCCCTCGATGCCTCCAAGCAGCTCCTCGATGCCCGCCAGGCCGCTGCGCCCGCCGTCCACGTCCACCTGGGTGACATCGCCGGTGACCACAGCTCGGGAGCCGAAGCCGATGCGGGTCAGGAACATCTTCATCTGCTCGGGGGTGGTGTTCTGGGCCTCGTCGAGGATGATGAAGCTCGAATTGAGCGTGCGGCCCCGCATGAACGCCAGCGGCGCCACCTCGACAGCTCCTCGCTCTAGAAGCCGCTCCATTCCCTCGCTGCCCACCATGTCGTACAGCGCGTCGTAGAGGGGGCGCAGGTAGGGATCGACCTTGGCCATCAGGTCGCCGGGGAGGAATCCCAGCCTCTCCCCCGCCTCGACCGCGGGGCGGGTAAGGATGATGCGGGTCACCTCGCCGTCGTTGAGCGCCCGCACGGCCATGGCCACCGCTAGCCAACTCTTGCCCGTTCCGGCCGGCCCGATCCCGAAGGTGATGATGCTCTGGCCCATCACGTCGGTGTAGCGCTTCTGTCCAGCCGACTTCGGGCGCACAACCCGCCCTCCGGCCGTTCGCAGCACATCGTGGGTCAGGACCTCCGAGGCTCGAACGTTGCTGCGCACCATGTCGATCGTGCGGTCGATGGTACGGACGTCGAGGCGCTGCCCGTGCTCAAGAAGCAGGATCAACTCCTCGAACGCCCGGGCGACGGTCTCGGCCTCGTCGCCGAGGACGCTCACCTCGTTGCCCCTCAGATGGATGCGGCTGCCGGGGAAGGCGCTCTCAAGCTGGCGGAGGTTCGCATCGTGCTCGCCCACCAGAGGCCCGAGCAGGTGGTTGGCGGGGACGCGGATGGTGGCGGCGGTCTCAGGCATGCGCTGTGTCAGGGCTGAGGCTACACGACGAGACCGTGCGCCAGCGAGCCCTAGCTGTTTCGGCGGCGCCTCTGCCGGTCCAGGAAGCGGTAGACGTCGAGCAGGTCGATGCCGGGGAACGGCACGAAGGAGCGCTGCGATGGCGGCAGTGCCGACAGCACATGGCTGCGCTCGGCCGCCGACGGCCAGGCCACGCTCTCCCAGTCGCGCACGAGCCGGGGGTCGGGCTCCACGTCCCGGGAGCGTGCGTGCTCACGCCGCAGCGTCTCGGAGCCGCGAAAGTGCTGGGCGTGCTCGACCGTCGTGCCCAGCGTGATCGCATAGGGGTAGCGATCGTGCTCGGTCTCTATGTAGGTGATGCAGAAGTACTCGCCCACGTCGAGCACCGTGTACTGCTCGTGCAACAGGAAGTGCCCCTCGGCTCCCCAGGCTTGCCGGGCCCCCCACTGGCGGGGAACCCGCTCTCCCTCCAGTCCCCCGTCGGAGGTCACCGGGAACGGAAGCCCGTCGTTCTCGTACGCCTTGGTGATCACGCCTTCGGCGTCGGTACGCAGGAAGTGGACGGGAACGCCCAGGTGGACGGTGGCCAGGTTCGTGAAGCGGTGGGCTGCCATCTCGTAGGAGATGTAGAACGTCTCCTTGAGGTCCTCGACGCTGATGTCGCCCTGGCGTTTCGCCTCGCTCAGCAGCTCCACCGCGGGCGCCTCGGGGGCGAGGACGGCGGCCGAGAAGTAGTTGGATTCGATGCGCTGGCGGAGGTAGTCGCCGAAGTCTGACGTGTCGGAGTGCTCCAGCGCGAAGTGTCCGAGCGTCTGAAGCACCACGGAACGGGCCTGTCGCACCTTCAGGTCGTCCTGGTCGCCGATGAAGATCACCCGGTCGCGAGTGTCGGTGATAGAGCGGGCCGTGCGGGGCAGGCCGGCGACTCGCTCTATGCGGAAGCCGTAGCTGCTCACGAGCTCGGTGAGCACCCGCTCGCTGATCGGGCCGGAACCTGGGTATCCAGCGCGGGCCAGCCCCTCAGCCGCGATCTGCTCGATATCGGTGAAGTAGTTGTTCCGGTCGCGCATCTCACCGCGCAGCTCCGAGTTGGCCCTCCGGGCGCTCTCGGTGGTGTCGACCGGGGCGACCCGTTCGCAGACGGCGCGGCTCAGGCCCGCCAGGTGCTCGAGGACCTCGTCGCTGAGCCGTCTGGACGGCTTGAGCGGCGGCAGCCCGAGCTCCGCGTAGGCCGGGTGGTCCTGAGCTCGCAGCAGTTCCAACTCGAGTTCGGCGCGGCGGTCCGGTGGGGCGTCTTCGAGAAGGTCGGCCGTGGTGGTGTCGAGCGCCTCGGCGAGATCGCTGAGCACGCCGAGGCGGGGCTCGACCCTCCCGTTCTCAAGCCGCGACAGGTAGGCCGGCGGCCGCCCGGTGCGCTCAGCCAGGTCAGCGAGGGTGAGGCCCCGGGTGCGGCGGACGTGGCGCAGGCGCCGGCCGAGCACGAGGAGGTCAGGTTCGGTACCCATATGCGAAAGAATTGCAGAACTTGTGTCGGCCAACAACTTGGAGGCTTCTCTGCAGTGCAGATTCTGGCTTCTGTGGTTCTGAGGCGATGAGCATGGGGGTGGCACCGGCTCCGTGGGTCATTGGCCGGCGCCGCACCGCTCCATCAGGAGGGCGATCGATGGTGAAGGTCACGAACGCAAGTCCGAGCTTCGCACAGCAGGTCGAGGCTCTAGAGGCCGACTGGGAGAACAACCCCCGTTGGCACAGCACCTGTCGCGACTACTCCGCGACCGAGGTAGTACGGCTGCGCGGGTCGGTGACGCCCGAGTGCACTCTGGCCCGGGCCGGCGCGGCCAAGCTCTGGCAGCGCCTCCACAGCATGGACTACGTGCACGCCCTGGGCGCAATGACCGGCGGGCAGGCGATCCAGTTCGCCAAGGCGGGGCTGCCCGCCCTGTACCTGTCGGGCTGGCAGGTGGCCGGCGACGCCAACCTCGCCGGGCAGGTGTATCCCGACCAGTCCCTCTATCCGGCGGACTCCGTGCCATCGCTGGTCGCTCGCCTCAACAACGCGCTCCGAAGGGCCGACCAGATCGAGTGGAGCGAGAGCGAGGGAAACCCGAGCCGCGACTACATGCTGCCGATCGTGGCTGACGCCGAGGCCGGGTTTGGCGGCCCGCTCAACGCCTTCGAGTTGATGAAGGCCATGATCGAGTCGGGCGCGGCCGGGGTTCACTTCGAGGATCAGCTCAGCTCGGCCAAGAAGTGCGGCCACATGGGCGGGAAGGTGCTGGTGCCCACATCGCAGCATCTCGCCACCCTGAGGGCGGCGAGGCTGGCTGCTGACGTCATGGGTGTGGAGACCATCCTGGTCGCCCGCACCGACGCGCTGAGCGCCGGCCTGATCACCAGCGACGTCGATGTCAGGGACCGGGCCGGGCTGACCGGCGAGCGCACGGCGGAGGGGTTCTTCGCGACGACGCCGGGACTGCAGGCGCCGATCCAGCGCGGCCTCGCCTACGCGCCCTACTGCGACCTGCTCTGGTGCGAGACCTCCACGCCCGATCTCGACGAGGCCCGGGAGTTCGCCGAGGCCATCCACGCAGTGTTCCCGGACAAGATGCTGGCCTACAACTGCTCGCCCTCGTTCAACTGGCGGGCGCATCTGGACGACGCTCAGATCGCCATGTTCCAGAAGGAGTTGGGCGCCATGGGCTACGCCTTCCAGTTCATCACCCTCGCCGGCTGGCATGCGCTCAACGCGTCGGCGTTCGAGCTGGCGCACGCCTACGAGTCCGACGACATGAAGGCCTACGTCGCGCTGCAGCAGGGCGAGCTGACGATGGAGGCCCTCGGTTATTCCGCCACCCGCCACCAGCGTGAGGTCGGAGCCGGATACTTCGACCAGGTGGCCACTGTGATCTCCGGGGGCACCGCGTCCACTCTCGCCCTCGAAGGCAGCACCGAGCAGGCACAGTTCTAGTTCAGTAACGGCAGGGACGGGCGAGGCCGCAGTCCCGGAGCAGCTGCCGCGTCCGGGTCAGTCCGGCCGGTGGTACACCTCGGAGCGGCGGCGGCTGCGGGTGAACACGATCTGCCAGAGTTGCAGGGCCCGCGCTCGGAACGATCCGGCTGAACTCAGCAGGTAGTAGTCCCAGGTGCGGCGGAAGCGCTCGTCGTAGGCGGTGAGATCCGTCCAGGCCTCGGTCACGTTGCGGTGCCAGGCCATGAGCGTTCGGTCGTAGTACGGCCCGAAGTTCTGCACGTCCTCGATGATCCAGTCCTGTTCGCAGGCTGACGTGATCTGGGCCAGGGACGGAACTACGCCGCCCGGGAATATGTACTTGTCGAACCAGGGGTCGGTGTGATGTTTCGATTCCAGCGACCCGATGGTGTGGTGCAGCATCATGCCGTCGCTGGACAGCAAGCGGTCGCAGCGTCCGAAGAAGGTCTTGAGGTTGCGCGGGCCGACGTGCTCCATCATCCCTATCGACACGATCCGATCGAAGGAGCCCTCCACGTCGCGGTAGTCGCATTCCCGGATCTCGACGGGCAGGCCTGCGCAGGCTTCCCGAGCCCAACGGGCCTGCTCGTGTGCCGGTGTGATGCCCGTGACCGTCGCACCGTGCTCGGCGGCCGCGAACCGGGCGAAGCCGCCCCAGCCGCAGCCGATGTCTAGCAGCCTCATGCCCGGCTCCAGCTGCAGCTTGCGGCAGACCAGCTCGAGCTTGTCCTCCTGGGCCCGGTTCAGGTCCTCGGCCCGCCGCCAGTAGCCGCACGAGTAGATCATGCGCTTGTCGAGCATCCGCTCGTAGAGGTCGTTACCGATGTCGTAGTGGGCGCCCGCGTTCCTGCGTGACCGCCGCACGGTCTGGTGGTTCGATGCGCGGGCCCGGGCGATGTGCAGCAGCAGCCCGGGTCCGGGCCGCACCAGCGAGCGCAGGTCCAGTGTCTGCACGTGGGCGACGAACTCGTCGAGTTGGTTGGCGTCCCACCAGCCGTCCTGGTACGACTCGCCCAGACCGAGTTCGCGTGTTGCAAGCACCCGCGCCCAGAAGCGGTCGTCGTGCACGGCGATGTCGCGAGGCTGGTCTCCTCCGACCTCGATCCCGGCCCGGCCGAGGATCTCCAAGCCCAGGCTCCTGGCTTTGTCGAGGTCGGCCACGGCGCGTCTCGCTTCCTCAGTCCGTCTTGCTGTACCTACCAGCGCCCGCACCCCCGACAGGACTCGAACCCGCAACCTGAGGGGTAGAAACCCTCCGCTCTTTCCAGTTGAGCTACGGGGGCACGCTGAGTCTACCGAGCGGTAGGCTTGTGATTTGCCCGCTTCGGCGGTCGTGGTGGCCGTAGCTCAGTAGGTTAGAGCGCCGGGTTGTGGTCCCGGAGGTCGGGGGTTCGACTCCCCTCGGTCACCCGCGCGCTATCGTTGGGCGCTCACCGAGCGCCTCTAGCTCAATTTGGCAGAGCAACGGACTCTTAATCCGCAGGTTCTGGGTTCGAGTCCCAGGGGGCGTACCACGCTGGATGCAGGGATCATCTAGGGGGTCGGCTAAGCTGGGGGGACCCTTTGGGATCCCGGCCCAACGGCGTGGGGTCCGGCAGGACGTCGCGCTGATGTGAAGGGTGACGCCGCCATGGACCGCTACGCGATATTCGTTGACGCCGAGTACCTCTACACAGAGGGCGGCATGTTGTGTTGCAACAGCCCCGACCGCCAGGAGATCCTCCTCTACGGTCTCGGCGCCAACGACTTCCTCATCGGCCTCGCCACCGACGTGTCCGATCTCCAGCCTCTTCGCACCTACTGGTACGACACATCCGGCGACGGCGTGCCCACCCCGGCCCAGCAGCTGGTGGCGACGCTGCCCAACATGAAGCTGCGACTTCAGACCGGCACCGGCCGGGATCCGCAGTCTTCGATGGGCGCAGCCATCAGGCGCGACCTCTCCACGCTCGCCCGCGAGCGGGCCATCTGCGACGCCTTCCTCCTGTCGGCCGACGAGGATCTGCTCGACTGCGTCAGCGAGGTCCAAGATCTGGGACTGCGCGTGATCCTGATCACCATCGCATCCCGTGACGAGCGCAGGGATCCGCCGGCCGGCCTGGTCACCGAATCGGACGAGGTCATCAAGTTGACCAAGGACGACCTGTCGAGGTTCATCAGGCGCCGGCGCACTCCTGATGACGCTGCCTCCGACACCTATGACCCGGTCGATTCGGTCGCCTCAGCCGCGACCGAGTTCGCGGAGAGCTGGCTCTACCGGGCCAGCGACGACGAGTTCGACGCCCTGCTGGACCAGCGCCCGCGCATACCCGAGTCCCTGGACGGCGACCTGCTCTACGCGGTGGAGAACGTGATCGGAGGAAGCCTGCGAGGCCAGGACCGCCTCAGGAGGGCTGTGCGCCAAGCCTTCTGGAACCGGATCGACCAGGAAGTCCAGGACTGGCCTCCGGACGAGGGCCGCTAGCGGAGAGATGGTCGGTAGCACAGCTCGCCTGCAGAGCGGCACCGCCGACTGCCAAGGCGAGGTCTTGACTCCCCGCCCGCAACCGAAGCTGCCGGTCACCATCCTGACCGGCTTCCTCGGGTCGGGCAAGACCACCCTGCTCAACTACATCCTGCGCGAGAACCACGGCAAGCGCATCGCCATCATCGAGAACGAATTCGGCGAGATCAACATCGATTCCGACCTGGTGGTCTCTTCGGAGGAGGAGATCTACGAGATGAGCAACGGCTGCATCTGCTGCGTCGCGTCCGTGCGCGGCGACCTGCTGGAGGTGATCCGAAGGCTGATGAGCCGCCGCGACCGTCTCGACTACATCCTCGTCGAGACCAGCGGCCTGGCCGATCCGATGCCTGTCGCCCAGGCCTTCTTCGTGGACGACTCGGTCCTCGAGGAGGTAGCCCTGGATGCCATCGTCACGCTGATCGACTCGAAACACATCGAGCAGCACCTCGACGATGTGCGCTACGACGGGATCAACAGCCAGGCGGTCGACCAGATCGTCAGTGCAGACCGGATCATCGTCAACAAGGTCGATCTCGTCGACGACGGCACCGTCGAGCGGATCGAGGGTCGCATCAGGGAGTTCAACCAACGCTCGGAGATCGATCGGTCCAGCTACGCGCGGGTGAACCTGGACGCCATCTTGGGCATCCAGGCGTTCGAGGTGTCGCAGCGCGCCGCGACCGAGCCCTCGTTCCTGGAGACCCACTACGTGCACAGCCACGACCCCGAAGTGGAGACCTGCTCCGTCAGGATCTCCGGGGAACTCAACCGAGATCTGGTCGAGGCGGCTGCCCGTGACATCGCCGCCGACTACGGTGCCGACCTGCTGCGGTGGAAGGGAGTTCTGGCCGTCGCCGGGAACGATCGGCGGGTCGCGTTGCAGGGCGTACACCGGATCTTCGAGATGCACGATCTCGACCGGTGGGAGGGACCGCATCGAGACAGCCGGGCGGTCTTCATCGGGAAGAACCTGGATCAACAAGAATTGGCCGGGCGCCTCCGGCGCTGCGTGGCGCGAGACAAGGAGCCATCCGCATGATCATTGACACCCACCTGCATCCCACCAACATCGTTGACGAGGCGTGGCGCCATACCGGTGAGCCGTTCACCGGGGAGCGGATGCTGGAGATGATGGACGGGCCGTACTGGATCAACGGCAAGCCGCGTCGCATCGACATGGGCTTCATCCAGCCGCCCCCGGGCAATACGGCGTGGCGCGACGGTGGGCGCTCGGGGCGCGAGGGCATCCGCGACTACATGGCCTACGTGGCCGAGTTGACCCAGCGCTACCCGGACCGCTTCATCGGCAACTTCAACTTCAACCCTCGCTTCGGGCCCGAGAACGGGGCGGCCGAGCTCGAGTTCCACGTCAAGGAGTACGGGTTCAAGATGCTCAAGCTGCACGCCAACATGCACGCCTACCGGCCCGATCGGGCGCTGGACTGGCTGCGTCCGGCCATGCGCAAGTGCGACGAGTTGGGCGTGGTAGTGCTGATCCACACCGGTGACGGCCCGTACTCGATCCCGACGCAGTTCTACCCCATCATCCGCGAGTTCACGAACGTGGACTTCATCATCGGGCACTTCGGGGTTCAAACCGGCGGCGTCTACTGCTTCGAGGCTTTCTGGATGATCATGGACTCCCCCAACGTGTACGGCGAGTCGGGCTGGCTGCTGCAGTCCCGCATCGTCGAGTTCGCCAAGGAGATGCCGCGGGATCGCCTTGTGTTCGGCACTGACTCACCCCCGAACGACCCGGGCATGTGGCTTACCCATCTCGAGGTGTTGTGCCACGACGCCCCCCAGGGAATCAACGCCAGCGAGGATCAGTTGGAGGACTACATGGGCAACAACATCGCCCGGCTCGTCGGCATAACCCCCACCGCCCCTCCCGCCACCGTCGAAGACGCCAAGCAGCAGCTGGCCGACGGCAGCTACGGCACCCCCATCGCCTGAGGCCGAGCGGATAGGCCGACCATGGGAGATTCTCGTACAGCGCGGAGCGAGGCCGTGGCCCGAGCGGCCCGTGAGCGCAGCGAACAAGAGCGGGAAACCGGGCAGCGCGCCTCGTTACTGTGACCGGCCAGGGCCTCCAAGACTTCCTTCGTGACTACGAGGCCGCGCACCCGGACGACGTCTGCGCCGTCGATCGTCCGGTCTCGCTGGACCAGGACATCACCGCGGTCGTGTGGGAGCTGGCCGAGCGGGGTCAGCATCCGCTGCTGCGCTTCCCCAACGTCGAGGGCTCCGACCGGGAGGTGGTCACCAACCTCTTCGCCTCCCGCCTGCGCATCGAGAGGATGCTGGGCGCTCGACCGGGCGAGCTCCACGACAGGTACCAGCGGCTGGCTGCGGATGCCATGGAGATGGCTGAGGCGGACGACGGGCCCATCACCGACCGGGTTGATGCCGGAGACCGCGTCGACCTACGAAACCTGCCTCTGCTGACCCATTTTGCCACCGACCTCGGCCCCTACATCACGAGCGGGATCGTCGTGGCCGAGGAGGCCGAGACAGGACGCGGCAATCTGAGCTACCACCGGTCGGTGGTTGCCTCACCGACGTCGCTGGGTACGAGCCTCCACTCCCGCGGCGACCTCTGGCGGCTGCTGCAGGACGCGGCTGCAATGGGCAGGCCGCTCCCGGTGGCCATGGTCATCGGAGCCCACCCGCTGTTCATGCTGGCGGCATCGGCCCGGGTCGCCTTCGGCGTCGACGAGCGCGAGATCGCGGGCGGGCTGATGGGAGCACCCCTCGAGGTCGTGCGCACGCCCAAGCACGGCCTGCGCGTTCCGGCCGCGGCCGAGGTCGTGCTTGAGGGCGAGATCGACCCGGCCGCCGATGAGGACGAAGGTCCCTTCGGCGAGTTCTCCGGATACTCGTCGGACCGCTCGACCCGCAACCGCATCGACGTGTGCACGGTCATGCAGCGCAACGGCGCGGTCTGGGTCGACGTGGTCGGCGGGAACTCGCACGAGCACCTCAACCTTGGACGGGTGCCCCGCGAGGCGGAGATGATCGCCAAGCTCAAGGATCGATTCGGATCAGTGGCCGCCGTGCACTATCCCCATTCGGGTACGCACTTCCACTGTTACATCGCGGTCGACCAGCGCCGGCCGGGCGAGGCCCGCCAGGCGCTGCTGGGACTGTTGGGCTGGGACCCGTACCTCAAGACGGTTGTGGCCGTCGACGCGGACGTCGATGTCACCAGGGACGAGGAGGTGCTCTGGGCGTTGGCCACCCACTTCCAGCCCGACCAGGACATGATCGTGATCGACGGGCTGCCGGGCAGCGCCCTCGACCCGTCGGCCGACAAGCTGGGCACGACCTCGCGGTTGGCGCTCGACGCCACCCGGGGGCAGGACTTCGACGCCCAGCGCATCCGGATCTCGGACGCGGCCCGCGACGTCGGCCGCGAGGTCGCCGCCGACCGGCTCGGCTAACCCGATAGCCGGTCAGGCAGCCGCCGCAGCGCGAGCCCGGCCGCGGCTCCCGGCGAGGGCTTGCAGCAGCGCCTTGACAGTGAGCACCGCCAGGAAGACCACGACAGCTGTCAGGGCCATGGTGGCCCCGGCGGCAGTGTCGTAGTGGTAGCTGGTCAGCAGGCCGACCACCACGGAAGCGATACCGACCGCGACCGCCGCAGCCATGATGCGCGGCACCCGACGGACCAGCAGCACGGCAGTGGCCGGCGGGGCGATCAGAAAGGCGAACACCAGCAGGTTCCCCACCGCCTCGAACGAGGCGACGATGGAGGTGGCTAGGAGCACCAGCAGCACACCGTGGGCGAGGCGGGGCCGGAGGCCGAGAACCTGCGCCTGAGCGTAGTCGAACGTCATGACCAGGAACGCCCGGTAGAACACGGCCACACCGCCGAGCGAGATCCCGGCCGCGATGATCTGGCGTCGGAGGTCCGCTGTGCTGACGCCCGTGATCGATCCGAACAGAAACCGGTTCAAGTCCCCGGTGTACGCCCCCGATGAACTGGACATGATGGCCACGGCCAGCGCCAGGAACCCGACGAACAGCACCCCTATCGAGGTGTCGTCGGGAAGCGGCGAGCACCTGCGGATCATGTTGATGCCCCACACCATGACGATTGCCGCTACGAAGGCGCCAATGGTGGTGTGCACCCCGATAATGAACGCCAGCGCAATCCCGGGCAGCACGCCGTGGGCCAGGGCGTCGCCGAGGAAGCTCATGCCCCGCAGAACCACCCAGGTGCCGACGACCGACGTGGTGAGCACCGCGAGCAGGCCCGCGTAGAGGGCTCGCTGCATGAACACGTTGGTTGCGAACGGGTCGAACCACCATGCCACGGGGTCGGTGAGGAACTCCATGGCGGGCTGTTCTAGCCCGGCTCAGCCAAGGGCGTCGACTATCAGATCGGTGTTGGTGCGCAGGAACCCGGTGTAGGTATCAGCGCCGCTGCCAGCAGGCCCGAGGCTGCCGGTGTAGAGGGTGACCACGTCGACGTCGCCGACCCGGGCGGCCAGGGCCTCGATGTCGTCGACGGAGTGCTGAGTCTCGGCGAAGATGGCCTTGATTCGCTCGTGCTCGATGATCTCGGCCAGCGCCTCGAGCCCGGCGGGACTGGTCTGCGCCATGCTCGACGGTGACGGGATGACCGTGCCGATGACCTCGAACCCGTAGCGGTCCGCAAAGTACCCGAGCGCCTCATGGTTGGTGACCAGCTTGTGGCTCCCAGCGGGTAGCTGCTCAACCTTGGCGGCGATCTCGGCGTCCACCGCCTCCAGTTCCGCCACGTAGCTGTTCAAGCACGCTTCGACCGCGGCCTGGTCGAGGCCCACCTCCGTCGTGAGCACTTGGGCGAGGGTGGGCAGCGCCTCCGCCACGCGGTGGGGGTCGAACCACACGTGCGGATCTTCCGCTCCGTGGGCGTGGCCGTGGCCATCGTCCTCGTGGGCGTGGTCGTCGTGGTCGTCTTCGTGGCCTTC
>VYFQ01000034.1:6733-34136 GCA_009842325.1 Acidimicrobiaceae bacterium | reverse complement strand
GTGGCGGAGCGGCCGCTCAGAAGGTCGGCGAGCAGCAGGGCGGTCTCACGGGTGACGGTGAGGGGCCGGGGCTCGTGGATGCCGAGCTGGGTGGGCAGCTCCCAGCCGCCCGGACCGATACCGGCCACGATGCGGCCCGGGGCGATCTCCGCCAGCGAGGCGAACAGCGACGCCAGAGCGCCCGGATGGCGCAGCAGCGGGCTGGTGACCGCCGTGCCGAGGCGCACCCGGTCGGTGGCCAGGGCGCAAGCGGTGAGGGTGGCGCCGACGTCGCGGTGCATGTAGTGGTCGGGCCACCACACATCGTCGAAGCCGGTTCGCTCGGCGCAGGCGGCCAGACGGGCCAGGCCGGCCACGTCCCGGTCGGCCCACAGCGTGATCCCCAGACGCATCGGCGCGACGCTATCCATTAGGTGGGCCGGGGGTAGTGGTCGGACCGGGCGGCCGGGAGTTGGGGCGCTACAGGTCCGCCTCTATCAGGGCGATGCGAAAGGCGGATGGGCTGCGGCCCCTTGTGCCGGACACCCTGGCCAGGTCGGCGACGTGGGCGTCGGTGCCGCACAGCACGGTGGTGCCGTTGCGGTCCATTTGTTCCCAGGCGTCGTCGGGCTGCCAAGTCTTGAGGAGGCCTGCCGTGGCCCCCCGCAGCAGGGCGGGGAGGATGCTGGCCTCCAGATGGAACGGCTGGGCCAGCGGCGTGGGGCACAGCGTGACATCGTCCGGCGTGAGGTCGAGGCGGTCGGCCACCGAGGTGGCGGCCTCGATCAGGTCAGCATGGGTGCGTGTAGTGGCCGACGCAGGGGCAGTGGTCGCGATCGCGTTGGCAGCTGTGGTGTCGGTGGCGGGCGGCTCGGCGAGAGGGGTGGCCTCGGCCAGAGCGTCCAGCCAGCCGACCGTTCCCTCCTGGGGTCCGTCCATGCCCGCGAAGACGGTGGGGCTGTCACCGCTGCCGAGAGCGGCCAGCGTGGGGCGGACGTAGTCGAAGTGGTCGTTGGTGTAGACGACGGCGTGGGGAGCGGCCGCGGTCATCAGCTCGTGGAAGCGGTCCTTGTCGGCCAGGTCCACCAGCACGGCGGTCGCTCCCAGCCGCCAGGCACCCAGCAGGGCCACCACATAGTCGAGCCCCGGATGGGCGAACAGGCCGACCCGACCACCGGCGGGCACGCCGAAGCCGTCCAGCACCGCCGCCGCCCGAGCCATGGCGTCGACGGCTTCCCTATATGTAAGGAGACGATCACGGTCGACCCAGTGGATCGCCGTGTCGGTGGCGGCAGTGCCCGGCCGGGCCGCCACAGCATCGGTAAGCAGATCAGCCGCGTTCATCGTGTCGAGGCGGCGGCGCGGTTGGCTAGGCCTAGGCGGTCGGCCTTGCCGCTGAAGGTGCGGGGCATGGCGTCCAGCTCGGTCATGGTGGACGGCAGGAGGGCGGCCGGCACGGTGGCGCCGGCGTGGGCGATCAGCTCGTCGGGCGTGACCGCATGGCCGGAGCGGGCCTCGTAGAAGCCGGCCAGCTCGCCGTCGCCCCGGTCCACCACCGCGGCGTGGAGCACGGCCGGGTGGCTGTAGAGGGCGTCCTCCAGCTCACGCAGGAACCCGCCCCGGGCGGCGGCCGAAGCGGCCTCGTTGGTGCGGCCCAGCACCATTATGTAGCCGTCGGGATCGGCCACGGCCAGGTCGCCGGTGTGGAGCACACCGCCCTGGGTGGTGTCGGCGAAGCGGTCGGGCTTGTTGCGGTACTCGGGGAAGAAGCCGTGAGCGACCAGCACCTCGCCGACCTCGCCGGCGGGCAGCTCATCGAAGGGCTCGTCGACGCCGGCCACGTAGGAGGCACGGTCGGGCAGGGGGCGGCCCACCCAGCCCTCCAGAGCCCGCTCGCCGTCGGCCGGGCTGCCCATGGCCATGAACCCGCCCATCTCGCTCTGGCCGTAGCTCTCCAGCAGCGAGATGCCCAGCGTCGACAGGTAGTCGCGCTTGATGCGGGGGGCCAGCGGCGAGCCGCCCGACAGGGCCACCCGGAACGGCGGATCGTCGGCCGCGTCGGGGGCGTTGACGATGTCGGCCAGGGTGAGCGGGTAGGCGACCAGCACGGTGGCGCGGTTGTCGCGGGCCACCTGCCACATCTCGGCCACCGGACGGCCCGCCACCAGGGCCACCGCCGCGCCGGTGTGGACCGCCGGCATCAGGGCGGCGACCAGCTGGAAGCTGCTGGGGATGGGGGTGGTGGCGAGCAGCACGTCGTCGTGGCGGAGTCCGAGGCGGTCGGCGATGCACGACGTGGCCCGGGTCACGTCGGCCGAGCGCAGCACCACACCCTTGGGCAGGCCGGTCGTGCCCGAGGTGTAGCTCAGGTACAGGGGCGCGTCCGGGCCGTGGCGGTCGACGGGGTCGGGGGCCTGGGCCGCCGAGCCCGCTACCGGGGCCAGCTCGTCGAGGTCGATGACCGAGCGGGCGCCGGCCGCTCGCAGGACGTCGTGGCGTTCGACGGCGGCGGCGACGACCGGCGCGTCGACGTCGCCGACGAAGTAGGGCAGGGCGTCGGCGCTGAGCTGGGCGTCGAGCAGGCCCGGCAGGGCGCCGGCCTTCCAGGCGGCGATGATGCCGAGCCACAACGACACACAGTCCGGCGCGCAGAAGCCGACCGTGTCACCCGGCGACACGCCCCGGTCGATCAGCTCGGCCGCAGCGGTGTCGGTGAGCTGCTCGGCCTGGGCGTAGGTCACCGACGACTGGCTGTCGATCAGGAACGGGCGGTCGCCGTGGCGTCGGGCCGTCCGGCGGAACACGGAGATGATGTCGGGTCGGTACATGACGCGGAAGCTACCGCGGCGCGCCCCCCACTCGGCCAGCCGAGCCGACCCGTAGCCTCGGAGCGCCACCGACCCGAGCCTTGCCAGACCTCCAACCTCGCGTGGCCGTAGCCTCGGGGGATGGACGAAGTGGTCGTGCGGCTCGCCACCCTCGACGACGCCGAGGAGATCCGGCGCATCTACAACTACGAGGTCGAGCACACCACCCACACCTTCGACCTCGTGCCCCGCACCCTCGAGGACCAGCAGGCCTGGCTGCAGGAACGGGCCGGCGCGCTCGGGGTGCTCGTGGCCGAGCTCGGCGGGCGGGTGGTCGGCTTCTCGTCGCTCAGCGAGTACCGGCCCCGGGCCGCCTACCGGACCTCGGTCGAGTCCAGCGTCTACGTCGACGAGACCGTGCGCGGCCGGGGGGTCGGCCGGCGGCTCATGCAGGAACTGGTCGGCCTGGCCCAGGCCCGGGGCTTCCACACCATGATCGCCCGCATCGCCGGAGGCCACCAGGCGTCGGTCCAGCTGCACGAGGCCGTCGGGTTCACCACCGTCGGCACCGAACAGGAAGTAGGCCGCAAATTCGGCGCCTGGCTCGACGTAGTGATAATGCAGCGCATGCTCGCCTGAGCCTGACTCAATCAGAACGGTCGAGGGTGGCGAGCAGGCCGGCGAACCCGGCGAGGGGCACCGCCGTGGCGTCGCTGCGGGTCTGGGTCTCGTCGCCGCCATAAACGACGGCCTGCGCGGTGACCTCCGGCAGGGACGCCGCGAGACGCCGCGCCGGGCCGAACCAGTCTGAGGCGATGGTTTGGCCGGACTTGACTTCGATGGCGGCCAGGCCCTGCGGCGTCGGGTAGAGAAGGTCGACCTCCAGGCCGCGACGGTCCCGGAAGAAGGTCAGGCCTGGGAGGCGGGCCGCGCTGTTGAGGCGGTGCTTGACCGCTTCGACGACCGCGGCGTTCTCGAACAGCGGGCCCCGCAGGGGGTGCGCGGCGACCTGGTCGGCGCGGTTGATGCCGATGAGGTAGCTCGCCAGGCCGACGTCGCAGAAGTAGAGCTTCGGCGAGCGGGTCACGCGCTTGCGGAGCCCCGTGGCGTAGGGCTGCAGGCGGAAGACGATGTCGCTCGCCTCCAGGACCGCCAGCCACTCCGCCGCTGTCGGCTGGGTCACGCCGGCGTCGGCGCCCAGCTGCGACAGGTTCACCACCTGGCCGACGCGCCCCGCGCACAGCGTCGCGAACCGCCGGAAGGCGTCGAGGTTGCGGATCGCGCCGATGCGGCGCACGTCGCGCTCCACGTAGGTCAGCCAGTAGTCGGCCAGCGCCTCGGTGGGGTTCAGGCCGTGATCGTGGATGCGGGGATAGCAGCCGGCATACAGCACGTCATCGACCCGGCCGCCGGCGCCCGCAGCCCGGCACTCAGCCAGCGAGAACGGCAGCAGCCGCAGCATCGCCGTCCGCCCGGCGAGAGACTGGCTGACCGCGCCGGTGAGGCCGAACTGCTCGCTGCCCGTGAGCACGAACAGGCCGTTGCGGCGCTCCTCGTCGCCCAGCACCTGCAGGTACGACAGCAGATCCGGAACGCGGTGGATCTCATCGAGGACCGCGCCGTCACCGAACTGCGCCAGGAAGCCACGCGGGTCCGCTGCGGCGAACTCGCGGACATGGGGCGCCTCCAAGTTCGCGTAGTCCAGGTCGGCGAAGACGCTGCGGCACAGCGTCGTCTTGCCGGACTGGCGCGGGCCGGTCACCGTAACGAACGGGTACTGCCCGAACAGCCGCACCAGATGCGGCCCGATCTCGCGGTCGATCACCCCCGCACCCTACCAGTAAGCGGCGATTTCAAGATACTACTTTGAATACGCCCATAGGAGCCAGACGATGGCATCCGCGTCGTGTCGACACGTGACGAAGCACTGTGCTCGGCTCTGCGTGACGCGGAGTCGTGACTAGGTGGAGTGTGTGGGCCGGGGAGGATTCGAACCTCCGTAGGCTTAGCCGACGGGTTTACAGCCCGTTCCCTTTGGCCGCTCGGGCACCGACCCAGACGGGCCAGCACGATACCACTAGGAGCCCCATGCCCACCTTCGACGTAGTCAGCCGGCTCGACATGCAGGAAGTCCGCAACGCCGTGGACCAGGCGGCACGGGAGGTCAACACCCGCTACGACTTCCGCAACACCGGCACCTCGGTGGTGCTCGGCGAGGGCTCTATCACGATGAACTCCTCCACCGAGGACCGTCTGGCCGCCGCCCGAGTCGTGCTCGAGGAGAAGCTGGTGCGGCGCAAGGTGTCGCTCAAGGCCCTCGACTACGGCAAGGTCCAGGAGGCCGCCGGGGCCACCGTGCGCCAGGTCGCCGCCCTGCGGGCCGGCATCTCGTCGGACCGGGCCCGGGAGTTCAACAAGTTCATCAAGGGCCTCGGCATCAAGGGCGTGCAGTCGTCCACCCAGGGCGACCAGCTGCGGGTGCAGTCCAAGAAGCGAGACGACCTCCAAGCCGTGATCGCCGCATTCAAGGAAGCCGACTTCGACGTGCCTTTGCAGTACGTCAACTTCCGCGACTAGCCGAGGCCGCTGGGGCTAGCCGGTTGGCCAGCTCCGGCGGGGGTTACTCCCAGTCGCGGGACTCTAGGCGGCGGATGCGCTCGGCGGTGGGCGGGTGCGTCGAGAACATGCGGCCGAAGCCTCCCCCGCCACCGCCGCCTCGGGCCTGGGCCTTCAGCGGGTCGATGATGTAGTTCGACGCCTGGCTCGGGTTCACGCCCGACGGGATCCGCTGCGAATACGTCTCCAGACGCTCCAGCGCCCGGGCCAGGGGACGGCCGTCGCCGATCAGCCTCGCCGCCGACGCGTCGGCCTGGAACTCGCGGCTGCGGCTGATGGCGGCCTGAATCATCGCCGCTGCGATCGGGGCCAGGATGGCCAGGGCCAGCTGACCGAGGATGTTGCCGTCGCGGTCGTTGCGCCCGCCGGCGAACATCGCCCCCCACATGGCCATGTTGGCGATGAACGTCACCGCCATGCCCACCGCCGCCGCCACCGAGCCGATCAGGATGTCGCGGTTGCGGATGTGGGCCAGCTCATGGGCCAGCACACCCCGGATCTCGTCCCAGCCCATCGCCTGGGTCAGACCGGCCGTGATGCACACCGCCGCATTGTTGGGGTTGCGACCCGTGGCGAAGGCGTTGGGCTGCGGGTTCGGCGAGATGTACAGCTTCGGCATGGGCATCTGCGCCCTCATGCACAGGTTGACCATGATCTCGTAGTACTCGGGCATGTCGGCCGCGGTCACCGGCTGGGCCCGGGCCGAGGCGATGGCCAGCTTGTCGCTGAACCAGTAGCTGCCCCCGGCCATGGCGACGCCCAGGATCAGGCCCAGCACCAGGCCGCCCTGGCCGCCTATCGCGCCCCCGATGACTATGCACAGGCCACCGAGCAGGGCCAGCAGCGTGAACGTCTTCGCCGCGTTGAACATCGTCCGTCACCTCCGCTTGCGCCCCAACTTACCCGCGGAAGGTAAGAGCCGGTTTGGGCTCCTAGATGGTCCTCGCCGCGTCGTCACGCTCGTAGTAGCCGGAGTGGACGTATAGGGCGAAGACGCCCTCGGAGCGGTACATCTCGATGATCCGCTCGTCGTCGTCGATGGCCGCGGTGATCTCGAAGCCGGCCGCACGGAGACGGCTCAGCTCGTGGCATTTGAAGTCGGCCGACGCGCCCCTTGATCCCCGGCCGTGCTCGGGGCGGAGGATCAGCAGGTCGTGGCGGACGTCGTGGGCGGCCAGCCAGCGGCGGGTGTCGTCGGCCATGTAGTGGGGGCGGGCGGTGAGGATGGCCACCGTGTGGTCGTCGGCGACGGAGGCGGCCAGGGCCAGGCCGGACTCGTACGGCGGATCGTCGGGAGCGGCAGTGAAGAAGCCGCGGAAGTCCTTGAAGGCGCCCCGCAGGTAGTGCTGGCGGTGGGTGGCGTCGGAGATGATGCCGTCGAGGTCCAGGATCACCAGCGGCCCGCCAGCCGGCGCCCCGCCGTCAGCCCCGCCGTCGCGGAAGTACCAGTTGTCCGGCGTGCTCGTCACGTCCAGCCCGTCCTCAAAGTCTCGGGTTGGTTATGGGTGCTATATCCACAAAAACCACCCGAGAAATCGCGGCAGCCCCCTTCCCCAAAGTCTCGGGTTGGTTATGGGTGCTATATCCACAAAAACCACCCGAGAAACTGCCGGGGCGGCTTGCGACGGTCACTCCTCGTCGGCGGCTTCGGCGGCACGGTCGCGGATCTCGGCCACCACGCCCGGATCGGCCAGGGTGGTGGTGTCGCCCAGGTCCCGGCCGTCGGCCACGTCACGCAAGAGCCGGCGCATGATCTTGCCCGAGCGGGTCTTGGGCAGGTCGGGCACCAGGAACACCGCCTTCGGGCGCGCCGTCGGCCCCAGCTTCACCGCCACATGCTGGCGGACCTCCTCCCGCAGCTCGTCCGACGCCACCGCCGTGCCCACCAGGATCACGTAGCCCACGATGGCCTGGCCGGTGATGTCGTCCTTCGCGCCCACCACCGCGGCCTCGGCCACCGCCGGATGGTCCACCAGCGCCGACTCCACCTCGGTGGTCGATATCCGGTGGCCCGACACGTTCATCACGTCGTCCACCCGGCCCAGCAGCCACAGGTAACCGTCGGCGTCCACCCGGGCACCGTCGCCGGCGAAATAGCGGCCCTCGAACTCCGACCAGTACGTCTGGTGGTAGCGCTCCGGGTCGCCCCAGATCCCCCGCAGCATCGACGGCCACGGCCGGATGATGGTCAGGTACCCGCCGCCCTCGGCCACCACGTTGCCGCCGTCGTCCACCACCTCGGCGAACACGCCCGGCAGCGGCTGCGTGGCCGACCCAGGCTTGGTGGTCGTCACCCCCGGCAGCGGCGTGATCATGTGGCCGCCGGTCTCGGTCTGCCACCACGTGTCCACCACCGGGCAGCGCTCGCCACCGATATGGCGGTGATACCACATCCACGCCTCGGGGTTGATCGGCTCCCCCACCGTGCCCAGAACCCGCAGGCTCGACAGGTCACGGCCCGCCGGCCACTGCTCGCCCCACTTCATGAACGTGCGGATCGCCGTCGGCGCCGTGTACAGCTGGGTCACGCCGTAGCGCTCGATGATGTCCCACAGGCGGTCCTTGGCCCAGCCGGCCCGGTCGCCGGAGCGCTCCTCGGGGCGGGGCGTGTCCGGCGTGCCCTCGTACATCACCGACGTGGCGCCGTTGGCCAGCGGCCCGTACACGATGTAGCTGTGGCCGGTCACCCAGCCGATGTCGGCCGCGCACCAGAACACGTCGGTGTCGGGCCGCAGGTCGAACACGTAGCGGTGGGTGAACGCCACCTGCGTCAGGTACCCGCCGGTGGTGTGCATGATCCCCTTCGGCTTGGCCGTGGTGCCCGACGTGTACAGCAGGTACAGCAGCTGCTCGGAGTCCATCGGCTCGGCCGGGCAGTCGGGGGCGGCCTCGGCCATCAGGTCGTGCCACCACAGGTCCCGGCCCTCGACCATCACCGGGTCGGTGCCGCAGCGGTCCACCACCACCACGTGCTCCACCGACGGGGCGCCGGCCGACAGGGCCAGGTCGACGTTGGGCTTCAGGGCCGACGGGGCTCCCCGCCGGTAGCCGGCATCGGCGGTGACCACCAGCCGGGCCTCGGCGTCGGCGCAGCGGTCGGTGATGGCGTCGGGCGAGAAGCCGCCGAAGATCACCGAATGGGCCACCCCGATGCGGGTGCAGGCCAGCATGGTGACGGCCAGCTCGGGGATCATCGGCATGTACACGGCGATGCGGTCGCCCCGGCGCAGGCCCAGGCGCAGCAGCACGTTGGCGAAGCGCTGCACGTCGTCGAGCAGCTCGGAGTAGGTGATGGTGCGGGTGTCGCCCGGCTCGCCCTCCCAATGGAAGGCCACCTTGTCGCCCCGGCCGGCGGCCACGTGGCGGTCCAGGCAGTTGTACGAGACGTTGAGCTGCCCGCCCAGGAACCACTTGGCGAACGGCAGGTCCCACTCCAGGGTGGTGTGGAAGTCGGTGTGCCAGTCGAGCAGGTCGCGGGCCTGGCCGGCCCAGAACGCCTCGAAGTCGGCGGCGGCCTCGTCGTACATCGACCGGTCTCTGGCTTGGGCCGCGGCCGCGAAGTCCGGCGGCGGCGGGAACGTGCGGTCCTCGGTCTCGTAGATCTCGATCGAGCCTTCAGCCATTGGTCACTCCTCCTGGTTGCCTAACCGCCGCGTTCTGTGAGCAGATATGCCGCCTAGAGCGGCTTCGTTGCTCACAGATCCTTCCGCGCCTCCCCCGCCGCACGCCACTAGCCGCCGACGGGGACGGTCTCGGTGTCGCGGCCCGAGCGCAGCACCGTGCCCGGCAGGGCGTCGGTGGCCTCGCCGTCGACGACGGTGGTGACGCCGTTGACCATCACCCGGCGCACTCCGGTGGCCTCCGACCACAGGCGCTTGCCGTCGCCGGGCAGGTCGGCCACCAGCACCGGCTCGAGCGCGCCCACGGTGTCGGGATCGAACAGCACGATGTCGGCGTGGCAGCCCTCGGCGATCCGGCCCCGGCCCTTCAGACCGAACAGCCGGGCCGGCGCCTCGGTGAGATGGTGCACGGCGTTCTCGAGGGTGGTGAGCCGGCGGCCCCGCAGGCAGTCGTCGATCCAAGCCGTGGTGTAGCAGGCACCGGCCATGCGATCGAGGTGCGCCCCGGCGTCGCTGCCGCCGATCATCACCGCCGGATGCTCCCAGGCCTCGGCCCGCAGCCGCCAGCTCTCGGGATCGTCGTCGGTGGGGGCCGGCCACAGCACGGTGCGCAGGTCGTCGGCCAGGCAGACGTCCACCAAGCAGAAGAAGTCCCGCTGGCCCCGCTCCCGGGCGATGTCGCCTATGCGGCGGCCCTTCAGGCCCTCGTTGGCGGCCGAGTAGGTGTCGCCGATGCGATAGTCGGACCAGCCGGTGAGACGGCTGAACACGCCCGCCTCCGGGCTGGCGGCCGAGTTCTCGAGGGCGATGAGGGTCTCGGGGCGGCGCAGGGCCTCCATGCGCTCGGTGATGGGGAGGCCGAAGACGTCGGGCCAGCCGGGCAGCATGTGCAGGGCGCAGAACGTGCCCAGGTTCATGTTCATGCCGACCAGGATCGGCATGGTGAGGGCTATGACTACGGCGCCGGCGTCGGCCGCCTGCTCGCAGGCCGCTATCTGGTTGCGGTAGTCGTCGGGGCGGGCCGAGTCGATGGTCAGCACGTTCCAGTTGAGGGGGCGTTGGGCCTGGAGCGACATGCGGGTCATCAGGTCGGTCTCTTCGGCGCTGAAGCCCTTCATGCAGCCGTCGGCGACCCACTCGAGGGTGGTGCCCTCGTGGGTGGCCGTCTCGCGGCACAGCTCCAGCACCTCCTCCTCGGAGGCCCAGCGGCTGGGCACCGGCTGGCCGTCCCAGTCGTTGTGGGTGTAGCTGCGGCCGGTGGAGAAGCCGAGGCCGCCGGCGGCCAGCGACTCGGCCAGCAGGGCCCGCATCAGGGCGATCTGGTCGTCGTTGGCCTCGTGGCCGACGGCGTCGTCGCGCATGACCGCCCTGCGGAGCGCGCAATGTCCCACCATGAAGCCGGCGTTCACGCCTATGCCCCGGTTCTCGACGGCGCGCAGGTAGTCGGCGAAGCTCTCCCAGTCCCACGGGACGCCCTGTTCGAGGGCGGCCAGCTCCATGCCCTCGACCTTCACCATCATGCGCTTGAGGTACTCGCCGTCGGAAGGGTGGCTTAGGGGCGCGAGCGAGAAGCCGCAGTTGCCGCCTATGACAGAGGTGACGCCGAATGTGTTGGACGGGGTGGCCCTCGGGTCCCAGAAGATCTGGGCGTCGTAGTGGGTGTGGGGGTCGATGAAGCCGGGGCAGACGATGAGGCCTGTGGCGTCGACGGTTTCGGTTGGGTCGGCGTCGGCCAGGTCGCCGGGGTCGGCCACGGCCACGATCCGGCCGTCGGCTATGCCGATGTCGGCGGGACGGGCTTCGGCGCCGGTGCCGTCGACGAGCGTGCCGCCGGTGATCAGCGTGTCGAGCATTGCGCAGAGGGTAGCCGTGGCAAGGTGCCAGGAAATCTCGGGTCGGTCATACGCGGTCAACGCGCAAAACCACACCGAGAAATCGGAGGACCGGGTGACCGGGAAATCTCGGGTCGGTTATACGCGGTCAACGCGCAAAACCACACCGAGAAACCGGAGGACCGGGTGACCGAGAAATCTCGGGTTGGTTTTGCGCGGTGGACACCCAAAACCAACCCGAGAAACCCGTGAGGGAGCCGGGGGGGTGTTGGGACGGCTTCTGAAACCTCGGGGGGCGGCTGGCGATACAGTCGTTACATGCTGCTGCGACGCGACAAGACGCGGATGCCGACCACGGCCGACGCCCTGCCGGGGCGGGACGAGCCGATGCCGGTGGTGACCGGACACCTGGTGCTCGGCACCCCGCTGGAGCCGCCGTTCCCGGAGGGGTGCGATCAGGCCATGTTCGGGATGGGGTGCTTCTGGGGGGCCGAGCGGTTCTTCTGGCAGATGCCCGGCGTGTACACCACCGCGGTCGGCTACTCGGGCGGCGTGACCCCCAACCCGACCTACCAGGAGGTGTGTACCGGGCGCACCGGCCACAACGAGGTGGTGCTGGTGGTGCACGACCCGGCGGCGGCGCCGTACGAGCAGCTGCTGAAGGTGTTCTGGGAGATGCACGACCCCACGCAGGGCATGCGCCAGGGCAACGACGTCGGCACCCAGTACCGCAGCGGGATCTACGTGTACTCCGAGGCCCAGCGGGAGGCTGCGGTGGCGTCGAGGGACCGGTACCAGGCGTCGCTCACGGCCAAGGGCTTCGGCGAGATCACCACCGAGATCGTCGACGCCGGACCCTTCTACTACGCCGAGGAGTACCACCAGCAGTACCTGGCCCGGAACCCGTACGGGTACTGCAACCACGGCTTCTGCCAGGTCGGCTACGAGCCTGCCACGGCCGCGGCGAGCTAGCGGCTTATCCCCCAAATTGTCCCCGAGTTGTCGCTGAGTTGACCCTGAGTTGACCATCGACCGGGGGGTGCCAGAACCGCGGGTGTCCAGACCGCGGGCCCGGCAACTGGGCGCAGCGATGATGATCGTGTCCGGGTTCGGGTTCGGCGCCACCGGCGCCATCTCCCGCAGCATCGACGCCGACGTCTGGCAGAAGGCCAGCTGGAGGGCCTTCATCGGCGGGATCGCGGCGCTGATCTACGTGTGGGTCAGAGATCGGGTCGGGGGCCGGGACAGCACAGGCCGGGTCAGCGGCTCGCAGGCTCGGGAGCAGTTGCGGCTGCGGGTGCGGGCGACCGTCGGTCCTCAGGGGCTGCTGCTGGTGGGGCTGGCCGCGTTCTCGATGATCCTGTACATCGACGCCCTCCAGCGCACCGAGGTGGCCAACGTCTCCGTGATCCTGGCCACCGTGCCGTTCCTAGCCGCCGGGCTGGCGTGGCTGATCCTGCGGGAGCGGCTGCGACGCTCGACGGTGGTGGCTGCGGTGATCGCGCTGGCGGGCGTGACCCTGACGGTGGCCGGCAACCTCGGGCCCGGCGACCTCGACGGCAACCTGCGGGCGGTGGTCCTGGCGCTGACGCTGGCTCTGCTCATCGTGCTGATCCGTCGGTTCGAGGGAGCCGACTCGGTGCTGGCGCTGAGCACGGCCGGCGTGCTGCTGTTCGTGGTGGCCCTGGTGGTGGCTGACCCGCTCGGCGTGGACGCCGACGAGTTCCCGATGCTGCTGTTCTTCGGAGCGGTGTTCGCGGTGGGGCTGGTGCTGTGGGCCGAGGGGGTGCGACTGATCCCGGCCGCCGAGGCCGGGCTGCTGGGCGCCAGCGAGACGCCGTTCTCGATCCTGCTGGCCTGGATCGTGCTAGCCGAGGCGCCGCCGCTGGCGACGGTGGTCGGCGGTCTGATGGTGCTGGGCGCCATCTTCGGCCACGCCGGCGCCGACCTCGCCCACGACCGGGTCAGCCGTCCATGGCTGCGCCCCAGGACCCGCCCCAGGATCTAGGCGTCCTCGGCGGCGGGGTCGGGCTTTGGGGGGCGGAAGAAGAGCAGGAGCTGGGCCGCGCCCGCGCCGACGCCGAGCAGCAGGGCGATGCCCAGGCCGGTCTTGCCGTCGAGGCGGTGGGCGATCTCGAGCTCGTAGTCCAGAGATAGGCGGCCCGGGCCGGAGATGGCGGTGACCAGGCTCATGACCGCGATCAGGGCCACATACTCCCAGCCCTCGCCGGTGATCATGAAGCCCTTGTCACGGTGGACCGTCCAGAACGCCACCACCATCAGAGCGATGAGCCCGGCTGCGGCCAGCTGGGTGAGGAGGCCCAGCACCAGCAGCACGCCCACGCCCATCTCGGTGCCGGCGGCCAGGGTGGCGTGGACCTTGCCGGGGCGCATGCCCATCGACTCGAACCAGCGGCCGGTGCCGGCGAGCTTGCCGCCCCGGAACGCCTTGTTGTAGCCGTGGACGAAGATCATCATCCCGAGGGCGGCCCGCAGGAGCAGCAGGGCGGTGTCGAAGGTTCGGGGCGAGTCGATCGAGCTGTGCTCACCCCCGGCGAAGAGCGGCTGCGTGGACGAGTAGGCAAACCAATCGCCGGAGACCAGTTGCTCGTAGAACAGCACCGCCAGCGCCATGGCGACCAGGGTCACGGCGGTCAGCACCCTGATGACGATGTCGGCTGTGCGCTTGCTCACGGTGACCTCCCCGTGGACCGATGTCCTGCGGTCGCGTTGCAGCGGCCGGTCGGCGCGAGTGTAGACACGGTTGCCGGCACCCCCCGTGGCGCCGATCCTGCCCGAGGCACCCGCGCCGGCACCGGCGGCGGCGCAGGCTTCGCCCGGGCCTGCAGTCGGCGGGAACGCTCAGTCCGTGACTGCCCCGCTCGTCGAGGCCGCCGAAGCCGGCGGACAACTGCCGGCGGGTTGGCCATCGCGCTGGCAGGCACGGGCAGCTTGACCCGCATCGCGCTGATCGGGCGTGGTGCGCTCGCGAGCACCGGCCGGCGCGAACTCTCGCCGGTGGCGGGGTGCGTCGCTCGTGCGGCGACTGGCGGGGCCGGCGGAGAGTAGACATTCATGCCGTGGGTGCGACCCCGGCGGTGGCTGTGACGATGGTGGCTGGAGCCCGGACGGCGGTGCAGCCGGTGGACGGCGAGCTGGCCGGGTGGAACCCGGTGGTGCTGGCCGGGGTGGTCGGCCGCGAGGTGCTGGAGCGGGCTGGGCTCGATGCGGACGTGCTCGACGAGGTGGTGGTGGGGTGTTGCGATCCGGTAGGGGCGGCCGGGGCCGACGTGGCCCGGGCGATCGTGCTGGCTGCCGGGTGGCCGGTCTCCGCCGGCGGTTCGGTGATTGATCGGGGCGAGACCAGCGGCGCGGCCGCGGTGCAGGCGGCAGTGGCCGCCATCCGGGCCGGCCAGGCCCGGACCGTGCTGGTGGTCGGCCTAGGGCTGTGCTCGGTGGTGCCGCCGGGAGCGGCCGCCCTGAACCGCACCTACGGGGCTCCGTGGGGCGGCGTCGCCGAGCGGTTCGAGGAGGTCGGGGGGCTGCTGCCGGCGCCCCGGCTGTCGGAGAGGGCCGCTCAGGCCGCGGGCATCGATCGGGCCGAACTCGACGCCGCGGCCGAGGAGTCCCGGCGCCGGCGGTCGGAGGTGGAAACGAGCCCGGCCATCGTGGCGGTGGCGGCCCGGCCGGGCGACTCTGCGAGGCGAGGCGTGTACCGCGGCGACCCGGTGGCAGCGGACGTGGTGCGCGACTGGGGCGACGCCGCCGAGCTGCCCCCCGCCTTTGATGACGACGGACTGCTGACCGCGGCCACGTTCGCTCCCCCGGCCGACTGCGTGTCTGCGGTGCTGTTGCAGGCCGGCGAGGCCCCGGCGTCGGGCGGGACGGCCACGGTGGCCGGGATGGGCCGGGCCGCGGGCGACCCGTTCGATCCTGTCGGAAACGTGGCCGTAGCGGTCGGTCGGGCGCTGGGTGATGCCGGGGTCGAGCTCGCCGCCGTCGACGGCATCTCCGTCGTCGAGCACGACGCGGCCACGGCGCTGCTGGTGGCCCGGTCCCTGGACATCGACGCGGAGCGCATCAACCGTGGCGGCGGTGCGGTGGCCACCGGCAACGCCGGGGCAGCCGAGGAACTGCGCGTCATCACCGACGGGCTCGCGGTTACCGGAGGCCAGCGGCTGCTTCTGACCATCAGCGCAGGCCCCACCGGATCGGCGGCCATTGTGTGGCAAAAAGATATTTAAGTAACTTTCAGTTGTTTATGTCATAGCAGGGTGATACATTCATTTCCATGGAAGTTGAAGTTCTGGCCACGATGTTTGGGGTTGCGCTCGCCGCCATCGTCGCAGCGTGTGGCGCGGGCTTCCGCTGGCTGCGCTCCGACTTCCGCGACCTGCGGGTGGACTTCCGCGACCTTGAGTCCCGGTTCAACGAGCAGACCATGGTCACCAACGCAAGTTTCGCTGAGGTCAATGGACGCCTCGACAGACTCGAGACGAGGTTCGACGGGCTTGAGCACAAGGTGGACAGGCTCGAGGGCAAGGTCGACAGACTCGAGGACAGGTTCGACGTACTAGTGGGCAGGTTCGACGTACTCGAGCGCAAGGTCGACGATCTGATCACGGCGCTGACGCGCACCGGGCTCCCGATCGAGGCTCGGCTTGCCGCGCCCGAGCCGTCACCCGTAGCCGAGTCGCCGCCCGTACCCGACTCCACAACTGCTCCGCCGTCCGCGCCCGCGACCGCTGCCCAGCCACCGGAGCTGGCGCCAGGACCGCCCGAGGCGCCAGGAGACGAGTCGCTCCAAGCTGCACCGCCCTCCGAGATCGCTGACCGCCCCCGGGCGCCACCCGCGACCGGGGGTCAGCCCACCGCGGAGCGGCCGTACTGGCCACCACCGCCCGAGTCCTTCGGACCCACGGCGGCACCTGCCTAGCCCGAGGCTGGCTGAGCATCGCTGGTCCACCGCGGCGTCCGCTAGACACCCCCGCCGGCCGACCCTGCTCGGACCAGCCACGGGGTTCGCCCTTGGCCCGGTGGTAGGCGGAGGATTGCCTGGGCCGTGGCGTAGCATCGGCGTAGTCGCAGGTGGAAGGCCGCTACCGAGATGCAGCGAGACAGGGCCGTCAACATCGGGTTGCTGGTGCTGGCGCTGACGGGCCTGGTGGTGGGCTCCATCCTGGCCGACGTCTTCAAGGTGCTGATCGCGGTGGTGATCGCCTACGGGGTGCTGCGACTGGGTCTGGCCATGCTTCGCAACCTGGCCCGGCCGCTGCCGGAGCCGCCGGACCCCGGCATCCTGCGCAAGGTCAAGATCGAGTACCGCTGCGCCATCTGCGGGGCCGAGGTTCGTATGACCATCGCCCCCGACGAGGACCCCGAACCGCCCCGCCACTGTCAGGACGAGATGGACCTGGTGACACCCATCGAGTGACCACCACCGGAGTTATCCACAGGCTGTGGACGAATCCGGGGATAATTACAACAGTGTGATAAGCGGTCGGGCGCCGGTCAGCGGTACTGGGTGGCGGTGACGATCCCGGCCAGGATGAAGGCCAGGCCCACCAGCAGCACCACATTGGAGGTGTCCCAGATCACGCCCAGATAGTTGACGATGATCGTCGCCACCCCCAGCCCCAGCAGGCTGAACAGCAGGATCGGCACCCAGATGGGGCTCGGCGGCAGCTCGTCGAACCCGGTGTGGGTCTGCCTGTCGGGCTGGTAGTTGTCGGGACGGGTGCCCTTGGCGGTGACACGGCCGGCCGGCACTCGGCGCTTCGTAGGTCTCGGCATGACCCGAGGATAGACGGAGCGGCTACCAGCGACCCGCCAGGAAGTTGGCGGCGTCGGTGGCGGCCGGGTAGGCGCCGGTGAGTCCCGAGGTCATATAGCCGGCGTCGGCGATCAGCGTCACGCCGGTGACGTAGGCGGCCGCGTCGCTGCACAGGAACAGAAGCGGATAGGCCTGCTCCATCGGCGTGGACGCCTCCACGCCGGCGTCGCCCCGGTAGTCGGCGCCGAACTCCAGCCACAGCTCCCTGTTGGCCTCGGCCAGCGGGGTCACGGTCGGGCCGGGGCAGATGGCATTGACGCGGATCCCCTGCCGCAGCAGGGGGTAGGCCCGCGTGGCCACATAGGCGCACATGGCCTGTTTGGTGTGGAAGTAGTCGGCCTTGCGGCGGTCGACGAACCACGCGGCAGCCTCGTCGAAGCCGGACATGTCCAGCACCTCGCTGAGCTCCTCCAGGTTCCGCTCCCAGCCGAGGCCGGCCGTCGAGGAGATGAAGCCGATGGCCGCGCCCGCCGGCAGCATCCCCGCGCCCAGCATCCGGTCGATCAGATAGCGGTGGCCCACGAAATTGATCCGCTCGATGCCCGGCGTGCCGTCGGCCACGCCCGCGCAGGCGAGCAGGGCATGCACCGGCCCGCCGCAGGAGTCCACCGCGGCGTCGATCGACGCCTGCGAGGCCAGGTCGAGGCCGATGGCCGTGACCCCGTCCAGCGTCACCTCGGCCCGGTCCATGACCACCACCTCGGCCCCCAGGTCCAGGGCCAGCTCGGCCGCGGCCGCTCCCATCCCGGTGGCGCCGCCCACCACCAGCACCCGCTTGCCGTCGAACCTGAAGCCATCGGACAGTGACATTGCGTGGATCAGCCCTCCTGCCTAGCGTGACCGGGGCAATGTCTACCACCGAGGCAGAGATCCGCTCGGACCCGTACTACGACCCGTTCGACTTCGAGATCGACGCCGACCCCTACCCCACCTGGAAGCGGCTGCGCGACGAGGCGCCGCTGTACCGCAACGACCGGTACGGCTTCTACGCGCTGAGCCGGTTCGACGACGTCGCCGCGGCGTTCAAGGACTGGCACACCTACAGCTCGGCCAAAGGCACCGTCCTCGAGATCATCAAGAGCGGCATGGACGTCCCGCCCGGCTTCATGATCTTCGAGGACCCGCCGGACCACGACTACCACCGGGGCCTGGTGTCGAGAGTGTTCACCCCCAAGAAGATGAACGCCCTGGAGTCCAAGCTGCGCGAGTTCTGCGCCCGCAGCCTCGACCCGCACATGGGCACCGGCCGCTTCGACTTCATCGCCGACCTCGGCGCCCAGATGCCCATGCGAGCCATCGGCATGCTCCTCGGCATCCCCGAGCAGGACCAGACCACCCTGCGAGACCTGGTCGGCGACACCCTCAAGCTCGACGACGGCACCATGCCCGAGTTCTCCTACCAGACCTCGGGCGACGTGAGCTCGATCGACTTTCTCCGTGAGTACATCCGCTGGCGGTCCGACAACCCCGCCGACGACCTCATGACCGAGCTGCTCTACGCCGAGTTCGAGGACGAGACCGGCACACTCCGCCGGCTCACCCGCAGCGAGATCATGAACTTCATCTCGCTGCTCAACGGGGCCGGCAACGAGACCACCACCCGCCTCATCGGGTGGACCGGCAAGCTGCTGGCCGAACACCCCGACCAGCGGCGCGCCCTGGTGGAGGACCGCTCGCTCATACCCCAGGCCATCGAGGAGATCCTCCGCTACGAGACGCCGTCCCCCGTGCAGGGCCGCTGGGTGACCGCCGACGTCGAGCACCACGGCCACACCGTCCCCGCCGGCAGCGTCATGCTGCTGCTCAACGGCGCCGCCAACCGCGACGACCGCAAGTTCGCCCGCGGCGACACCTTCGACATCCACCGCAACATCGACTTCCACCTCGCCTTCGGCTACGGCATCCATTTCTGCCTGGGCGCGGCGCTGGCCCGGATCGAGGGCCGCATCGCCCTCGAAGAGGTGCTCGAGCGCTGGCCGGCCTGGGACGTCGACTGGGACAACGCAGTCCAGGCCCGCACATCCACCGTGCGAGGCTGGGAGAGCCTGCCGGTGGTCACCGGCTGACCGCCCCCCGGCAACCCGAGCTACTTGAAGTTCTCCCAGTAGCGGGACGGCACCGGGCCCCGCTGGCCGTGGTACTTCGAGCCCAGCTCGCTGGAGCCATAGGGGGTGTCGGCCGGGGTGGTCATCCGCTGGAAGCTGATCTGGCCGATTCGCATCCCCGGGTACAGCGTGATCGGCAGGTTGGCCACATTCGACAGCTCCAGGGTCAGCTGGCCGTCGAAGCCCGGGTCCACGAAGCCGGCCGTCGAGTGGATCAGCAGCCCCAGCCGCCCCAGCGACGACTTGCCCTCCAGGCGGGCCACCAAATCGTCGGGCAGCGCCACCCGCTCCAGCGTGGCTCCCAGCACGAACTCGCCCGGATGAAGGATGAACGGGTCGTCGGCGCCGCCGGACTCCACCAGGGTGGTCAGCTCCGACAGGTCCTGCTTCACGTCGATGTGGCCCAGCGTGTGGTTGCGGAACACCCTGAAGCTGGACCCCAGCCGCAGGTCCACGGACGACGGCTGCACCGCATCGTCGTCCAACGGGTCGATCACGATGTGGCCGGCGGCGAGCGCCTCGCGGATCGAGCGGTCCGACAGGATCACGGTGCGGTTCTATCCCAGCGCCTGAGGCGTGACAAATGTCAGTTGCTCCCCAGCGCCTGGAGCGTGACAAATGTCAGTTGCTCCCCAGCGCCCGCGGCGTGACGAATGTCACTTGCTCGGGTCGGCCGGCCTGTTACCTTCGGTCCGATGGACTTCCGCCGGATCAACGGCCTTCCGCCCTACGTCTTCACGATCATCAACGACCTGAAGATCCAGCTCCGCCACGAGGGCGCCGACATCATCGACCTCGGGTTC
The DNA here is from genome assembly GCA_009842325.1 of Acidimicrobiaceae bacterium. Taxonomy (GTDB): domain Bacteria; phylum Actinomycetota; class Acidimicrobiia; order Acidimicrobiales; family Aldehydirespiratoraceae; genus Aldehydirespirator. The sequence continues at coordinate 14,541 of VYFQ01000034.1, read as the reverse complement.
GGCAACCCCGACCTGCCGTCGCCCGACATCGCCGTCGACAAGCTGTGCGAGGCGGCCCGCAACCCCCGCAACCACCGCTACTCGTCCAGCCGGGGCCTACCCGCGCTGCGCCGCAACATGGCCGCCCTGTACAAGAGCCGCTTCGGGGTGGAGCTCGACCCCGACACCCAGATCATCAACACCATCGGGGCCAAGGAGGGGTTCAGCCACCTCATGTGGGTGCTGCTGCAGCCCGGCGACACCTGCCTGGTGCCCACACCCAGCTACCCGATCCACATCTACGGGCCGCTGTTCGCCGGCGCCCAGATCCGGGAAGTGCCCCTCGCCGACGGCGACGAGTTCGTCAACCGGATGCAGCTCACCTGGCACTACAGCCGGCCCAAGCCCCGGGTGGCGGTGATCTCGTTCCCGCACAACCCCACCACCACCTGCGTCGACCTCGACTTCATGCAGAAGGTGGTCGACTGGGCCCGGGACCGCCAGATGCTGATCGTGCACGACAACGCCTACGCCGACCTGGGCTTCGACGGGTACCAGCCGCCGTCGATCCTGCAGGTGGAGGGGGCCAAGGAGTGCGCGGTGGAGTTCTACTCGTGCACCAAGTCGTTCTCGATGGCGGGCTGGCGGATGGCGTTCATGCTGGGCAACGCCGAGGTGGTGGCCGCGCTGGCCAAGCTCAAGAGCTACCTCGACTACGGGTCGTTCCAGCCGATCCAGATCGCGGCGGCGGTCACCCTGAAGGAGCAGCCCGCCTACCCGCTTGAGGCCTGCGCCGTGTACGAGCGGCGGCGGGACGCCCTGTGCGACGGCCTCAACCGCATCGGCTGGGAGGTGGAGCCGCCCAAGGGGACCATGTTCGTGTGGGCCAGGATCCCGGAGCCGTACCGGCACATGGACTCGATCGAGTTCGCGTCGAAGCTGGTGCGGGAGGCCCACGTGGCCGTGTCGCCCGGCGTGGGGTTCGGACCCGGCGGCGAGGGCCACGTGCGGTTCGCCCTGATCGAGAACCGCCAGCGCATCAACCAGGGCATCCGCAACCTGCGACGGTGCCTGCCCGACCTGGAGCCCCGTGCGGAGCCTGCCGCCGAGGCCGGCGAGCCGGAGCCGGAAGCCGAGGCCGCGGCAGCGGGCAGGGAGCCCGCCGGCAAGGCCACCGCAGCCTGAGCCCGCCCGCCCGAAATTGGCGACCAAATGGGTACTGGACACCCATGAGCGCATCGATTTCGGGGAGCGGGGCTAGTGGGGGTATAACGGTCCGGTGCTGATCGTCGTCTCCCCGGCCAAGGCGCTCGACTACAGCTCCAAGCTGCCCACCCGCAAGCACTCCCAGCCCCGCATGCTCGACGAGGCCGGGCCCCTGGTGGACGTCATGCGCCAGAAGACGCCCGACGAGATCGCCAAGCTGATGGACATCTCGGCCGAGCTGGCCGAGCTCAACTTCGACCGCTACGCCGACTGGGAGGCGCCGTTCACCACCGCCGACGCCCGGCCCGCGCTGCTGGCCTTCGCCGGCGACGTGTACCAGGGCATGGACGCCGCGGCCACGTTCACCGAGCGGGACTACACCCACGCCCAGAAGGTGCTGCGCATCCTGTCGGGGCTGTACGGGGTGCTGCGGCCGCTGGACCTGATGCAGCCGTACCGGCTCGAGATGGGGTCCAAGCTGGCCACCGACCGGGGCCGCGACCTGTACGCCTACTGGGGCGAGCGCATCACCGAGGCGCTCAACGAGGACCTGGCCGCCAGCCCGGGGCCGGCGGTGGTGGTGAACCTGGCGTCGCACGAGTACTTCCGCTCGGTGGTGGCGGACCGGCTGGAGGGGCGGCTGGTGACGCCTGCCTTCCTGGACGGCCGGGGCGAGACCGAGCCCAAGATGATCTCGTTCTTCGCCAAGCGGGCCCGGGGGTCGATGGCGGGCTGGATCATCCGCAACCGGGTGAAGTCGGTACGGGGGCTGCGGGACTTCGACGGGCTCGGCTACGGGTTCGACCCCGACCGCTCCGACACCGACCGCCCCGTCTTCGTGCGCTACTCGTAGCGACCGCGAAAATCTCGGTGTGGTTTTGGGCACTTACCACCCATAACCAAACCGAGAATCCGGGCGAGAAAATCTCGGTGTGGTTTTGGGCACTCACCACCCATAACCAACCCGAGAATCCGTCGGCTGCGCAGAGGGCGGCTCCGTGGCTACGCTCGCGGCCCTTCGCGGGTGTAGTTCAATGGTAGAACATCAGCTTCCCAAGCTGAGAATGCGAGTTCGATTCTCGTCATCCGCTCGTGCACGGCCACGGACGGTGACGCTGCGCAACGGGGTTGAGGCCCCGCGGGCCGGCATCCCCGAGCGTTTCCTGGCCAGGTTCCACGACTTCATCATCATGGCGCTGATCATGCTGGCGGCCGCTCTCCTTGCCGTGGCGGCCGTCGTCGTGGGGCTTCTCCTCGGCGCCGACTGGAACTGGGGGGACGAGAACGCTCAAGCCGTGGTCAGTGGCCTGCTGGCCCTCGCCGTGGTCGGCATGGCGTCACTGGTGGCATTGCTCTACGAGCCGGTCACTACCGCCCGTTCGGGACAGACCATCGGCAAGCGCGGCCAGCAGGTCAAAGTTGTGCGCTACCAGGACGGCGGCGCCGCGCCGGCGTCCAGGTTCGTGACGCGCTGGGCAGTTCCGACTTGGGCCAGCACGCTCGGGTGGGTTGTCGCCGCCGCGATCGGCCTGCCGATGCCCTACCTGGGCATGCCCGGACTGTGGTTGCTGATCCATTTGTCGCCGCTGTGGGGCAGGGGCCGGCGGGGCTGGCACGACATGATCGCCGGAACCGTGGTGGTGGAGGCATCCTGGCTTCCTCCGCCCGCCGGACCGCCGGCGGCTGGCCCTTAGTCCAGGCCTTCCTCGATCATGGCCCAGCCGGCCTCTCGCTCGGACCGAGTGCCCTGGAGGATGATGGCGATCTCGTCGGCAGAGGCGGCGGCGTAGCGGGCCAGCTCGGCCCTCACCTCGTCCGGGTTGCCGATGACGAGGAGGTCCATCATGTCGGCCACCCGCTCACGGCTGGCCATGGCCTGATACGACGGCAGCGTCCCGTAGCCGGCTAGCAGCTCGCCGAGGCGGGTCCGGGCGCCGTCGGGGTCGTCGGTCACGCACACCCACACGGTGGCCGAGATCTGGGCGTCGCCGATGGTCGGGCGGACATGCTCCTCGATGGTGCGGGGCCCGGTCCAGGCCAGGATCGTGCCCTCGGTGCGGGCCGCGGCCAGCGCCAGCATCTTCGGCCCCATGGCCGCCAGCATCACCCGGGGAACAGGACCGGGCACCAGGATCTCGCCCCGGTGCGACGCCAGGTCGCCGACGGCATCCGCCGCCTGATCGGCCAGCAGCGGTAGCAGGGCGTCGAGGTACTGGACCATGTGGCTGTAGGGCCGGCGCCACTCGAGGCCGAACGCCTCGGTCACGATGGGCTGGTGGCACACCCCGATGCCGAGCGTGAACCGGCCGCCGCTGATCTGGTTGACGGTGCGGGTCTGCTGGGCCAGCAGCCCAGGCAGCGTCGACTGGATGACGATCACGCTGGTGGCCAGCTCGATGCGGGGCACCCGGTCGGCCACCACGGCCAGCACCGCGATCGGGTCGGCCCGCTCGACCTGGGGCACCATGAAACGGTCGAGTCCGGCCGCCTCCGCCCGGGCCGCATTGGCCACCGCAGCCTCCACCCGCGTCGGCAAGTCCACAAACGCATACTTCACAGTCACGGCCCATTCCCTAGCGCCACTTGGGCGTGGCTGCTACCCGGGCGCGGCTGGACGGAGAGAACCAACGTCGGGAGCCCGACTTCGTGTCTCTGGTCAAGGAAGTTATCCGGCACCCACCCAAGCCGTAACATTCATGTCACGCTATGCTGAACTCATGCCTGACCTCACCGGTGCCGAGCGTTACCTCGAGCACCGCCGGGAAGACCCGGACTACGACCGCGCCTACGTCTCGGCGCGGCGCCGCATCGATCAGATCGACACCATCATTCGCGCGCTCGACGAGCGTCGATGCGACCTCAATCTGAGCAAGGCAGAACTCGCCCGCCGGGCCGGCCTTCGCCCTGAGGTGATCCGGCGGCTGTTCTCAACCGAGAGCCCCAATCCGACGCTCTCGACGATCGTGGCCCTGGCCGGGGCGCTAGAGCTAGAGCTGACGGCCGAGCCCCTGGAGGAAGTCGGCGTCAGCTGAGGACCCTGCGGTGCCTCTCGAACTCGTCGCGGTATCCCTTGATCCGCCTGTAGTCCCTCGGATCAGCCTTCTCGCGGCGAGGCTTGGACAGCCCGCCCAGACAGACGATCGAGGGACCGCCCAGGTCGCCGGCGTCACGCACCAGGAGGCAAAGGAGGCGATGGTTCGTCCCGCCACCCTGGACCCGTACCTCGTAGAAGCCAGCCATGTCGCCGTGCATGGCCTCCCACTTGCCGCCTCCCGAGAACGCCGGCGGCGGGGCCTCCGCAACCGCGTCCAGCACAGCGTGAATTTCTGCCGCAACCTTTGGCGGCAGCCCGTCAAGGAACTCGACTGTCGGTACCGACTCGCCCGCGTCGTCGGCCGAGGCGCGCCGAAAGAAGTGGATGCGCCACGGTCGACGAGCGGGCGTCCCGGTCACCTCTGCGTCCCACCGCCCTCATCAGTCGCCGTTGGGTTATCGGGCTGACTCGGGTCGCAGCCAATACGCAGAACTTCGTCGCCACCTCGCCGACGGCGAAATCATCCAGATGTCGCTAGAGACTCCCGCGGCGAGCGCAGCCTAGAACCTCAGGCGGGGGTTTGGTTCTGGTCTAGGCGGACTACTCGCTGGTCGGTGACGACCGCGGTTATGAGCTCGGCGGGGGTTACGTCGAAGGCGGGGTTGGCGGCTGCGGTGCCGTCGGGGGCGGTGGCCACCCCGGCCAGCGACACCACCTCGTCGGTGCCCCGATCCTCGATGGCGATGCCGGCGCCGTCGGGGGTGTCGGCGTCGACGGTCGACTCGGGGGCGACCACGATGAACGGCACCCCGGCGTGGCGGGCGCCCAACGCCAGCGAGAAGGTGCCGATCTTGTTGGCCGTGTCGCCGTTGGCCGCCACCCGGTCGGCGCCGGTGAGGACCACGTCCGCCTGGCCCCGGGCCAGCATGAACGGACCGGCCGAGTCGACCAGCAGGCGGTGAGGAGCGCCCATGCGGTCCAGCTCCCAGGCGGTGAGCCGGGCGCCCTGCAGCAGGGGGCGGGTCTCCAGGGCCAGAGCCTCGGCCAGCTGGCCCCGCTCGTGCAGGGTCTGGATCACGGCCAGAGCCGTGCCCCGCTCCACCGCGGCCAGGCCGCCGGTGTTGCAGATCGTCATGGCCCGGACATCGGCCCGACCCACCAGGTCGAGCACCAGGTCGGCGCCCAGGCTGCCCATGGCGTGCGAGGCGGCCAGCTCCTCGTCACGGATGGCGGCGGCCTCGGCCAGGACCGCTTGGAGGCCCTCAGGGGCCTTCGCCGCGGTCCGGTCCACCATGCGGGCCAGGTTCACCGCGGTGGGGCGGGCCTGGCGCAGGGAGGCGACGGCGTCGTCGAACGCCGGTCCGCTGGTGCCGTGGGCCCTGGCTGCCAGGGCCACGCCGAAGGCGCCGGCCACGCCGATGGCGGGGGCGCCCCGCACCGACAGGCGCTGGATGGCGGCCACCATGTCGGGCACGTTGTCGATGCGCAGGACGGTGTAGGCGCCGGGCAGCGCGGTCTGGTCGACCATCTCGACCACGCCGTCCGGGCCTCCGGCCCAGTCCAGCGTCCGCAAACTGCCGCCATCCATCGGCTGTCGAGGCTAGTTCTCGGCGTCCAAGCCGCAGGAACTGGCAGCCCAACACACCCATACAGGCACATTCCGCTGCCAAATCACCGGCGCGGCCCACAGCCTCTGGAATTGGCAGCGATATGCACCGTATGGGGCGCATTCTGCTGCCAATTCGCTCTCACAGGGATCCGGGCGAGCGGTTCTCTAGGGTTGGGCGTGATGGACCGGTACCTGTGCGACGTGCTCGTCACCATGGACGGGCCGGTCGGCGCCGTCCCCGCCCCGATCAGCGGCGGCGCCGTGGACGTGGGCGACGACGGTCGGATCGCCTGGTGCGGCCCCGCCGCGGACGCGCCGGCACTCGGCCCCGACACCACGGTGCACACAACCGGCATCCTCATGCCGAGCCTCATCAACGCCCACTGCCACACGCCGATGGTGCTGCTGAGAGGCGCCGGTGAGGGGCTGCCGGTGGACCGCTGGCTGCATGAGGTGATGTGGCCCCGGGAGTCGAAGCTCACCCCCGGCGACGTGCGGGCCGGGATGCGGCTGGGGGCGGCCGAACTGCTGGCCAACGGGATCACCACGTCGGTCGAGATGTACTTCAGCGGCCAGGCCGTGGCCGAGGGCGCCACCGACGCCGGGATGCGCTGCCTAGTGACCCCCGGCGTGATCGAGGACCCCGACTTCACCCTGACCGGGCCGTGGCCCGAGCAGCTCGACGAGATGGTGGCCCTGCGGGACCGCTGGGCCGGGAGCGACCTGATCGAGGTGGGGATGGCGGCCCATGCCGCCTACTCGGTGTCGGCGGAGTGCCTGACCGCCATCGCCGAGCGGGCGGCCGGCGCCGGGATGCCGGTGCACATCCACCTGGCCGAGCAGCAATGGGAGGACGCCGCCGTCCGGGAGCGCACCGGCGGGCTGGCCGCCCCCGAGTACCTGGAGTCGCTCGGGCTACTCGACGGCGACGTGATCGCAGCCCACGGCGTGTGGCTGACCCCCGACGACATCGGCGTGCTGGCCCGCAACGACACCGCCGTGGTGCACTGCCCGTGCTCCAACGCCAAGCACGCCTCCGGGGTGGCCCCGGTGACCGACATGCAGGCGGCCGGGCTGCGGCTGGCGATAGGGACGGACGGGCCGGCGTCGCACCACCGCCTCGACCTGTTCGAGGAGATGCGCACCGCCATCCGCACCGCCCGGATCCGCTCGGGAGACGCCCAGACGTTCGGCCCGGCCGAGGCGCTGCGGATGACCACCGCGGGAGCGGCCGAGGTTCTGCGGTGGGACGGTCTGGGCCGGCTGGCGCCGGGGTGCTGGGCCGACATGATGGCGCTGTCGGCGTCGGAGCCGGCGCTGCACCCGGTGATCGAGGCCGAGGACGACCCGCTGTCTCGGATCGTGTGGTCGGGCTCCCCGGGCGCCATCAGCGAAGTGTGGGTGGCCGGCCGCAAAGTGGTGGAGGGCGGCCGGGTGCTGACCCTGGACGTGGCCGAAGCAGTAGCCGAAGCCGAAACCCGAGCCCGAAGGCTGACCGGAGCCGCACCATGAACGCCGACGAGGTGATCGAGTTGCTGGGGCTGGAGCCCTTGGAGGACGAGGGCGGGATGCTGACGCTCACATGGCGCGACGAGCAGTCGTCGGCCATCTACTACCTGATGAGACCCGGCGACTTCTCGGCCCTCCACCGGCTGACCGGGCCGGAGATGTGGCACCACTACGCGGGCGCGCCGGTGGAGATGCTGCTGCTGGAACCGGGCGGAGCGGTGTGGCGGCCCATGCTGGGCGACGACCTGGCGAACGGCCAGCGCCCCATGGTGGCCGTGCCCGCCGGAGTGTGGATGGCCGCCACTACCACCGGCGACTGGTCGCTGACCGGAGCCACGCTCGCTCCCCCCTACGACCCCGACGGCTTCGAACTGGGCGACCGCGCGGAACTGACCGAGGCCTACCCAGAAGCAGCAGCCGACATCGCCCGCTTCACCCGGAGCACACCGTGACCGACCTGCCCGCACCGAG
>VYFQ01000034.1:0-6723 GCA_009842325.1 Acidimicrobiaceae bacterium | reverse complement strand
GCCGACATCGCCCGCTTCACCCGGAGCACACCGTGACCGACCTGCCCGCACCGAGCGAGACGATCCAAACCGCCGACATCGCCCGCTTCACCCGGAGCACACCGTGACCGACCTGCCCGCACCGAGCGAGACGATCCAAACCGCCGACATCGCCCGCTTCACCCGGAGCACACCGTGACCAAGCGGCCGGCACCCGACGAGATGATCCGAACCGGCAGAGCCAGCCAGACCAGGATGTTGCCGTGAGCGAGCTGCCGACGCCTAGCGAGATGATCCAGCTGGACGGGCGGGTGATCGTGGTCACCGGCGCGGGCGGTTGGATCGGCAGCGGCATCGCCCGGCGGTTGGTGGCCGCGGGGGCGACGGTGGTGGCCCACACGCGGTCCTCGCCGGTCGACCACCTCGTGGACGCTGGCGGCGAGCCGGTTGCGTCGGTGACCGCCGACCTCACCGAACCCGACGCGGCCGAGCGGGTCGTCCAGGCCGCACTGGCCGCCGGTGGACGCATCGACGGGCTGGTCAACAACGCCGGCATCCAGCCCGTCGTCCACTTCACCGAGATGACCGACGACCAGTGGACCGAGATGATCGACACCAACCTCACCGCCGTCCACCGGCTCACCGCGGCCGCAGCCCAGGCCATGCGGGCGCAGGGGACCGGCGGGTCGATCATCCACGTGGCGTCTATCGAGGGACGCCAGCCCACCGACTTCCACGGCCACTACGCCACCGCCAAGGCCGGCCTGCTGATGCACGCCCGGGCCGCGGCCGGCGCCCTCGGGCCCCACGCCATCAGGGTCAACAGCGTGTCGCCCGGCCTGATCGACCGTCCCGGCCTGGCCGACGACTGGCCCGAGGGTGTGGACCGATGGCACGCAGCCGCACCGCTGGGCCGGATGGGCACCCCCGAAGACGTGGGCGACGCCTGCGTGTTCCTGTGCTCCGACCTGGCCCGCTGGATAACCGGCGCCGACCTAGTAGTAGACGGCGGCGTCCTAACCCGCCCCACCTGGTGACCCCGAACCGACCACGGGCTGCAATGCTGTACCGGCTCCTGAAGCAGCACGAGCCGGCGAGCCCCGGCCCTACAAGCAGGAGGGTGTCGTGACCGATCTGTATGAGCGGCTGCATCAGGTGGCCGGGGTGCTGGCCGAGCGGACCGGGTGCGAGCGGCACGACGTTTGTGTGGTGCTGGGGTCGGGGCTGGGCGACTACCCCGACCGGATCAGCGACAAGGTGGCGGTGTCGTACCGGGACCTGCCCGGGTTCCCCATCCCCACCGCCATCGGCCACGCCGGCACCGCCTACTCGACGCAGATGGGCGACAACCGGGTGCTGCTGCTGTCCGGGCGGGCCCACGCCTACGAAGGCCACGACCCGGAGTCGATCACGTTCGCGGTGCGGACCGCCATCACGGCCGGATGCCGGGTGGTGGTGCTCACCAACGCGGCCGGCGCCTGCGGCGAGGGCATGGCCGCCGGCGACCTGGCCGTGATCACCGACCACGTGAACCTGGCCGGGATCAGCGCACTGGCCGGTCCCAACGACGAGCGCATCGGCCCCCGCTTCACCGACATGACCGACGTGTACACGCCCGAGCTCCAGGCCAAGGCCCACGCGGCCGCGGCCCGGCTGGGGCAGACACTGCGCGAGGGCGTGTACTTCTGGTTCCACGGCCCGATGTTCGAGACCCCGGCCGAGATCCGCCTGGCCCAAGCGCTGGGCGGATCCATGGTGGGCATGTCGACGGTGCCCGAGGCCACCGCCGCCCGCCACATGGGCGCTCAGGTGCTGGGCATCTCGCTGTGCACCAACCTGGCGGCCGGCATCTCCGACCAGCCCCTGTCGCACACCGAGGTCATCGAGACCGCAGCCGCCGCCTCCGAACGCTTCAGCGCCCTCTTCGACGAACTACTGCCCACGCTGTAACAGGGCGGATTGCTGGGTCTCGGCCTCGGCTCGGATGGCGGACTCGTCGCCGCTGACTAGACGGCCGTCGGCTACTACCACCCGGCCGTCGACCAGCACGGTGTCGACGTCGGAGGAGGTGTGGGCGTAGACCAACTCGGAGAAGACATCGGCGCCGCCAGCCGGGGTGGTGTGCAGACGGTCGCGCCGGACTACGGCCAAATCGGCCCGCTTACCCGCTTCGAGACTACCAATCTCGCGCTCCAGGGCAAGTGCCCGGGCGCCGCCCATGGTGGCCATGTCGAAGGCGGTGCGGGCCGGGATGGCCCTCGGCCCAGCCGCGGGCTTGTGGATCAGGGCGGCCAGGCGCATCTCCTCGAAGCCGTCGAGACGGTTGTTGGCCGGGGCGCCGTCGGCGCCGATGGCCACGTTGAGGCCGTCGGCCAGGTAGCCGGGCACCGGGGCCAGCCCCGAGGCCAGCTTGAGGTTGGTCGACGGGCAGTGGCAGATGTGGGGCCCGTGCCGGCGGGCCAGCTCGCGCTCGTGGTCGCTCAGCCACACCGCGTGGGCCATCACCAGCCTCGGCGACAGCGCGCCCCACGACGCCAGAGCCTCGACATCGCGGCCCTCGGGCGAGGCGCCCAGCAGGTCGGCCTGAGCCCGGTTCTCGTTGACGTGGGTGTGCAGCCGGAGGTCGGCCTCGTCGGCCAGGGCCACGCAGCGACGCCAGGTGTCGACCGTGGCGTTGCGGGGGCCGCGGGGCGACAGCGCCACCCGCAGCCGGCCACCGGCGGCGCCGTGCCAGGTCTCGAACAGGTCCATCTGGTCGGCCCAGGCCGTGTCGGAGTCGGGGACCTCCATCTCGGTGCCTGGCTCGTAGCGGTCCATCAGGGCCTTGCCGATGGTGGCCCGGATCCCGAGCTGCTCGGCGGCCTCGAAGGCGGCGCCGGTGTGGAGGTTCGACTCGATGGTGAGCGCGGCGGTGGTGCCGCCGGTGAGCAGTTCGGCCACCGCCAGCATGGCCGAGGCTCGCAGCGACTGGTGGTCGTGGGCCTGCTCGAGAGGCCACACCCGCAGGCGCAGCCACTCGATCACGTCCATGTCGTCGGCCAGGCCCCGCAGCAAGGTCTGGCACAGGTGCACGTGGGCCTGGACCAGGCCGGGGATGACCAGGCAGCCGGCGGCGTCCACAACGTGGTCGGCCGCGATCGGCTCTGAGCCGGGCCGGATCGCGGCGATCCGGCCGTCCTCCACTACCAGGCTGCCCACGAAGGGCTCGGCGGCGGCGCTGGGGACGACGATCCCGCCCCGCACGACCAGATCGGCCATCGCCCGCTCCCCTAGCTCAGCCAGACCCCGACATCAGGCCGCACCGCGCCCAGCCAATTCTCGGTGGCGAAACAGGTGCTATACACCCAAAACCAACCCGAGAAACTGACGACCCGGCACCCGCACAAATCTCGGTGGCGAAACAGGTGCTATACACCCAAAACCACACCGAGATTTTCGAGCCGGGGATCGGCCGTGATCTCGGGAACGCAGTGGGTGCTGGGCACACATAACCAACCCGAGATCACTGGGACGGGCGGGCTAGGTCGGCGGCGGCGGCTAGGGCGAACTCGAGCATGGCCTGCTGGCCGGCGGCGTACTCGTCGAGGCGCTGGCCCTGGTAGGTGGCCTCGCCGGACAGCAGGTTGGTGCCCGCGCACAGCACCGAACCCGCCTCACAGCCCAGCGCGGCGGCCACCGTGAACAGGCACGACGTCTCCATCTCGAAGGCCATCACGCCCAAGGCCTTCCACTGGCTGATGACCTCTACGGTCCGCTCGCCCTCGTAGAAGCTGTCAGTCGAGCGGGTCACGCCCACCTCCACCGGCGTGCCCAGACGGGCCGCGGCCGCCACCAGGGCAGCCACCACCCGGTGGGTGGCCACCGGAGGGAAGTTCTCGGGCGCGTAGTAGCGGCTGGTGCCCTCGTCGCTGACCGCGCCGGTGGCCACCCCGATGCCGCCCACCGGCATGGCCGGCGACAGGGCCGCGCAGCTGCCCACCCGGATGAAGCACGACGTGCCGCAGGCGGCCAGCTCCTCCACCGCGATGGCCATCGACGGCGAGCCGACGCCGCTGGTGGCCACCGTCAGGCGGGCCCCATCAAGGGTGCCGGTGAACACGGCGTAGCCGCGGCGGTCGCCGACCCGCTGAGCGTCGTCGAGCATCGACGCCATCATCTCCACCCGCTCGGGGCTGCCCGACAGCAACGCGACCTCGGCCACGTCGCCGCCGCCCCGGATGCCCAGATGGGGGAACGACCCGTCGGGCAGGCGCATGTAGCGCTCGGTCATCCAGGTCGAAGTGTCTTCAGTCATCGGGCGCCTCCCGCCATCGCGGCCACTCAGTCATCGCCGGCCTCCGCCATCGCCGGCCTCCGCCATCGCGTCTTCAGTCATCGCCGACCCCCCGGTACTTGTTGAGTACGTGGTCTAGGACCCCGGCCTTGGACAGGAGGTGGCGGGCCTCGCGGGGCACTAGATCGGCGATCTCGGCCAGGTCCAGGGTGACCAGCTGCCGGTCGTCGAGCAGGACCTGGCCGTCGACGATGGTGTAGCGCACGTCGGAGCCTGAGCACGACCACACCAGCTGCTCGATCACGTTGCCGCCGTCGCCGTCGCTCAGCACCGGCCAGGCCCGGGGCCGGTCCAGCCCCACCACGGCCAGATCGGCCCGCTTCCCGACCTCGATAGACCCGACCTCGTCGCCGAGGCCCAGCGCCCGGGCCCCGCCGATGGTGGCCAGCTCCAGGATCTCGGCGCAGGGCAGCACGGCCGGATCGCCGGTGCTGAACCGGGCCAGCAGCCCGGCCTGGCGCATCTCCTCGAACGGGTCGAGGTTGTTGTTGGTCATGATCGAGTCGGTGCCCAGGCCCACGGTGGCCCCGGCGGCCAGCAGCTCGGGGATGCGGGCGGCCCGGTTGCCGAGCTTCATGTTGGACGTGGGGCAGTGGGCCACGCCCACCCCGGAGGAGACCACCAGCTCCAGGTCGTCGTCGGTGAGCTCGATGCAATGGGCGGCCACCACGTCGGGGCCGAGGCCGATCAGGCGGTCCAGCCAGGCCGCGGGGGTGAGCCCGCCCGACAGCTCGGCCACCCGCTCGACCTCGCCCTGGGTCTCGGCCAGATGGGTGTGAATGCCTACGCCGAGCTGGTCGGCCCGCTCCCGCATGGCGCCGTAGGTGGCCGCGTCCACCGTGTACAGCGAGTGGGGTCCGAACCAGGCCCGCACCCGGGGGTGGCGGCCGTGCCAGGCATCGATGAAGGCCTCGCTCGACTCCAGGGTCTCGCCCGCACCGGCCGGGGTGTCGACCGCCTGGGGGCTGATGGTGGCCCGCAGGCCGGAGTCGACCGCCACCGCCGCGGACTCGGCCGGGAACCGGAAGATGTCGATGAAGCAGGTGGTGCCGTTGGCGATCATCTCGGCCTGGCACAGCAACGACCCGGCCCGCTGGTGGCGGGGCTCGTAGGCCATGTCCTTGGGCAGGGCGAAGTCCTCCAGCCAGGTGAAGAAGTCCATGTCCTCGAACACGCCCCGCTCCATTACCTCGTGGGTGTGAGCGTTGACGAAGCCGGGGATCACCGCGCACCCGGAGGCGTCGATCACGCGGTCCGCTGTCGGGACGGCCTCATCGCCCGAAGTAGGGGTGACCGCGACGATGCTGCCGTCGCGCACGGCCACGTCGCCCACGAACGCCCGGCGCGACCCGTCGCAGGGCACCACCGTGCCGCCCCGCACCAGCAGGTCGACAGGGATCACGTCATGCCCGGCGGTCGAAGGCGGGCAGGACTTGCTCGCCGAAGCGGGCCACCTCGGCCGCGCCCTGGTCGGGGCGGATGTTGAGGATGGCCATGTCGACCCCGGCGGCCGCATAGGACTCCAGCACAGACACCATCTGCTCGGGCGAGCCGGCCACTATCCGGGCCCGGATCTCCTCGGTGGTGCCGCCCCGGGTGGCCTGGAACGTCTTGACCAGGCCCTCGGTGGTGGCGGCATCGTTGGCCAGCTCGGTGAACACGAAAGCGGTGCGCTTCAGGTCGCCGGGGCTGCGGCCGTAGCGGGCCAGCAACCCGTCGAGGCCGTCGTTGACCTCGGCCCACTCCCACGGAGCCCAGAAGCCGTTGTACCAGTCGCCCCGGCGGGCGGCGATGCGCCGCAGCCGCTCGCCGCTGCCGCCCACCAGCACCGGCACCCCGCCGGGCCGCACCGGCTTGGGATCGAAGCAGGCGCCGGCCAGCTGCACGAAGCGTCCCTCGTAGTCGACCGGGTCGTCGGCGCGACACAGCAGCGAGAACGCCTCCAGCGTCTCGTCCAGCATCGTCATGCGGTCGCCCACGCCGGGATAGTCGAAGCCGTACATGGCGTGCTCGGCCTCGTGCCAGGCCGCGCCCACCCCCAGCAGAGCCCGGCCGGCGCTGATGTGGTCGAGGGTCACCGCAATCTTGGCCAGCAGCACCGGATGGCGGTAGGTGACCCCGGTGACCAGCGTGCCCAGGTCCAGCCGGCTGGTGACCGCGCCCAGCGCGGCCAGCACGGTCCAGCCCTCGAACTGGGGACCGTCGGGGGTCCCGCCCGGAGCCGACGGCCGGGCACCGGGGTTGAGGGGCACGAAGTGGTCGAACGTGAACCCGGCCGCGAAGCCGAGGTCGTCGGCCGTCTGCCAGATGTCCAGCAGCCGTGGGTAGTCGGTGTGCTCCGGCGGTGTCTGTACGGCGATCTCCATCGAAGTTCTCCTATGGGGGGTTCCGGGGGGGTCAGTGTCGGGTGG
>VYFQ01000009.1 GCA_009842325.1 Acidimicrobiaceae bacterium | reverse complement strand
CCAACCGGCGGAGACGGCCTTGTAGGTGCCCGCTGGAGCATCGGCAACGCGGCTGTCTCCCCAACATGTGATGGTGCCGTCTCTGGCGATGGCGCAGCTGTGGTAGTCGCCGGCGGAGACGGCCTTGTAGATGCCTGCCGCGTCTAGCTGCCCCGAGTCATTGTCTCCCCAACATGTGATGGTGTCGTCGGTGGCGATGGCGCAGGCGTGTCTGCTGCCCGCGGAGACGGCTTTGTAGGTGCCGGCCGGTGCGTCTAGCTGCCCCGAGTCGTTGTCTCCCCAGCATGTGATGGTGTCGTCGGTGGCGATGGCGCAGGTGTGGTAGTCGCCGGCGGAGACGGCCTTATAGGTGGTCGCTTGAGTCTCGGCTGGTGCTGTCTCGTCAGGCGCGGCGGCGGCAGGCTCCGCGGGGGTGACATCCGCTTCGGTCGTCTCGGCTGGTGCTGTCTCGTCGGGCGTGACGGCGGCAGGCTCCGCGGGGGTGACATCCGCTTCGGTCGTCTCGGCTGGCGACTCGTCTGTTGCTTGCGGGGCGGTGTCCCCGGCGCAGGCCGAACACAACAACGCAAGCGCTGACAGCGCTGCCAGGAGACTCCTCACTGGCGATCCTCTCACGGTGGCGACGTGCTCACTCACCACTACCTACGATGCGTCAGACGGGTCACCTGTTGCAGGATTCGGCGTAAGTTTTCCGAGCGGCGCTTACTGCCAGCATGGGAGTACTCCCCCGTGCGGACGGTGGCTCGCGCGCTCTAGACCATGTTGGCGGGCTAGAACATCCGGCCTTCTATGCGGCTGGCGGCCAGCCACAGCTCAATGTCGTGGATGGCCTGGGCCATGGCCTGGCCTATTAGGTCCAGCTTGCGGACCTGCTCGATGCGGTCGCGGACGCCAGACAACTCCCGCTTCGGCAGGAGTTGGTTCAGAATGCCGCAGGCGTCCGCCAGGCAGATGATCACGATGTCTCGGGGATCGGGGATCTCGTCGCTGAGGAGCACGCCCAGGATCCGCAGCTTCACCTCGCGGTCTTCTTTGCCGTCGACTATCGGGTAGCGCCGGGACCGGAACACCCAAAGGAACCGCTCGTCGTGCTGCTCGAGGATGCCGCGCTCGACGAGGCGGGCCAGCGCCTCCTCCCGGATCTCGTCGGACTGCCTGGCCGTCTGCTCCACCCAGTGGCGGGCGTCGTGCTGCTCGCCGGCCGCGATCTGCTCCAGCGTCGGATCGAGCAGGCTGTCGCCCACCGGTGTGGAGTCGATCAGGACGAGGTTCTCGGGGTCGGTGTCGATCCGGTTCTCCAGAGCCAGGTCCATGAGCACGGCGCCAGCCAGCGCGTGCTGCATCGACATGGCCGGCACCGACAGGAACTTGCCGTCTTCGTCCCGCAGTGTCAGCAGGACGATCTCCTCTGCGAATCTCAGCATGGCGCCTTGTGTATCACATGATTCGCCAATTACGGACACCCCAGCCTCGACCGGGCGCCGCTGCCCGCTCGGCTCCTCAGAAGTCCTCGTCGAAGGAGACCTCGCCCTCCACGCCCACCTGGTAGGCGGACACGGTGCGCTCGAAGAAGTTGGAGAGCTCCTGCACGTCCTGCAGTTCCATGAACGAGAACGGGTTGCGGCTGCCGAAGCGCCTCTGCAGGCCGAGCTGCATCAGGCGCTGGTCGGCCACGTACTCGAGGTACGACCGGGTGTCGGTCACCGACATGCCGGGCACGCCCTCGCCCAGCAGGTCCGCCGCGAACTGGTGCTCGGCGTCCACCGCCTCGGCCAGCATGTCGCTGATCCGCTGGCCCAGATCCTCGTCGAACAGCTCGGGTTCCTCCTGCCGCACGGTGCGGATCACTTCGAAGGCGAAGTTCATGTGCATGGACTCGTCGCGGAACACCCAGTTCGTGCCGGCTGCCAGCCCGTTGAGCAGACCCTTGGACCGCAGGAAGTACACGTAGGCGAAGGCGGCGAAGAAGAACAGGCCCTCGATGCAGGCCGCGAAGCAGACCAGGTTCATCAGGAAGCGGCGCCGGTCGTCTGCGGTGCGCAGCGGCCCGTCGCCGACCGAGTCCATCCACTTGAAGCAGAACTCGGCCTTGGCCCGTATGGACGGGATGTTCTCGATGGCGGCAAAGGCCTCGGCCCGCTCGTCGTGATCGGGGATGTAGTTGTCGAGCAGGTTCAGGTAGAACTGCACGTGCAGCGCCTCTTCGAAGAGCTGGCGCGACAGGTACATCCGGGCCTCCGGAGCGTTGATGTGCTCGTAGAGGTTCAGGACGAGGTTGTTGGCCACGATCGAGTCGCCGGTGGCGAAGAAGGCCACCAGCCGGCGTATCAGGTGCTTCTCGGCCGGCATCAGCTTGCGGTCCAGGTCGACCAGATCGTCGGAGAAGTCGATCTCGTCAACCGTCCAGGTGTTCTTGATCGCGTCGCGGTACATCTCGAAGAACTGCGGGTAGCGCATCGGGCGCAGGGTCAGGTCGAAGCCCGGGTCCAAGATGTTGGGCCGGCCGACGATGTCCGGCGTGGGCTGCCCGGGCCGGGGCTCGGCCTCCGGTTCAGGCTGGAAGCCTGTGGGAGGGGCGGGGACGGCTGAGTCCCGGCCCGGGAGATCGAGATGATCGACAGAGATGTCGGTGATGGCCATCAGTCGCATGCCTCGCAGGTCTCAGGGTTCTCCAGGGAGCAGGCCACGGCCTCGTCATCGGAAGCCCCCGAGCCGTTGGTGGTGGTCTGGTTGATCCGCGTCTTCGGCCTCGAGCGCAGGTAGTAGGTGGTCTTGAGGCCCTGCTTCCACGCGTGCATGTACATCGACGACAGCTTCCCGATGGTCGGGGCCTCCATGAAGAGGTTGAGCGACTGGCTCTGGTCGATGAAGGCGCCCCGGTCCGCGGCCATTTCGATCAGGGAGCGCTGCGAAATCTCCCAAGCCGTGCGGTAGACGGCCCGCAGGTCCTCGGGGATGCGCTCGATCTGCTGGATCGAGCCCTCGGCCTTCTTGACGTCTCCGATCATCTTGTCGTCCCACAGGCCCCGTGCCTTCAACTCGGCTACCAGGTACCGGTTCACCTGCATGAACTCGCCCGAGAGGGTCTCGCGCTTGAACAGGTTCGACACCTGGGGCTCGATGCACTCGTAGCAGCCGGCGATGGCTGCGATGGTGGCGGTCGGGGCGATAGCGATGAGCAGCGAGTTGCGCAGCCCGTGCTCGGCGATCCGCTCGCGCAGCGGCCCCCAGCGATCGGGATCGGACGGCTCGGTGCTCCAGAGGTCGAACTGAAGCTCGCCGGCCGCGGCCCGGGTGTCGGCGAAGGCGGGATGGGGCCCGTTGGCCTCGGCCAGGCCGGTGGACGCCCACAGGGCGTTGAAGTAGATCTCCTCGGAGATGCGGCGGCTGAGGCTGCGGGCCTCGGCTGAGTCGAAGGCCAGACCCAGCTTGAAGAACACGTCCTGCAGGCCCATGAGGCCCAGGCCCACCGGTCGCCAGCGCCGGTTGGAGGCCTCCGACTCGTCGGTCGGGTAGTAGTTGATGTCTATGACGCGGTCGAGGAAGCCGACCACCAGCCGCACCACCTCGCCGAGCCGCTCGAAGTCGAAGCGCACCGGAGCGCTGCCGTTGGAGGTCGCCGCCCGCTGAACGAAGGCGCCGAGGTTGACCGATCCCAGGTTGCACACCGCGGTCTCGTCGGCGCTGGTCACCTCGATGATCTCGGTGCACAGGTTCGAGAGGTGGACGACCCGGTCGCGGGAGTTGTCATTGCCTTCGGGTCCGGGGCCCGTCTGGTTGCACTTGGCGTTGGCGGCGTCCTTGAACGTCATCCAGCCGTTGCCGGTCTCGGCCAGGGTCCGCATCATCCGGGTGTACAACTGGCGGGCCGGAACCTGCGTCTCGAAGCGCCCGTCGGCCTCGGCCTGCTCGTAGATGGCCCGGAACTCCTCGCCGTAGGTGTCGGTGAGCTCGGGCACCTTCTTGGGGTCGAACAGGCTCCACTGCCAGTCCAGCTCCACGCGCTCCATGAAGAGGTCGGGCACCCAGTTGGCGAGGTTGATGTTGTGGGTGCGGCGGGCGTGGTCGCCGGTGTTGTCGCGCAGCTCCAGGAACTGCTCGATATCAGCGTGCCAGGTCTCGAGGTAGACGCAGGCCGCGCCCTTTCGCCGGCCGCCCTGGTTGACGGCGGCCACCGAGGAGTCGAGGGTCTTGAGCCACGGCACGATGCCGTTGGACAGCCCGTTGGTCCCCCGGATCAGCGATCCCTTGGAACGGACCCGGTGCCAGCCGACCCCGATGCCCCCCGCGTACTTCGAGAGGCGGGCGATGTCGGTGTAGCGCTGGTAGATGCCCTCCAGCGAGTCCTCGGGAGAGTCGAGCAGGTAGCAGCTCGACATCTGCGGGTGCATCGTGCCGGAGTTGAACAGGGTGGGGCTGGACGGCAAGTAGGCCAGTGACGAGATCAGGTCGTAGAAGGCGACGGCCTCGTCGGGGTTCGTGCTCAGCCCGCAGGCCACGCGGAGCATGAAGTACTGCGGGGTCTCGATTACCAGCCGGGTGTCGGGATGGCGCAGCAGGTAGCGGTCGTACACCGTGCGCAGGCCGAAGAACTCGAAGTTGCGGTCCCGGCCGGAGTCGATGGCCGCGTTCAGCGCCGGGGAGTGCGCCCGCACGAACTCCGCAGTCTCGTCGCCGATCAGCCCGAGCCGGTGCCCGGTCTCCATGGCCTCGGAGAACCACGGGATGTTCTGGTTGCGGACTTCCTTGTCGATGTAGGTGGCCAGCATGCGGGCCGCAAGCTTCGAGTAGTTGGGCTCCTCCACGATGAGCCCGGCCGCGGTGCGGATGCTCAACTCGTCGAGCTCGCGGGTAGTGGCCCCGTCGGCGAGGGCGGCGATGGTGCGGGTGCTGACCGTCAGCGGATCGACGCCGAGCAGGCCTTCGGCCGCCCGGGCCACCGCGTTGACGATCTTGTTCACGTCGACCGGCTCGAGATTGCCGTTCCGCTTGCGCACCCTCATCGTCGTCGAAGCGGACGCAGCCGGTGGCATCTCCGCGACGGTGGTCAGCCGATCCTGGATCATCGTCACGTCGGTGCGCCTCCCTCTTGCCGGTGTTCAGCGGATGCCCCAAGAGCTGTGGACCCCGCTCAAGACCGGCCACAACTTCGGAGCCTGAATTACAGCACCGTAACTACACGCGTGTCAAATTGCGCCGCGTCCACCCCGCTGAGCAGGGCTTCTTGCTCGCCGCGTGCGACTAGCGTTGCGCGGGTGGAGATACTCGACGTCGATTTGGTGGCCTTCGAGCGGGGCAATCAAGCCCAGCGGGCCGCGGTGGTGGACGGCGTGATGCGCAGCCTGGCCACCGGCTTCGTCTACGTGGCCCACGACCTTGGAGCGGGCGTGATCGACGAGGCCTACGGGCAACTGGAGGCCTTCTTCGGCCTTCCCCAGGATCGCAAGGACCGCTACATCGTGGCCGGTTCGCACGGTCAGACCGGCTACACGCCGATGATGACCGAGACGGCCGCCATCTCCGACATCCCCGACCTCAAGGAGATGCTCAACTGGGGCGAGCCCGCGCCGCCGGGCCACCCGCTCCGCCAGCGGTATCCCCACCGCTACGGGCCGCCCACCCTGCCCGAAGACGACCAGCCGGGCGTCACCGAGCTGCTGCTCGGGTTCCACGCCTCCGTGCTCGACATCCAGCGCCGTGTGCTGCGGGTGATCGCGGTCGGTCTGGGTATCCACGAGGAGTTCTTCGATGTCATGCTCGAGCACGGAGCGACCCTCAACCGGGCGATCCACTACCCGCCCATGGAGACCGCGCCCTCAGAGGGCTTCATGTGGGCCGCCGAGCACGGCGACATCAACCTCATCACCATGCTTCCTAGGGCCACCGCGCCCGGCTTGCAGGTGCGCACCAGCGGTGGCTGGGTTGACGCCATCCCGCCGGAGGGAAGCGCCATCATCAACACCGGCATGATGCTGGAGCACCTCACCAACGGCGTGATCGGCGCCGGCATCCATCGGGTGATGGCCACCGAGGGCCAGACCGGCGACCGCTACTCGGTGGTCCAGTTCGCCCATCCCACGCCGTGGACGATCCTGTCGCCGCTGCCCACCTGCGTGACCGACGAGCACCCTCTGAGGTTCCCCACCATCACCTCGGCCGACGCCCTCGACAAGGTCATCTGGGAGATCAACCTGGTAGAGGACGGCCGCCGCCTAGAAGGCAGCTAGCTGCTAGGTTGGAAGCCCATCCGGGGGCACCGCCCACAAGGATCCAAGATGACCCGTAGAGCCCTCAAGCGCATCCTCAGCTTCCTGAAGGCTGCTGGCGATTTCCTGATGCACGTAGCGCACGCCCCGAAGGGGGAGTCGACGCCCGATCCAGCCAAGGAAGCGGCGAGACAGGTGGGGGAGGCCATGCACGTCTCAGGCGGCGGGGTCCAAAGTGCCAACTTCTCCGGCAGTAGCGCGGCCGACGGGTTGTACGGCAAGGTGCTTGCCGACGGCCACAAGAGGGGTCGCAAGCGGTCCTGACGGCCGGTCCGGCCGAGTCCTTCGCTGAGGGTCAGCGGTGACGGGTGCTGTCGCCGCGTTGGCGCGGCTCAACTGAGCTAGGGGCCAGCAGGCAGCGGGCCGGCTGGCCGTCGACGGTGACATCGTGGGCCACGAAACCGGCCAGCCGGCGGCTCGTCGCACTTGGCCCAGCTGCTCCGGCCGTGTCGCCTTCACTGAGCGCGGCGACCTCAAAGTCGGTGGCCAGCACCTGCTCGGCCACATAGTCGCGCCACTGCTGCACGGCCGCGGCCTGCTCGGCCGAGGCCAGCGCCAGCGACACCTGGATGCGGTCGGTCACCACGTAGCCGTCGAGGCGCCGGCAGTCCTGGATCACCCGCACCGCGTCGCGGGCCCAGCCCTCGGCCTCCAGGTCAGGGGTGACCGCGGTGTCGAGCACGACCACCGCGTCGCCGGACTGCAGCCCGGCGGCCGCGCCGCCCTCCGACGCCTCCACGGCCAACTCGAAGCTGCCCGCCTCCAGTTCGTGGCCGGCCGCGGTCACGGTGCCGTCGTCGTTGCGGGTCCAGTCGCCGGAGCGGGCCGCTTTGAACACCTCCTGCACCGACCCGCCGAGACGGGGGCCCAGCACTGCGCCGTTGGGTCGCAGCACCAGGGAGGCGTGCGCCGCGAGGTCGTCGGTCAGCACCACCGACTTGACATTGATCTCGTCGGCCAGCAGGTCGGCCAGCGGGGCCAGGTCCTCGGCACCGTCGCCGGCCACGACGGCCCAGGCCAGCGGCAGGCGCACCCGCAGCCCGGCGTCCTCGCGCACCCGCAGCGCAGCTGAGGCCGCGTCGCGCAGGCGCTCCATGCGGGCCACCAGTGCGTCGTTGGCGGGCAAGCCCTCGGCGTCGGGGTCGGGCCAGTCGGCTAGGTGCACCGAGGCGCCGCCGGTGAGCCCGCCGTGGATCTCCTCGGCGATCATGGGCAGGAACGGCGCGGCCACCCTGGTCAGGGTGGTGAGCACCACGTAGAGGGTGTCGAAGGCGGCCCGGTCGGTGTCGGCGCCGCCTGCGTTCCAGAAGCGGTCCCGGGAGCGGCGGATGTACCAGTTGTTCAAGGCATCGATGAAGGCCGCAATCTCGGCTGCGCCCCCGGGCAGGTCATAGGCGTCCATCCGTTCGGCGACCCGTTCCACCAGCGTGCGGGTCCGGGCCAGGACATACCGGTCGAGCACGTCGTCGCTGTCGGTGCGCCGCTGGGCGGCGTAGCCCTCGGCGTTGGCGTACATGGTGAAGAACGAATAGGCGTTCCAGATGGGCAGCAGGATCTGGCGGGTGACCTCGTCGATGCCGTCGTCGTTGATCCGCAGGTCGCCGCCCCGCACGATGTTGGCCGCCATCAGGTACCAGCGCAGGGCGTCGGCCCCCTGGTTCTCGAAGATGTCGGTGGGCTCGGTGTAGTTGCGCAGCTTCTTGGAGAGCTTGGCGCCGTCGGCGGCCAGCAGGATCCCGTGGCAGATCACGTTGGAGAAGGCGGGCCGGTCGAACAGCGCCCCGGCCAGCACGTGCAGGGTGTAGAACCAGCCCCGGGTCTGGTTGATGTACTCCACGATGAAGTCGGCCGGGAAGTGGCTCTCGAACCACTCGGTGTTCTCGAAGGGGTAGTGCACCTGCGCGAAGGGCATCGATCCCGACTCGAACCAGCAGTCGAGTACCTCGGGCACCCGCCGCATGACCGACTGCCCGGTGGGATCGTCGGGGTTGGGGCGGGTGAGGGCGTCGATGAAGGGCCGGTGCAGGTCGTCGGGCCGCACGCCGAAGTCGCGCTCGAGCTCGTCCAGCGAGCCGTACACGTCGATCCGCGGGTAATCGGGGTCGTCGCTGCGCCACACGGGTATGGGCGAGCCCCAGAACCGGTTGCGGCTGATCGACCAGTCGCGAGCGCCTTCGAGCCACATGCCGAACCGGCCGTCGCGCACATGGTCCGGCACCCAGTTGATCTGCTGGTTCAGCTCCACCAGCCGGTCCCGGATGGCGGTCACCTCCACGTACCAACTGTTGATGGCCCGGTAGATGATGGGGGTGTCGGTGCGCCAGCAGTACGGGTAGTTGTGCTCGTAGCTGTCATGGCGGACGATGCGGCCTTCGTCCTTGAGATGGCGGATGATCCCGGCGTTGGCCTCGAACACGTTGGTTCCGGCCCACGTCGACACGGGCTCGGTGAACCGCCCGCGGTCGTCGACCGGCACGGCGTCGGCGATGGCGATGCCGTTGGCCTCGCAAACTTCCTGGTCCTCGGCGCCGAAGCCGGGGGCGGCATGGACGATGCCGGTGCCCTCGGCGGTGTCCACGAAGTCGCCGGCCAGCACCCGGAAGGCCTCGGTGCGGTGGGCGAAGAAGTCGAACAGCGGGACGTAGCTGCGGCCCACCAGTTCAGCGCCGCGGACCGTTCCGACGAGGCGGGCCTGCGACAGCTGGGCGTCGTAGGCGGCCACCCTGTCGGCGGCCAGCACGTAGTGGATGCCGTCCTCTTCCATCACTGCGTAGGAGATGTCGGGGCCCACCGCCAGCACCAAATTCGACGGCAGCGTCCATGGCGTGGTGGTCCAGGCCAGCATGCGCATCGGCCCGGGATCGCCGGGCGCCGGCACCAGGTCGAACGCCACGGTGATGGCCGGGTCCTGGCGGGGCCGGGTGGCGTCGTCGAGACGGATCTCGAAGTTCGACAGGGGCGTCTCCGCGCCCCATGAGTACGGCATGACCCGGTACGCCTCGTACACCAGTCCCTTGCGATGGAGCTGGGCGAAGGCCCACATGACCGACTCCATATAGGGCAGGTCCATGGTCTTGTAGTCGTTGCCGAAGTCGACCCAGCGGGCCTGGCGGGTGACCGTGTCCTCCCACTCCTGCGTGTAGCGGACAACGGACTGGCGGCAGCGCTGGTTGAACTCGGCTATGCCGAACTCCTGGACCGCGGCCCGGCCGGCCACCCCCAGCTCACGCTCGGTCTCCATCTCGGCCGGCAACCCGTGGCAGTCCCACCCGAAGCGCCGGTCCACCCGGTTGCCCCGCATGGTCTGGTACCGGGGCACGACATCCTTGACGTAGCCGGTGAGCAGGTGGCCGTGGTGGGGGAGCCCGTTGGCGAACGGCGGGCCGTCGTAGAAGACCCAGTCCCGTTCGGGGGGTCGGGCTCTCACCGACTGCTCGAAGGTCCCCTCGGCCTTCCAGCGAGCCAGGACCCGGCGCTCGATGGCCGGGAAGTCGGGGCTGCCGACCTCGGGATACGGCTTGCTGCCGCCTTCAGTCATGGCCGATCAGGCTACCGGCGACCCCGCGGCGACCCCGCGGTGCCCTAGTGGCGCCAACCAGAAACCCAGCAACCGGAGAAATGACAAGATTGGACTTGATGACTGGATTGGCTTAAGTGCCTTCGGCCAATCTGCGAGTTGTGGCCAACTCCGGCGGAGCCGACGATTTCATAGGCGGGAACGCGGAGGCGATTCTCCCGCAGGGGGGTTCGGCCTTGACCGTAAGCGCCGAGTGGACATTCGACCGGTACCGCCAGGGGGACACACCGCTCCCCGAACCCAACCTTGCTTGGAATACATACGGCGTCGGTGTCGAGAGCATCGGCCGAGACGGTCGCCCCGAGCCGGCGGAGATTCCTAGTCCTGCCGCCGACCAGTTGCTGGTGCGCGTCGATGCGGTGGGACTGTGCTTCTCAGACGTGAAGCTCATCCGGCTCGGCGGGGATCATCCCAAGCTCTATGGACGCGACCTCTCCGTCGATCCGATCCGTCTCGGCCATGAGGCCACGGTCACCGTGATCCAGGTCGGCGACGATCTCAAGTCGACCTACACCAAGGGAGACAGGCTGGCGATCCAACCCGACATCTACGTAGACGGCCGGAGCACGGCGTACGGCTACACGATCGGTGGCGGCCTGATCCAGTACCACCTCATCGGCCCGGAGATCCTCGCCGCGGACGACGGCGCCTACGTCATACCGGTCGACGACGGGCTCGGCTACGCCGCCGCCGCGCTGTCGGAGCCCTGGGCCTGCGTCGAGGCCGCCTATACGCAACGTCGCCGCCTGTGGCCGCTGGAGGGTGGCACGGTCTGGATCGTCGGCCACACCGAGGACACACGCCCCTATGACTTCGGCCGATCGCTTCGTGGTGCGGGACGTGTCCTGCTCACCAACCTGTCGACGAGTGTCAGTTCTCTGGCAAGCAGTGCAGTGGGACCGCAGACGGAGTTGTCGGTCGCCGATGGAGTGACCCCGTCCGGCTATGGCGCCCTCGCCGATGAGATGACCGGCGGCCGTGGGTTCGACGACATCATCGTTCTGGACCCCGCGTCGAGCGAGCAAGTGACCGAGGCGGCCCGATGCATCGCGTTTCGCGGCACTCTCAATCTGGTTGGCGAGCGCCCCCTGGACGGGCCCTCGAGCATCGATTTCGGCCGGCTGCACTATGACTACACCGCCTACGTCGGCACCCGCGGCCCGGATGTCGCCGCGGCCTACGGCGAGCAGCGCAACCGTTGCGACCTACGCCCCGGCGGTGTGGCCGTGTTCGTGGGGGCCGGCGGACCGATGGGACAGATGCATGTGCAGCGGGCCATCGAGAAGCTCGACGGCCCGTCCATCGTTGTCGGTGTCGACCCCGATACGGAGCGACTACAGGTTCTGGAGGACTCCCTCAGCGCCCTGGCCGAGCGTGCTGGTCGCGAGCTTGTGCTGCTCAATCCCGCGGCTTGCGACACCGGCCTGGAAGAGATCGTGGCCCGCCTCACGGGCGGCGCGGGGGCGGATGACGTGGTCGTCACCGTGCCGGTGGCTTCCGTGATGGCCGACGCGGCGCGCCTCATGGGGTCCGACGGGATGCTCGTGTTCTTCGCTGGGGTGGCCAACGGCACGATGGGGCCACTGGACATGAGCCAGGTGTACCTGGGAAACGCCCAGTACACGGGCACGTCGGGCTCGTCCATCGAGGACCAGGCGCTGGTACTCGACAAGGCGGTGGGAGGCACGCTGTCGCCGGACTTGAATCTGGCCGCCGTGGGAGGGATCGAGGCCGGTCGAGACGGCATGCAGGCCGTCCTCGAAGGCCGGTTCGCCGGCAAGGTCGTCATCTTCCCCCAGGTCACAGGGGTTCCGTTGCTCGGACTCGACGAACTGGCCGCGCAGTATCCCGACATCGGGCAGGCTCTCGGCGAGCGGGGCCAGTGGACGCCCGCGGCTGAGCGGATTCTCATCGAGACCTATGCGGCGACGGCTGGACAATGATCACCACGCTGACGCCCAATCCGAGCTTCGACCGGACACTCCTGGTCGATCAACTCGAGCGGGGCGAGGTGATCAGAGCGTCTCAGGTCCGCGTCGAATGCTCTGGAAAGGGTGTGAACGTCGCACGGGCACTCAGCCGGAACGGCCACTCGGCTCGAGCCGTCATCCCCGCCAACGCCGACGATGCCGAGGCTTTCGTCGCTTCATTGGCCGCTGAGGGCACCGGTGCCCGAACGGTCCCGATCCGCGGCACCATCCGGGCGTGCTTCACGCTCGTCGAGCCCGACGGGACGACGACGCAGATCAATGAGCCCGGGCCTGAAGTGAGTGCTTCGGAGGCAGAGGATCTCGTGTCGGCGGCCGTGGCCGCGGCCGCCGATTCTGATTGGCTGATTGCCAGCGGCAGCCTGCCGCCGGGCGCGCCGACCGACCTGTACGCGCGGTTGGCGACGGCGTTGCCCGATGCGGACCGCAAGCTGGTGGTCGACACCAGTGGCGCGGCGCTCGACGCCCTGATCGGCACACCGTGCGCCATGGTCAAGCCGAACCTCGCGGAGTTGGCCGGCGTGATCGGTCGCGACCTGGGGACCCTCAGCGACGTGATCGACGCGGCCGACAAGCTCCGTCGAGGCGGCTGGCGCTCGGTGCTCGTCAGCATGGGACGGCGCGGCGCGGTGCTTCTGGCCGAGGACGTCTGCTACGGGATGGCCCCGACGATCGAGGTACGCAACACGGTGGGGGCCGGCGACGCGTTGCTGGCAGGGTTCTTGTCGGCGGGCGGCCGCGGCGATGTCGCGCTGGCTGAGGGTCTGGCGTGGGCGAGGGCCGCGGTTCAGTCGGCGGACACGCTGGCGCAGGCGGTCACCGACGGTGACCGGCGGGCCGTGCAGGTGACCGCGGACCCGGCGCAGGACTGGCGTGCGGGGGCACTCGCATGACTGAGGCGTTTCCTCTGCGCATCTCGGCCATGTTCCGCGAGGGGTGGACCGGCTACATCCGCAACATCGGCCCGCTGACAGTGGGCGCCCTGGCCACCTTCGCCACCTACGGCGTCTTCCGGGTACTGGCGGATCAGGCGCTCGACGACGGTCAGGAGATTGCGTCGGTCGTCCTCGATCTCGTGGGACTCGTGCTGGCCGGAACAGTCTCCGTGCCGTGGTACGCGTACGCGATCAATGCCGCCCGAGCGAGGCCGATCGACCTCGGAGGACCATGGCGCGAGGGCTCCCTCTTCAGCGCGCAATTCGTGTGCGCATTCTGGTTCTGGGCCGCCGTAATGCTCGGTTTGCGCTACCTGTTCGGCCTGCCGTCGATCCTCGCCTTCCTGTTCTACGGCTTCCACGGGTACGTCGTTGCCGACCGGGCCGCCAAGGGTGGCCTCCGGGCGCTCGGGACGAGCGTGAGGCTCGGCCACAAGCGCAGGATGGCGCTGTTCGCCATCCTTACTCTCTTCATCCTGTTCAACTTCGTGTCCGCCCTTCCGCTCGGCTATGGGGCCTCGCCCCTGAGCATCGCGATAAGCGTTGCCGCGTTCTCGGCGACGGCCAGCGTCACCCTGGTCTCGGGCGCCTGCCTCTACGACGCCCTGACCGCACGTTTGGACGAGCAGTGACCGAGCGCCCCGAACTCCGTGTCGCCGGCACCCCCGCTTCGGCCGGAGTCGCGCTGGGACCCGCAATGGTGATCGACCATCAAGAGGTGACGGTGATCGACAGCGCCGATCCGAAGGCGGCGTTCACGACCGCGGTCGCCGAGGCGAGCCGAGAGCTCCAGTCGATGTGCGAGGCGGCCCGATCCGCGGGACGGGCCGAGGCCGGCGACGTCCTCGAGGCCCAGGCCCTGATGGCGCGAGATCCAATGCTTGTCGACGCGGTGAGCGCCGCGCTGGGCGACGGGATGAGCCTGGATGCCGCGCTGACCCGAGTCGATGAGGAGATCAGCGGCATCTTCGCCTCCATCGATGACCCCTACATGGCACAGCGAGCGCAGGACGTGAGCGAGGTCATCGATCGGATCCGCCGGCGTCTCGCTGGAGTCGACTCGCCCGACCCGCGGCTGATCGGCGTTCCATCCGTCTTGGTGGCGAAATCGGTGACCGCGGCCGACACCGCCGTCCTCGATCCCGAGCTCGTGCTCGGGTTCGTCACCGAGACCGGCGGCCCGACCAGCCACGTAGCCATCATCGCCCGTTCGCTGGGTGTCGCCGCCGTGGTGGGAGCGAGCGGGGTAGTCGCCAGCGTGAGCACGGGCGAGGAGGTCGCACTGGACGGGTCCACGGGCGATGTGGTCATTCACCCGAGCGAGAGCACCGCCGCGGACTTCCGGGCTCGCCGGGCCGCCGCTGAGGCGGAGGCGGCTGCGGCCGACCGGTTCCGGGGGGTCGGCGTTTCCTTCGGCGGACGGCCGATCGGAGTGTCGGCCAATGTCGGGTCCAGCGAGGACATCGCTCGCGCCGTCGAAGCGGGCGCAGAGGGCATCGGGTTGCTTCGCACCGAGTTCTTGTTCCTCGACCGCACCGAAGCGCCCACGGAGCAGGAACAGGTGGACTTCTACTCCCTCGCCGGATCGTCCTTCAGTGATCCGGTGGTTGTACGGACGTTCGACATCGGCGGGGACAAGCCGGCGCCGTACCTGGAGGTCGAGACGGAGGAGAACCCGTTCCTCGGCGTGCGGGGCGCGCGCCTGTACAGCCGCTGCCCGGAGGTATTCGACACCCAGGTGCGCGCCATCCTGCGGGCTGCCGGAGCCGGCGATGTGCAGATGATGCTCCCCATGGTCTCCACCGTCGAGGAAGTCATTGAGCTGCGCGGCCGGATCGAGCAAGCGGCGGAGAGCCTCGAGGCGGAGGGTGTCCCCCATGCCGTGCCGCCGATCGGCGTGATGGTCGAGGTCCCGTCGGTGGCCCTGACGGCCGCGGCGGTGGCGCCGCACGTCGACTTCTTCTCGATCGGGACGAACGACCTCACCCAGTACGCGATGGCAGCCGACCGCACGAACGGATCGCTCGACAACCTCCAGGATGCGCTCCACCCGGCCGTGCTCGCCCTCTGCGAGCGCACCGTGGCAGCCGCCCGGCGCCACGACATCAGCGTCTCTGTCTGCGGTCTCCTGGCGGCCGACCGGTTGGGCGCGGCAGTGCTCACTGCCATGGGCGTCGACAAGCTCTCGGTGAGTGCCCGGTTCGTCAACATCATCAAGTCGGTGGTCGACTCGCTCGATCGGGCCGAGACAGGCCCGATGGTGGAGGCGGCCCTGAGCGCGCCAACGGCCGGCGATGTTCGACGCATCGTCCGCGACGCACTGGACCGAACGTGACCGCCTCGCTCGACACGCGCGTGCTCCGGATAACTCGGTGGCTCCTCGACCAGGAGCAGCCGAGAAGCACCGCGTCGGTGGCCGCCGACCTGGGGCTGAGCGAACGAGTGGTCCGGTATCGCCTAGACCACATCGATCGGTACCTGCGTTCCTGCGGCGCCGAGCTGGTGCGAAAGCGAGGCTTGGGCCTGGTGGTCGAGGGGCCGCCCGATATCCGGGCCCGGATCACCGCCGATCTCCCGCCCCTTTCTGATGCGCCCAGGGTCTACGCCCCGGAGGAGCGGATGCGCATCCTTCTCGCCGCGTTGCTCTGGTCCGCGCCTTCGGTGGTGTCCCTCGAGCAACTCCACCGCGAACTCCAGGTGTCGAAGACATCGGCGCGCCGCGATCTGCGGGCGGGCGAGCCATGGCTGGAGCGCAACGGGCTGCCTCTGGTGCGTCGACCCGGGAAGGGAATAACCGTTGTCGGTACCGAGCGCCGCATCCGGCAAGTCATCGTGCAACTCATTCTCGAAGCCATCCCCGAGGAGGTGCTGCTGCTTCAACTGGCAGATGACCCGACGGCTCGGTCGGCGGCGAACGTCCGCGTTCCAGTGGGGCTGCGAGAGCGGATCTTCACGCTGCCGCTGCGGGACACGGCGGCGATCGTGCGCTCGAGCGCCCTGGGCCAGACCCTCACATCGGGCCGCAGCGACCTGGTATTCGCGCTGTTCCTGGCGGTATCGGTGGCGAGGATCCGCGAAGGGCACAGCGTGGCCGTCGAAGCCGGCCTGCACCGATCGGTGATGGACCATCCCATCGCCGCGAGCGTCGCCGGTATCGTTCCCGGCCTCGAGAGCCTCGTGGGGGCGTTCCTGCCCGCTCCCGAGGTTGCGGCGGTCACCGAGTACCTGCTCGGTCTTGACGCGCTCGACACCGTGAGGTCGGACTCGGCTTCCATCAGCGCGGATCTTCTCGACCGGATCATGGGGTTCGCGGGTGAGCATTTGCACGCCGCGCTCCGCGAGGACCTGGAACTCCGACGAGGTCTGGCGGCGCACCTGGAACGGCTCGGCGTCCGCCTGCGCTATGGCCTGCCGGTCCATAACCCGCTCCTGCACGAGGTGCGCGAGCGCTACCCCGACGTCTACGACGTCGCGGTGGAGGTCGGCGCGCTGATCGAGTCAGCGATGCAGCTGCCGATCGTTGAGGACGAGATCGGCTTCATCACGATGTACCTATCCGGCGCGATGGAGCGCGCCCGTCTGAGGCCCCGGCGTCGCGCCCTGATCGTGTGTCCGAGCGGGATGGCAACCGTCTGGGTCCTGGTATCCCGGATCCAGGCCGAGTTTCCCGAACTCGATCTCGTCGAGGTTCTCTCGGAGCGGGGCTATGAGGAGCTGCCGCACGACGAGTTCGACCTTGTGATCTCCACAGTTCCCCTGGTGGAGAACAACATGCCGGTCGTGGTGGTCAGTCCAATGTTGTCGGCTACAGACGTCAGCAGATTGGCCCGCTACGCGTAGGAAGCTGCACGCACACAGCCAAGGCGAAGGCGCGCCGAAATGTCGTATACAGATGGTGCGGTATTGGCAGTAGCGGCGGCCGCCGGAGCAGTGGAGGATTGAAGGCGTCACCCGACGCTTAGGAGGACCCGCGCATGCTACAGCGTGTTCAACGTTTCGGCGGCTTCCTCTCCAGCATGGTCATACCGAACATCGGTGCGTTCATTGCATGGGGATTCATAACCGCCCTGTTCATTCCGCCCGGCTGGCTGGAGAAGACCGGCCTCGACTGGGACTGGGGAGCGATCACCGGGAACACGGTCGGCCCGATGATCAAGTACCTGCTACCCCTGCTTGTCGCGTACACCGGCGGCAAGCTGATCCACGGCCACCGGGGCGGCGTCCTCGGTGCCGTTGCAGTGATGGGGGTCATCGGCGGCGCCTCCTTCGAGCTGGCAGAGGGCGCCGTCATCGGCGATCCGCCGCAGTTCCTGGGCGCCATGGTCGTAGGCCCTCTCGCCGGCTACGTGATGAGGGAGATCGACAAGTGGCTGGAGGACAAGCGCCCCGCCGGGTTCGAGATGCTGATCAACAACTTCTCCCAAGGCATCGCGGGCCTGTTCCTGGCCATGCTCGGCTACGTCGTCATCGGTCCCATCATGTCGTGGCTTGCCGAGCGCTTCGGCGACATGGTGGAGGGCCTCAGCGACGCCGGGCTGCTGCCGTTGATGGACCTGCCCATCGAGGTCGGCAAGGTGCTGTTCCTCAACAACGCCATCAACCACGGCGTGCTTACGCCGCTCGGTGCCACGGACGTGACTGAGAGCGGCCGGTCGATCTACTACATGCTCGAGTCGAATCCGGGTCCCGGCCTAGGGCTCCTGCTCGCCTACTGGTTCGCCGGCAAGGGTCTGGCGAAGCTGTCCGCTCCGGGCGCAATCGTCATCCACTTCCTCGGCGGCATCCACGAGGTCTACTTCCCGTTCGTCCTGATGAACCCGGTGATGATCGGCGCCATGTGGGCCGGTGGAATCATCGCCGACATCGTGTTCGTGATCTTCGATGCGGGCCTCACCGGGCCACCGTCTCCGGGAAGCATCTTCGCCTACTTCACCTTCACGCCGAGCGATGGAGCTGCGGCAGCCGGGGTGTACCTAGGCATGGCCGCGGGAGCGGCCGCGGCGTTCGTGGTCGGAGCCATCCTGCTGCGGTTGTTCCCAGTCAAGGAGATGGACGACACCGATGACGATGACACGTCGCTGGGAGATGCCATGGAGGGTGTCCCCCTGGCGTAATCGGGCACGGGGGTTGCGTTGGTCCCCCAATGGCGCAACCTCAGGAGGTCGGAGCGGCGGAGGTGTTCCGCCGCTCCGACACCCCTGCCTCGTTTGGCTACCTTGTTACGGACAGATCGCTTGAGACAAACAACGGAGGGAAATTGTGACAGAGCGAGTCACTAAGGCAGCAGAGGAAGTGAAGCTCATCGTCTTCGCCTGCGAAGCGGGCATGGGAAGCAGCCTGATGGGGGCCAACCAGCTGAAGCGCATGGTCAAGAAGGCGAAGCTGGATATCTCGGTCACTCACACCCCTGTGGGTCAGCTGACCGGCGACGCCGATGTGGTGGTCGTCCACAAGGGGCTGGCGAGGCAGGCCCGGGAGAAGGTTCCCAGCGCGGTCATCGTGCCGTTCACCCTGTTCGTGAACGATCCAGCCGTGAAGCAGTTGGTCTCCACGCTCGCCGCGGGCGATCCGATCGTCTCGAAGTTGTGAATGCCGTTACCGACGACGGCCTCGGAAGGGTTCTGACGCCGGACGACATCGTGCTCGGGTGTCGGGCCGAATCCAGGGACGAGGCCATTGAGTTCTCCGGCGGCCTGCTGGTCGCCCGAGGCTCGGTGTCCCCCGAGTACGTCGACGGCATGAAGCAGCGTGAGGAAGTCGTCTCGACCTATCTGGGCAACGGCGTCGCTCTTCCCCATGGAGTGCTGGAGAGCAAGGGCTACATACGCTCGACCGGGATAGTGGTGGCCCAGTACCCCGACGGCGTCGACTGGGGACCGGGAACGGCCCGCCTGGTGGTGGGGCTGGCCGCGGCCGGCGACGATCACGTGCGTGTGCTGTCGAGGCTCGCTGAAGTACTTCAGGACGAGGAACTCTGCGAGAGGCTTGCACAGTCGGACGATGTCTCGTTCGTCCATGATCGGCTGACTGCTCCGCCATCCGACGACTGAGCCGATTGGAGGGACTCGTGTATCTGGAGGTTGTCATCACCAACAGCCATGGTCTTCACGCCCGACCGGCTGCTGAGTTGGTAGAGCGGATCGCGCGATTCGACGCGGGTGTTCAGATCGAGGTGGGCGACAAGGCGGCCAGCGCGGCCAGCATCATGAGCCTGCTCGCCCTGGGCGCCAGTCCCGGCAACACGGCTCGCATCACCTCCGACGGGCCGGACGCCGAGGAAGCCATGAACGCGGTCGTGGCAGTTCTCACCGAGGACGGCTGACATGGCCCGTCTCGATCATGACGGTCTGTCGGCGGCGGTCGCCGCGGCTGTCGGCGCGTCACCGGACACCTCCGGTACCGCAGACCTCGTTTCCGAGCGGGGCTTCATTGTCGTGGCGGCCGAGGTCGGCGATCTCAAGGGCGCCTTCAAGAGGGCCAAGAAGATCGACGGCTATCGGTGGGTGGCGATCAACCGCGAAGACCTCTTTGGCGCCAATCCGCTCTCAATCGGATCCAAAGTCGGGATCCTCGATGCCAACGGCCGCGTCCTGAAGAACGCAGACTCGCCCCGCAAGAATGTCTGAACTCGGTCGAGGCGCTACTCGGGCGTCCGCCGGCCGGCCGCCGGCCTAGGCGTTACCGTCCTCCGGCCGGCGGGTCCTGTCGTCGAGTCAGATGACCGACACGGGCTTCGCCCTATTCGCCGGTCATCTGACTCGCCGCCACCCCCCGGCCTTGCCGCCGCGCCCATTGCACCCCTACCTGTCTACGCTGGCCCCGCATGGATCCTGAGGGCTATCGGAGTCTGTTCGACCTGACGGGTCGCACTGCCATCGTGACCGGCGGTACGCGGGGGATCGGGCGGTCGATCGCTGAGGGGATGGCTTGCGCCGGCGCTCGGGTGGTGGTGGCTTCGCGTTCGGCCGAGGCCTGCACAGCCACGGAGGCCCACTTGGTCGATTCTGGGTTTGAGGCGCTTGGGGTTCCGACCCACATGGGCGACCTCGACGCGGTCGAGGCGCTCGCGGCCGCTGCGGTTGAGCGCTACGGCGGTGTGGACATTGTGTTCAACAATGCGGCCAACGCTCTGGCTCAGCCGATCGGGGCCCAGACCGCGGCCGCCTGGCAGAAGTCCTTCGAGGTGAACCTTCAGGGTCCGGCGCTGCTGGTCCAGGCCTGCCTGCCTCAGTTGGAGGCCAGTCCGCACGCCTCGGTGGTCAACGTGATCAGCGTCGGCGCCTTCATGTTCTCGCGGGGCTTCTCGATCTACGGCGCCATGAAGGCGGCACTGCTGTCCTACACCAGGGCTGCTGCCGGTGAACTGGCTCCGCGGGGCATCAGGGTGAACGCCTTAGCGCCGGGGCCGGTGGACACCGACATGGTGCGCAACCAGGGACCCGAGGCGGCCCGGTCGATGGGCGCGGGGACTCTGCTGGGCCGCCTGGCCCATCCCGACGAGATGGTGGGTCCGGCGCTGCTGTTAGCCAGCGACGCCGGCCGGTTCATCACCGGCCAGGTCCTCGTCGCCGACGGAGGCCTCCACCCCCACTGACGCTTCGTCGGTGTTCTCGCTGGCGGTGTCTTCGGCTTGCTCGCCGGCCTCTTCGGTGTTCTCGCTGGCGGTGTCTTCGGCTTGCTCGCCGGCCTCTTCGGTGTTCTCGCTGGCGGTGTCTTCGGGGGGAGTGTCTTCGCTGGCGGTGTCTTCGTCGTCGTCGGCGTCGTCAGCGTCTTCAACGCCGCTCTTCGTCGCGTCGTCCTCGGTCTCTTCCTCGGTGTTTTCGCTCTCGGCGTCTGGGGCCGGGGTGTCGCCGCCTCGCAGACGCTGGAGCGCCTCGACCGCCTCGCGGTACTTGGTTTCGGCCTCGGCCGTCTTGGCGGCAGGCGCCTTGCGGTCGTTCAGCTTGCGCACGGCCGCGGCCGCGTCGTCCTTCGCCTTCTCAGCCTTCTTCAGGGCCCGCTCGTGGGCCTGCTGCTCGCGATCGGCCACGAGGTAGGTGTTGTAGAGGGTCAGGGCGGCGGCGGTCTCGTCGTCGAGCACGGGAGCGAGCGTTCCAGCTGTTGTGGCCTGATGTCGGGACTCGCGGGGCTGGGACTTGCCCGTTGCTTTGCGCTTAGTCGCGGACTGGGCGCTGTCTGGAGCGTCGGACATGAAGCGACTAGGGTAGCCAACCGGTACTGCGCGGCAACCAAACGAGGGAAGGCATGGGCGACGCAAACGGCGAGACCATCGTCGAGTTCAACGACGTGTACAAGATTTTCGGACCGCAGCCGCGGGGACGCGCTCTCGAACTGGCCCGATCAGGCATTCCCAAGAAGGAAGTCCAGCGCCTGACCGGCCACGTCGTCGGCATGACCGACGTCAACTTCAAGGTCAGCCGGGGCGAGCTCTTTGTCGTCATGGGCCTGTCGGGGTCGGGCAAGTCCACCGCCATCCGCATGGTCAACAAGCTCTACGACATCACCGCCGGCGAGGTATTGGTCGACGGCGTGGACGTGCAGCAGCTCGAAGGCACCCAGCTCCAGGCCTTCCGCCGCGAGAAGATGGGGATGGTGTTCCAGCACTTCGCGCTGTTCCCCCACCGCAACGTGATCGACAACGTCGGCTACGGCCTGAAAGTGCAGAAGGTGGACCGCGACGAGCGCAACCGGGCCGCCCTGCACGCCCTGTCGCTCGTGGGCCTGGCCCCGTTCGCCGAGCACAGGCCGGCCCAGCTCTCCGGCGGCATGCAGCAGCGGGTCGGCCTGGCCCGGGCGCTGGCGTCGGACCCCGACATCCTGTTGATGGACGAGGCGTTCTCGGCCCTCGATCCCCTCATCCGCCGCCAGATGCAGGACGAGATGATGGAGATCCAGAGCCGGGTCAAGAAGACGATCCTGTTCATCACCCACGACCTCAACGAGGCCCTGCGCATCGGCGACCGGGTCTGCATAATGAAGGACGGCGCGGTGGTGCAGATCGGCACGCCCGAGGAGATCCTCACCGAACCGGCCACCGGCTATGTGGCCGAGTTCGTCCAGGACGTCGACCAGGGCCGCGTGATCAAGGTCCTCGAGGTGATGACCGAGCCGAAGCCGGTTCCCACCGACATCTCGCTGTCGCAGGCGATGACCCTGTGCGACGATGTCACGGGACGCTTCTGCTGTGACGACGAGGGCAGGCCCGTCGCCCTGCTGACGGCCGCCGACGGCCTGCGGGTCCGGTCGATGGGATCCGACGACCTGAAGGCCGCGCTGCGCAATGACTTCGACAAGTGCAGCCCCGATGCCACGCTCAACGAGATGTACGCCGCGGCGGGCCGGGGGCTGTCGATCGCGGTGGTGGACGACGACGGCAAGCTGGTCGGCAACCTCGACCCCCGTCTCATCATGGAGGAGATGGGCCGTGTCGAGCAGCTCATAGACGGCTTCGAGCGGGAGGTGTTCATGTGAGCGGGCTAGGCGCAGCCGGGGTGTTCGCCCAAGCCAACGGCGATGAGTACCGGGGCCACTTCCTCGACCGCTTCATAGACACCGTCACCAGCCCGGAGGCGGGCGATGTTGTCGTCGACTGGATCAAGATTGGCATCGAGTGGCTGGTGTTGATCGCCTTCATCGTGGTGCCCCTGATGCTGATCTTCGGCGGGATCAGGGGCCGCCGCTACGGGATGGCCGCGGGCGGCCTCGTCGCGGGACTGGCGATCTGGTGGTACCGCACGCTCCCCAAGGAGCGCATTGCGTCGGGCTTCACCACCTTCACCGAGCGCGGTGAGACGTTCGAATGCAAGAACGCCGTCGTCGACAGCGAAGGCGAGCTGGTGGAGTGCAGTTCAGGCATTGTTTCGCAGATACGCCAGAACACTGTCCTGGATCTATGGAACATCACCGTCGGAGACTGGGTCGAACAGACGGTCTTCTGGGTGGACAACAATCTCAAGAAGACCCTCGAAGTCATCGAGTGGCCCTTCGCGACACTGCTGAGGTTGATCGTTGACGACTGGCTGCTGGGCATGTCGTGGTTGACCGTGTGCATCGCCGTGTTCGCTCTGGGCTGGGCGGTTCGCGGCTTCCAGGTCGGCGCACTGTCCTTCATCGGACTGACGATCTGCGCCCTCCTGGGCGAGGACTTCTGGAGGGAGACGGCCCTCACCATCGGCTTCATCGGCGTGGCTGTGCTGCTCTGTGTGATCGTGGGCATCCCGGTAGGGGTGCTGTGCGGCCGAGTGGATGGTGCCTGGAAGGTCGTCAGGCCGGTGATGGACGCCATGCAGGTGATCCATTCGTTCGTGTACATGTTGCCGTTCATCTTCTTCTTCGGGGTGGGGTTCGTCTCGGCCACCATGGTCACGATGACGTTCGCGCTGCCGCCGCTGATACGTCTCACGAACCTCGGAATCCGCCAGGTACCCGAGGATGTGGTGGAGGCCTCCCGGGCATACGGCGCGCCCGAGTGGCGAGTGCTCCTGGACGTGCAGATTCCACTGGCCCGGCCCGCGATCATGACCGGGCTCAACCAGACCCTGCTGCTCGCCATCTCCATGCTGGGCGTGGCGGCGATCATGGGCGCAGGTGGTTTGGGACGGCTGCTGTTCCAAGCCATCGCCAACCTCGACGTCGCCCTGGCCGGGTCGGCCGGACTGGCCTTCTTCCTGGTCGCGGTGGTGCTTGACAGACTGAGCCAGACCGACGCCGACTCGAGCAACCTCTTCTCCCGCATCGCCAAGGCTTGGGCCAACCGCCGGACTCCCGAGAGGCTGCTGGAAGAGGCCCAGGCCGCGGCCGACGAGAAGGTCTCCAAGCTGGCAGAGGAGCCGGAGACGCCCGAGGAGTCGTTCGTGCCAGCCTCCGGCCGGGAGCGGGCTTCCGTCATCGTCACCGGCGTCGGGGCGCTGATAATGCTCGTTTCGCTGCTGTTGCCGTGGACTACAGACGCCGGTCTGGTCTCGGCCTATGCCCGGGCCACCGACGTCGATCTGCGGACCGAGAATTGCCCCGGCCAATGGGTCGAGACTGCCGCGCTCGATCCCCTGTCGGGCGCGGAGGTCGGGGAGTTGACCTGCACCCGCGACATCGAGTGGATCTCCAACAGCTACAACGGCGTGGCCGCCTCCGGGGGGTCGTGGCACGGCATCTTCATCGCCTTGGCGGCCGCCGTCGTGCTCTGGTCGGCGTTGGCCACGTTGTGGCGGCCCGGGGAAGGCTCAGGGTGGTTCTCAGCGCACGGGGCGGCCGTGTTCTCCATCGCCAGCCTCGTGGCTTCGTTCGTCTTCCTGCTGGCCAACCCGCCCGACAACGTGCTCGTCCATTCAACCGGTTTCGGCGTCTGGGTCGCGGTGATCGGCGGCCTGCTGGCGACGGTCGGCGCGATCGCGTGGCTGTGGCGGGCACCCATGACAGCCCGCCGGCCCCTGTCGGCCAACATCGGCTGGGGCAGGCTGATCGGAGCGGTCTTCGCCGTGCTGCTGCTGGTGATGGGCGGCTACGCGGGATGGAGCTTCGACACCCGCACCGAGTCGGTGATCAGCCCGGAATTGCGGGCCGAGCTGGACCAGATCGCCGAGGAGGGAGCCGCCGCCCAGAGGGAAGCCGTCGAAGCATCCGCAGCGGCTGACGCGGCCGAGGCCGCCGGCGATGTCGATCTCTACCAGGAGATGAGGCGCGTGGAGAACGATGCGCTCGCGCTCGCCGGTGTGAGAGCGGCCGACATCGCGGCGAAGATCGCCGAGGCCAAGCGCACCGGTGACGTAATCCACGACGGCTTCGAAGGATCCGGCGCGGGGATGGGGATCTGGACCCTTGTCGCCGGCATCGGGGCTCTGGCTCTGGTGTTCCCGGCCATCGGAGTATTCGGGATCGACGAGGGTCTCCGCTACCGCTGGAGCGCCCTTGTGGCCGGTCTCGGACTCGGCATAGCGATGGTCGCCCTCGGCTGGGTTGCGAGCATCGTGCGGGTCGCGGACACCAACTTCGTGACGGGGGTCGGGTCCGTGTTCGTGATGGCCGCCGGAGCGACCATCTTCGCCACGTCGCGAGGAACCCTCGGAGAGTTCGACCGCAACAAGGTCTACGGCGACATCCCCGAGACGGCTGGCAGCGCCTGACAAACCACCGCAGTTACCGGAGTCGCTCCTTGCCAGTAGCTGAAACCCGCGACGGTGTTGCCGGTCCGGGTGTTGATCCTTGGCCGGTCGCCGCCTAACCTTTGGCCCGGCCCAACAAGCCCCACCCTAGGAGGGAAACCTTATGAAAATGAAGAAGCGCGCGAGCATGATGCTCGCTTTGCTCGCAGCCTTCGCTCTGATCGCGGCATCCTGCGGCGACGATGACGACGATGCCACGGTCGAACCGGCCGCTCCGGCTGTCGAGGAGCCGGCCGCCGAAGAGCCGATGGCTGAGGAAGAGCCCATGGCTGAAGAAGAGCCGATGGCTGAAGAAGAGCCGATGGCTGAAGAAGAGCCGATGGCTGAAGAAGAGGCCATGGCTGAGCCGATGCTGCCCGGCGAGGGCGTCGATGTGATCGCCGGCCGGGCCAACTGGAGCACGGGCTACTTCCAGGCCGAGCTCTACAAGCAGCTGCTCGAGGAGCTGGGCTACAACGTGTCCGACCCCGCCGAGCTGGAGCTCGGGCCCAACAACGGCTATGTGGCCATGGCCCAGGGCGACATGGACTTCTGGCCCAACAGCTGGTACCCGGGTCACTTGGCGTGGCTGGCGGGCGAGCTGCCCGACGGGTCACTGGTAGGCGACCACGTGTCGATCGTGGGCGAGGAGATGATCGCGGGCGGCCTGCAGGGCTTCCTGATCACCAAGTCCTTCGCCGACGAGT
Source organism: Acidimicrobiaceae bacterium (assembly GCA_009842325.1). Taxonomy (GTDB): domain Bacteria; phylum Actinomycetota; class Acidimicrobiia; order Acidimicrobiales; family Aldehydirespiratoraceae; genus Aldehydirespirator. The sequence continues at coordinate 8,696 of VYFQ01000009.1, read as the reverse complement.
ACGGCGTCTATACGCTGGACGAGCTCAACGACAACGCCGAGGCGTTGGCTGCGTTCGATGCCACCGACCCCGTACCCGGCAACGGCATCGCCGACATCTTCGGCTGCCCCGAGTCCTGGACCTGCGACAACATCATCACCAACCAGATCGCGTTCTCAGGCTGGGACAACATCCAGCAGACGATCGCCGGTTATGACGCGATGTTCGCCCAGGCCGTCGACAGCGCCAACGAGGGCGTCCCGATGGTGGCCTACACCTGGACCCCGTCGGCGTACATCACCCAGCTGCGGCCGGGCGACAACGTCTACTGGGCGGGTGTCGGCGCGATCCTCGACGACTCCAACCCGGCCAACCAGGAGGGCGGCGCCGAACACGACCAGCGCGGCGACGGCTCCGGCGGTTACGCGGCCATCGGTCCGGACCAGTGTCCGGCGGCGGCTGACAACGCCGACGGCCTGTGCCCGATCGGCTGGATAGCGGCCGACATCCTGATCACCGCCAACAACGAGTTCCTCGCGGCCAACCCCGCCGCCGAGGCACTGTTCGAAGCGGTGAAGCTGTCGGTGATCGACGTGTCACTGGCCAACGTGGAGCAGGGCGAGGGCGCAGACCCGACCGACCTGGCCACCCAGTGGCTCGCGGACAACCGCGCTCTGGCCGACGAGTGGATCGCCGCAGCTCTGGCCGCGGCCTAACCACTCTCGAGGCCTGAGGCCTCACCAGAGACCAACAGTTGAAGGGGCGGGGCTTCGGCCCCGCCCCTTCGCCGTTCATCGGCGAGGACCGGGTCCACTCGCCTGCTCGCTCGGCCTCTACGGCTCGCCGTCGCCGATCTCGCGCCGGCGGCGCTCGACGTAGTCGTCGAGCTGCTCCCGCCGGGCGCTGTCGAGCGGCGGTTCGGCGTACTCCTCCAGCGCCGCCTGCCAGACGGCGGTGGCCCGCTGGGTGGCGTTGAGCCCGCCCGAGTCGGCCCAGGCGCCGTGGTTCTGCCAGTCCGAGATCAGCGGCGGGTAGAAGGCGGTCTCGTAACGCTCGAGGGTGTGCTCGTCGCCGAAGAAATGGCCGCCGGTGGGCACCCGCTCCATGGCCTCGAAGGCGAGGTCCGGGCTGGCAACGGGAACCGGTGTGAGGAACTCCATCGTCTGCTGGAGCATCTCCACGTCTAGGATCAGCTTCTCGTAGCTGGCCTGTAGCCCGCCCTCCATCCACCCGGCTGCGTGGTACACGAGGTTGGCCCCACCCAGGATGCAGCCCCACAGCGACATCTGCGTCTCGTAGGCGGCCTGGGCGTCCACGACGTTCGACGCGCTCGAGTTCGACGCCCGGTAGGGGAGCCCGTACCGGCGGGCCAGCTGCCCCGACGCCACGTTGGCCTTGACCTGCTCCGGCGTGCCGAACGCGGGCGCGCCCGAGCGCATGTCGACATTGGAGGTGAACGCGCCGTAGAGCACCGGCGAGCCGGGGCGGACGAGCTGGGTGAGGGCGATCCCGAACAGCGCCTCGGCGTTCTGCTGCACCAGCGCGGCTGCGAGCGTCACCGGGGCCATGGCCCCCATCAGCGTGAAGGGGGTGACCGACACCGGCTGGCCGTGCTCGGCCATGGTCATCAGGCCGCTGGCCATCTCAGAGTCGAAGCGGCGCGGCGAGTTGACACTGATGATGGTGGTCACCCCCGGCGAGGACGCCATCTCGTCGAGCGTGTCGCCCCGGCTGATGGCCATCATCTGGATCCCGTCGAGCGCCCGGCCCCGGCCGATCGAGGTGCAGTGGTACGACAGGTCTGCAGCACCAGGTTGGCCCGGTAGGCGTCGAGGTGGCGGGTGTTGGCGGGCAGCTCCATCGGAGCGACGACCTGGTTGCCGATGATGTGGATGGCATTGAAGTAGTGGGCGAGCCTGATGAAGTTCTCGTAGTCGGCCATGTTGGAGCTGCGCCGGCCGTTGATCTCGTCGTGCACTGCGGCCGGCCCGGCCACCAGACCGAAGGCCATGCTCCGGCCGCCGACGCGAAGCTGCTTGGCCGGGTTGCGTGAGGTGAGCGTGAAGCTGGCCGGTGCGGTGGCCAGCGCGGCCTCCACGATGTCGCGGCCGACCCGCACGACCTCGTCCTCGACGATGGCTCCGGCGTCCGCGAAGAGCTTGCGGGCCTCCGGCGACCACAGCTCGACGCCGAGTTCCTCAAGTACACGCATGGACGCGGCGTGGACGGTGGACAGGCCCTCGTCGTCGAGCACCTGAAGAGTTCCGTGCGGGTTCTCCACGGACCGCCACGGCAACTGAGCGATGGCGGATGACCGGGTTGCGACGCGGGGTCGACCTCGCCTGACCACTGCCCGCGACCTTAGTAGAGACACCACTGTGGGATAGTCGTAGGGCAGAATCTCGCCGTGACTGGACCGAGGCATCGTCCACGGATCGGAGTTGCTCGTGCGGAGCCGCCGGAGTGGCTGCTCGACCACGGGGACCGCAACATGCATTCCCTGGGGCCCGGAGCCGACCTGGAGGCTGAGTGGCTCGCGGCGGGTCTGCGGCTGCCCGACCGCACGGCCATCCGGCGCTACCGGCTCGAGCGGGTGCGCTCACAGCTACGGGCCGCGGGGTGCGACGCCGCGCTGCTGTACGACCCCCTGAACATCCGCTACGCCACCGACACCACCAACATGTCGATCTGGACGATGCACAACGCGGTGCGCTACGCGTTCGTGGCCACCGACGGGCCGGTGGTGCTGTTCGAGTTCTCGAAGGGAGAGTTCCTCGACACGCACTCAGAGGTGGTGGACGAGATCAGGCCGGGATTGTCGTACATCTACTTCTATGCGGGGACCCGGGCTCCGGAGGTCGCCGACCGGTGGGCTTCCGAGATTGCCGGTCTGCTGGCCGAGCACGGGCGCGGCGACCGGCGACTGGCGGTCGACCAGCTTGACCTGATCGGAATGCGGGCGCTGGAGGGTCAGGGGGTCTGTCTCGTCGATGCCTGGTCGCTGATGGAGGAGGCCCGGGTGGTCAAGTCCTCAGAGGAGATCGCGGCCATGCGCTGCGCAGTGCACGCCTGCGAGGCCGCCATCGGCGACATGCGGGCGGTGTTCGAGCCCGGCGTCACCGAGATGGAACTCTGGGCGGCCCTTCAGGCTGGCAACTTCGCCCGCTACGGGGAGTGGATCGAGACCCGCCTGCTTGCCTCGGGCCCCCGCACCAATCCGTGGTACCAGGAGGTCAGCAGCCGCCGGGTCCAGGCCGGAGAGCTGATGGGCTTCGACACCGACATGGTGTGCGCCTACGGCGCGTGCGTGGACATCTCCCGCACCTGGTTGTGCGGCGGGGGCGCGCCGTCTGCGGCCCAGCACGACGTGTGGTCGCTGGCCCGGGAGCAGATCGAGCACAACATCGAGCTGCACGGGCCGGGAGCGTCGGTGCGCGAGCTGGCGCAGCGGTCGTGGTACCCGTCGCTGGACGACTACAACTGCTACACGGTGCTGTCGCACGGCGCGGGCCTGTGCGACGAGTATCCGTCGGTGTTCACCCGCGAGCGCTGGGGGCGAGAGGGCTACGACGCCGTGCTGGAGCCGGGCACCGTGATGTGCGTTGAGGCCTTCGTGGGCCCGAAGTCCGGCGGCGAGGGGGTCAAGCTGGAGGAGCAGATCCTCATCACCGAGACCGGCCACGAGCGGCTGTCCACCTACCCCCTCGACCTCGTCTAGGTTGCCGGATCGTGACGGCGTCGCAGTCGAGTCCCGGGTCGGGCGGGACCGGGCCGAGGGTCGGCTTCCTGGGGTTGGGCACCATGGGCGGGCCGATGTGCCGGCGGCTGGTGGAAGCGGGCTACTCGGTGACGGCCTATGACCTAGACGCGGCTGCGCTGGCTGCGGCGGTGGACATCGGGGCTCTGGCTGCGGAGTCGGCGCGAGATTGCGCGCTGGACGCCGACCTGTTCATGACGTCGTTGCCGGGGCCGCCCCAGGTCGAGGCGGTGATGGCCGGGACCGGCGGCGCGCTGGACGCGATGAGACCGGGCTCGGTGTGGGTGGATCTCACCACCAACAGCCGGGAACTGGTGCTGAAGCTGGCTTCGGCCGCGCCCGATGGGGTGGCCGTGGTCGACTCGCCGGTGACGGGCGCGGTCGACGGCGCCCGTAGGGGCGAGCTCACGCTGTTCGTGGGCGGCGAGCCGGGGCCCGTGGCGGTGGTTCGGCCGGTGCTGGAGCACCTCGGAACAGTCATCGAGTGCGGTCCCCTCGGTGCCGGCAATGTGGTCAAGCTGGTCACCAACCAGCTGTGGTTCGCGGCCGCGGCTGCGCTGGGGGAGGGCTTCGCCGTCGGCCTGGCCAACGGCGTGGAGCTGCGGACCCTGTGGGAGGCCGTCTGCAGCAGCGTCGGCGACAGCTTCGTCGCCCGCCACGATGCCCCCAGCATCTTCGCCGGCCACTACGACCCGTCGTTCCCGCTTGCTCTGTGCGTCAAGGACCTCGGCCTGCTCGCCGATCTCGAGGCGAGCGTGGACGCCGATCTGCCGGTGACTGCGGCGGCCCGCAGTGCCTTCGAGCGGGCTGCGGCCCGCTACGGCCTGGACGCAGGAGAGATGTGCGTCGCCCGGCGCATCGCCGACGATGCCAGAATGTCGATGCGGCTGGAAGGCGACTGGACTCCCCACTGGGAGAAGTGACACGGAAGGGGAAGCAATGCAGCAGGCGGCGCCTCTCGGACTGTCGGATCTTGTCGATCTGCAAGCCTTCCCGATCCACGCCCCGGACTCCGCGGGCTATGTGGCCGCGGTGGACGACGCCCGGATTGGGCTGCGATCAGAGGGTTGCGCCGTGCTGGGCAGCTTCGTGCGGCCCGAGGCGGTGGCGAGGCTCAACGACGAGATCGTTGAACGCAAGCACGCCACCCACTACTCCACCCAGGTCATCAACCCCTACTTCCACACCGCTCTCAACCCGGACTACCCAGCCGACCATCCGGTGAACACGTTCATCGAGCGCTCCAGCGGCTTCATCCCCGGCGATGCCTGGGATCCCAGTTGTGCCACCGACGTGCTGTTCCGGGCGCCGGAGGTGGCACGGTTCATCGCCGACTGTCTGGAGATCCCTGCGCTGTACTGCTACGACGATCCGCTGGCCGGGCTCACTTCGAACATCTGCGATCCGGGACAGCAGTTCACCTGGCATTTTGACACGAACGACTTCGCGGTGACCGTGCTGGTGCAGCCGGCCGACGAGGGAGGCCTGTTCGAATACGTCCCCCAGATCCGCTCAGGGGACGACGAGGGGTTCGATGCCATCGCCGCCGTGCTGGACGGCGGTCGTGAGGGGGTGCGGACGCTGGAGCTGCGTCCGGGCGACCTGCAGATCTTCAGGGGCCGTTACTCGCTGCACCGGGTCACCAGGGTGGGTGCCGGGTCCCGGCCCCGCCATGCCGCCATCTTCGCCTACACGCTGGAGCCAGGCGTGATCGGCCGGGTCGCGCGCACCCGCCAACTGTTCGGCCGGGTGCTTCCCGCCCACGAGGAGGCCGAACGGCGCCGGGTCCGCTCCGACGCCCTGCTCGACTGAGAGGCTGAGCGGGTAGGCGAGCGAATCTGGTTCATACGGGCGAGGCCGTGGCCCGAGCGGCCCGTGAGCGAAGCGAACATGAGCGGGAAACACTCCGCCCCGGCGTGACGGACTTGCACCTGCCCGCGCATGTTCTGATCGCTCGGACTCAGACCAGCGTGAAGCGCTCGACGCTCGTGTAGGAGCCGGACGGCTCGGTCCTCACGAGCGCGATCTCCGTGACCGCGAACGACGCCTCCAGCGCCGGCCGGTAGCCGGGCGGGGGCTTGCGCTTGAACCGGGCCACGGTGAGGTGGCCGGTGAAGGGATGGTCGGCCGGCGGCAGGCCCACCGGCGCGATGGCTGCCTCGACTGCTGCCGCCAGGTCGTCGAGACCCTGAGCTGGGATCATCAGCACACCGCGGCCCAGCCGCTTGACACGCGGCCCTAAGGTCGCTTGGGTCGCCGGCAGTTGGGCGGCGGCCAGCGCCGCCTGGACGTCGGCTTCGTCGCACTGGCCAAGAAACCGGAGGGTGACATGCAGCCGCAAGGGCTTGGTCCAGCGCAGCCCGTCAGTCGCGGGCCTGGGCATGGCAACCAGCTCCCCCAGCACATCCTCGGGCGGCCAGACAGCGACAAACAGCCGCGGCATGCTCCGAGGGTACGCGCCGAGCTGGGCCGGGCGGCCGGTGTCGTGGCTGCGTCCACCTCGCGACCTCGGCAAGTCAGCGATCAGTCGGCCAGACTCACGCGGGTGATGTCGTCATGACGGTGCTGTTGGGATTGCTGGCCGCGCTGTCAGTCGGGACATCGGACTTTCTGGGCGGTCTGGCCAGCCGGCGAGCCGACCCGGTCGTCGTGACTGCCGCCTCCAGTCTGGTGGGCCTGGTGTTGGCGTTCGTGGCCGCGTTGGTGGTGGTGGGCGAGGCGAGCATGGCCGATGTGGCGTGGGGGGCATTGGGCGGGGTCGTCCTGGCGGGCGGTCTGGTTGCGCTGTATGCGGGATACGCCCGCGCTCGGGTCAGCATCGCGGCGCCGGTGGCCGGCGTGGGCGCGGCCGCACTGCCAGTGATCGTCGCATCACTCTTCGGTGAAGATGCCTTGTCGCCGATCGCAACCGCAGGGGTCCTGCTCGGGTTGCTGGCTATCGGGCTGGTCAGCACGGCCCGTTCCGAGCAGCGAGGCTCCGTCGGCTCCAGCGTGCTCTACGGGCTGGGTGGCGCCGTCGGTGTCGGGATGCTGCTGGTCTGCCTCGCCAATACTGCCGAGGACAGCGGGCTGTGGCCCATCGTGGCGGCGCGCGGGTCCGGGTTCGTGGTGCTGGCCGTGATCATTGCCGCCAAGCGGTTCCCTCTGGCTACGTCTCGCGGCGTCTGGCCTCACGTGATCGGCATCGCGGCCCTGGTGACGGCCGGCAACGCGCTGTTCCTGACTGCGGCCCGGCTGGGGTCCACATCCGTGGCGGCTGTCCTCGCGTCCCTGTTCCCCGCCGCAACGGTGTTCTGGGCGTGGCTGGTGTTCCGAGAAAGACTGCGGGGGGTCCAAGTGCTGGGACTGGGGATTGCGCTGGTGGCCGTAGCGCTCATTGCGAGCGGCTGAGAGTCTGCGCAGCTTGAAGGGTGTGTGTCCCGGCTCGGCCGGCCGGGACAGATCTAGGAGTTCCAGCTCCATGCTTTATACCTAATTATCATGAAAAGGGCTGATGATTGTCACACCCCTGTGGCAGCATGTGCTCATGGTGATGAACACGGCACGGCGGGTGCGGGAAGGGTTGGCGGAGTTGATCCGGCTGGTGAACGATCCAGCTACTTCGACCTCGGATCTGCGGGCGCTGTTGGGAGAGTGCAAGGCGTTCGGCGGGCAGTTGACGGTGTTGCAGGCCGATGCAGCTGCTGGACTCGCGGTGCGGGAGCGTCACGGCGATGGCGGTGTGGGGGTGCTGGCGCAGGCCGTGGGCTTGTCGCGGCGTGACGCGGCGGGGCAGGTGAAGACGGCTAAGCAGTTGGAGGGGTTGCCTTCGGTGCGCGACGCGGTCGAGAGCGGCGAGATCTCCGTCGCGAACGCCAGGGTGCTTGCAGGCACCTGTGACAAGACCAGTTCCGAGCAGGTGGAGCGGGACGGGGAGCTTCTGGCCAAGGCTGCTGTGCTGTCGCCTGAGCAGTTGGCGAGAGAGGCGGGCCGGTGGGCGGCGCAGCGCCAAGTTGACGATGGTGAGGAGCTGTACCGGCGGCAGCGGGCCCGGCGGCGGTTGAGCATCTTCGACGGCGACGACGGGATGGTGCTGGTGCGGGGCGAGCTGGACCCGGTCACGGGCGCCAAGGTGCGCAAACGGTTCCTCCAGGAGGCCGAGCGGCTGCGCCGGGCCGATCTGCACAGTGACGGCGCCAAGCGCAGCCTCAGCCAGCGGATGGCCGACGCGTTAGAGACGCTGACGTCGCATGGCAGCATCTACGCCAGGATCGCCGGTGCCACGGACGGATCCCACGATGGCAGCCGTGAGAGCAGCACCGGCGGGGACAGCCGCACGAACGGGTCCGCCGCGAGCGCCGGTGGGGGACGCAGCGGCGGCGGCCACGCGAGCGGATCCAGCACAGCCGATGAAAGCCGCAGCGGCGGTGCCGGCGGCAGGTGCCGCTGCGGGAGCAAGCCGTCGGCTGACATCACCATCGTGCAGCATCTCGACGCGGCCGGCACCCGGGCGTTCGCGGAGATAGCCGGCGGCGAGGTGATCCCCGAGAGTGTGCTGGAGGAGCACTTCTGTAACTCGGCCATCAAGGGGGTGGTGTTCAGTTCTGAGGGTGTGCCGCTGTGGCACGGCCACACCAAGAGGCGGGCGACCAAGGCCCAGATGAACGCGCTGCGGGCCCGCTACGGAGCCTGCGGGGGCTGCGGCGCGGACATGTGGATCTGTGATGGCCACCATGTCGAGCCGGTGTCGCGAGGTGGGCGAACTGACATTGACAACATGATGTTGTTGTGTTGGGCCTGTCACCAGAAGGTGCATCATCACGGCTGGCGGGAGGTGCCCGACGGGCGGGGGCTGTACACGATCGAGCCGCCGGAGCGGATCCGTCATGGACCCGCCCGCGCCCCCGACCCGCCACCTGCGAATGGGCCTCCACCTCGGAGCGATCCTCGATCGAGGCGACGTCTCGCCACGGTGCAATCC
>VYFQ01000023.1 GCA_009842325.1 Acidimicrobiaceae bacterium | reverse complement strand
GCCTCACGCCCCCCGGTCACTCACGCCCCCTGCCTGCCCCAGAAATCTCGGGTTGGTTTTGGGTGGTATGTCCCCATAACCGCACCGAGATTCTGCGCTCCGGCCCGTCCCGGAAATCTCGGGTTGGTTTTGGGTAGTAGATCCACAGAATCGCCCCGAGATTTCCGGCCCGGCCTGCCCCGACCGTACCCGGTCAGGCCTGCGAGGCTAGGCGGCGGTTCTTGACCTTGGCCTTCAGGTAGTCCCGGTTGAGGACGGCGATGAAGTCGAGGCTGATCTCCTTGGGACAGGCCTCGGTGCACTCGCCGTGGTTGGTGCACGACCCGAAGAACGACTCCATCGTCTCGACCATGGCCTCGGCCCGCCGCCACCGCTCGGGCTGGCCCTGGGGCAGCACGTTCAGATGGCCGAGCTTGGCCGCAGTGAACAGCTGGGCCGCCGAGTTGGGGCAGGCCGCCACGCACGCTCCGCAGCCGATGCAGGCCGCCGCGTCCATGGCGAAGTCGGCGACGTCCTTGGGGACCGGGATCTCGTTGGCATCGGGGGCGGTGCCGGTGGGCGCCGAGATGAAGCCGCCCGACTCGATGATCCGGTCGAACGCCCGCCGGTCCACCATCAGGTCCTTCACGACCGGGAACGACGCCGCCCGGAACGGCTCGATCACGATCTCGTCGCCGTCGCGGAACTTGCGCATGTGCAGCTGGCAGGTGGCGGTGGCCTTCTCGGGACCGTGCGGCCGGCCGTTGATCATCACCCCGCACGTGCCGCAGATGCCCTCCCGGCAGTCGTGGGCGAACACCACCGGCTCCACATCGTCCTCGATGAGACGCTCGTTGACGATGTCGAGCATCTCCAGGAACGAGCAGTCCTCGGGGATTCCCGGGGCGTCGACGTCGAGGAACGCCCCCGGCTCGTCGGGCCCGGCCTGGCGCCAGATCCGCAGCCTCAGCCGCAGCGTCGCCTGATGCCCGTTCCCGCTGCCCGCGCCGTTCCCGTTCCCGCTGCCCGCGCCGTTCCCGTTCCCGGCGCTCACTTGTAGCTCCTCTGGGTGAGCTTCACGTTCTCGAACTCCAGCGGCTCCTTGACCAGCTCCTGGGGCCGGTCCGGACCCTGCCAGTCCCAGGCGGCCACGTAGGCGAAGTTCTCGTCGTCGCGCAGGGCCTCGCCCTCGGGGGTCTGGTGCTCCTCCCGGAAGTGCCCGCCGCAGGACTCCTCGCGGTGCAGGGCATCTCGCACCTTCAGCTCGGCCATCTCCATGAAGTCGTCCACCCGGTTGACCTGCTCCAGCGCCTGGTTGGTGGTGTCGGCCGACCCCAGCACCTTCACGTTGGCCCGGAACTCCTCCCGCAGCGCCGGGATCTCGGTGAGGGCCTTCTCCAGGCCGGTGCGGTTGCGGGCCATGCCGCAGTACTCCCACACGATCTTGCCCAGCTCCCGGTGGTAGTGGTCGACCGACCGGGTGCCCCTCACCGCCAGCCACCCCCGGGTGCGGTCGTCCACTTCGGCCACCGCCGCCGCGAACGCCGGATCGTCGACCGGCACCGGCGCCGACCCCAGCTTCGGCGCCAGGTAGTCGCCGATGGTGTAGGGCAGCACGAAGTACCCGTCGGCCAGGCCCTGCATCAGCGCCGACGCGCCCAGCCGGTTGGCCCCGTGGTCCGAGAAGTTGCACTCGCCCAGGGCGTAGAGCCCCGGCACGTTGGTCATCAGGTTGTAGTCCACCCACAGCCCGCCCATCGTGTAGTGGGTGGCCGGGTAGATGCGCATGGGGGAGCGGTAGGGGTCCTCGCCGGTGATCCGCTCGTACATGTCGAACAGGTTCCCGTACTTCTCCCGCACCACCGCCTCGCCGTCGCGGGCGATCACGTCGGCGAAGTCGAGGTACACGCCGTTGCGCAGCGGCCCGACGCCCAGCCCCTGGTCGACCACCGTCTTGGCGTTGCGGGACGCCACATCGCGGGGCACCAGGTTCCCGAACGCCGGGTACTTCTCCTCCAGGAAGTAGTACCGGTCGGCGTCGGGCACGTCGGCCGCGGCCCGGGCGTCGTCCATGTTGCGGGGCACCCAGATGCGCCCGTCGTTGCGCAGCGACTCCGACATGAGGGTCAGCTTCGACTGGAACTCGTCGCTGGCCGGGATGCACGTCGGGTGGATCTGCGTGTAGCACGGGTTGGCGAAGGTCGCCCCCCGCCGGTGGGCCCGCCACGCCGCGGTCACGTTGCAGTTCATGGCGTTGGTCGACAGGTAGTAGACGTTGCCGTACCCGCCGGTGGCCAGCACCACCGCGTGGCCGCTGTGGGCCCGCACCTCACCGGTGAGCAGGTCCCGGACGATGATCCCGCACGCCTCGCCGTCCTTGACCACGATGTCGAGCACGTCGGCCCGGTTGTGCAGGGTCACCCCGCCCGCCGCGATCTGGGCGGCCATGGCCTGGTAGGCACCCAGCAGCAGCTGCTGGCCGGTCTGGCCCCGGGCGTAGAAGGTGCGGCTCACCTGGGCGCCGCCGAAGGAACGGTTGGCCAGCAGGCCGCCGTACTCCCGGGCGAACGGCACGCCCTGGGCCGCGCACTGGTCGATGATGTTGAGCGATACCTGGGCCAGCCGGTAGACGTTGGCCTCCCTCGAGCGGTAGTCGCCGCCCTTGACGGTGTCGTAGAACAGCCGGTACACCGAGTCGCCGTCGTTGCGGTAGTTCTTGGCTGCGTTGATGCCGCCCTGGGCGGCGATGGAGTGGGCCCGCCGGGGCGAGTCGTGGAACGTGAACGCCTCGACCTTGTAGCCCAACTCGGCCAGCGACGCCGCCGCCGACGCCCCGGCCAGCCCGGTGCCCACCACCAGGATCTTGAAGCGCCGCTTGTTGGCCGGGTTCACCAGCTTCACGTCGAACTTGTGGTTGTCCCACTTGTCGGCGATCGGCCCGTCGGGGACCTTGGCGTCCAGCACCACGCTCATGCGGCTGCCCTCCTCGCCGCCCCGGTCGCCGCCGCGCTCATGCGACTACCCCGCGCCACCCCGCTCATGCGACCACGCCCGCCTGGACCATGATCGGGAAGCTCAGGTTGCCGACCAGGATCGCCCCGGCGATCACCGTGGCCAGCCCTCGCCGCAGGTGGTTGAACCGGGGGTTGTTGACGCCAAGCGTCTGGAACGCCGACCACATGCCGTGGTAGATGTGCACAGACAGCGCCACGTTGGCCACGATGTAGATGATCGCCACCGGGATCGACGACAGCGACTCCACCACGTTGTGGTACACGTCGCCCCGGATGTAGTCGTCGCCCAGCCACCAGCCCCACGTCAGGTCGGCCAGGTGGAACAGCACGTACAGGCCGACGATGGGGCCGGTCCAGCGCATGGTCCGACTGGCGAAGTTGACGGCCACGTAGTCCTGGCCGCCGGCGTAGCGCTTGTTGCCGCTGACCCAGTTGGCCTTGGGGCTGCTGCGCCGGCTGATCTCCTTGAGCGACCAGGCGCTGTGGATGTGCAGCACGAACATGGCCAGCAGCCCGATCCGCATCACCCACAGGATCACCGTGCGGGGCACCAGGTGGCCGCCCAAGTCCCGCAGCGCCTCGGCGTACTCGTTGATCTGGGTCGGGCCCTCGTACAGGTGCAGGTTGCCGATCATGTGCACGATCACGAAGGCCAGCAGCCCGACCCCGGTGACCGCCATCACGTACTTCTTGCCGACCGCGGTCTGGTAGATGTTCAGCGGCCAGGGAAGCTCCCGCCGGCGCCGTCTCAGCGGCGGCACCCGCTCGGCGGTCTCCGGGGGAGCGACCGTCTGCGCCATCCCCCCAAACCTATCGCCCCCACCACCAGTCCCCGGAATCTCGGGTTGGTTATGGGTGGTATGTCCTCATAATCGCACCGAGATTTCTGCGCCCCGCCTCGTCCCAAGATCTCGGGTTGGTTATGGGTGGTATGTCCTCATAATCGCACCGAGATTTCTGCGCCCGGAACTAGCTGGCGCGGCGGCCGGCGGGCGCCAAGAGTCCGGCAACGGTGTTGCACAGCTGGTTTGGACGGTCCACGTAGTCGCTCCAAGTGAAGGTGAGCACCGTCCAGCCGATCACCGTCAAGGCGTTGCGCCGACGAGGGTCTCGCTCGAAGGACACGCTGTTGAGGTGCCATCGCTTGCTGTCGAGTTCGATGGCAACACGATGATCCGGATACGCCAGGTCGACCTGCGCCAGCAACTCGCCTGACGGGTCGCAGACTCGGTGCTCGAAGACGGGACGCTTGAGCCCGTAGTCGACAAGGAGATCCGAGACCATGCGACTCCATGCGCTGAGGGGTACCGCGTCATCACCCCTTCGCTCCTCGAGAGCGTCCCGGAACGGACCGCAGCCCGTACGCCCGTGCCGCGAGTGCGACACCAGCACGGCGTAGAGGTCCTCGAGCCGAAGCAGCCCTTGGCGGAGGACGGCGTCGATGGTGTGCTCCAGCCGGTCGCGACTCACCACGGACGCCAGATCAAGAACCGTGCGGCCGACCCAGGTGCACAGGATGTCGTTGCGGGTGACGGGCCTGGTCAATGACATCTGGGTCGTCCGGTGCAACTCGTAGCCCTTGGTGACCGGTGTGCGCTTCCAGGGCACGACAACTTCGATCCGGTCGAGTCGGTAGCCGTCTATGCCGTGGAGGGCGGCCGCCGAGCGGTGGCTGGCCACCCCGCCGGACGCAAGGCACGCAGCGAGCAGCCTCGACAGCGGAGTCGAGGCAGAGGCGGCATTCCGGTACACGCCCTTGCCGGCTCTGACCCATCGGCCTGTCTTGAGACGCCATGCGACTTGGTCGACGGTCATGCCGGCCTCCAGCGCTTGGCGCCGAGAGATCAGCCCGTGCTGCTGCCTCATGTGCTCGAGGACCTCCGCCTCGCATCCTCGCATCTGCACAACATATCATGGAACAACATATAAATCTCGGTGTGGTCTTGAGGATCTACCACCCATAACCGACCCGAGATCTTGGAGCGGGTCGTGGCGCGAAATCTCGGTGTGGTTATGGGGATCTACCACCCATAACCGACCCGAGATCTGGGAATGGAGCGGGGGTGGGGTGGGCCGACGGGCCTGTGCAATCGCCCCGCCGGCCGCGTCGGTGCGGGTTCTAGCGGCGGGCGAGCGCGGGTGACAGGGGCGCCACCAGCTTGGCCGCGCCGATGACGACGTAGAAGTAGAAGTGGGCCACCACCCGGCCCCAGGCCGCGCCCGCGCCCCTCTGATGCGCCGACTTGGCGACCTCGAGGGGGCCCGTGTCGGCCAGCATCCGGGCCTTGAAGCCGGCGATGAACTCGGCGTCGGTGACCAGCAGGCAGACCTCCTGGTTGCAGCGGAAGCTGTGACGGCTGAAGTTCGACGAGCCGATGAGCAACCTGTCATCGTCGGCCAGCAGGAACCGGGCGTGGAAGAAGTCGGGGTAGGTGCGCAGTTCCACGCCGGCGCGGGCTAGGCGGCTCCATATGTAGGGCTCGGCCAGGCGCAGCCAGCGGTAGTTGTTCTGCTGGGCGGTGATGACGGTCTTGGCCGGGGCCCGGGCCTGGCCGAGCAGCTTGACGATCCCGACGTCGATGGAATAGGGGGAGGCCAGCACGAGGCTGCGGTTCGCGCCGTTGATGATCTCGGCGAATGCCGGCTCGATCTCCCTGTTGGTCAGCACCGTGGTGTTCACGGAGCGGCGGTCGCCTCGTTCGGTGCGGGCGAAGTCCTCCGTGAGGGCGTCCACGATGGCGGGGTCGGCGGTGCGGATCATGAAGTCGCGCCACGCGAAGTTGTGGTCGCTGATGTTGATGCCGCCGAGGTAGGCGTGGTCGTCCACCACGTAGAGCTTCTTGTGGTTGCGACTGAGGCCGAAGAACTTCACTAGTCCGAAGGGCTGGGTGAAGGTGACGGCCACGCCGGCGGCCCTGAGCCGGTCGAACATGGCCTTCGTCTCCGCGGCCTCGTGGAGCACAGACGGGTCCGTGTCCTTGCGGTCGCTGACGTAGCGCAGGGCGAAGCAGTCGACCAGCAGCCTCACCTCCACGCCACGGCCGGCGGCGTCGGCCAGCAGGTCGGCCACGGCCAGGCCCGAGGCGTCGCCGTCGAAGGTCATCACCTGTATGAGCACCCGCCGCTCAGCCGCGGCCAGCGCCCGATGCAGGTCCTCAACGAACTCCTGGTTGCCCAACAGCTGCAACGGCCCACCGCCAGTCACCCGCCGGACGCTACCCGCCAGCACCTCCACGAGCCGCCCCCGGCCCGTCGGCCC
>VYFQ01000003.1 GCA_009842325.1 Acidimicrobiaceae bacterium | reverse complement strand
CGTGGTCGTCGTGGTCGTCGTGGTCGTCGTGGTCGTCGTGGTCGTCGTGGTCGTCGTGGCCTTCTTCGTCGTGGTCGTCCTCGAACGGGATTGGGTCCATGCTCGCGGCGAACTCAAGCACCACAGTGCCGGACTCCGCCACCGTTTCGAGAGTGTCCACAAGGCGTCCCTCGAGCGTCAGGCCGTTGGCCACTATGAGCGGGGCGTTGGTCATGCGCTCGGTGTCCTGCAGCGAGGGCTCGTAGCCGTGAGGATCGCTGCCGACCGGGATGATCGTTTCCACCACGGCCAGCCCGTCACATGCCACATTGGCAACCACGTCGGCCCAGATGCTGGTGGTGGCCAGGATCGTCGGGGGCTCAGCGCCTACGCCCGGCGGCTCGGGCGCGGGGTCTCCGGAGCAGGCCGCTGCTCCCAGAACCGCCACGGCCACCGCCGCGATCAGCTTCAGACTGCGGTTCCGGAATGATCTGGCGAAGACCGGGCAGGGATGGCCCTGAACTCTTGTTCCTTGTCGCACGGCTGCGCTCCTTCAATATTGCGAACGGTGCGCAGCACTATAATGAGAATGAGTCTTATTTTTGCAACTCCGTGAACCCAAGATCCGCAGATCGCGGGGTCGCGGGCGTCTCCGTGGAGCCGCCCAGGTCGCGGTGAACGGCGCTCTCCTGGACCAGACCGGCACGGTTCTCCGAAGTCAGGTACTGCATGGCCGTCGGCCGGCGTCCCCGCGCAAGTGCCTGCAGGTCCGCCACGACCATGCGTCCGATCTCAAGAAGTGCTGCAGGCATGGCCCCGGCGAGATGCGGCGCGAGGACGGCCCAGTCGAGGGCTCGAACTGGATGGTTCGGGTCCAGTGGCTCGTCGGGGTACACGTCGATGGCAGCCCGAAACCGACGCTGGGCGACCAGCTCGACGAGCGCGTCGAAGTCGACGAGACGAGCTCGGCTGAGAAGCACCAAGGTCTGCTCGGGAGTGAGCATGCGCAGCAGCCGCCTGCTGATGAGTCTGTGGTTGCTGGCAGTCGGCGCGGCGAGGACGAAAACCACCCGTGCGTCCGCCATTATCGTCTCGAGCGAGGCTGGGACGATCCCCCGCGAGCGAAGGGCTTCGTCTGAGATCGGAGGGTCATAGCCGAGAACCTTCGCCCCGAAGGGCTCGATCAGTCGCTGCAAGTGCACCGAGATCCGGCCGCAACCCACGAACCCCACGGAGGCGCCGTGTAGCGAAGTGTTGCCCTCGTTGCCGGCGTGGAGCCACTGCTCCGACCCGCGACGCATGAGCCGATCTGCCTGGGTCACGCCGCGCATTGAGCTCAGTGCGAGGGCCAATGCCATCTCCGAGACGGCGGGCCCGAAAGCCGGCGCGCATGACCCGACGGCGATGCCTCGGTCGAGGCATCTGTCGTAGTCGAGGTCGGCATGTTCGTGGCCACCGGCGACCTCCAGCAGCGCGCGCAACCGAGAAGTCGTGGCGTCCAGTGCCTCCGCGCCATACCGCCACCCGCCGAACACCACTGCGTCAGCGTCTGTTACCTCCCTGAGGAAGTCGTCTCGTGGCATGGGTCGATCGAGACCCCAGATGACATCGACCAGTTCGTGCAACTCCGCCCGATCAGCCGAAGTGAAGATCTCGTCCATGGCACGGAAGTGCGGGTCGACCACTACGCGGAGGCGGGCGCTCACGGCTGTCAGTCTCCCGCGTCGTCGGTTGCGAACATGATCTCGACCACGACCGGACCCCGGCCGTCGTTCTCGACCACCATGCGCCCGGTCGAGCCGACTACAGGTGTCAGTACCGAGGCGACTCCGAGTCCTGCGTCGGCGAAGACCTCGAGCGAGCCGTAGTCGGAGATCAGCACGAGGTCTCCGGCATCCGCGTCCACACGTTCGCGCCGCACGCCGATATCTGAACCTATGACCTCGAGAGCCGTGGGTCCCAAGCTGACACTGGTCGAGTTCGTGCTCGCAGGCCCGGAATCGAGTCGCAGGCGAGCGGCTTGAATTCGATCGTCCGCTCCGCCCGCCGTCACTCTGGCCGCGAATGTCCCGTGTGCGAGCCCTACGGACTCGGTTGATCCTGCGTTGATGACTACACGGGCCGACGGAGTCCAGTCGGGGAGCACGGGACGCTGCCGCAGCACGAGAGAGTCCTCTCGTTGAACGAGACTGAGCCGGCGGGGAATCGACTGCCGGCCGCACCAGGGCCGCGGACCGCCTCCGTCCGGCGCGGCTCGTTCGTCCATCCAGCCGATGGCGATCGGCTCTCCGGCGCTGCTGAGATCCCATGTGAGGGACGCGTAGTAGACGGGCCCCGCATCGACCACGCCCCCGCCCCGGGCGGGCGTCGCGGCGAAGCCGGTATCGCACACGGCGCCCGGGAGCCAGTGGACCCGCCGCGTGTGGCTCGCCGTGCCGCGCGCCGGCTCGACGCTGTATATGAGCGTCCAGACATCCGTCCCGGCTCGTTCGACAGGGACCCGCACGATGTCCGGGACTTCGATGATCGACTGCGGGGATGGGAGGGGCGGCGTCATCTTGGTGGCGAGCTGCCAACGACGGAGATCCCGGCTCCGGTACCACCAGAGCTCTGAGCCCACGGCCAGGACCATCAGCCAGCCAGCTCCGTGGGCGATGACCTTCGGGTCGCGGAAGTCCCTGCAGCCGGGCGGCGCCTCGAGTACGGGGTTGTCCTGGTACGGCTTCCACGTCTGGCCTCCGTCGAGGCTCCACGCCAGGCTCTGGCGTTCGAGTCCTTCGAGATGCTGGGTGAACACTGCCACGAGAGCGCCCTCGCCGAACCCCGCGGCGCCCTCCACGTCGCGAACGACCGAGCCCGTGAACATCTGGCCCTTGTTGTCAGGTCTGAGGGCGATCGGCTCGTGGCGCCAATTGAGGAGATCGGTGGTGCTCGCGTGGCCCCAGTGGAGGTTTCCCCAGAACGGCGCGTCCGGGTTGTGCTGGTAGTAGAGGTGATAGCGGCCATCGAGACGGATAGGGCCATTGGGATCGTTCATCCACCCCGATGGCGGTGTGAGGTGCCATCGGGGTCGGGGGAAGGCGTCGACGTCCTCCAGAGCCTTCACCCCTTCAAGCCCTGGGATGCAACGGACTGCACGAACCACTTCTGGAAGCCGAGGTATAGGGCGAGGACCGGCAGGGTCATGACGGCCGCGAACGCGAAGACATCACCCAGCGGCACGTTGGGGTCGGAGAACAGCACCTGCATGGCCACCGGCAGCGGGCGCACGTCGGGGCCGCGGGTGACCATCAACGGCCAGAAGAACGAGCCCCACACGAACAGCGCCTGAAGGATTCCGACGGTGGCGAACGTGGGTCGTGACAGTGGCGCGACGATGCGCCGGTAGATGGTCCAGCGCCCGGCACCGTCGATGAGGGCTGCCTCCTCGATCTCCTTCGGCAGCCCGATGAACGCCTGGTAGAAGAGGAAGATGAAGAACGGGTTCGCCACGAACGGGATGATCTGTACGTGGTACGTGTCGAGCCACCCGAGCCGGTTCACGATCAGCAGGAGCGGAACCGAGACCGACTGGAAGGGCACGATCATCAGCGCCACCACGAGGCCGATGACGACGTTGCGACCGATCCACTGGAGCCGGGCAAGGCCGTAGGCGCACATGCTGTTGACCACGAGGCCCAAGCCCACGGTCACGACGGTGATCAGCGCGCTGTTGAAGACGGCGCGGCCGACTCCGTCGCGACCGAAGATGTCCTCGTAGTTCTGCAGCGACACGGCACGAGGGAAGAACGCCCAGATCGAGTCCTGGTCGGCAATGACCTGGGTCTCGTTCGGTTGTAGCGAGAGGACCACCATCGCGACAACCGGGAATACGAAGAAGATTGCCAACAGGACCATGACCAGGTAGGTGAGCGGGCGCCGGCGGCGCCGCCACCACGAGCGCCGGTGCACCTCGACGCCTTCGGTGACGTGCCCGACTGGAGCTGTGACCGCCATCACGCCACCGCCCGTTCTTCCTTGAGCAGCCGTCGTTGCGTGAAGGCGACGACGACCACGAGGACGAAGTAGAAGACACCGAGCGCGGAGCCCAGTCCGACCTGACCCTGGCGGAACCCGAAGGTGAGGAGGCGGAGGATCATGGTCTGGGTGGCGTCCTGCGGACCGCCCTGGGTCATGATCTCGACCTGGTCGAAGAGCGCGAACGCCAGGATCGTCGTCGACAGCACCACGAAGATCGTGGTGTTCCGCAGCTGCGGGATCGTGACGTGCCGGAATTGCTGCCACGGGTTCGCGCCGTCTATCCGGGCCGCCTCGTACAGGCTGTCCGGGATCGACTGGAGGCCTGCGAGGTAGATCACCATCTGGAATCCCACGCCCTGCCAGATGGACAGGATGATGATGGCCGCGCGGGCGCCGTGACGGTCGAGGGCCCAATTCAGGAAGCTGAACCGCTCGGGAGTGAGGAAGCCGAACGAGATGGTGTCAAGAACGGTGTTGACCAGACCCGCGGACGGATTGAAGAACGACGTCCACATGACGGCAACGACCACCATCGTGACGGCCACCGGAGCGAAGTAGATCGTCCGGAACACGTTCCTGAATCTCAGCTTCTGATTGACCAGGACGGCCAGGCCCAGCGCGAACGCGGTCTGCAGCGGCACCACCACCAGCACGAAGATGCCGTTGAAGATGAGACCGGACCGGAAGCCCTCGTCTTCGAAGAGCCGGCGGTAGTTCCGCAAGCCGACCCACTTGGTCGGCAGGTTCGGGTTCGGTACCAGGCGTTGATCCGTGAACGACGAGTAGATCGCCAGGATGAAAGGGAGCACGAGAAACACGGCCAGCAGCACGATCGCCGGTGCGGCGAAGCCCCATCCCTGGAGGAGCTCTCGTCCCCTCCGCCGTTGTCGATCAGAACGCCGGTAGCGAGGCATTGGCTCTACTGCAGTTGCCATGTCCTCCCCCTGCCTGTGTAACGACTATTCCCCCACTCGGGTTTGCGGTCGGGTCCCCCCGTCAGGAGGGACCCGAACCGCGTGTGCCAACGACGGCTGGAGGGAATGGCCGTCGCTCGCCGAGGCCGACGGGCAGGTCAGCCGGTCGGGTACCCGCTGTTGTCCTCGATGTTCTGATCGATCGCCGAGGCGGCGTCGCTCAGCTCCGACTGGACGTCAGCGCCTGCGATGATGTCGGCGACCGCCTGGGCGAACACCTCCGTCACCGTGGCGTAGCCCGGGAAGATGGGCCGGGGCACGGCTCGACCCTCCGACAGCTGCTGGGCGAAGATCGCCAGCGGACCGTCTGCGCTGTAGAGGTCGGACTGCTCCAGTGCGGACAGCCGAGCCGGGACCGCGCCATTGCCAGCGGTCATTCGCAGGATCTCTTCGGTGGAAACGAGGTGCGAGAGGACCTCGAAGGCTGCTTCCGGATCCTCACAGTTGCTGGAGATCCCGTAGTTCCATGAACCCATCCCCGTGACGGTCTGGCCCCCGAAGTTCGGCATCGGCAAGACCAGGAGATCGTCGCCGAGCGCCTCGGAATGGGGCGTCCACATCCAGTGGCCCACGAAGCTGATAGCCGCGGTCTTCGAGCCGTAGAAGGAGTCGTCGGCCGGGGTTGCGGGGTCCACCCACCCGTTATCGAACCAGCTCTGGAAGGTCTCCATGGCCTCCACTGACTCCGGGCCGTCTAGGACTCCCGATGCGCGCTGATAGTCGCTGCGGTCGACGAGGTCGCCGCCGAAGGACTGGAGGATCGGCGAGAAGCCGTAGGTGTACCACTCCCCCTGGCCGTAGTTGATCTTCAGGTCCAGCGGGAACTCGACCTCGGGAAGCTCGGCGAGCGCAGCCAGGCCTGCCTCGAACTCTTCGAGAGTCCAGGGCTCCTCGAACGTCGGGACGCGGACCCCGGCGGCGTCGAGGTAGGCGCGGTTGGCGTACATCCCAAGACCGGAGTCGAATTGGCCGAGGCTGTAGAGCTCGCCGTTGTAGGTGCCTTGATCGATGATCGACGGGAGGAAGTCGGCCCGCATCTCGTCGGACACGTACTCGTCTATCGGAATCAAGTAGTCCGACCACGCGAAGTTGTAGACGAAGGGTCCATCGAAGTCGAGCACGCACGGCAGGTCACCGGCAAGCGCGGCGGCATTCACCTGATCCGTATAGGCCCCTCCGGGAATATCGGTCTTGTCGATCTGAATGTCGGTCCGAGATGAGTTGAATGCGGCGACGGCAGCATCCGTAGCCTCCATCTCCTCAGGCGTTCCGGTGTGCCACCACATGGTCACGGTGACTGCCTCGCCGGACGGCTCAACAGCCGCATCGCCAGCGTCGTCGGCGGGCTCGGCCGCGGGCTCAGGATCGGGCTCAGCGGCGGGCTCGGCGGCGGAGTCGCTTGCCGACGCAGAACCGGTCTCGTCGGCATCGTCGTCCCCACCACACGCGCTCGCCGCGAGTGCGAGGACTGCCAGCAGTCCCAGCAGCTTCAGCAACAGGTGCTTTCTCATCGGGTTGGTCTCCTTCCCTCGTCGGGATCAACCGCGACTAGTCACCGGCGATCCACGTCCTAATATGTAACAGTAATACGATCCAATAGGTTCTGCAAGCGGTTCCAGGAGTGGTCCTGTCAGCAGCGACCGTTCCGGCGGTCCTTCGCCTACGAGTTCAGCCGCCAGGACCGCCGGATCTCGTCCATCAGCCGCATCGTGCCGAGCGTCTCATCCAGGGGCATCAGCTGGCTCTCGGTACGGCCACTCCGCAGGCAGGCGTGCACCTCGTGCACCTCGTGGGCGTAGCCGTTCCCCTCGTAGGGCAGGTTGACGGTGGAAGGCGACCGCCCGAACTCGTGCACCGTGAGCCGGCTCGGGGAGAGGAAGCGATCGTGGATCACGATGGAGCCCCGCGTTCCGACCACCGTCGCCTCGATCGGCTTCGAGACTCGGACGCCGCACGTGAGCCGAGCCGTGGCGCCGGACTCGTACCGGAGAACAATCGTGGTTAGTTCGTCGACACCGGTCGGCCCGACCTCGGTACGGCCTGCTACAGATGCAGGGAAGCCCAGAACTGACGTGGTGAGCGAGAGCGGGTACACACCGAGGTCGAGTAGTGCTCCTCCGCCTCGCGCTGGGTCGAACACGCGATGGCGCGGATCGAACGGCACGTTGATGCACGCTTCCGCTCGGACCATCCGGACATCGCCGATCACCCCATCGGCGAGCAATGCCTGCAGCCGGCCGAAGGCTGGGAAGAAGCGCATCCAAACCGCCTCCATGAGGAACAACTCGTTCTCGCGGGCAAGGTGGACGCACTCGGCGGCCTGGGCGGCGTCAAGCGTGAGCGGCTTCTCACACAGAACGTGTTTGCCGGCGCGAAGACACTCCAACACGTTGTCGAGGTGAGCGTCATTGGGCGTCGCGATGTAGGCGATCTCCACGTCCGGATCCCGCGCGACCCCGGAGTACCGCGGGTAGCGCCTCGCGATGCGAAAGCGGTCGCCGAAGCGTTCCGCCGATCGCGCCGAGCCGGAGCCGACAGCCACGACCTCCGCGTCCGGGACCGCCTCCAGCGCCGCAGCCATGTCCGAGGCAACGTTGCCGGTTGCCACGATCCCCCATCTAAAGGGTCCTCGTGCTCTCGGCCTTGCTGGTCCGGCGCCGTCGACCACACGCTCATACGTACCACATATTGGACGCGATCAGGTACCCTCAGAATCTGTGCCGAACGCGTCAGAAAGGGACAGGGAGCCCTCGAAGCGCCAACGCCGGCCATCCATGCATGATGTCGCCCGGTTGGCAGGCGTCTCTCAGAGCAGCGTCTCACTCGTACTGAACGATCCCGAGAACTGCGGGATCCCGGTCGCCACCCAGGAGCGCATCCACGAGGCCATCCGCCAGGTCGGGTATCGCACCAATCGCCTGGCCAGGGCGATGCGTCTCCATCGAACCGACACCATCGGGTTTGTGTCCGACGACATCGCCACCACTCCGTTCGCCAACGAGATGATCAAGGGGGCTCAGGACGCGGCCTGGGAAGCCGGACGACTCCTGCTGATCGTCAACACCGGAGCCGTCGACCATCCCGAGCACGCCGAATTGGAGTCCGCCGCGATCGACCAACTGCTCGAACGACAGGTGGACGGGATCGTCCTCGCCGCGATGTTCCATCGAGTGCTCTCGCCACCGCCGGCGCTGAAGGAGACCCGCGCCGTCCTGCTGGACGCCCGCGTCGCCGACGAGTCCTTGCCCTCCGTAGTCCCCGACGAACACGGTGCGGCCTTCGCCGCAACAGATCATCTCATCGGATACGGGCACCGGCGGGTCGGATTCGTCACGACCGACTACCCCAGCGCCGCGCCGCCCGCGCGTCTCCAGGGCTACCGCGACGCCCTCCACGCGCGCTCGATTGCAATCGACGAAGACTTGGTCGCCGTCGGTGTTTCCTCGACCAGCGGGGGGAGGGCCGCAGTCGGAGACCTTCTCGACCTGGACGATCCTCCGACTGCGATCTTCTGCTACAACGATCAGACGGCGATGGGCGTCTATCAGGTCGCCCGCGACCGTGGTCTCCATATCCCGGAGGATCTCTCGCTCGTCGGGTTCGACGATCAACAGCTCATCGCCGCCGAACTCGTGCCGCCACTGACGACGATGGCCCTGCCCCACTACGCGATGGGGCACTGGGCTGTGAGCTACCTGCTGACCGATGATCTGCCGGACGAACCTGTCCAGATGGTCCTCCCATGCCCGCTCATCGAGCGAGGGTCGGTCACAGAACCACGGACTGCAGGCCGCCAACGAGTTTGACGAGGCTTCCGTCGGCTCGCCCGACCAGGAGGCTGTCCTCGCTGACCCACCGGAGTCGACTGGTCGCCGCATCGGACTCGAGCGCAGCCACCGGCGACAGGTCCTGACCGGCACGAGTCGGGGTGGCCCACACGATGGTGCGGCCCTCTCCTCCCCCCGTGGCGACGGACCTGCCTGATGGGTCCCAAGCGAGATCCTCGATGTGGTTGTCGTGACCGGCGGCAACTGCCGGCGCGGTGCCTCTGGGTCCCTTTCCGCCGAAATCCCAGACGGTGAGCTCGTCGAGGCACGCAACCGCGAGCCATCGGCTGTCGTGGCGGAACCGAAGTCGTTCGATCTTGGACGGGTAGCCAGACATCGAGAGGTCCCGACCGCTCCAGAGCCGCCACAGCTGTACGGTCGCGTCCTGGGCACCGGCGCAGGCCCATGCCCCGTCGGGAGACATCACCAGCGACAGCAGCGATCCTTTCCACTCAAAGCGACGTCGACGACCGGTCCGTCGTCCAACGACATCGTGCCAACCAATGCCGCCGTACGCGGCTGCACCGACGCGGGTGCCGTCGGTTGACCAGGCGACCGCCGTCACCGTCGAGGGTTGATCGTCGAAGTCGTGGAGAAGCGCACCGTCCTGGTCGGTGATGAGAAGGCGCCGGCCGGCGCCGATCGCAAGCACGGGTGCGGTCGACGACCAAGCCAGAGCCGTCACCCAGGCCGACGCGGCAACGACGCCCTGAGCGGTGCCCGTGCGGTCATAGATCCGCACGTAGCCGTCCTGGCCCCCGACCGCGACGCGGCTGCCATCAGATGACCAGGCAGCACTCAACACTCCCATCTCATGCCGTCCCAGCGGGGTGGCCGAGCCGTCGTCGGTGTCGATCAGGACAGCGTCGCCACCCAGGGACCCGGCCACCGCCTGGCCGCGGTCGCTATAGACCTCGAGGACATGCACGTAGTCGTCCAGGTCCACCCGCCATTGTGCGGCGGGTGTTGTCCCGGTGCCGGTCATGCCAGGCAGGATCTGAAGCTGGCCTCCAGTGATTCTCGGTTGAGGTTGCGTCCGATGAACACCAGGCGGTTGCGTCGTTTCTCGCCGTCACCCCAAGCCCCGAGGGCCTGGCCGTCGAGCAGCATGTGGACGCCCTGAAACACATACCGCTCGTCCCAGCCGGCGATCGAAAGGATGCCCTTCGAGCGGAAGATGTCGGTCCCCTTCGTGCGCAGGAGATCGCCCAGCCATTCATTCAGCCGGTCGAGATCGAGGTCGCCTTCGGTCTCGATCCCAACCGACGTCACGCTGAGGTCGTGCTGATGCTCGGCGTCGGGGTCGAGGAACTCGGGGTCATCGGCCAGCACGCGCTCGAGCGAGAACGCACCGACCTCGAGGATGGTGTCAAGGTCGACCTTTCCGTGCTGGGTCTGGATGATGGGCGCGAGTGGGTTGATCTGCCGGATGCGGGACTCCACATCGTCCAGCTCGCCGGTGTCGGCGAGGTCGATCTTGTTGAGCACGATCCGATCGGCGAAAGCCAGTTGCTCGACAGCCTCGTTCTCGACGCCTTCGGGCTTCTCTTCGTCCAGATGTGGAACCAGGTGCTTGGCGTCGACCACCGTGACAATGGCGTCGAGCCGCAACTGGGCCGCCATCTCATCGTCGACGAAGAAAGTCTGGGCCACCGGTGCAGGGTCAGCCAGCCCCGTCGTCTCGATGAGGATCTGGTCGAACCGGTCCTTGCGCCGCATCAGATTGCCGAGAATGCGGATCAGATCGCCTCGAACGGTGCAGCAGATGCACCCGTTGTTCATCTCGAAGATCTCTTCCTCGGCATCGAGGACGATGGCATCGTCTATGCCAATCTCGCCGAACTCGTTTTCGATCACCGCAATCCGCTTGCCGTGCTGCTCGGTGAGGATGTGATTCAACAACGTCGTCTTGCCCGCACCGAGAAAGCCCGTCAGCACCGTCACAGGAACCCGTTCATCAATCATGGCTTCGATGATAATGAGTTCCATTCTCATTTACGACGCCGGTGGTGCCAACTGCCGACTTCCCGGCAAGCCGGCGAGTCGGCGGACCACGTCGGGGACATGCCGCCATGAGGCTCCAGGCGCAATGAGTCAAGCGCCGACGCTCTGCGTGCGGTGTCGGAGGGGGGACTTGAACCCCCACGCCCAATCTGGGCACTAGCCCCTCAAGCTAGCGCGTCTGCCAATTCCGCCACTCCGACGTGGAGGTTCGATGCTACCGGGGGCGCTGCCTGCACCCACGGGCCGGCGTCAGCCGCAGCAGGTGTCCTCGAGGGACTCGGCCCGCCACACATTCACCGCCTCGTAGACGGCCAAAGAGGCTATGAACAGCCCGGCTGTCGGGTCGGCCCACCACCATCCCAGCGCCGCGTTGGCGCCCAGTCCGAGCAGCAGCCCGCCTGACATGAGCGCACACAGCACGGTCTGGGTGGCCTCGGCTTCCACTGCTCGCGATCCGATGACCGGCGCGAGGCGTCGCTTGGCCCGTGCCAGCACCGGCATTACCACCAGGGACAGGGCCGCTATGACGATCCCGACCGGCGACTCCGCGGGACGGTGAACCGTCACCAGGTCACGGACCGACTCCACCCCCACGTAGACGGCCAGCACGGCGAAGCTCACCGCAATCAGTCGCTGGGCCCGCTCGTCGACCCCCTGTTTGCAGCCGGTGCGGCGCTCCTGGGCGAGCCGCCACGCCAGGATCACCGCGGCCGACACCTCGATGCTGGAATCCAGGCCGAAGCCGATCAGGCTGACCGAGCCGGCGGCGATGCCCGCCGCAATGGCCACCACGCCCTCGACGACGTTCCAGCCGATGGTGGTCGCGGTGAGCCACCTCTGGCGGGTGACGGCCTGGTCCCTGGTTGTGGGCGTCGTCGATGCCATCCAGCCGCGACCTCCTCCGGCGTTCTCTGGTGAACGAACCGGAACCTAGCGAGCGCTATTCCAATGTCTCGCCGGAACATGTTGCATAACATGATGGTGACACTGTAGATTACATGACATGGCATCAGATGACATACTCATGGATGTCACGTTTAGTGAGTCGGTTCCCATGGGAGGCACCTACGCCAACGGCGCGCTCGTGTGGAACACCCCGCATGAGTTCACGGTCGATTTCACGTCGCACCGTTCACCGACTCATGACGGTGATGCCCACGATGTGTTGGTGGTGGCGCGGATGAAGATCCCGACCAGTGCCATGTTCCGGATCGTTCAAGCCATGTCGGCCAACATCGACCGGTACGAGCAGCAACACGGGCGGATAACCCCGGGACCACCCAAGGAGGAAACATGAGCGACAACGGCAGCGGTCCGACCCGCGCCTCCTCCGGAGGCTTCCGCTTCACAGTCAGGGTCAGCGATGATCACGTCTCGATCTCACGGCCGGTCAGCCCCGAAGACGTGGACCGAGTGCGACGCCAGCTCGCAGAGTGGGCGACCCGCCGCCCCCCACAGCCCGCCTAGTCGCGGCCGCGGCCGCGGCGACGATGTTTGCGCTCCACAAGAGGTGACAACCCCTGCCGGTAGGGTCAAGTCCGTGACCGGCGAGCGTTCACCCCAGGAATCCGGTGACGATCGAGCGACGTTGTTGAAGGCTGCCTACGCGGTCAAGAGCCCTGACGACAATCGGGAGTTGTACGCGAAGTGGGCGGCCACCTACGAGCAGTTCCTCAACGACTACCGCTACATCTACGCCCGGCAGGTAGCCGAGATCTTCGCCGAACGGTCGTCGGCGGAAGGCGAGCCGGTGCTCGACGCGGGATGCGGCACGGGCCGCCTGGGGTGGGAGCTGTCCCGGCTCGGAATCTCGCCGGTAGACGGAATCGACATCTCGCCCGAGATGCTTGAGAAGGCCAGCACCATGACAGGGCCGGATGGCGCACCCTCCTATCGTCGCCTCATGGAGGCCGACCTCACCGGCTCCATCGACCTGGGTACCGACAGCTACTCGGGCCTTGTCAGTTCCGGCGTGTTCACGCATGGGCACCTCGGGCCGGACGCGCTGGCCGAGCTGTTGCGCGTGGTCCGGCCCGGCTCCGTCGGCGTGATCGGCATCAACGCCTCGATCTTCGAGTCCAACGGCTACAGGGCTCGTCTTGAGCACTACGCCGTCGTCGGCGCCATCGGCGATCTGGACGTGAAGTTCCGCAAGGTGTACGAGGACGCCGACGACAGCAACGCCAACCACTTCACCAACATCGCCGCGTTCACCGTCAACTGACTCACGCCGGCCGCTTGCCGACGACGCTCAGATGATAAGGGCGTAGGAGATCGACGCGAAGGCGAAGACCAGAGCGGCGACCACGGTGATCCGGTCGAGATTGCGCTCGACCACGGTGGAACCGGCCGCCTGAGCGCCGAGCCCGCCACCGAACATGTCCGACAGGCCCCCGCCCTTGCCGCTGTGCAGCAGCACGAGGAACACCAGCAGCAGCGCCGACAGCACGTGCAGCGGGGCGACGAACCAGATCACGGTGCGAGGCTACCAATCATCGGTTCCGACGCCGCGCTGGGGGCCAGGCTCATGCCGCGTACAGGCGGTGGTTGACGATGCGGGAGAACTCGGTGGCGTCGAGGCTGGCCCCGCCCACGAGAGCGCCGTCAATGTCGGGCTGCTCCATGAGGTCGGGGGCGTTGGACGGCTTGACGGAGCCCCCGTACTGGACCCGCAGATCGGCCGCGGCTGCCCTCCCCCACCCGTCGGCCACCCGGGCCCGCACATGGGCGCACATGTCCTGGGCGTCGGCCGGCGTGGCCGTCTCGCCGGTGCCGATGGCCCACACCGGCTCGTAGGCCACCACCAGCTTGCTCACAACCCCGGCGTCGAGCCCGTCGAGGCTGCCGGCCAGCTGGCCGGACACCACGTCTTGGGCCTGTCCGGCCCGGCGCTGGTCGATGGTCTCGCCCACGCACACGATGGGCACCATGCCGTGGCGCAGCACCGCCCGGGCCTTGGCGTTGACTACCTCGTCGCTCTCGCCGAACAGCGCCCGCCGCTCGCTGTGGCCCACGATCACGTACGACACGTCCAGCTTGGCCAGCATGGCCGCCGACACCTCGCCGGTGAAGGCGCCCGCGTCCTCGGGATGGCAGTCCTGAGCACCTAGCGCTATCGGGATGTCGTCGGCCTGCAGCACCGTCTGCACCGAGCGCAGGTCGGTGAAGGGCGGGTGCACCGACACCTCTACATGGCGGTAGTCGTCGCGGTTGAGCGCGTAGGCCAGCTTCTGGATGGTCTGGATCGCCTCGAAGTGGTTGTGGTTCATCTTCCAGTTGCCGCTGATCAGCGGCTTGCGGCCTCCCGCCGGCTCGCTCTCGCGGCCCGAGGCCTTGCGTCTAAGTGGCATCGGCTTCGCCCTCCTTGTGTCCTTCGTCTCCCGCTACGTTGCTCGCCGCAGCGCGGTCAGTCCCGGCAGGTCGCCCTTCTCGATCAGCTCCAGCGACGCTCCGCCCCCGGTGGACACGTGGTCCATGTCCCGGTCGACCCCGAAGCGTCGAGCTGCCGCCGCGCTGTCGCCCCCGCCCACCACGGTCATGGCCCGGGTTTCGGCCATGGCTGCGGCCACCGCCCCGGTGCCGCCTCCGAAGCGGGGATCCTCGAACACTCCCATCGGGCCGTTCCAGAACACCGTCCCGGCCTCGTGGATCACGTCCCCGAACTGGGCCGCGCTCCCGGGGCCGATGTCCACGCCCATCCACCCGTCAGGCACGTCCGCTCGCACCTGGAGCACGTCGCCACCCGCGCCGGGGTCGCCCGGAACGCCACCAGGACCCAGCGCGGTGAGGTCGTAAGGCAGGTGTATCGGAGTGGGCCCGTCGAGCAGTTCGCGGCAGTGGCCCACCATCGATTCCTCGCACAGCGAGGCGCCCACCCGATGGCCCCGGGCCTTCAGAAATGTGAAGCACATGGCTCCGCCGATCACCAGGGCGTCCACCATCTCCAGCAGCGCGTCGATCACGCCGAGCTTGTCCGACACCTTGGCCCCGCCCAGCACGGCCACGAACGGCCGCCGGGGCGCATCCCGCAAGCCGCCCAGCACCTCCACCTCCCGGGCCAGCAGCCGGCCCGCGGCCGACGGCAGCCATCGGGGCGGGCCCACGATGGAGGCATGAGCCCGGTGCGACGCCCCGAAGGCGTCGTTCACGTAGGCGTCGTGGCCCGCCACCAGGCGCTCGGCGAGACCCGGATCGTTGGCGGTCTCGCCCGGCTCGAAGCGCAGGTTCTCGAGCAGTTCCACCCCCGGGGCCAACTCCGCCAGCCGCTGGCGCACCGGCTGCACCGAGTAGCGGGGATCGGGTTGTCCCTTCGGGCGGCCCAGGTGGGTGCAGGCGGTGATGATCGCCCCGCGGGCCAGCAGCCAGCGCAGCGTGGGAAGCGCAGCCCGGATGCGCAGGTCGTCGGCGATCTCGGCCGTCGTGCCCGGACCCCCGCCCGCGAGCGGGACGTTGAAATCGACCCGCACCAGCACCGAGCGCCCCTCCAGCGGGCCGAGGTCCTCCAGAAGGGGAACGGGCAGCACAGACCAGGGATACGGCGACGCGACCGCTCAGCGGTTGGCCGCGCCGACGATCGTGGCCATGTCCACCAGCCGGTTCGAGTAGCCCCACTCGTTGTCGTACCAGCCGTTGACTTTCACCAGGTCGCCCATGGCCATGGTCAGCCCCGCGTCGAAGGTGCAGGATGCGGGCGAGCCGACGATGTCAGCCGACACCAGGGGGGCCTCGCTGTATTCGAGCACGCCGGCCAGCGGGCCGTCGGCGGCGGCCTCGGCGAAGGCCTGGTTGATCTCGTCGATGCTGGGCTCGGCGTCCAGCCTGGCTGTGAAGTCGGTGATGGACCCGTCGGGGATGGGCACCCTGAGGGAGATCCCGTCGAGGCGTCCCTGCATGGCCTGGAGCACCAGCCCGGTGGCCCGGGCCGCGCCGGTGGAGGTCGGCACGATGTTGACGGCCGCCCCCCGAGCGCGGCGCAGGTCGGAATGGGGACCGTCCACCAGGGCCTGGTCCCCGGTGTAGGCGTGGACGGTGGTCATCAGGCCCCGATCGACCCCGAAGGCGTCGTCGAGCACCTTGACCATGGGCACGAAGCAGTTGGTGGTGCACGATGCGTTCGACACCACCGTGTGCATCGCCGGGTCGAACTGGTCGTCGTTGACGCCGACCACGAAGGTGGCGTCCGCCCCCGAGCATGGCGCCGAGACCAGCACCCGGGGCGCGCCCCCGTCGAGATGGCGGGCCGCCGCGTCGCGCTTGGTGAAGATGCCGGTGGACTCCACCACCACGTCCACGCCGAGGTCGCCCCACGGCAGATCCTCGGGGTTGCGCACCGACAGGACCCGCAGCGAGTCGCCGCCGACACTCAGCACGTCCCCGTTGACCGATACCTCGTCTCCGAGGCGGCCGTGGACCGAGTCGTAGCTCAGCAGGTGGGCCATGGTGTCGATCGACCCGAGGTCGTTGACCGCCACCACGTCGAGGTCCGCACCCTGGTTCCGCGCGGCCCGGTAGAAGTTGCGTCCGATGCGGCCGAAGCCGTTGATGCCCACTCGAATGCTCATGGCGCAGAGGCTAGGCCGGGCCGGGCGGCCTCCGGGGGGATGTCAGCGCCTATTTGTCGATGTCGCGATGCACCACCGCCGGCTCGTGGCCCATGGCGGCCAGCACCCCGGCAAAATGTTCGGTCACCGCCACCGAGCGGTGCCGCCCGCCGGTGCATCCGAAGGCCACCGTCAGGTACGACTTGCCCTCGTTCACGTACTGCGGCACCAGCAGCTCCAGCAGCGACTCGAGGCGCGCCAGGAACTCCCCCGTCACCGGCTGCTGCATCACGTAGCCAGAGACCTCGACATCGAGACCGCTGAGCGGCCGCAGCTCGTCCACATAGTGGGGGTTGGGCAGGAACCGGCAGTCGATCACGATGTCCACGTCGAGGGGGATGCCGTGGGTGTATCCGAACGACAGCACCGTGATCCGCATCGTCTGGCCCTCGCCGACGCCGAACAGCTCGGCCATGCGGTCTCGCAGCTGGTGGATGTTGAGATCGGAGGTGTCGATGACCACGTCGGCGGTGGCCCGCACCGGCTCCAGCGCCGCCCTCTCGGCCTCGATGGCCTCGGCCAGTGTGGCCGTGGAGGCCCCGCCGGCCTCCGAGAACGGGTGGCGGCGCCGGGTGGACTCGTACCGTCGGACGAGCACGTCGGTGGCGGCGTCGAGGAACAGGATCCGCATCTCCTCGATGCCGGAGCGTAAGCCGTCGATCGTGCTCACGATCTCATCGTGGTAGCGGCCGGTGCCCACCACCAGAGCGAGACGGTCGATGCCCGCGCCGGGAGCGCCAGCCAGCTCCGCCACCTTGGGAATGAGCGACGGCGGCAGGTTGTCCATCACGAACCAGCCGAGGTCCTCAAGGTTGTTGGCGGCGTGGCTGCGGCCCGCTCCCGACATCCCCGCGATCACGACGAATGCACTCACGCCCTGATCATGGTAGTTGCGGGCCCCGCGCTAGATGATCGCGGTCTCGACGAACGGCTCGGCCCGGGCGATGCGCTCGTAGCCGAGTTCTGACAGGTCGAGCGTGCGGTACTCGCCGTAGCACAGCAGTTCCGCCACCGCCCGCCCCATCGCCGGCGACTGCTGCATGCCGTGGCCCGAGAAGCCGTTGATGAAAAAGAAGTTCCCCACCTCGGGGTGGGGCCCGACCACCGCGTTGTGGTCGAAGTGGTTGTAGGCGTAGTGCCCTGCCCAGCGGCTGGTGACCTTGATGCGCTCGAAGGCGGGCACCCGGTTCGCCAGGACGGGCCACACCTTGTCCTCGAAGATGTCATGGTCCATGTCGAAGTCGTCGTAGGACACTGGCGGGTCGACGTGTGGGGGGCATCCGGCCATGTACGCCGCGCCGTCGCTGCGCACGTGCACGCCGCTGGGATCGATCGTCAGGGGCAGGTCCTGGTCCAGCGGCTCGGCCGCCTCGAAGATCCACGTGAACCGCTTGCGGGGCTCGACCGGGAGCTCCAGGCCGGCCATGGCCGCCGTTCGTGCCGCCCGCGGGCCGGTGGCGTTCACCAGCGCGCCGCAACTGACGCGGCTCCCCGCGGCCAGTTCCACCTCGGTCACCGTGTCTCCGTCGCGGTCGATGTCCACCACCTCGTCGGTCACGTACTCGACGCCGTGGCGGCGTGCCTGGCGGCGCCACCAGTCGAACACCGTCCCGGAGTCCCACCAGCCCTCGTCGACGGCGTTGTGGCTGCCGCACACGATGCCGTCGACGTTGTAGAACGGGTAGGCATCGGCAATCTGGTCGGCGGTCATTATCACGGTGCCCGCTCCGAGAGAGGCCTGCACCCGCTGGTTGGCCTCCAGCACAGCGGCAGCAGCCTCATCCGCGGCCAAGTACATGTAGCCGAAGTGGTTGACGGCCACTTCGGGCGCCTCCGGGTCGTCCATCCATTCCCGGAAGTCCCGCACGAACTCGGCCCCGAACTGCGAGATGCGGATGTTGACCTCACGGGAGAACTGCTGGCGCATGCAGCTGTTGGTGCGCGATGTGGAGCTGTACTCGTACGTCGGGTCGCGCTCCACCACCAGGATCGTGCCGTCGAAGTCAGGGTTGCGGGACAGGAAGAACGCCACCGAGGAGCCCATGATCGCCCCGCCGACGATCACTACGTCGTAGGAGTGCTTCAAGTCACCCTCAGAACACGTAGCCCTGGGCGAGATCGTTGGCCGCCGCGGCCGGGTCGCGCCGGCCCGGGTCGCCGAAGCCGCCTCCACCGGGGAGCTCGAGGATCAGCCGCCGGCCCGCGGGCACGGTCTGCTTGCCCTTGGACCCGAAGGGCGTGCCGTCGTCGAGGCGCACCGCGCCGGATGCGCCGTCAAGGCCGCCGGCCCGGCCCCGGGCCGGGTTGTCGACCCGGTCGAACATGGCCGAGAACTCGAACAGGTATCCGTCGGCCGGAGCGATCTCGATGACCTGGCCCAACCCGCCCCGGAAGCGGCCGGCACCCCCGCTGTTCTCGCGGATCTCCTTGCGCCACACGATGATCGGGCCCACCTGCTCGGTGGCCTCGACGCTCATGGTCCGCACCCCCGACGGGAAGGCGGTGGCGGTGAGCCCGTCGCGGTCGGGCCGGGCGCCGGTGCCCCCGCTGTTGAACATCAGGATCTCCACCGGCGGCCGCGGGTCGGCCGGATCGGCGCTGCGGGCGCTGGCCTGGAAGTTCCACAGCGCCCCCGAGCCCTCGGCCGGAACGACGTCGGGCAGGGCGTGGGCGATAGCGCCCAGGCACAGGTCGGTGACGAAGTGGCCGATCACGTGGCGTATGGCTACCGGGTTGGGCTCGACCGCGTTGAGGATCGCGCCCGGCGGGGCGCTCACCGTGAAGGGCAGCAACGAGGCGTAGTTGTTGGGCAGCTCCGGTGCCAGCGCCACCAGCATCCCGTAGGTGAAGTAGGCCTGGGCGTAGGTGAGCGGGACATTGATGCCGAACGGGCTGACCGGCGACGTGCCCGTGAAGTCGGCGTGCATGCCGTCGTCGGTGACGGTGACCGCGGCTACCAGGGTCACCGGGTCGCCGTAGCCGTCCACTCGCATCGTGTTGCGGTAGACGCCGTTGGGAACCCGCTCCAGCGCGTCGAGGGTGGCCCGGCGGGTGCGGTCGAACACGAAGGCGGCCAACTCGTCCAGATCGGTCAGGCCGAACTCGGACAGCATGTCGAGCAGCCGCCGGCGGCCGGTCTCGTTGGAGGCGGCCAGGCCGTGTATGTCGCCGATCACCTGGTCGGGCTCCCGGACGTTGCAGCGCACGATGTCCACCACGTCCCGGTTGAGCCGCCCCCGCTCGGCCCACCGCATGATCGGTATCCGGAGACCCTCCTCGTACAGCTCGCGCGCGTCGGGTCCGAAGCCCCGTCCGCCGATGTCGACCACGTGCGCGGTAGAGGCGAAGAAGCCGATGAGGGTCCCGGGCTCGTCGCCGTCCGCGCCGCCGGGCCAGTCCGGGCTGTCCTCGAGGAACACCGGAGTGGCCACGGTGATGTCGTGGAGGTGGCCGGTGCTCTTCCACGGGTCGTTGGTGAGGTACACATCGCCGGGGCGCATGCTCTCGGCCCCGATCTCGTTGATGAAGTGGCCCAGGGAGGCAGCCATGGTGTTGACGTGGCCCGGCGTCCCGGTGACGGCCTGGGCGATCATGCGGCCCTGCGGGTCGAACACTCCCGCCGAGAGGTCGCCGGCCTCCCGCACCGACGTCGAGAACGCGGTCCGCACCAGGGTCAGGGCCTGCTCTTCGACCACGGAGATCAAGCGGTTCCACATGATCTGCATGGGGACCTCGTGCTGGGCGCTGAGGGACGACCGGCTCAGGGCCGTGTCACGGGTGTCCTGAGCGGATCTCGCGATCCTGAGGGTCAGGTCGGGCTGGACCACCGCGGTGTGCCGGGATCCGACCACCGTCGTGGTCTGGTCCTCGATGATCAGGGCCGGGCCGGCCACGGTGTCTCCGGCCGCAAGTTCGCTGCGCTCGTGCAAGGCGGTGGCCACCATGATTCCCGTGACCGGGTCGTAGACGGATCGGGTGCTGGCGGAAGCCCGGGCACGGGCTGCGGGGAGATCCTCCACCAGTTCCGGCGCGGCGCGCTG
This sequence comes from Acidimicrobiaceae bacterium, assembly GCA_009842325.1. Classification (GTDB taxonomy): domain Bacteria; phylum Actinomycetota; class Acidimicrobiia; order Acidimicrobiales; family Aldehydirespiratoraceae; genus Aldehydirespirator. The sequence goes on along the minus strand of VYFQ01000003.1, from coordinate 323,533 downwards.
CGACGACACCCGCACCGACCAGCTCACCGCCTCGATGGCCAGGCCCTCGATGGCCCGGCCGAAGAATGCCTCGTAGGCCTTGACGAACGTCGTGGTCAACTCCTGAGCGGCGATCTCGTCGAAGGCGCCGTGGGGCAGTGCCACCGGGATCTCCCAGCCCTGGCCCCGGTAGCGCATGAGTACTTCGCGTTCAACGGTCACCGCCTCGGAGGTGCCCATCCGCACGAACGCCTCGGCTTCCGCGGCCAGTTCTTCGAGCACCCTCCAGACACCTTCGGTGTCGAAGCGGTCGGACGTGGTGTAGAAGCTGCGGGTGGCCTCGTAGGAGAACGGGGCGAGCAGGAACCCGATAGCCGAGCCGACCCCAGCGCCGACCGGCACCAGAACCTCGTCTATGCCCAGCTTGTCGATGAGGCGGCAGGCGTGCAGCGGTGCGGCCCCGCCGAAGGCGACCATCGAGTAGCCGGCCAGATCCTTGCCGCTCTCCACCGCATGGGTCCGGGCCGCGTTGGCCATGTTCTCGTCTACGACCTCGGCCACGCCCACCGCGGCGGCGTCGTTGTTGAGGCCGAGGGGCTCGCCCACGCAGCCGCGCAGGGCCCCAGCGGCCAGATCGGGCGACAGGGAGATGTCCGGCGCGAGGAAGTTCTCCGGGTGCAGCCGTCCAAGCTGCACGTTGGCGTCGGTCACCGTCGCGGCCGTCCCGCCGAGGGCGTAACAGGCCGGTCCGGGATCAGCTCCGGCGCTCTGCGGGCCGACCCGGATCTGGCCCAGCGCGTCGACCGCGGCGATGGACCCGCCGCCCGCGCCGATCTCGATCATCTCGATGGCCGGCACCGAGATCGGCATGCCGCTGCCCTTCTTGAAGCGGGCGGTGCGGGCCGTCTCGAACGTCTTGGCGGTGCGGGGCGAGCAGTCCTCGATCAGGGCGATCTTGGCGGTGGTGCCGCCCATGTCGTAGGAGACGATCCGGTCGCGGCGATGGACGCGGGCCAGGTGCGCCGCGAAGATCGCTCCCCCGGCGGGTCCCGACTCGATCAGCCTCACCGGGAACGAGGCCGCGGCCTCGCTGCTGATCAGACCCCCGCCGGAGTGGATCAGCAGCAGCGGGCAGGCCGCCCCCATGCGGAGCAGCTCGGACTCGAGCCTGCGCAGGTACGAGGCGATGAGCGGCTGCACGTAGGCGTTGGCGCAGACCGTGTTGAAGCGCTCGAACTCGCGCATCTGGGGCGAGACCTCGCAGCTCAGCGACACCGCCGTCGACGGGGTGGCCTCGCGTAGCAGTTCCCGGAATCGGCGCTCATGGTCCGGGTTCCGGTAGCTGTGCATGAACCCGACCGCCACCGAGGTGTAACCGCCGTCCACCAGCCGGGCGACTACTCCGCGGGCGGCATGCTCGTCGAACGCCAGCAGCACCTCGCCGCCGGCGCCGATGCGCTCGGGCACCACGTAGCGGTCTTTGCGCTCGATCAGGGGCGGGGGCAGCACGATGTTGAGGTCGTACTGCTCGAAGCGGCTCTCGGTGCGGGTCTCGATCACGTCGCGGAAGCCGGCCGTGGTCACCAGCGCTGTCTTGGCGCCCCGGCGCTCTATCAGAGCGTTGGTGGCCAGGGTGGTGCCGTGGATGATCTGCGTGATCTCGTCGAGGGTTGTGCCCTCCCGTTCGATGACGGCCGAGATGCCGGCCAGGACGGCCTCCTCGGGCCGCTGGTGGGTGGTGAGCACCTTGATGGACGCGAACGTGCCGTCGGGCCGTTCCAGGGCAACGTCGGTGAACGTCCCGCCGACGTCCACTCCGATCCGCGGGGCGCTCATCACCGACGCCGGCTAGAGGTCCTCGACCGCCGGGAAGGTGTTGGGCGGGACGATGTCGACGCTGGCCGAGCGCTGCTGGGCCAACATCCCACCGTCCACCCGCAGCGTCTCGCCGGTGATGTAGCTGGCGTCGTCGGAGGCCAGGAACAGCGCGGCGCCGGTCAGGTCGAGGGGTTCGCCGACCCGGCCCAGTGGAACGTTCTCGCCCCGCAGCGCCCGCTCCTCCGCCGACATGCCGCTGGTGTCGATCGCTCCGGGAACCAGCGCGTTGACCCTCACGTTGTAGGGGCCGAGGTCCAGCGCCATGGCCCGGGTGAGGGCCTCGATCCCGCCCTTGGTGGCGTCATAGGCGGTGAAGGACCGGTGGGCCCGAGTGGCGCCGCCCGAACTCATGTTGATGATGGCGCCGCCGCCGTGGGTGGCCATGATGCGCGCCACCGGGTGCGACACCAGGAAGTGCCCGGTGAGGTTGACGTCGATGATGCGCCGCCACCACGACTCGTTGGCCTCGAAGAAGTGGCGGGTGGGGCCGACAAGCCCGGCGTTGTTCACCAGCACGTCGATGCGGCCGTGAGCGGCCATGACCGCGTCGACCATGGCGGCCACCTGGGAGCTGTCGGACACGTCGGCCGGCACGGCCATCGCGGTGCCGCCGCGGTCTGTGATCGCCGCCTCGGTCCCAGCCGCAGCCTCGCCGTCTACGTCGTTCGCCGCGACCGCGGATCCGGCCTCGGCGAAGCGTTCGGCGATGGCCCGGCCGATACCGCGCCCCGCCCCGGTGACGAGGACGACCTTGCCGTTCAACGAGTCGTGCATCGGCTCAATCCTCTCAGGTGCCGCGGTTGAACGCGGCGTGGACGTTCTCAGCTACCGCGTCCGGTAGCCAGGGCAGGGCTTTCAGCTCGTGCAGCTCCGCTCTCTGTACGGCTCGCACGCCGCCGAGCTCCTTGGTGAGTCGGGCCTTGCGGACCGGTCCCAGCCCGGCGATCCCGTCGAGGGCCGATCCGGTCATGCGCTTGCCCCGCAGGGTGCGGTGGTAGGAGATGGCGAACCGGTGGCTCTCGTCGCGGATGCGCTGGAGCATGTATAGGGCCTCGGACTGGCGAGGGAGGCGTACCGGTTCGGCCTGGCCGGGCAGGAACACCTCCTCGAACTGCTTGGCCAGCGCCGCGGTCGGGATCTCGTCGTCGAGGCCGAGCTCCTGTAGGACCCGCACGGCCACCCCCAGCTGGCCCTTGCCGCCGTCCACCAGCAGCAGCTGCGGTGGGTACGAGAACTTGCCGTCGCGTTCGGTCACCGGCCGGGACCGCTGCTCCAGGTAGCCGGTGAGCCGTCGGGTCAGCACCTCGTGCATGGCTGCGAAGTCGTCGTTGCCGGGCACGGAGCGCAGCCGGAACCGCCGGTAGTCGGCCTTCTTGGGCAGGCCGTCCTCGAGCACCACCATCGAGCCCACATAGTCCTGCCCCGACAGGTGGCTCATGTCGTAGCACTCGATGCGCAAAGGCGCCTCGGCCAGTCCCAGGTGCTCCTGGAGTTCGTTGAGGGCCCGGGCCCGGCTGTTGTGGTCGGTGCTGCGCTTGAGCCGGTGACGTGCAAACGACTCCTCGGCGTTACGGGTCACGGTGGTCTGGAGCGCCCGCTTGGAGCCCCGCTGCGGCACCCGGATCTGCACCCGAGATCCCCGCATCTCGCTCAGCCACTCGGTGTAGAGGCCGGCCTCGGCCGGCATGTCAGGGACGAGCGCGAGCTTGGGCCAGCCCAGCGGGTTGTCGTCGAAGTACAGCCGCTCCAGCGCCCGGCTCACCAGCTCGGCCCGGTCGAGATCCTCGGCCTTGTCGATCATGAAGCCCCGGCGTCCCATCACCCGGCCCCGGCGCACGAAGAACACCTGCACCGCGGCCTCCAGGGCGTCGTCCACCAGCCCGATCACGTCGAAGTCCTCGTTGCGGGAACCGACCATCTGCTGGGTCTCGACCGCTTTGCGCACCGCGGCCAGGCGGTCGCGCACGCGGGCGGCCCGCTCGTAGTCGAGTTCGTCGGCCGCGGCCGACATCTCTTCTTCAAGCCGGTCTAGGACCGGGTCGCTGTCACCCTCCAGGAAGCGCAGCAGTTCGGCCACCATCTCGGCGTAGTCGTCAGCGGATACGTCGCCCACGCACGGCCCCGAGCACTTCTCGATGTGGTACAGCAGGCACGGCTTGCCCAGGCTGGCGTAGCGGCGGAACTTGCCGTCGGTGCAGGTGCGGATCGGGAACGTGCGCAGCAGCAGGTCGAGCGTGTCGCGGATGGCGTATGCGTGCCCGTAGGGGCCGAAGTAGCGGTTGCCTTTGCGCCGCCGGCCCCGCATGACCATGGCCCGGGGCCACTCGTCGACCATGGTCACGCACAGGAACGGGTACGACTTGTCGTCGGTGTAGCGCACGTTGAACCGGGGCTTGTGGCGTTGGATCAGCGAGAACTCGAGCATCAGAGCCTCGACCTCGTTGGCCACCTGGATCCACTCCACCGACGCGGCGGCGTCCACCATCTGGCGCGTGCGCAGCGGCAGGTGCGAGCCGAAGTAGTTATTCAGCCGGGAGCGCAGGCTCTTGGCCTTGCCGACGTAGATGACGCGGCCCTCGGCGTCGAGGAACTGGTACGACCCGGGCGCGTCCGGGATGGACCCGGCCGCAGGCCGTTTCAGCACAGCATTGAGCGCAGGTAGCGGCCGGTGTGGCTCTCGGGCACTTCGGCCACCTGCTCGGGGGTGCCCTCGGCCACGATGCGGCCCCCGCCCGAGCCGCCCTCGGGCCCGAGGTCGATGATCCAGTCGGCCGTCTTGACCACGTCCAGGTTGTGCTCGATCACCACGACGGTGTTGCCCTGGTCCACCAGCCGGCCCAGCACGCCCAGCAGCTTGCGCACATCCTCGAAGTGCAGCCCGGTGGTGGGCTCGTCGAGGATGTACATGGTGTGGCCGGTGGAGCGCTTGGCCAGCTCGCTGGACAGCTTGACCCGCTGGGCCTCGCCGCCCGACAGCGTGGGCGCGGGCTGGCCCAGGCGCACGTAGCCGAGGCCCACGTCCACCAGGGTGCCCATGTGGCGGGCGATGGGCGGCTGGTTGGCGAAGAACTCCAGAGCGTCGGTGCACGGCATGTCGAGCACCTCGGCGATGTTGCGGCCCTTGAAGGTGACCTCGAGAGTGTCGCGGTTGTAGCGCTTGCCCTTGCACACCTCGCAGGGCACGTACACGTCGGGCAGGAAGTGCATCTCGATGCGGATGGTGCCGTCGCCGCGGCACGCCTCGCAGCGCCCGCCCTTGACGTTGAACGAGAACCGTCCGGGCATGTAGCCCCGCACCCTGGACTCGGCGGTGTTGGCGAACAGCTTGCGGACGTGGTCGAACACGCCGGTGTAGGTGGCCGGGTTGGACCGGGGGGTGCGGCCGATGGGCGACTGGTCGATGGCGATCACCTTGTCGAGGTGGCCTGTGCCGTCGATGCGGGTGTGGCGCCCGGGCGGGGTCTTGGACCGGTAGATGTGCTGCATCAGCGCCCGGTGCAGGATCTCGTTGACCAGCGACGACTTGCCCGAGCCCGACACCCCGGTCACGCACACGAATTGCTGCAGCGGGAAGGCCACGTCGATATCGGCGAGGTTGTTCTCCCGGGCTCCCCTGACCACCAGGCGGGTGCCGTCGCCGGTGCGGCGCATCTGCGGTACTGCGATGCGGCGCTGGCCCGACAGGTACTGGCCGGTGATCGATTCCTCGAGCTTGAACAGGCCTTCCAGCGGCCCGGAGTGCACGATGGCCCCGCCGTGCTCGCCTGCGCCCGGCCCGATGTCGACCACATGGTCGGCGACCCGGATGGTCTCCTCGTCGTGCTCGACCACCATGACCGTGTTGCCCAGGTCGCGCATGCGCACCAGCGTCTCGATCAGTCGGCGGTTGTCTCGCTGGTGGAGTCCGATCGACGGCTCGTCCAGTACGTACAGCACGCCCACCAGGCCCGAGCCGACCTGGCTGGCGAGCCGGATGCGCTGGGCCTCTCCCCCGGCCAGGGTGGCCGCGCTGCGCGACAGGTTCAGGTAGTCGAGGCCCACGTCCAGCAGGAAGCCGAGCCGGGACCGGATCTCCTTGAGCACCTGCTCGGCGATCATGGTGTCGCGGTCGTCGAGGTTCATCTCGGCCAGGGTCTTGGCCGCCTCCGCGATCGACATGGCGCACAGATCGTGGATGTTGCGGTCGTCGACGGTGACGGCCAGGGCCAGCGGGTTGAGCCGGGCGCCGCCGCAGTCCGGGCACGGCACCTGGCGCATGTAGCCCTCGATGTTCTCCCGGGAAGCGTCGCTGTCGGTTTCGTTGTGACGGCGCATCAGGTGCGGGACGATGCCCTCGTAGCGGGCCTGGTAGACCCGGCGACGGCCGAAGCGGTTCTGGTAGCGGACCTGCACCCGGCCCTTGACGCCCTTGGCGTACAGCAGCATGTCGTGCTGGCGAGGGGTGAGCTCGCGCCAGGGGACGTCGCGGGGGATCTCGTATTCCTCGCAGACCGCCTGCAGCAGGCGCGGGTAGTAGCGCGACCTGCTGTCGGACCAGGGTGTGATGGCGCCTGTGGCCAGCGTTGCGTCGGGGTCGGGGACAACGAGCTGGGGATCGACCTCGAACACGGTGCCGAGGCCGTCGCAGTGGGCGCAGGCGCCATAAGGCGAGTTGAACGAGAAGTTGCGGGGGGCCAGCTCCTCGAACGACTTGCCGTCGGAGGGACGGGCCAGGTGCTGGCTGAACACGATGCGCCGGGGCGCTTCAGCACCATCGGCGCCGTCGACGTCGGCGGACCGAGGGACGATCTCGATCTCGGCTATGCCTCCAGCCAGGCGCAGGGCCGTCTCCACCGAGTCGGTGAGGCGCCGCTCGACGCCTTCGCGTAGCACCAGCCGGTCCACCACCACGGCGATGTCGTGCATCTCGTATCGGGCCAGTTCCAGGCCGTCGGCACCGCCGGACAGGCCGGTGGCACCAGCGAAGTCGGCGAGCTCGATCAGCTCGCCGTCGACGATGGCCCGGGCGAACCCCTGCCCGGCGAGATCGGCCAGCAGCGTGTCGTAGGTGCCCTTGCGGCCCCGCACCACCGGCGCCAGCACCTGGAATCGGGTGCCGGGCTCCATCTCCAAGATGCGGTCCACGATCTGCTGGGGGGTCTGGCGGATGAGCCGCTCACCGGTCTCGGGATCGTGGGGCACGCCGATGCGGGCGAAGAGAAGGCGCAGGTAGTCGTAGACCTCGGTGATGGTGCCGACGGTGGATCGGGGATTGCGCGACGCGCTCTTCTGATCTATCGAGATCGCCGGGGACAGGCCCTCGATGAAGTCGACGTCGGGCTTGTCCATCTGGCCCAGGAACTGGCGGGCGTAGGCCGACAGCGATTCGACGTAGCGGCGCTGGCCCTCGGCGTAGATGGTGTCGAAGGCCAGCGAGCTTTTTCCGGAGCCCGACAGCCCGGTGATCACGATCAGCCGGTCCCGGGGAAGGTCCAGGTGAACGTCCTTGAGGTTGTGCTCGCGCGCCCCCGAGATCACCAGCCGCTCAGCCACGCTCAGACTCTACCCGCTGGCCCCGCGAGCATGGCGAACATGTGTTCACAATCCTATGGTGGGGCCGCGGACCCTGCGCCGGCGGACGGCGCGGTTACCGTAGCCACCTATGGAAGGACCCTCCGATCAGACGTGGCACAAGACTGCCTGCATCCTGTGCGAATCGAACTGCGGTATCGAGGTGCGCCTCGACGGGAGGCGGTTCGCCCGGATACGGGGGAACAAGGACCACGTCAGCTCCAAGGGCTACACGTGCGAGAAGGCGCTGCGGCTCGACAGCTACCAGAACCATCGAGCCCGTCTCACGTCGCCGATGCGACGGCGGCCCGACGGCAGCTACGAGGAGGTGGACTGGGATACCGCCATAGCCGAAGTCGCCGAGCGTCTGGCCGCTGTGCGGGACGCCTACGGGGGCGCCACGATCTTCCGCTACGGCGGCGGGGGCCAGGGCAACCACCTCGGCGGGATGTACGGCGCCTCGGTCGCCAACGCCCTCGGCGTGCAGTACCGGTCCAACGCGATCGCGCAGGAGAAGACGGGCGAGGCGTTCGTCGAGGCCCGCCTGTACCGGGCCCACACCCGAGCCGATTTCGAGCACGCCGAGGTGGCGGTGTTCCTGGGGAAGAACCCTTGGCAGAGCCACGGCTTCCCGGAGGCCCGCCGCATTCTCCGGGCCATCGCCAACGACGGCGATCGGGCCATGATCGTGATCGATCCCCGCCGTACCAAGACGGCGGAGCTGGCCGACCATCACCTGGCCGTGCGCCCCGGGACCGACGCCTTCTGCGTGGCCGCGATCCTGGCGATCATGGTGCGCGACGACCTGATCGACCACGACTTCCTGGCCGAGCATGTCGAGGAGATCGAGTCGGTGCTGGACGTGGTCCGCGAGGTGTCGATCAGTGACTTCTCAGCACGCTGCGGGATCGACGTCCCCGAGTTGGAGACGGTCGCCCATCGCATCGGACGGGCTTCGTCGGTGGCGATCTTCGAGGACCTGGGCGTTCAGCAGGGCCCCAACTCCACATTGGTGTCGTATCTCCAGCGTTTGATCTGGATCCTGCGGGGCAGCTTCGCCAAGCCCGGCTCGATACACCCTCATAGCGCGTTTGCGCCGCTGTTGAGCAGTGGCGGAATGGGAGGCGATACCGGCGGCAGGCGCTCCCGGCCCAAGGTCACCCCGGTGACCGGTGCGCCGATCATCGCCGGCTTGATCCCGTGCAACTCCATCGCGGAGGAGGTCCTGACCGATCATCCCGACCGCTTCCGGGCGATGATCATCGAGAGCGCCAACCCGGTGCACTCGCTGGCGGACTCGCCCCGGTTCCGCGAGGCGATGGACGCTTTGGAGTTCTCCGTTGTGATCGATGTGGCCATGACCGAGACGGCCCGGCGCGCTGACTACGTGCTCCCGGCCTCCAGTCAGTACGAGAAGCCCGAGGCCGTGTTCTTCAACTTCGAGTTCCCCGACAACGTCTTCTACCTGCGCAAGCCGGTGCTGTCGCCGACACCGGGGACGCTGTCCGAGCCGGAGATCCACGCTCGCCTGGCGGAGGCGCTGGGCGCCTACACCTCGGACGACCTCGCCCCGCTGCAAGCTGCGGCCGAGTCCGGCCGGGCCGAATTCGCGGCCGCGTTCTTCGTCGCGGTGGAGGCCAAGCCCTCCCTGGCCGGTGTCGGCGCTGCTGTGCTGTACCGCACGCTCGGCCCCACGCTGCCTGAGGGCTGCGCCGAGGGTGCGGCGCTGTGGTTCGTGGCCCACAGGTGCGCGGGCGCCTACCCGGAAGCGGTGCGGCGAGCCGGCATCGAGCCGAACGGCGCTGGATTGGGCGACGCCCTGTTCGACAAGGTCATCGCCAGCGACGACGGGGTCGTGTTCACCAGCCACCTGCATGAGGAGGCCTGGGACTTGCTCGGCTCGGCCGACAACAAGATCCATGCCAACATCCCGCAGTTGGTGGAGATGCTGCGGGCCCTGCCTGACGCGCCGACCGGCCATACCACGTCCGAGTTCCCGCTGGTCCTGTCGGCGGGCGAGCGCCGCTCGTCCACTGCGAACACCATCTTCCGGGATCCCGGCTGGCGCAAGGCCGATCAAGAGGGCGCGCTAGCGATGTGCTCAGCCGACGCGGCTGCCCACGGCTTGGTCGACGGCGACCGCGTACGGCTGCTCACGGCGGCCGGATCCGCGGAGCCGACCGTGCGTGTCGACGACGCCATGCAGCCCGGCCATATCAGCCTTCCCAACGGTTTGGGTCTCGACTACCCCGACGAGAACGGCGAGCACTTCCGCTCCGGAGTCTCCCCCAACGAGCTCACGTCGCTCGGCTGGCAGGATGAGATCGCGCTCACGCCGTGGCACAAGCACGTCCCCGCCCGCCTCGAGCCGGTCTAGCGCCTGCTATCCCCCCAGCGGGAACCAGACGGGTCCCCAGTCGTTGTCATTGTTGAACGTGAGCTGGGTCTCGTTGCTGCCGTCGGCGTCCATGACGAAGATCTCCCAGTCGCCGTCGCGGTCGCTGATGAAGGCGATCTGGGTGCCGTCGGGCGACAGGACCGGGCCGGTGCCATGCTCCTTGAAGAGCCGCCGGTCGCTCCCGTCGGCGTTCATGATCCACAGATCGGCGACGTCGTAGTAGTCCTCGATGCCCCTCCAAACGGAGTAGATGATCCGGGTCCCGTCGGGCGACCAGACGGGGCAGCCGTCGCTGCCTGGATTGTGTGTGAGCTGGGTCAGGTTCGATCCATCGACGTCGATGACCCAGACATCGGAGTTGGCCCGGCCCTCGACCGGCAGACTGACGAAGGCGATCTTTGACCCGTCCGGCGACCAACTGGGGCATGCCTCGAAGCTGGTGCCGAGCCGCTCGTCGTCGGGAGTGAGGTTGACCAGTCCCGTGCCGTCGGGATTGATGACCGCGATGTCGTCGGCGTCGTGGCCGTGCCCGTAGTCGAAGGCGATCTTCGACCCGTCCGGCGACCACACGTTGGTCCGGTCGCGGCTGGCGTCACGGGACAGCAGCGTCTTGTTGGTGCCGTCGGGGTCCATCAAGTAGGTCTGGGAGTAGGTCGATCCGTGGTTGTAGGCGATGCGGGTTCCGTCGGGCGACCACACCGGCGCGAAGTTCCGACCCTCGTAGCTGTGGGTGAGGACGTCAGTGAGCTGCCGGGCACCGGTGCCGTCTGCGTTGGCCACCGTGATCTGGCCGTAGCTGCTGTAGGCGATGCGGGTTCCGTCGGGCGACCAGGCTGGATTGTCGGCATCGGCGACGAGGGTGGCAAGGTTCGTGCCGTCAGGATGGACCACGAAGATGTCGAGAGCCCGATACGACAGCGGCCGGAAGCGGGTGTAATAGATGCTGCTGCTGTCGTGTGACCAGCCAGGGCTGTGGCCGTTGTCGGTGATCAGGTGGCTCTCGGTACCGTCGGCATTCATGACGTAGACCTCCCCGTCGCCTCTCCAGCTGGGGTAGGCGTAGAGGATGCGGGTTCCGTCGGGCGACCACTGGGGGTCGAACTTGTCCCAGCCGGCGTGGGAGCGCTGGGTGAGCTGGGTGTGGTTGGTGCGGTCGGGGGCGATGACGTGGATCTCCCACGGCAGCGGCTCGGGCTCGTCGTTCAGCCGGATGTCGTTCGCAGCCAGGAGCAGCACGCCGTCAGTGCTTGCACCGGCACCGGCCCGGTCGGCAGAAGCAGGAGATCGGTCGCTGCTGTAGACGATGAGGCTGCCGTCGGGCGACCAGCTCGCACCTTCCCCCCTGACGAGTTCCCTGGTGCTTGAGCCGTCCGGCTCGACGAGGTGGATGCTGCCGCGGTGTTGGTAGGCGATGAGGCTGCCGTCGGGTGACCAGACGGGGTCGACCGCGCCTTGGGCCAGACTGATCGGATCAGCGCCATCGGCACCGACGACGATGATCTCGGGCCGGATGCCCCGCTGGTCGGGTTCCGTGTCGCGCACGTAGGCGATGCGCGTTCCGTCGGGCGACCACATTGGAGCCAGCTCCCGGTAGTCGTCGTCGGTGACCCGCACCGGGTTGGAGCCGTCAGCGTCGATCACGAAGATGTCGAAGTTCTCCCGGCTGTAGTCGGAGAGGTCGTCGCCGTACCGGAAGTCGTCGGGGCGGTAGTAGGCCTCGTCGTGCGTGAAGCGCACATAGGCGATGCGGGCGCCGTCGGGCGACCAGGCCAGGCGGGTTTCCCGGTAGTCGTCGTCGGTGACCTGCACCGGGTTGGAGCCGTCGGCGTTGACGACGTAGATGTCGTAGTCGCCATCGCTGGCCCGGTCGCTCACGAAGGCCACCCGGGAGCCGTTCGGGGACCAGGCTGGCAGCCGGTCATCGTCGAAGTTGTCGGTCAGCAGCCGCTCGCTAGATCCGTCGACGTCCCAGACCACGATCTCAGGGTCGTGGTTCATGTTGCTGACGAAGGCCAGCCGCGGCTCTCTGCTTACCGGCGTAGCCGGCTTCGTCCCGGCCCGACTGGAGCCATCCGGGTTGTCGGTACCGGCGCCCGCTTCGTCCGAGTCGCCGTCGACCGGAACCGTGCCCGGCGCCTCGGTAGTGCTCTCTGTGTTAGTGCCGGGTGTTTGGGCCTCGGTGGAGCCGGAGTCAGGCATTGTGGTTTCGGTGGTCGATGCGGCTGTGGTCGCGGTCGTGGGGGTGCCGAGCAGGGCGCTTTCGCTGGTGCCTGCGGTCGTGCTGGGTTCAGGCGTCGGGGCGACGTCGACGTCTTGGCCGCAACTGCCGGCCACAAGACCGGCAAGCGTGAGCACGCCGACCAAGGTTCGGGCTCCGGCGGGTCTTGTGTTCATCGTGCCCTCATCGACGCTGAGACGTGGCTACGCCTGTGTTTGATTCCCGCCGGGAAACTGCTTGAAGGATCGACCGTCGGTCATAGGAGACCCCCATTGGCGATCCTAGTAGTCGATACTACTGAAACCCTTGCGGGCCTCGGATCAGCTCCTGAGAGCGACGGCGATGGTGGCGTTGTCGTCCAGGCCGAGGCCCACGGCCCCGGCCAGGATGTTGTTGGCGACCTCTTCGGCTGTAGATGCACCAACTCCGCAGGCAGCTCCGATGCCGCCGCCCGCCGAGTCGTCCGAGAACCATTCGACGCCATGCTCGTAGACGAACGGCTCCCAGGCGCCGTCGCTGGCCAGGATCACCGCGTCGGGCCGAGTCCCGTCGCCGGACTCCCCGATAATCTCGACTTCTACCGGCCCGGGCTCGGCGCCGGCGGGCGGCATGCCAAGGCAGACCTCGATGCTGCCCCCCGGGACCCGGTGCGGGCGGCCGCAGAGGAAACCGCTGAACCCACCAGCCTGCGCGGTGGCGATGAAGGGCAGGGTGTCGCCCATCCAGCCGATCAGCAGACCGCCGTCGGGCGTCCAGGCGGCAACGCACAGCGTGCTCATGGGGAACATGAACATGGGCAGGTTCTTCTGCCACGTCTCCGGCCCGGTCAGAGCCAGCACCCGCTCGTTGGCCTCTCCGAAGGCGACCGCCATCCCATCCGCGCTGGCGATCCGATAAGGCAGCCCCTCCACCGCGGCCTGAGCGGCCTCGTCACCCCGGGTGTGCCCGCCCAGCCCGTCGGCCACCGCGATAACCCAACTGCCATCGTCGTCTGAGATCACCGCCAACGCCCGGTCCTCATTCACCTGTCGCGGCCCGATATCACTAACGGCCGCGACTGTGGCTGCCCGTCCCGAACGATCCGCGGCCTCACCCACACTCCGATCATGCCACCGATCGGATCCGGTGCCGAGCATCAAGCCATAGGGGTGGGACACTTGTTAAGCATTGTTATGATGTTTTAAGTTATTTTCTGAGATATCTCCGAATTTGAGGAGGAATTGCGATGACGGGCACCATTCCCTTCGCCCGAGAGTCGTGGGTCGCGGTCAACTTGTACGCAATGCGCACGGACGGACGCCAGACGCTGACCCTCGACGGTGTGCCGCCGCCGGACTACGACCCGCAGCACACCGTGGACTACCTCGACAAGTACGAGGACGGTCCCCACGAACTCGGGATCGGCGGCACGTTCTACTGCATCAAGACCAACGAGCCCGCGCCTCCTGACATGGTCTCTACGTTGGTCGAGGCGCTGACCAACCGGGGCCGTGGACGCTGGCTGAGAGTCGTGCGCGAACCCGTACGAGAGCACACGCTGCAACTCTGGGACACCGAGGGCCGCCTCCTCGACGACGAGCGCCCGAGATGCACCTGCGGCGGCGGCATCGCCGTGGACCCGGACACGGTCACCTGCTGGTCCGGTGCCGAGGTCTTCGAAGCCACCTGACCCGACACGCAGCTAGCCGCGGATCTCGGCCAGCTCCCTCCGCAGGTCTTTGATCTCGTCGCGCAGCCGTGCGGCGTACTCGAAGCGAAGCTCGGCGGCGGCCTCGCGCATCTCCTCGTCCAGGGTGCGGATCAGGCGATCCAGTTCGGCGTCCGGCAACTCGCCCAGGTCGGGGCCGTCCCGCCGCCGACGGGCTGCGGCCAAGCCGCCCCCCGCCTCTCCCCCAACGTCGCCGTCGGGCACCGGCGCACCGTCGCGGTCCGGGCGGATCATGGCCAGGATGTCGGTGACCGCCTTGCGGATGGTGGTCGGGTCGATCCCGTGGACCTCGTTGTGGGCCTCCTGGAGGCCCCTGCGCCGCATCGTCTCGGAGATGGCCCGCCGCATCGAGTCGGTGACCACGTCGGCGTACATGACCACCTGGCCGTCCACGTTGCGGGCAGCCCGTCCGATGGTCTGTATCAGCGACGTCTCGCTGCGCAGGAAGCCCTCCTTGTCGGCGTCGAGGATGGCCACCAGCGACACCTCCGGCAGGTCCAGCCCCTCCCGCAGCAGGTTGATCCCCACCAGCACGTCGAACTCCCCCAGCCGCAGGTCCCGCAGAATCTCGATGCGGCGTACGGTGTCCACCTCGCTGTGCAGGTACCGCACCCGCAGCCCGAGCTCCAGCAGGTAGTCGGTCAGGTCCTCGGCCATCTTCTTGGTGAGGGTGGTCACCAGCACCCGCTGGCCCTGCTCCACCCGCTGGCCGATCAGCTCGTGCAGGTCGTCGATCTGGCCCTTGGTCGGCTTCACCACCACCTCGGGATCGACCAGTCCAGTGGGCCGCACGATCTGCTCCACCACCTGCTCGGAGACCTGCAGCTCGTAGTCCCCAGGCGTGGCCGACATGAAGATCACCTGGTTGAGCCGGCTCATCACCTCGTCGAAGCGCAGCGGGCGGTTGTCGGCTGCCGACGGCAGCCGGAAGCCGTGGTCGATGAGGGTCTCCTTGCGGCTGCGGTCGCCCTCGTACTGGCCGTGAAGCTGTGGCACGGCCACGTGCGACTCGTCGATCACCATCAGGAAGTCCTCGGGGAAGTAGTCCAGCAGCGTGTAGGGCGACTCGCCCGGACTCCGGCCGTCGATGGGCGCCGAGTAGTTCTCGATGCCGTTGCAGTAGCCGAGCTCGGCCATCATCTCGAGGTCGTAGCTGGTGCGCATCTGCAGCCGCTGGGCCTCAAGCAGCTTGCCCTCGGTCTCGAAGTGGGCCAGGCGCGCGGCCAGCTCCACCTCGATGCGCTCGATGGCGGCCTGCATCCGCTCCGCGGTGGTGGCGTAGTGGGTGGCCGGGAACACCACCAGGTCGTCCAGGGTCTCCAGCCGCTCACCGGTCAGCGGATCGACCACCGTGATGCGGTCCACCTCGTCTCCGAAGAGCTCGATCCGAACGGCGGTCTCGTCGTAGGCCCGGTGGATCTCGATGGTGTCGCCCCTCACCCGGAACTTGCCCCTGGTCAGGTTCATGTCGTTGCGCTCGTACTGCATGTCCACCAGGCGGCGCAGGATCGACCGCTGGTCGTAGGTGGCTCCCCGGTGCAGCACCAGCAGCTGGGTCTCGTACTCCTCGGGGGAGCCGAGCCCGTAGATGGCCGACACCGACGCCACCACGATGGTGTCGCGGCGGGTGAGCAGGGCTGAGGTGGCCGAGTGGCGCAGCCGGTCGATCTCGTCGTTCACCGAGGAGTCCTTCTCGATGTAGGTGTCGCTGGCCGGCATGTACGCCTCGGGCTGGTAGTAGTCGTAGTAGCTGACGAAGTACTCCACCCGGTTGTGCGGGAACAGCTCCCGCAGCTCGTTGGCCAGCTGGGCGGCCAGCGACTTGTTGGGGGCCAGCACAAGCGTGGGCCGCTGGGCACGCTCGATGGTCCAGGCGATGGTGGCGCTCTTGCCCGAGCCGGTTATGCCCAGCAGCGTCTGGAAGGGGTGCCCGGCGGCGACGCCGGCGGCCAGGGCCTCGATGGCCTTGGGCTGGTCGCCGGCGGGCTCGAACGGGGCCACCACCTCGAAGGCCTTCCGATCGCTGGGCACGGTCACCGGCGGCATCGCCGAGATGGTACCGAAAGCGGCCCGGTACAGGGCTACGGCTCGCAGCCGCGCCCCGTTACCGTTTCGGGCCGTGCTGCCTGTGCTTGGAGAGCTGAGACCGTGGGCGGACCCGACGGTCCTCCAGATGAACCGGCTGGAGATGCACGTCCCGCTGACAGGATTCCGGCGCCAGCAACTCGACGGCGTCTGGTCGCTCGAGCTGTTCGACAGTCCCGACGACGTACCGGCCGACGCGCTGACCGGCATCCGGCCGAACGCCGTGCGAGCAGCCGTGCCCGGCAACTGGACCATGCAGGACCTCTCGAACGCCCATGGCGAGGCGTTCGTCGACAAACCCCACTACACCAACGTCCAGATGCCGTTCGACGGCCCGCCGCCACGGCTGCCCGACCGCAACCCGGCCGGGGTCTATCGCCGGACGGTGACGGTGCCTACGGATTGGCAAGACGACCGGACCGTCCTTCATGTGGGCGGTGCCGAGAGCGTCCACGCGGTCTACGTCAACGGCCGGTTCGTGGGATACGGCACCGACAGCCGCCTCCCCAGCGAGTACGAAATCGGCCGTCTGCTGACCCAGGAGGCCAACGATCTGGCCATCGTGGTCGTGCGGTACAGCGCCCACAGCTATATCGAGGACCAGGATCAGTGGTGGATGGCCGGCCTGCATCGATCGGTGTGGATCGAGTCGCGCCCCAGCGTCCATATCGGTGACATCCGCGTGGCGACCGATTTCGATCCGGCCACGGGCGCAGGGACGGTAGCGGCGACGGCCGCGGTTGACTTCGGCGTCGACCCGGCACCGGGCTGGTCGATGCGGTTCGAGCTGCACGACCCCACCGGCCGGCCTTCGGGACCTGCGGTGGAGACCCCCGTGCGCCATCAACCCGACCCGAGGGGCAACGGATCCGAGACGGGCGCGCGATGGGACCTCACCCACGCCGAGGCGTGGAGCGCGGAGACGCCCCGGCTCTACACGCTTGCTGCCGAGTTGGTGGATCCCGGCGGGAGCGTCATCCAGAGCGAGACGCAGCGGGTCGGGCTGCGCCGGGTGGAGGTACGCGACCGGCAGCTGCTGGTGAACGGCCAGCCCATCCGGGTCTTCGGGGTGAACCGCCACGACCATCACCCCGATACGGGCAAGGCCGTGACCGTCGAGGACATGCGGGACGACCTGCGGCTGATGCGGCTCCACAACATCAACGCCGTGCGGACGTCGCACTACCCCAACGACGATGCCTTCTACGCGCTCTGCGACGAGCTGGGCTTCTACGTCGTGGACGAGGCCAACATCGAGGGCCACGCTTACGAGGACTCCATCTGTGACGACGCCGCCTACCGGGACGCCTTCGTGGACCGCGGCGCCCGCATAGTTCAACGGGACCGGAACCATCCGTCGGTGATCGTGTGGAGCCTCGGCAACGAGACCGGCTACGGCGCCAACCACGACGCCCTGGCCGCATGGATCCGGGAAGCGGACCCAACCCGGCCCCTGCACTACGAGCCGGCGATCAACCTCCGGGGCTGGGAGGAAGGCGGCGAGACCGCCACCGACATCGTGTGCCCCATGTACCCGCAGATCGACGCCATCCGCAGCTACGGCGAGGCCGGCACCGGCCGGAGGCCGCTGATCATGTGCGAGTACAGCCACGCCATGGGCAACAGCAACGGCTCGCTGGCCGACTACTGGGACGTGATCGAGGCGACCCCCGGTCTCCAGGGGGGCTTCCTGTGGGAGTGGAAGGACCAGGCCCTGCGCCAGCGCCTCCCGGACGGCACGGTGAGGCTCGCCTACGGCGGCCAGTTCGGCGACGCCCCCCATGACGGCAACTTCGTGGCCGACGGGCTCGTGTCCGCCGACCTGGAGCCCCACCCGGCCATGCGGGAGGTCGCCTGGGTTTATCGGCCGGTCGTGGTCACCGGCGACGGCCGCGGTCTGCGGATCGAGAACCGACGGGCCTTCACGGGCCTCGCGGAACTGCGGGCCGGCTGGGAGTTGCTCGTGGACGGCGAGGTCGCCGATAGCGGCGTGCTGGCCGTGCCCGAGGTCGCTGGGCACGCATCTGCGACGATCCCCCTCCCGGAGGCCGCCCTCGATCCGGACCTGGACCGCGACGCACATCTCACCGTCCGATGGGAGACCGTTCGCGACACCTGGTTCGCGCCGGCGGGCCATGTGGTGTCCTGGGACCAGGTAGAGCTGGCCTGCGCCGGCAACCCGGCGAGGCGACGTCCCGATGGCTCGCCGGCCGACCACCTGGTCTCCCCCACTCTCAACCTGTGGCGAGCCCCGACCGACAACGACGGCTTCAAGCTGATGCCCGAACTCTCGGAGCGCCTCGGGGTGGGCGGCCAGGCCCTTCGCCGGTGGAGACAGGCCGGCCTCCACAGCCGACCGGCCGACGAGCTGGTCGCACACCGCGTGCAGGTCGAGCACGACGATCACGGCACCACCTACCGGCACACGGTCGAGGTGCCGGAAGCGCTGGCCGACCTACCCCGGATCGGTGTCCGGTTCGAGCTGCCTCCCCGGTTCCGCGAACTCCGCTGGTACGGGCGGGGCCCCCACGAGAACTACCCGGACCGGAACCGGAGCGCGACGACGGGCGTCTGGCACGGCCCGCCCGACGAGCTGCCCTACCTGGTGCCCCAGGAGTTCGGGCTGCGCACCGGCTGCCGGTGGCTGGAGATCATCGATCCCGACGGCGGTGAGGCGGTCCGCATCGACGCCCTGCAACCCAACACAATGCATGTCTCGGCGATCCATCACCGGGCCTCGGACCTGTTCGAGGCCTCGACCCAGTCCGAGGTCCGGCGCCGCGACGGCCTAGTCGTATGCCTGGACGCCGCCCACCGGGGCCTGGGCACCGCCAGCTGCGGACCAGGCGTGCTGCCCGAGTACCGGATCGCATCCGGGCGCCACGAGTTCGCCTACCGGGTGAGCGTCACACGGGCTTGAATCGCCGCTGGCCGCTCGGACTTCAGGCGGTGTCGAGGTGGATCAGCACAGCGGTCTCGGGATGCAGCGGGGGCAGCTGGAGGCCGAGATGGGCCAGTTCATCGCCTCGCAGCACCGCGCCCTTGTCCCACCACGGCGGCGACGAGTGGGTCGGGCCGCTGCGCTCGCCCGGGAGAGGCGCCCGCTCGACCCGGTACCGCCGGCCGGGATCTAGTCCTGGCAGCAGCAGGGGCGGAGGGGTCAGGCTCGGCACCGGCGCAACCACCGCGAAGCTGATCAGCGCCTCCGAGAGGTCGGGCCGGTACACCCCGTGCGCCATGTAGGCGGGTTCGGTGTCGAAGCGCACCACATCGCCGCTGTGCAGCATGGGCCTGAACCGCTTGTGCAGCGATATCGCCTCGGCGAGGTCGTCCAACTCCGCGTCGGAGAATTCGAGCAGGTCGCACTCCACACCGAAGTGCCCGAAGAGCGATGTTGCTGCCCGGAAGGCGAGATCGTGGCGCCGGCCGGTGGTGTGGGAGCGCTCCGGCCCGATGTGGGCCCCCATCATCTCGAGCGGGATCAGCATCGACGCGCCCCGCTGGATCGCCTGGCGCTCGAGAGGGTCGGTGCAGTCGCTGGTCCAGACCCGCTCGGTGCGTCGGAGAATCTCATGGTCGACCCGGGCCCCGCCGGAGGAGCAGCTCTCGATCTCCACCCCGGGATGCCGCTGGCGCAGCATGTCCATGAGCCGGTACACGGCCACCGTCTGGGCGTGGGTGCCGGCCCGGCTGCCGGCCCCGCCCGCCCCGATGTGGTCGCGGTTCATGTCCCACTTCAGGAAGGTGATGTCGTGGTCGGCGAGCAGCCTGTCGAGTTGGCCCAGAACGTGGTCGAACGCCTCGGGGCGGGCCAGGTCGAGCACGAGTTGGTTGCGGGCCAGCACGGGCTGGTAGCCGTCGTTGGCCAGCGCCCACTCGGGATGGGCCCGGTAGAGGTCGCTGTCGGGGTTGACCATCCCCGGCTCGACCCAGATGCCGAAGGCCATTCCCAGACCGGTGACGTGAGCGATCAGGGGATCGAGGCCTTCCGGGTGGGCGTCGGCCGACACTGTCCAGTCGCCGAGGCCCGACGTGTCGTCGCGGCGGGAGCCGAACCAGCCGTCGTCGAGCACGAAACGCTCGATCCCGATCCGGGCGGCCCGTTCGGCCAGCGCCAGCAGCCGGTCGAGGTCGTGGTCGAAGTAGGTCGCCTCCCAGGTGTTGAACACCACCGGCCGCGGCGACCGCGGGTGCTCGGGTCGGGCCCGAAGCCGGCGATGGAACTGCTGGGTGGCTGCGGTCAGCCCCGCCTCGCTGTGGACGGCGACCACCTCGGGGCTGCGGTACGACTCCCCGGGCGCGAGCGTGATCTCGCCGGGATGGAGGAGTTCGCCGAGCTGCACGTACCGCCGCCCGTCGGGCAGTCGCTCGGCCAGGAGCGCATGGTTGCCGGTCCAGGCGAGGTGAGCGCCCCACACTGCGCCGGTGCTCTCACCGAAGCCGGCGTCGCCGGCGAACAGCAGCGGCGGATGCTCGTGGGATGTGCGGCCCCGGCGGTTCTCGACGGTGTGCGCGCCCCCGGACCAGGGGGTCCGCCGCACCTGGAACTCTCGGCCCCAGCGTCCGCCCATCGTGAGGAGCTCGGAGGCCCGAGCCGGGACCGGCAGGGTGATGCTCAGGCCATCTAGCCGGTAGGGCTCATCCGGGCTCAGGTTGGTGACCTCGACTCGCACCGACAGGGCATGGTCGAGGCTGATCGTCGTGGTCAGGGCGAGGCCGGCGACGTCGTCGAGCGCCTCCACGGTGAGCCGCCCCCCGTCGAGCGCATGCCGGGCGGGCCGGAACCGGGGCGCCCAACCGCGCCCGTCGGGCCGGGAGCCGAGCAGCCCGGGCCGTCCCGGGAAGCCGGACCCGTGCTCCGGCACGACCGAGACCGGCGCGACTGTGTCTGGAGCGGCGTGCACCCGCGGACGCTCCAGCGCGGCCTCGAGCGCTGAGCCGTCGGGCTCGGACAACGGCGCGCCCCAGTGCACGACCTTCGGCGCGCCGTGCGACAGGTCGACCACCACGTCGGTGCCGCGGCCACGCAAGTGGATCACTCCGGCCCCCGCTTGTTGCTTAGCCCTTGCTGGCGCCCAGCGTGAGGCCCGAGATGAACTGCTTCTGCAAGATCAGGTATACGACCAGCGTAGGCAGGGCTATGAGGATGGAAGCGGCTGCGATCAGGTTGAAGTCGCTGGCCCACTGGCCGTTGAGCACCGCGATCGACGAGGTGATGGGGCGTTCGTCGCCCCGGTTGAGCAGCACCGCGCCCCAGAAGAAGTCGTTGTAGAGCCAGGTGAACTCCAGCGTGCCCAATGCCGCGAGAGCGGGCCGGGTCAGCGGGAGGATGATCTTGAAGAAGCGGCGCCACACTCCGGCCCCGTCGACCGCGGCGGCTTCGTCGATCTCCTTGGGGATGGTCTTCATGTAGTTCGACAGGACGAACGTGCAGAATCCGACCTGGAAGGCGACGTGGATCAGGATGACGGCGATCTTGGTGCCCAGCAGGCTGCCGGTGTCGGTGTCGGAGAGGATGTCGGGCCACGGCATCCGCTTGAAGAACTGGAACAGGGGCTGGAACAGCACCTGCTGGGGCATGAGGTTGCCGGCGGTGAACAGCACCAGGAAGGCGATGTTGAACTTCCAGCTGTAGCGGGTGCAGGCGTAGGCCACCATGGCGGCCAGCAGCAGGGTGAAGAACAGCGCCGGGATCACGATGAAGGCGGTGTTGCCGAACGTCTTGGCCATCTCTCCCACATTCCAGGCGTCCCGGTAGTTGTCGAGGGTGAGCGTTTCGGGCAGCGAGAAGGCCCCGTTGGGCTGGGTGTCGGCCTCCCAGTAGCGGAACGAGTTGTAGACGGCAGTTCCGACGGGCACCAGCCAGGCCAGCGCCATCACGGTCAGGAAGGCGTACAGCAGGAGCCTCATGGGCTTCACGCGGGGCCCCTTGTGCTTGGCGGCGGGGGGCGCGGCGACGGCGGTGTCGCTCACAGCTCAGACTCCCGGTAGTGGTTGATCACGTACCAGATGATGAAGCCGAGGCAGAGCAGGAGCATCACCACGCCGTAGGCCGAGCCGAACCCGACCCGCCCGCCGCCCTCGCCCAGCAGGCTCTTGGTGACCAGCGTGCCCATCACGTCGGTGCCCCGGGGCTCGTTGAGGGCGGCGATGATGTCGTAGGCCCGCAGAGCCTCGATGGCGGTGATCACGACCACGATCACGTTGATCGGCTTCAGGGAGGGAAAGATCACCCGCCTGAACGCCTGCCACTCGTTGCAGCCGTCGATGGCAGCCGCTTCCCGCAGAGCCTGATCGACCGCCTTCAGGCCGGCCAGGTACATCACCATGATGTAGCCGATGTGCCGCCAGGCCATGGCCACCAGCAGGGCGGCGAAGTTCTTGGACAGCCCGAGAGCCGGGTCGAGGAACGGCAGGTCGAACGAGAAGATCTTGGTGCCGTCCCCGACGAAGTCGATCGGCCCTCCCGGCCACAGGGTGTTGAGTAGGCCTCGGTCCCGGGAGAACATCGTCGACTTCCAGATGAAGCCGACGACGGCCAGCGACAGCACCACCGGGAAGTAGTAGACGCTCTGGTAGAAGCGGCTGCCCCGGATGTTCTTGTCCAGCAGGTAGGCGAACAGCATGCCGATCGCCGAGCAGATCGTGAGCCAGATGATCAGCACGAAGTTGTTGAACAGCGCCCCGAACAGGTCACCCTCGAAGACGGTGAAGATGAACCAGTAGTTGCGGAAGCCGACGTCGCGGATGTCGCTCAGCGGCGCCAGGTTGTCCCACTCGGCGAAGGAGAGGATGACGGTCAGCGTCGCCGGTATCCAGACCAGCCCGATGTGCAGGGCGGCGGGCACGCCGACCATTACCCACAGCCAGATCCGGTCGACGCGGGAAAGAGAGGTCGAGCGACGACGGCGGCGCCCAGATCGGGAGGCCGCCGTCGTCGCTCGCACGGGGGGAACCGTAGTTATCCGCCGAGTCTCGCCCGCAGCGGAGCGTGCGACCCGGAGATCATCACTCGAAGGTGTAGGTCTGCTTCTTGGCCTCGATGTCGGCGAGGATCGTGCCGATGTTCCCCGGCGTGGCCAGGAAGTCGGCGATGCCGACGCCGGCCACGTTGGCTGCGAAGTCGGGATCGGTGTCGCGGTCGAGGAACTGCGAGATGAACTTGGCCGAGCCGACCGCCTCGGCCGACTTCTTCTGCAGGGCGTTGTAGCCGCTGGTGTCGGCGTTGCTGTTGGCGGCCACCACCGACGGGTCC
This sequence comes from Acidimicrobiaceae bacterium, assembly GCA_009842325.1. Classification (GTDB taxonomy): domain Bacteria; phylum Actinomycetota; class Acidimicrobiia; order Acidimicrobiales; family Aldehydirespiratoraceae; genus Aldehydirespirator. Next base: position 300,462 of record VYFQ01000003.1, on the reverse strand, counting down.
ACCGACAGGTAGGCGTCGATGGCCGCGACCGAGCCGAGGCCGGCGAGCAGGGCCTTGGCCCCTTCCTCGTTGGCCGGATCGGCGGCCATCATGAAGCCGTCGATCGGCGCCTCGATGGCGTCCTGGCCGTAGGCCGGGTCGACCTCGGGGAACAGGAAGAAGTCGATGTCGTCGATGATGTCGGCCTGGGTGTCGCCGTCGAAGTTCGACGTGAGGAACGTGCCGATCAGGTACATGCCCGCCGACTTATCGCCCAGGGCGTTGGCGGCGTCCTGCCAGGTGCGGCCGTTGGGGTCGGGCTGGTAGTAGGGAAGGATCTCCTCCCAAGTGCTGAAGATGTTCTGCACTCGGGCGTCCTCCCAGTTCTCCCGGCCGCCCATCAGGCTGACGTGGAAGTCGTAGCCGTTGATCCGCATGTTCAGCATGTCGAACATGCCCATCTGCGGCCAGCGGCCGTCGTTGGCGGCGCACAGCGGGGTGATGCCGTCGGCGGCCATCGTGTCGCACAGCCCCTTGAACTCGTCCCAGGTGGTGGGGATGGAGTAGCCGTTGTCGGCGAAGACGCTCTTGCGGTAGTGGACGGCCCACGGGTAGAAGTACAGCGGCACGAAGTACTGCTTGCCGTCGAGGCCCGAGGCGGCGCTGCGGAAGCCGTCCGACATGCCGGGGAGGTTGTCCCACACGTCGGAGATGTCGCCCACGACGCCCTTGCTGGCGAAGGCCCGCATGCGGTAGCCGGCGAACCAGGCCACCACGTCGTCGGGCTGCTGGATGTAGGTGTTGAAGTTCTCCTGGTAGGTGTTGTGGTCGATGGTGTTGATGATCGTGTCGACGCCGGTGGCGGCCACGGCTGCGGCCAGCGCGTTTCTCGGCTTCTCGTCGGAGTAGTTCGACCCGAGCGTCGTCGTACCGACGCCGGTCTCGGCGGCCGCGGTTGTGGTCGGTGCGGCGGTTGTGGCCGGTGCGGCGGTGGTCGTGGCCGCTGGCGCAGCCTCGTCATCGTCGCCGCAGGCGGCCAGCAACGTGGCGCCACCGACGGCGGCCGCGCCGCTGCCGATCACGAAGTTGCGGCGGCTCAGGCTCGAGTCGCGCAGGCTTTGAAGCCGGTTGGCTGTCTTGCTCATTGGTTCCCTCCTAGGGTTCGGGTTTCTGGTTGGTTGGTTTGCTTGGTTGGTTGGATGATGGTGGTCAGTTCGGATCCTGGGTTAGGCCTCGCTGCTCCCAGCCCTCGGCGAACAGCTCCAGTGAGTGCGGCTGGCGGCTGGAGTGCTTCTCGACACCGTCCCAATCGATCTCGACTCCCAGTCCGGGTCCTTCCGGAACCTCGACGTGGCCGTCGACCACGTTGATGGGCGGGTGGACCAGGTCGCGCGTCCAGCCCTCGTTGAAGACGTCGAAGGATTCCTGGACGTAGAAGTTCGGCACGCATGCTCCGAGCTGGGCGCTCACCGCCGAGCAGATCGGGCCTTGGGCGTTGTGGGGCGCCACCACGGCGTGGCTGGCCTCGGCCATGGCCGCGACCTGCCGGGTGCGCCAGATGCCGCCCAGGTGGACGGGCTCGGGCTGGACGATGCCCACCGCCCCGCCGGCGAGCAGCTCGGCGAACTGCTGGATGCTCGAGAACGACTCGCCGGTGGCCACCGGAACGGGCGACTGCCGGGCGACGCTGGTGAGCACACCGATGTTGTGGTGAGAGACGGGCTCCTCGAACCACGCCGGGCGGAAGGGGGCGAGCCGCTCGGCGATGCGCAGCGCCGAGGACACCCCGAAACGGCCGTGGGCTTCGATCATGAGGTCGACCCCGGGGCCGACCGCGGCGCGGACCGCCTCGACGAGGGAGATCGACAAGTCCTCGTCGTGGCCGCTCTGGGCCATCCAGGCCGCTCCGAACGGATCGAACTTCATGGCGGTGAAGCCCAGGTTGACCACCCCGCGGGCGGCTTCGGCGAAGGCCTCGGGGGTGCGGTCCACGGTGTACCAGCCGTTGGCGTAGGCCCGGACCCGGTCGCGCAGCCGTCCTCCGAGCAGCTTGTGCACCGGCAGGTCCAGCGCCTTGCCCATGATGTCCCAGCAGGCGATCTCGACCGCGGCGACCGCCGCGCCGTGGACTTGTCCGCCGTCGGTGTAGACGTCTCGCTGCATGGCGAGAAGCAGTGCCTCGATGTCGAAGGGGTCGTGGCCGGCGATCCGCTCCTCGAGCTCCAGAATGGCCGTCTCGACGGTGCGGGCGAACACGTTGACGGTTCCCTCGCCCACGCCGTGGATCCCCTCGTCGGTGTCGACGCGCACCAGGAGCCAGTCCTTCCAGCTGTTGCCGACGACATGGGGTGTAATGCCGGTGATCTTCATGGGGAGGTACGTCTACAGTCCTATCGTTCTATTAATAATATCATAGGACTAGTAACCGACGCAAGAGCACCCTACTAGGCTTGCCAGGATGGACTTTGACGCCCGCACGGGCACCGGTCTGCGCCAGCGCACAGTTGAGAGCATCGGCTACCGGATCATCGACAGCACCTACCCGCCCGGGCACCGGTTCGCCAACCAGGAGGACCTGTCGGCGGAGTTGGGCGTCTCGCGCACCGTGGTCCGGGAGGCCCTCGGCCTGCTGCGCGACAAGGGGCTGATCGAGTCCCGCCCGAAAGCGGGCACCGTGGTGGCCGACCACCGGTCGTGGAACCTGCTCGACCCCGACGTCCTGCGCTGGAGCATCGCGGCGCGGTCGGCGCCGACGACGCTCAGCCACGTCGCCGAGGTGCGCCTGGTGATCGAGCCCCAGGCGGCCCGGCTGGCTGCCCGCCGGCGGAGTGACCAAGCGGCCGCGGAGCTCCTGGCGCTGTACGACGCCATGGCGGCGTCGGTCAGCGACTTCAACCGCTACATCGAGGTCGACCTGGCCTTCCACGACGCGGTGTTCCGCGCCGCCGCCAATCCGGTGCTGGCCCAGATGGCCGAGACCATCCGGGTGGCGCTGGAGGGCAGCCGCCGGGTGACCGTCCAGGTGCCCGGCGGCCCGGCCACCACCATCGAGCACCACGCCCGGGTGGCTCGGGCGATCCAGGATCGGGACGAGGCCGAGGCCGCTGGGGCCATGACCGAGCTGATCGAGGTCTCTACCAGCCACCTGCTGCGGCTGCTTCAACCGCTGGACGGAGACGGCAGCCCGGACGGCGCAACAGACCCCGATCCTGACCGGTAAGCGCGCGGCCGGTGACCTCGACCGGCTCTGAGCCACCCCCTCCCCGCTTCGATGTCGTCGCCGTCGGCGAATCGATGCTCACCCTGTACCGCGATCCGGGCACGGCGGCCGACGCCTTCGCCTGGGACATATGCGGGGCGGAGTCGAACGTGGCCCTCTACTGCGCCGCACTGGGCCTCCGCAGCGCCTGGGTGAGCCGCCTCGACACCGGCATGGCCGGGTCGCTGGTGCTGGACGCCGTCGCGGCCGGCGGGGTCGACACATCGCTCGTCGGTCTGTGCGAGGACGCGCCCACCGGCTTGATGCTTAGGGACTCGCCCGAGCGGGGCCAGCGGGTCCAGTACTACCGGAAGGGGTCGGCCGCGTCGCAGATGTCCCCAGAGACCGTTCTAGTCGAGGCATGCCTCGACGCCAGGGCCGTCCACCTCACCGGGATCACGATGGCCCTGTCGGACGGGTGCCGGGAACTGGTCATGGCGCTGCTGTCGAAGCCGGCCGGTGCCGTGCGGTCGTTCGATCTCAACTGGCGTCCCGCGCTCTGGCCGGACGGACTCCCGGGCGAGCTGTTCCTGGAGGCGGCCAACCGGGCCGACGTCGTCTTCGTCGGGTTGGACGAAGCCGCCGCAGTGTGGGGGTTCTCAGAGCCGTCGCAGGTGCGGTCCGCTCTACCGCGGCCGCAAGTCGTCGTCGTGAAGGACGGCGCGGTCGGCGTCCACACGTTCACGGCGAGCGAAGCCCACTTCGAGCCGGCGTTGCGGGGGCCGATCGTGGGTCCGAGAGGCGCGGGCGACGCCTTCGCGGCCGGGTTCCTGTGCGGCTTCCTGTCCCATCCCGAAAACCTGCAGCGCTGCCAGCGGCTGGGACACGCGGTGGCCATGAGCGCCATGGTCTCCGAACTGGACGTCGGACCGTTGCCCGATGCGTCGGCGATGGAAGCGATGCTGGAGGCCGACGCCCAGACGTGGGGCGAGCTGGTCTATCCGGGACCGGGCGTGGGCTGAGTCAGGCCAGGGAGGCGGCCCAGCGGTAGCAGGCGTCGATCTGGGGCTCCAGTTCTTCGAGGGTTCCGTCGTTGCTAATCACGAAATCGGCCACCTCCAGGCGCGACTCGCGGTCGGCCTGGCTGGCGATGCGGGCCCTGGCGTCCTCCTCGGAGAGTCCCCGCTGGGCCACGAGGCGCTGCACGGCAATCTCGGGGTCGGCGTCCACCACCACAATGCCCGAGAGGTCGCGGTAGCGCTCTGCGATGGGCTGGCCGCCGGGGCGCACCAGCAGCGGGATGTCGAGCACGACTACGGAACCGGGCGACTGCTCGGCAGCCGCGGCCCTGCGCCTGACCATCTCGGTGCCCACCGCCGGATGGACGATGGCGTTGAGCGCGTCCAGCTCGCCGGAGTCCTTGAACACCACTGCGGCCACCGCGGCCCGGTCCAGGGTGCCGTCGGCTGCGACCACGACGGGACCCCACCGCTTCACGATGGCCTCGAAGACGGGCTGGCCCGGCTGCTGGAGGTCCCTGACTATCTGGTCGGCGTCGATGAGGATCGCGCCCCGCTCGACCAGTCCGGCGCCCACCGTCGACTTGCCGGCGCCGATCCCCCCTGTCAGTGCGATCTCAGGCAGTGCTCAGGTCTCGTCGGCCGTGGCTTCGGCGTCGACGGCCTCTTCGGCGGTGGCCTCGACGTCGGCTGTCTCGTCGGCCGCGGCTTCGGCGCCGGCACTCTCGTTCTCGTCACCGGTCGCCGTCTCGTCGTCGCCGGTGTACTCGGTACCGGCCTCGCTGGAGAAGAAGTCCTCCCAGGCCTGCTGGCCCTCGGAGCCGGTGGTGCCGATGTAGTTGCCTTCCTCGTCGTAGGCGTGGTCGCCGAAGTGCTCCTGGTACTCGGCCGCGACCACGCCGCCCTCGGCGGCCTGCTTGATCGACAGGCTTATACGGCGGCGCTGAAGGTCGAGGTCGATGATCTTCACCCACAGCTCCTCGCCGGGGGTCACGACCTGCTCGGGAAGCTCCACATGGTGCGCCGACATCTCCGAGATGTGAACTAGGCCCTCGATGCCGTCGCCGACCTGCACGAACGACCCGAACGGCACCAGCTTGGTGATGCGCCCGTACACCAGCTCCCCCACCCGGTGGCTGGCCGCGAACTCCTGCCACGGATCCTGCTGGGTGGCCTTGAGCGACAGGCTGATGCGCTCCCGATCCAGGTCGACCTCGAGCACCTGCACGTCGATGCGGTCGCCGGCCGACACCACCGCGCTGGGGTGGTCGACGTGCTTCCAGGACAGCTCCGACACATGGACCAGGCCGTCCATCCCGCCGAGGTCGACGAACGCGCCGAAGTTCACCACCGACGACACCACGCCGCTGCGGATCTCGCCCGGCCTGAGGTTGTCGAGGAATGCCTCGCGCTGCTCGCGCTGGGTCTCCTCCAGCCACGCCCGCCGGCTCAGCACTACGTTGTTGCGGTTCTTGTCGAGCTCGATGATCTTGGCGTCGAGCTCGCGGCCCACATACGGCTGGAGGTCGCGTACCCGGCGCAGCTCCACCAGCGACGCGGGCAGGAAGCCTCGCAGGCCGATGTCGACGATCAGACCGCCCTTGACGACCTCGATGACCATGCCCTTGACCGCTTCGTTGGCCTCCCGCTGCTCCTCGATGCGGCCCCAGGCCCGCTCGTACTGGGCCCGCTTCTTGGACAGGACCAGGCGGCCCTCCTTGTCCTCCCGGGTGATGACCAGGGCCTCGATCGCCTCGCCCATCGCGACGACATCGCCGGGGTCGACGTCGTGGCGGATGCTCAGCTCGCGGGCCGGTATGACGCCCTCGGACTTGTAGCCGATGTCGAGCAGGACCTCTTCCTTGTCGATCCGGACGACTGTGCCCTCCACGATCTGGCCGTCCTCGACGACGACCATGGTGGAGGCGTAGGCGTCGTCGAGGCTGATGTCGCCGAGGTCGTCCTCGACGATCTGGCGTGGGATGTATGAGCCGTCCTCTGCGAACGTGCCCATCTCGCTGGGCGCAGGGGGATCGAGGACGGCGGTTGCGGTGTCGGTCACGGTGTCTTTCCGGGCTGGTCGGTAGGGGTCAAGGGACCCAGTGAGGCTACCGGCCCCAGAACTCAACGAGTCCGCTCCTGCCTGTCTACGATCCTGCCATGACTACGAAGTATCCGCGCGCCATCCCCGACCGAGCACCGCGCGACTACGACGACATTCCCGGCACCTACGTCATGGACGGCGACCACTCCCGTCGCGGCTACGCGCTGAACATGTTCTGCATGTCGCTCAATCAGGAGGCGAACCGGGACGCCTTCCGTGCCGATGAGTCCGGCTACCTCGACGCCTACGCACTCACCGACGATCAGCGCGAAGCCGTCTTGCAGCGCGACTGGCTCGGCCTGCTGCGGCTCGGCGGCAACATCTATTACACGTTCAAGTTGGCCATCTTCGACGGGCTCAGCATGCAGCAGGTCGGCGCATCGATGTCCGGCATCGAGGCTGAGGAGTTCCAACAGATGATGATCGACGGCGGCCGCCCGATCGAGGGCAACCGGACCCTTGCCGACCATGGGGCCACCCCGGCCGAGGAGCGGTACTGACATGGCTCAGATCATCGGTGGCATCGGCACCTCTCATGTCCCTGCGGTTGGTGCCGCAATCGACCACAACAAGCAGAACGAGCCGTACTGGGCGCCGTACTTCGAGAAGATCGCCCCGGTTCGTGCATGGGTTCGCGAAGCGAAGCCCGATGTTTGCATCATCGCCTACAACGACCACGCCTCGGCTTTCTCGCTCGCCCTCATCCCGACTTTCGCGATCGGCGTCGCAGCGACCTTCCCGCCCGCTGACGAGGGTTACGGGCCCAGGCAGGTGCCCGACGTGGCCGGACATCCCCCACTGGCATGGCATCTCGCCGAGTCGCTCATCCTCGACGAGTTCGACATGACCATCGTCAACGAGATGTCCGTCGACCACGGCCTAACCGTGCCCCTCTCGGTGATGTTCGACCAGCCCAAGAAATGGCCTTGCAAGGTGGTGCCACTGTGCGTGAACGTCATCCAGTACCCGGCGCCGACCGGCAACCGCTGCTATCAACTGGGCAAGGCGATTCGCCGAGCCGTCGATGAGTTTCCCGGCGACGAGCGCGTCCTGATCCTCGGGACGGGCGGCATGTCACACCAGCTGCAGGGCGAACGCGCCGGTCTCGTGAATGCAGACTTCGATCTGGCGTTCCTCGACCGCATAGTCACCGATCCAGCCGGCCAGTCGGCCGTTCCGCATACCGACTACCTGCGCGAGGCAGGGTCGGAGGGCATCGAGCTCGTCATGTGGATGATCATGCGCGGAGCACTGGACGAGCAGGTCCGCGAGGTACACCGCGCCCACCACGTGCCCACATCGAACACGAGCAACGGCGTCATCGTGCTCGAGAACGCCTGAGGTTGGCCCCTATTGAGGTCGATCCCCGCACCGCATCCCAACCCTCATGCCCCGACCCGGTGGACGCCGCCACCGAACGCGACCGACGCGCACTGCCACGTGTTCGGTCCAGCCGAGACGTTCCCGTTCTCGCCCGATCGTTCCTACACACCACCCGACTCGGGAATCGCCGATTTCATGGCGCTCCAGGAACGCCTCGGGCTGTCTCGGGCAGTGTTCGTCCAAGCATCGTGTCACGGCACCGACAACGCGGCGATGCTCGACGCGATACAGCGAGGCAAGGGCCGCTACGCCGGGGTAGCGATGATCGACGAGTCGTTCAGCGAGGCCGACATCGCTGCGCTGCACGAGGCCGGCGCGCGGGGGACGAGGTTCAATTTCGTGAAGCACCTCGGCGGTGCTCCCGATCTCGATGCGTTCTGGCGGCTGGTTGACCGAGTGCAGCCCTTCGGCTGGCACATCGTGCTGCACTTCGATGCCAGAGACCTGCCCGACTACTCCGACCTACTCGATCAGATGCCGTGCCCGTACGTCATCGATCACATGGCTCGCGTCCCGACCGCCGACGGGATCGAGCAGGCCCCGTTCCAGACGCTCCTCGAGCTGATGAGAGATGAGCGCGCCTGGGTCAAGATCTCCGGTGCCGAACGCCTCACCGCCGACGGAGCACCGCCCTACGACGACGTCGTGCCCTACGCACGCGCGCTGGTGGCGGCCGCACCCGACCGTGTCCTCTGGGGAACCGACTGGCCCCACCCGAACGTTCGCCACATGCCCGACGACGGTGACCTCGTCGACCTCCTGGTCGATCTCATACCCGACGAAACCACGCGACACCAGGTGCTGGTGACGAACCCGGAGACCCTGTACGACTTCGGCTGAGTCCCGTCGATGATGCGGCCGCAAGACTGGGGGCGTCGACCGATCAGTCGATGTACTCGACACCCATGTCGATCAGCTTCTGACGCAGGCCGTAGACATCGACACCGAGTTCGCCCGACTCGAGGATGCCGCGCATGTTCTCCTCCTTCGCCAGGCGGGCCTGTGACTGTTGGACCGCCCACCCGGCGTCGAGCCTCGGCACGACGACGACACCGTCGTCATCGGCGCAGACCACGTCGCCGGGCTGCACCGTGACGCCTCCCAGGACCACCGGCACGTTGACCGAGCCGGGAGTGCTCTTTACGGTCCCCTGGCACGACACATGCTGCGACCACACGGGGAAGCCCATCGAACGCAGATCCATCGTGTCTCGCACGCCGGCGTCGAGCACCAAGCCCCGGACGCCTCGGGCCATCAGCGAGGTGGCCAGGAGATCGCCGAACATTCCGTGCGTCGACGGAGCAGTGTTGGTCACGACGAGAATGTCGCCCTCCTCGCACACCTCGACCGCTGCGTGGATCATGATGTTGTCGCCGGGGTGACTCAGCACAGTCACCGCCGATCCGGCGATCCTGACGTCCTGCTGGATCGGCCGCAAGTGCGGGCCGGCATAGCCCACGCGTCCCATCGCTTCGTGCACGGTCGCAGTACCTGCCTCACCGAGGGCGTCGATCAGTGTGGAGTCGGCGCGCTCGATGGTGCGTCTGATGATGTGCCGGCTCATGTGGAGTCTCCCGTGGTCCGATCGTCCTCGCTTCCGGCTCAGCCCTTGGCCCCCGCCCAGGTGGCGGCGACCTGGAGGTCGACCTCCAGGGGCACCCGCAGCTCGAAAGCGCCCCGCATCACGTCCCGCGTCAGCTCCGATGCCGCGGCGATCTCGGCGTCGGGCGATTCCAGGATGATCTCGTCGTGGACCTGCAGCACGATCCGCGACGCCAGCTCGCGGTCCTCGATGGCCCGGTCAAGGCGGACCAGGGCCACCTTGAAGATGTCGGCGGCCAGGCCCTGGATCCCGGCGTTCATGGCTTGGCGCTCCCCGGCCTGGCGCAGTCGCACGTTGGGGCTGGCCAGCTCCGGGATCTGCCGGCGCCGGCCGAACAGGGTCTCGGTGTAGCCCTTGCTGCGGGCCTCGGCCACGGTCTGGTCCATGTACTGGCGCACCGCGGGGAAGGCCTCGAAGTAGGCGTCGAGGATCTCGGCCGCCTCCCCGGTCGGGATGTTCAGGCGCTGGGCGAGACCGTACGCCTCCATCCCGTAGGCCAGCCCGTAGGACACCATCTTGGCGGTGGCCCGCTCCTCCACCCCCACCTCCGACACCGAGATGTCGAACACCCGGGCCGCGGTGGCGGTGTGGATGTCGTCGCCCGCCTCGAAGGCCGCGATCAGGCCCGGATCCTCGGCCAGATGGGCGATGCAGCGCAGCTCGATCTGGTCGTAGTCGGCGACCAGCAGCCTTTGTCCCGGCGGCGCCACGAAGGCGGTGCGGAACACCCGCCCCCGCTCGGAGCGCACCGGGATGTTGTGGAGGTTGGGCGCGTCGGAGCTGAGGCGGCCGGTGCGGGCCACGGTCTGGTTGAAGGTGGCCCGGATGCGCTCGTCCGGCCCGACCTCGGCCAGCAGCCCGACCCCGTAGGTGGAGCGCAGCTTCTCCACCTCCCGGTAGCCGAGCAGGTGGTCGACGATGGGGTGCTCGCTCCGCAGCTTCTCCAGTGACTGCGCGTCGGTCGAGAACCCTGTCTTGGTCCTCTTGGTGGGTGTGAGCCCGAGATCGTCGAAGAGCACCTCGGCGAGCTGCTTGGGCGAGTTGACGTTGATGTCGCGTCCGGCGTCGGCCAACACCTCGCGGCGCAGATCCTCGGCCTCGGTGTCGAGCTCGTCGCGGATGGTCTCCAGCACCGAGCGGTCCACGCCTATCCCGATGTGCTCCATCCGGGCCAGGACCCGCACCAGCGGCACCTCCACCTCGTCGTTGAGGCGGTCCAAGCCCTGCGCCGCCAGGGCCTCTCGCAGGGGCGCGACCAGGCGGTCAATGGCCAGAACGGCCCATCCGGCCTGCTCGGCGGGCTCGGCCGCGTCCCCGTCGAGGTCCAAGCGCCCCTCCGGAGGGGCGTGCGCGGGCGGGTCGAGGCCCGCGTAGCGGCCCGCCACGTCGCTCAGGTCGTAGCGGGCGTCGGCCGGGTCGAGCAGGTAGGCGGCCAGCATGGTGTCGATCAGCGGGTCGCGCATCTCCACGCCGCGGTCGAGCAGCGGGCGCATGAGGGCCTTGCCGTCGTGCGCGGCCAGCGGCCGGCGCCGCTCACCGGAGCCGGGTGGGTCGCCTGTGCCGGTGCCGACGAGCCCGGCCAGTGCCTCGGAGACCTCGGGGTCGTCCAGCAGCTCGCCGGGAAGGAAGGCCACCCGGCCCGCGTCGGGGTCGACCGCCCAGGCCAGGCCGGCAGCCAGGCCCCCGGCCGGGGTGGCCAGCGCCAGCCGGGTCCCGGCGGCCTCCGGGGCGGCTGCGGCTCGCAGCGCCTCGGCCGCCTGCGCGGCGGTGGCCAGCACCGACACCACGGGGTTGAGGGTTCTGGCCGCGAGCTCCGCGTCATCCGACGCGTCGGCGCCCAGCGCGTCGCCGAGCACGTCGGCCAGGCGGCTGTGCAGCGATCGGAACTCCAGGAAGTCGAACAGCTTGCGCACCGCCTCTGCGTCGACCTGTCCCTGGGCCAACTCGTCGAGGCCGGCGTCGAGGGGCACGTCGCGCACCAGCAGCATCACGTCCGCATTGGTACGCACCTGCTCCTCAGCGGCGGCCAGGTTCTCGCGCAGCTTGGGGGTCAGCTCGTCCAGCGAGGCGAAGATCCCGTCGAGCCCTCCCCTCTCGTTGACCAGCTTCGCTGCGGTCTTTGCCCCCACGCCGGGCACTCCGGGCAGGTTGTCGCTGGTGTCGCCCCTCAGGGCCGCGTACTCCACGTAGTCGGCGGGCCGGACGCCAGTGCGCTCCAGGATGCCGGCCTCGTCGTACAGCTTGTAGTCCGACACCCCCCGCATGTTGTAGAGCACCTTCACCTGCGGGTCCTCCACCAGTTGGTAGGTGTCGCGGTCGCCGGTCACGACGATGACGTCGTCGCCCCGGTCGCGGCCCGAGGTGGCCAGGGTGGCGATCACGTCGTCCGCCTCGAAGCCGGCCGCGTCCACCATGGGCAAGGCCAAGGCGTCGAGCACCTCGCGCACCAAGCCCATCTGCTGGCGCAGGATGTCGGGCGCGGCGTCGCGGGTGCCTTTGTAGGTGGGGACCTTGGCGTGGCGGAACGTCGGCTCGGGCCGGTCGAAGGCGACGATGATCTGGTCGGGCTCGTGGTCGCGCCACAGGTTGATGAGCATCGAGGTGAATCCGAACACCGCGTTGGTGATCTGCCCCGAGGCGGTGGCCATGTCGGTGGGCAGGGCGAAGAAGGCGCGGTAGGCCAGGGAGTTGCCGTCGATCAGCATCACCTTGGCCATGACGAGAAATCTACGGCAACCGACTCGCTTGCAGGAGGGTCAGGGGGTGATCCGGCCCTCCAGCACGTCGCCGGCCACGTCGCGCATGGTGCGGCGCTGCGACATGGCTGTGCGCTGGAGGAACGCGTAGGCGTCCTGCTCGCTCATCTGATGATCGTCGAGGAGCCGTCCCTTGGCCCGGTCCACGATCTTGCGCACTTCCAGGCGGTCCTCGAGATCGCCGATCTGGCCCTCGAGCGCCTCCATCTCCCGGTAGCGAGCCAGGGCCAGCTCCACCGCGGGCACCAGGGCGTCGCGCCGGTAGGGCTTGATCAGGTAGGTCATGGCCCCGGCCTCGCGGGCCTGCTCCACCAGCTCACGCTGGCTGAACGCGGTGAGGATCACCACCGCGGTGCCCCGCTGCGGAGCGATCTGCTGGGCGACCTCGATGCCGTCGAGGCCGGGCATCTTCACGTCGAGGATGGCCACATCGGGACGGTGCTCGGCCACCAGCCTCACCGCCTCGTCGCCCCGGCCGGTGTCGGCCACGACGTCGAAGCCCTGCTCGCGCAGAGTCTCCACCAGGTCGAGCCGGATGATGGCCTCGTCCTCCGCCACCACCACCCGAACCGCGCCGGCGGCGTTCACAACGCGGTGAACCGATCCAGCAAGGCGTCCTGGTCGGCCTCGAGGCGGACGATGCGGGCTGCGATCTCGTCGCGGTGCCGCTGCAGCCGGTCGGCGTGGCGCTGCGCCTCGCGGTACTCGCGCTCGGCCAGCGGCGTCTCCGACACCAGGGCCCGCAGCCGGCACTCGTCGGCCTCCTCGCTGACCTGGACCAGTTGCTCCTCGCAAACGCGAAGGTCGGTCCGCAGCGCGTTCAACTGCTGTCCAACCCCCCGTAAACGCCGCTCAATCCGGTCGCGCGACATGGTTGCAGTCTAGAGCCGCGCGCACGCTCGTATACCGCACCGACACTGAGGTCAGGACTCCTGCAGGCGTCCTCCCGGCCAGCGGACCGTGAGCCGCTCAAGCAGGCCGATGAGGTTGAAGAACACGATCCCGCCGGCCGACGAGAGCACCAACCCGGCGAAGAGGCGCTTGGTGTCGAGCCGGTAGCTGGCCTGGATGATTACGAACCCGATCCCGCGATCCGATCCGGTGAACTCCGCCACGATGGCGCCGATGACCGCCAGCGTGGAGGCGATGCGCAGCCCCGCGAAGATGTACGGCAGCGAACTCGGCACTCTCAGGTGCCAGAACACGGCCGTCTTTCGGGCCGACAGCACGCTCATCAACTCCAGGGCCTGCCCACTGATGGATCTCAGGCCGCGTGTGGTGTTGACCAGGACCGGGAAGAAGCAAATGATCGCTGCGATCACCACCTTGGGCACGAGCGTGAAGCCGAACCAGATGGTCAGCAGCGGCGCGATGGCCACGATCGGGATCGTCTGCAGCACGATGGCCCAGGGGAACAGGGCGCCCTCGACCGATCGCATGTGCACGAAGATCACGGCGGCTACGAAGGCCGCTGTGCTCCCCACCGCGAAGCCCAGGACCGCCTCGAGCATCGTCCAGCGCAGGTGGCCGAACAGCGACCAGCCGTGCTCGCCCAACTCGGCACCGATCTCCGAGACCCTCGGCAGCAGATAGGTGGGGACGTCGCGTACCACCACCCAGAGTTCCCAGATTCCCAGCGCGGCGAGGAACAGCAGCGCAGACGGCACGTAAGTCCGCCATTTCGAGCGCCGGCCAGTGTCCGTCATGGCCGCTCACTGCCGTTGCCGTCAGTGGCGGAGTCGATCTGCAACAGCTCGCGCAACTCGCCGTTCAAGGCGGCAAAGTCGGGCCGGTAGCGGATGGAGAGCTGCCGCGGCCGTTCGAACGGCACGTCCGCGATCCTGATCACGCTGCCGGGGCGGGGGCTGAGGACCACCACCCGGTCGGACAGGAATATGGCCTCGGAGAGGCTATGGGTCACGAACAGCACAGTGGGACCGGTCTGCTGCCACACCTCCAGGAGCTGGATGTTGAGGTTGTCCCTGGTGAACTCGTCCAGCGCGCCGAACGGCTCGTCCATGAGCAGCGTCGACGGGCCGTAGCTGAGGGCCCGGGCGAGGGCCACGCGCTGCTGCATCCCGCCGGAGATGTGCTCGGGGTAGTACTCCTCGAAGCCCTCTAGTCCCACCTCCCGGAGGAGGCCCCGGGCGTGCGCCTGCGGGTCGTCGACTGCCAACGGGTTGCGTTTGCCGAGGATGCGGTCGGGCAGCATCACGTTGCCGAGCACACGCAGCCAGGGGAACAGCACGGGGCTCTGGAAGACGAAGCCGAACTCCACGTCGCGCCGGGCTTGGGCCGGAGTCTTCCCCCGTACGGTCACCGACCCGTCGGTGGGCTGCTGCAGGCCGGCGATTATCCGCAGCAGCGTCGACTTGCCGCAGCCGGAGGGGCCCACGATGGCGACGAACTCGCCGCCGGCGATCTCCAGGCTGACGTCCCGAAGCGCGGTGACCGCATCGCGGCCGCCGAAGCGCATGGTGATGCCGTCGATGACAATCCCGGTGGGTCCTCCAGCCCGGTCCGGCTCGTTCACGTGCTCTTGGTCGCCTCGTACCGCCAGATGCCCTCGAGCGCTACATCGATGGCGTTGTGCCAGCCGGCCACGAGGGGTTCGTTCACGCCCTCGTAGTCGATCTCAGCGGGTGCGGTGAAGTTGTAGGACACCGCACACACCATGGCGGCCTTGACCTGGCGCAGGTGCGCGATCGTGAAGATCGCCGCCGACTCCATCTCGACGTTCATGATCCGCTGCTCGATCATCCGCTCCACCCACTCGGGGCTCTCGGCGTAGAAGGCGTCGCTCGTCACGTTGAGACCGATATGGCTGGCGAACCCCCGCTTGGGAGCGAGATCCGCGGCCGCGTCGATCAACGCCCGCACGAGGAAGTGGTCGGCGACGGCGGGAAACCCTTCGTCCACGTAGGTGGCGCTGGTCCCATCGAGGCGCATCGCGGCGGTGTTGATGAGGATGTCGCCGGCGCGTATGCCCTCGACGAAGGCGGCGCTGCTGCCGACCCGGATGAAGTGCGAGGCGCCCACGTTGCAGAGCTCCTCCACAGCGATGGCCGCAGAGGGACAGCCGATTCCTGTAGAGGTGGCGCTCACCGCGATGCCCCGGAACGACCCGGTGACCGTCCGGTACTCGCGGTGGCAGGCCACCTCCCGCGGCTCGTCCAGATGCTCCGCGATCAGCCCCACCCGAGCGGGGTCGCCGGGAAGGAGCACGTAGTCGGCGACATCGCCGGGCCGCACCCGAACGTGGTACTGCAGGATGTCCTGGGTGGACGCGCTCTTGTCGAAGATTGTCAAAGCGCTCCTTTCGTCGTCGAGGCTATGCCGAGGGGCTGCCCCGACGCCATTCACTATCCAGCGCCGTTCACGGCACCATTCGCTACGAGTAGCACATGGACGAGTAGACCGAATTGAGGTCCACGTCGACGTCCAGGCCTCCGTAGGTGCGCATGACGTCGTCTACCGTCTCCCAGCGGCTGTGCTTCATCGAGCCGATGCCGTCGGCGACCGCGTCGGGCGTGAGCACGGCATCCTTGATGGCTTCGAGGCTGAGGGCCTCCTTCTCCCGGTCGAGGTTCTCGGGATCGATTGCGATGACGATATCCAGCGCCTCTTCGGGGTTCTCGAAGGCGAACTCCCACCCCCGAGAGATCGCCCGGACCATCCCGCAGACCACCTCGGGGTTGTCCTCGAAGTAGTCCTGGGTGGTGAACAGCGCGTTGGCGGAAGTCTCTACCCCGTAGTCGTAGGGAACGAAGACTCTCGCCGGGAAGCCCTGCAGCTCGGCGAGGATGGGCTCGTTGGTCGCGAACACCGTCTTCAGGTCGACTGAGCCGTCGAGTATCGGCGCCAGGTCGAAGCCGATCGCCACCTGCTCGAGATCATCGACGTCGATGCCGTTCTTAGCCAGCATGGCCTGGGTCAATTGCCACGGCCCGCCCTCGGCGAATCCGATCCGCTTGCCCACGAAGTCCTCAAGGGTCTCGATTCCGGACTCTTCGAGGGCCATGACGGCCCCCGGATGCTTGTGGAAGTAGGTGGCCACGGTTATCAGCGGGATGTCCTCAGCCGCCGCGAACAGCAGCGAGCCCGTGTCGTGGAGACCGAAGGTGTCGGAGCCGGCCGCCACCAGCGTGATGCTGTTCACGTCGAATCCCCCTGGGTTGATCGTCACGTCGAGGCCCTCCTCGGCGAAGTAGCCCTTCGCGGCGGCCACGAACGAGCCGCTGAACTGTGTGTTCGGGAACCACGGAAGCCGCAGCGACACCGAGACCGGCTCCGGCGCAGGCTCGGGTTCGGGTGCCGGTTCTGGTTCAGGCTCGGGTTCGGGTGCCGGTTCTGGCTCCGGTGCCGGTTCTGGTTCGGGATCCGCCGGGGCCTCAGCCGCCGGCTCGGTCGTGGCCGCCGGCTCGGGTGCCGCGGCGTCTTCGTCGTCGCCGCAGGCGGCTGCCACCAGAGCCACTGCCAATAGCAGTGCCAGGCCGGTGCTCCAGTGCTTCGCACGTCTCATTGGTTTCCCCCTTTGTTGCTCGATCACTTTGTCGAGATCGCGTCGGATCGCCCGTCCGGACGGGTCGCACAGTTGCAGGACTCCCGGAAGACGGGTTCGGTGGCGACTGTCACCGGGGCTTGCGGCGCTCCGTCGTGGATCGCCTGGCGCAATGTGCGGATCGCTTCGTGGCCGAGTCTGTCGGCCGGCAAGCGCACGGTTGAGAGTGGCGGCGCCGCTAGGCGGGCGAACGGGATTTCGCCGTAGCCCACCACGGCGACATCGCGCGGGACGCGAAGGCCGCGCTCATGCGACGCGGAGATGGCGCCCAGCGCCAGGATGTCCCCGGCGCAGAAGATGGCGGTGGGGGGATCGTCCTGGAGCAGCAGATGGGTCGCCGCCTTCGCCCCCGCTTCCAACGAGAAGTGGACAACATTGGCGACCAGTTCGGGATCGGCCGGAAGGCTCGCGGCAGCCAATGCCCGGGCGTAGCCGGTGCTGAGGAGGTTCGAACTCGAGTCCGTCGGCGATGCTATGTGGGCGATCCGGCGGTGGCCGTGCTCGATCAAATGCATTGTCACTTCGAAGCCGTCGGTGGCGCGATCGGCCAGGATGTGCCACCCCATTCCGACGTTGGCGCTGTCGACGAACACGAACGGCCGCAGCGCAGAGGAAGACTCGACCACGTCCACCACTGCCTCATCGCCGGCTGCGGTGAAGTGGATCAGGATCACGCCGTCGACGTTGCGGCTGAAGAGTTGGTCGAGATGCCGAGATGTGACCCTGGCGTCGTAGTGCTGGGTCTGGCAGATGATCGGGAGCCATCCCTCGAGTTCGGCCTCCAGGCTCAGGGCTTGGAGGAAGTCGGCGTAGTAGTCGGTGAAGGCGGGGACCATTACTCCGATGCTGTAGCTCGGGTGAGAGTCATTGCGGATCAAGGCGCGAGCTCGGTCGTATCCGAGCACGCTGGTTCGGGAACCGCGGCTGATCGACACGATGCCGTCATCGGCGAGTTGCCGGTAGGCGGCTCGGACCGTGTGGACGCTGACGCTCAGGTCGTCGGCGAGCTCGGAGATCGGGGGCAGGAGGCTGCCGGCGGCGATCCGGCCCGACGCCACCTGCCACATGAACTGCCGGGCGATCTGGGTCGCCAGCGGCACCCTGCTGGAATCGCTGACCCGGATCGCAGCGGCCGACCGCGAACTCAAGAGGTGCCCCTCTCGACCATCTTCCGCACGCACATTTCAATACTGCCATACATCCAGTTATACGGTCAAGCAGATGTTTACTGCCTGCAGGAACGCACGCTTGAGCGGAAGCGGTGTGTGTACGTAGGTCCGGCGAGGGGAGGCCCGGTGCTCCGTCGCCGTGTCAGGCGGTGAGGTCGCCGAGGCTTTGCTCGATCTGCTGGAGCACTTCGTAGCAGGGCAGCACCGATGCGACGCTGGCGACCGGCTCGCGGCCCTCGACGATGGCCGCGATGAAGTCGCGGTCCTGGAGTTCGATGCCGTTCATCGAGACATCGACGCCGGACACGTCGATGGGCTCGTCGTTGCCGGTGACGAGATCGTCGTACCGGGCGATGTAGGTCCCGGTGTCGCCGATGTAGCGGAAGAAGGTGCCGAAAGGCCCGTCGTTGTTGAACGACAGCGCCAGCGTGCACAGCTGGCCGGCCTTGGTGCGAAGCTGGATCGACATGTCCATGGCGATCCCCAGCTCTGGGTGGATCGGCCCCCGAAGCGCCTGAGCCGCGACGACGGGGCTGCCGGCCTGGTACTGGAACAGGTCGACAGTGTGGGCGGCGTGGTGCCATAGCAGGTGGTCGGTCCAGCTGCGGGGCTCGCCCAGCGCGTTGGTGTTGGTGCGGCGGAAGAACAGCGTCTGCACGTCCATGTGCTGGATCGAGAACTCACCGGCCTGGATGCGGTTGCGCACCCACTGGTGGCTCGGGTTGAACCGGCGGGTGTGCCCGCACGCGGCCACCTTGCCCGAGCGCTGCTGGGCCTCGACGACGGCGCGCCCGTCCTCCAATCGTTCGCACAGCGGGATCTCGACCTCGACGTGCTTGCCGGCCTCCAGGCAGGCGATGGCCTGCTCCGCGTGCACGGGTGTGGGCGTCGCCAGGATCACCGCGTCGACGCCGTCGTCGGCCAGCACCGCGTCGATGCTGGTCTCGACCCGCTGGATGCCGTGGGCGTCGGCGGCCGTGCGGGCTGCGGCCTCCACCGGGTCCACGACGGCGACCACGTCGGCGTCCGGTATCGACGCCAGCCCGTCCAGGTGCTTGTTCCCGAAGAAGCCCACGCCGACCATCGCCACGTTCACCATCTCGCATCACTCCCTCGGATGCTGCGGACCCTCGAGACCGCCGCGCCGGTCCGCCTGTGCCCCGCCATCGGGACCGGTTAGCGTCCGTTAGTCAATACTCTCGTCGCCAGTCTGGCAGGCGGCCGGATGGCCGCCCACCTCGCCGGCCGGCCAATCCACCAACCTGCGGAGCCGAACAGATGCCTGACACCTCTGTTGCCATAGTCGGCAGCGGACCCGCCGGCATGCTCCTGTCGCACCTGCTCGACGCGGGCGGGGTCGACAACGTGGTGCTCGAACGGCAGAGCCGGCAGTACGTCCTCGACCGGATCCGCGCCGGTGTCCTGGAGTGGGGCACCGTGGAGACACTGCGGGACGCGGGCCTCGGCACGCGGATGGATGCCGAGGGGCATGTGCACGACAGCATCAACATCGCGTGGCGCGGCCAGGACGTCCTGAGCATCGACACCAACCGCCTGCTCGGCAAGCAGATGATGGCCTACGGCCAGACCAAGATCCAAGAGGACCTCTACGACGCCGGGGACGTCCGGGGCGCACGGATGGTCTTCGAGGCCGACGGCGTGCGGCTCCATGACATCGACACCGACCGTCCGTCAGTCACCTTCGACGCCGGCGCGGGCACCGAGCGCATCACCTGCGACTTCATCGCCGGGTGCGACGGCTTCCACGGCGTGAGCCGGGAGAGCATCCCCACCTCAGCCCGCACCGAGTACGACAAGGAGTACCCGTTCGGCTGGCTCGGCATCCTCTCGGAGACCCCTCCCCTGCCCATCCTGCTGTACGCCAACCACGAGCGCGGCTTCGCGCTGTGCTCGATGCGCACCCCGATGCTGAGCCGCTACTACGTGCAGGCGCCCATGACCGACACCGTCGACGACTGGCCCGACGACCGCTTCTGGAGCGAGCTGCTGGCCCGGCTGCCCCGCAGCCAGTCCGACCGGATCGTCACCGGCCCCTCGATCGAGAAGTCGCTGGCCCCACTCCGCAGCTACGTGAGCGAGCCGATGCGCTGGGGCAGCCTGTTCCTGGCCGGCGACGCCGCTCACATCGTGCCGCCGACGGGAGCCAAGGGACTCAACCTGGCCGTCTCCGACGTCCACTACCTCTCACGGGCCTTCATCGCCCACTACTCAGGCGACGACCGCTACCTGGACCGCTACTCCGAGATGGCCTTGAGGCGGGTGTGGGGCGCGGCCCGCTTCAGCTGGTGGCTGACCACCCTGCTGCACCGGTTCCCCCACCAGACCCCGTTCGACCAGCGGGCCCAGGAACAGGAGCTGTCGCATCTGGCAGCCTCCGAACACGCCCAGCGGGCTTTCGCCGAACAGTACGTCGGCCTGCCCTACGAGTAGGGCTCTACTCGCTGGTGCCCGGAGAGGGATTCGAACCCTCACACCCTCGCGGGCGGCGGATTTTGAGTCCGCTGCGTCTGCCAGTTCCGCCATCCGGGCTGAAGTCTGCGAGCCTACCGCTAAGGCGCGCGGGCGGCGGCCGGAGCGGCCACGGCGGGTCGCTCGCGCCCCCGCAGCGCTAGCCTTGGACCCTTGCGCACCAGCCGGCACGGCCGAGGGGGCTATCGCTACTGCCATGAGCGACTGTCATGAAACGCGACCGGGTCGCGCAGAGTCTGAACGTGAACCGGCCCAGAGCATCGGCGGGTCCAGTTTCGCGGTGAGAGGGATCCACCGATGATCGTCTTCATGTATCCGGGACAGGGGTCCCAACAGCCCGGCATGGGCGAGCCCTGGACCGATCATCCCTCCTGGGAGCTGGTGGCGGAGGCGTCGGCGGCCTCCGACCGGGACGTCGCCCGCCTGCTTCTCACCGCCGGCGCAGAAGAGCTGACCCAGACCCGCAACAGCCAGCTCGCCACGTTCGTCATGTCTATGGTCGTGCTCGACGCGGTGACCCGGCTCGGCACCGAGGCCGCCGGCCACGCGGGCCACAGCCTCGGCGAGTACTCGGCGCTGACCGCGTCGGGCGTGCTCGACTTCGGCGACGCGGTGGCGCTGGTGGCCGAGCGGGGCGACGCCATGCAAGCTGCCGCCGAGGAGCGTGAGGGCACCATGGCGGCTGTCCTGGGCCTCGATGACGACGATGTGCTGATCGCCTGCAGCCGCTCACCAGGTGAGGTGTGGCTGGCCAACCACAACGCCCCCGGCCAGGCGGTCATCGCCGGCACCCCCGAGGCCATCGAGGTGGCGGCAGGCATAGCCCGCGAACTCGGCGCCAAGCGGGTCATGCCCCTGCAGGTGGGCGGCGCGTTCCACACTCCGTTCATGGCGCCGGCACGCGACCGGCTCACCAAGGCCATCGACCGCACCGAGTTCCGCAACCCCGAGGGAACGGTGATCGCCAACGTCGACGCGGCCGCCCACAACCGGGGATCCGACTGGCCCGACCTGCTCAAGGCCCAGCTCACGAGCCCGGTGCGATGGCGCCAGACGCTGACCTCTCTCAGCGACGCCGGGTTCACCACCTACGTCGAACTCGGTCCGGGAGAGGTCCTGGGCCGCCTTGCCAAGCGCACTCTCAAGGGGACACGGCCGCTGTCGGTGGCCGTGCCCGACGATCTCGACATCCTGCTCGAGGCGCTGGCCGCCTCCCCTGCCCGGTCCACGACCCCTCTGGAGGGGGAGCACCTGTTCGCCACCGAGCGGCTCGTGGTGAGCCCCGCGGCCGGCATCTTCCACGCCAGCGACGAGGTCGGCGTCGGTGCGGTGGTCGGTGTCGGTCATCTCGTCGGCCGCGTCGGCGACCACGAGGTCCGCAGTCCCTTCGCGGGAGAACTAATGGGTGTTCTGGCCCTGGACGGCGAGCGGGTGACGGCCAGCCAGCCGATCGCCTGGCTGAGGACGAACTGATGGTATTGACTAGGGGTTCCGCAGGGGGGTCTTGATGGGCGCAACAGTCATCGGCATAGGAACATCACTGCCGGAGAAGGTCCTCACCAACGACGATCTGGCCGCGATGATGGACACCAGCGACGAGTGGATCCGGGAGCGCACCGGGATCCGCGAGCGCCGCATCGGCCTGCCCACGTCCACAATGGGCATCGAGTCCGGCCGGGCCGCCATGGAGATGGCCGGTGTAGAGCCCGCCGATATCGACCTGATGATCCTGGCCACCACCACCCCCGACCAGCGCGTGCCGGGGACTTCGGCGGTGATCCACGCCGAGTTGGGACTCGGTTGCGGCGCGTTCGACCTGAATGCGGCCTGCGCCGGCTTCACCTACGGGTTCGTCACCGCGAACGCGATGATCGACGCTCCCGGCGGTCCCGAGCGGGTGCTGCTCATCGGCGCCGACTCCCTGTCACCCCTTACCGACTGGTCCGACAGGGGTACAGCCATCCTGTTCGCCGACGGCGGCGGGTCTGTCGTCCTCGAGCGCACCGACCGTTCCACGCTGCTGGGGTGGGATCTGGGCGCTGACGGCAACCACCGACGGCTGCTGATGGGCGATCACGACTCCTTCATCACGATGGAGGGCCGAGATGTGTTCAAGGTGGCGGTCCGGGCGGTGTCGGACTCGGTGCTGACTGCCTTGGAGCGGGCGGGCGTGACCCCCGAAGAGGTCGATGTGCTCCTCCCCCACCAGGCCAACATCAGGATCATCGAGGCCATATGCAAGCGCAGCGGCATCGACTTCGCCAAGAGTCACAACGTCATCGACCACACCGGCAACAACTGCGCGGCCACTATCCCGCTCTCGATGGCCAAGGCCCATGCCGACGGGGCTCTGGAGCCCGGAGCGATCGTGGTGATGACCGGTTTCGGCGCGGGCATGACCTGGGCGTCCACGGTGGTCCGCTGGTAACGGTGTGAGCGACGGACGCGACGGGGGCGACGCACCCACCCCCGGGCGAGTAGCACTAGTCACCGGCGGCAACCGGGGCATCGGGCTGGCCATTGCCCGCCGGCTCAGCCGCGCCGGGCACCGGGTGGCCGTCACCTACCGCAGCGAGCCGCCGGCAGACGCCGAGGCGCACAACCTGACGTGCGTCCGCTGCGACGTCACCGACCCCGAGTCGGTCGCAGCCGCCCTGGCCTCGGTGACCGAGCGGCTCGGGGCTCCCGAGATCCTCGTCTGCAACGCCGGCATCACCCGCGACGGGCTTGTGCTGCGGATGTCGGAGGAGGACTTCGGCGCGGTGATCGACGCCAACCTCACCGGCAGCTTCCGGGTGGCCAAGCAGGCGGTGAGGGCCATGGTGAGGGGCCGCTGGGGACGCATCGTGTTCATCTCGTCGGTGTCGGGCATCGGCGGCCAGCCCGGCCAGGCCAACTACTCGGCTTCCAAGGCGGGGCTGATCGGCCTGGCCCGGTCATTGGCCAAGGAATTCGCTTCCCGCAACGTCACCGTGAACGTGATCGCCCCCGGCGCGGTCGGCACCGACATGCTGGCCGCGTTGAACGAGGACCAGCTCGACGCCATCGTGTCGCGGGTGCCGCTGGGCCGTGTCGGTGAGGCTGACGAGATCGCGGCCGCGGTCGAGTTCCTCGCGTCGGAGGACGCGAGCTACGTCACCGGTATCGTTCTTGCGGTGGACGGCGGCCTCTCGATGGGCTGAGGCGCCGTAGCAGCTACACCGGCCCGACGGACCCTGTCGCAAGCTAGGAATGGAAGGAAGAAGTCGTGAGTGACGAGAACTTCGAGCGATTCAAGCAGTGCACCGTGGAGGTGCTGGCTGTCGACGAAGCCGACGTGGTGCCGGAGGCGGATTTTGCTGACGATCTCGACGCCGACAGTCTCGACATCGTCGAGCTGGTGATGGCCCTCGAGGAAGAGTTCGACGTGAACGTCGACGAGGAGGAGCTGGAGGGCGTCGCCACCGTTGCCGAAGCCTTCGAGCTGATCACCTCGAAGCTCTGACGAGGTTCCGGGGATTGATGAGGTCCACGCTCTGATGAGCAGGCCCGATCGCAGGCGGGTGGCGGTCACCGGCCTCGGCGTAGTGTCAGCGGCCGGCATCGGCACAGAGGCGTACTTCCAGGGGCTGTGCAGCCCCGCGCCCGTGGGCGAGCGCCGCGTCACCGGCTTCGACCCCATCGACCACTTCGACGGCCCCAAGGAGGCGCGGCGTTCCGATCCGTACACGCAGTTCCTAGTGGCGGCCGCCGACCAGGCCCTGGCCCAGGCCGGCGACATCGAGGCCGATCCCACCCGCTGCGGCGCCATGATCGGTACCGGAGTGGGCGGGATCACCACACTGGAGCAGCAGATCGGCGTGCTCCACGAGAAGGGGGCCCGCCGGGTGTCGCCGTTCCTGGTGCCGATGATGATGGCCAACGCCGGAGGCGCGACCCTGTCGATGCGCTACGGCTGGATGGGCCCCTCGGAGAACGTGGTCACCGCGTGCGCCGCCGGGACCCACGCGGTAGGCAACGCGGCCCGCCTCATCGCCGACGGCCGCTGCGACGCCGTGCTGGCGGGCGGCACCGAGGCCCCGTTCACTCCGGCTGCGGTGGCCGGATTCACCAACATGACCGCCCTGTCATCGAGCGGCGTCAGCCGCCCGTTCGATGCGCAGCGGGACGGGTTCGTTATGGCCGAGGGAGCCGCGGTGCTGGTCCTCGAGGACTGGGACATGGCCCAGGCTCGGGGAGCGCGGATCCTGGCCGAGGTGCTCGGCTCGGCGTCCACCGCAGACGCCCACCACATAACTGCCCCGTCGCCGGGTGGCAGCGGTGCGGTGCACTGCATGCAACTGGCTCTGGACGATGCCGGCGTGCGCCCCGCCGACGTGGTCCACGTCAACGCCCACGGCACCTCCACCGACCTCAACGACGCAGCCGAGGCCGAGGCGCTGTCGAAGGTCTTCGGGACGTCGCCGGGCCCGCTGGTGACCTCCACGAAGGGTGTGACCGGCCACGCTCTGGGAGCCGCCGGGGCATTGGAGGCGCTGGCGGTGGTGCTGGCCATGCAGAAGGGTCTCATCCCGCCCACGGCCGGCCTCACCGAGCTGGATCCCGAGCTGCCGCCCATCCAGGTGGTGACGGGCGAGCCCGCGCCTTGGGAGCCCGGAGTGTCGATCTCGAACTCCTTCGGCTTCGGCGGCCACAACGGCACGCTGGTGATGGCCCCGGCCGCCTAGCGGCCGAACTGCCGGTCAGGCGTCGGCGATCACGAACATTAGGTCGCACTCCGCGGCGACCTTGCCGTCCAGCAGCGCCCGGCCTGAGCCCCGTCCCGCCCGGCTCGACAGGCGGGTCATCTCCACTTCGAGTTCGAGGGTGTCGCCGGGACGGACTTGCCGCCGGAAGCGGGCCCGGTCGAGCCCTCCGAACAGCGGCAGCCGCCCGGCGTAGCGCTCGTCGGCGAGCAGCGCCACCGCGCCGAGCTGCGCGATGGCCTCGCACATCAACACTCCGGGCACCGTAGGCAGGCCCGGGAAGTGACCCTCGAAGAAGGGCTCGTCGCCGCGCAGGCGCCAGCGGCCGCGGACCCGCTCGCCCGGCACCAACTCCGTGACCTCGTCCACGAACAGGAACGGGTCGCGGTGCGGGATTACCTCTTCGGGTTGGGGCAGGCTCACGGGTCGCAGCCGGGCGGCGGCCGAGGATCAGCCTCGGGCCGCGGACTTGAGCCTGGCGCCGGCCTGGATCTTCACGCCGGTCGACGCCGGCACGGCCACCGCCTCACCGGTCTGGGGATTGCGGCCCGTGCGGGCGGCCCGCTGCACCGTCGAGATCTTCATGTAGCCGGTCAGGTTGATCTCGCCTCCGGAGGCCAGCTCGTCGCAGGCAAGCTCCATGAGTCCGTCGATGCACTTCGCGGCATCCGTCTGGGAGACGCCCGCCCTGAGGGCCACAGCAGCGACAACATCACGCTTGTTCATTGATTGCTCCTTTGTGACGGCGCCGCTTCCGGCACCAATTGCGGCCCGGCACTATAGGGCGAGACCCGCCGCATCTCGGGGATGCTCGCGGTATCAAGGCCGTCGAGACTGCGATCGCCGCGCCGGGGAGGAGTGGCGTCAGCGGCGGACGATCACCGACGAGCCGTGCCCGAACAGGCCCTGGTTGACGGTGATGCCCACCCTGGCTCCGTCGACCTGGCGGGCGCCGGCTGCGCCTCGAAGCTGCCAGGTGAGCTCGCAGACCTGGGCTATGGCCTGGGCTGGGACGGCCTCCCCGAACGCGCCCAGCCCGCCGCTGGGGTTGACGGGCAGGCGCCCCCCGACGGCGGTGTCGCCGTCTCTGAGAAGGCGCTCAGCCTCTCCGGCACCGCAGAAGCCGAGCTGCTCGTACCAGTCCAGCTCCATGGCGGAGGAGAGGTCGTAGACCTCGGCCACGTCCACGTCGTCGGGGCCCAACCCGGCCTCGTCGTAGGCCCGGGCCCCTATCGACTCCTTGAAGCCCACCAGCGGCGCGGACGGGTCGGCCGCCGAGTCGGCGGCCAGGTACGGCAGGTCGATCACCGGGTCGGGATACGTCGGCGAGACCGTCGAGATGCCCGCCACCCGCACAGCATCGCGGTGGCCGTGGCTGTGGGCCCATTCCATCGACGACACCACCATGGCCGCTCCCCCGTCGGAGGTGGCGCAGATGTCGAGCAGCCGCAGCGGGTCCGACACCACCGGCGAGTTGCGGACGTCGTCGAGGCCGTACTCCTTGGTGAAGCGGGCGTTGGGGTTGTGGGCGCCGTGGCGGGAGTTCTTGACCTTGACCATGGCGAAGTCGTCGGTGGTGGCCCCGTAGAGGTCCATGCGTCGCCGGGCGTGCAATCCGAAGTAGACGGGGTTGGTGGCGCCCACGAGGTGGAAGCGCAGCCAGTCGATGTCGTCGGGGCGGTCCCCGGCGTTGGGGGCCAGGAACCCTTTGGGGGTGGTGTCGGCTCCCACCACCAGCGCCACATCGCAGGCGCCCGACAGGATCTGGCCCCGCGCCACCTGAAGGGCGGTCGCCCCCGACGCGCAGGCCGAGTAGCTGCTGGCCAGCTGGGCGCCGGTGAAGCCCAGCGCTCGGGCGAAGGTGGAGCCGGCCACGTAGCCCGGATAGCCGCACCGCACCGTCACTGCGCCCGACACGAAGCCCACGTCGGCGTAGTCGACCCCGGCGTCGGCCAGGGCGTCGCGGGCCGCGGCCACCCCGTACTCGGTGAAGTTGCGGCCCCACTTGCCCCACGGGTGCATGCCCACGCCCAGGACGGCGATCTCGTCCATCGGTCAGCCCTCTGATCCTGCGGCCACGGGACGCCACTTCCAGACCAGATAATCGCAGTCGTCGTCGCTGTAGAGCGTGTCGATGGTCAGCTCCATCTCCATGCCGACCTCCAGGTCCTCCGGGCCGACGCCGGCAGTGCACTGGCCCAGGACCACCATCTTCTCGCGTTCCAACTCCACCGCCGCGATGGTGATGGGCTCGTAGGGCTCCGCGGTCACCACGAACGGCGGCGGAGGCGGGTAGTGGCTGGTGGTGTAGGACCACACCCGGCCCCGGCGGCTCAGCGGCACCTCCTCCAACTCGACCGGCCCGACCCGGGGGTCGGCCCCGCCGAGGTGCTTGGGGAAGAAGTAAGACTCCGTGCCCGGCACCCGCCCACCGATCAGCCGCGGCTCACCGTCATCGGTAGTGAACAGCCCCTCCACTGCGGGCACCCGGGTCCTCGGCATCGGGGCAAGGGTACCGAAGAGTGAAGGGACAAGAACCGAGACGCCGGTAGCGTGCTCGGCCATGAGCTCTAATCGATTGATATCGGCCTGGGACGACTTCCCGGTCCACCAGACCTCCGAGTACGTGCGCCATCCGGCCACTTCGGACCGCAACTTCTACGACCGCTACTACTTCAACCTGCACCCGTCCAGCGGCGAGTACTTCGCCATCTTCGGGCTGGGCCAGTACCCCAACCTGGGCACAACCGACGCCTACCTGGCCGTCACCCGGGGCGACGACCACCTGGTGGTGAGGGCCAGCAAGCCCCTCACCGACCGCTCCGACATCTCGGTCGGGCCGGTGCGCATCGAGGTGGTCGAGCCTCTGCGCAAGCTGAGGGTGATCGTGGAGCCGGATCGGCCGGCCGACTCGCAGCTCGCCATGGACGTCACCTGGACCTCCCCCATCGATCCCTTCGAGGAGCCCCGCCAGTACCTGCGGACCCGGGGCACGCTGGTCTTCAACACCCAGCGGTTCGCCCAGCTCGGCCGCTGGGAGGGAACCCTCACCGTGGACGGGGAGGACATCGCGGTCACCCCGGACCGCTGCGGCGGGGCCCGGGACCGGTCGTGGGGCGTGCGCCCGGTCGGCGAGAAGCAGCCCGACGGCATCCGCCAGACCATTTCGGTGCTGGGGGGCATGTGGAACTACATGCCGGCCGACTACGGCGACCACTGGGTGATCTACCTGTGCCATGAGGAGCCCGACGGGAACAGGACCATGCAGACCGGCATGCGGGTGTGGACCGACCCCGACCGGCCCCGCGACTATCTCGGGCGGCCCGAGTGGGTCCACGACGCCATCAGCGGCACTCGCCTGCTCTCCGGGTCGCATATCACGTTCCCCGAAGCGCCCGGCGGCCCCATCACCCTCGATGTTGAGCCGCTGGCCACCAACTTCATCTCCATCGGCGCGGGCTATGGGGTCGAGCCCGACTGGCGCCACGGCATGTGGCAGGGCGAGGATCTGGTCGAACAGGCCCGGGCCTACAAGGTGAGCGAGATCCGGGGCCTGGGCCAGTACGGGGTGGTGGACTCGGTTGCCCGATTCACCTACGACGACCCGGACAGGGGTCCCCAGGAGGGCTACGGCCTGTACGAGCACGGCTTCTTCGGCCCGTTCCCCAAGCTGGGCCTGACCGACCGGGGCGACCTCTTCTCCTAAGGACCGAGCCGGATAGGGGCTGGCCTGGTCCCCTCGGTAGATTGTCGTATCGATGACCGACACCAGACGTGCCAGGCCCCGGTTCGACGATCTCCGCGACCGGCGGGCCTTCCATAGCCGCCACATAGGTCCGACTCCCCAAGACATCACCGAGATGCTTGCCACGGTCGGCGTTGCCGACCTCGACGAGTTGATCGACCGCACCGTCCCCCACGACGTCCGCCAGCGCGAGCCGATGGAGCTGCCCACGCTCGGGCCCCGCCTGACCGACTACGACGAGCTGCTCGAGATGGCCCGCTCCAACCGCCTGATGGTCTCGATGATCGGCATGGGCTACCACCAGACCATCACGCCGGCGGTCATCCGCCGCAACGTGTTCGAGAACCCGGGCTGGTACACGGCCTACACCCCGTACCAGCCCGAGATCTCCCAGGGACGCCTGGAGGCACTGCTCAACTTCCAGACCATGGTCAGCGAGCTGACGGCCATGGACCTGGCCAACGCCTCGCTGCTGGACGAGGCCACCGCCGCGGCCGAGGCCATGACCCTGCTGCACCGGGTCGGCCGGGGCCGCCAGGGCGACCGGTTCGCGGTGGACGAGGCCTGCCATCCCCAGACCATCGCGGTGGTGGAGGCCCGGGCTGAGCCCATCGGCCTGGAGGTCGTGGTGTGCGACCCCGCCACCGCCGACCTCGAAGGGGTGTTCGGCCTGCTGGTGCAGTACCCGGGCACCACCGGGGCCATCCCCGACCTGCGATCCATCATCGAGCGGGCCCACGGCTCGGACACGCTCGTGGCGGTGGCCGCCGACCCGCTGGCCCTCTGCGTGCTCACGCCGCCGGGAGAGGTGGGCGCCGACGTCGTCGTGGGCTCCACCCAGCGCTTCGGCGTTCCCATGAGCTTCGGCGGACCCCACGCCGCCTACATCGCGGTGCGCGAGGACTACCAGCGGGCGCTGCCCGGCCGCCTGGTCGGGGTGTCCAAGGACGATGCAGGCCGCCCGGCGCTGCGGCTGGCCCTCCAGACCCGCGAGCAGCACATCCGCCGCGAGAAGGCCACCTCCAACATCTGCACCTCGCAGGTGCTGCTGGCCGTGATGGCGTCGATGTACGCCATCCATCACGGACCCGAGGGGCTGTCCAAGATCGCGGGGCGGGTGAACCGGGTGGCCGCCATCCTGGCCCACGGGTTGCAGGAGAACGGCATCGAGATCGTCCACGACCAGTTCTTCGACACGGTGTGCATCCGCGTGCCCGGCCGGGCCGACAAGGTGATCGCGGTGGCTCTGGCCGGAGGCGTCAACCTGCGCCGCGTCGATGCCGACACCGTCTCTGCCACCGTCGACGAGAGAACAACCCCCGCCGACCTGGAGGCGGTGTGGAAGGCGTTCGGATACCGGGCCGACTTCCGGATCCTGGACCGCATCGTCGACGATCCCCGGCCCCCCGAGTACCGGCGTACCACTCCCCCGCTGTCGCACCCGATCTTCTCGGCCTTCCGCAGCGAGACCGAGCTGGTTCGCTACATGCGCCGGCTGGTCAACCGGGACATCGCCCTCGACCGGTCGATGATCCCGCTCGGCTCGTGCACGATGAAGCTCAACGCGGCCACCGAGATGGAGCCCGTGAGCTGGCCCGAACTGGCCAACATGCACCCCTTCGCACCCCTGGACCAGACTGTCGGCTACCAGCGCCTCATCGACCAGCTCGAGCACTGGCTGGCCGAGATCACCGGCTTCGCGGCGGTGTCGCTGCAGCCCAACAGCGGGGCCCAGGGCGAGCTGGCCGGCCTGCTGGCCATCCGTGCCTACCACCGCAGCCGGGACGACACCGGCCGCGACGTGTGCCTGATCCCGTCGTCGGCCCACGGCACCAACGCGGCCAGCGCGGTGATGGCCGGGATGCGGGTGGTGGTGGTCGACTGCGACGACATGGGCAACGTGGACGTGGACGACCTCAAGCGCAAGGCCGTCGACCACAGCGACACCCTGGCCGCCCTGATGATCACCTACCCGTCCACCCATGGCGTGTTCGAGACCGCGGTGCGCCACATCTGCGACGTCGTCCACGAGCACGGCGGGCAGGTCTACCTAGACGGGGCCAACCTCAACGCCATGGTGGGCCTGGCCCGACCGGGCCGCTTCGGTGCCGATGTCAGCCACATCAACCTGCACAAGACGTTCTGCATCCCCCACGGCGGAGGAGGCCCGGGGGTCGGGCCCATCGGCGTGGCCGAGCACTTGATCCCGTTTATGCCCAACCATCCGCTCGCACCGGTGGCGGGACCCCCGACCGGGCCGGGGCCGATCGCGGCTGCGCCCTGGGGATCGGCGGGCATCCTGGCCATCCCGTGGATGTACATCCACATGATGGGGGCCGAGGGCCTGAAGCGGGCCACCGAGGTCGCCATCCTCAACGCCAACTACGTGGCCGCCCGGCTCAGCGAGGCCTATCCGATCCTCTACACCGGATCGGAGGGGTTCGTAGCCCACGAGTGCATCATCGACACCCGCGTTCTGCGCGACACCTGCGGCATCACCGTCGACGACATCGCCAAGCGGCTAATCGACTACGGGTTCCATGCCCCCACCATGAGCTTCCCGGTGGCGGGCACGCTGATGATCGAGCCCACCGAATCGGAGGGCAAGGCCGAACTGGACCGGTTCTGCGACGCCATGCTGGCCATCGCCGAGGAAGCCCGGCGGGTGGGGCGGGGCGAATGGCCCGCGGATGACAACCCGCTGGTGAATGCCCCCCACACTTGCGAGGACGTGACCGCCGACGAGTGGACCCACCCCTACACCCGCAGTGAGGCCGCCTACCCGGAGGCGCACCAGCGGGCCAACAAGTACTGGTCCCCGGTGGGCCGCATCGACGGGGCCTACGGCGACCGCAACATCATGTGCTCATGCCCGCCGATCGAGGACCTCGCCGAGGTCTACGAAGGCTGAGGTCGCGGCCTTAGGCCGAGAGCCAACACGCAGGGAGCCGACCATGCCCGACGCCCTAATCGAACGCGACGGCCACGTGATGATCATCACCATGAACCGGCCGGCCCGCATGAACGCCATCACCGGCCCGATGCTCATCCGCATGTACGACGCCTACGAGGAGGCCTCCAACGACCCCGAGGTCCGCTGCATCGTGGTGACCGGGGCGGGGGGCAACTTCTGCTCGGGCGCGGATCTGAGGGCCATGGCGGGAGACGCCGAGCAGAGCGACCCGCTCGACACCAGGGCCCGCATGGCCGAGGACCCCGACATCGTGTACAAGGCCCTGTTCCGCCACTACCGGCCGACCAAGCCCATCGTGGCCGCGGTGGAGGGCGTGGCCATCGCGGGCGGCACCGAGATCCTCCAGGCCATGGAGATCAGGGTGGCCGGCGAGTCGGCCCGCTTCGGGGTGAGCGAGGTCCGCTGGTCGCTCTACCCGATGGGCGGCTCGGCGGTGCGCCTGCCCCGCCAGATCCCCTACACCCACGCGGCGGAGATCCTGCTCACCGGCAAGCACATCAGCGCGGCCGAAGCCCTCGAGATCGGTCTGATCGGCCATGTCGTGCCCGACGGCCAGGCCCTGGAGAAGGCTCTTGAGATCGCCGGGGTGGTGGCCGCCAACGGTCCGCTGGCCTCCGCGGCCATCACCCGCACGTTGCATGAGTGCGACGGCATGGAGCTCGACGACGCCCTGCGCCACGAATGGGACTATGGGCAGGCGGTGTTCCGCTCCAACGACGCCAAGGAAGGCCCGAAGGCCTTCGCCGAGAAGCGCACCCCCAACTTCACCGGCACCTGACCGCCGGGCGGTAGGGTGCCGCGCTCGATGCGTCACTTCGACCTGCTGATCATCGGCGCGGGCTCGGGCAACTCGGTGATAGGGCCCGAGCACGACGACTGGGACATCGCCATCGCCGAGCAGGGCCTGTTCGGCGGCACCTGCCTCAACGTCGGGTGCATCCCGTCCAAGATGTTCGTGTACGCCGCCGAGGTGGCCGAGCTGGCCACCGACTCCGAGCGCCTGGGCGTGCACACCAGCTTCGACGGAGCCGACTGGCCCGCGATACGCGACCGGATCTTCGGCCGGATCGACCCGATCGCCGCCGGCGGCCTCGACTACCGCATGGGGCTGCCCAACGTGACCGTGTACACCGGCACAGCCCGGTTCACCGCACCGCGCACCGTGGCGGTGGGAGACGAGACCATCACCGCCGACAAGGTTGTGGTCGCGGCCGGAGCCCGCCCCGTCATCCCGGACGTGCCCGGCCTGGCTAGCTGCGGCTACCACACCTCCGACACGATCATGCGCCTCGACGCCCTCCCGGAGCGATTGGTGGTCCTCGGCGGGGGCTACATCGCGGCCGAGTTGGGCTCGGTCATGGGCGCCTTCGGCTCGCATGTGACGTTCGTACTGAGGGGCGACACCTTCCTGCGCCGCGAGGACGACGAGATCCGTGAACGCTTCACCGACGCCTACAGCCGGCGCTTCGACGTTCGCATGAACACCCGGGTTCTGTCGGCCCGACGCGAGGGAGACGAGGTCGTGCTGGAATTGCAGGACGAGAAGGGCGATCGGTCCGAACAGCGAGCTGACGAGATGCTGGTGGCCACGGGCCGCATACCCAACGGGGACCGACTAGACGTGGCTGCGGGAGGCATCGACACCAATCCCGCCGGCTATGTCGTCACCGACGACCAGCTGAGGACCGCAGCCGAAGGCGTGTGGGCGCTGGGCGACGTGACCAACCCGGTCCAGCTCAAGCATGTCGCCAACCACGAGGCCCGGGTGGTGCGCCACAACCTGTCGCATCCCGACGATCCGATCAGTGTCGACCATCGCTTCATCCCCCACGCCGTGTTCGGCTACCCCCAGGTGGCCAGCGTCGGCCTAACCGAGCGGGAATGCCGGGAGCGCTCACTCCCCTATCGCAGCCACGTGCAGCCCTTCAGCTCAGCCGCCTACGGCTGGGCCATGGAGGACACCTCCAGCGCCGTGAAGGTGATCGCCCACGCCGAGACCCGCCACCTACTCGGCGCCCACATAATCGGCCCCCAAGCGTCCACCCTGATCCAGCAGCTGATCCAGGGCATGCACTTCGACCTAACCGTCGACCAGATGGCCCGCCACCAGTACTACATCCACCCAGCCCTACCAGAAGTAGTAGAGCAAGCCCTCCTAGAGCTATAGACAACCCACCAAGGGGTGCCGGCGGGCTGGCTAAGCCGTGGCGGCGCCACGGACCACCCGAGGCGCGAGGGCGAGGCCGGGGGGTGGCGGCGAGTCAAACGACCGACGAGTAGGGCGAAGCCCGTGTCGGTCGTTTCGGCTCGACGACAGGACCCGCCGGCCGGAACAGACATCCACGGGAACGGGTGGTCCGTATGCTGATTGAATGGCCAGCACGTTCGGCACCCTCTTCCGGGTCACCACCTTCGGCGAGTCGCACGGCGGCGGCGTCGGTGTGGTGGTCGACGGCTGCCCGCCCAGGCTGGCCCTCGACACCGCGGACATCCAGGCCGACCTCGACCGGCGCCGCCCGGGCCAGAGCAGGCTGGTCACCCAGCGCGACGAGTCAGACACCGCCGAGGTCCTGTCGGGCACCTTCGGCGGCTACACCACCGGCACTCCGATCGCGATCCTGGTACGCAACAAGGACGCCCGACCCGAGGCGTACGAGCATCTACGCGACGTGTACCGGCCCTCCCACGCCGACTTCACCTACGACGCCAAGTACGGCTTCCGCGACTGGACCGGCGGGGGCCGGGCCTCGGCTCGCGAGACCGTAGGCCGGGTCGCGGCAGCGGCCATCGCCCGCAAGCTGCTTCACGCCGCGGCCGGCGTCGAGGTGCTGGGATGGGTGCAGTCGGTGCACGACATCGAAGCGGCCACCGATCCGACCGCGGTCACCCGCGCCGATGTGGAGGCCGGACCCACCCGCTGCCCCGACCCGGACGCTGCGGCCCGCATGGTCGAGGCCATCGAGGCGGCCCGGCGCGACGGCGACTCGCTGGGCGGCGTGGTGGAGTGCGTCTGCCACGGCGTGCCAGCCGGACTGGGCGAGCCGGTGTTCGACAAGCTTGAGGCTTCCCTGGCCGGTGCCATGCTGTCGCTGCCGGCGGCCAAGGGCTTCGAGATCGGCAGCGGCTTCAGCGGCACCCGTCTAACCGGACTGTCCCACAACGACCCGTTCAGACCCGACCCCTCCACCGGGATCCGCACCGTGTCGAACCGCTCCGGCGGGGTGCAAGGCGGCATCTCCAACGGAGAGGACATCGTGATCCGGGTGGCGTTCAAACCCACCTCCACCATCGCCTCGGAGCAGCAGACCGTCACCCGCGAGGGCGAGGCCACGACTCTGGCCGCCCGGGGCCGCCACGATCCGTGCGTGCTGCCCCGCGCCGTACCAATGGTCGAGTCCATGGCCCTACTAGTGCTGGCCGACCACTGGCTCCGCCAGCAAGCAGTAGACGTACTAGATCCCCTGCCCGAACGCCCCTGACCCGCCGGCCGGGACGGCGAATTAGCGGTGAAACGGAGGCTTGACGACCTGAGCCGGCAGATCCCGGCCTCGCACGTCGATGGTGACCTCGTCGCCGACGCCGACATCGGGAGCCAGGAACGCCAGCGCGATGCCCTGGCCCAGCACCGGCGAGAAGTTGCCGCTGCTGACCACTCCGACCTCGTCGTCGCCCCGACGCACAGCGCATCCGTCGCGGGGCGGGCGGCCCTTCTCGGCCAGCAGGCCCCGTAGCCGCCGCCACGGCCCCGCCTCGCGCTCTGCCTCCAGCGCGGTCCGGCCCCTGAAGTCGCCCTTGTCCCAGCGCACGACCCAGCCCAGCCCGGCCTGCAGCGGCGTGATGCCGGGACCCAGCTCGTGGCCGTGCAGCGGCAGCCCCGCCTCGAGGCGCAGGGTGTCGCGGGCCCCCAGGCCGGCCGGCGAGACGCCCGCTTCTGCCAGGCGCTGCCATACGGTCGGGGCGTCGTCGACGCCGACCGCCATCTCAACGCCGTCCTCTCCCGTGTAGCCGGTGCCGGCCACTGTGACCGGGATCTCGCCGAAGCGGCCGGACGCGACCTTGAACCGTCCGATCGAGGCGAGGTCCTCGGCGCCGGCGGCCGCGAGTCGGGCTCGGGCCTTGGGACCCTGGACGGCGATCACCGCCCGGTCCGCGGTGACGTCCGCGATGTCCAGATCGCCGGCTCCCTCTCTCAGGGCGCCGACGACCCGGTCGGTGTTGGAGGCGTTCGGCATCACGTCGAAGAGGTCGGGGCCGATCCACCACACGATGATGTCGTCGAGCACCGAGGCATCGGAGGCATCCAGCAGGTGGGTGTACTGGGCTGATCCGACCCCGACGCGGTCCAGATCGTTGGTCAGCGCCCATTGCAGGCTGCGGTGGGCGGCTGCGCCCTGCGCCCGCACCGTCCCCAGGTGGGACACGTCGAACATGGCGGCGCTCGTGCGGCAGGCCATGTGCTCGGCCACCGTGCCGGTCTCGTATTGAAGGGGCATGTTCCAGCCGCCGAAGGGCACCAGCTTGGCCCCGGCCTGCTCATGCACCTCGCGCAGAGGCGACTGTCTCAGATCCTCAGCCATCTAGGTGCGTCTAGGCGGCGACCGGGAGGCCGTACTTGCGGCCGATCCACTCCATGTCTCGACGGTTCAGGAGCTTGACTCGAACGTCGGGATGAGTCTCAGCCAGCAGCCTCAGCTTCTGCTTCTTGCGGTTGACCAGCCGCTGCCGCAACGTCGTGAGCTCCACGTACATGTCGAAGTCGGGCAGGTAGAAGTCGGGCGTGAACCCGCACGCCGTGTTCCCGTCGGAGTCTCGCTCGAGCACGAACATGCGGGGCTCGTACTCCCAACGGATCCCATAGGAGTCGAGCAGGCTGGCGAAAGCCTGCTCGGAGGGATGGGCGAACGTCATCAGGTCAGGACTCGCCGATCGCCGTCCGGAACTCGTCGGTGGCCTCGTCCACCTCGTCTGCGGTCTCGTCGTCGGCGTCGTCGGCCGAGGGCCGCAACTCGATGATGGCTGCGTCCACCTCCTGCTTGACGTTCGACAGCGGCAGGACGTTGAGCACGCCCTGGCCTTTCTGCAGCACGTCGATGAACTCAGCCTCGCTGCGGGCGCACACGACGTTGGAGCCGTCGATCACGAGGTTGGCCCGCGAGATGTCCTCCCGCAGCTCGCTGCGCATGTACTCGAAGATCGACCGGACCTTCTCCAGCTTGATCCCCGAGTCGAGCAGCCGCTTGATGACCTTCAGTTCCAGCAGGTTGGCGTAGCTGTACTGGCGGCGGCTCCCGCTGCCGGTGGCCCTGGCCAGGGAGGGCACCACCAGATCGGTGCGGGCCCAGTAGTCGAGCTGGCGGTAGGTGATGCCTACAACGTCGGCGGTGAGCTTCGCGCTGTACCCCTGGACGGTGTGCGCGGTTGCGTCCATTAGCCGCTCCTTGCTTGTCGCTGGTGGCCGCCGCGGACGACGATCACGATGACCGGTCACCATGACCAGTGCAATGACAACCCCGAAACTACGACGCTGTCACCTGTGGAAACTCTAAGGCTCCAAGGGGCGCGAGTCAACCACCGGACACCGAACGCCTCCCATGGCAGTCCGATTCGCGGTCGGTGGCGAGTGCCGATCCGGTGCGCTAGTGGCTGCCGAAGTCCTCGGGCGAGACGGAGTCGATGAACTCCTTGAACTGCTCCACGACCTCTTCGGCCTGTTCCTGCCCCGCCACCGCGACGCCGTCGGTGGTGTAGCCCGCCTCCTGTATCACCGCCTCCTCCGCGAAGATCGGCGTGCCGGTGCGGGCCGCCAGCGCGATGGCGTCCGAGGGGCGGCTCGACAGCACGAAGCGACCGTCGTCGCGCAGCAGGTGCAGCTCGGCGTAGAACGTCTTGTCCCGCAGTTCGGTGACCACGACACGCTCGAGGTCGGCCGACAGTTCGTCGAGCACGTTGCGGAGAAGGTCGTGGGTCATGGGCCTGGGAGTCGTGACCCCGTCGAGGGCGATGGCGATGGCCGTCGCCTCGGGAGCCCCGATGAAGATGGGCAGCAGCCGAGCTTCATCCGACATCTCGCGCAGCAGCACTATCGGCGTGTTGGAAGGCAACTCCACCCTCACTCCGACCAGCTCCATCTGCTGCACGGCGGCATCCTAGCCGGGGCTTCTTCCGGTGGACGATCCGTAGAAGGTCGGGACGTAGGCGTCGGGGTCGTCGGCCAGCAACTCCATGTCGGCTGCAGCGACGAGGCGCAGGTTGCGGTAGCGGCCCTCGTGGTCGAGCCCGAAGCCGATCACGAACGCGTCGGAGACCTCGGACCCCGCGAAGTCGATCTCCACTGGCACCACTCGCCGGATCCGCCGGTCCAGCAGCGTGCACACGGCCACCGAGCGAGGCCGGCGGCGCTGGAGCTCGGAGCGCAGGAAGGCGGTGCTGAGACCGGTGTCGACGATGTCCTCGACGATCACCGCGTCGCGGCCGGCGATGTCGAGGTCGAGGTCCTTGAGCAGGCGAACACGGCCGGAATCGGGGGTGTAGGGGGTGATGGCCATGAAGTCCACGCTCACCGGAACGGTCATGGCCCGGGCGAGGTCGGCCAAGAACGGCACGCTGCCCCGTAGCACACCGATGAGCACGACGCCGTCGGGATAGCGGGCAGACATCTCCGCGGCCAGGCGAGCAACGATCTCATCGATCTGCTCGGCGGTCAGCAGCACGCGCGGCTCGGCTGGCACCGGCGGGTCGGAGGGCACCGTGCTCAGTCCAGGTGGGTGCGGAGCGTTCGCTGCAGCAGCAGCCGCCGCAGTTGTTCGGTCAGCTCGACGATCTCGGACAGCTCGGTGCGCAGCCGGTCCGTCTCGCCCCGAGCGATCAGCGGTCCCAGCAACTGCTCGTAGATGCCGGCCTCACGGTCGGCGGCCACCTTGAACATTCTCAGGTTGCGGGCTGGTATGCCGTGGTCGGCAAGCGCCGCGGCCGTCCGCGCCGTCAGAAGCGCATCATGGTCGAACACTGGATCCGCCCCGTCGTCGTCCGCTTCCGCTTCGCCGTCGCCGTCGGACCGTTCCCCGACCGGGAAGATGATGCCGAGCCGCTGCAGTTCGGCTATGTGCTCGGCGTCTATGCCGACGGCCCGGGCCAACCCGGCCGCCGTGAGGTCGACCGATCCGTCCGGTGCGGTCTCTGCCGCAGCTGCCGCGTCTGCGTCGTCTCCGGTGCCGGTGCGCGAGCGGGTGGTGAACAGCGACGGTGTCGCGGCAATGGCCTCAGCCCCGGCGCCGGTGCGCGGCGCGGCTCTGGCCACCGCCCCCGAAGCCAGCCGGCGCTTGATCTCCTTGAGGGGCAGGAAGTGGTCGCGCTGCTGGATCAGCACCCAGTTGAGCCGCTCGATGTCGGCCTCGAAGAACTTCCGGTAGCCCGACGGGGTGCGCTGCGGGGCGATCAATCCCTGGCTCTCCAGGAACCGGATCTTGGAGATCGTCAGGTCCGGATGCTCGTCTGCGAGCAGCGAGAGCACCTCGCCGATGGACCGGTAGGCGCGGCTCACTGGGGCGACGTCCCGTGGACGAACACGAGCTTGAACTTCCCGACCTGGACTTCGTCGCCCTCGTTGAGCTCGCCTTCATCGACGAGTTGGCGGTTGACGTAGGTGCCGTTCAGCGAGCCCACGTCGCGGATCGAGTAGCGGGCCCCGTCGCGTTCCACCTCGGCGTGGCGGCGCGACACGGTGATGTCGTCGAGAAAGATGTCGCTGTCGGGGTCGCGCCCCACCGACACCACGTCGGAGTCCAGCGCGTAGCGGGCTCCGGCCTTGGGACCCTGGTTGACCACGAAGAGGCCTTGATGGCGCCCGAAGGCCGACCGGTCCACGTGCACCGTTCCCGGAGAGGCATCGGGCTCCACCGCCCGGTGCTCGCTGGTGATGTCCTCGGGCTCCGGCCGCTCCGCGCCGGGCACGTCGGCGTCTGCTCGGCGGCGGCTGCTGCGGCCACCCGGGCCCGGCGTGGACGCCACTTCCCTACCCCGCTATCAGATCCCTGTAGCCGTCGGCGTCGAGCAGGCTGTCGAGCTCGGCGGCGTCATCGAATGCGATCGTGCAGATCCATCCATCACCGTAGGGATCCTCGTTGAGCCGCTGCGGAGCGCCGGCCAACTCGTCGTTGACCTCGCTCACCACCCCGCTCACCGGGGCGAACAGCTCCGACACCGACTTGGTCGACTCAACCTCCCCGAAAGGCTCTCCCTGGTCGACCCGGTCCCCCGCCTGGGGCAACTCCACGTAGACGACATCGCCGAGGGCGTCCTGCGCATAGTCGGTGATGCCGATGCGAGCAACGTCCCCGTCGACTACCGCCCACTCGTGATCGGTGGAGTAGCGCAAGTCTTCAGGAATGTTCATGCCTCGAAGCTACCCCATACAGACGACGAACCCGCGACCGACATGCCGGGTTGGTGTTATCGTGCTGTTGCAAGCGTTTACGAGGTTTCGGGAGAGGTCCGGTGGCCGACGTTGTCCTAGAAGACGTCAATAAGGAGTACGACAACGGGTTCAGGGCGGTGACCGATCTGAACCTGGAGATCAACGAGGCGGAGTTCCTGGTGATGGTGGGCCCGTCGGGGTGCGGCAAGTCCACCACGCTGCGGATGATCGCGGGACTTGAGGACATCACCTCGGGGACCCTGAAGATCGGCGAGCGGGTGGTCAACGAGCTGCCGCCCAAGGACCGCGACATAGCCATGGTCTTCCAGAACTACGCGCTCTACCCGCACATGAGCGTCTACGACAACATCGCCTTCTCGCTCAAGCTGGCCCGCCGCCCCCGCTCCGAGATCAAGGAGCGGGTGAGCGAGGTGGCCCGCATCCTCGAGTTGGAGAGCCAGCTGGACAAGCGCCCCGCCCATCTCTCCGGCGGCCAGCGTCAGCGGGTGGCCATGGGACGCGCCATCGTGCGCCGGCCCCGGGTGTTCCTGCTGGATGAGCCCCTGTCGAACCTCGACGCCAAGCTGAGGGTGCAGATGCGGGCCGAGATAACCGCTCTCCAGCGTGAGGTGGGCATCACCACCTTCTACGTCACCCACGACCAGGTGGAGGCCATGACCATGGCCGACCGGGTGGCCGTCATCAGTGCCGGAGTGCTGCAGCAGGTCGACACCCCGATGACGCTGTTCAACGAGCCTGACAACATCTTCGTGGCCGCCTTCATCGGGTCACCTTCGATGAACATCATGGAAGGGGTGCTGTCCCGCAACGGCCAGGGTCTGCATCTGGCCCTCGGAGACCAGTCTCTGGCCGTGCCCGACGATGTCCTGGGTCGTCGCCCGGCCCTGGACGGCTACCTCAACAGGAAGGTGGCCGTGGGACTGCGTCCCAAGGATCTCGAGGACGCTTCCGTCGTATCGGATCACCCGGCCGACCAGCGGCTCCGGGCATCGGTGCTGCACACCGAGGCGCTCGGCTTCGAGATCATCGCCTACTTCGATGTTGACGCCAAGCCGGTCATCTCCAAGGAAGCGCTCGAGCTCAGCGACGAGGAGATCAGCGCGGCCGAGACCTCCTCGACCAGGGTGCACGCCCGTTTCAACCCCACCACCACAGTGCGCTCTGGCGACACCATCGACGTGGCCGTCACGGTGGAGAACGCCCACTTCTTCGACCTGGAGTCGGGCCTGGCCATACGGGCCTAGCGACCCGGCCCACATTCCCCCCGGACCGTGCCGACCCGGGGCCGCAGAGTGAACACAGACAGCCGCCTGGCGATCGGGCCCGGCACTGGCGACGCGGCGCTGGTCGCGGCCGTCGACGAATGGGTCCAGGCTTCCGTGCCGCCGGCCTGGCGTCGCGCTGCGGCCGACGGCCGGCAGGCGATCCGGGCGGTCCGCAGCCGCGACGAGTACGCCGAGTGGTACCCGACCTTCGCCTCCTCGGGCCTGGTGGTGGGCACCTGGCCGGTCGCCTACGGCGGGCTCGACCTCTCGCCGAGGCAGGCCCGCCTGGCCGAGGACCGGCTGGCGCCCTACAACCTCGGGCGCCTCAACCCCCTCGGGCTGCACAACACTGCGCCCGCGCTGTTCGCCCACGGAACCGAGGAGCAGCGGCTGCGGTTCCTGCCGCCCATGGTGGCCAACACCGAGCGGTGGTGCCAGATGTTCAGCGAGCCGGGCGCGGGATCGGACCTGGCGTCGCTGGCGATGCGGGCCGAGCGCGACGGCGACGAGTGGGTGCTCACCGGGCAGAAGGTGTGGAGCACCTGGGCCCATCTCTCGGACTTCGCGATCTGTCTCGCCCGCAGCGATCCGGCGGTGCCCAAGCGCAGGGGCATCACCTACTTCCTGGTCGATCTGCGCAGCCCGGGTGTCGAGGTGCGGGAGATGCGCCACATGGGCGGCGAGGTCGACTTCAACGAGGTGTGGCTGGACGGGGTTCGTGTCCCCGACTTCCACCGCGTCGGCAAGGAGGGCGAAGGTTGGCGGGTGGCGGCCGCCACCCTCGCCGGCGAGCGCCAGATGGTGGCCGGCTCGGGCTCGGGCGGCGTGGACCGGATCGGGGGAAGCGGCACGGCACGGCTTCTCGGTATCGCCCGGGAGCAGGGTGTCGACGCGATCATGCGCGACCGGCTGGTGCGCCTCTACAGCGAGGAGCGCATCCGGGAATGGACCAACGACCGGGTGCGAGCCGCCGTCAAGGCGGGCGGCACGCCTGGCCCGGCCGCGTCGATAGGAAAGGTGCACCAGGGCACGCTCAACCAGGCGATACAGATGCTGGCCACCGACATGCTGGGTGCGGCCGCCATGGCCTATCCGAATGCGGCAACCTGGGCCGGGGCGCTGCCGTTCGAAGTGTCCGGCATGTTCCGCAGTCGGGCCAACACAATCGAAGCCGGAACCGCCGAGGTGAACAAGAATGTGATCGGCGAGAAGGTTCTGGGCCTGCCGCGAGAGCCCGACCCGTACCACGGGTCCAACTGGGAGGACGTCCCCCGATGAGCTACGAGCACTTGATCGTCGAGCGCCACGGTCCGGTGGGATGGCTGATCAACGACCGGCCCGAGGTGCGCAACGCCATGAACAGCGCCATGCGAGACGAGTTCGCCGAGGCCTGGACCGAACTCGACAACGATCCCGCGGTGCGGGTCATCGTCCACACCGGCAACGGCCGCGACTTCCAGACCGGTGTCGACGTCGGCGAGGTCGCGTCCGACGGGGTGGGGATGGAGCGGTACCGCCAGTCGATGGAGGACTTCGACGTCCACTTCACGTCGTGGCACCAGGGCGTGTGGAAGCCGGTGATCACCGCGGTGAACGGCATCTGCTGCGGCGGCGGGTTCCATTGGGTGGCCGACTCCGACCTCGTCATCGCGGCCAGCGACGCCCAATTCTTCGACCCGCACACGTCGGTGGGCCAGGTGGTGGCCATCGAGGCCATTGGCCTGATGAAGAAGATGCCGGTCGAAGCGGTGATGCGCATGGCCTTCATGGGCAGGCACGAGCGCATGGGGGCCGAGCGGGCCTACGAGCTCGGCATGATCTCCGAGATCGTCGATCCGCCTGAGCGGCTGCGCGAGCGGGCCCAGGAGTTGGGCGAGACGGTCGCCCGGAACTCCCCGGCGGCCATGGCCGCCACCAAGAAGGCGCTGTGGGGAGCGCTGGAGACCGGACTAACCGACGCCTGCAAGCAGGGCGCCCGCCATCTGGTGTCGATGTGGGGTCATCCCGACCAGGCCGAGGGGCCGCTGGCCTTCGCCGAGCGCCGCGACCCCGACTGGCAGCCGCTGTGACCGTGATTGGCTCTGCCGGTCTATGAGCCTGCTGCGACTACTGGTCGAGCATCCCTTGGCAGACGGCGAGCCTCTGGTCCACACGCTGGATGCATCGCTGACTAAGGGAGAGATCGTCGACCGGGTCGAGGCCGAGGCCACGAAACTGAACGTGGGGGCGGGGCAGCCCGCGCCCATCGTCGCCGACGGCGTCGACGCGCTGATCGCGATGTTCGCGTGCTGGCGCGCCGGTGCGATCTTCGTGCCGATCAACCCTCGCCAGCCCCGTGCCGTCATCGACGACACCGTACGATCGATGTCCTCCCTCGCCCCGCCGCCGGGGTCGGCGATCGTGCAGTGGACCTCGGGTACGACTGGACGCCCGAAACCGGTGACGCGCACGCATGACGGATACCTCGAGATCATCGACCGGGTCCTCGAGCCGCTGCGAGCCAAGCCCGGATCCAGGACCGGACCTCCGTCTCCGAACCTCATACCGGTTTCGATGGCGCTCAACGCAGGCATCTACAACGCTCTGTTCGGCCTTCGGGCCGGCGCCCCGCTGGTGATGATGGACGGATTCGACACGTCGAACTTCGTCACGCTGGTCGGGCGTCACCAGATCCGCTCGAC
Source organism: Acidimicrobiaceae bacterium (assembly GCA_009842325.1). Classification (GTDB taxonomy): domain Bacteria; phylum Actinomycetota; class Acidimicrobiia; order Acidimicrobiales; family Aldehydirespiratoraceae; genus Aldehydirespirator. Next base: position 256,376 of record VYFQ01000003.1, on the reverse strand, counting down.
GGTGCTGGCACCGGCCGCGATGGCGATGCTCAGCGACGACACGTCCATCGAGTCGCTGGCGCCGTTGCGCTATGTGCGCTCGATCACCGCGCCGCTCTCCCTGTTCCAGGCCCGCCGGTTCACCGCCCGTTTCGGGGTGACCGTGCTCAACGGCTACGGCCAGGCCGAGACCGGCGAGGTCATCGGATGGACCGCGGCTGACGCCAAGCAGCATCCCGGCAAGCTCGGCGCAGTGGGCCGGCCCCATCCCGGCGTCGAGATCCGCATCGACGATCCGGACGGCGACCGGGTCGGCGAACTTCTGGTCAAGCCTCCCAGCACCGCGGTTGATCTGGCCCCGGACCGCCTGACCGCCGACGGCTTTGTGCGAACCGGCGATCTGGCCCGTGTGGACGATGACGGCTTCGTCTGGCTCGAGGGGCGGCTGAGCGACCTCATCAACCGGGGCGGCCTCAAGGTCTACCCGGAGGAGGTTGAAGAGGTCTTGGTGGCCACGCCCGGCGTGCGCGAGGCCGCAGTCGTGGGCGCTCCCGACGAGCGCCTGGGTGAAGTGCCGGTCGCGTTCGTCGCCGGGGAGACCGACTCCGATCTTGAGGCGGTCTGCCGCCGGCATCTGGTTCCCTATAAGGTTCCGGTGCGCTTCGAATGGGTTGATCGGCTGCCTCGCAGCGAGACCGGCAAGGTGCTACGCCGAGAGCTGGCGGCCCGGCTGTGACAGTCCAGCCGAGGGATCCCGGCCGCCCATGACCTACGAGACGCTCGAGGTGCGGGTCGAGGGCCCGGTTGGGTGGCTGGTGTTCAACCGGCCGGAGGCCGGTAACGCCGTCGACGCCCGGATGTTCGTCGAGCTGGAAGCGGCGTGGGCCGAACTGGAGAACGACCATCAGGTGCGGGCCATCGTCAACACCGGCAACGGGCATTCCTTCCAGACCGGTCTCGACGTGAGACAGCTCGCCAACGACCCCGAGGCGCTGCGGGCCAGTTCCCGCCAGACGCGCGATTTCGCGCTACGGATGACCTCCTGGCATTGCGGCGTGACCAAGCCGGTGATCGCGGCGGTCAACGGCACATGCGCCGGCGGCGGACTGCACTTCGTGGCCGACGCCGACATCGTCATCGCGGCCGACGATGCCACCTTCCTCGACCCGCACGTGTCCGTCGGGCAGGTCTCGGCCTTCGAGACCATCGGCCTGCTCAAGAAGGTCCCTATGGAGTCCGTGACCCGGATGGCTCTGATGGGCGCGCACGAGCGGCTCGACGCCGAGCGGGCCCGCCAGCTCGGCCTGGTTTCCGAGGTGGTGGGGGCCGGCGAGCTACGAGACCGGGCCCAAACGCTGGCCTTGCGCCTGGCAGAACACGATCCCGAGCGGCTGCGAGCGGTCAAGCAGGCTCTCTGGAGCGCATTGGAGTCACCATGACCGGAGTCCCCCCGTCGTCTGACCGGATGCCGTTGCCGCTGTGGAGCCTGATCGAGCAGGCCGCCCGACGTTGGCCCGAGGAGCCGATGCTCATGTCGCGCCAGGGTGATCGCGCCACCTTCGGCCAGTACCGCGACCGGGTGCTGGCCATGGCGGCCGGGCTGGCCGACCTGGGCATCGGCCGGGGCGACGTCGTGTCGTGGATCCTCCCCACATGGGTCGACACCGTCGTGCTGGCCGGCGCGCTGTCGCGGCTCGGCGCGGTCCAGAACCCGATCATCGGCATCTACCGCCATCGCGAGGTCGGCTTCTGCGCTCGCCAGGCCGGCTCGAAGTACCTGATCTCGCCCGCCATCTTCTCCGGGTTCGACTACGGGGCCATGGCCGCGGAGATCGCTGAAGACCTCAATGGACTCATGACGCTCAGTGCCGGTCCGGGCTCGTTCCCGCAGGGCGACCCCGCCACCCTCCCGGCCGCGGCCTCAGCCGGATCCGACGAGGTGCGCTGGATCTGCTACACGTCCGGGACGACCGCCGACCCCAAGGGGGCCATGCACTCGGACCAGACCGTGGGCGCGTTCGGGGGTCCGATGGCGGAGCGCCTGGACGTGCAGCCCGGCGACCGCTACTCGCTGACCTTCCCGTTCCCCCACATCGGCGGCATCGGGCTGCTGTTCATGGCCCTGGAGCGCGGCTGCACCCACCTGCTCGACGAGACCGTCGACCCCGAGGCCACCGTCCGGTTCCTGTCCGAGCAGGGCTGCACCCATGCCGGCACCGGGACGCCGTTCTACCTCATGTACCTCGCGGCCCAGCAGAAGCTGGACCGCCCGCTGTTCGGCGACCTCAAGGTCTGCCCCGGCGGCGGCGCGCCCATCCCTCCGGCCATCCACCGGCGAGTGGTCGCAGAGCTCGGCGGGGTCGGCGTGGCCTCCGGGTGGGGGCTCACCGAGGCGCCCGTGCTGACCAACGGCGCGGTCGACGATCCCGACGAGAAGCTGGCCAGCACCGAGGGCCGGGCCCTACCGGGCGTGGACCTGATCACGGTGGCGGACGACGGCACCCCGTGCGCACCGGGTGCCGAGGGCGAGCTCCGGGCCAAGGGCCGCCAGGTGATGCTGGGCTACATGGACAGCTCGCTCGACAGCGAGGCCTTCGACTCCGGCGGCTACTACCGCACCGGCGATCTGGGCATCATCGACGCCGACGGCTACGTCACCATCACCGGACGCCTCAAGGACATCATCATCCGCCACGGCGAGAACATCTCGGCCAAGGAGGTCGAGGACCTGCTGTTCGGGTTGGACGGCATCGCCGACGCCGCCGTCATCGGGCTCCCCGACGAGCGGACCGGCGAGTCGGTGTGCGCGGTGGTGGTACCGGCCGGGGGCGCCCGAGTGACGCTCAAGAGTCTCGCCGCCGCGCTCGCCGAAGCCGGCCTGCGCCGCCAGGCGACCCCCGAACGCCTCGAGATCGTGGACGCGCTGCCCCGCAACCCGGCCGGCAAGGTGCTCAAGCGCGAACTCCAGCGGCAGTTCGGGCCGTCAGGCACTCAGGACTAGCGTTGAGTTTCCCCCCACCCCTGCCAGGATGAGGTGATGATGAACTCAACGATGAACGGAGACCGGTACACGATCGTGTCGGCGGACTGCCACGCCGGCGGCGACATCGACGACTACCGGCCGTACCTGCCATCGAAGTGGCACTCCGACTTCGACGCCTGGAAGCAGGCCTACATCAACCCGTTCGACGACCTCCAGGACTCGAAGCGCGTCCGGAACTGGGACACCGCCGTCCGCCAGCGGGACTTGGAGGCCGACGGCCAGGTCGCCGAGGTCGTGTTCCCCAACACGATTCCTCCGTTCTTCCCCTCCGGCCTGCTGGTCGCCCGCCCGCCCACCACGGCGGCCGAGTTCGAGGAGAGGTGGGCCGGTCTCCAGGCCCACAACCGGTGGCTGGCCGACTGGTGCCAGGAGCTTCCCGGGCGCCGGGCCGGCCTGGTCCAGGTGTTCCCCAACGACATCGAAGCGGCCGTGGCCGAGATCGAGTGGGGCGCGGAGCACGGCCTCAGGGGTGTGCTGTTCTCGGCCGTTCCGCCCGACTCGCCGGTGCCTCCGCTCTGGAGCGACTACTACGACCCGCTGTGGGCCGCCTGCCAGGACACAGGACTGTCCGTCAACCAGCACGGCGGCGCGGGCATCCCCGACCTTCAGGAGTCGCCCAACCGCAACTTCTTCATGATCATGGAGGTTCCCTTCTTTGCCAACCGCAGCCTGTGGCACCTCATCCTGAGCGGCGTGTTCGAGCGCTTCCCGCAGCTTCGCTTTGTGATGACCGAGCAACGCGTCGGGTGGGTCCCGGCCACGCTCTCCAAGATGGACGCCTTCTGGCGGCTCTTCACCGGAAGCGGCAATGTCGGGGAAATGCCTGCGGACGCCGCGCAGCTGTCCAACCCGCCGAGCAGCTACTTCACCACCAACTGCTACATGGGAGCCAGCTTCCCGGGCCGGGACGAAGCCGAGGCGATCAAGAAGATCGGCGTCGACCGGTTCATGTGGGGCAGCGACTACCCCCACGCCGAGGGCACGTTCCCCGACTCGGTGGCGTCGCTGCGGCACGTGTTCTGCGACTGGTCGCCTGAGGACCTGCGGCTGCTGTTCGGAGCGACCGCCGCGGAGGTGTACAACCTCGACCTGGATGCGCTGGCTGAGGAGGGGGTCGGGCCGACAGTGGCCGAAGTGGCCGAGCCGCTGACGGAGTTGCCCGCCAACCCGAGCATGGCATTCGGGACCCGCCCCTGATCCTGCCCGGCGCGTCCAGGTTGTGACCGACTTCCCGACCCGGCCGGAGGCGCTCGGACCCGCCGAGCTGACGGACTACCTGCGGGCCGCGGGCGTGCTGGCCGGGGGGCGGGTGACGGACGCCCGGTTCGAGTTCATCGGCGCCGGCAAGATGGGCGACAACGCCCGCTACTTCCTGTCCTATGACGGCGACGCGGGCGGTGCTCCCTCGACGCTGGTCGCCAAGTTCCCGGCCGCCGACGAACGGGCCCGGTCCATCGCCGGAGCGGCCGGTCTCTACTACAACGAGGTGATGTTCTACCGGGTGCTGGCTCCGAGAACCTCGATACGCGTCCCGGCTACCTATGGCAGCGAGATCAGCACCGACCGTCGGTCGTTCCTGCTGCTGCTGGAGGACATGGCCCCGGCCGAGTGCGGCGTACAGATGGTGGGCGAGACCCATGCGCACACCGTGCTGGTGCTGCGAGAGGCGGTGAAGCTGGCCGCCGCCTTCTACGACGACGACAGCATCCTCGCCCTAGACCATGTGGTCCGCAGGGCTCACGGCGAGAACGCCGACTTCGCACAGTTGCTGCTCGTCGACGCCTGGCCTGGCTTCGTTGACCGGTTCGGTCAGGGACTCGACGCCGGCCAACTGGCCTTCAGCGAGCGCTACGTGACCAATTTCGCATCGGTAGCCTCCGGGTACGAGGGTGCGACCACGCTGGCTCACGGGGACTTCCGCAGCGAGAACATCCTGTTCGGTGGCGATACCGCCACCACCGTCGACTGGCAGACTGTTGGCCTCTCGAGCCCGCTCACCGACATCTCGTACTTCATCGGCGGCAGCATCGAAGCCGACGACCGCCGGGCCTGGGAGCGCGACCTGCTGTCGGGTTGCCGCCGCCAGTTCGGCGATGCCGGGATCGAGCTGGGCGAGGCCGAGTGCTGGGACCTCTACCGGCGGGCCGCCATGCACGGGGTCAACATCACCGTCCTGGGCGCCACCTTCAGCAGTCCCGACCCCCGGGGCGACGAGATGTTCATGACCATGGCCCAACGGCACACCCAGCACTGCCTGGACGTAGGCGCCGAGGAGTTCCTCTGACTCTCTCTATGTTCGGCGGTGGTCCTGTGCCAGTACGACCGTTGACTCGGCAGGCACGGAAACGGCGTCATGGGCCGGGCGGTCCAGACGGCTGCCTTCCTGACTGGCGAAGACGGGCTCCCACTCGGGCGAGCCAAGACTGACGTTTGCCCGGCGGCTGGACAGGTTGGCGACCACGGTGATCGTGCCCCGCCGCAGGGCGACGACCTCCGGATCTGTGGTCTTGATCCATTCGAGCGACGCCCGCCACATGTCGGGATGCTGCCGGCGCAGGGCCAGCAGGCTGCGGTAGCGGTGCAGAGGCGCATCCGGGTCGGCCTGCTGCCCCTCGACGGTGTGCTCCGGCGGGCGGGGCTCTGAATCGATCCACGGGACGCCGGCGGAGAAGCCGTTGCAGGGGCTGCTGTCCCACGGCATGGGAGTCCGGCACCCGTCCCGGCCGCTGGTTGCGCCCGCGTTCCTGACCGATACCGGATCGTGGAAGCCGGCGCTCAGCACTCCGTCGGGTAGGGCGAGCTCCTCTCCCTGGAACAGGAAGGGGGTGCCCCCGAGGGCCATGAACAGCGTCGAGGCGGCCAGGGATCGCCGGACGCCGGTCTCGCCGCCGCCGAAGCGGCTTACCGGCCGGGAACGGTCGTGGTTGCTAAGCACCCACGAGGTCCCCTGTGGCGCGGCGTCGTGCATGGCCCGCACCATCGTCAGCAGTGTCTTTGGCGCCCAGCCGAGGAAGGCGGCCTGCAGGAAGAAGGCCTGGTCCAGGGCGCCCGGCTCCACGTAGCGGGACTGGCGGTCCGGCCATGGGGCGTTGACCTCACCCAGGAGCAGCGCCTCCCGCGGTGCGCAGACCCGGTTCCAGCGACGGAAGACCTCGACGTTCTCAGACTGGTCCATGTCGTGGCGGTGCTCGAAGGCATTGAAGGCGTCGAAGGGGTCCATGCCCTCGGTGATCGGCATGATCTGGGGGTTGTCGCGCAGCTGGTCGTCCTTGACGAGGCCGTGGGCCACGTCGACGCGGAAGCCGTCGACGCCGCGGTCCATCCACCACTCCAGGATCGAGTCGAAGTCGTCCCGGACGGCGGGGTTGCGCCAGTTGAGGTCGGGCTGCTCGGGAAGGAAGAGATGGCACCAGTACTGGCCGGACGCCTCGTCGAGGGTCCAGGCGGGGCCTCCGAAGTGGCTGCGCCAGTTGTTGGGAGGACCTCCGCCGGATGCCGGGAAGGCCCAGAGGTAGCGGTCCCGGTCGGGTCCGTCCGGGTAGCGCCGGGCCCGGGCGAACCACTCGTGCTCGATCGAGGTGTGGTTGGGCACGATGTCGACCATCACTCTCAGCCCCCGGCGGTGGGCCTCGCTCACCAGGACGTCGAAGTCCTCGAGCGTTCCGTGCCGGGGCGACACCGCGCAGTAGTCGCTGACGTCGTAGCCGTGGTCGTGTCCCGGCGACGGGTAGAAGGGGGTGAGCCACAGGGCGTCGACGCCCAGCCAGCTCAGATAGTCGAGCCGGCTGGTGATCCCGGCCAGGTCGCCCACCCCGTCGCCGTCGGAGTCTGCGAAGGAGCGAACGTAGATCTCGTAGCCGACAGCCCCGTGCCACCAGGGCTCGGCCAGGTCACGTCCAACGGTGGACTCTTCCAGCGCGCTGCCCTTCACCCGCAATACCTCCGCAAACGTTTACAGAAGGGGCACTCTACAGACCTCTGCCCCACGCGTGCCAAGTCCCTTCAGGCTGCGAGATGGCCGTGGTCGAGGCGGGGCAGGACGTGGCGGCCGACCCGGTCGCACTCGTCCAGATGGGGGTACCCGGACAGGATGAAGGCGTCGATCCCGACGCTGCGGTACTGCTCCAGCTTGGCCACCACCTCGTCGGGATCGCCGACGATGGCTGCGCCTGCGCCGGAGCGGGCCCGGCCGATGCCGGTCCACAGATTGGCCTCGACGTAGCCGTCGCCGTCGCTCAGGTCCCGCAGCTCGGCCTGCCGGCGCACTCCGACCGAGGCCGCATCCAGGGACCGGCCCCTGATGGCCGCGCCGACAGAATCGTCGAGACGGCTGACGAGCTCTGCGGCCGCGGCCCCGGCAGCCTCCGATGTCTCCCGCACGATCACATGGCTGCGCAGGCCGAAGCGAAGCGTCCGGCCGTGGCGGGCAGCTCTGGACTTCATGTCGGCGACCGTGTCGGCGACGCCAGCGACCGTGTCCGGCCAGGTGAGGAAGACGTCGCACCCCTCGGCCGCGGTCTCCTTGGCCGCCTCGGAGAAACCGCCGAAGTAGAACAGCGGGCAGCAACCCGACACGGTGGTGGCCCTGGGCGGGTCGAGGGTCAGATCGACGAACTCCCCGTGGAAGTCCACCGGCTGGCCGTCGAGCAGCGTGCGGAGCACATGCATCCACTCCAGCGTGCGGCGGTATCTCGGGGCCGACTCCAGGGATTCGCCGGGCATGTCGCTGGAAATGATGTTCACCGTGAGCCGCCCACCGAGCATCCGGTCGATGGTGGCGATCTGGCGGGCCAGCTGCGGCAGCCACAGCTCCCCCATCCGCACCGCGAGTAGCAGCCGCATGCGCTCGGTGAGGGGCGCGATCCCGGCCGCGAAGGCAGTGGCGTCAATGCCGAGCGTGTAGCCCGAGGGCAGCAGGATGTTGTCGAAGCCGTTGCGTTCGGCCGCGAGGGTGATGTCGCGACAGTGCTCCCAGCTGCTGGCCAGTTCCGGGTCCGACACGCCCAGATGCCGGTAGTCGTCGTCGCACAGGGCGCCGAACCAGGCGACCTCGGCCGGTTCGGCTCCGTTCGTCCCGTCTCCGTTCATGGCAGTCGTGCCCCCTCCGAGGCCTCGATCACGTCGTACACGTCGCTGCGGTCGAGGTGCACGGCCGTGGCGCCGGCCAGCTGGGCGAGCCGGCCGGGGCGTTGGGTGCCCAGCAGGGCCACCGGCCTGGACGGATGACCCAGCACGAACGCCACCGCCAGCGTGGCCCGGTCGACTCCCTCGCGCTCGGCGAGACGGTCGAGCACGGCCAGCAGCTCGGCTCGCACGCCTGAACCGTCGGCCAGGCGGCCGCCGCCCAACGGGCTCCATGCCAGGGGCAGCACCCCGTCTCGCATGCACAGGTCGAACGTGCCGTCGCGCAGGGGCGCCAGGTGCGCGGCGGAGTACTCGGGCTGGGAGCTGGCCAGCGGGAACGGCAGGTGGGCGGCCAGAGCCTCGTGCTGGCTCGGGGTGAAGTTCGAGACGCCCACCTCGCGGATCTTGCCCGCGGCCCGCAGGTCGTCGAGCGACCCGGCCAGTTCCGCCGGGTGTGTCAGCATGTCCGGGCGATGGATCTGGTACAGGTCGATCACGTCGGTGCCCAGGCGGCGCAGCGACGCCTCGCAGGCTGCGGTGATCGCGTCGCGGCCCGAGTTGTACGGGACTCCCGGGATGATGCCGCCCTTGGTGGCCAGCACCATCCGGTCGCGCAGGTGTGGAGCTCCGGCGAGGATGCGCCCCAGGTTCTCCTCGGCCTCGCCGAAGGCCTTGCCGCCCCAGCCGAGCCCGTAGATGTCGGCCGTGTCGACGAGGTTCATGCCCAGGTCCAGCCCGGTCTCGACCACCGCCCTCAACTCGTCGTCGGGCCGGGCCAGCAGCCGCCAGCAGCCGACGCCGAGGGGCCCCACTTGGAAATCCCGACCAAGCGGGCGACGATTAGGGTCTGTGAGTCTTGATGTCACTCGATCACTCCATCTGCGAGAGCCGCGACGCCGGAAGTTCCGGGCCAAACCACGGCCGGGATAGGAAGGTCGGATGAGCGCGTCTGAGCTGCGCTACGGCGTGATCGGCACCGGCATGATGGGCCGCGAGCACGTCGCCAACCTCTCGCACCTGCCCGGAGCCCGGGTGACGGCGCTGGCCGACCCCCACCCGGCCTCGCTCGACGCAGCCGCCTCGCTGGTGCCGTCGGCGGCGCGGTTCAGCGGTCATCGCGACCTCATCGATGCCGGCCTCTGCGACGCGCTGGTGATCGCCACGCCCAATATGACGCACGCGGCCGTGCTCGACGACGTTCTCGGCACCGGTCTGCATGTGCTGGTCGAGAAGCCTCTTTGCACCACCGTGGCCGACTGTCAGAGGGCTCTCGACGCGGCCGCCGATCACCGGGGACTGGTCTGGGTCGGTCTGGAGTACCGCTACATGGCTCCCTTCGCACGCCTCATCGACGAGGTGCGGGCCGGCGCCGCGGGCCGGGTGCACATGGTGTCGCTGCGCGAGCACCGCAATCCCTTCCTGGAGAAGGTCGGGGACTGGAACCGCTTCTCGGCCAACACCGGCGGCACGCTGGTGGAGAAGTGCTGCCACTTCTTCGACCTCATGAACCAGGTCATGGCGGGCCGGCCCGAGCGGGTTTACGCCTCGGGCAGCCAGATGGTCAACCACCTCGACGAGCGCTACAACGGGAGCACTCCCGACATCATCGACAGCGCATATGTGGTCGTCGACTACGACGACGGCGCCCGCGCCCTGCTCGACCTGTGCATGTTCGCCGATGCCACCCACGACCAGCAGGAGTTCGCGGTGATGGGCGACGGGGGCAAGATCGAGGCCTGCGTCCCCTCCGACGTCGTGCGGATCGGGATCAAGGGGACCCACGGGATCGGCAATGTGCGGACCGTCAACGTGTCCAGCACGGCCGCCTACGAGGGCCTCCATCACGGCTCCAGCTACGTCGAGCATCAGCACTTCCTCGAGGCGGTCAACTCGCTCGACGCGGAGGGCCGCCGGGCGTCGTCGCAGGCCAGCCTGTCGGCAGGGCTGCTGTCGGTGGCCATGGGTGTCGCAGGGAGCCGGTCGATCACCACAGGAGCGCCGGTGCGGATAGCCGACGTGCTGTGATCATCCCTTGACGGAACCGGCCAGCAGGCCCCGCACGAAGTGGCGCTGGAGGCTGAAGAACACGATCAGCGGTACCACCATGATCACGAAGGCGGAGGCGAAGCGGAGCTGGAAGTTCTGGCCGCGCTCCCCCACCAAGTTCACCAGCGCGATGGTCATCGGCTCGTTCTCGTTGAGGAACACCGAGGCGATCAGGTAGTCGTTCCAGGTCCACAGGAACTGGAACACCGCGAACGCAGCCAGCGCGGGACGGGCCAGCGGAACGACCAGCCGGCAGAAGATGGTGAAATGGCTGGCGCCGTCGATGCGGGCCGCCTCGAAGATGTCGCGGGGCAGCTGGCTGACAAAGTTGTGCAGCAGCAGCACGGCCAGTGGCAGACCGAAAGCGGTGTGGGTGAGCCAGACCGCGGCCGCGGTGTTGGCGATGCCCACGTCGGGCAGCAGCGCCAGTGTCCAGTCGACACCGGGGATAGTGAACCGGGCGCCGCCGTTGAAGAGCTGGAGAAGGGGAACGAACGCCATCTGGTTGGGCAGCGCGATCATCGACACCAGCCCGATGAAGAGCCAGTTGCGGCCCCGGAAGTCCATCCAGGCGAACCCGTAGGCCGCGAAGGCCGCCACCGCGATCGGGATGATCGTGGCCGGCACGACGATGGCTACCGAGTTGAAGGCGAACTCCCACATCGAAGGCTGGGCCGCGGACTCGCGGAAGATGTCCCGGTAGTTCTGGAACGTCAGGTTGTCGAGATCGTTCCAGGCGGTCCACCATCCCGATGAGTCGATGTCGCGCACCTTGCGGAACGACGAGACGAACAGCCCGATGGTCGGCACGGTCCACACGACCACGATCAGCCACATCACCCAGGTGGGCGCCTCCGCGGCCAGGCGCCGCAGCCGGAGCCCAGTGGGCATCAAGGCGGTCTGCGGCGAGGTCATGCCAGCTCTCGCTGGAGTCGGCGGATGTTGTAGATCATGACCGGCAGCACCAGGGCGAACAGCACCACCGCGAAGGCGCTGCTGGAGGTGAAGTTGCGGTCGCGGAGCTGGTCGAACATCTCGTTGGCCAGCACGTTGGTGCGGTTGGCGCCGTTGGTGGTGGCCTTGACCAGGTCGAAAACCTTGGTGACGATCACTATGAGGGTGGTGACCACCACGATGATGGTGGGCCTGATCTGGGGCATCACCACCCGCCAGAAGACCTGTGCCCGGCTCGCCCCGTCGACCTCGGCCGCCTCCGTGAGCTCCTCGGGGACGGCCCGGATGGCTGCGGCCAGCACGACCATGGCGAAGCCGGTCTGGATCCACACCATGATGAACATGATCCAGAAGTTGTTCCAGGGGATCATCGTGGCGTTGATGAAGAAGCCGCGGGGGGTGAAGCCGAGCCCCTGGAGAACGGCGTTGAACAGCCCGGTCTGGTTGCCCATGGGCTGCACCTCGTACATGAAGTCCCAGATGACGGCCGCGCCGACCATCGAGATTGCCATGGGCATGAAGATCAGCGTCTTGCCGATCCGCTCTCCCCGGGCCCGCTCGGCCAGCACGGCCAGCAGCAGGCCGAGGACGGTGGACAGCCCCGCCACGGTCACCACCCACCAGATGTTGTTCCAGACCACGCCCCGGAGGGTCGACAGCGCACCGAACACGATCAGGATGGCGGCCGCGATCACCAGCGAGGACGCGGCGGGCGCTCCCCAGTCGAGTTCCGCCTCACGGCCGCGGGCGCGCGCCGCGAGCCAGGCGGTCAGGATCAGCGCGGCGGCGACCACCGCGATCCACAGCGTTACCCGGCTCGACACGATCACGGTGAGCACGTCCATGATCTCGGAGCGGTTGGGCTCGCGCACCAGCGACTCGATGAAGGCCACGGCTACGGCGACCACCAGCAGGACTGCCACGACCTTGAGCGCCCGCATCAGCCGGGTGGCCGCGGCCACTCGCGCCGGCCCGCCGACGATGAGTGACGAGCTCGCCCACGCGGCCGCCGCGGCGACGACCGCGGCCGCCAGCCCGACTATGAAGAGCCGGCTGGTGAAGATGGACGGCCACCCCTCGAAGGTAAAGAAGGTCCGGTTCGTGAAGATGTCGGTGTAGTGCTCGAGCGTGAAGCCGGGCTCGCGGCCCCGAGTTCCGTTCTTGAACGACAGGAACAGTGTGCGCAGGCCGGGGAGGACGAGCCCGCCGGCCACGAAGACCAGCGCCGGACCGACGAACACCCAGGGTCGAAGGCGCTCCTCCCAGTGCGAGCGCCTCGTCAGCGCCGGCTGGGCCAGCTTGCCGATTAGGGCCCCTACGGCCGCTCCCGCGATCCCGCCTGCACCGATGAGCAGCCAACCCTCCTTGAGCGGGCCTCCCACGGCCGGGCCGCGGGGCAGCCAACCGTTGTGCTGTACCACCGCGCCCACGAGCAGGCCTGCGAGCACGCCCAGCGAGGCTGTGAAGGCGGGCCAGCGGCTCCGGACACTGTCCACGGCGCGGTTCGCGCCGATGAACACCACCGCCGACACCAGGAGCGCCCCAGCGACGCTCACGAGCATGGTTACCAACTGGGCCACGGACCCCCCTGGGCTGTGGGTACCGGTGATCTATGTTTGCCGAAGCGGGAGGGGGGCGCCATGTGCGCCCCCCTCCCTAACGGCTGTTGTCAGGACGGCCAGGCGTCCTCAGTGTCGTCGGCGAACTCCTGAGCGGTCTTGGAGCCCGACACGTAGTCGGTGCCCGACCGCCAGAACTCGCCCGCTCCGACCTCGCCCGGCATCAGGTCCGAGGCGTCGAAGCGGAACGGGTTTGCGCTGACCAGGATCTCAGCGAGGGCCCGGTCGAACGAGGAGCTGTACAGCGACGTGTCGTGGTCGCGGTTGGGCGACAGGAAGCCGCCCTTGTCCGACGCGATGCGGGCGTTGGCGTACTCGGCCGTGCCGATGTACTCCAACACCGCCAGAGTCTCGGGCTTGTCGGTGAAGGCCACCGCATGGGTGCCCGCTCCGAGCACCACGGTGCCGAACTCGTCGCTGATGGTCGGCAGGTAGAACACGTTCACGTCACCGTCGGGGCCGAGCGACGACGCGCCGGCCTCGAGGTAGTGGGCGCCCGCGAAGTTGGCCTGGCGGTGCATCATGCACTCGCCGTTGAGGTGGGCCGCTGCCATCTCCCGGAAGCTGCGCTGGGAAATCAGGTCGCGGCCGCCGCTCACGTTGCCTTCCGTGAACCAGATGTTGCCCACGAACTCGGCCACCGCGACGACCCTGGCGTCGTTGAAGGGGATGTCGTGGTTGACCCACTGGTCATAGACGTCGGGCCCGTGGAGGCGGAGCATCATGTCCTCCATCCAGTCGGTGAAGGCCCAGCCGGTGGCGGCGCCGGACTCGATGCCGACGCACCACGGGGTGTGGCCGTTGCCCTTCATCTGCTCCATGAGCGCCTCGAGCTCGGCCCAGGTCTGCGGGATCGCGTAGCCGTTGTCGGCGAATGCCTGCGGGCTGTACCACACCAGGCTCTTCACGTCGCCCTTGTTGGGCACGCCGTAGACGTTGCCGCCCGTGGTGGCCAGGTCGAACCAGAACTGGTCGTAGGAGCCGCCGATGTTGGCCATGATCGAGTCGGGAATGGCGACCGCGTCACCGGACTCGCCGAACTGGAGGATCCGGCCGGGCTGGGGGATGATCACGATGTCGGGCGGGTCGCCGGCCTCCACCGCCAGGTTCAGCTCGGTGGTGGCGTCGCGGGTGCCCGAGTACCGGACGACGATCCCGGTGCGCTCACGCAGCGGCTCGAAACCGGCCAGGAAGCCCTCGGCCTCGGACCCGGTCTCGGGACCAAGAATGGTGACGACGCTGCCGGCCAGGCTCATCTCCATCTCCTGCATCGCCGCCTCGGCCTCGGCGGCGGCAGCAGCAGCCGCTTCGGCCTCGGCCTGAGCCTCGGCTGCTTCGGCGGCAGCCGATTCCAGCTCGGCCTCGAGCTCAGCGACGACGTCGGGGTCGATCGCCCCCTCGGCCTCAGCCATAGCAGCTTCGAGCGCCGCTTCGGCTTCGGCCGCTCTGGCGGCAGCCGCGTCGGCCTCGGCCTGCGCTTCAGCAGCCGCGGTCTCCGCGGCAGCGGCCTCCGCAGCCGCGGCGTCGGCTTCAGCGGCCGCGGCCGCGGCCTCAGCCTCAGCTGCCGCGGCGTCGGCTTGAGCGGCTGCAGCTGCGGCGTCGGCGGCACTTGTGTCCGCTACCGGCTCGTCATCGCCGCATGCCGACGCCACGAGGGCGAGGCTGAGCAGGGCGCCGAGGATGAGCCATAGGCGCGAATGTGTCTTCATTTCTTCCCTCCCAGGGATGCAAACGTTTACAGAATTGGAAGGTAGCGCGGCCACCCCACGGAATCAACCCACCGACGAAGTGGTCTCCCGCACCATCAGCGGCACATCCCAGGTGATGTTGCTGACGGGCTCGCCGTCGATCAGCGCCATCACCGTCTCCGCGGCCCGGACGCCCATCTCGTCCACTGCCTGCCGCATAGTGGTCAGTCCCATTGCTTCGGAGAGATCGTGGTCGTCGAAGCCGATCACGGAGAGATCGCCGGGTATGTTCACGCCACGCCTCGCGGCTGCCCACAGCACGCCGAACGCCATCTGGTCGGACATGCAGAACACCGCAGTGGGCGGCTCAGCGCATTCGAGCAGCCTGGACGCTGCGACGGCACCGCCTGCGGCCGTCCAATCGCCGCTCACCGCCAGTTCGGGCTCGCAGGACAGCCCTGCCGCCCTCATGGCATCCTTGTAGCCGAGGCGACGCTGCTCGGGGACCGGCGTCGGAAGGTCCTCCAACTGGGGGCCCACGACTAGGCCGATGCGCTCATGCCCCAGTTCGATCAGGTGCTCTACGGCCCGTCTGGCTGCGATTCGGTTGTCGATGATGATCGATGCGGCGCCCTCGAGCCGCTCGTTCACCGCGACGACGGGCCGGTCGAAGAAGTCGCTGGCCGAGTTCCCCTCGGCGCTGACGAACGTGTCGATCAGGACTATCCCGTCGACTCGCCTGCAGAAGGAGCGGGCTTCGTGGAGGAATCGTCGACGATCGTCTGGAGCGGCCATCATCGAGATGAGCAGGTCGTAGCCCGCCTTGGCGAACACCGAGTTGATGCCGCCCAATGCCCGGGACGGGAACCAGGCCCCGAACTGGGGCGCGGCCAGCCCGATGGTCCAGGTCCGTCCCGACGCGAGGCGGGAGGCCTGCGGGTGGGCCTCGTACTGGAGTTCGGCCGCGGCATCCAGCACCCTGGAGCGTGTTGCGGACGCCACGTAGGGAAGATTGCGCAGGGCGCGGCTGACCGTGGCCACCGAGACTCCCGTCACCCTTGCGATGTCCTTGATGGTCGGACGGCTGTTAGACACGGCTCGCGAACCTATCCCTCGGCCTATGCCATCGGCTAACCCATCCACTGGCCGCCGTTGACATCGATGGTGGCGCCGGTGATGTAGCCGGCGTGCGGTCCGCACAGGAATTCCACCATCGCGGCCAGATCATCGGGGTCTCCCGGCGCGTCGCCGGGCACGGAGGCCAGAATGCGCTCTCGCCATGCGGGGTCGAGCGCCTGCCACATGGGCGTGTCGTGGGGTCCGGGGGCCACCGCGTTTACGGTGATGTTGTCGGCGGCGTGGTGCAGGGCCAGGAAGCGGGTGAGGGTGATCAGCCCGCCCTTGCTGGCCGCGTAGGCCGGTCCCGACAGGGGCGATCCGCCGAAGCGGCCGTTGACCGACGCGATGTTCACGATCCTGCCCTCGCCGGCCGCCCGCATGCCCGCGATCACCTGGCGGGTGCACAGGTAGGCGCCGGTGAGGTTCACGTCGAGGATGCGGCGCCAATCCTCGGGGCTCTCCTCCTCCACGCCCCCGGCGCCGGTGATGCCGGCGCTGTTGACCAGCACGTTGGGGTGGCCGTGCCGGTCGCGGATCGCGTCGAAGGCCGCGGTCACCGACTCGGCGTCGGATATGTCGCAGGCGATGGTCTCGACTGCGTCGACGACGGCACCGTCTGCGGCATCGAGGCCAACGACTGCGTCGCCGCCCGCGCTGAGGCGCTTGCACACCGCTGAGCCGATGGCGCCGGCCGCACCGGTCACCACGGCTACCCGGCTCATCCGCTCGCCCAGCCCTTGCTGCGGTCCACGGCTCGTTGCCAATCGGCGTAGGCGGCATCGGCGACGTCGCTCGCCCCGCTGGGCACAGCCTCGAAGTCGAGTTCCCAGTGGCCAGAGATGGCTTCCAGCGACGGCCAGACGCCGGCGGCCAGTCCGGCCAGATAGGCCGCGCCGAGAGCGGTCGCCTCCTGGAGCTTGGGGCGCTGGACGGCCACTCCGAGCTGGTCGGCCTGGAGCTGCAGCATGGAGTCCATCACCGATGCGCCCCCGTCGACACGCAGGTTACGAACCGGCGTGCCGGTGGCGGCCGCCATGGCCTCGACGACGTCCCGGGTCTGGTAGGCCATGGCCTCCACCGCGGCTCGGGCGATCTCCGGCCTCCCGGTGCCCCGGGTGAGGCCGAGGACGGCGCCGCGGGCGTAAGGATCCCAGTGCGGGCTGCCGAGACCGGCGAAGGCCGGTACCAGGAACACCCCGCCCGTCGAGTCGCACTGCTGGGCGAGTCCTTCGATCTCCGCGGCCTCCGCGATGATCCCCAGGCCATCGCGAAGCCACTGGATGGCCGCTCCGGTGGCGAATATCGCTCCCTCCAGCGCGTACGCCAGGGTTTGACCTTGCGGCGAGTCCAGCAGCCAGGCGATCGTTGTGAGCAGGCCGTCGGCGGGCACGGGCAGCTCGGCCCCCACGTTCATCAACACGAATGAGCCGGTGCCGTAAGTGTTCTTGGCGTCGCCCGGCGCGAAGGCGGCCTGGCCGAAGAGGGCGGCGTGCTGGTCGCCGGCGATGCCGGAGATCGGAATGCCCGCTCCGCAGGCGGCGTCCGGGCCCGTGATCCCGAACGTTCCGCTGGAAGGCCGCACCTGCGGCAGCGTCTCGATCGGGACGCCGAACAGCGAGCACAGCTCCAGGTCCCATCGCAGCGCCCCGATGTCGAACAGCATGGTGCGGCTGGCGTTGGTGGCATCGGTGGCGTGGACCTCGCCGCCGGTCAGGTTCCACACGATCCAGCTGTCGACCGTCCCCAACGCAAGGTCGGGGCCGGTTGCCACCCCGCCCTCGGTGAGCATCCACTCGAGTTTCGAGGCCGAGAAGTACGGGTCGAGCACCAGCCCGGTGCGCTCGCGCACCAGCGGCAGCGCGCCGTCCTGTTCCAGTTGCGTGCAGCGCGACGCGGTGCGGCGGTCCTGCCACACGATGGCCCGATGGACCGGCTCGGAGCGCTCCCGGCTCCAGGCCACCACCGTCTCGCGCTGGTTGGTGACGCCGATGGCAGCCGGTGCCTCATCCAGGCTGCCGGCCACCTCGCCCAGTGTCGACTGCACCGCGGTCCAGATCTCGGTCGCGTCGTGCTCGACACGCCCTGGCATCGGGAAGTACTGGGGGAACTCGCGCTGGGCCGACGCCACGATCCGCCCGGAGTCGTCGAAGGCGATGGTGCGCACGCTGGTCGTGCCGGCGTCGATGGCCAGTACGACGGTCATGCCGCGCCACGTCCGCTCTCGTTCGCTGCGCTCACGGGCCGCTCGGGCCCTGGCCCGAACAGAAGTTCCTCGGCGCGTTCCACGCCCGGATCGGCGCTCAGCGTCTCGGCCGTCTCGAGCATGGCGAGCATGGTACGGCGCCTCAAGAAGTCGTCCATGGACAGGATGTGCTCGTGGCGGGCCATGACCATGACCTCCGCGGCTGAGCACTCGACGAGGTCGCTGAGGGGCTCGCCAAGCTCAGGCGTCTCCTCCACCAGGTCGGCGACCTCCAGGGCCCGGCGGCCGTGCCTGCGCCACAACCTTGCCGCCGCGGGCTCGTCGATGCCCGCCCGGACGGCGCTGCGATGGAAGCGTTCCCGCACGCCGGCCGGCGGTTCGCCGTACCACGCCCGGTCCGGGACCTCGGGCGCCAGTCCGCACTTGCGGGCCGCGGTCACCACCTCCTGCCCCACGTTGAGGCAGTCGCTCAGCTTGCCCCCGAGGATGGAGATGGTCGCCCGCTGCCGGTCTGCCTCCACGGCGTGGCGGCGTGACAGCTCAGTCCAGTCGCGGTCGGTGTCCTCGCTCTCGTCGACCACCAGGGCTCGGACGCCGCAGCGGTAGGCGATCACGTCGTCGTGGAGGAGCGGCTGGGGCAGACGGAGCCGGGCGTTGGCCTGTTCGAGCAGGAAGTCGCGGTCGTCGTGGGTTATCGACACCTCCGCCTCCTCGACCCGGGTGTCGGTCGTGCCGATGAGGGACCGGTGGCCCATCGGGATGACGTAGAACAACCGCTGGTCGTCGTCGAAGAACGCCAGCACGCGACCTGACTCGGTCACCTGGGGCACGACGATGTGCGCCCCCTTCGAGTAGCAGAGGGCTTGGCGGAGCGCGGTGCCGGTGAGCGCGGCGAGTTCGGTGGCTCGAGGGCCGGCCGCATTGACCAGCACCGCGGCCTCCACGGTGTGCCGGTCGCCGGTCAGCCGATCGATCACCTCGGCCCGCCAGCCGCCGCTGGCCCGCTCCGCCCCGTCGAGCCGCATTCTGGACACCGCGACCGCTCCGCTGTCGACCGCATCAAGCAGGAGTTGGAGAACGAAGCGGGCGTCGTTGTCGGCCAGCAGGTAGTCGGAGTACTCGACGGCGCCCTGCACGTCGCCCGAATCGATGGTGGGCTCGGCCGTCGCCAGCGAGCGGGACGAGAGGAGCCGGGGACGGCCGGTCGCGAACCGCCCCAGCGCCCAGTAGGCGTGCGCTCCCAGTGCCGCATAGGCGGGCGAGTACGGCGATGTGGACCCCAGCGCGGCCAGGAACCGGACCTCCTGGACGCGGCTGGCGTACGAGCGGGCCAGCAGATTCCGGGAGCGGCACAACCCCGCGACCAGCGCCACGTCGTAGGTCTGCAGGTACTTGAAGCCACCCCAGATGAGGTTGGACGACTCCTGGCTCACACCCGAGGCGAAGTCCTCGGAGTCGATCAGCGCGACGCGCAGCCCGTGGTTGGCCAGGGCCAGTGCCGAGATGGCTCCGTTGATGCCTCCGCCGACGATGAGTACGTCATGGTCGCGCCCGGTCAGGCGCTCCAGGTTCCCGTCTCTCACCGCGGCTGTGTGGGGCGCACCGTTGGAGGGCGCCGCCGGGCCCGGAGCGCTCATTCGAGGACGACGGGGTCCGGTGAGGGCAGCGGGAAGTCCCACTGCCCTCCCAGGATCTCCGACAAAGTCTTGGCTGCCGAGCACACCACCACAGCGCACTTTCCTATCGTCTCGGCATCGAGGCGCGTCGCCGGGCCCGAGATTCCGATGGAGGCGCGGATGTTCCCTCCGATGTCCACCACCGGCGACGCCACGCAGCGGACACCGATGCTCAGCTCCTCGTTGTCGAGCGCAAAGCCCCGCTCAGCGGTTGCCGTCAGGTCGCTGAGCAGTGCCTGCCGGTCGGTGATGGTGTGCTCGGTGAATCGCTCCAGGGCCTCCCAGTCGACGACCTCCTCGAGCATCTCGGCCGAGTCGCGGCAGTAGAGGGCCTTGCCGGTGGAGGTGGCGTGGACGACGACCGGGGACCCGATCTCGGTCTCCACCGTGACCCGGCGGGCCAGGCGCTCGCGAGCCAGGTACACGCCGCCGCCGACCGTGCGGTGGGCGAGGTGGACGGATTCCCCGGTGACGTTCATCAGCTCCCGCATCAGCGGCCGGGCCTCGTTGACCAGGTCCATGTTGCGCAGCAGCGAGCCGGCCAGCTGTACCACGCCGGCGCCGAGGATGTAGGTCTTGTTGGACTCGTCGCGGTGTACGTAGCCCCGCTTGGTGAGCACGGCCAGGAGCCGGTGCACATGGCCGTTGTCGGCGTCGAGCACCCGGGCCAGCTCGCTGAGCCCGATCGGGCCCGGAGCCGACCCCAGCGCCTCGAGCACGTCGAGACCGGTCATGAGGGCGCCTCCCACCCGAGGCTCGCCGGCGGCCACCTAAGCGCCTCCTGGTGAGGCGTAGCCGCCCGGGGAAGCCCATGCCACCAGCTCGGACCTCACGGACCCGGGTGACCGGCCGACCGGGTCCTGCACGCCTACGACGGCGCCTTCGGAGGCTGATCGCTGCGCGGCGAGGGCGGCCGCCAGCACGTCGCGGCCCTCGGCCAGGGTGAGGATCGGCTCGCGGCCCGCGGCGATGGTGTCGAGCAGGTTGCGGGTGGCACCGATGAACGAATGCTCCCAGCCCGTCGGGCACGGGTATGTCTCCACGTGCCCGTCGGTATAGCTGACGACCGGCGGAACCTCGCCGATCTGCCCGTGGCCCCGGTTAACCCAGATGACTCCCTTGGTGCCGGTGATCTCCATCCGGTCGTCCTGCGCGTAGTGCTCGGTGCCCTCGATGAGCAGCTCCTGGGAGTACACGACCTCCAGGTTGGCGATCGCACCGGACTCGTAGCGCATCGAGACCAGCGACGGCGAGTCCAGCTCGAAGGACAGCACGTAGGTGGACCCGATCCAGGCGTGCACCTCCGACGGCTGGCCCAGGACGACCCAGGCCAGCGAGAACTTGTGGTGGCCGTCGTCGAACACCAGCGGCCCGCCGCCGCACTCCTCGGGGGTGTGGCGCCACAGCAGCGCCGAGAAGGGTATGTCCCAGGCGCTCGGGCTGTACCCGGCGTTGCTCTTGAGCCGCACCGACAGGGGCTCGCCGATGAGGCCCTGCTCGATGAGTTCCAGCGCCTTCAGGACGGGCGGGTAGAACAGGAAGTTCTCGTAGAGGCGCACCACCCTCGACGTCTCGCCGGCCGCGCTCAGCAGGCGATCGGCGTCGTCGAGGTTTAGCGACATCGGCTTCTGCAGCGACACGTGCAGGTCGCAGCCGATGGCGAACGCGGCGATCTCGTAGTGGAGGTGGTGCGGGACGATTATCTCGACCAGGTCGACCAGGCCCGACTGGCACAGTTCGCGGTAGTCCTCGAATATCGAGGCGTCGGGCAGCCCCCACTGGCGCCGTTTGGACGCCGCGTTCTCGGGCTCGTTGTCGCAGAGTGCGACGACGGCCGCGTCGTCGCGGTCCCGGTATCCGAGAACGTGCAGGTCGGAGATGCGCCCGCAACCGATAATCCCCACCCGCAACACGTCTACTCCTTCAGGGCCCCGGACAGCAGGCCCCGGACGAAGTGCTTCTGGAAGACGAAGAAGATGGCGACGGTGGGAATGCTGGCGATGACCGCCAGTGAGGCCTGGGTTCCGTAGGCCACCGTGAACTGGCCCTTCACGTTGAGCAGCCCCAGCATGATGGTGGCCACGTCGTCGCGCGCGCTGGTGAAAACCAGCGGGTAGAGGAAGTCGTTCCAGATGAACGTGAACTGCAGTGTGGCCAGGGCGGCCAGTGCGGGCCGGGCCAGCGGCAGCATGACCCGCCAGAAGACCTCGCCCTCGTTGGCGCCGTCGATCAGGGCCGCGTAGCGCAGCGAGTCGGGGATCTGCTCGAAGAAGTTCCGCATCACCAGGGTGCATACCGAGAACCCCACCGCGGAGTGGATCAGGATCATGGGCCACAGGGTGTTGAGGAGGTCGAAGCTCCTGAACATGGTGAACAGGGGCACGAGCAGCACCTGGGGCGGGACGAACAGGCCCGAGACGATGATCAGCTGTATGGCGGTGCCGCCTCGGGGCCTGAACTTGGCCAGGGCGTACCCGATGAGCGTGCCGCCGGCGATGGAGACGACCACCGCCGGAATGGCCACCTGGAACGAGTTGATCAGGTAGCGGACGGTGTTGGCCGTGCTCCACACGTCGACGTAGTTGGCCAGGGTGAGCTTGCCGGTCAGCGCCCAGATGCCGCGTTCGGCGATCTCGGCGTTGGTCTTGAGCGATGTCGCCAGCACGCCGGCCACAGGCACCAGGTACAACGCCACGAAGACGGCGATCAGCACCATGCCGGCGCGCCGCCGCAGCGTGCGGCCCCGGCGGCCGGTGCCGTGTTCGGGCACCGTGCTGTGGGCTCTGTCGGCGGCCAGGGAGGCGGTGCTAGTCGACATAGCTGCCTCGCCTGCCCCACCAGGTCAGACCGCCGATGACGACCAGGGTCATGGCGAACAGGATCAGCGACACCGCGCTGGCCAGCCCCTGCTCGTGCTGGCGGAACAGGATGCGCCACACCAGCATGGGCATCGTCTCGGTCTCGCGGACCGGCCCGCCCTGCGTCATGGCGAACACCAAGTCGAAGTTGCGCAGCGAGTTGATGGCGATCAGCGACAGCACCACCGTGGTAATCGGCCGTAGCAGCGGCACGATCACCTGGCGGAACACCTGGAATTGGCCGGCTCCGTCGACCCTGGCCGCCTCGACCAGCTCTCCGGGGATGGACGTGAGCCCGGCCAGGTAGAGGATCATGGCCAGCACGGCCTGCTGCCACGCCCAGGCGATGAACACCGCCCACAGGGCGGTCGAGCGGTTGGCCAGCCAGGCCTCTTCGAGGCTCTCGAGCCCGACCAGCCCCAGCATCTGGTTGATAAGGCCGTCGCCGGGCTGGTAGATCCAGATCCAGACCTGGCCTACCACCACCAGGCTGATCGAGATCGGCACGAACAGCGCCGACTTCATGATGGCCGCGAAGCGGGTGTTGGCCTGCAGCATCATGGCGATGCCCAGGCCCAGCGCGGGCGGGATCAGCGCGCCGAACAGCGTCCACACCAGCGTGATGCGGATCGACTTCCGGACGTGCTCGTTGGTGAAGGCCTCGACGAAGTTGTCGAAGCCGATCCACTGGCTGGTCTGACCCAGGATGTTGGCGTCGGTGAAGCTGAGCCGCAGGGCCATGGCCGTGGGCACCACCACGATGGCGGTGAACAGCAATATGGGCGGTCCCATGAAGAGAATGGCCCAACGGGTTGTCGGCCTCATGCGCCGTCTCCTAGACGATGCCTAGCGGGAAACTATCGACCGACGGCCGAAGGCAGGGCAGCCGGCGGTGCCGGACCCGTGGGGGACGAGGTCCGGCACCGCCGGTGGAACCGGTTCGAGCCGGCGAGGAGGGCGGCCGGATTCCGCCAGATTGCGGCTGGCGCCCTCCGGTTGGACTCGCTAGCCAGCGAAATGGCGCCCTCCGGCTCGACTCGCTAGCCCGCGAAAGCGGCCTGGGCGTCCGACTGGGCGCTCGACAGGAGGTCGGCGTAGCCCGACGGGTCGTCCATGAAGGCCTGGAACATGTCCAGACCGACCTCGGCCACGGGCGGAGGTGTGGCCAGGTCGTAGTTGAACGAGTAGGAGTCGGCCTTGCCCACTTCCACCAGCGCCTTGGCCATGACCGGGTTGAGCTGCGTGGTGTCGGCGTTGGAGTTAGGCGGCAGCGCCCCCTGCTCCAGTGCCCAGGTGAGCTGGTTGCCGGGGTCGGCGTAGTGCTCCAGCAGCAGCATGGCGCCCTCGGGATTGGCCGCGTCGGCCGACAGGGCCCATCCGTCGATCGGTCCTAGCGCGGCGTTCTCGACGGCGGGATCCAGCACCGGGAAGTTGAAGAAGTCGTAGTCGGTGACGGGTTCGAGGCCGATGCCGTTCCAGTAGCCGGTGATCCACGTGCCCATCAGGGTCATGGCCGCCTCCCCGTTGGCCACCTGGTCGGCGGCGTCGGTCCAGGTGTAGGCGTTGGCATCGTCGACGAAGAAGCCCGCGTCGACCAGTTGCTTCCAGAGTTCCATCGCTCCGACGACCTGGGGATCGGTGTACGACGCCTCGCCCGACATCAGCTTGGCCCGGTAGTCCGGCCCGGCCGTGCGCAGGATCAGGAAGTCGAACCAGAACTGGGCCGGCCAGCGGTTCATCGAGCCCAGAGCGATGGGCTTGACGCCGCTGGCGGCGATCTGCGCGGCCGCCGCGATGAACTCCTGGCTGTTGGTGGGCATCGAGGTGACCCCGGCCGCCTCCATCACATGGGGGTTGTAGAAGAAGGCCACGTAGTGGAACCCGAACGGCAGCAGGTGGGGCTCGCCGCCGTGGATCCCGGCATCGACCAGGGCCTGCGGGAAGTTGTTCCAGACGTCGGCGTTGTCGAAGACCTGGGTGATCGGCTGGAGATGGCCGTTCTCGAACACCGACTGGGTCCGGGCTCCGGCCCAGTAGGAGAACACGTCGGGCGGCTCGCCGCCGGCCAGGGCGACGAGGATCTGGTCCTTGAACGCCTCGTGCTCGATGGGGCTGACGACGGCCTCGCCGGCCTCGAACGTGGCGTTGACGTCGAGGATCCCCTGCTGGCCGAGGTCGGATCCGTAGTAGTGGGCGACTTCGACTTGGCCGGCGCCTGGGTCTTCGCTGGTGCCGCTGCATGCGGCGGCCACGAGCGCGACCATCGCTATGAGTGCGAGCGCGTAGCTACGTCGAATCTTGGTGAGTCTGGTCATGTGTTCCCCTCTTGGAATCGGTCCAGGCGCGGCCTCCCCCGCGCTGGACCGGACTTTAGCAAGCGGTGCCAAATAGTCAATGCTATTGCGAGATGATCAACCGAGCCCTGGGGCATGTCGGGTGGATGCCGCCGGTGGAGGTCGTCGGTGGCGGTTATGCCGGTGCGACGTTGATGTACTTGACGACGGTGAACTCGGCCACGCCCTCGGCGCCGCCCTCACGGCCGAAGCCGCTGTGCTTGATCCCGCCGAAGGGCGCCTCGGCCAGCGCGATGGCGAAGTCGTTGATGCCGACCATGCCCACCTCGAGGCGGTCGGCCACGTCGAGGCACCGCTGCAGCGACCCGCCCAGCACGAAGCCGGCCAGCCCGAAGTCGGTGTCGTTGGCGATGCGCACCGCATCGTCGAGGTCGTCGTAGGCGCGGATGGGTGCGATGGGCCCGAACGGCTCGGCCACCATGATCTCGGTGCCGAGGTCTACGTTGCTGAGCACGGTGGGCTCGAACCACCAGCCGGCGTCCCGTTCGATCCTCCGGCCCCCGGACTCGACGACCGCTCCGTCGCTCACCGCGGAGGCCACCAGCTGCTCCATGGCCTGAAGGCGCCGCTCGTTCTGCAGGGGACCGATGTCGCAGGACGGATCGTCGCCGGGGCCCATGGCCAGCGCCTCGGTGGCGGCCACGAAGCTGGCCACGAAACGGTCGTGCAAGGCTGCCGGCACCAGGAACCGGCTGGGAGAGATGCACACCTGCCCGGCGTTGCGGAACTTGCCCCGCGCCGAGACCTCGCCGGCCCACTCGGGGTCGGCGTCGTCGAGCACGATCACCGGCGAGTGGCCCCCCAACTCCAGCGACACCGACTTCAGCTGCTTGGACGCCTCCTCCATGATGTGGCTGCCCAACGGCACCGAGCCAGTGAGGGTCACCTTGCGCACCCGGGAGTCGCTCAGGATCATCTCGGAGATCATCGCCGGGTCGCCCACCAGCACGTTGACGACCCCGGCCGGGATGCCGGCGGCCTCGGCGGCCGCGGCCAGCCACAGGGCCGCAGTGGGCGTCTCCTCTGCCGGCTTGACGATGATCGTGCAGCCGGCTGCCGTGGCTGCGGCGATCTTGCGGGCCGGCAGCAGGGCCGGGAAGTTCGACGGAGCGAACGCTCCCACCACCCCGACCGGCTCGCGCTGCACCAGCAGGCGCCGGCCCGCGCCCCGGGCCGGGATCACCCGTCCGTAGATGCGGCGGGCCTCGTCAGCGCACCAGTCGAACTGGTCGGCCGCGCCCGCGACCTCGCCCTCGGCCTGGGCCAGCGGCTTGCCCTGCTCGGCGGTCACCGACGCGGCGATGTCAGGGAGATGGTCGCGGATGTAGGCGGCCGCGTCCCGCAGATGCTGGGAGCGGGCCCACGGGTCGGTATCGCGCCATGACTGGAGAGCGCCGGCGGCGGCGTCGAGGGTCTCGGCGACCTCGGTGGGCGTGACTGTGGCGACTTCGGCCGCCGTCGAGCCGTCCGCCGGGTTGACCACAGCGAGACGCGGGCCGCTGCCGCCCCAGGCACCGCCGAGATATGACGAATCCGGTGTCACCGACCCATTCTGCCCTGCCGGACCGATAGAACGAGCGCGAGACCGAACTTCAAGGAGTTAGCCACCACAGAGGTGGTTAATCCATTGAAGTTCGGCCCGCGGCGTCCAGGGCCTGGGGTGCGCCGGGATCGGTGATCCACTCGGTCCAGGACCCGTCGTAGACGGCCACGTCGTCATGACCGGCGATGGAGTAGGCCAGGGCCGTGCCGCAGGCGCCCACGCCGCCGCGGCAGTAGGCGATGGTGGGCTCGGGGGCGCACGCGCCGGCTGTCGCCAGGCGGCGGCGGGCCTCCTCGGGCTCGGCCCAGGTGCCGTCGGATCCGGTGAACTCGATACCCGGAGCGACGATGCTCCCGGGGATGGCCCCACCGTCCTGCTGGCGAGCACCGGCCATGCGCCCGTCCACCAGGCGGGTCGAGGTGCCCACGGCCGCCCGCATCTGCCGGTGGGTGGTGTAGAGATCCGGATTGAAGCGAGGCGTGAAGCGGGCCCGCGGGTAGCGGGGCACCGCGCTGGCGGTGGGTCGGCCCTCGGCCTGCCACTTGTTGATCCCGCCGTCGAGCACGGCCACGCCGGTATGACCGTAGACCCTCAGCGCCCACCACACCCGGGCCGCCACCGTCACGTGCTGGTCGTCGTAGGTCACCACGAAGGTGTCGTCCCCGATGCCGCGGGAGGCCATGGCGTCGGCGAAGCGCTCCGGTCCGGCCAGCATCCACAGGTCGGGCCGCTCAGGGTCGGCCAGATCGGTGTCCCAGCGGGCGTGCACCGCCCCTGGTATGTGGGCCTTGGCGTACTCGTCGTCGCCGTTGCGCATATCGAACGGCCGCAGGTACCAGCGGCAGTCCACGACTCGCACATCGGGGTCGTCCAGATGCTCGGCCAGCCACTCCGTCGATACCAGCGGTCCGTCAGGCATGCCGTCCAGCTTCCCAGATCGGGACATCGCCGTCACCCCCTGTTATCGCGGTGAGCGATCATGAGTCGACGATGGCGGGGCGGACCTGTTCGGCCAGCAGGCGTATGCCGGCGTCGCGGTCAGGCCCGAACGTGTACCACGCCAGTGGCAGGTCGAGGCCCGCCTCCGCGAAGGGGCCAAGCCCCGCGATCACATCGTCGGGAGTGCCGGCCACACCGAAGATGTCCACCAGACTGTCGCTGACCACCGCCGCCCCAGCCTGCTCACCGCCCTCAGCTACCGCGGCCCGGACCGCGGCCACGGCGTCAGGGTCGGCGCCGGCCTCATCGACCACCACGCCCTCCACCCGCGCCAGGTAGTAGGCGAGGACTTCCTTGACCGCGTTGCGGGCCTCGCGCCGGTCGGGGCCGACGCTGGTGAGCACGTTGGCGCTCAGCAGCAGATCGTCGACGTTGCGACCGGCTCGCGCCGCGCCGGCCGCGAGCCGGTCTCGGGCCCACCGGGTGTAGCCCACGCTGGTGATGGCGCCGAGCTGTACTCCGTCGGCGAACTCTCCCGAGACCTCCATCATCCGCCGGCTGACCGCGCCCACATCCACCGGCACCGGCTCCGGCGGGAACCGGTCCAGGCGCAGGCCCGGTGTCACCGAGAACGTGGTCGGGACGAAGTCCAGTTCCTCGCCGGCGGTGAGGCGGCGCACCGCCCGCACCGCTTCGACGGTGTTGGTGAGGGGGCGCCAGCCGGGCGGGTCCATGCCGAAGCGCCGGACCGTCCACTCGGCTGCGCCCAGCCCGTATCGCAGCCGGCCCGGCCCGATGTCAGCCAGCGTGGCCGCCTCCAGCGCCAGCAGAACAGGGTTGCGGAACACCGGGTTGGCCACCCCGATGCGCACGGTGACTCGCTGCGTGGAGTGCAGCGCCGCGGCCGCCACCGGCATCACCGAGTTGAACAGCCGGCTCTCGGGCAGCGACACCTCCTCGAAGCCGAGGCGGTCTGCCGCGGCCACCACGGCTAGCGTGTCGGCGACGGGATCCTCGTTAGACAGAGAAAGGCCCAGGCCTCGGAACCCGTTCATTTTCCTCGCGATCGTCACGCCGACAGGAGCTGCGAATGTGGATCTCCACGATTCCATACGACGAGGCTGAGGGCGAGTTGAGGGCCCACTACGACCGTCAGGCCCGAGCGCTCGGCGAGCCCACCGAGATGACCATGGCCGGGTCGTTGCACCCCGCGCTGGTGGCGGCCCGCCTGGACCTGTACGCCGCCACCGAGAAGTGCCCGTCGCGGCTGACGCCCCATCAGCGCAACCTGATCAGCTTCGTGACCTCGGCCATCAACGGCACGGTGCACTGCATGAGCCAGGTCACCATCAAACTGCGCCAGACCGGGCTCGATGACGAGGCCATCGCCAAGCTGGCCGCCGACCCGGACTGCTTCGAGTCGCTGGACCTGTCGCCGGCCGATGCGGCCGTGGTGCGCTACGCGTCGAAGCTCACCCGCTCCCCCGCCTCGGTGACCGAGGCCGATGTCGAGGAGCTGCGAGCTGCGGGCTTCGACGACCTCGACATCATCGACGCCAACTCCCAGTGCGCTCACCTCAACTATGTGAACCGGGTGGCGATGGGGTTGGGGATCCACTCCGTCGTGGACCCTGACTTTCCCGCTTACTCGGCTATTCCGCAGTCCTAAGGGCGGGCACTCCCGGCCGGCGGGTCCTGTCGCCGGGCTCCGTCCGGCCGACGGGGCTTCGCCCCATTGTCGGTCGCCCGGACCCGTCGCCACCCCCCGGCCTCGCCGGACGAAATCCCACGCTGGCTGGATCTCGGTTTGGTTTTGAGCGCTGTATGCCCACAAACGCACCGAGAAATCGGCGGACAAAATCTCGGGGTGGTTTTGGGCGCCTTATGCCCACAAACGCACCGAGAAATCGGCGAACGAAATCTCGGGTTGGTTTTGGGCGCTGTATGCGCACAAACGCACGGAGAAATCGGCCGACGGGGGCGAGGTCTAGGCGGCCGCGAAGATCTCTGCGCTGGCGCGGATGTGGTCGGCGGAGGTGGCTTCGTCGTTCATGGGGAGCATGAAGATGTCGAAGCAGTCGCGAAGTTCGCCGATCTGGGCTGAGACCTCGGCCGGGGTGCCGGCCACGCCGTAGCGATCCACCAGGGCGTCGGGCAGCAGCCTGGCCGCGTCGTGCATGCGGCCGGCCAGCATCAGGCGGCGGACCTCCTCGGTGGTGGCGTCGTCGAGGCCGTCGGCTGCTCTCACCTCGGCGGGCGCGTCCACGGCCATATAGGAGAAGTGGGGCAGGACCCGGCGGCGCTCGGTGTCGTTATAGGCCAGATACGCCGACCAGGCGATCTCGGCCGAGCCCGTCGCGCGAATCCGTTCGGCGAAGGCGGGCAGGTCAGCCGGCGGCGCGGCCGACAGGATCGCGCAATCGGAATGTTCGGCCGCGAGGCGCTGCACCCTGGGTCCGCGCCCGGCTACCGCGATGCGCATCGGCTCATTAGGGCGGAACCAGGGCAGGGACGCCTCCCCCACCGTCTCGCCCGCCAGTAGGCGCCGGTTGAGCTCGAACGTCTCGCGCAGCGCGGTGAAGGGACGTTCCGGTTCCATCCCGAGCGGCTGGAGGACCCGGCTGCCGCCTACGCCGAGACCGTGCATTACTCGGCCCGGGGCTAGCTCTGCGAGGGTGGCGATGGCCGCCGCGGTGGCGACCGGATGACGGCTGAACGGGTTGGTGATGGCCGGGGCCACCTTGAGCCCGGTGGCCTCGACTATGGCGGTGAGGGCCACGTACACGTCGCGCTCGGTGCCCTCGTCGGCCACGAAGCAGGCCTCGGCCCCGAGCGACTCACCCAGGCGGGCCAGCTCGACCAGGCGGCGGACAGGCTGGGTCGGCTCGAACCAGACCCCCCACCGCACGCTCATGATGTCCGCTCCCCGCTCTGGCCACTCGCCGCTCCGATCATTGCGCTCGCACCCGCCCGACCCGGCGGGCGGAATCGACAGCGGGTCATGGTCGGTCGAAGTGTGCTCACGGCGTGCCCTCCCGTTCGGCTCGTCCCTGGCGCAGGGACTCGCGGCCTAGCGGTATGTACTGCACTGCGGACAGGTAGCTGTAGACCAGCGACGGCACTGCGCACACCCATCCCGCGATCCTGAAACCGTCGGCCACGCCGATATCGGAGGCGCCGGCCAGCAGCAGCGGGAAGCAGAAGTACAGGCCGAAGGTGGCGCACTTGCCCCACCAGGTCACGTCGATCGGCTTGGCGCCCAGCGACAGCAGCACCAGCCCGACGACGGCGACGATCCCCTCCCGGGCCAGGGTGAGGATCACCAGCCACCAGGGCACCGAGCCGTCGATGCCGACCGCGAAGACTCCGACCAGCAGCACAGCCCGGTCGGTGATCGGGTCGAGCATCTTGCCGACCTTGCTGACCGAGTTGAAGCGGCGGGCCCACCAGCCGTCCACCCAGTCGGTGGCGCCGAGCGCTCCCCACAGCAGCGCCGCCCCCCAGCGGTCCCCGGCGCTGAACAGCAGCCACAGGAACCATGGGATGCAGGCCAGCCGGGCCGCCGAGATCAGGTTGGGGACGGTGAGGATCCGGTCCTCGCCGGTGCTCGGTTCAGCCATGGGTCTTCAGCCTACGATCAGGGGATGCCCACAATCTTCACCCGGATCATCGACGGAGAGATACCCGGCCGGTTCGTCTGGCGCGACGACACCTGCGTCGCGTTCATGGACGTGCGGCCCCTCAACCGGGGCCACGTGCTAGTGGTGCCCCGAACGGAGGTCGACCACTGGGTAGACCTCGACGGCGACACGGTGGCCCATCTGATGGCCGTGGCCCACCGCGTGGCCGAGGCCCAGCAGGCCGCCGGGCTTGCCCCGGACCGGGTGGGCCTGATGATCGCCGGTTTCGAGGTGCCCCACGTGCACGTCCACGTCGTGCCCATCTCGACCATGGCCCATCTCGACTTCTCGAACGCCGACACCAGCCCCGACCCCGACGACCTGGACGCGATCGCCGCCTCGCTGCAGGAGCGCCTCAGCTGCTGAAGATGTCGAGCGGTTCGGCCGGCTCGATGAGGTGGGCGCCGTTGTTGCGGGCGCTGTTCACCTCGGTCGACACCGGGTGCATCCGGATCAGGCCCGGCGGCGCGGGGACGAGCAGGCTGGTGGCGGCCTCGGCGTCGCTGATGGCGGGATCCAGCCAGAGGTCCCAGGCGCCGGGCGGCAGCACCACCGGCATCCGGTCGTGCACCTTGGCCATGGCCTCATTCGCTTCGCACGTGATGATGGTGCACGAGTGCAGCTCGAAGGGCTCGCCGTCGTCGTCGGGGTTGTCCTTGTCGCGCCACTGCTCCCACAGGCCCGCGAAGGCGAAGGGCTCGCCGTCGGGACGGCTGATGAACATGGGCTGCTTGTGCTTCGATCCCTCTAGGCGGCGCCATTCGTAGAAGCCGTCGGCCGGGATGATGCAGCGCCGGCGGGTGAGGGCCACCCTGAAGGCGTTCTTGGTAGCCACCGTCTCGGCTCGGGCGTTGATCATCCGGTTGCCGATCTTGGGGTCCTTGGCCCAGAACGGCACCAACCCCCAGTGCAGCGCGTCGAGGCTGCGGGCCCCGTCCCGCTCCCGCACGGCGTACACGGTCTGCGTCGGCGCCACGTTGTGGTTGGGCGCAAGAGTCAGGTCGGGTGGCGGGGCCGCGGCGCCGAAGTACTTGGCCAACTCGTCCGGCGGGGAGGCCGCCACGTAACGCCCGCACATGCGACCGGAAGCTAGCTGGGCCGCGCCGGAGCGATCCGGTCGAGGGCGGCGACGGCCTCGGCAACGATGCGATCGATCAGCTCGGCGCAGGTGGGCAGATCGTCGACGACGCCCACGCATTGGCCGGTGGGCAGGACGCCGGCATCGATGTCGCCGTCCACCATGGTGGCTCGGGTGAGCATGGGGGCGTTGGCGGCCATGGCCATCTGGCTCCAGGTCAGTCCCTGGCTGCGGCGCATGGCCATCCCCTCCCGGAGCATCGCCGCCATCGACATGCCGGTGAGGCCCCGGAACCGCCAGGCGTTGGCCACGGCCCGCACCATCCG
Source organism: Acidimicrobiaceae bacterium (assembly GCA_009842325.1). Classification (GTDB taxonomy): domain Bacteria; phylum Actinomycetota; class Acidimicrobiia; order Acidimicrobiales; family Aldehydirespiratoraceae; genus Aldehydirespirator. The sequence continues at coordinate 224,147 of VYFQ01000003.1, read as the reverse complement.
GGTGACTCGGGCCGACTCCAGCGACTCCACCAGGCGGGTGCGGATCACCCGCTGCGGCTTGCCGTCGATGCTGCTCGACACCACGGTTCCGGTGACGGGCGTGCCCAGGTACACGGCCTTGACCGTGTCGGGCACCTTCGACTCGGCGGTGAGCAGGAAGCGGGTGCCCATGGCCACTCCGTCCGCGCCCCAGGCGAGGGCCGCGGCCAGGCCCCGGCCGTCGTGGAAGCCGCCCGCGGCGATCACGGGCACATCCACCGCGTCGAGCACCTGGGGCAGCAGCAGGGAAGTGGGGATCGAGCCGGTGTGGCCGCCTCCCTCGCCGCCCTGGCACAGGATGACGTCAGCACCCAGTTCGGCCATCTTCTCGGCGTGCCGGCGAGCACCGACGGTCGGCATGACCAGCACACCGCCGTCCCGCAGCCTCTGCACCACCGGAGCCGGAGGGGGACCGGCGAAGCTGGCCACCCGCACGCCCGCCTCCACCAGGCGGTCGGCCCGGTCGTCCAGGTCGGCGGCGTCGGGGCGGAGGTTCACGCCGAAGGGCTGATCTGTGCGGGACCGGACCTCGCCGATGGCGGCGTCCATCTCGTCGATGGTCATAGTGGCCGAGGCCAGGATCCCGAGTCCGCCCGCTTCGGCGGTGCCGGTCACCAGGGACGGGCCCGCCACCCATCCCATCCCGGTCTGCACGATCGGGTAGTCGACGCCGAACAGCTCCGTGGCCCGGGTCCGGAGCCGCTGGTCGACACTCACGGCTGCACTCTACGGCCGCTCCCCCTCTGCTCGGTCTGCTCACGCCGCCGTCCCCAGCGTCGTGCGGCCGGCCGCCTATCCTGCGGTTGCTTCCACATCGGCGCACACGAGAGGGGGTGACTGCGATGGCCCGAAGGCTCACTGAGTACAGCCACGGCGCTGGTTGAGCCTGCAAGATCGCCCCCGGCGATCTCGCGCACGTAGTGCGCGGCCTGACCCCTGATCCCCCGCCGGAGCTGATAGTCGGCCTGGCCACCGGCGACGACGCTGCCGTGTGGCGAATCGGCCGCGGGCGCGCCCTGGTGCTGACCGCCGACTTCATCACGCCGGTGGTGGACGACGCGCGCACCTGGGGCCGCATCGCGGCCACCAACGCAGTCTCCGACGTGTACGCCATGGGCGGGCGGCCGCTGCTGGCGCTGAACCTGGTGGCCTGGAACTCTGAGGAGTTGTCCAACGACCTGCTGGCCGAGGTGCTGGCCGGAGGCGAGGACGCCGCCCGGGCCGGCGGTTTCGTGGTGGGCGGCGGCCACACGGTCGACGATCCCGAGCCGAAGTACGGGATGGCAGTGGTGGGCGAGGTCAACCCGGGGCGCATGCTCACCAACGCCGGACTGCGTCCGGGCAATGCGCTGGTCCTGACCAAGCCGCTGGGCACCGGGGTCATCTCGACCGCCATCAAGCGGGCTGAGGCCCGCCCGGAGGTGGTGGGCCGCGCCGTCGGGGAGATGACCCGGTCCAACGACAAGGCGGCCGAGGCCGCCATGCGGCACGGGGCCACTGCGGCCACCGACGTGACCGGCTTCGGCCTGCTGGGCCACGGCTTGCGCATGGCCCAGGAGTCGGGCGTCGACCTGGAGGTCTCGGTCGGCGAGGTGCCGATCATCGAGGGCGCCCGGGAGCTGGCCGCGCTGGGCACGGTCCCCGGAGGCACTCAGCGCAACCTCGACTGGGTGACACCCCACCTGGACACCGGTGACGCCAGCGACGCGTCGGTGACTCTGCTGGCCGACGCTCAGACCTCAGGCGGGCTGCTGCTCGGCATGGTCAGCCACGACGCCGGCCTGGCTGCAGTAACCGAGCTGAGGATCTCCGGTCACGAGGCCGCCATCGTCGGCGAGGTCACCGAGGGATCAGGCCGCATCCGCCTCCAGCCCTGAGCCCCCGATCAGTCAAGGAGGTCGGGCTGCTCTCGGACTATCTCGGTGTACAGCGGCTGGAAGGTGAACCACATGGCCAGGCCGGAGCCGACCATCGAGTAGGTGTGGCGGGCGACGTCGTCGGGAATGTCGATCGGGTCGCCGGCGGCCTCGGCCAGCAACTGGGACTGGCAGGCCCGGTCCATGGCTACGAAGGCGCCCGCAGCTGCGTCCACGGATGCGCCCACCGTCAGCAGACCGTGGTTCTGGAGGATGGCGGCCTTGCAGTCGCCCAGCGCGGCCGCGATGCGCTTGCCCTCGTCCAGCTCCATCACCACGCCGCTGTAGCCGTCGAAGATCACGTGGTCGTCGTAGAAGGCGCAGGCGTCCTGGGTCAGCGGCCGCAGCGGCCGTCCCAGAGCGGAGAACGACTTGCCGTGCATCGAATGGCTATGGGCCGCAGCCACCACATCCGGCCGGGCCGCGTGGATCTGGGAGTGGATGGCGAAGGCCGCGCCGTTCAGGAGCGCGCCCTCGCCGTCGACGATGTTGCCGTCGGAGTCCACCCGGATCAGGTTCGAGGCCGTGATGTGGGAGAACGGCACGCCCCACGGGTTGACCCAGAACGTCTCGGGATCCTCGGGGTCGCGCACGGTGACATGGCCGGCCGCACCCACCGCGCCGTCCTCGAAGCCGAGCTTGGCGAAGATCCGGTAGGTGGCGGCCAGACGCTGCTTGCGGTACTGCCGCTCCTCCTCCACCGTGTCGAACGTGGGCAGGTACCACTCCGGTTCCGAGCTCATGGCCAAATCGTAGTCCTAGGCGGTCAGCGGTTCCCCAGGGGTCGGGCCACGGTCCTGGTGGTGAACACTCCGATGGCGGCGGCCAGCATCAGCGAACTGCCGACAATGCCGAGCACGGCCGCTCCGGCGCTGTCGATCAGCAGTCCGCCCAGCAGCGGTCCTCCGGCGCGGCCCGCGGCCATCAGCGCCTGCGCATCCCCGACCCGCTCCTCGGGATAGCGGGAACGGCTGGCCAGCACCTCGAACACGCCCGGTATGGCGGCCCAGAAGAAGAACCCCCACAGCACCAGAGCAGTCAGGAACAACCATCCCCAGCCGGTGGTGGCCACCACGATCGCGCACACCGCGGTCGCCGCCATCCACGGGCTCGGGATCCTTCGGGTGGCCCTGATACGGGACGCGGGGATCGCCACCACCGCATTGAGGCTGAACCCGGCCGCCACGGCCGCGACGGACAGCCCCGGGTCGCCCGTTCCCAGCACCACTGCGTAGATGAACACGGCTGATCCGCCGAGGGTGAACATGCCCAGGCAGACCAGCAGCACCCGGGCTGCGGGGACCGCCCGGTGGCGCGCCCGGTCCCTGGGGAGTTCGCTTACCTCGCTGCGGTAGCCGAACGCGAGCGGCACCAGCGACACCGCGGCCAGCGCGGCGAACACCAGCCTCGGCCCGCCCGCTTCGAGGAGCAGGGACACCAGCGGCGCAGCGACCACGCCCACCACCGGGCCGGCCACGGCAACGTCGCCCATGCGGCGGTCGTCGCCGAAGGCCTGCACCCAGCCGTACCAGGCCAGCAGGCCCAGCGCCACGCCGCTGACGAGGCGCAGCGGCACCAGCAAAGCGAAGGCGGGCAGAGCTGCCGAAACAAGGTTGGCGGCCGCCGCGGCCAGCAGTGAGACCACGAAGACCCGCTCGCGGGGCTGCAGCCAACGTCCGGCTCCCCAGGTGGCGATCACGAAGCCGCCGAGCTGGAACACGCCGATCATCGACGCCGTGCCGAGGCTGACGCCGTAGTGGTCGGCGATCTCGGGCATCAGGAACGGCGTGGACACGAAGGCCAGCACGCTGAAGCCGACCGCGAGCAGTATCCCGACCTTGACGGTCGGCCGCAGCAAGTAGACGAGGCGTACCGGACTCTGCACCAATCGAAACTACCGGCGCAGGTTCAGACCACCTGTGTGGCACGAGGTGACATCGGCCACATCGCGCCCGGCGTCATGCCGTCGCCTGCCGACCCGTTGGTGCGAGACTGGCGGGATGGCTCAACGGCTGTGCGAGGGTCAGGTTGCACTCGTCACCGGCGCCAGCAAGGGCGGCACCGGCACGGCCATCGCGTTGCGCCTGGCCGCCGAAGGAGCCCGGGTGGCTATCACGGCCCGCAGCGTCGACGGCTTGGAGACCACCCGGGCCCGCATCCGCGAGCTGGGCGGCGAGTGCCTGGTGCTGCCCTCGGACTTGAGTGACCCGCGCGGGGCTCGGACGGAGCTGGTGGAGCGAACTGAGGCCGAGTTCGGCCCGGTCGACATCCTGGTCAACAACGCCGCTGCCGGCGGTTACGGCGCTTTCGAGTCGGTCGGGCCCGAGCGCCTGGAGCGTGCCCTCCAAGTGAACCTCTGGGCGCCGTGGGAGCTGATGGCGGAGGTTGTCGGAGGGATGCGCCAGCGGGGCCGGGGAGCGATCGTGAACATCACGACGTTCTCGGCCGAGCTTCCGCCGGGTCCGCCGTTCCCGACCAACAAGCCGTCGAAGGCCGGAGCCATGTACGGGGCGAGCAAGGCCGCTTTGAACCGGCTCACGGTCTCGGTGGCCAGCGAGTGCGAGGGCCAGGGCATCGCGGTGAACGCTCTGTCGCCCCAGGGTGCCATTGCCACCCCGGCGCTGGTGGCCGCCGGTTGGGTAGAGGGCGTGATGTTCGAGCCGCTGGAGACGATGGCCGAGGCAACGCTGGCCCTGTGCACGGCCGACCCCGCGGCGCTGACTGGCCGGATCGCCTTCAGCCTTCAGCTGCTGGTGGAGTTGCAGCGCCCGGTCCTCGACCTGCGGGGAGAGGAGTTGATGGAGGGCTGGCAGCCCGAGGATCTTCCCGGCATCATTGCCCGCCAGGAGGAGAGCCTCGTCGGTCGGGGCTGGCCCGACGCCTACCGCTTCGGCCGGAGCCACAGCCCTAGACCATGATGGTGGAGACGAGAGCGGAGGGATAGTCGATGTTCGATCTGAGCGGACGCACGGCCCTGGTGACCGGCGCAGGCCAGAACATCGGTGCCGGCATCGCCCGGGGCTTGGCTGGCCAGGGTGCCCATGTCGTCGTCAACGACTACTTCGGCGACCGGGCCCAGGCGACGACCGACGAGATCGCGGCGGCGGGCGGGAGCGCGGTTCCCAGCGTCTTCGACGTGACCGACCTCGACGCCGTGATGGCCGCAGTGGCCGCGATCGGGGTGGTCGACATCCTGGTCAACAACGCAGGCCTGGCCGGACCGACCGACATGAAGGCCGAGCAGTTCCGCGGCATGGATCCCGCCGACTGGCAGGCCTCGGTCGATGTGAACCTCTACGGGGTCATGAATTGCTGTCACGCAGTGATCGACGGAATGTGCGAGCGAGGCTGGGGCCGCATCATCACGATCTCGTCCGCCGCGGGCACCCACGGCGTGAACATCGGGGTCGCTCCCTACAGCGCGGGCAAGGGCGGCGGTCTGGCCTTCACCCGCACACTGGCACTGGAGGTCGCCCGCTCAGGCGTGACGGCCAACACGCTGGCCCTGGGCCTCTTCGAACGTAAGAACCGGGAGATAACCGAGCACTTCGCCAGAGCGGTGCCGGTAGGCCGCACCGGCCGGCCCGAGGACGTGGCCGCCGCCTGCGTCTGGCTCGCCTCCAACGAGGCCGAATGGGTCACCGCCCAAACGATCGGCATCAACGGCGGCTCGCTGACAAGCTGACCGCGGGAAGGGAGGCGCTATGAGACTCGAGGGCAAGGTGGCGCTCATCACCGGCACGGCCAGCGGGATCGGGCGGGCTACCGCGCTGCGCTTCGCTTCCGAGGGCGCCCGGGTGGTGGCGGCCGACATCGTGGAAGCCAACCACGAGACGGTCGAGATGATCCGGGCAGCCGGCGGCGAGGCCACCGCGGTCCACGCCGACGTGTCCGACGACGCCGAGGTCGCTCTTGCGGTGAAGACGGCGGAGGCCACCTATGGGCAGTTGGACATCGCCTTCAACAACGCCGGGATCATGCTGGCCGACGACGCCGACGCCATCGCCACGACCGAGGAGACCATCGACAAGACCCTGGCCGTCAACCTGAAAGGCGTGCTCTATGGGTGCCGGCACCAGATCCCGGCCATGCGCCGGGCCGGCGGCGGCTCGATCATCAACACGGCGTCGTTCGTTGCGTCCGTGGGCGCGGCCACCCCGCAGATCGCCTACACGGCCTCCAAGGGAGCGGTGCTGTCGCTGACCCGCGAGCTGGCCGTTATCCACGCCCGGGAGAACATCAGGGTCAACGCCCTTTCGCCTGGCCCGCTGCGCACCGAGCTGCTCATGTCGTACCTCGACACCGAGGAGAAGCGCCAGCGCCGCCTGGTGCACGTGCCCATGGGTCGCTTCGGCGAGGCCACCGAGATGGCCTCGGCCGCGCTGTTCCTGGCCTCCGACGACTCGTCCTACATGACCGGCGCCAACCTGCTGGTCGACGGAGGCCTAACCGCCGCCTACGTCACCCCGGAGTAACGACTCGCCGGAAATCTCGGGGTGGTTATACGCACTGAGTCCACAAAATCACACCGAGAAATCTCGGGGACGGGTCGCCCGGAAATCTCGGGGTGGTTATGGGCACTGAGTCCGCATAATCACACCGAGAAATCTGGGGGGCTGGGTTGCCGCGGCGCTAGCGGGGCTCGCGGGGTAGGCCGAGGATGCGCTCGCCGATGATGTTGCGCATGATGGCCGACGTGCCGCCCTGGATGGTGTAGGCGGGGGCGTAGCAGATGGCGGTGGGCACGGCGTCCCCCACGGTGGCGGCCGGGCCCAGTACCCGGGCCGCGAACTGGGCCACCCGCTGCTCGTGCTCGGTGCAGAAGGCCTTGGTGCCTGCGCTGTAGTCGGCGGAGCCCTCGCCGAGAGCGCCCCGGTACACCATGAGCCGTCCGAGCCGGTAGCCGGTCACGATGGCTGCGATCTCCTGGCGTGTCTGGGGGTCGGCGAGATCGGCGTGCTCCAGGGCGAGTTCGTACAGGGGCCGGTTGGACACCAGACGGTCGATGCCGCCCCGTTCGTAGCCGAGCTGGATCATGGTCTGCTTGAACGCCCCGCCCTCGGTGCCGACCAGATTGTCGGCCGGCACCCGCACGTCGGTGAAGAAGATCTCGCAGAAGTGCGAGTTGCCGACCATGTCGCGCACCGGCCGCACCTCGATGCCGTCGAGGCCCATCGGCACGATCAGCTCGCTGAGACCCCGGTGAGGCGGGCCCTCACTGCTGGTGCGGCAGATCGCGTAGCAGTACTCGGCGCTGGCCGCCCCGCTGGTCCAGATCTTCTGACCGTTCACGACATAGCAGTCGCCGTCGCGCACGGCCGACGTCTTCAGCGCGGCCAGGTCCGAGCCGGCGTCGGGCTCGCTCATCCCGATGCACCAGGACGCCTCCCCCGACAGCATCCCCGGCAGGTACTCGGCCTTCTGAGCAGCGTTGCCGTAGGTGTAGATGGATGGGCCCATCTGGCGGTCGGCGAACCAGCTGGCCGCGATGGGCGCCCCAGCGCTGATCATCTCCTCAGCCATGATGATGCGCTCGATGCCGGGGCGGCCTCCCCCGCCGTACTCGGCCGGCCAGGTCATCCCGATGAAGCCTTCGGCCGCCAGCACCCTGGAGAACTCCTTGGAGTGGCCGTTGATCCACGAGTCGCTCCACCGGCCGTAGCCGGCCACGCCCTGCTCGGCCACGGCCCGGGCCCGGGCCCGCAGCGCCTCCCACTCGGGGCGCATCGAGAAGTCGAGACTCACGACAGTCTGTATATCCGGGAAGCGGTGCCCGAGAACAGATCCGCCTGCTCGGCGTCGCTGTAACCGACCGCCATGATCTGAAGCGCGTTCCACAGCACCGGGTAAGGCAGCGTCTGGCGGTCGACTGGGAAGTTGGACTCGAACATGCACCGGTCCGGCCCGAACGTGTCGATGCAGAACCGCACGTCGTCGCCCCAGTGAGCGGCCACCTCCTCCGATCCCGGCGGCGCATCGAGGGTCGCCCAGCCCATGCCGTGGTACATGTCCATGCCGATTCCGCCCACCTTGAGCGCCACGTTTCCGCACGCTGCCACCAGCCGCATGGACGCCTGCCAATCGGCCCGCTCCCGGTCGCGGCCGTAGGGTCCCACCCCCAGCGGCCCGCCCAGATGGTCGAGCACGATGCTCAACTCGGGCACCGCCCGGGCCAGTCGGGCCAGATCCGGGAGCTGCGGGTGGAACATCCAGGCGTCGAGGCTGAAGCCCATCACCGCCAGTCGGCGAGCCCCGGCCCGGAACTGATCGGTGTCCATCATGTGCTCGAACGGGTTGCAGTGGCTGTTGTGGATCTCGTCGCTGGCATCCCAGGCGGTGGCGTGACGGATCCCCCGGAACCGGCCCCCACCGGCCGCTTCGTGGGCGGTCAGTACCTCCTCGACGGCGTCGCCCAGCATCAGATCGGCGTGGCTGACGATCGCGGCGATGGTCGGACCGCCCGCGGCATCAAGAGCGTCGGCCTCGCCGGCCACGAACCCGGTCTCCCCCACCGGCTTCATGTGCTCGGCGCAGTCGGTGTCGTAGTGAGACATGCACTCGGCGAACACCGTCTTGGCCACGTTGTGGCTGCCGGTCAGGTCCTCCAGCAGTTGGGGCGCGAGGTAGGTGCCGATGCGCCAATCCCACAGGTGATGGTGGGCGTCGACGATCCCACGCTCGGGATCGACCGCTTCCTCACGGCGCAATGCCAGCCATTCGAACCGGTTCAGATCCATCCAGCCCCTCCAGGCGTGGTCGGGACGGTCAGCTACCCGGACCGCTCCAGGCAGCGCGGGGCAGTTGCTTCTCCTTGTCGACGAACGGCAGGGTGTCGACGGTGGCCTCATGGAGGCTGCCGTCGTGGCCGTGCAGGAACACCGTCTTGCCGCACCAGTCGTCGCCCGGCAGAGGTTCGTCGAAGCGCACGTAGCCGATGCCGGCGTCGAGTGTGGGCGACCACGATCCGGCGGTCATGTGGCCGACCGGGCCGTCTTCGAACTGGACATCCATACCGGCTTCCGGCGTGGCGGTGGCGCAGACCAGCCCGAACAGCAGCTGGCTGCGGTCGGCGGCCTCCAGCGCGTCCCGGCCGATGAAGTCGTCCTTGTCGAGCTTGACGAACTGACCTAGGCCGGCGCCGTACGGCGTAAGGCCGGCCTCGATGTCGCTTCCGTTGTCGAGGATCCCCGACTCGATGCGCCGGATGCCCATCGACGACGACGAGCTGAACTCCATGCCGAACGGCTCCCCGCAGGCGAGCAGGCCGTCCCAGAGGGCGTCGTGGTCGGTGGGCTCCGGGCCGCTGTTGCAGTAGATCTCGATCCCCGCCTCGCCGGTCCACCCGGTGCGGGACACCCACAGACGCTGGCCGCACACGTCGAAGAAGCCGGCGTGAAAGTACTTGAAGTCCTCCGACAGCCCGCCGCCTATGGCCGCGTCGAGCACATGGAGCGACTTCGGCCCCTGGATCTGCAGCACCCGCGAGTGGGGGTCGCGCACCTCGACGTCGAGGCCGATGGCGTGAGCCTCGAGCCAGCTCTCGAACTCGCCGTTGGCCTTGACGTACATGTACCGGTCCTCGGCCAGGCGCATGACCACGCCGTCCATCAAGATGGTGCCGTCGTCGTGGCAGGCCAGGCCGTAGCGGCCCCGCCCGACTGGAAGGGTCTCGGTCCGGCAGGTGAGCACCCGCTCGAGCAGCCGGCCGGCATCGGGTCCGACGATCTCGACCGGCTTCTCCGGGACGTCGTACAGCATCACGCCGCGGCGCAGCTTCCAGTAGTTGGAGATGGGGTCCTCGTCCCGGGACGTCTTGAGGGGATAGAGGCGGTTGCAGTACATGCCGAAGATCGTCTGATCAGTCACGTACCGGTCGGCGAACGGGGACTGCTCGATGCGGAACGCGCTCAACTGGACAGTGCCGAACGACTCGACGTAGTAGTGCCTGTCCCCGGTCATCGATACCTCGAGCGCTTGATGGGCCGGCTCAGGGTAGCCACGCAACCCGTGTGCAACGATTGTGGGCATGGTCGACACCGCACCCCCGGACGAGGCCGAGATTCTGGGCACGGCCGTCACTGCCTCGGGTCTGGCCGCGGAGGCCCCGGTGAGGATCCCGGTCGAGCGCTACATCTCGGCCGGGTTCGCCGAGCTCGAGCACGAGCGGCTGTGGCCCAGGGTGTGGCATGTGGCCTGCACCGTCGATCACGTCGCCGAGCCCGGCGACTGGTTCGAGCACCGCCTCGGCCGGCATTCGGTGCTGCTGGTGCGGGGCGACGACGGCGTGTTGCGCGGCTTCCAGAACGTGTGCCGCCACCGGGGCAACACCATCTGTGTGGGCTCGGGGTCCGGTGCGACCGAACTGCGCTGCCCGTACCACCGCTGGGCGTGGGACCTGGCCGGCAGGCTGCGAGAGGTTCCGTCGCGGCGGGGCTTCGGACCGTTGCGCAACGACGAGCTGGGGCTGGTGCCGGTGCGGGTGGACACCTGGACCCGGCTGGTGTTCGTGAACCTGGACCTCGACGCCGAGCCGCTGGACGACTGGCTGGAGGGCGTCCCCGACGACATCGCGTGGGCCAACCTGGACGAGTTCCGGTGCGACTACTCCACCGTCACCCCGGTCAACAGCAACTGGAAGGTGGTCAACGACGGCTTCTCGGAGACCTACCACGTGCAGGGCCTGCACCGAGAGATGCTGGCCAGCATCGACGACGTCAACGCCCCCCAGCAGATCTGGGACCGCCACAGCGCCTCATACCAGCGTTACGGCGTGCCCAGCCCCCGTCTGGGGCGCAACGTCGACGACCAGGCGGTGTGGGACTCTTTCGTGATCACCGAGGGCGGGCGCATGGGACCGCAGTACCGCGAACCCTGCGATGCACCCGACGTACCTGACGGCTTGACCCTCCAGGACGTGATCGCCCAGAAGATCCGCGACCACCAGGCCACCCTCAGCGTGGACCTGTCGGGTTACGACACCGCCCAGATCATGAGCCTCAGCCAGTACAACCTGTTCCCCAACACGACCGTGCTGGTGAGCGCCGACCTGTTCACCGTGATGACCGCCCGACCCGGCCCCAGCCCAGACGAGGGCGAGCTGGCCGTCATCAACCTCCGCCGGATGCCGTCGGCCGATGCTCCGGCCCCGCCGCCGGTGCATGTCACCGTGCCGATGGACCAGGCCGACTTCGGGTTCGTGCTCAACCAGGACCTGAGCGTGATCCGCACCATGCAGGCCGGCCTGCACCAGCCTGGGCTGTCCCACATCGTGCTGTCGGGCGAGGAGTGCCGGATCGTCAACATGAACCGCCACCTGGAGCTCTACCTGGGCCTCGAGCCCGGCGGCTGGGAATCCGGCTCGTAGCGGCGGTCCGGCCGCGGGTCTCCTACCGGATTGCGAGGCGGAGCGTTAGCTCGTAGACGCTGTCGCCCAGCCACTTGCGGATGAACAGGGCCGGTCGCCCCAGCATTCCCTTGACGTACCGGCGGCGCGGCTTGCCGGTGGTGGCGGCTTCCAGGAACACCTTGGCCAGCACCTCGGCCTTGGTGCCGCGGTCGGCGACTCGCCCGCTGTCCCTCATCCTGAGCAGCGGCGCTATCTGAGCCTTGTAGGCACCGTGGCCGTACTTCCGCAGCTGGTCGGCGGCCACATCACCGAAGTCGGTCCTGATCAGGCCCGGCTGGATGACCACGACTTGGATGTTGAAGGGAGCGGTCTCGAGGCGCAGGCAGTCCGACCAGCCCTCCAGGGCGTGCTTGGTGGCGTGGTACCACGACCCGAAGGGTGAGAAGACCTTGCCTCCGACCGAGGAGACGTTCACGATCCGGCCCGAGCCCTGAGTCCTCATGTGGGGCAGGACGAGCTGGGTGAGGTGGGCCACGCCGAAGAGGTTCACCTCGAACTGGTACCTGGCGTCGTCGAGCGGGATCTCCTCGACCGGTCCGTACAGGCCGAAGCCCGCGTTGTTGATCAGTACGTCGATGCGGCCCTCGGCATCGACGATCCGGTTGACGACCCGCTCGTTGTCGTCGCCCTTGGTCACGTCCATCTCGACCGGGGTGACGCCGTGGTCGGCCAGGTCCGCCATGCGGTCCATCCGTCGGGCGGCGGCGTAGACGCGGTGACCCTCGCTGGCGAACAGGATGGCGGCCTCGCGGCCCATGCCCGCCGACGCTCCGGTTATCAGCACAACCTTGCTCATTGCCTCAGCTCCTGACTGGTGGGGCTCGCAGCCTCTACCCTGCCGGGCACTCTATGGAGATCGGTGACGCCGCCATCCACAACGACGATTTCCGGCTGGCCAACGGCCTGGGCGGCGAGGCGCTGACGATCCCGTCGGCCAACCCCAGGAACTTCCATCAGGCGATCTCCGACACCGGCGCGATGCCGGGCCAGGACTTGCGGGCCAAGCTGTTCCTACCGGAGGGACCGGGGCTGCACCCGGTGGTGATCATCGCTCCGGGCAGCCTTGGGCTCCAGTTGCATCACATGGAGATCGCAGCCGCAATCACCGACGGCGGTGTCGCGGCCTGCGCCATCGATCCGTTCAGCACCCGTAGCGTCGTCAGCACTGTCGTGAGACAGGTCCAGTTCTCGTTCGCGGCCAGCGCCTGGGACGTTCTGGCCGCGGCCGAGGTCCTCGCGGCCCGCACCGACGTCGACCCGGCTCGTATCGGCGCCCAGGGCCACAGCCGGGGCGGCTCGGCCGTGCTCAACGCGGCGTCGGTGCACCTGGCGGCGGCCGCCGGCGCCCCCAAGCTGGTCGGGGTGTACGCCGCCTACCCCTGGTCGGGGCAGCAGTTCCTCGACCCCGATGTCGGCACCACCCGGGTCCGGGCCATCATCGGCGACCGCGACGACTGGTGCCCACCAGTGCAGGTCCAGGCCCACATCCAGGCCATGCGGGCCTCCGGCGGCGACGCCACCGTGCGGATCGTGCCCGGCGCCAACCACAGCTTCGACCGAACAACCCCCTTGGAGTACATACCCGAGGCGTCGGTGACACCCGGGGCGCCCACCTTCTACATCGCCGACGACGGCGCCTTCATCCTGCCCACCTCCGACGAGCCCGATCCGGAGCTGGTCGACCGCGACGGCTTCCTCTACTCCATCGAGGCCGGCTTCGGAGTGCGCGGCGCCCACATCTCCGGCAACCCCGATCTCGTGCCGCTCTTCTACGACGACATGATGACGTTCTGGACCGACGTGATGCTGCCCCACGAGTAGGACCTAGATTTCAGATTTACTCATAGTTTGGACTTAGTCCAGAATAGCTGCTATAGTGGCCCCGTGATCCAGGACGCCCGGCAGCTGCTGCGAGAGCACGGGATGCAGGTGACCGCCCAGCGGATGGCCGTGCTGACCGCCGTGTCGGCCCGCCCCCATGCCACTGCCGACGACATAGTCGGCGATGTGCGGGCCAGCATCGGCGCGGTGTCGCGCCAAGCGGTGTTCGACGCGTTGGGCGTGCTGTCCGAGAAGGGCCTGATCCGGCGCATCCAGCCGGCCCGGTCCCCGGCCCGCTACGAGGACCGGGTCGACGACAACCACCACCATCTGGTGTGCCGCGAATGCGGCCGCATGGTGGACGTCGACTGCGCGGCCGGCTACCGGCCGTGCCTGGAGGTCGACGACGACTTCGGTTTCGACATCGACGAGGCCGAGGTCATCTACTGGGGCTACTGCCCCACCTGCCAGAAAGCGCCCGTCGCCGCCGGTCAGGAACCCTGAGAGATCGACACCATCAACCCCCCAATCATTCAAGGAGCACTGATGACTACCCAAGACACCAGCCCCGCTACCGAAGCCGCTTCCGCCGGAGGCTGCCCCGTTCTGCACGAGGCGCCCGCGGCGGCCATGGGCTCGCTGGCCAACCAGCGCTGGTGGCCCGAGCAGCTGAACCTGCGTCCCCTGAACAAGAACTCCGCCCTGATCGACCCCATGGGCGGCGGCTTCGACTACGCGGCCGAGTTCAACAGCCTCGACCTCGACGCGGTGAAGGCCGACATTGCCGATGTGCTGACCACGTCGCAGGACTGGTGGCCGGCCGACTACGGCCACTACGGGCCGCTGATCATCCGCATGACGTGGCACAGCGCCGGCACCTACCGCATCCATGACGGTCGGGGCGGCGGCGGCTCGGGCACGCACCGCTTCGCGCCGCTCAACAGCTGGCCCGACAACGCCAACCTCGACAAGGCCCGCCGGGTGCTGTGGCCGGTGAAGCAGAAGTACGGCCGCAAGATCTCGTGGGCCGACCTGATGATCCTGGCCGGCAACGTGGCCCTGGAGTCGATGGGCTTCAAGACGTTCGGCTTCGGCGGCGGCCGGGTGGACGTGTGGGAGCCCGAGGAGGACATCTACTGGGGTCCCGAGACCGGCTGGCTCGACGACGAGCGCTACAGCGGCGACCGGGAGCTCGCCGACCCCCTCGGCGCGGTGCAGATGGGCCTGATCTACGTGAACCCCGAGGGCCCCAACGGCACCCCGGACCCGCTGGCCGCGGCCCGCGACATCCGTGAGACGTTCGCCCGCATGGCCATGGACGACACCGAAACGGTGGCGCTGATCGCCGGAGGCCACACCTTCGGCAAGACCCACGGCGCGGCCGACGGCGACCAGTACGTCGGCCCCGAGCCCGAGGGCGCCAGCCTGGAGGAGCAGGGCCTGGGCTGGACCAGCACCTTCGGCACCGGTGTGGGCGGCGACTCGATCACCAGTGGCCTCGAGGGCGCATGGACGCCGACTCCGACAGCCTGGGACAACAGCTTCTTCGAGACCCTGTTCGCCTACGAGTGGGAGCTGACCAAGAGCCCCGCCGGAGCCTGGCAGTGGGTTCCGGTCGACGGCGGCGGGGCCGGCACCGTGCCCGACGCCCACGACCCGTCGAAGAGCCACACCCCGGTGATGTTGACCACCGACCTGTCGCTGCGCATGGATCCCGCCTACGAGGCGATCTCGCGGCGCTTCCTGGAGAACCCCGACGAGTTCGCCGACGCCTTCGCCCGGGCGTGGTTCAAGCTCGTGCACCGCGACATGGGTCCGGTGGCCCGGTACCTGGGTCCGGAGGTTCCCGACGAGGAGCTGATCTGGCAGGACCCGGTCCCCGCGGTCGACCACGACCTAGTCGACGACGCCGACGTGGCGGCGCTCAAGGCTCAGATCCTCGACTCGGGGCTCTCGGTGGCGCAGCTGGTGTCGGCTGCCTGGGCGTCGGCGTCGACGTTCCGTGACAGCGACATGCGAGGCGGGGCCAACGGCGCCCGCGTCCGGCTCGGCCCCCAGATCGATTGGGAGGCCAACGATCCGGCGTCTCTGGCCGAGGTGCTGGACGCGCTGGAGGGCATTCAGGCCGAGTTCAACCGCTCTGCAGGCGGCGGCAAGCGAGTCTCGCTGGCCGATCTGATCGTGCTCGGCGGCGGCGCGGCTGTCGAGGAGGCCGCCCGGCGTGCCGGGGTCGAGGTCACGGTCCCGTTCTCGCCGGGGCGCACCGACGCCTCGCCGGAGCAGACCGACGTCGATTCGTTCGCGGTACTGGAGCCGATCGCCGACGGGTTCCGCAACTACTGGCGAGCCGGCGACAAGCGCCGTCCCGAGACCGTGCTGGTCGACAAGGCCAGCCTGCTGTCGTTGACCGCGCCGGAGATGACGGTGCTGGTAGGCGGCATGCGGGCGCTGGGAGCTAACTCGGCGGGATCGTCGCTGGGCGTGCTCACCGGCCGGGCCGGGACGCTGACCAACGATTTCTTCGTGAACCTGCTCGACATGGGCACCGAGTGGCGGGTGTCGGAGACCGAGCACGTCTACGAGGGCCGCGACCGCGACACCGGCGAGTTGCGCTGGACGGCCACCGCGGTCGACCTAGTGTTCGGCTCGAACTCGCAGTTGCGGGCCATCGCCGAGGTCTACGGATCCGACGACGCCCAGGAGAAGTTCGTGCACGACTTCGCGGCCGCCTGGCACAAGGTCATGAACCTGGACCGCTTCGACCTTTCCTGACGCCCCCTGCCCGTTCTGTGAGCAGATATGCCGCCTGAAGCGGCTCAGTTGCGCACAGAACGGCGTCAACGAGTTCTGTGAGCAGATATGCCGCCTGAAGCGGCTCAGTTGCGCACAGAACGCCCCCACGCTGCGAAGATACGACTGTGCAGGCACACAGGATCGCGCTGGTGACCGGCGCCGGCTCCGGCGTGGGCCGGGCGGCGGCGGTTGCCCTGGCCGGCGCCGGCTGGCATGTGGTGGCCGTGGGCAGGCGGGCCGATCCGCTGGCCGAGACGGTGGCGGAGTGCGAGCGTGAGGGCGGGTCAGGTTCGGCCGTGACGGCCGACGTGAGCGACCCGCCTTCGGTCGAAACCCTCTTCGAGAAGGTGCGCGCCGATCACGGCCGCCTCGACCTGCTGTTCAACAATGCGGGAACGGCCGCGCCGCCGGTACCGGTCGACGAACTCGACGTCGAGCAATGGCAGCGGGTGGTGGACGTGAACCTGACCGGCTCGTTCCTGTGCGCCCGGCAAGCGTTCGGGCTGATGAAGACCCAGGACCCGGCCGGCGGCCGGATCATCAACAACGGGTCGGTGTCGGCTCACGTGCCCCGGCTCCACAGCGCGCCGTACACGGCCACGAAGCACGCCATCACCGGGCTGACAAAGTCGCTGTCGCTCGACGGCCGGCCCTTCGGCATCACCTGCGGCCAGATCGACATCGGCAACGCCCTAACTCCTCTCACCACCCGGATGAATGAGGGGGTGCTCCAGTCCGACGGAAGCATCCGGCCGGAGCCAACCATGGACGCGGCCGACATCGGCCGGGCGGTGGCCTACATGGCCAGCCTCCCCGCCGACGCCAACGTGCTGACCATGACGGTGATGGCCAACGGCATGCCCTTCATCGGCCGGGGCTGACGTTGCCGGTCGCTCGAGGCTGACGCAGTGCGGGTTCTCATCACCGGCGGCGCGGGCATGCTCGGCCGCAAGCTGACTCGAAGGTTCCTGGAGCGGGGCCGTCTGCGGGGCGAGAGCATCGACACGATCCACCTCGTCGACCTGGTCGAGGCCGCGGCCGAGTCGGAGGTCTGTACGGCCCATGTGGCCGACTTGTCCAGCCCGAGCGAGGCCGAAGCGCTGGTCGCGCTGGAACCCGACGTGGTGTTCCATCTCGCTGCGGTCGTCTCCGCCGAGGCCGAGGCCGACTTCGACAAGGGCATGGCGGTGAACCTCGACGGCACCCGCCAGCTGTTCGACGCCATCCGCCTCTCCCCCATCACGCCCCGGGTGGTCTACGCCTCGTCGATCGCCGTGTTCGGAGCGCCTTTCCCCGATCCCATCCCCGACGACTTCCATCCCACCCCGCTCACCTCCTACGGCACCCAGAAGCTGATCGGCGAGGCGCTGCTGGCCGACTACTCGCGGCGAGGGTTCTTCGACGGCATCGGGATCCGGCTCCCGACCGTCAGCGTTCGTCCCGGCGCACCCAACGCAGCTGCCTCGAGCTTCTTCTCCGGCATCATCCGCGAGCCCCTCAACGGTGTCGAAGCCAAGCTGCCGGTGAGCCGCGATGTGCGCCATCCCCACGCCAGCCCCCGGGCCGCAGTTGGGTTCCTGATCCATGCCGCCGAGTTGGACACGGAGCAGCTCCACGGCCGCCGCAACCTCACCATGCCAGGAGTGTCGGTCACGGTCGGCGAGCAGATCGAGGCCCTCGGCCGGGTGGCCGGCCCCAAAGCGGCGGCGCTGATTACCGAGTCACCCGACCCTGCCGTGGCCCAGATCGTGGCCGGATGGCCCTCGCGCTTCGACACCGCCCGCGCCGCTGCCCTGGGCTTCGAGGCTGACGACAGCTACGACGACATCATCCGGGCCTACATCGAAGACGACTTGCGCTGACGAGGTGTGGGGCCGAGGGCGCTGTCGTTACCCCCGAGCCCTGGCCGGGTCCGCTTCGACGATCGCGGTGACGGTCTTGCGACCGAGTCCGGACGCCTCGGCGATCTGTCGCAGGGAGGCGCCCACGCGGTGGGCAGTCCGAATCATGTCGTCGCGTATGGCGATCTCCTTGCCGGCCCGCTCGGCACAGAGGCCGACGACCGCTAGAGCGGCCCCGACCTCGTGGTCGAGACCGGACCGGTACTTCTCCATCGCCGCGATCGCAGCGGACACTTCAGCTTCGGTGTAACTCATAGATCCTCCCTCAAGCCAGCGGCCAGCTTGTCTCGGATGCTTAGGAGGGTCGCGAGGCGCGGCGTCACTTCGGCGGACGTCTCCGCAACATTGAGATGCGCGACGACCATCCCCATCAGCTCCAGCGCTTCGATCCGCTCCAGTTCAACACGTACCATTGGCCCCTAGTGTACCACTAATGGCCCATAGTGGACCACAGGACCGGAGAGGTCAGCTGCGGGGCCGCTGGTGGTCGGGGTCGTAGATGGCTTGGCGGTGGCGAGTTGCGGGGCAGGGGGTGCCGAAGACGTCGATGGTGAAGCCGTTGTCGGCGGCCGCGTGTTGTCCCTCGACGTAGCCGAGGCAGACCCGGGTGCCGGTCCGAAAGCCGGTGCCGGCCGATGTGACGTAGCCAGCAGGTTTATCGTCGATCCGGATCGTGGCCGATGGGGGCGGATCGCCGGGCTCGCCGGGCAGCGACCCGATGTCCACGGTCCAGATCCCGTAGTTCCACTCCGGTGACCGCTGGCTGGCCTCAAGAGCGGCGGCGCGGCCGATGAACTCGCCTTTGTCGAGATGGACGAAGCGGTCGAGGCCGGCGTCGTAGGGCGTGTACTCCACCCCGAACTCGGTCTGCCAGCCGTGGTAGCCCTTCTCGATGCGCATCGAGTCGAGGGCGTACGACCCGAAGTCGCTCACCCCCAGGTCCTCGCCGGCCTCCCGCAAGGCCTCATAGAGGGCGACGAGGTCGGCGTCGTCCACATGCAGCTCCCACCCCAGCTCGCCGACGAAGCTGACCCTCAGCGCGGTGGCCTCGACGCCGGCCACCGTGATCTGCCGAACCGACATCCACGACGCCGCCGCCCTTGAAAGGTCGTCGTCGCAGAGGCGCGACAGCAGCTCGCGGCTGGCCGGGCCCATCACCATCAACGTGGCGGTCCGGCTCTCGCCCAGCCGCAGCTCCACGTCCTCGCCCGGACGGAGGTTGCGGCGCAGCCAGTCGAAGTCGCGCTCGCGGGCCGCAGTCGGTGCCAGCAGCAGGTAGCGGTCCGGGTCCAGGCGTGCAATGGTGGCCTCGCTCCACACGGTCCCGTTGGGGCGCAGCATGTAGGCCAGCCGCACTCGCCCCATGTCGGGGAGCCTGGTGCAGAAGACCCGGTCCAGGAAACCAGCCGCTCCAGCACCAGCGACCTCGAAGCGAGAGAATCCCGGGTGGTCCATGATGCCAGCGCGGTCTCGTACGGCCAGGCACTCGTCCCGCACCGCGTCGTGCCACGGCTCGTCGCGGTAGCTGGCCGTCTTGTGGCTATAGCGGGCGGTGGAAGAGAACCAGAAGGCCCGCTCCCAGCCGGCGACCTGGCCGAAGTTGGCTCCCTTGGCCGCGAGCGTGTCGTACAGGGGCGACCGGTTCACCGGGCGGGCCGACTCCCAGATGCGGTGCGGGAACGGCTCGGCGTACTGGTGCTCGTATAGCTCCCGGACCCGCACGTTGGCGTAGCTGCGGCGCCCGCTGCCGACCAGCGCCCAGGAGCCGAACCGTCGAGGATCCCACGGCCACATGTCCCACTCGGTGTCGCCGCCGGTGATCATCTCCGTCAGCGCCTTGCCGGCCGCGGCGGCGTGGGTGATGCCGATCTGGACCCCGGCGGCCAGATAGAAGTTGTCGAGTCCGGCGGCGGGACCGACCAAGGGGTTGGCGTCAGGGCTGTAGGCGATCGGCCCGTTCACGAACCGGGCTATGCCGACCTCGCCGAGCAGCGGCACGTGGGCGGCGGCCCGGTAGGCCACTTCGGCGATGTCGTCGGTCGAGGCGGCGAACAGGCCCGAGTCGAACACGTCGGGCGCGCCCGTCTCCCACACCGTGCGGCCCTCGTGGCCGTAGCTGCCGAACAGGAAGGCGTCCTGCTCCTGCCGCAGGTAGAACATGATCTCGGGGTCGCGCACTAGCGGCAGCACGCCCCGGTGGCCGGCAAGCTCGCCGACCGGCCCGGTGACCAGGTATTGGTGCTCCAGCACGGCCAACGGAATGTCGGCCCCGGCCATGCGGCCGACCTCGGCCGCGTAGAACCCGGCTGCGTTGACGATGATCTCGCAGTCGATGGCCGCCGGATCGCCGCCGGCGACCAGATGGACCCGCCAGTCGCAGTCATGCCCCGGCCCCAACTGCTCGATGCCGATCACCTGGCTGTGACGGCGCACCCGGGCCCCGAGCCGCCTGGCCCGGCGGGTCAGACCGTGGGCCAGGCCGCTGGGGTCGATGTCGCCCTCGTAGGGGTCGAGTAGGCCGGCGATCACCGTTCCGTCGTCGCGCCAGAAGGGATGCAGCGCCTCCATTTCGGCCGGTGACACCAGATGGAGGTCGAACCCGAGGCCGGTGGCGATGCCGATGACGTGGTGGAAGTGGTCGATGCGCTCGGCGGTGTGGCCCGGCCAGAACGCCCGGGTGTGGCGGTAGGTGATGGGATCGTCGGGGTCGGCGGCCAGTTCGGAGTAGAGCCGCCAGGCGTAGTTGCCCGCCCGCTGGCCGAGCCAGCTGTTGGAGAAGGTGGGCACGTTGCCGGCGGCGTGCCAGGTCGACCCGGCGGTGAGTTCGTGTTTCTCGACCAGTACGGCGTCGGTCTGGCCGGCTTGGGCTAGGTGCCACAGGATCGAGCAGCCGACCGCGCCGCCGCCGATGACCACGATGCGGGCCCGGTCGAAATCGGATGGCTGGGTCACAGAAGTCACGGCTGGGGTGGCACGAGGATGTCGAAGGCGGACCGGATGGACTCCTCCGCGCCGGCGGGCAGGTGGTCGGGACGGCCGGCGGACAGGATGTCGCTCACCCGCTGGCGGGCCCGGTCCCAGATGGCGGGCCGGCCCGCGATCTCCCAGTCGGCCACCGAGGCCCGGTCGCCGATCGTGGGGTACACGTACTCGGTGCGCATCAGGTCCAGCGTCTGCGGATGGCCCAGGTAGTGGCCGTCGCCGGTCACCACCGCTTCGACCATGGCGAGGTCGAGGGCGTCCGTGGTGACGTCGATCCCGCGGACCGAGCGCAGGATGGCTCCGCACATCTCGT
The DNA here is from genome assembly GCA_009842325.1 of Acidimicrobiaceae bacterium. Lineage (GTDB taxonomy): Bacteria > Actinomycetota > Acidimicrobiia > Acidimicrobiales > Aldehydirespiratoraceae > Aldehydirespirator. The sequence continues at coordinate 202,976 of VYFQ01000003.1, read as the reverse complement.
CGTCGATGACCAGCGCCTCGGGCGAGGCGACCATGATCGATCCCAGCATCCCGACAGAGAGCTGCACCATGTCCGCTCCCGCCTGGGCGGCCAGCGCCACGGTGTAGCCCTTCTCGTAGCCGGACTGGGTGTCGGCCACCTTGGCGTCGGTGATGCCGGCCGACACGGCGTTGGGCAGCCCGAGCGCGTTGAGCAGTTGGGCGGCCCCGGCGGAGGCCACCGCGGCCTCCCCTCCCCCGCCGGTCATGGCCCCGGTGCGCAGGTCCGACACGAACGGCATGAAGGCGTGGATGGCCGGGTGGCCCGGCTTGATGGCGTCGATCAGCACGACGGCGGCCAGGATCTCGGCCAGCCCCTGGGCCAGCGCTCCGGCTAGCGAGGCCGGGCTGGTGGCTCCGGCCTGCCCGGCGGAGCAGGTCTGGACCACCATGCCCCGCTCGATGGCGGCCTCGATGATGTCGCATCCCTCGTCGCTGAACCGCAGAGGCGGGACGACATGGACGGCGACCGCCATGCAGAACGGCCGCCGAGCGAAGGGGCCGTCGGGGCCGAGAGCGAGGTCGAACAGGTCGACGACCGCGTCGACGTTGTCCGCGGTGGTGAAGCTGACACCGGTCGGCTTGCTGGTGGCGGCCACACAGGCGAAGGCGGTGTTCAGGTCGAGGTCCCGGCCGGTGGGCGCGTCCCGGCCGACCAGGGGACGCAAGCCGTAGTGGATGTTGGGGCTCTTGTCGACGACCCGCATCATCGACCACAGGTCGGCCAGGGTGGAGGGGCGGTACGCCCCGGTGGCCGCGTCGAGCGTCTGGACCGCGGCGCCGCCGGTGCCGATGTGCACCGTCCCTCCGCCGATGGTCAGTCCCCGGTCCTCCACGAAGCCGGGCAGATCGACCCGGGACGGCGACCGCTCAATGGCCGCCTCGACCATCGGCCGGGGAAGCGTGAGCCGCCCGTCGTCGCGCTCGACCGCACCGCCTGCCACCAGCCGGTCGCGAGCGCTGGCCGGAGCGCCCGCCAGCCCGACATCGGCGAGGATGGCGAGGGCGTGCTCGACGATGGCTTCGCAGTCGCGGTCGGACAGCGGCCGGTATGCGCCTCCCCGCGGCGGAGGAGTAATCGCTGCCGCCGGCTGAGGGGCCTGCCGGCTCCGGCGTCTGGCCATCGGTCGAAGTCTGCCAGCGCGGTCCGGGGCGATCGGCGAATCCGCTAGTTCCGGCCTGAGCGTTCCGATGATGATCTGACCAGCGACTCCAATGCGGCGTAGCTGACGACCGGAGAGACAGCCGTCGCCGCTGTCAGCGACGACGGGTCGAAGGCGCCCCGGTCGACGGCCAGCACGGGCAGGCCCGCCGCTCGCGCCGACGCGATCCCCGCGGGCGAGTCCTCGACGGCGACCACCACATCGCGTGCCAGCGCTGAAGCCGCCTGCCGGTACAGGTCCGGGGCCGGCTTGGGCGATGCCACCTGGTCGGCGCCCACCGTCTCCTGAACCAGCCCGACCAGGCCGGTTCGCGCCAGCGCGGCCTCGACGTCGGCGGAGGTGGAGTTGGAAGCCACCGCGACGGGGATGCCGCGGGCCCGCAGTTCCCGCAGGGTCTCGAGCGCGTCGGGGTAGCTGATGAGGTGATCTCGCTTGGCCGCCGCGAACTCCGCCGCAAACCGTGCGCCGAGGTCGGCCAACTCCGGCTCCCCCAGCCACTTCCTGAAGTAGCTGACGCTCTGCTCGTCCGTGCACCCCGTTATCGCCCGCAGGTCCGCCAGCGTCAACTCGATCCCGTGCTCGCCTGCCAGGACGCGCCATACCTCCCATCCGAGTTCCTCAGTGTTGACCAGCACGCCGTCGCAGTCGAACACCACGCCCCAGTCGGCAGCACCGGTCATCGAGGCCGTCGCCGGCGCCTGAGGGCCGCTCGCATCACGGTGGGGTACCTCCCAAGACAGCTTGGGCCGCGGTCAGTGGTTGTGGCGGGGCAGGTCCTTGGTGCGGGAGGTGTCCTGGTACTTCAGTGCGGGGCGCAGGACCATGCCCTCATCCATCTGGGTGACCATCGACCGCTGGATCTCCTGCCAGGGGGTGTGCGACTCCGGCACCGGGAAGCCGCCGGAGGCCTCGAGCTCGGCTCGGCGCCGCTCGATCTCGGCCTCATCGACCAGCATGTCGGCCCGGCCGCGGCGCAGGTCGATGCGGATCCGGTCGCCGGTCTGCAGCAAAGCCAGCCCGCCGCCGGCCGCGGCCTCGGGGGATGCGTTGAGGATCGAGGGCGAGCCGGAGGTGCCCGACTGGCGGCCGTCGCCGATGCACGGCAGCGAGTGCACCCCTCGCACCAGCAGCGCGGCCGGGGGCTGCATGTTGACCGCCTCGGCCGCGCCGGGGTAGCCGACCGGCCCTACCCCGCGCACGATGAGCATGCAGTGCTCGTCGATGTCGAGGTCGGGGTCCTCGATGCGGGCCCGGTAGTCCTCGGGGCCGTCGAACACGATGGCCCGGCCCTCGAAGGCGTCGGGGTCGTCGGGGTCGGACAGGTAGCGCTGCCGGAACTCGTCGGAGATGACGCTGGTCTTCATGATGGCGCTGTCGAAGAGGTTGCCCGAGAGGTGCACGAAGCCGGCGTCCTCCACCAGCGGCTCATCGGCGGTGCGGATCACGTCGGGATCGGCGATGGCCGCTGCGGCGCAGTTCTCTCCGATGGTGCGGCCGTTGGCGGTGATCGCGTCGGGATGGGGCAGGAGACCGCTCCGCATGAGCTCGCCCACCACCGCGGGCACCCCTCCGGCGTGGTGGAAGTCCTCCCCCAGGTACTCGCCGGCGGGCATGAGGTTCACCAGCAGCGGCACGGACAGCCCGTGCTTCTGCCAGTCGTCGTTGTCGAGAGCGACGCCCAGGTGGGCGGCGACCGCGTTGAGGTGGATCGGGGCGTTGCTGGATCCGCCGATGGCGGAGTTCACGACGATGGCGTTCTCGAAGGCCTCCCGGGTCATGATGTCGGAGGGGCGCAGGTCCTCCCGCACCATCTCGACGATGCGCACGCCGGTGCGGTAGGCCATCTGGCCCCGCTCCCGGTGCGGCGCGGGGATGGCGGCCGAGCCCGGCAGCTGCATGCCCAGCGCCTCGGTGAGGCTGTTCATGGTGGTGGCGGTGCCCATGGTGGAGCAGTAGCCCACCGACGGTGCGGCCGATGCCACCAGGTCGATGAAGCCGGCCTCGTCGATCTCGCCGGCGGCGTAGAGCTCGCGGGCCTTCCAGATGATGGTGCCCGAGCCGGTGCGCCGGCCCTCGTGCCAGCCGCTGAGCATCGGGCCGACCGACAGTGCGATGGCGGGCAGGTTGACGGTGGCCGCGGCCATCAGGCATGCCGGGGTGGTCTTGTCGCAGCCGATGGTGAGCACCACCCCGTCGAGGGGATAGCCCTGGAGCACCTCGACGATGCTCAGGTAGGCCAGGTTGCGGTCGAGCGCGGCGTTGGGGCGCTTGCCGGTCTCCTGGATGGGGTGCACACCGAACTCGAAGGCGATCCCACCGGCTTCGCGGATGCCTTCCCGGACCCGTTTGGCCAGTTCCAGGTGGTGCCGGTTGCACGGCGACAGGTCGGAGCCGGTTTGGGCGATCCCGATCTTGGGCTTGTCGGACTGGAGCTCTTCGCGGGTGAGCCCGTAGTTGCCGTAGCGCTCGAGGTAGATCCCCGACATGAGCGGATCGTCCACGATGTCGAACCAGGCCGCCGACCGCAGCCCGCCCCGCCCGGGCCCCGGATCAGGTCCGGCAGCAGGGTGCAACGGGCGGGGTTCGCCGGATCCGGGGGCAGCAGCCATCGCAACCACGCTACGCGCTCGCCGGGCGGGTGGGGCTCAGCGGGAGACCTCGTCGAGGACGCGGGCCAAGACGCCTACGAAGCGGTGTATGTCGGTGAATGAGTTGTAGAGGGGCACGGGCGCCACCCGGATCACGTCGGGGTAGCGCCAGTCGCAGGCGACGCCGGCGTCCTCCAATCCCTGGTGCACGGCCTGGCCGTCGACGCCCGGCACGAGGATCCGCAGCGAGTGCTGGCACCCCCGCTCAGCCAGCGCCGAGGGCGTGATGCTCTCGACTCGGTCGCCGAGTACCTCGGCCATAAGGAGGTCGAGGTACTCGATCTGCCGCTCCGACTTGGCCCGCAGCGGCTCCATGCCCCCGGCCCGGTCGAACACATCGAGCGACGCCCGCAGCGCCGCCATGACAAGGATGGGCGGGTTCGAGAGCTGCCACGACTCGGCGGTTCCGATGGGGTCGAACACGGTGCCCATCTCGAAGCGGATGTCGGGGCGCTGGCCCCACCATCCCAGGAACTTGGGTAGCGAGCGGTCGCCGACGTGGCGCTCGTGCACGAAGGCGCCCCCGACCCCGCCCGGGCCGCCGTTGAGGTACTTGTAGCTGCACCAGACGGCGAAGTCGACTCCCCAGTCGTGCAGCGCCAGCGGGACGTTGCCCGCGGCGTGGGCGAGGTCGAAGCCGACCCGGGCGCCCACATCGTGGGCTGCGGCCGTGATCTCCGCCATCGGCAGCACCTGGCCGGTGTAGTACTGGACTCCGGGGAGCATCACCAGCGCCAGCTCCGGGCCGTGCTCGGCGATCAGGGCCAGCAGGTCGTCCCGCCGCAGCGTCTCCTCGTCGGCCCGTGGCCGGGCGACGACCAGCGACTCGGCAGGATCGTGGCCCCGCTGGCGGATCTGGCTCTCCACCGCGAAGTGGTCGCTGGGGAAGGCGTGGTCCTCGATGAGGATCTTGTGCCGGGTCGCCGTGGGGTCGTAGAAGCTCACCATCAGCAGGTGCAGGTTGACGGTGAGCGAGTTCATGGCCACGACCTCGCTGGGGCGCCCCCCGACGAGACGGGCCAGCGGGTCCGTCAGCAGCTCGTGGTACGGCAGCCACGCCAGCTCGCCTTCGAAATGGGCGGACGCGCCCAGCCGGGCCCACCGCTCCAGTTCGGTGTTCACATGGTCAACCGCCGCCCGGGGCACGGCCCCCAGCGAGTTGCCGACGAGGTAGATCTGCGGCAGGCCGTCGGGACCGGCCGGAATGTGGAAATCGTCCCGGAACCCGGCCAGCGGATCGGCGGCGTCCAGGGCTGCCGCGGCATCGGCGTCCAACCTAGACACCGACCCCGAGGTACCGATCGGCGATTCCCGGCGAGGCGACAAGGTCCGGGGTCGTTCCAGACCACACGGTGCGGCCCTTCTCGACGATCACGTTGTGATCCGTCAGGGTGAGCAGCTGCCGCAGGTAGGCGTCCACGATCAGGATGCTCTGGCCCTCGGCTTTGAGGATCCTCAGCACCTCGAAGATGGCGGCCCGCACGGTGGGTGCCAGTCCCTCGGTCGCCTCGTCGAGCACCAGCAGCCTGGGGTTCATCACCAGCGCCCGCCCGATGGCCAGCATCTGCTGCTCGCCGCCCGACAACTGCGCGCCCAGGTGGGTCTTGCGCTCGGCCAGCTGGGGGAACAGTTCGAAGATCGCAGTCGGAGTCCACCTCCTGTCCCCCGTTACTGAGGGCCGGGCCGTGGCTTCCAGGTTCTGCTCCACGGTCAGCAGCGGGAACACCTGCCGGCCCTCCGGAACGAGCGACAGGCCCCGGCGGGCGATCCTGAACGGCCTGATGCCGGCGATGTCGCCGCCGTCCAGGGATATCGAGCCCGACACGGGCGTCAGCAGACCGAAGATGGTGGTGATGGTGGTCGTCTTGCCCATGCCGTTGCGGCCGAGCAGCCCCACTATCTCGCCCTCGCCGACATGGAGGGACACGTCGTACAGGACCTGGGTGGACCCGTAGCCTCCGGCCAGCGACTCAACCGACAGCATCATCAACTCTCCACGTCGTCGCGCAGGTACAGGCGGTGAACGTCTGGATCGGCGCGGATCTGGTCGGGATCGCCCGAGGCGATGAGCGAGCCCTGGTGCAGCACCGATATTCGGTCGGCGACGGAGAAGACCACGTCCATGTCGTGCTCCACCAGCAGCACCGCGACGGCCTCAGCCAGGCTTCGGATCAGCTCGGCCAGTCTCGTCGCCTCGTCTGGGGCCATTCCCGCCATCGGCTCGTCCAGCAGGAGCACCTGCGGGTCGGAGGCCATGGCCATGGCGATCTCCAACTGGCGGGTCTGGCCGTGGGACAGCCGCTGTGCCGACACGGTGGCCTCCTCCCCCAAACCGACCTGATCGAGAAGCGCCTCCGCCCGCTCGATGCGCTTCGCGTTCCGAGCCGCCGGGCGGAAGAACCTGAAGCTGTGGCGGTCCATCGCCTGCAGCGCGAGCTCGACGTTCTCCCGGGCTGTGAAGTCCCGGAAGACGGAGGAGATCTGGTAGCTGCGGGCGACGCCCGCGTGGACCCGCTGCGGGAGGCTCAGATCCGTTATGTCGGCACCGTCGAGCCACACTGTGCCGGCGTCGGGACGCAGCTCTCCCGAGAGCTGGGCCAGCGCCGTGGTCTTGCCCGCTCCGTTGGGGCCGATGAGTGCGTGGATCTCGCCCGACGCCACCGACAGCGCCAGGTCGTCGGTGACCACCAGCCCGCCGAAGGCCTTCTGCAGCCCCTGGCACGACAGCTCAGTCATGGCTGCGCCTCCCGCCGAGCAGCGTTCCCGTGAGCCCCCGGGGCGCCCCCAGCACGATGGCGAGAAGGCCGATGCCGACAAAGAACTGCCAGTTGTCGGTGATGTCTATGGACAGCTCCTCCAGCAGGAACAGGGCGCCGGCGCCGATCACGCCGCCGATCAGGCTGCCCAGCCCGCCGACGATCACCATGATCAGCAGCTCGCCCGACTCGGTCCACTCCGCGAACGACGGCGACAGGAACTGCGACTCGGTCACCGCCATAGCGCCGGCCAGCGAAGTGATGGCGGCGGACAGGGCGAATGCGGCCAGCCGGTATCGGTAGGTCTGGTAGCCGAGGGCGGCCATGCGGGCCATGTTGCTGCGGCAGCCCCGCACCACCCGACCGAATGGTGCTCTGACCACTAGGTTCAGGATCACCGTGAAGACCACTAGCACCGCGAAGCACACGTAGTAGAAGACCATGTCGTCCGACGCGTCGATCGGTCCGATGGCTCGGCGGGCGGCGAACAGGCCGACGCCGTCGTCGCCGCCGTATATCTCGAGCGCGTTGAACAGGAAGTAGATCATCTGGTTGAACGCCAGGGTCGCCATGATGAAGTAGACGCCCTTGGTACGCAGGCTCAGGCCGCCGATAACCAGCCCCAGCAGCGCGCCGACCACCGTGGCCAGGGGCCAGGTCACCAGCGCCTGGTCGGTGCCGGGGATCCCCAGGAGCCGGGAGCCGTCCAGGCTGTGGTATGTAAGCGCGCCCGCGGTGTACGCGCCCGCGCCGAGGAACGTGGCGTGGCCCAGGCTGACCATTCCCCCGTAGCCCATGACGAAGTCGAGGCTCATCGCGGCCAGCCCGAAGATGACCACCCGGGTGAGCACCGTCACCAGGTAGCCCCGACCGCTGGCCTCCACCCACAGCGGCGCCACCGACAGCAGCGCCAGGAACACCACGGTCAGCGCGACGTGCCACCGGGAGGGGCCCCGCGCCCAGAGCCCGAAGCGGAGGCCGGTCCGCGTGGGGCTCGCCGTCGCGGTCTGTGGATCACTCATCGGCCAGACCGAACAGGCCGTTGGGCTTGACTACCAGCACGACGACCATCACCAGGTAGATGCTGGCCGACGCCACCGAGGCTCCGGCCGTGGCCGCGGTGCTCGGGTCGACGAATTGCCCGAAGAGGTCGGGCAGGTACGTGCGGGCCCAGGTGTCGGCCAGGCCCAGCATGAGTGAGCCGTACAGGGCCCCTTTGAGCGAGCCGATGCCGCCGACCACGATCACGACGAAGCTCAGGATCAGGAAGTGGTCGCCGATGCCCGACTCCACCGACAGGAACGGCGCGGCCACAACGCCGGCCAGTCCCGCCAGACCCGCCCCTACGGCGAACACCAGGGTGTAGAGCAGCCGGACGTTCACTCCGAACGCGCCCAGCAGTTCCCGGTGCGTCCGGCCAGCCCGGATCCACATGCCGACCCGGGTGCGCTCCACCAGCAGGTGCAGGAAGACGATGACCGCGATCCCGACCGCGGTGATGGCCAGACGGTAGGCCGGGTAGGGAAGGCCGGGCAGCACCGGCACCGTCCGATCCAGGAACGCAGGGGCCGAGACGCTCCTCGGCGTCAGGCCCCAGATCATCTGCACGGCCTGGTTGGCGATCAGCACCAGCGCGAACGTGGCCAGGACTTGGTAGAGGTGATCGCGGTGGTACAGGCGCCTGATCAGGCCCAACTCGACGATCAGGCCGGCAACCGCCGCTCCGGCAATGCCGGCCAGGAGGGCCAGCAGGTAGTTGCCGGTGCGGCCCCCCACGTCCGCGGCCACGAACGCCCCGACCATGAACAACGAGCCATGGGCCAGGTTGATGATGTTCATGATCCCGAATATCAGCGTGAGCCCCGCTGAGACCATCAACAAGGTGAAGCCCAGCTGCAGCCCGTTCAGGGTCTGCTCAATGAACAGGTTCATGCTGTCGCCGCGCCGCTAGTCGGGAATGGGTCGGGCCGGTCCGCGGGAGCGCGAGCACCCGGCGGACCGGCCCGAACGTAGCCGACGTTCAGCCGGTCAAGGGGCAGTCGGAGGCGTAGGCGTCCTCGTGATCCTCAAGGATGGTGGCGACGATCGTGTTGGTGAGGTCGCCGTGGACCGGATCCCTGATGACCTCGAGGAGGTACCAGTCCTGGATCGGGTGATTGTTGGTGTTGAACCTGAACTTGCCGCGGACGCTGTCGAAGTCGGCAGCCTTGAGCGCTTCGCGCATGCCGGCGGTGTCGCTGGCGCTGCCTCCGTTGGCGTCCAGTGCGGAGATCAGCAGCAGCGCGGCGTCGTAGCCCTGGGCTGCGTAGGCCGTCGGGGTGGTGCCGTACTTCTCGCGGTACGCCTCGACGAACACCCTGTTGGCCTCATTGTCCATGTCGGGCGCCCAGAACGAGGAGTTGAACAGGCCCAGGGACACGTCCCCGATGGCGTCCACTATGACCTCGTCGAACGACGACATGGGGCCGAATATCGGGATCTCGAGACCGGACGCGATGTACTGCTGCACGAAGGCGATGCCCATCCCGCCGGGGTAGAAGAAGTACACCGCTTCGGGGTTCGCCTCCCGGATCTGCGCGATGGCCTGGGCGTAGTCGGTCGCTCCCAGCTCGGTGTAGATCTCCTCGTCCACTTCGCCGAAGAAGCGCTTGAAGCCGGCCACCAGGTCGTGGCCGGCCTGATAGTTCGGCGCCAGCGCGATCACGCTGTCGTAACCCTGGCTGGCGACGTACACGCCCATCGCCTCGGACTGGTTGTCGTTCTGCCAGGACGCCACGAAGTAGTTCTCGTGACACTGGGCGCCGGCGAATGGTGACGGCGCTGCGTTGGGGCTGATGTAGATGGTTCCCGCGTTGACCACCTGCGGCACGACCGCGCCGGCGACGTTCGAGAACACGATCCCGGTCATCACGTCGACTTCGTCCCTGGTGAGCATGCGGTCGGCCAACTGCTGGGCGAAAGCCGGATCGCGGCCGTCATCCTCAACAATGAGATCGAGTTCGTAACGGCCGTCGAGCTCGAAGGCCAGTATGAAGGCGTCGCGGATTCCCTCGCCGAGGTAGGCCGCCCCGGTTGAGAGGGTGGTGATCATCCCGACCTTGACCTCCCCGCCGACCACCTCGGGTTCCTCGGCCGGTTCCGGCTCAGGTGCAGCCTCGGGTTCCTCGGCCGGTTCCGGCTCAGGTGCAGCCTCGGGCTCTTCAGCCGGTTCCGGCTCAGGTGCAGCCTCGGGCTCTTCAGCCGGTTCCGGCTCAGGTGCAGCCTCGGGCGCGGCCTCCGCCGTCTCGGCCGGTGCGGCATCCTCGTCATCGTCGCCGCAGGCGGCCGCCAAGATGCCGAACGTGGCCACAATCGCCACCGCACGCCAAAGCCACCATGACCGCGTGCGTCTCAAATTCGTGGTTCCTCCCATTTGCCCTCCCTTGATTACGCGGGACCGTACGCACCGCGATTTGGTCGAATCTAGATTCCGCGGATCGAGCCCGCCAGTGCCGGCTATGGGCGAAGACATACCAATTGAGTTATGCATCCTGGGATAGCACGTCCGCGGTTGCGTCCCCGAGTCGCCGAACGTCGGCGCCCCTGCTACAGCTTCACCCAGCCTTCGGGGGGTTCCTTGCCCGGATGCAGCGTCCCGCACTGGGGGCATGTTCGCAGTTCCTCGTGCTGGTAGAAGCGCTCGAACAGCGGGGGCAGGTCGCGCACGATGCTGGTCAGGATCACCTCGACGCGGTGCACCAGTGCTTGGCACTCGAAGCAGTACCACTCGAAGGCGTCCTTCTCCCCTTCGGGACGCTTCGGCTCGATGACGAGCCCGATCGACCCGGCCTGGGGGCGCTGGGGGGAATGGCGAACGTGGGCCGGCAGCAGGAAGATCTCGCCCTCGCTGATGGGGACGTCGCGGTGGACACCATCGTCGATGACCTTCAGCACCATGTCACCCTCCATTTGGTAGAAGAACTCCTCGACGGGGTCGTCGTGGAAGTCGGTGCGCCGGTTGGGTCCGCCCACGACGGTGACCATGAGGTCGGCGTCCTCCCAGATCTGCTGGTTGCCGACCGGTGGCTTGAGCAGGTCGCGGTGCTCTTCGATCCAGTTCTGGAAGTTGAATGTTGTGAGCCGGGTCATGACCTCTTTCCTTACTGGATCACACCCGCAGTCCGCATTGGTCGAAGGCCTCGCGGGTGGCTGCCTTCTCGTCGTCGGTCAGCTCTAGGAGCGGTGGGCGGACACGGCCCCCAACCTGCCCGAGCAGGTCCTGCCAGTACTTCTGGTGGGCGTGGGGCTTCTCGGCTGGCCTGGTCCGCTTCAGCGCGTCGCGCACTGGGTTGAGGCTCTCGCTGATGCGGCGGGCTCCGGCGGCGTCCCCGGCGAAGGCGGCCTGGGTGTAGTCGTGCATTCGCCGGTCGGCGGCCGTCTGGAGCAGGAAGGGAGGCGACGAGCACAGGTAGAGCTTCCAGTCGAGTTCGAGGATGTTGTCGAGCCACTCATCCTCCGAGGCGGTGCTCACCTGGATGCGGTCGGCGGCCAGCGCGGTGAGCTCGGCGTACATCGGACGGGGGACGCTGTACTTGATGGCCACCACGTTCTCGAGGTCGGCCAGCCGGTTGCACAGCTGCGGCGACATCAGGTAGCCGCTGTCGGGATGGCTCCACAGCGCCATGCCGATGTCCACTGCCTGAGAGATCGTCTCGTAGTACCGGTACACGGTCTCGTCGTGCTCGTGCACGAAGTGCAGAGTGGGGGCGTGCACCACGATGTAGTCGGCGCCGGCACCCTGCGCGTGGCGGGCCAGATCGAGGACCACGTCGAGGTTCTGGTCCGAGCACGACATGATCGTCTGGGCCCCCGGAGCGACGGCCTCCACCGCCAGCTCCAGGCACCGCTTACGCTCGTCGGGGCTCATCGAGAAGAACTCGCCCTGCTTGCCGCACACGAACAGCCCTGCGATGCCCAGGTCCTCGGTCCAGTGGCGGACGTTCTCACCGAACCCGTCCTCATCCAGTTGCCCGTCCTCGGTGAACGGCGTGAGCGCGGCCGCCCAGATCCCCTTCATGTTGGCGTGGGCGTAGGCCTTGGCGTCACCTCTGGCGTAGTGCATGGCGCGGGGCTGCCCCTTGGCTAGACGATTGAAATGCTGTGGGAGACGTTCTTGACGACCATGTAGTTGTGCAGGCCCTCTACCCCGCCCTCGCGGCCGTAGCCGCTGGACTTAACCCCACCGAAGGGCGTCTCGGGCACGGAGGCCTCCAGCGTGTTGATCGAGAGGTTCCCGGTCTCGACCCGCTCCACCATCCGGTCGATGTAGTCGGCCCTGTTGGTGAACCCGTAGGCCGCCAGCCCGAAGGGCACCGAGTTGGCCTGATCGATGGCCTCGTCGAGCGAACCCACCCGGTTGACGATGGCCAGGGGCCCGAAAGGCTCGACCTGCATCACCCGGGCATCGTCGGGGACGTCGGCCAGCACGGTGGGCTCGAAGAAGTAGCCCGACGTTCCGATCCGCGATCCGCCCGTGGTGACCTCGGCGCCCTTGTCGCGGGCGTCGGCCACGAATTCGGTCATCGCCGCCAGCCGGCGGTCGTTGGCCAGCGGCCCCATCTCCACGCCGGGCTCCATCGGGTCGCCGACCACCGTGGCCGCGGCCCGTTCGGTGAACGTGTCGAGGAACTCCCGGTAGATGCTGTCATGGACGAAGAACCGCGTCGGAGACGTGCAGACCTGCCCGGCGTTGCGCATCTTGCGAACCGCTGAAGTGACCGCGGCCGCCCTGACATCGACGTCCTCGCACACGATGACCGGCGCGTGGCCACCCAGCTCCATCAGCACCGGGGTCATGTGGTCGGAGGCCAGCCCGGTGAGGTGCCGGCCCACCGCAGTTGAGCCGGTGAAGGCGACGAGCCGGATCGCCTCGTGCGGGATCAGATGCTCGGAGATCTCAGACGGCACGCCGCATACCAGGTTCAGCACACCGGGCGGCAGGCCCGCGTCGTGGAAGGCCCGCACGATGTGCATGGCACCCGCCGGGGTCTCCTCGGCCGGCTTGAGGATGACCGAGCACCCCGCGGCCACCGCGCCGGCCACCTTGCGAGCAGGCTGGCTCATCGGGAAGTTCCAGGGCGAGAACGCGGCCACCGGCCCGATGGGCTGCTGGTGCACGATGTAGTTGATGCCCGGTGCACTGGGGATGACCCGACCGTAGGTGCGCACCGCCTCCCCGGCGTCCCATTCGAAGAACTCGCAGCCCCGGATGACTTCCAGCTTGGCCTGCGGGTACGGCTTGCCCAGTTCGAGGGTGATGTCGTGCGCGATCTCGGCCTGGCGCTCCCGCATGAGCGACGCGGCCGTGCGCAGGACCTCGGCCCGGTCCTTGGGCGCAGTCTGGCTCCAGACCTCGAACCCCTTGGAGGCTGCCTCCAAGGCGTCGTCGAGATCCTGCCGGCCGGCGCGGGCCACCCGGCCGATGACCTGCTCGTTCGCCGGATTGACCACCGGCAGATCATCGGCGGTCGTTCGCCAGGAACCCCCTATGTAGAGCCCGACATCTGGGTAGTCAGTCATCGCAGCCATGGCTCGAATCTAAGTCGCTGCCCGGCTGGACGCGAGTGCCAAGTCTCCGATGCCACATACCAGTCCTGGTAACCGCCGCAGCCGGCGAGTGTCACGTCTCGGTCCGATCGCCGGCTGCGTGTCGCAACGCCTCGATGAGGGCGCGGGCGCTGGAGGGCAGTTCGCCACCCGATCGGGTGATTACGCCGACGGGGACCAACGTGCCCTCGATGTCGACCGGCAACGACACCAGCGCGTCGCGCTCGAAGTCGTCGGTGAAGACCCCCGACGGCACGACCGCCAGGTGCTCGCCCCGTAGCACGAGCGCCCGCAGAGGCACTGGAGCGACGCACTCGGTGACGTTGCCCGGTGTGCGGCTGCACCCCCGAATGAACGCAGCTTCGATCTGCTGGCGCAGCGACGTGTCGCGCGGGGGCAGGATCCAGGCGTCGTCTACCAGCTCGGCCAGGCTGCCCCGGTGGCGGGAGCGGGCGTGGCCGGGGGTGCAGACCACATGCACGTCGTCGTCGTACAGCGGCTCAACTTGCACCCCCCGCATCGAGGCGAGAGGGGTCACCCGGCCCACCACGAAGTCGACTTGACCTGACATCAGGTTCTCGTGAAGCCGGTCCGGTGTCCCCTCGGAGATCGCGACCTGGATGTCGGGGAGCCGGCGGGTGAGCTCGAAGACGGCACTGGGCAGGATGTCCGCCGTCCCGGCCAGCAGCGTGCCCACCCGCACTTCCCCACTGCGACCGTCGACGATCTCCTCAGCGTGCCGCAACAGCGAGCCCACCTCCGAAGCGACGAGCTGCATGTGAGTGATGAGGGGCGCGCCGGCCGCGGTGACCGTCATGCCCTTGGGGCCCCGGTCGAACAGCCGGACGCCGAGGATCCGTTCGAGTTCGGCCAACGTTCGCGACGTCGCCGGCTGCGTGAGGTGCAGGACTGCACTGGCCTCGCGGATCGATCCACGGTGGGCGATGGTGGCGGCTACGACCATGTGCCGCAGCCGGATCTGCCGGGACAGCAGCTCCGCAGGCCGCATGCCATAACAATACCGCTATGTAGCAAGAAGCTTCCCGCGCAGACTTGAGACTGTCCGGGGAGCGCCTGCTTCAGTCCCGTCCGGCCTCGATGATCTTGGCGGCCAGCAGTTCCGGGTCGGAGAACAGCGCCTCGTGGCCGCCGGGCATCTGCACGATGCGGGCCAGGCCCAGCCGGGCGCTGAAGCGGGGATGCCATGCGTACTCGCCGTGGGGCATGGCGATGTCCTCGGTGCAGTTGATGTAGGACTTCCCGATGGGCAGGTCCCAGAATCGCTTCAGGCTCAGCTTGTCCGACAGCGTCTTGCGGGGGTGGGGGCTGGTCAACCCGTAGGTTCGCTGGGCCTCGGCGACGTCCATGTCGTTGCAGAAGACCTCGCGCCACACGACGAAGGGCAGGACACACGCCCCGTCGCCGCGCTCGGCGGCACTGCCGTCCATCATGCCCTTGTAGTGGGGCGGGCTGACATCGTCGATCGACTCGCCGTCGAGCAGCACGAAGGCGTTCCAGTAGACGAGCCGCTTGATCCTCTCGCCGATCGCCTCGGCGACGGCGGAGATGATCGTGCCGCCGTAGCTGTGTCCTACGAGGACTATGTCGCTCAGGTCGTTCTGCTCGATGTACGTCACCGCCGACGCGGTGGCAACGTCGTGGCCGATCGTGCGGTCGATGTCGTCCCCGTGGCCGTTGCCGGCCAGTGTCGGGGTGTGGACGGTGTGGCCCTCGGCCCGGATGCGGTCGGCCACGTCGGCCCAGCCAGACCCGTCGTGCCATGCCCCGTGGATAAGGACGTACGTATCGGCCATCGCCCCATGCTCCTGTCTGGATGATTGGTCTGTGCCGCAGCCGCTCGGCACCGCGGCAGCACGCACAATCATCGATCCGGACAACTCCGGGGCGCTATTGCTATACGCGTCAGCAGACTTATCGCCTCTGGTATGGCAACGGTCAGCGCAGGTCTCTCGGAAGGCCAGATCGATCCTTTCAAGGGCATGACTCCGGAACTGCCGCCAGAATCATCCGGAGTGGAAGTCATGCCCGGAACGACCTGACCCATGAGAGTTGCGTTTGATCATCTCTCGCAAGAGGAGCTGGACTGGCAGCTCTCTCCCAGCAAGTCGGCCAGAGACGCGGTCGGTGTTCTCCAACGACTCGAGACCGAGACGGAGGAACTCGCCACTGCACCTGGGGTCCTCTGCACGCTCGACGTCGCCTACGGAGCCGGGCCGCGTCAGAAGATGGATCTGTACCGGCCGCGCGGCGCATCCGACCCCATCGGTTGCCTCGTGTTCATCCATGGCGGCTTCTGGCAGCGAGGCAGCAAGATGTGGTCGGGCTTTCCTGCCCGCTGCCTCACCGGCAACAACTGGGCCCTCGTCGGGGTCGGCTACACCCTGGCTCCCGAGGCGAGCCTGGCCCAGATCGTTGACGAGATGGCGCTAGCTCTCTCGACACTCGCGCGCAGGGCAGGTGAATTCGGCCTCGATCGCGACCGGATCGTGCTGGCCGGACACTCGGCCGGAGCCCATCTCACCGCCGCGATTCTCTCGGGCATGGGAGGCGAGGATGCCGCGCAACTGCC
Source organism: Acidimicrobiaceae bacterium (assembly GCA_009842325.1). Classification (GTDB taxonomy): domain Bacteria; phylum Actinomycetota; class Acidimicrobiia; order Acidimicrobiales; family Aldehydirespiratoraceae; genus Aldehydirespirator. The sequence continues at coordinate 187,196 of VYFQ01000003.1, read as the reverse complement.
AGCGAGGGCTGTGCTCATAAGCGGCGTGTACGACCTCGCCCCCATCGCCGCGTCGTACGTGAACGACGCCGTGGGCCTCGTCGCCGCAGACGTACCCGGACTCTCGCCGCTCTACCGTCGGCCGCTCAAGGATGTGCCGGTTCACCTGCTGATCGGATCCGAGGAATCGGACGCGTTCCATGCGCAGACCAACGCTCTGCACACCGCGTGGAGACAGCATCTGTCGCAGATCTCGCTCCAGGTCGTGCCTGGTTGCGACCACTTCGACATCCTTGATGAGCTGCGCGCCCCCGACTCCCCCACCGGCCGGTTCATCCTGGGGCAGGCCGGCTAGGTGGCGCTCAGAACGACGTGCGGATGGCCCACAGGTCGGGGAACGCGGGGCGCATGATGGTGGTACGAAGGTAGGCGGCCCCGTCAGAGCCGCCTGTGCCGTGCTTGGTGCCGATGGTGCGCTGCACCATCATCACATGGCGGTAGCGCCACTCCATGAAGCCCTCGTCGAAGTCGGTCAGCAGCTCGCAGACCTCCATTAGCGCAGGATCGGTTCGGTAGATCTCGACCAGGGCGGCCTGAACCTCTTCTGAGGGCTCGTGCGGGAGCGTCACGTCGCGGTCGGTCACCGACTCACCGATGTCGTACCCGCTGCGGCCGAGGCACCGGACGAAGGCGTCCCAGACTGTCGGTTCCTGCAACCGGCGCTCCAGCCGGGCCCGAGCAGCCGGGTCGTGATCGACCAGGTCGAGCAGGGAGGCGTCGAACTGGCCGAGCAGCAACTCGAGCTCGCGGAACTGGGACGACTGGAAGCCGCTGGCGCTCTCCAGGAACGGCCGGAAGGAGGCGAACTCGAGCGGGGTCATGGTCTCGAGCACATCGAGCTGGGCGACCAGCGTCTTGAGGATCTTGAGCACCCGCTTCAGCTGGTGGGTTCCCCTGGACGGCTCGTCGGCGTCGAGATGGCGGCAGAGTTCGTCGAGCTCGTGGAGGACCTGCTTGAACCACAGCTCATAGACCTGGTGGATGACGATGAACAGCGTCTCGTCGTGTTCGGGCTCGCCGGTGTCGGGGTCGGTCGAGCGGCACTGCTGGAGCGACAGCAACTGGGGAATCCGCAGGTAGGAGTCGTAGGTGAGTTCGTCGCTCATGGGAGCCCTCCCATCACACCGACAGGACGTTGGGCCTGGCCAACGGGTCGGGTTCGGGCAGAGGCTCCAGTCTGGCGACGAGTTCAGTTGCTCGGTCCATGTCGACGTCGTCCAGCGATGCCCTGCCGGCGGTCAGCTCGCCCAGAATCTCGCCCTGGCGGGCGGCGCGGGCAGCGGCCTCGGCGTAGGGCATCGTCGAGAACATCACCATGTTGTAGCGCGGGCTCAGGCGGTCAGGGTGGCGGCGCTGGAGCTCCAGGGCCAGCTCGCGCCGGATCAGGTAGCCGGGGTCGACCACGCCGGCCCGCATCTCCACGTAGTTGTCGAGCGCCATGTCGGCGATGGCGTCGGCGTTGGGTTTGCGCTCGGCCTCGAAGGCGGTGAAGGCGGCCGCGATGTCGTCGGGCTGGGCCCGGAGATGCCGGTCGAGGGCCCGGGCCGACTCCATGGCCAGGTTCATGCCCTGCCCGTGGAAGGGCACGATGGCGTGGGCGGCGTCACCTAGGAGCACCGCCTGGTCGTCCGCCGACCAGCCGCGGCATCGCATGGTGGCCAGCCGGCCGGCGGGGTTCTCGAAGAACTGCTCGACGAGGTCGGGAACCAGGGGCACGAAGTCACCGAACTCCTCCTTGAAGAACAGCGACACCGCTTCCGGGTCCGACAGCGATGCGAAGCTTTGCTCGCCCTCGTTGGGCGCGAACAGGGTGGCGGTGAAGTCGCCTTCGGGATTGGGCAGCGCTATGAGCATGAATTCGCCTCGCGGCCAGATGTGAAGCCCGTGGGGGTCGAGGCGGAACCTGCCCCCGTCGGCCGGAGGGATCTCCAGTTCCTTGTACCCGTGGTCGAGCCAGTCGACCTCGGCCGTGCCCCCGTTGGCGGCAGTGATCGCCCTACGGAGCTCCGATCCGGCCCCGTCGGCCGCGAACACGGTGCCGAACGGGACGGTGCGCATGCTGCCGGGCGTGGCCACGGCGAGTGCACCCGCGTCGAAGTCGATCGAGCGCACGGAGCTCTCGAAGTCGATGCTCACCCGGCCGGTGGCCTCGGCCGCGTCGAGAAGGATGGCGTTCAGGTCGCGTCTCGACACCGAGTGGATCACTTCGTGGGGGCGTGTGCCGTAGGGCTGTAGGACGGGTTCGGTCGAGTCCCCGGCATGGATCATCCGGCCCCGCATGGGGATCGTGATGGCGTCGACCCGGTCGATCACACCGACGTCGACCAGCGGCACGATTCCCCGGGTGGCCAGGGCGAGGTTGATGGACCGGCCCGCACCGATGTCGACGCGTCGAATGTCGGGACGAGACTCGTAAACGGTCACGTCGCACCCCTGCCGGGCCAGATAGACGGCCATCAACGCGCCGGCCGGTCCCGCTCCGACCACGACGATCGGACCTCGGTCGCCGAGGGCGCTCCCCACGAGTTCGACGGTAGTGGACACCGGCCGCGCCATCTAGAGGGGTCGGCGTGAGTCCGGCGAGGTTCCCACCGGCACGTCTAGGGCGCGGCACCGGCGCGGCTCGGGCAGAATGGCGCCGATGACCGAGACGAGCGAGCTGACCCTGCTGGATCCCTACGCCTACGTCGAGGGGTGTCCCCACGCCCGCCTGGCCGAGCTGCGGGAGGCCGGCACCACCAGCTGGCAGCCGGGGACGTTCGATCCGAGCACCTCGCAGCCGGAGATCCTGGGGGCGTGGTTCGTGCACCGCTACGAGGAGGTCAAAGCGGTGCTGCGGGATCCGGCGATGTTCTCGTCGCAGCGCCGCACCGCGCTGCTGGTCGATCCCGATCCAGCTCGGGTCGAGGCCATGTCGAACATGTTGATCAACATGGATCCGCCCAAGCACAGCCAGTACCGCAGGCTGGTGGCGGCCATCTTCACGCCCCGGCGGGTGGAGGCGCTGCGTCCCCGGGTGGAGGCGATCGCCAAGGGGGTCATCGACAGGATCGCACCGAACGGCACTGCCGACGGCATCAACGACATCGCGGCCCAGTTGCCGATGCGGGTCATCGCGGAGCTGCTGGGCGTTCCCGAGCGCAGCGAGCAGATCTTCGACATCTCCAACCGGATGGTCGGCGCGGTCGGCGGAGGTCCGGACACACGGCTCGAGCAGTCGCTGGAGGCTGCCCTGGAGATCCACCTGCTCGGCCAGGAGATCGCCCGAGAGAAGCGGGGCTCCGACGATGGCACGGTGATGTCGGCCTACGTCAACGGCACCCTCGAGGGCGTCGAGGGGGATCAGCGGGGCGCCACCGACGAGGAGGCCGGCTGGTTCCTGATGCTGATGTCGGTCGGCGGCAACGAGACGGTGCGCACCGCCACCGCTCAGGCCATCCGCATCCTGGCCGAGTGGCCCGACCAGCGCGACCTGCTGGTGTCGGACCTGGACCACCACATCCCGGGCGCCGTGGAGGAGATCCTCCGCTACCGGCCACCCCTGCGGAACATCCGCCGCACCGCCAACGCCGGCACCGAAATCGACGACCAGCCGATCGACGAGGGCGGCAAAGTGGTGTGCAGCTTCACCGCCGCGCTGCGCGACCCCCGGGTGTTCGACGAGCCCGACGTGTTCGACATCACCCGCGAGCAGCCCCGCACCCAGCTCGCGTTCGGCTTCGGCGAGCATTACTGCCTGGGCGCCAACCTGGCCCGGCTTCAGCTCCAGGTGATCCTGCGAGAGATCTACAGCCGCATCCCCGACATCCACCCCTCCGGCGAGGTCGTACACCAGCCCACCGCCCTGTTCGCAGGCCTGTTGAGCATGCCAGTGGCCTTCACCCCCGAAACCTGAGCGCCAAGGTCCCTGTCACAGAATCTCGGTACGAATTACTGGACATACCACCCATTTCTCCACCGAGATCCCTGTAGCAGAAATCTCGGTACGAATTCATGGAAATGCCACCCATTTCTCCACCGAGATTTCTGACAGGCTCTCCTTCCGGCGACCCGGCTAAGGACCGGGTCTGGGCTCGGGGAGCAACTCAGCGAACAACTCCGTCGCCGGGATGTCCGACCAGCCCCTGCTGATGGCAGCCACCGCCACCAGGTCCAGCACTTTGTCGGTGTCCATCCAGCCCGACGCCGTCCACAGCAGTAGCCGGGCGGCCTCCAACTCGTCGGGGCTGTTGACGCCGGGATCGCTATAGAGCGAGTCCGCCGGCCAGCCGAGCGAGATCAGCAGTTCGGCCCGGCGCACCACCTGCAACGCCGATAGCTCTGTGTGCACCGCCCGAAGCCCAGGAGGGCCGTCGGCGGGCCATCCTCGCCAGACTCGCCGCGGTCTGTCCGCCGGTGCCGCCGACTCGACAGCCTGATTGACGATGTCTGACTTGGCCCGCCGTGCCCTGAGGCGCTCACGGGCCAGCCGGGCCATCTCCGCGGGGTCGGGTTGCGACAATTCTTCGTGCTCGTTCACGGCACTGCTCCCTGCTCGTACGCGTCTGGGCTAGGCGGCCGCGTGTGAAATGCAGGGCTCGATGTCCGATCTAATTCGCGAGGATGAATCCAATGTCTAAGCGCCGCCAGCGACGACCATAGCCGCGGGGTGCGACAAGCCAGCGGACCTAGTGGCAGAACAGCGAGTCTCAACATGGCGATATCATTCTTGATATCATGTGGTCAGTCGAGTTGGAACCAGAAGTCGAGCAATGGATCGATTCTCTGCCCGTGAGAGAGTTTGCGAGGGTGCTCGTCGCCGTCGAACGGCTCTCGGAGCGCGGCAATCAACTGCGGGGACCGGTGTCGCGGTCGCTGGGAGAGGGACTGTTCGAGTTGCGCATCGACGTTGGCCGCGCCCAGCGGCGCATCACCTACTACTTCGCGGAGCGGCAGCGGATAGTGCTGCTGACCGTCTTCCGCAAGCAACGACAAGCCGAGCGGGTCGAGGTCCGGCGCGCTCGCCAAGCCATGAGGCGCTGCATCGCTGAAGGACACACCGCCGAGGAGGAGGACTGATGGGTCGCACAACGATTGAGGAGCTACGCAACCGAAGGCTCGTCGCCATGACCACCGCCGAGCGCGCTGAATTCGACGAGGCCATCGCCTCGGCTCGACTGGCCATCGAAGTGGGAGAGAAGGTCCGCGAGGCCCGGGAGTCGGTTGGCCTAAGCCAACGCGAACTGGCTGCTCGAATGTCCACTAGCCAAGCGGCGGTAGCCCGTCTCGAGGCCGGCGGCACGAGCGCAACACTCACGACCCTCCACAAGGCCGCTGCCGCGCTCGGCCTTGAACTCAGCATCGACCTGTCGCCGGCCGGCTGACCAAGAACCTGCTGACAGTTAGGGCCGCAAGTCAGCGGTCGCGTAGGCCCTTGCCGGCGAGGATCTTGGGGGCGTACCTGTCGATGCGGGCCTCGCGGGTCTTGGCCTGCTTGGCGCCGGAGACGTGCACGTTGTATTCCCGCTGGCGGCCGGGGGTGAGCGCCTCGAACGCCGCTTTGAGCGCCGGATCCTGCTCCAGGCGGTTCTGTAGCTCTTCGACGAGGACGAGTGCGGGGTGCGGGCCCACCTTCAGGCCGAGTTCCTCGACGCTGACGGCATCGTCGATGTAGGCCCTGACGGTGTCGGCCAGTCGGGTCACGTCGTCTACCGAGGTGAACTCGATACGGCGGGCCGAGCGCGAGTTCGGGCCGTGGTCCACGAATACTCCGTCGGGGTCAGCCAGCAGCGCTCCCTTGAAGAACATCAGGGCTAGGCAGTTTCTCATGTCCTGGACGATGACGATGTTCTTGCCGCCGTGGCTGTAGCAGGGCGAGCGCCATTTGAACTCCTCGGTCAGCCCGGTGCGCAGCAGGACCGGTCGCAGTGCGGTGATCTCGGCGGGCCACCGCTTCGACGCCTGGATGAAGGCGTCGACCTTAGGGTTCGCCGCCGGACCAATCGGCGTAGCCGGAAGCTCCGTCGGCCTTGGTGACGCGGTCGCCCACGCGGATCGCCCCGGGCTTCACGACCCGGGTGTTGACGCCCCGGAGCCTGAGGCTCATGCCGGTGTCGGAGTTGACCCAGCGCATGGCGGCGAGGCCGAACCTCTGGACGAACTTGCCGCACCCCGTGTGGGGAACGCCGGTGACCTCGAGCTGTGCCTCGCCGACGGCCAGCCGGGTGCCCTCGGGCAGGTTGTCGTGGCTGAGGTCGAGATCGGCGTAGAGCTGGTCACCGGCCTGCGGCCAGCGGTCGACCGGCCCGGCGATCACGTCCAGGACGCGTGAGTTCATGATGGTCACCTGGGCGAGGATGTCGGCACGGCCGTCCGGTGAGCGAGAATTGCCCCGCGGCGCCCAAGTGTCTCCCACCAGGCCCGAGTCGAGGTCGAGGACGCCCTCGTCGATGAGCTCGCGCTCACCCACATCGGGGCGGCGGACGATCAGCCGCAGCTCGCCGCCGTCGGACGGCGCGCCGCGGACGTGCTCCAGGCCGGCGTCGAGTTCCTCGGGGGTGCGGTGCGTCATGGACGCACAGGCTACGGCTAACCGCCGTTGACGGAGGCGAACAGGGCGTCGATCTCCGCCGACCATTCGGTGCGCCACGAGGCCTTGGTGGCGTCGTCGGTCCAGGAGGCGTCGATCCCGTTGAGGGCCATCTCCTTGAGGGTGCTGAGGCTGAGACCCATCTCGCGGTGCAGGCGCACGTACTCGTTGGCGAGGTCGGACACGAACATGGCGGGGTCGTCGGAGTTGACCATCAGCTTGAGGCCGGCGGCGTCCATCTGCCTGATGGCGTGGTCGGACGCGCTCAGGTCGCGCCAGATCGTGGTGTAGCCGGTGGTGGTCGGGCACACCGTGAAGGCGATCTGGCTCTCGGCGCAGCGGGCCACCAGGTCAGCGTCGTCGACCACGTGGTAGCCGTGGTCGATCCGCTCGCAGTCCAGCAGCTCGATGGCGGCCCGCACGTTGTCGGCCGGTCCGACCTCGCCGGCGTGGGACGTGCGATGCAGGCCGTGCGCCGCGGCTGCCCGGTAGGCGTCGACGTAGTCCTCCGTCGGGAAGCCGATCTCGTTGAAATCCAGGCCGACGCCGATGATCTGGGGGTGGGGATGGGCGGCCACCATCTCCACGAACTCCACCGCCCGGGCCGGGCCCAGTTCCCGGTTGATGGCCGGGATCAGGTTGCTCTCCAGCCCCCGGTCGGCCTTGATGTCGGCCATGCCTCCGAGCACGCCGGCCAGCATCGTGGGGTACTCGACGCCCATCTCGAAGTGCGACTCGGGGCTGAAGAACAGCTCGACGTAGCGGGCTCCGCTGTCGGCGCAGCGCTCCAGGCACTCGTAGGTGACCCGCCGGAAGTCGGCTTCTTCCTGTATCGACCGGCACACCAGCGAGTAGATGAGCAGGAAGTCGGCCAGGCTGTCGTACTGGTAGAGGTCGGCGACCTCGTCGTGGGGCGGCAGCTCCAGGCTGTGCTTGGCCGCCAAGGACGCGAACGTGGCCGCGTCCACGGCCCCCTCCAGATGCAGGTGCAGTTCGGCCTTGGGCATCTGCCGAAGTGCGGTCTCAACGTTCATTTCATGCTCCCCGCTGCCGGTGGCGACCCTGTTCGGATCACTCCTGCAGCCGAGCATACGCGGTGGCCCCAGCATGCTTCGGAGCGGGGAGCCGGGCCGCCGGTGGTCAGTTCACCGACGTTCACCCGGGGCGTGTCGGAAATCTCGGTGCGGAAATGCGTATATGCCACCCATTTTCCTACCGAGATTCCTGGAGCCGAGAGCGCGACGGTCTGTGGACGCCCCCCACTAGCTTGAGCCAGTGAGCGGTAGCGAGCCGACCGGGCAGGAGGATCACCAGCAGGCGGGTCCGGCCCTGGAGAGGCTGCCCGAGGACTGGGACCGAGCCTTGGCGGTAGTAGCCCATCCCGACGACCTGGAGTACGGCGCCTCAGCGGCGGTGGCCTGCTGGACCGCCGCAGGCAAGGACGTCCGCTACGTGCTAGCCACAAGGGGCGAGGCCGGCATCGACTCGATGCCTCCCGACCAGACCGGTCCCCTGCGCACCGCCGAGCAGGTGGCGGCCGCGGCTGCAGTGGGCGTCTCGGTGGTCGAGTTCCTGGACCACCCCGACGGCCTAGTCGTCAACGGGATCGAGCTGCGGCGGGACCTGGCCGCGGCCATCCGCCGTCACCGGCCCGAGGTGATCATCGGATCGAATTTCCGCGACCGGTGGGGGGAGTCGGGGCCCTGGAACCATGTCGATCACCGGGAACTCGGCCGGGCCCTACCCGACGCGGTGCGGGACGCGGCCAACCGCTGGCTGTTCACCGACGCGGGCGAGCCGTGGGGCGGCGTCCGCTGGATCGCCTTCGCCGGCTCGCCGGCGCCCACCCACGCGGTGGATGTCACAGACCACATCGTCGAGGGCGTGGCCTCGCTGGTCTGTCACAGCACCTACATCGACAACCTCGGCGACGGCGCCTTCGATCCCGACTCGTTCCTGCGCGGCGCCTGCCACCAGGTCGGCGAGACAATTGGCGTGGAGTTCGGAGTGGCCTTCGAGTTAGTCCCGGTGTAATCGCCAGGCGACTCGACAATCTCAAGATCCGGCTCTGAGTCTGCTCAGGCTCCGGGGAGCGTGTCACAGGGCCTCTGTATGGTCGGGCTCATGGTTGAAGTGAGTCCAGTCGGCGCCAGGGAGGCGACGTGAAGGCGCGCCGTAGCAGCTGGAAGGCCGAGCCTCTCACCGTCCCGCAGCCGATCCCGCCGCCTGCCCGGGTCTGGACCAGGGGCGAGATGGGCATTATCCGGCGCGGCTACGTCCCTCAGATCATGGATGAGAAGTGGTTCATCTTCATGGAGGGGGACCGCCTGTTCGCGCATCGCAGCTGGACCGGGATCGGCATCTATGAGGCGACGTTCGCCCGCACGAGGGGCGGCTACGTCATCGAGTCTGCGGTCGTCACCGGCGACGACACCGAATACCGGCGCTCCTCGGACGAGGCCGAGTCGCAGACTCTCGAGGTGCTCATTATCAGCCACCTGCTGGGCGAGGAACCCTCCGAGGAGCAGCTCGCCGGCCATCACCCCGTCAGAAAATGGGAGTTCATGGTGCCGAACGTGCCGAAGCAGATGTTCCTTCCGCGAGTCATCAAGAGGGCCAGCCCCGAATCGGACGCTTAGAAGAAGCTGGCGGTACCGGGAGCATCGCTCGCACCGACCCGCTCCACCGGCGCGGTGGATACGGTCGTGGCGTGACGCCGGATCAGACTCCTGTCATCGTCGGGGTGTCTATCGCGGCGCCGCCGGATCCGGATGCGCTTAGCGAGCCGATCTCGCTGATGATCGAGGCGGCACGGACCGCGGCCGATGACAGCGGGGCGGCCGGTATGGCCGCGCGGGTCGACCTGGTGGCCGTGGCAGGCGGGTTGTGGAGCTATCGCAATCCGGGGCACTGGATCGCTAGGGCGATCGGAGCCGAGGCCAGCACGCTGTTGACCACCATCAGTGGGCAGACGCCGGTTGCGCTGCTGGCCGACATAGCCGAACGCATCCAGCGGGGCGCTGTCGGCGCGGCGCTGATCGTCGGGGGCGAGTGCACCCGGTCCCGCCGCAGGGCGAGGCGACGCGGCGTCGAGGCACCCCGCCACGCCGACACGGAGCCCCCGCCCGACGAGGCGTGGGGATCGCCGCTGGTGATCGGGGACCCGGGGGCGGAGGCGGCCGCTGGCCACATGCCGAGGAACGCGTTCGCGCTGATCGAGAGCGCCATCAGGGCCCGGCGGGGCGAGACGATGGCCGAGAACCGGCGCCGGACCGCGGAGCTCTGTACCGGGTTCGCCGCCGTGGCCGCCGGAGTCGATCACTCCCCCACCCGGCATGCGATGTCGGCCGAAGAGATCGCCGAGATCTCGCCCGAGAACCGGATGGTGAGCTGGCCCTACACAAAGGCCATGTCGGCCAACAACACCGTCGACCGCGCCGGTGCCCTGCTGGTCTGCTCGCTGGAGGTGGCCCGCGACCAAGGCGTGTCGCCTGACCGGATGATCTTCCCGCACCGGGTCTCCATGGCAGACGACACCGATTTCTTGGCCAGCCGGCACGAGTTGGCCGTCCATCCCGGCCTGCAGGCGGCGGCCGACGACATGCTGTCGTTCACCGGGGATTCAGCCGGCATCGGCCACTTCGACCTCTATGCCTGCTTCCCGTCGATGGTCGCACTCGCCCTGGAGGCGCTCGGGATCGACGACGACCGCCCGCTCACCGTGTCGGGAGGCCTGGCCTTCACGGGCGCGCCCACCAACTTCGGCGCAGGCGAGGGCCTGATCGCCATGGTCGACCGTCTGCGCGAGGACGCCCCCGGCGCCACCGGCCTGGTACACGGAAGCGGCGGCATGGCAGCCAAGCACGCTCTAGGCCTGCTGTCCGCGTCCCCGCCGACAGAGCCGTTCGTCACATCCCGCCAGACCCCGGAACTGCATCCCCGCGACTTGGCCACCCCCGACCGCGACGGCCCGGTCATCATCGACGGCGTGACCGTCGACTACATCCAGGAGCCCCCAACAGCGGTCGCGCTAGTCCGCTTCAACGACGGAAGCCGTGCCTGGGCCACCGCACTCGACCGGCCCACCATCGACACGGTCACGACCACCGAGACGGTCGGCACGACCGCAGACGTGAAGGATGGCCGCCTGCTCCTCAGCTGACGGTTGGAGATCCCTACTGGAGTTCGTCGGCTACTGGGAAGACGTTGGAGGTCATGCCTCCGTCGACGATGATGTTTTGGCCGGTGGTGTAGGCGCCGTCGGCGGAGGCCAGGTAGGCGTAGGTGCCGGCGATCTCGGTGGGTGAGCCGAGGCGGTTCATGGGGACGATGGGCCAGCTCTCCCGGGCGGCCTGCATGGCCTCCTCGCTGCCCAGCAGCGCCAGCGACATGGGGGTGTCGAGCGGGCCGGGGCTGACGCAGTTCACGGTGATGTTGTGCCCGACCAGCTCGATGGCCATGGTCTTGACGAGGCTGATGATGCCGGCCTTGGACACGCCGTAGTGGGCGTCGCCGGTGGAGGCGGCCACCCCCGAGATCGACGCGGTGTAGAGGATCGTGCCGCCGTTGCCGGCAGCCACCATGGCCCGGGCCGCGGCCTGGCCCAGCACGAACGACGCGGTGAGGTTGATGTCCATGATCCGGTACCACTCGTCGAGCTCGAGGTCCAGGAAGTCGTGGATCGAGTCGGCGCCGGCGTTGCTGACCAGCACGTCGAGGCGGCCGTCGCCCCGCACCGCCTCGTCCACGGCCCGCTGGCAGTCGGGCGGGTTGGCCACGTCGCCGACCACGGTCCGGGGCTCGGCGCCGATGCCGGCCACCTCGGCGGCGACGTCGGCGATGCGCGAGGCGTCCTTGTCGAACAGCGTGATCCGGGCGGCGCCCTCCTCGGCGAAGCGGTGGGCGGTGGCCCGCCCGACGCCGCTGGCTCCCCCGCTGATCAGCGCGGACAGGCCTTCGAGTCGTCTCACGCCTGCGTTCCCTTCCACGCCGGGGCCTACCCGGCCGCCCGGCGAAGGCTCTTGAGGTCGTGGAGGGTCTCGGCGAGGCGGGCCAGGCCCTCGAGGATGGTCTCGGGGGCGGCGGCGAAGCTCACCCGCACGAACCCCTCCCCGCCCTGGCCGAACGCCAGCCCGGGCACGACCACCACCCGGTGCTGCTCCACCAGGCGGGTGGCGAACGCCCACGAGTCGAGGCCGCTGTCGCGGATGTCGATCATGAGGAAGAACGAGCCGCCCGGCTCGACGTAGCGGATGCCTTCGGCGTCGAGCAGCGCGGTGGCCTTCTGGCAGCGCTCGGCGTAGGCGGAGACCATCTCGCCCACGCAGTCCTGCGGGCCTTGCAGCGCCACGGTGGCGCCGTGCATGGAGATGGTGGCCGCGCTGGACACGACCGGCTCCTGCAGCAGCGACAGCTCGCTCACGAAGTCGGCCGGCCCGACGGCGTAGCCGATGCGCCAGCCGGTCATGGCGTAGGTCTTGGAGAACGAGTAGATGGTGAGCAGCTGGTCGGACTGCACCCGTGACGCCACCGAGAACGGCTCGGTACCGAACACCACCTCGTCGTAGGCCTCGTCGCTGATGACGGCGACGCCGCGGCCGGCGGCCAGCTCGGCCACCGCGGTGAGGTCGTCGGGGTCGAACACCACGCCGGTGGGGTTGCCGGGCGAGTTCAGCACGAGCGCGCTGGTCTCAGGCGTGATGGCGGCCTCGACGGCGGCGGGGTCGAGCCGCCAGCCGGTGGAGGCGTCGACGGCGTAGGGGACGGCCCGGGCGCCGAGGACGTGGACCTGGGCGGCGTAGTTGGACCATCCGGGGTCGGGCAGCAGCACGTCGCTGCCGGGTTCGACGGCGAGGGTGAGGCTGGTGAACAGCGCTCCGCAGGCGCCGGTGGTGACGCAGACCTGGTCGGGGGTGGCGGTGACGCCGTTGACCCGTGCGAGCTTGCCGGCGATGGCCTCGCGCAGCTCCGGGAGGCCTTCGCCGGGGGCGTACCCGGTGGATCCTGCGGTTGATCGTGCGGCGGCGCCGTCGATGATGTGCTGCGGGGTGGTGAAGTTGGGGTCCCCGCCCTCGAGGCGGACGGGGTCGTTGAGGGTGGCCGCGAGGTCGGCCATGCGCCGGATGCCCGAGTGGGGCGTCTCCAGCAGGTGGGGGCGTACCCGCATCAGCCGCCGTCGGAGTCGAACATGCCCGGGCCGGTGCCGGGCGGTTCGATGACCACGTGCTCGTGGGTCAGCCAGAACTGGCCGTCGGTGCGGGCGTAGTTGGGGACGTCCTCCCAGGCCTTGGCGGCGAGCGGGTGCTCGTTGGCGCTGGCATGGTGGTCGCGGGTCGGGTACCACAGCTCGATGAACGCATCGACGGTGCGTTCCACCGGCATGCTCACCGTGTCGCGGACCCGGGACACGACATAGCCGGAGCTGCCCGGGATCGACGAGGAGATGGGGGCGTGCACCGTCTTCCAGTAGTCGAAGAACCCCTCGGTGGTGAAGTCCTCCCGCTTGGCAGCCGTCCCGAACAGGTTGAGCCGCGAGTGCTCCCCCGACACCCTGCGATCAACCGGCGCCAGAAACACGATCTCCTCAACTAGCCAGCTCGACACCGTCGCGTCCGTCGAGCCGGTCAGGCGAGCAAGAACCGCCCCCGCATCGGCGGAATCATCGATCCACGCCTGCACCACAGCAATGGTCTCAGCAGGACCCGTGAGAGACTCGTTCAGACTGCTAACCGTCAAGCCGACCAGCCCAGCTGCTCCCTCGGCACACTCAACCAGCCGCCCCACCGCATCGTCGCGCTCGCCCGCCGTGACGGCGTGATCAGCATCAAGCAAGACCACGTATTTCTGCACACCCATTCTTCCCCCTAGTCAGCCCTATGGCGACTCTCTCGCGGACATTAGACCTACGAGGTGCTACCGGCCCATGCCGGCCAGGCCCCGATCTTCCGCCCCAAGTGCACCGAGGTCGCGGTATCCAGTGTCGCCGAACACCTTGGGGCACATCTGACGCGAGGTCTCGCAATATCGGCACAAGAAGCCGTGTCTGCGGGTATCCACCAATTGCGGACATCCGTTGGACGCCGAGCAACTAGGGATTGCCCGCCGCCCTTGTTGGGTGATTGCTTACGTGTGTATCCATCGCAGTGGCTAGGCGGCAGCCCAAGGGGCCACGCCCTGTTCGCGCCGATGCCATCGGCTGGAGAAGTTCTCTCCCATCAAAAAAGACGCCGAGCGTGACCCCTCACTCAGGATCCTAGCTCGGCGGCGGGCCTTGCTGGCAGCCACCGGGAGCCCCTACCGTGGCTGTCAGCCATATCAGCCTCGCGACCCCTGGCCGTTGGGGTCGCGCAACCAGACCGACCTCGAGCGGGCCGAGAATGCCGCCATGGCTACCCTCAGGTCGGTTACGCGGTGTTGATACGGCTCAGCACCCAGCTCGCTTCGGTGGGGAAGATGAGCCGTCGTGGAACTACGAGGGGTCCTTGACTGTGATGCGAACCGTGGGACGGCTGGTAAGCCCCGTCAGTGCTGCTTCTCCTTGTGGCCCTGCAAGGTCTTGCCCGCCTTCGACTTCTGCGCTGGAGTGCTCTTGGGGCTGCCCAAGGTCTTACCCGCCTTCGACACCTTCGGCGAATGCTTGGATTTGCTCATGCTTCGTCACCTCCTGCTCCTAGGTACGTGCACACGCCCAGTGGCCTGCTCCGAGTATCACTCGATAGAATTACATGATTGTAATGAGCCTATCGGAGGCATCATGGCGCGACACCCCGTCAGCGATGAAGTAGCGGCAACCCTGGGGGCCTTCGTGACAGGTGGCGATGGACCGCGCCACTCGGTCCTCACCCGGGTGTTCGCACGAACTGGGTACGCAAGCGCTGCGCCGTACAACAGCCAGAGCGCGGTGCAGCAGATGAACAAGGAAGATCGTGTCAGGAGCGCTATCAGCGCCGCCGTTAGGGAGCCTGCCAGAGCCCGTGACCTCATCGAGGGCTTACTCGCTGAGTACAGAGCCTTTGGATTCTTCAGAGCCGAAGACGACCCGAGCGCCGAACACGCGCGAAAGCTCAAGGTCTCTCCTGCCCGGACGGCGTTCGCGCGCATCGACTGGGAGTTGGCCGAGTCCGGTGAACTCCGACCGGCAGGGGTCGGCGCAGTCGTCGCCGTGGAGGGCCGGCCCGCGATCGAAGATCAACTCGCTCGCCTGCGGCGCGCGAGCGAGGACCCTGCTCTCATGCTCGGTACTGCGAAGGAAATGCTTGAGTCCACCGCCAAGTACGTTCTCGAAGCGTTCTCAGTCCCCTACTCGGCCATGGACTTTGACCAGTTGTGGTTCCACACGCGTGATCGCCTGGGTCTGCTCCCGGAGGATGTAGATGTGGCCGCGCCCGGTGGCAAACAGGTGCGCGAGATCTTGCAGTCCTCATGGTCCATCGCCCGAATGAGCAACGTCCTGAGGAACGATGAAGGGACAGGACACGGTCGTACGCTGCCTACTGGAGTCAGTACGGAGGTCGCACATCTCGTTGTCCGCGAAGCGTGCAGCGTCGCGCAGCTGGTGCTTGCCACTCTTGATCGTTACTTGGGCCGCTAGTGGCTCGGCGGTTGGCGGGAGGCAGTTGTGGACGTCGCACTTGATACCCAGTTTCTCCAATCAACGCTGAAGCTCGAGCCAGGCGACGCGCAACGCGTTTGGCGAGCAGTAGAACAGTTCGCAAGAGATCCATCCACTCCTTCATTGAACCTTGAGCGTCTGCAAGGTGGCACGGGCCGTAAGCGACTGTGGTCAATTCGAGTCTCCCAGAAGATTCGGGTCCTGCTCGCTCGCCAAGGCTCTACATCCGTTCTACTTCGGGCTGGCTACCACGACGACATCTACGAGTTGGCCGACCGCACGGCGTTTGTCGCCCCCCTCGCGGGCAGCCCAGGCTTGATTGAGGTCAGGCAAGTGGCAACCGAATCAGAGGAGCAGCCTCTGGCGAACCAGCCTGTCAGAGCGCAGCGCGTCCTAGATGACAGTGAGCCTTCAATAGTTGAGCATTGGAGTTCTACGGAACTTGCTGAAGCCGGATTCGATGCGGATGCAGTGAAGATTCTCCGGACTGCAACAGTTGACACCCTCCTCGACGCATGGCCCGACATCACCGAGGAACACTTCAACCAAGTTCTCGAACTCAGTGAAGTATCTCCACGCGAATGGCGACAGCGTCAGCTAGTGGAGGAAGACAGCGACGCTGACGAGCGGTTCCGGCGGGCGATCGTTGAGCGGGGAGCATTGGCCGGTCTCTCGTCGGTCCTGACGCCCGACGAGATTCGTCGTCTCGCGGAGGCGCCCATCGAGGACTGGATGATCTTCCTCCATCCCGATCAGCGTGCGCTCGTTGATCGGCGGTTCAACGGTCCAGCTCGCGTCCGAGGGTCAGCTGGTACGGGCAAGACCGTGGTCGCACTTCACCGGGCCGCTGCCTTGGCGAAGCGCCGAGCCGAAGCCCCACCGGAGATTGGGGCACCGATTCTCTTCACAACCTTCGTCAGGAACCTTCCCCCAGTTCTCGAGAACCTCTACGCGAGACTCCCTACCTCCGTGCCTGGCGCTGTCGAGTTCATCAACATCGACAGACTCGCACGACGTGTATGCGTTGAAGCCGGCCAGACGCCCTACGTCGACCAAAGAAGGGTTGATTCAGCCTTCGCAAAGGCATATAGGAAGGTTGTTCAAAGAGGATCACCGCTCGATAGGGCATCACTTACTAGAAGATACTTGCGTGATGAGGTGACAGCTGTAATCAAGGGACGCGGTATTGGCTCGCTAGAGGAGTATCTTGAAATACGGAGAACCGGACGACGGGTTCCCTTCTCAACTGCTATGCGTCAGCAGGCATGGATGCTTCGAGAAGACTGGGACCAGCGTCTAGTTGATGCGGGCATCGTTGACTTTCCCGATGTCGTTCGAATGGCCCGAGACTTAGCTCGCGAAGACCCGATGCCAAGGTATCGGGCAGCGATTGTCGACGAGTCTCAGGATCTTACACTCGTTGGCCTGCAACTGGTCTTGGCTCTGATTCGAGGCTCCCAAGAGCAGAATCAGCCCGATGGACTGTTCATCGTGGGGGACGGCGCTCAGAAGGTCTACCCGGGGGGATATACCCTGGGACAGGCTGGCATAGATATACAGGGAAACAGCGCGGTTCTCCGCTTGAATTACCGTAACCCACGTAGCATCATCGAAACGGCTATGGCCTGCGCTGGTTCTGAAGTCGTAGACGATCTGGGCGAGGAGTACGCGCGTGGAGATGCAGAGTTCGAAACCAGTCGAGACGGCGCGAAGCCGCTACTCGTACAGGCTGGCAACTATGGGGGTCAGATAGAATTTGTCGCCCAGCAGATTCGGACGCTTGCGCAGTCAGGGTCAATAGCCCCCGGCGATATCGGCGTGTTCGCTTCTACGAATTCCCGAGTCAAGGATGCTTTGGCGATCCTTACGAATTCAGGGCTCAGTTGCCAAGAGCTCACTGAGTTTGACGGCCGCCCCAATCAGCTCATAAAGCTCGGAACATTTCATCGATCCAAGGGGCTTGAGTTCAAGGTTGTGTTCCTGCTGGACCTATCCGCATCGTCCTTCCCGTTGAGACAACTTGCTGGACAGTCAGAGACAGAACACAAGGAACGGCAGGCCCTTCAACTTAGCCAACTGTACGTCGCGATGACGCGAGCCCGAGACCGCCTTTACGTCCTCTATAGCGATGAACCCAGCGATGTACTTTATGGCGCACTCGACTGTTTTGAGCTACCGGAAGCGTCGGAGGGCCAACTGCAAGACTGATGCGCCAGGAACGGGCGACAGAGACTCCGAGTGCGACAAGGCGAATCTGCTCAGGCTGGTTCCAGTATCCCCTGCTCGATTAGGAGGTCTAGATGACGGCTGAGCCTGATCGGTAGCGGACCTGCTTCGATCAAGACGCCCAGCTCGATGTTGTCGTTGATGCCGGCGCTGGTGAGGTTCGCGCTAGTGATCAACGCAGCCGAGCGGTCGGCGATTACGCATTTTGCATGGAGACGGGCCGTCGACGCGAAGAATACCTCACGGGCTTCTGAGGGCCATCGGTAGAAGCTTGCGGTTGCCTTGATCGGCTTGAATGGGTGGTCGGTGTCGACTGTGAGCGGACCGCCAGGGTCGTCAGGGGTTTCGAGGATGAGTGTCACATCTACCCCTCGCGCGATGGCGTTAGCGAGGCTCTCGGTGAGTTCGGCGACGTCGTAGCTGACGAACGACACCAGCACGAGGCTGCGGGTGGCGTTGGCCACGAGCTCGTCGAGCACTGAGCGGGTGGCACGCAGGCCGGTGACCTCTGTGGTGGGTCCCGTCCACACCAGGCTGGCAGCGTGCTCGGCCCGGGCGGCCGCAGCGGTCGCGGCTGCCGAACGTAGGGCTGCCGCCACCGCCGCCCCGGCCAAGCCGGAGCGGTCATTCCAGGCTTGGGCGATGGTTGTCGCGTGCCTGCGGTAGTTGGAGGCGGGGATGACGTTGATCAGCGCTGCTTGAGATTCCGGTGAGCATCGAGGGAAGTCTTGGATCGCTGCGGCAGCCGTTACGAGGTGTTGTCCGGGGATGTGGAGAGCGGCGTCGGCGATCGCGTCGGTGAGGGAGTCGTTCATGTGAAGTAGGCGTCCTGTGGGTGACCGAGGATCGGTACCGCGGCGGCCCGGTCGAGATAGCGGTTGCCCGATTCGCAGGATGTTTCTGGCGCGAATAGGCACGCATGGCAGGCGGCGTTGTGGAGCGTGTCGCCGAGGTCTCCGGCGTGGTGGTCGGAGCACATGGGGTCGGTGGAGCAGAGCTTGGCCCGGTTGAGAGAGTCCCTGAGCGCCGCAGCCAGCCGGGCTGGTTCGGCGAGGGCAACCAGGCCGCCCAGGGTGCCTTCGGAGTCGGGGGCCGCGGTGTACAGCAGAACTCCCGCCATCGGCGCTCCGTCGGGGTGGCCTGACTCGCGGCAGTAGAGGCGCTCGCGGATCGACGCGGTGGAGTAGCCACAGTCGAGCGCTACCTGGTTGATGAGCAGATGCGACAATGTGTGCAGCAGCACGAACCGCGGCGGGGGTGTCGCACTGTCGTCGGGTTCCAGTCGGCGTCGGGTGCGCCAGTTGCGGGTGGCTTGCTGCAGGTGCTGGTAGCGGCTGCTTTCTCGGTAGTCGCGTTCCCATTGCTCGACCCGGTTCTCGGGAAGTGTGATGAGGATCCCCTCGCCGCGGACCTCAGCAGCGGGAAGCCACGGCTGGGGGTCCTTCCAGATCGGCGCGATCCGGGCCGGATCGGCTTCGTCGGGACCGTCGATGCGGGTGAACCCGCACAGCGCTTGCACTTCGCGCAGCCGGTCGACCGCGACGGGATGTCCGAGGGTCATGTTGAACCCGCTGGGGACAGACAGTGCTGTGACTTTGAAGTCGTCGGACTGCGGGGGCACGGCCGCGGTGAACGCCTCCCATTCGGGTCCGCGCAGATCGCCAGCGGCTAGGCCGGTTCCGGTGTCTTCGCCGTCGCGGCGATCGCTGATGGCTGTCCACACGTCGTCGGGGTCATAGCGCAGCAGCCACCGCAGCGGCTTCTCGCCTGCGCCCTTGGTCAGGCGTTTGATGATGAAGTCGAACTCTGCGCGGTCTTCGATGTCTTCGAGAAGGTCCCAGTGCTCTACGACTTTCTGTGCGATGGCGCCGCTCACGGTCGGGATCGTCAAAGCTGACCGGTAGACCGCGAACCAGGCGTTGGACGCGCCCAGCAGCAGCGCACGTGTGGGCTGATCGCAGGTCGGGTCGAAGCGTTGCAGGTGGGGGTGCCTGCCCCGGCAGCGCGGCAGATGGGCGTCGGCTTCGGGACCGAACGCGTCGTGCACAACGCGGTTGGCGCCGCAGGCCTTGCACACGACGCGCACGTCGGTGGCTCGGCTGGCTCTTCCCACCTCTTTGAGCTCCAGCACCGGCGCGTCGGCGCAGGGAGCGCCGCGGTGGGTGTACTGCTCCCAGGGGAAGTCGTCGAGATGCCCAGCGGCGCAGGCGATCAAGAACCGGGCCGGCACCGCGCTGGGGCGGCGGCTGTGGCAGCGATCGTGGAAGTAGCGGGCCTTGTCGGGCCTGAAGACGGGCACATCAAGCCGGAACCTGTGCCGGTCAACCGGTGCCAGCAGGTCGCACTGGGTGCAGCGCAGCCATCTCGGGAACGGATGCACCGGCACACCGATGCGGGCCCATTCGTCGAACGGGTTGGACGTTTCCTCTTGCCAGGGCGGGGTGCGAAACTCCGCGACGCGGTGGCAGCCGGGCACTGAGCGCACCGCGCCGATCAGCCGCGGCTCGAGGATCCGTTCGGTGTGCTCGAGCTTCCACTGGTCTGTGCCGGTGAGCACCACCGAAAGCTGGGGCAGGTCCATGACCGCTCCGGGGCCGTAGGTGTGGATCATCTGCGACGGGCGCACACCGCCGACGCGCCGCGACTGGTACTGGCCTCTGCGTGCCGGGCTCATGAGCGGGCCCCTCGGGCGGCTTGGGCCTCGGCCTCGTCGGCTTCGATCGCGTCTTCCACTTCTTCGTCGTCGACGGTGGCTGTGCGTTCGGTGTGTGCTGTCTGGCCCAGGACGATCTCGGGGTGGGCGCCGGACTCGTAGCCGGGATCTTCTGTGACTATCTGGAGGTTGGCTTGCACTTCGGTGTCGCGAAGCGAGTTGGGGCACGTCCACATTTCCCAGTCGCCGGCCTCCGGCCTGCACAGCAGCGCCACATCGTCAGAGGTGCGCTCCGCGTATGACAGCTGGGGCCGCAGCGCGGTCTGGCGATGCCAGGCGTCCAGGCGGTCGTTGGCCATGTTGGCCGCCAGCGCAGAGGCCTTCTGGTCACCGGTCACGGACCCGGCCCGCTGCGCGATGGCGTCGACATGCGCGGCGATGCGCGGATCGGGGCGGTTGAGGTTGCGGGCCGACGGGTTGGGGTTCCAGTCGTGATCGGCGTGGCGGACCGCCGACACGAGTACCCCGGTGAGTCCTTTGTCGAGCGCACGTTCTGAAAACGGGGTGACGGACAGCGGCTCGACGTGACGGTAGAAGGTGGCGTGGTAGTGGCTGAACGTCTCGTAGTGGGACAGGTCCCGGGGCCGAGCCCAGTTGTAGAGCGTGATGACCAGACCCGGGCCTTTGGGGTCTCGGCCGACTCTGGAG
This sequence comes from Acidimicrobiaceae bacterium, assembly GCA_009842325.1. GTDB lineage: Bacteria > Actinomycetota > Acidimicrobiia > Acidimicrobiales > Aldehydirespiratoraceae > Aldehydirespirator. Next base: position 166,391 of record VYFQ01000003.1, on the reverse strand, counting down.
GTGGCTTGGATGTACTCGGCGGTGGCCTTGGGCTGGCCGACGACGACCATCGAAGCGAGGCGGGGCACGTCCACACCCACCGAGATCATGTTGGTCGCCAACAGCAAATCGATGGGCCGTTCGCTGTCGGTGGACCGGTCGGGATCATGGGTGATGAACAGCTGGCGCAGGATCGCTTTAATGTCGTCAGAGGACACCCGTGAGGTGAGTTCTTTGAGCTCCACGCTGGGACGGTTCGCCAGGCCGGGCGTGAACCTGCTCCGGCGGAGTTTGGTGCGGAGTTCGTCCTCGGCCATGCGGCGCATCCCGGCGAGCTCGCGCACCGCGTTGAAGTACCCGACGGTGGTCATCCACGGATCGGCCGCCGCGGCGTCGTCGCCGAGTTCGTCGGCGATGGCCTTGGCGGCGGCCATCACCGAGGAGAACACCCGCAGCTCGACCTGCTTGAGGCGTTCGCCGTGCGCGCAGACCCCCAGGTACAGACGTCCTGGGCTTTGGGGGCTGGGCTGGGTTTGCTCAGCGAAGAACGACCGGTGCACGTCCACGACCGGAGGCGGGAACACCCGCAGCTTGCGCCAGAACACCGACCATGCCTGCTGGCGGGCTCTGCGGGTCGTGGCGGTCGACGCGACCACCTTCGGCCGTACCGGCTTCCCCTCATAGTTCCAGGTGGCGAGCCGGTCGATTGCGGTCTCATACAGCCCGGCCATCGTTCCCAGCGGTCCGGTCACCAGATGCATCTCGTCCTGGATGATCAGGTCAGGCGGACGTAGCCGTCCAGACGGCACGGTGCGGGCCGCGGGATGGCCGTCAAGGGGCATGTGAGAGTCCCGTTCTTGCCAATGCGACCGGTGGGAACGATCAAGGTCGGCGTTGCGGTAGCCGTGGCGTTCACAGCGAGACTCGACCTGGCCGAACAGCGTGGAGGTGGCGCCGTTCCAGGGAAGCTGCGCGAACTTGTCGACGGTGCCAATGACGAACGACGGCACCAGCCGGTAGATCTCCTCATCGACTGTGACGACGGGGAGCCCCTCACCAGACGTGTGCGCCTCGGTGAACGCGCACTCCTGGGCGTTGCCGCAGAACACCAAGAACCGTTCGAGTGCCTCGTCGTAGCGGCAGTCGGTTCCGGCGTCGATGCTGGTACCGCACCACGGACAGTCGCTGAGCTGAATCGGGGTCGACTGGCCACCGCTGTAACCCCCCACACGAGCGTCTTGCGCGAAGCGCTCCGCGTCGCGGGCCTTGTTGGGAGTCACCGAAGCCCCGACCCACATCCCGAGCCGGAACGGCACACCCCCATAGCGGTCGTCTCTGTCGGCGCGAGCCTGGCGCAGCAGTTCTGCCGCGCACATCAACGTCGCGGCACGCTGGAACTGCTGAGCAGTCAGCAGTCGCAGCGTGTACCGCATCAGCACCGCCACCCCGTCGCGTCCGTCAACCGCCGCCTCGCCCTCACCGACAACGCCCTGGAGCCGCCTGGTGGCCAGCGTGAAAGCCACCAACCCCAGATACGCCTCGGTCTTGCCGCCGCCGGTCGGGAAGAACAACAAGTCAGCCAACGCGTCGTCGTGGGATCGCTCGGCGTGCGCAGCGTCGCTCAGCGACGGCACGCACAACAAGATGAACGCGAGCTGGAACGGCCGCCAAGACCGGTTCTCGGGCACATCGGCAGCCTCGACAGCGTCCCGCAGCCCCAGCTCGGGATCTCGGCGCCTGGCCTCAATGGCGACTGTGTGGACACGCTGCAGACGCATCGCCTCATTCGCGAACCGGAACGCCTCCAACGCGTCGACGTCCGAACAAACCATCTCGATTCCCACCTCAATGGCGTCAGCCATCTGCCGGGCCTGACCGATCGCGGCTCGGGCGGCCTGCTCATGGCCCTCAAGACGCGCCGCAGGGTCATCAATGCGGGCCGCTTCGGTGTCCAACCACTGCCGGTATCCCTCCGACAGCGGCAACAGCGCCGCCCGCAGACCATCGGGATCCAGTTCCGACAGCTTCTTCATGTCGGTCACCAGCCCGGCCAGCTGCGGAGTCGTCTCGGCACGCGGCGCGTCGGTGCGCCAAACCTCATAGCTGGGGATGACTGCAGTAGCGGCCCGTACGGCCCGCCGCGGATCCGAAGCAGACACCTCCACGTCCGTGCCGACGCCGTGACCGACCGCGAACTCCACAGTGTCGCGGTACTGCAAATCAAGTTGCGCCACCTCGTCGCGCTCCCACTGCGAAGCAGCCGCAGCCTCCACCAGAATCCCATCACGGCCCAAGAACACCGCCGCGCCGTCGACTGCGAACAGCTCAAGCCCGGCCTGGAACATCCATCGGCTGTCCCTGTTTCGCTCGGCTTGCTCACGTTCATTGGACAAGAACACCGTCACCAGCCACAACCCGCCACCCGAGCGGGTGGCCCGGCCCCTCAGCGCGATCCCCTCGCCGTCGACATCCATACGCCCGAACTCGCCCTCCGCCAACGCGACTGGCACGTCGACCTGTACCGGGCGACGAACCCAAACCGACGCTCGGGAACCGTCATCGCGCTGTCGGGACTCCTTGTCGTACTGACCCCAACGACAGCGAGCGACCAGACTCTCAACAGACGCGTCGACCACCACCGACAGGCCCATCGACGACTGCGCCAGCACCATCCTGGGGCTGCGCCCGTCCTGCACACCGCCGTCGGCGGCGTCGTCGCCCTCCTCGGGGCCGACGTCGTCGTCGCGTTCAGGATCAACCGCGACGGTGCCCTTGGGGGCCAGCATCCCCACCAGATACCGGTCCCGCACCCGCCCCGGAGGCGACCAGTTGCCGTCAACCTTCTGATATCCCTCGATCACCTCGGTGTCGCCCTCCAGCGGACCCATCAAATCTGCAGTGACGCGAGCCACGAGCTCTGCTCTCAGACCCCACGCGCTGCGATCAGACAGTGACCCATACGACTCGGTCACCGGTCATCCCCCAACAGCGACCCCTGACCAGCAGCAACCTTCTCGGTGGCCTTCAGCCTCCTCGCCGTCGCCGACTCGTGCAGCCCCGCCGCGGTCTCAGCCTCATATCGTTCCTTGTTCAGCTCCAGCAGCCGGTCCAGCACCTCGCCAGCGGCCCGAGGGGAGAACGTGAACCGCACTCCTTGGCCGCGCACGGGGTAAAAGTCGTGCTCCAACTCCACCTCGGACCATCCATAGGCGTCCCGCAACGCCAGATCCAACTCGATGTGCAGGGATCGGAGCCGCTCGATGTCCCCGTCCTCGTCCACCTCGGGGTCGTGGACGAGGTTGTAGACGCTGGTCAACCCCAGATCGCGGCTGAGCATCAGCTTCGACCTGTGCAGATCGAGAACCTGCCCGGTGGATGCCACCTCGTCGGCGACCGGCGGCTGTGGGAACGTCTCGAACACGTCCGACGGCGTGTACCGCACTCGGGTCTCCAGTGTGGAGCCATGGCGTACGGCCCAGCGGTAGTGGAACCCCGATGTCAGTACCCCGAAATGGAAGTCGTCGTCGTACGCGAATACGACTGTCGAGTCTGCCAGTACCTGCCCAGGCGGAACGAATACGGGCTGGACGGTCTTGCTCACTCTTGAGATCGCCAGCACCCTCTCCAACGGCTTGATCGTGCGATACAGCTTTGGACGTTTCTCGGCGTAGATCCAGTAGAGCTGCGGCAGCGGCTTGCGCTTCTTGAAGTCGCCGTTCGGCTTACGCTCCTGGCGAATGGGCTTGACCTTCTGTTCCACGATGGCGAAGCAGTCGGGATAATCTTCGGCCTTCTCCTTAGGCCAGTCGTGGAAGTTGATGATCGACCTGGACGCCTCCTGGGTGGGCGACTTGTTGAGGTCCTCTCCGCCGAGATAGGGCATCAACACGTCTCCGTTGCGGGGATTCTTGGCTATGAGCCTCTGCGCTTCTTTGTGACTCATTATGAAACCCGCTCCGAGCACGATGGAGCCTTGGAAGGACTTGTCGGCGTTGGCGGCGAGGCGTTTCTTGCGGTGCCCCGATTCTGGCACCGGGTAGAGCATCTCGTCTATCTCTGCGACGTGTCTTCCGTCGAGCATTCGTTTGCCGTTCCATGGGTGGCTGGTGGCCCAGACTTTGGCTATCTCGAGGCTGGTGTCACCAGGCCAGGTGGTTGATGACACGGCGCGGTGGATGGTCCATCCGTTGTCGATGATCTGGGTCAGGCCGACTTCGCTGGTGTCGCCTTGTGCGATGGTGTTGGTGGCCAGGAAGCCGAGTGATCGGGCGATCTTGGCGGCGTTCAGGAAGAAGTAGGCGACGAGGTCTGCTGAGCCTCTGGCACCGTTGGCGGTCCAAGCGATGAGATGGTTACGGTAGTCGGTGCCTGCAGCACCGGTAATGCGCTGCCCGCCGAGGAACGGGGGGTTGCCGACAATCGCGTCGAAGCCCGGACTGGACCTGTTGATTACTTCGGGGAAGGCGATGGGCCAGTGCAGCGGGTGCCGCGGCGGGGCGCTGTCGGGGCGGCTGGCGTCGAGGCGGCGACGGGCCCGGCTGCGGGCACTGTCGAGCGCCGGTGCCTGCTCGGGTGTGTCTAGCGCTTCGACGAGTCCGACTATGGCCGCCGCGTCGGCCTCGAGCCGGCTGGTGAGCGCCGTGTCGGGGTCTGTTTCGCCGGCGGTGGACAGTGCTGCGCCTGCGAGCACGTCAGCGATCGCGTTGAGCGCCGTCAGGTGTTGTTCGCTCTGGTGGTGGAGGTCCTGCTTCTCTTCGACGTTGGCGAGGCCGATGGTCTCGATGCTGTGCATGGCGCGTCTTAGCTCGACTGCCTGATTGATGAGACGCTGAACCTCCTCGGCGGCTTCGCCGCCGCTCTGGAATCCCGAGATCGGTGTGGGCCGTGCCTTGCCGGATGCCGGGTCGAAATGCAGGTGGCGCAACTGGCTCAGATTGTGGATACCCAGCAGGCTGTCGCCTGACTTGATGGCGTGGTCTAGGAACGTGAAGGGCCGGTCCTTGGCCACTGTGGTCAGCCACATCGACAGTTTGGCCATCTCTGTGGCCATGGGGTTGCGGTCAACGCCGTAGCAGCAGCGTTCTGCGACCATGCGGCGGGCCTCGACGACGATATCTAGCCGGTTCGGGTCGTCGGCTGCGGTAGCCGTGTCGGCGGCGCGCGGGTCGCCTTGTGCGCTCCATGCTTCGATGAGCCGCTCAGCGAGATAGCGGCAGGCGGCCACGAGGATCGCCCCAGAACCGACAGCGGGGTCGCACACGTTGAGATTGAGGATCTCGTCTGGTTCGCGGATACGCCATTTGGTGGTGTCGGCTGTGTCTTGCGGTCCGGGCGAGTAGCACAACGGGGCTAGGGCGTGCTCGACGACTTCGTCGGCAAGTTCTCGGGTGGTGTAGGCGGTGCCGCTGTCGCGGCGGGATCCGGTCTCGGTGACGTACACGTCGCCGGGGAGGAACACCAGCGGCCGTCCGCGCAGGTCCAGGTGCAGCAGCCCCGCGAACGGTTCGATGCGCTCGAACAGCGCCTGGTCGCCTTGGCAAGCTTGCAGCAGCCCGGCCCGCAGGCGACCGTCGGCGGGTTCTGCGAGGAGTTTCTCTACCTGTCGGCGGGTGCCCGCCTTTCGGCCGGCTTTGGCGGCGTCCTGGTCGCTGAGCCACGCAACGAGCCGCGAGCTGCCCGACAGCATCCTGAGTTCGAGCTCCGGCAGGGGTATCTCGGGTTCTTCGCCGGGTTTGCCGACAAGTCCGAGAACGACGCTGTCGGCGGTGACGGCGTCGTGGTCCAGGAGCCGTTCGTAGATGTGGCCGATCTGTTCGACGTCGACGTTGCGGTACGACAGGCGTCGGGTGTCGGCGGCGCCGCTGTGGTCGCGGAAGTGCAACACGAGCAGCGAGTCCAAGATGGCGAGCACGTCGAGGTCGGTCACCGCGATGGGTGCGCCGGGGTTGGCGGTCCAGGTGCTGTCGGTGTTACGGCCTTCCAGGAACGGGAACCGGTCGGGATCAAAGAGGCTGCCGCCGTAGGCGGGCACCGACAGTTCTTCGTGGTGGATGCCGCTGTGAACGGCCCGGCTGGTGGCCAGCAGCCGATGCCAGGCCGTGGTGCGGGTCTCGAGAGCCTCGGGGTGCTCGAACTGGTCCTGTTCGAGGGTCTCGCGCAGGATGCGTATCGAGTACAGGTCCCGGTAGTGGGGATTGTCGATGGGCAACAGGTCGTTCTCTTCGGCCACGAGCAGGAACACGGTTCGCATCATCACGGTGACGGCCGCTTCGTAGACCTCGTGCGGGCCGACACCGGCCAGCAGCACTCCGCTGCGGGAGCGATCGGCCCGCGAGATTGCGTTCACGAGGAGTTCGACGGCTTGACGGACCTGGGTGCCGAGCCGGTCGGTGACCTCGGCTTGGGTGCTGGCCGACTCGACAAGCAGTGCCTCTGGTGTGTTCTGTAGCGATGCGCCGATGAAGCGCCGCGAGCGCAGGATCGACACGAAGGAGTCCAGCAGCACCGGCTCGGACGCGAATTCCGAAGCGCGCCAGGTGCCCCATCCGGTCGCGCCGCGCTCTGGTGCGTGCACGAGGGTGAAGTGGTCTCCGTCGGTGACCAGCGCGAGCGGGACCTGGTGATGGCGGCATGACAGCGCGGCGCGTTGCACCCATGTCGCTGGCCAGGTGTCGCCGGTGGGTCGCTGGCGGGGGTCGGTGCCGGCGGCCAGCACGAACACCAGCACCCGCGGTTCGCCAGACCCTGCCGCGGGTTCGGGTTCGGGCTGGTCGAGCAGCCCTACCGGCACTGGGGGATCCGGCTGGTACACGCCGGTGGGTTCGATGGTGACGTCGTGGCGTGTGACGGCCGCGGAGAAGGCTGCCGGCAGCTGATCGCCGCTTAGGTAATGGCCGGCCCAGCCCAGCACGTCGCACAGCAGCCAGTCGATGTAGCCGCGGCGATCAGACGCGAGACGTGTCGGGTCGGTGCCGTTGTGGCTGTGCCAGCGGGCCTTGTGCTCGGCCCGCACATGCGGCGGTGTCGGATCTAGCCCGTCGGGCATCGCTCGCCGCATCGCTGGCAGCGAGAACCAAGGCGGCTCGGCGTCGGTGAGGTTTAGCCAGTCCTCGTGCTGCGCGGCGACGCGGCGGCTTGCCGCCATCAGACCTGCCCTCTGGGGATTAGGAACTCGACGGCGACGGGGAACCAGTTGACGTCTCGGACCTCGTAGCGGCGCTGCAGGATCTCCGCTTCCTTTTCGATGTCGTCGCCGATGCGTTCGGCCCGGTCGCGCAGCGCCTGGATGTCGGCTTGGATCTGGCGGTGCTCGTCGTCGTCGAACAGGCGCAACTGTTCGACGGTTTCTGATTCTTGTAGTTCGTCGAGGCGGCGCAGGATGCTTGCTCTGAGGTCCTGGAGTGTTCCACGCAGGCGCTTCTCTTCGGTGTCGCGTTTGGCGTCCATGGCGCGGCTGCGCTGGTCGAGAACTTCGGAAGCGCGGGCGGCCAGCGCCTTCTGAAGCGGCTTCTTGAGCCGCGGCCACTGGTCCACATATAGGCCCTGTTGTGCTGCGGGCACCTCTTGGGAGCTTGCCGACGCCACCGCCGAGCGGGTCTCGCCGACGTTGAGGCGTCCCTGGCCACCGCCGACACGCACCGCGGCGGGTTCTATGACCTCGTCGAGGGTGGACCCGTCGGAGCCGTTGACCACCACCCGGGCGTGCGCGACCGCGACCGGCTCGGCCACCTCGGCGTAACGGACCGCCACCCGGTTGATCTTGCGGTCCACGGCCGCGCCCCACACCTGGGCCCGCAGGGTGCGCAGACAGCGCGCCACCAGCGGATGCCCCACATGCAGATAGGCGACATCCTGTTGGCCTTGGGCCACCGCAGGGTCGAAGGTCACCGGCAGGCGCACGTCCTCGACTTCGTTGCGCAAACCGACGAGGGTCTCGCCCCAGGTGCCGGCCAGGTCGTCGACCTCGAACACCCTCACCGTGGTGTCGCCGCGTGCGAGGGCTGCTTCCCGAAGCGGCGGCTGACCCTCGATACGGAACGCGACCTCCACCGCGCGTTGCACGCTGGCCGGGGTGAGGTCGAGCTCCTTGACGCTGGTGCTGTACTTGTCGCGCACATCGATGATGTCCTGCGCGAACCGTTGCTTGAGTTGCACCAGGCTGACGCGGGCCTGGTTCCGGCGCTCCTCGACCACATCCTCGAGGTCGAGGCTGTCGTCGCCCTGTCGCAGCATGCGAGCCTCGACCCGCTCAGCAAGCACCGAAGCCATCGACCCGAGATCGTCTCTGATGTCGTCGACCTTCTCCGCGACGCGCAGCAGGAAAGAGTGATCGTGGCTGGCACTGTCGTCTTCGCCGCCGGGTGACGCGAAATGGAAGATGTCGACTGTGCCGGACTTCTGGCCGTGGCGGTCCACCCGGCCGTTTCGCTGCTCCATCCGGTTCGGGTTGAACGGGACCTCCATATGCACGAGCCGGTGACAGGCCCGATGCAAGTCGATGCCCTCAGACGCGGCGTCGGTGGCGAGCAGCACCCGCACTCTGGTCTTGGCCGGGTTGTAGTTGAACTCTCTGATGATCCGCTCGCGCTCTTCGCTGTCGAGCCCTCCGTGGAACACCTCGACACGTCCGGTGGTGTCGGGCCAGCCGTCACGCGGCGCGGCGAGGATCTCGTCGAGATAGTTGAGGGTGGCCCGGTACTCGGTGAACACGATGACCCGCTCGTTGTTCCATTCACCCTCGGTGAAGCAGGTATCCGCGATCCAGTCCGCGAGCCGCCGCGTCTTCGCGTCGGCTCTGCGCCACCTCTGGTCGGCCATAGTCCACATCTGATCCAGGATCGGGGCGGCAGCATCGATGTGCACGGTCCGGGCGCGCATTCTCGCCAGCAGTTCCTGCTCGCGTTCGGGATCGATGCTGTCGAGCGCGTCCGCGGCGAGCGCCAGAGCCTCCTGCTCTTGTTCGGACACCACCTCGCTGTCGTCCGCGCTGTCCTCCACCGCGGCCGCGGCGTCCCGTATCACCGTCTCGGCGACCCCGCAGCGCGACGCGGCGTTTAGGGTGCGGATGTGCTGGTCCAAGGTGTGCTTGAACGCGGCCGGCGACGACAGCAGCCGTTTCTTGAGCAGCAGCGCGATGAACCGTGACGCCGTCCTCTCCGCCGGGGTGGCCGCTGAACCCATCCGCAGATCCAAGTAGCCGTCCAGAAGGGTGAACAGCTCCTGCTCCTCGGGCGGGAACTCCACTTCGATGGCTTCGATCCTGCGCTTCGGGAACCGCTTGTCGCCGTCGGGCAGCATCGTCCGGAGATGCGACTTCAGACGGCGCACGATCACCGCTTCGCGGTCTCGCCGCCTGGGTTCCACGCCCTTGGTGAACCGGTTGGGGTCCAGCATCTCCAACAGCGCCTGGAACGACTCGGGATAGCCGTTGTGGGGCGTAGCCGTCAAGAACAGCCGATGCTCGAAATGCGGCGCCAGGCGTTTCATCGCCTGGGTCCGCAATGAGTCCCGGGCGTAACGCCCCACCGCTGACGGCGCGATGCGGTGGGCCTCGTCCACGATCAGCAGATCGAACGCCCGGGGGAACACGTTGGGGTCAGGGGGCAGGAACTCGTCGAACCAGCGCATCTGGGACTCAAACTTGACCCACTCCATCGAAACGATCAGCCGGGGATGGGACCGGAACGGGTTCACCGCGACCCCTCGTTGGCGGCGTAGCTGTCGTACATGGTCGGTGTCGACGACCTCGAAACTGAGACCGAACTGCTCTCTCATCTCGCGCTGCCACTTGCCGCACAGGCTCGGCGGGCACACCACCAGGATCCTGTTGGCCTGGTTGCGCAGCACCAACTCCTGCGCGATCAGGCCCGCCTCCACGGTCTTGCCCAACCCGACATCGTCAGCGACCAACAACGTGACCCGAGGCATGCGCAGCGCCTTGACCAACGGCAGCAGTTGGTAGTCCTCGATGTCGATGCCGGCTCGGAACGGTGACTGGAACGCCTGCGGGTCAGCCGAGGCGATCGCGCCCCATCGCACCGCATCCAAGAACCCAGCGAACACCTCCGGGGTGTCGAGACCATCAGCCGGGTTCGGAAGCTCGGACTGCGGCCGAATCTCCGTGCCCGGCTCGGTCTCCCAGAACACGCTCAACGGCGACGAACTGCCCTTGTCGTCAATCGGGACCAGAGTTACGAGGTGATGCCGGGCCCAGCCGTCGGAGCTCATCGGGTCCACCGGGCGCGCCGATTGGCGCACCGACTCCACCACCCAGTACCGGTCGCGCGCCCTCACTAGGTTCCCCTGCTCCGGCACGACAACAGCCCGCTCTTGCTCAAGCGTTGTCATCTGTCGCCTTCAGCGGCTGCGTCGGCCATGGGTTCCATCCGATCCAGCAGCACAGTCCGGCCGCGACGCAATCCGCATCATTGCGCCGCATCGATCCCGCCAGCAGAATCGACTGCCGTTCACTGACCGTGACCGAGGAACTCATTGAGCCGTCTAGCGACAAGCTGCCGTCGCTCATCAAGGAAATCTTCGTAAGTATCGAGCGTCCACAAGTCGGGGTTCAGTGGAATACACTGCCTTATCAGCGCCTCTTCACCGATCTTGGAAACTATCTTTGGAAGATACTCAGCTGGCTCACGTCGACTAATGCTCCGATTCGTGCTACCACTAATGAAGGATAGATTGCACACATCGTTGATCTTACTGGGAGACATACCCCGCTCCTTTAGTACTGACTGAGGGAAGATGTGGTGGAACTGCAAGGAGTGCTGTGAACCCTTATGCTTAAGTGATATGATCAGTTGATCTTGCCAGTCCGTCGCTTCATCGCGTCTGAACGCGATAAACATTGTCTTGAAGTATGCACTACGACTGGTCCGGCTCTCTAGGTCACTCGGCAACACTTCTAAACGTCCCACCTGGGTCCGGAGGAGTTGTACAAGTGGTGCTACATCGCCGTGTCTTCGAATGGATGCCAAGTCTTGATCCAAGAACGTCTCAGAGGATCCACGCGAGTAGCGAGCTTTTGCGTTAGCGTTCAAGACCCAATACCGGAGTTGGTGAGCTTCGTCTGCAGACAGCTTGTAGTTGGAACGGTGGCCGAAGAAGGCAACAGCTATGAGCAGGAACGGTGAAGACCACAGCGCCGGGCTATCAATGGCCGCGTTGGATCGAAGGAAGTTGAGTGCGAATCGCATACCGTCCTTAGCATCCTTCCATGCTTCCTGAAGTGCAGGGGCATCCAAGCTACTGACTATCCGGAAACGAGATTGTCCCGTAGCAAACGCCACCAGATTCTTGAGATGAATCGGCAATTCAACGTGGAACCCAGAATCAGCGCACTCACTTTCAAACTCCTGAAAGACTTCGAGAGAGTTCCTCCACTTGGCAGTAATCTGCGCCAAGGCAAGATCAGCACTTCGAAGCTTAGCACCAAGCGAATTGACACGTACAAATATCTCCGTCACCTCTTCGTACGACTTATCCCGATCAAGGACGGTCACTCGATACTCATAGTTTCGGATGTCGCGCAGCCGTCTCAATCGGGAAGTGTACTTGTCGTATCGAGGATCATCCATAGATGTCACACCAGCTCTCTTCAGGAAGGGAGCATCGCTGGCTTCCTTAAACACTTCGGTAACTGATACCCAGTGAGGCAGGCTTGCAAGCTTGCGTGAAGACACAACAAAGGCCATCTGCTCGAATCGCTGCTGAAGTTCATCTTCCGAAGCCTCAGCGATTTCCTCAGCATCAGAATCATGAGCACCACCATGTTCGTGAACTTCAGTAATGATTTGGAGGTCTTCAGGATGCTCTAGATTGAACAGTACGTCGATTGGTCGCTTACGCCAGCGCACCTCAATGCGTTCTCCGCGGAGAACCGCCGACAAGGCGGTCAACCGTTGCTGGCCGTCGAGGAGGAGTTGAAATCGATCTTGCGTCGGACTTGCTTGTTCGATCGCAAAATCGCGGGTCGCGACCTGCTCATCGGTGTCCCACGTCAGGATGGTGCCTGACGGATATCCGCGATACAGCGAGTCAAGAAGATCACGAACGCGCGGGGACGTCCATACAAATTTGCGCTGCATTTCAGGCAACCTGATCTCGCCCCGCTCGATCTTGCTGACGAGTTCGTGCACCCTAAGGTCCTGCTGTCCCACGTTCTCTTCCTCTCATCACCTAGACGATCGCCGGCTCGATGTCCTCGCCCACATCTGGTCAACTCATCGCCGACTTGCGCTGCGACTCGAACGCCTCGCCGGTGAGCGGACCCTTGTACAGATCTTCGTTGAGCAGATGGAGGAAGCCGAACCGCTCGGCGGGATCGAACACGAGTTCCCCATCGACCACGACCTTCCCCGGGTCGAGGCCGATCTCCCCCGCATACGCAGCCACTTGATCTAGCGTGACGTCTGCAAGGTGGCGCCGACGCTCGATGTCACGCAGCCGCCGCCACGTTCGGGAATCCCGCAGTGCAACGTCGCGAAGGCCGCTGATGCTCGACTCACTCATGGAGAGGTGGTCGGTGATTCCCTTGATCCAAGTCGAGACGTGTTGCTCCACGAGACCGATCTGCCGGAATAGCATCTCAAACGATCTCTGGTGTAGCACAACTGCCCAGCTTGGCCCGAGAACGAAGTCGAAGCCAGCGGAGAATGCGAAGACAGGCCCATCGATACGAGTGAGCCGTTCTTGGCCCATGGCCCAGAATTTTCCGGCCTTGTGGGCCAGCTGAGGATTGGTGCTCCTGACGAAGAGGATCCGGCTGAATTCGTTTCCCACGGCGACGGAGTAGAGCCTGATCGTCAAATCGAGCTCGTTGGCAGAGATCTGAGGAATCGCTCCCAGATTGTCGGCCAAGCGCCGGAACTCGCCGAGCTCGTCCAGTGTCTCGTCGTCGTCGATTACGTAGTACTCGCCTGCATCTAGTTCGGCTGACGCCGTGTATGACGCAGCACTCCCCGCCCGAATGTGCTCGCAAGCGATGTAGCACTGCTCGCGGAAGCTGTCTGCCGCGTCAACGTCGAGTGCTAGGTGTCGCGCTTCGATGGCGTCGCCTACCAACCGGCCCACCGTAAGGGTCAGCGCCTCAGGTAGGCGGCTGTCGATCTCTTCTAGTATCTCGTGTGGGGATGTCACGCGATCTCCTGCTGGTGGCGTTCGACGAGCACGCTCGAACCAATCCGGACGCAGCGACGCTCCGATGTCCAGGCGCTGACGTCGCTCCTAGCGATGAGGTAGAACGTCGTGCCTCCGGATTCAGCGCTATAGATCCGATATCCGAGCAGGTACAGAAGCGGGTTGACGAAGACGCGTCCGGTCGACACGTGGATGTGGATGATCAGGGCTACCACAATCGCGCTGATCACGATCTCTTCGGTCGACTGCGATGTATCGATGAGAACTGGCAACAGGTAGGCACCGATGTGGCCGAGAACCTCGCCGCTGAGGTCTTTGATGCCCCCAAAATCAAAGGGATCGGGACTCCCTCGTCGCACTATGAGCATCCCCGCCACGAGGACAAGGATTCCGGCTGCGGCAGGCACGATGAACAGCCAAGCCCAGCCGCTATCGCGAGCGCCGACCGCCAACAAGATCAACGCAGGAGCAAACGCGGCGAGGCCGAGCTCGAGACGAACTCGCAGGCTGCTACGTCGCGGTGGCCGGGACGACATGAGCACCACGTTACGTGGGGGTCGCGACAGCCGTCCTCCCGTGGGCTTGGCACCCGACGGGCCTAGCGCGCAACGCAATGGCTCAATCCAGCGGCGCATCGCTCGGGGACCGCCGGATATGCAGGCCTTAGTCGGATGACGGTCGCTACGCGGCGAATGCGTAGCGGCTTGAATCAATCGCTTAGTCACGGGGCATGGGCCGCCCCCAAGTGCGACCTTCAGCCGGTCATGTGTTTCAAGGTCGAGCATCCGACGAGCTGGTCACGAGGTGGGGGGAACTAGGTGAGATCGCCGGGGCCATCTCAACGGCATGAGGCTTTCCTCACACGGCGAAGCCGTGTTATAGCAGACCTGCAGTGGCCTGTCTCGCGCTGCGAGCCTGATCGTGGGCCGACAGCGGAGCGCCTCGTCTGGAGGTTCGTGCCCCGCGCAGGCCCGAGGCTCTGATCGTTCTGGCCCCCGTGTGCGGTGCTCCGAGCCTCGACAACCGACCCCAGCGGCGTTCAGGCTCTCCGAGACTATGGCGTGCTGGTCGAACTGCCCGACATCTATCTCTGACATCCTCCACAGGCGCTCCACTCGTCCCGGAAGGCGCTAGAAGAGAAGCTGCGTGACACTAGAGGCCCACTGCTACCGACATAGGCCTACCGCTAGTCGACGTCGTCGGACCACTCAGTCTCAAAGAACGTTCCGTCCGGAAACACTCCTGCCCGTTCCAACTCAGTGCCACGCAGAATCATCGCAACCTCCTCTGTCAACCCACCCGGCTCGTGGTACACAAACTCGTCGGCGGCACCACTTATCAACTCTCGGATCGTCGTGATCGTACGGTATATCCCCTCTAGAAGACCGACCGTGATGCCTAGACCTATGAGATTGATCTTGACAATCCCGTCTTCGATATCAGGGTTCTGATCCACATACTCGATTAGTCCAACGATCGAACTATAGAAGTCCAACACAAAGCGGTCCACGGTCACATATCGGTAGTCGAGCCGTGTCCGGACTCCCTCGAACCTCTGGCTAGAAAGCTTTGGCGCCTTCAAATTCACAGTACCGTGATCGAATACATGAAGCGATACGGTATTCTTCGAAGGCGACACCATAGCCACACACCCAATAAGTCGGCTTCGGACTGTCTTAGGCATGCATCGCAACTCTCGACCGGTTAACGGCGGGCTCTTGTGAACCACCTGAACCGAACTCAATTGATGGATCGTATCTCTGCCAACTCGCTCTACAGCTGCAGGACTATCGGTAGTGCGGCCCTTCGCTTCTGCGATCACAAGGCGATCCTCAGCCCTACTAAACAGATCGGGACGCCGTCCTGAGGGCTTCACTTGAAGATGATAGTCGTCCTTGTATAGATCGAAGTGCAACATCCGCGATATCGACAATATGTCCTGGCAAAATATGCCAGTCAATGCTTGTCCAATCGAATAAGACAAGTAGCCCTTCTCAGTGGGATCAAGTAAGTCTGTTTGTGTTGTCAGTCCCAATGCCAGCGGAGTACTGTGCGATGACGCTGCTGATTCGAAGTATGCACGTGTGAATCCGACCTTGTGCCTATACTCCCACTCGCCCAACGGGTCGCTACGGACAGCATCTAGCGCGTGGTGGCGGCCTGTAAGGAGCAAGGCTCTTGCAAACTCTCTGTCAGTAAAGGCCAAGTGGCCACGCTGTGGTGGAGACCCGTTCGGCGGCAGTCCCGACCAGCAGTCGTATACGGTGTACGGAACTCGAAACTGCATAGCATCTTGATTCCTTGAGATCGTGATCCACCCTTAGGGACGGCCTAACTCGCACTCTAGAAGTCAGAGATGGTGTGATTCAAGTGGTTTTCTTGCCCTAGGTCTCGTGGGAATACAACCGCATGCCACTCGTGGCCGCGTCGGATACCAAGTCATCGTCAAGTACCACCTGTGTCATGTGCATCAGGCCTGTCATGCAGCCATCGGTCTAGTGGCGCACGGGACCAAGTTCTACGCGACTCGCTCGTGCAGGCTGTCGGCCATTGACACGATCTCAGTGCTCATCGTTAGCCTCTGCCGCCACTCGGCGGGGATGGACTCGACGCTGCAGTGTGCGCCGGCGAGCTGGCCGAAGATGGCGCCGGTGGTGTCGGCATCGTCCCCGAGGTTGACCACCTTGAGGGCGCCCTGTCTGAAGTCTTCCGTGTGGAAGAAGGCCCACAGGACCGCCTCCAGGGTGTCCACCACGTAGCCGGTTCCGCGGATCTCGGGGGGCTGCTTGTGCTTGAACGAACCGGCGGCGATGGCGGCGATCTTCGGGGCGAGCGGGGCCTCGTCCCACAGGCCGTCGACCGGGCTGTAGCGCTCGGACAGCAGCGTCTCCTTGTCGACGCCTCGCAGCGCACCCACCAGCAGGCCCGCGAAGTAGCGGCAGGCGTCGACCGCCTCGACAGCGCCGTGGGTCGTGCGGGAGCTGTCCGCGCTGCGGTCGATCGCCTCCCGGGCCTCGCCGGCGAAAAACATCGGCACCGGCGCCAGCCTCATCAGCGAGCCGTTGCCCGCCGACGTCGGGTCGGTCGGCCCCGAGTACGGCTCGCCGGTCCGCTCGAAGCGCACCAGGGCCTCGCGGGTGGTGCCGCCGATGTCGAAGCAGCGCCCCGTCGACGACAGGTACCCCTCCTTGAACCACCGCAGGTAGCGCCCCATCTGGTCCACAGGGTCGAACTCGCCCGACTCCAGCAGGCTGGTGGCCAGACACAGCGCCATCGACGTGTCGTCGGTCCACTGGCCCGCCCGCAACCCGAACGGCCCACCGCCGACCATGTCGTCGATCGGGTCGAACGAGCCCGGCGGGCTGAACTCCAGCGTCGTGCCCAGCGCGTCCCCCGCCGCCAGCCCCACCAGACAGCCCCGGAAACGGTCCCTGGCGCTCACCCCGCCCACCGGCGCCGCCCCGGTCCTGCGACGCCGGCTAGCGGCGGCCGGGCTCGGCCCAGTGCCGCACGAAGGCCCGCTGGTGGCGAGTCTGGGGCGACTCGGTGTGCAGCCAGCTCTTCTCGACGTGCTGCCACCACACCGCGATCTGATCGAGGGCCCCCTGGCCGGTGAGCCCGTGGCGGACCAGCCAGCAGCCGACCACCGTTCCGGTGCGGCCGATCCCGCCCCAGCAGTGCACATACACCGTGCGACCCTCATCGAGGGCGTCGTCGATGGCGTCGAGGATGGCCGCCATCTCCGCAGCCCGGCGCGGCACCGACATGTCGGTGATCGGATGGCTCTCCCGCCGCACCGACCGGCCCAGAGCCCGCGCCTGCTCGTGCGCGACCTGCTCGTACGGGGCCAGCCCGTCGCGCCGCTGCGTCAAGTCGATGAAGCAGTCGACGCCGGCCTCGATCAGCGCCCGCACCTTGGCCGCCGCGTCCCGCGGGTCCAGCGCCCCCGGATACTCCCCCGCCGCGAACCGCCCCTCCCGAACCCAATAGCTATTCGGAATAGGACGATCAGGACGGGCCGCTGCGCTCATGGACCAAGCCTCCTAGACCTCCGACCCCTCTCCTAGAGGACGATGTCGAGGTAGCCGCCCCCGCGCCTCTTCAGGAAATCCTCGGCAGCGCTCTCGGCTTCGGCCATGGTCGAATGCGTCGACTCGGGGTTGTGAGCGCCGGGCGACCTCACCTCCCACAGGTCCTCACGCTTCTTCACCACTAGGCACTTCTCTGGCATATAAGTCCTTTTCAATGTGATACGCGTCTTGTCAGGGACACCACTATACGCTGCCGCGGTGCGCGTCGGGGTGTACATCGACGGACTCAACCTCTACTACGGTGGCCGGCATCTGTGCGGACGAGGCACGCACGGGTGGCGCTGGCTCGACGTGGCGGCGCTCGCCGACCGTCTGATCGGCCGCAACCCGGACTGGAGCGCCAAGCAGGCGACCGCGCGCCGCATCATGTACTGCACAGCGCTGATCACCGGCGGGCCGGCTGCTGACACACGCGAACGGCAGCAGACCTACCTCAAGGCGCTGCTCGCCACCGGGCGAGTAGGCATCGAGGAGGGCACATTCGTGACTAGGCGAGTCACGGGCGGGGACATCGCGGGCGGCGTGCGCCGGACGATCATGGTGCGCGAGGAGAAGGGCTCAGACGTAAACGTGGCGTCTCACCTGCTGATCGACCTCCATTCTGGGATGATCGACGCCGCTGTGCTCATCACCAACGACAGCGACCTGCGCCTGCCTGCTCGCCACGCCCGGCTCCATGTGCCGCTTGGGACGGTCAATCCCAGAGGCACCCCGACGGCCGCGGCACTCCGTGGCAAGTCTGGCGACGGCGCCGGAGGCCACTGGTGGTACTCCCTCACCGCCGACGACTTCTTCTCATGCCAACTGCCGGAGTCAGTCGACACCCATCGAAGGCCCGATCGCTGGTAGTCGCCAGGCACGAGGGCGCAACCCCCATGCGCATGTTCGCTTCGCCGTGCCGTGCCAGGTAACATGCCTTCACCCACCCGGTGCCTCCTCGGAGGTGCCGGGTCTTTCTCTTCCCGGCCGGGACTCGGCCCACCGCCGCACGGAGGCCGGGCGGCTGCGCTCATGGGCTAAGCCTCCTAGACCGCTGGCCCTGCGTCCAGCATCTCGGACGTTCGATCATGCCGGCCGGCTCACTAGAGTCGGCGCACATGCGGATCACATTGACCAACGTCATCGTTGACGACCAGGCCCAGGCCCTCGCCTTCTACACCGAGGTCCTCGGCTTCCAGAAGCACCACGACATGCCCGTCGGGGACTACTCGTGGCTCACCGTGGTCTCCCCGGAGCAGCCCGACGGGCCGGAGCTGCTCCTTGAACCCGCCGCGCACCCGGCTGCCAAGACATCCCGCGACGCCCTCACCGCCGACGGTATCCCATCAGCACAGTTCACCGTCGACGACGTCCACGCCGAGCACGAGCGGCTGAGCGCCGCCGGCGTCGAATTCACCCTGCCGCCCACCGACGTCGGCACTGTGGTGATGGCCGTCTTCGATGACACCTGCGGGAACCTGATCCAGATCGTCACCCCGGCTCCACCACCTGCATAAGCCCACACAGGCCTGGGCCAGCCCGGCGCGCCGCTGCGTAAGGTCGATGAAGCAACCCGCACGAGGAAGCGTCGCTGGCGACACTATGACGACCGCGCAGGTGTTCCGCGAAGCTGCTCGATGGTGGCCCCGTACACGGTGACACCGTCGCGAACGACGTCTCGCCATACAACGGCGCGGCCTCGAAGCCGTTCTCCGATCTCGTGCTCGGCAATCTCGAGCATCTCGACCGGGTTGCCGGTGAGGCGCTCAGCCGTGCTGTGCCATTCCTCTAGCGCCCAGCGCCACCCGTCGTCGTCCTCCTCGACAGTCTCGGGCCGCACCACTACCACGTCGATGTCGCTGTCGGCATCGGCAGCGCCGCGTGCGAACGAACCAAACACAATGACGCTCACCGGTGCCGGATCGAGCGCCGCGGCCGTCCGTCGCAGTTCGTCGATCACCGATTCGCGGGCACGGGCCAGCAGACTGATCGCCGGAGCCGCCACATGGTCGGGCACGAACCCGAACAAGGCCGACGGTGGCACCTCGCGTCGCGTGACAAGGCCGAGAGCGACCAGTGACGGCAAGATCCGTGACGCCTGAGCGACGCTCACTCCCGACAACCGAGCGACGGTTCGCAGATTCATTTCCATTGTCGTCTCGACCAGCACGGCCAGGATCTTGCCCTGCGCGCCCGGAATCACCGCTTCGACTGGCTGCTTGAAGTCCACGCTCTGACTCTAGCCATTATCATTCATTAATGAAACAATCGTTCCATTTCTGAACAACAACAGCGCGAAGCGTCCACAACACTTACCCTCGAAGCCACCTGACGGCTCCGGTTAGTAAGCCTCGGCCGAATGCAACCGTATGCCCCAGGTGTTCGGGACCCCGGAACTCACGGGGTCCCTTTCCTTTCAGGCCTGGCTGTAGGTACGCCTGGTGCCCATATTGAGCCGCTGATTGACCTCGTGTGAGACGCTACGTCTATGGCGCGCATCGAGATCATTCCCGACGACTCATGGGACGGCGAGCTCGGCGAGATCCATCCGCGGGTCGTCGACCCGAAGCACGGCCGGGTCGACAACGTGCTGGCCGTGCACTCGCTGAACCCCCGCGGCATGGCGGCCCACCTGGCCCTGTACGAGTCGGCCATGGCCGGCACGGCCACGCTGCGCAAGGTCGAGCGCGAGCTGATCGCACTGGTCGTGAGCCTCGCCAACGACTGCCACTATTGAGTGGTCCACCACCGGCGCGGTCTGCGCCGGCTGATCAACGACGACGAGCTGGTCGCCGCAGTCGAGCAGGACTGGACCACGGCCCCGCTGTCGCCCAAGCGGGCGGCGATGCTGGCCTTCGTGGTCAAGCTCACCAAGACGCCCGGCGCCATGGAGGACGCCGATGTCGACGCGCTGCGATCGGCCGGGTTCTCCGACCGCGACATCCTCGACATCGTCGAGGTAGTCGGCTACTACGCCTACGCCAACCGAATAGCCGACGGCCTAGGCATAGAGCTCGAGACCTGGCGCCCCGACTAGCCCCAGCCCTCAGCTATCGAAGCCAGCGTCGATCAGGAACTCGCGCCATTCGTCGGTGCGGTCCTCGGTGGCTGCCGGGGGCAGCGGGACCTCCAGTTCGACGTCGGTCTCGTACACCGAGCGGGTCTCAAGGATGAGCTCAGCACCCTCGAGAGCTTGCTGCGCCTCTCGCATCTCCTGATCCGTCGCACCGGCGGCCAGACTCTCCGCCTCCAAGACAGCGGTGAAGAGACCCGACATGTCCTCTCGGGTCGACAGGACGCTCACCAAGCCCTGATCGTCGAGCTCGATCACGACCTCTGCCGCCGCGGTGCTGAAGACCTCAGTGAACAGCTCGGTCAGTTCATCGACGTCCGCTGGCGAAGTCAGCGCCATCCCTGCAACAGTGGAGCGCATCGCGACTTCGAGATCGGCGCCCCGAGCGCGGATCAGGCTCGCAGCAGTAGTCGAGCCGACGAAGATCGGGGGATCCTCCGAGATCTGTTCGATGGTGTCCAGGGCTGCGGGAAGGTTCTCGGCCAGATCCCTCAGAGAAGGGAGCGAGACGCCTACCAGTGCACCTAGTAGCCCTGGGTGGCTTGACCCTATGGCGGCCAGGTCGACAGAGAAGAGTCCTGGCTCTAGTGGCCCCAACTCGGTGCCGGGAGCGGCATCCAGCAGCCGCTGATAGTCGCGAGTGTCCATCACCAGGCGCTCGCTGTCGCTCCACATCTCGAACTCGATCGCGTCACCACCGGCGATCTGGGCGCCCGGCGGTAGCGCAATGCTGATGAAGAAGTGCTGGCGGTCATGAGCGACGGTGGCGACCACCGTGGGTGACACGCCCGTCGGCTGGGGGTCTGCATCAGCGCCCATGGCAGGCATCGTGAGCAGCGTGGTGGCAGAGGTGGTCGCCTGATAGACGGGTACCTCCACCGTGTCGGCCAGCGCCGCGCTCACCGCGCTGGTAGTGATCACGCCGGCGTCGTCGTCGGCCTCGCCACACCCCGCCGCCAGCAGCGCCACGACAGCAAGCGCCAGAAGTCCGAACCTCATCCGACCCACGCGACCACTATAGGTTCGTTCTGTGAGCAGATATGCCGACTGAGGCGGCTTCGTTGCTCACAGAACGGTGGCTGGCGGCGGCTAGGTGGGGCGGGATGACAGGAGGTCTGCGGCTTGGGTTGCGGCTTTGTGGCCGCTGGAGAGCGCGCCGTTGACCGAGGGGATCCCCATGTAGTCGCCCGCCAGGAACAGGTTGTCGATGTTGCCTGCGAGTTGCCCCGGGATCTCCGTCATCGCGGCGAGCATCCCGGGTGATCCCATGCACAGCGCCTCCTCCCAGCGGTAGACGCGGAAGAACAGGCCCTCGTCGTCGCCGGGAAGGGCCGAGCCCGGGGGAGCATGGCGGCGGGCGGCGCCCAGCAGCTGGCGCTTGATCTCCTCGTCGTCGAGCGGGATCAGTTCCCTGGCGCGATCGCGGCCGATGAGCAGGTCGAGAAGGCCGTGACCGGCTGGCGCGCAGTCCGGCAGGAAGGCCGACCTGTCCAGCAACAGCGGGGCGTCGTCGTCCTCCGGGAAGAGCGCGCCATGCCAGCCCGCAGGAAGCGGCGGGCGGTCGAGCCCGATCACCACCCGGCAACCCGTCGAGTAGCTGACGGTCCTGAGGGCGCGGCGGGACTCTGCGGGCAGCTCCGGAACGAGATCCGGGACCTTGGTGCCGGGCACGGCGCAGATGACCGCGTCGGCCTCAATGGTCTCGCCGTCGGTGACCACGCCGGTCGCCGCCCCGTCCGCGACGACGACCCTGCGGACGGGAGTCGAGACCCGGATCGCATCGGAGCAGGCCGCGGCGAGCGCCGCGTTGAAGGATCCGATGCCGCGCTCGGGCATGTACACCGTGCCGCTGCTCAGCATCGTCTCCCCGATGTAGGCCCGCATCAGTGCCTGGCCCGCGGGCTCAGGATCGCCTAGAACCATCTTGAGGGGTCCGTCGAGCGTCAACCGCAGGCTCCTCGGCACACCGAGCCGCTTCAGGTAGTCGCCGTAGGACTCGTCGTCATCGATCTCGGCCAGAGGGCTGTGGCTGGCGAAACTCAGATAATCCTCCTCCCGATGCATCTGCCGCATCACCTTGGAGCCGGCCCGCATGCCCGCCGGCGACGCGAACCCCATGGTGATGGCCGTGCGCAGGTGCCGCACGAAGTTCCACATCGACTGCTCCGGCGTCGTCGTCACCCACCGCCCATTGCGGAAGTGGCCGAACTTCATCTGCGACCGCACCAGCGGCAGCCCCAACTCCTCGCACAAACCGAACGCGGTGTCGTAGGTCGAGGTGAACACGAACGCCCCCATGTCCAGCGAGAACCCGTCCACCTCCTCACCCTTGCCCCGCCCACCCGCACGATCCAACGCCTCAAGCACCAGCGGCGTGATGCCCCGCTTCTTCAGCATGTAGGCAGCACTGAGCCCGGCAAACCCCCCACCCACAATGACAACTCGCTGAGCGCCCACGCCCGCACAGTACTGCGTTGTTCTACCCGACGAGCCGAGCCCGCCACCACGAGCACAGCCAATAATCCCGCTTCTGGCAATATACTTCCCTGATTATGGAAAGAGGACCGGCGCCGAGTCTGCTGCCGATCCTGCGGTCACGGCAGCAGGGCGAGCTGCTGGCACTCCTGCTCGGCGACCCTGAACTTGAAGCCAGTCTGACCGGTCTCGCCGCTCTTGTGTCGGTTCCGGTCAGTTCCGTGCATCGCGAGATCGACCGGGCCGAGTCAGCAGGCCTCGTGACTAGCCGCAAGATCGGGAACACCAGACTCGTGCGGGCCAACACCGGCAGCCCCTACTACCGCGGACTGGCAGACGTGCTGGTCAAGGCGTTCGGCCCGCCCCGAGTCCTGGCCGCAGTGCTCGCCCCCATCGACAACATCGACGCCGCGCACATCTACGGATCGTGGGCGGCGCACCTCCTCGGCAACGAAGCCGACCGTCCTGTCGGCGACATCGACGTACTGGTACTTGGATCGCCCGACCGCGACGAGCTGTACGCGGCGGCGGCCACAGCCGAGCAGCGCTTGGGACGGCCCGTGCAAGCCACCGTCCGGCCCGCCGACTGGATTAGCACCGGCACCGGCAATTTCCACGCCACCGTCACCCAACGCCCACTAGTGGAGATCGACCTCAGGAAAGCTCAAACCGAGACAGGCCCCCGTTCTCGCTGACACGCCTAGCGCCTTCCGCTGCCGACCGTGCGGTCGAGATCGCCCACGCCGCATCGTCATGGGTGATCGTGGGACCGTCCGGGTCGAAGTACTGGGCACTGTGGCGCATCCGGCGGATATTCTCGAACGTCGGTTTCGCGAACGCCTTGATCACGCTCGCAAACTGGGCTGAGACGGCATCCTCGACAGTGACGTGCGATCCCTCTCCTCCGGTGGAGCGAAGGCCCTGACACAACAGCAACGACTCTGCGGCCATCCGATAAGCGTCATACGCGGCGACGAAGGCACCCTCTACATCGCCTTCGCCAAGACCGGCCGACGCCGTTGTCAGGCGTCGCTCGGCCCGGTCAAGCAGCCCGCCAGCAGCATCACGGGTGCCCTCAGCCGCAATTTGCTCAAGTCGGCCGTGGAACACCAGATACTCAACCGTTGATCGGCCCTGTTCCCAAGCACCCACGACGGCACCGTAGCAACATGCGAGGCGACTACACATTCATGTAAGCAGTACAAATGAAGAATTTTCCATGCATCACTAGCTAATGACAGTACATTTGAACGGCTGACCGCCGCGAAGGAAAGAGAATGATGGGTCGCACCACCGTCGAAGAACTGCGCACCCGGCGGCTCAATGCGATGACCAGCGCCGAGCGAACCGAATTCAACGAAGCGCTAACGATTAGCGAACCTGAGATGACCCCCGAGGAGGAGCACGAGTTCTACAGTCGGCCCGAGAACCAGGAGCCACAGGGCCCTTGTTGGCGACGGGTCAGCGAATGACTGCGCCCGTGCCGGTGCGGATCCCGCCTCGCTCCTGACGCATCGCAGTAAGCATCGGAGTCGTGGCGTCACCTCAGGTGGTCGAACTCGAAGTACGCGAGCCCTACCGGATCTGGGTCAGATTCGATAACGGCGCCGAGGGCGTAATCGACTTGTCCGACAGCGCCGCCTTGGGCGGGATCTTCAGCCAGTGGTCCAACCAAGACTTCTGGCGCTCGGCCCACATCGTCGCGGACTCCGGCGCGGTGGCCTGGGGAGACGGCTCCGAGATCGACGTGTGCCCGCTCAGCCTCTACCTCGATGTGACCGGCCAGACCTTCGAGGACCTACGAGCCGAGGCCCCCACCGCGGGCTCAGCCTGACCGCCAAGCGTTCGGCTCAGTTGCGGGTGATCACTCCGCAGGCTACGCGGTCGCCGGCGCCGGCCTCGGAGCCGTAAGTGTCCGGCTTGGCGTGAATGATGATCGTCGAGCCGTCGGCATCGAATACCGATGTCGTGCCATGAGCGGCCAGAGTCACCCAATCGGTGAAGAAGTCGGCCCGGGCGGTGCCGTCGCCGGCGGCATAGATGTTCGGAATGTCGCCGGCGTGGGCTCCGTCGGCGTACAGGAAGCCGTGGCCGCGACCCTCGGGCGCAAAGTGTCCACCGGCTGCGGAGAAGTCCGGCGAGCAGGAACCAACAGTGTGGATGTGGAACCCGTGGCCGCCTTCGGTCAGGCCGCTGACATCGGCTGAGATCAGCACTCCGTGGGGCCCCTGCTCCATGGTGACGGTGCCCATCGCCGCGCCGTCCACGCCCCACATAGTCGCCACCGCGGTCTCCCCCACGCCGGCCACGTCATCCTCTGCGCACGCCGCCAGTCCCACCAGGACCAGTAGCCCCACGGCACAGGTGAGGATCATTCGTCTCATGAGCATTCTCGGGCCTCCTTGTACCGGATCCGTCTTTGAGTGTCGCCTCCGACCCCCAAGTTAGGACGGACTGATCGACAAGCCGCGTAGGGTCCGTGCTCGCCCACCCTCATTGAACCCCCAGGCGGAAGGTCTTGGGCTGGCGGATCGGGTGATCTAGGGTGCGCGTATGAGTTATCCCGCATCGCTTCAGATCAACACGCCTGACCGGATCGCCAACTGGCGGCCGCTGGTTCAATGGCTGCTGCTGATCCCTCACCACGTGGTGCTGTCGGTGCTGGCCGTGGTGAGCTCGGTCGTGGGGGTCATCTCGTGGATCGTGATCCTGTTCACCGGCAAGCTGCCCGCCGGCCTCGCCGGCTTTCAAGCCATGTACCTGCGCTACAGCACCGTCGTCTGGGCCTACGCCTACTTCCTTATCGACCAGTACCCGCCCTTCGACTTCGACACCTCGCCGGCCGACGCCGGACGCTCGCAGACGTCGGTGAGCTTCTCCCCCGCGCTCGAAGGCCGCAACCGGCTCACGGTGCTGCTACGGCCCATCACCGTCATCCCCGCCTACATCTTCAACCTGATCATCGTCGTCATCGCCACGATCTGCATCATCCTCGGCTTCTTCGCGGTGCTGTTCACCGGCCGCTGGCCCGACGGCCTGCGCCGGTTCGTGGTCGGCTCGCACCTCGTCAGCCTCCGCTACTTCACCTACGGGCTGCTGCTCACCGACGAATACCCGCCGTTCTCGATGGACTGACCCGACGGGGGCGGGATCCATGCATGACGTTGTCGTCGTTGGCGGGGGGATCGCCGGGCTGACCGCCGCCCGCGACCTGGCCCAGACCGGCCACTCCGTGCTCGTGCTGGAGGCACGCGACCGGCTCGGCGGGCGCACCTGGTACAAGCAGTTCGGTGACACCGGCCGCCGCACCGAGATGGGCGGCACGTGGTTCGACGAACCCACCCAGCTCAACATCGCCCGCGAAATCCAGCGCTATTCCCTGCCCACGGTCCTCAGCCCCGCTGGCCAGGAGTTCCGGGTGTCGCTGTGCGGCCGCAGCCTCCCCCGCCCCGACCAGCCCGTGCCCCGGGAGTTCCGGCCCGACCTCGACAAGGCCCTCGACCACATCATCGAGCAGTCCCGCCGGGTCACGTTCGGTGCCGACCTCGACAACCCCGATCTGCACGACCTGGACATCTCCTTCGCGGAGTTCATCGCTGCGTACACCGGGCAGCCGTTCGTGGCCGAGTACCTCACGATGTGGTCGGCCTTCGCGTTCGGTTGCCACCCCTCGGAGAACTCGGCGCTGCAGGTCCTGACCTGGGTGGCGGGCTACGACAACGCCGTCTGGACGCTCGACGACGCCCCGGCCACCAAGTTCGCCAAGGGAACCGCCAGCCTGGTCGAGGCCCTCGCCGACGACGGCGGCGCCGACATCGAACTCTCCGCGCCGGTCGCCTCGATCGCCGACGCCGGCAACCACATCGAGGTCTCAACCGTCGGCGGCGACACCCACACCGCCCGGTTCGCGGTGCTGGCCGCCCCGGTCAACACCTGGCAGGACATCGACCTGCCCATCGCCGCGGACTCGCTCAAGGCGCAGTTCGCCCGCGAGGGGCTGGCCGGCCACGCCCTCAAGCTCCACGCCCTGGTCGACAACGTCCCTGAGTTCCTCATGGCCTCGGGCTGGGGCGGACCGCTGTGCTGGACCTCCGAGCAGGCCAACTTCGACGGCGGGCGGCTGCTGGTGGGCATCGGCGAGGACGACTCGGCCATCGACGCCACCGATCCCGCCGAGGTGCAGCAGGCCATCCGCCAGTTCGCCCCCGAGGCCACCGTGCGGATCTGCCACGGCCACAACTGGACCGTCGACCCGTACGCCCAGGGAACCTGGACGACCTACCGCCCGGGCCAGCTGTCGCGCTACTACTCCGACTTCGCGGTCCCCCACGGCCGGCTCTACTTCGCCGGTTCGGACCTGGCCCGGGGCTGGGCCGGGTTCATGGACGGCGCCATCGAGAGCGGCACCGACACCGCGGCCGCGCTCGGCCGGCGCCTCCGCGACGACGGCTAGCGGGATCGCCATCGGTGCTCGGCTGCGGGGGCCTCGATGGCTGACATGACGGTGTTCGTGGCCCGCACGGTGCGAACCATGGAGCCGTCGCTGCCGGTGGCGGAGGCGGTGGCGGTCCGAGACGGCCGGATCGTGGAGGTCGGCACGCTCGACACCATGCGGCCGTGGCTGGAGTCGCACAGCCACGAGATCGACGACACCTTCAAGGACCACTGCATCATGCCGGGGTTCATCGACCCCCATCTGCACCCCTCCATGGCCGCCATCCTGCTGCCGATGCACT
This sequence comes from Acidimicrobiaceae bacterium, assembly GCA_009842325.1. Taxonomy (GTDB): domain Bacteria; phylum Actinomycetota; class Acidimicrobiia; order Acidimicrobiales; family Aldehydirespiratoraceae; genus Aldehydirespirator. Next base: position 138,912 of record VYFQ01000003.1, on the reverse strand, counting down.
TCACCACCGCCGTCGGATGGGATCTCCCGTGGGAGGACATCGGACCGGTGCACGACAGCGAGCAGTTCCGCGCCCGCATGGTCAGCCTCGACACCGGCCTCGCGCCCGGCGAGCCGCTGTTCACCTTCGGCCACCACCCCATCTGGCACGGCCCCATCGACCGGAGCGCCCTCAATCAGATATCGACGACCCGGCCGATCGTGGCGTGGCACCGCGGCTACCACTCGATCACGGTGAACGACGCCTGCCTGCGGTGGATGGACCTCGACACCGCGGCCGCCGGCCGCCACCCCCAGGTCGACCTCGACGCGGGCAAGTTCTTCGAGACCGGCCTGAGCGTCGCGCTGCGCCACCTGCGGGGCTACCTCCTGGAGACCGAGCGGTTCCGGGCCGGGCTCGACCGGATGCGCCAGGTCATCCACCACGGCGGCCACACCACCATCGGCGACGCCGCCCTCGGCTTCTACGGGTTCGAGCAGGAGTGGGACCACCTCCAGGCAGTGATGGAACAGCCCGACACGCCGTTCCGGATCCAACTCATGCCCTTCGCCATGGGGCCCGAGGGTGACGAGCGGACCGACGACGAGTTCGTCGAGCGGGTCCTGTCCTACCCGTCGCGCAACACCCACCGTCTGCGGTTCAGCGACCACGTCAAGATGTTCGCCGACGGCGGCTTCTTCGCCGAGCTGCTGATGCTGAAGCCGCCCGGCCATCTCGACGGCCGCCACGGCGAGTGGATGACACCTCCGGAGAGGTTCGAAGCCGTCGCCCGGGCGCTGTGGAACGCCGGGCTGAAGATCCACGTGCACTGCAGCGGCGACCTTGGTGTCGAGCTGGCCCTGTCCACCCTCGAGAAGCTGCAGTGGGAGCGCCCCCGCTTCGATCACCGGTTCACATTCGAGCACTTCGGCATCTCCAGCACCCAGCAGGTCGACCGCATGGCTGCGGTGGGGGCGGTGGCCTCGGTCAACGCCTACTACGTCTACGAGCTCTCCGAAGCGTTCGCGGCCCGGGTGGTCGGGTACGAGCGGGCGTCGCAGATCTCGAGGCTCGGGTCGCTGGAGCGGGCCGGGGTGCGCTTCGCGGTCCATTCGGACTTCCCGATGGCGCCGGCCAAGCCCCTCAACAATGCCTGGGTGGCCGCCAACCGGCTCACCGAATCCGGCGCGGTGATGGGCACCACCGAGCGGGCATCGCTGGACGCGGCCATCAAGGCCATCACCACCAACGCCGCCTACGTACTTGGGCTGGAGGACGAGATCGGGTCGCTGCGCTGGGGCAAGCGAGCCGACTTCACCGTCCTGGAGGCCGATCCCTACGAGGTCGCTGCCGAAGCTCTACGAGACATCCCGATATGGGGAACCGTCTTCGAGGGCCAGAAGTTCCCGATCGCGAGCACCTAGTGGGCCGTTCACAAGCGTTCGTCAGGGTCGCCCAGAAATCTCGGTGCGATTCTTGGGATATACCACCCATTTCCCCACCGAGATTTCTTGACCGCGGGTCGCGCGAAAATCTCGGTGCGATTCTTGGGATATACCACCCATTTCCCCACCGAGATTTCCAGTCGCCGGGTGAGTGAAGGCTCATGGGCACCGACACCCCGCAGGACCTCGTGCCGGTGACTGTGATCGCCGGTTACCTGGGCGCGGGCAAAACCACCCTGATCAACGAGTTGCTGGCCCACGACCACGGCCGGCGCCTTGCCGTGCTGGTCAACGACTTCGGCGCGGTCAACATCGACGCGACCCTCATCGCCGACCACAACGGTCAGACGATCAGCCTCAAGAACGGATGCGTCTGCTGCTCGATCGCCGACGAGCTCGGCGACGCCCTCGACCGGGTGCTCGCCCTGGAGCCGGCCCCCGACCAGATCGTGATCGAGGCCAGCGGCGTCGCCGACCCGGCCAACGTGGCCGCCTACGGCCAGGGCTGGCCCGGCTGCCGCCTCGATGCGGTAGTCGTGCTGGCCGACACCGAGACGGTCCAGGCCAAGTCGCGCGACCAGTTCGTGGGCGAGCTAGTAGTCCGCCAGCTCCGCCGAGCCGACATCGTCATGGCAACCAAGTGCGACCTCGTCACCGAGGCCGGACTGGCAGCCGTCATGGACTGGCTCGCCGCGACGGCCCCCGGCGCACCGGTCCTCACCCGCCGTGCCGGTCAACTGGAACCCGAGCTGCTCCTGGAGACCGCCCAATCCATCTACAGGCCCTCCCGACAACAGCCTCACGCCGACAACGGCCCGGACGAGCCAGCCTTCGACTCAGCCGTCATCGAGGTCGACAACACCCTCGACCGGGACCGGGTAGAGGCCGCGCTGCAGGATTGGCCCGACTCCGTCCTGCGGGTCAAGGGGATCCTCCGGTTCAACGGCGCCGCCGGCGGGCTCCACATCGTCCAGAGAGTCGGGCGGCGCTGGAACATCGCGCCGGCCCCCAACGGCTTCGACCCAAGCCACACCGGAAAGCTCGTGGTGATCGGCTTGCCCGGCACCCTCCATCGCCGCTACCTGGCCTCCTCGCTGCTCAACTGACACTCACGGGGCTCTTCGATAAGCCAGCATGCGGCCGAGCCCTCGCCGCCCCCTATGGTGACGTTCGGCCGTTCCCGCCCGAGCGGGAAGCAGGCAACACAACCGATGGAAGGCAGATCTCGAGGTGGCCGAGCGCACCAGCATCGACACGCGGGAGCAGATCCTCAGAGTGTCGTCGCGCCTGTTCACCGAACGGGGATACCGGGCCACCTCCACCCGCGACATCGCCGAGGGCGTCGGGATACGGCAACCATCGCTGTTCCACCACTTCTCGTCGAAGGCCGAGATCATGGCCGATTTGCAGCAGGTCGAGTTCGAGCCCGCGGTGCGGATCCTGGACGCCGCCCGGAGCCTGCCCGGCTCGGCCTCGGCCCGCCTGTTCTGTGCTCTCTTCCTGGACTTTCGCCGGCTGCTCCTGTTGCCGTACGACTTGGGCGCCACCACCACGGCCGAGGTGCTCAACGAGCCTGCCCTGGCCGATCAGCGCCTCGTCTGGGACCGCCTCCTCGCCGCCCAGGGCACGCTGATCACCGACGGCATTGCTGACGGCGAGCTGCTCGACCTCGATGCCGACTTCGCCAACCGCGCCGTGGCCTGGCTGATTGAGGGCGCCTACATCGATGCCAGCCGGCGCGAGGACATAGATCCCACAGAGTTCGCCGACCAGGTCGCGTCCTTCTCGCTCAGGGCCCTGCTCGTCGACGGCGCCCGCTGCGACCGGGTGCGGACCGAGGCGCTCGGCCTGGTCGAGGAACTGGAGGCCGCGGCCCACCTGTCGTCGGAGATGTGCCCAAGCCCTCCTCGGGCAGACAATCAGCGGTGACCGGCCGCCTCCAGCATGGCAACTGACCTGGCCGGCGGGTTGAGCGAGGAGCTGGACTACGTCTTCGCGACGCAGCCCGACGACCCGGAGATGCGGGAGTCGGTCAACGTGTGGCTGTGGGACAAGGGCGACCGGATCGGCATCCCCCGGATCGGGATCGAGGCAGTGGGCGAGCGGTGGCACGCCCACGACGTGCAGGTGAACATCGCCAGCGGCGACGGCCGGGTGTTCAACCGGTACGGCACAGGCGACGCCCACGACCCGCTCAACGCTCAGGGCCGGCCCGCCACGCTGGGCGCGGGCCCGCTCTCGTTCGAGTGTGTCGAGCCGTTCCGGCACTGGCGGATGCGATTCGACGGCCTGGTGCACGAGTGGACCTGCGACGAGCAGATTGCCGGCGGCCAGCCGCCGTCGGAACCGACGGTGCAGGTGCAGATCGACATAGACCTGCACTCGGCGGTACCGCCGTGGGTCAACGGCGGTCTCCTGCCCGAGGTCAAGCGGGTACTCGAGGAGCAGGACGAGGGGGCGCTCATCGGCGGCCCCCGGTTCGAGCAGCTCGCCCGCGCCCGGGGCACGGTCGCGATCGGCGATGCCGAGCACCGCATCGACGGCGGCGCCCTGCGCATCCGCCGCCGGGGCGTCCGCCGGCTCGGGACGTTCCGGGGCCACGCCTGGCAGTCGGCTCTGTTCGGCAGCGGTCGGGCGTTCGGCTACCTCGTGTTCCCGCCGCGCGACGACGGCCTGCCCACCTACAACGAGGGCTTCATCTTCGACGGCGGCGGCGAGCTCATCCCGGCTTGGGTGGTCGACGCCCCCTGGCTCAACCGACTCCAGCATCACGGCGACGACGCCACGGTGGTGATCGAGTCCGAGCAAGGCACCACCACGATCGAGGCCGAGACCGTCATGTCGACGTTCATGGTGATGGGAGGCGTCGGACCGGGCACCGAGGGATACCCGGTGCTCCAGCAGGCCGTGACCCGCTTCCGCTGGGACGGCGAGGAGGCCAACGGGATGATGGAGCGGTCGGTGCCCGGGAACCTCATCGAGCCATGAGCCGAACCGGTGCCGCACCGCCGAAGGTCGCTTCGAGGATCGACGAGCTCATAGGCGAGGCCAGAGCCCAGACGGGGCTCGAAGACTTCGGCGGCGACACCTGGCGAGAAGGCCTCGAGGTGTTGGTCCGCTCGGCGATGACCGAGGCAACGCTAAGCGACATGGGAGAGCACGGGTTCCGCCGGGCGGTGGTTCGAGCCCTCACCAACCGCCTGAAGGTGGAGGACTGGTACCGGCGCCACCCCGAGATCGACGACCAGCCCGTCGAGATCGAGTTCGTGGGGGTCGGCCTGCCCCGCACGGGCTCGACCGCGCTGTCGCACCTGCTGGGCGAGGACCCGGCCTTCCGCAGTCTGCGCACCTGGGAGGAGGGCGACCCGTGCCCGCCGCCAGGCCTGGACCCCGCCGCCGACCAGGCCCGCATCGACGCCACCAGGATGGTGCTGGAGATGGCCCATGACCACATGGCGGCCCGGCTGCGCTCGATGCTGCCGCAGTCGGCCACCGGCCCGATGGAGGACCACAACCTCATGGCCATGGAGTTCAAGGCCCAGTTCTTCCTGGTCATGGGCCGCATGCCCAGCTACGGCCACTGGTTCGCCCACTGCGACATGGAGCCGACCTACCGGTACGCCGAGCGCGTTCTCAAGCTGCTCCAGTGGAAGACCGACGCCAAGGTGTGGCGGCTCAAGTGCCCGACCCACACGATGTTCCTGGACGCCTACCTGAAGGTCTTCCCGTCGGCCCGGTTCGTGCAGACCCACCGCGACGTCTCGAAGGTGCTGCCGTCGGTCTGCGACCTGTACTACACGCTGCTCGAGGGCGCGAACCCGGGCATCGACCCGCTCTACATCGGCGAGCTCAACATGGACCACTGGTCGCTGGCGATGGACCGGATGCTCGCCTTCCGCAGGGACCCGGCCAACGACGCAAGGTTCTTCGACATCGGCTTCACCGAGTTCCAAGCCGATCCGATAAGCCAGATCCGCCGGCTCTACCAGTGGCTGGGCGACGACCTAGCGCCGGCCACGGTCGAGCGCATGCTTGCCTGGAGGACCGACAACCCCAAGGACAAGCACGGCACCCACACCTACGACGCCGACCAGTTCGGCATCACCAACCAGGCCCTGGTCCAGCACTTCGGCCCCTACCGCGACCGCTTCGCCCCCCTCCTGGCCTAGCAACCTGCCTGGGTACCGGGTAACGCCTCACCAGATACGCCGACGTAGTGTCAGAGCAGGAGGTGCTTGAGCCAACCATGACCTATCCGAACATTCTCGTATTCGTGGACTTCCCGACCACTGACGTCAATGCCGCCCGCGCCTACTACGCAGAGGTCTTCAACTGGGAAGTCGAGGACCGCATCAAGGACACGTTCGCCCGGATCGTCCCCGGTCAGAACTTCCTGAAAGGCGACGGCACGCAGAGCGAGATCGGCAACCTGCACATGGGTGTCTCGCACGCGGCGAACGCGCGCCCCCACCCCGATCCCAACCCGACGGAGCCCACCCACATGAACCCGGGCGGGCGCGCCACTCGGGCGTGGATCATGGTGAGCGAGGACGACTCGTTCGAGCGGATCCTCGACACTGCCGTCCGGCTCGGCGGCACCGAGTTGTGGAGGAACCACTTCTGGACCGAGTTCGGCGGCGCCAACGCCTCGTTCATCGATCCATGGGGAAACCAGTTCATGCTCTGGCAGCACCTCCCCGACGCCGAGACCGACGACGACACCCACCAGGTGGTCGGCGATTTCAGCGTCCCCGACGGCTGGACCGTCGAGTAGGCAATCCAGCCGGGATGAGGGGCTGACCTACCCCTCTGGGCGGTAGTCGAAGATCAGGACCTCGCCGGTGTCGTAGCTGGTGAAGACGACCTCGGAGTCGCCGTTGCCGTCGAGGTCGGCCACCAGGCCGCCAGCCGCCTGACCGAACTCGGTCCGCAGGGCGTGCTGGCTGAACTCGCCGACCTCGGTCTGCTCGAACCAGAACACCCGGGGGTCGCCGTCGCCCGACACAGTGAGGTCGATGTCGCCGTCGTCGTCCACGTCGCCCCACCAGAACACCCCGGGCGCGGCCTGGAAGTTGATGCCCTCAATCGGCCGCGAGACGATGCCGTCGCTGATCAGCTTCGACTCCCAGGGCCGGCGCGGGTCGCCGGGCGGGGTCAGCAGGTAGATGCCCGACAGCGGCTCGGGGTCGCGGCTGACGTTGTTGACATGGTTCGAGCCGATCCAGCCGACCGTGCCCTCGCCCAGCAGGTCCGGGATGGCGGCCAGCTGGATCGTGCGGCCGAGAGTGGCGTCGATCACGTGGCGCTGCCACTCCCCCGCCGGCCGGGCCGCGCTGGGCGCCTCGACCTGCTCGAACCACACGAAGGAGTTCCCCGCCAGGAAGAACTCGCCGCTGGCCAGATCCAGGTCGCCGTCGCCGTCGATGTCACCGATGACGGGCAGGCTGCCGCCGCCCTGGCCGATCAGATGGGGCGTCGCCTCGAACCCGGTGCCGCCGGCGCTCCCCGGATACCACTGCGCGTAGGCGTCGTCGACGGTCTCCCCCACCGTGACCAGGTCGTGGAGGCCGTCGCCGTCGATGTCGGCCAGCAGGACCCGGTGGAAGAACTCGACGGTGCCCGGCTCCACGATGTCGTGGCGCACCCACCCTTCGCCGGTCTGCTCCAGCCAGAACAGGGCGCCGCACGGGCCGATCTCGGGGTTGAACTCGCACACGAAGAACCCTGCGGAGACCAGCAGGTCGAAGTCGCCGTCGTCGTCGAGGTCCTCGGGCACGGCCTCGTTCAGGAAGTAGTTGCCGTCGGCCCGGGTGAGCACCGGCATCTTGGTCCAGGACGCGAGGTCGCCGTCGTTGCGGTACACGGTGATACCGCCGGGCGGGAACTCGATGGGCCCGGCGTCGTCGGGCCGGTCGCCGAAGAAGTTCACCACCAAGTCCAGGTCGCCGTCGCCATCCATGTCGGCGGCCTCGACCCCGGCGGGACCGTCGGCGGCCGTGTCGACCACATGGACCGCGAAGCGTGCATCGTCGGCCCGCCACGCCGGCTCAGGAAGCTCCACTTCGGGCGACGACGAGCACGCCGCGGCCACCAGCAGCCCGCAGACACCAAGACCCTTCGCCGATCGGAGCACGGCACCGAGACTTCGGACCGTCATCGTGAAGCTCGGGCCGCCGACTCGGCCGCGGCGATGGCCCGCCACACCCGCTGGGGCGTGTAGGGCATGTCCAGGTGTGAGATTCCCAGAGGCGCCAGGGCGTCGAGCACCGCTGACTGCACCGCGGGCGTGGACCCGATCGTGCCCGACTCGCCGATGCCCTTCGCGCCGAGGGGATTGAGCGGGGTGGGCGTCTCGGTGTGGTGGGTCTCGAAGCGGGGCAGCTCCGAGGCAGCCGGTATGGCGTAGTCGGCGAAGTTGGTGTTGCGGGGGTTGCCGTCCCCGTCGTAGAGCGACTGCTCGAACAGCGCCTGCGACACGCCGGTGGCCACCCCTCCGTGCACCTGTCCCTCCACCAGCATCGGGTTGAGTATCCGGCCGCAGTCGTCCACCGCGACATGGCGCAACAGCCGGGTGTCGCCGGTGTCGGCGTCGATCTCCACCACAGCCACGTGCGCGCCGAAGGGATAGGTGGCCTCCCCCTGGTCGAAGTCGACCTCCGCCGCCAGGCCGCTCGATCCCTCGCCGCCGGACTCCGCATCTCCCGTCGCAGCGGCCGCGGCGAGCTCGGCCCAGGAAACGGCCCGGGCCGGCACACCGGCCACGGCCAGACCGCCGGGAGCGACCACGATGTCGGCCGCGTCGGCCTCCAGCAGGCTTGCCGCCAGCTGCCGGGCCTGGTCCAGCACCTCGTTGGCCGCGGTCCACACCGCGCTGCCGCCGACCTGGAGCGACCTCGACGCCACCGTTCCCTGGCCGGTGGGCACCTCGGCCGTGTCGCCGCAGATGATCCGCACCCGCTCGGCCGCCACCCCAAGGACCTCGCCGAGGATCTGGCCGAACGCGGTGACGTGACCCTGGCCCTGCGGAGCGGTGCCCACCCGGGCCGTGATAGTGCCGTCCTGCTCCACGGTCACCGAGCCGAACTCCTGGAACAGGCCGCCCGCGGTGACCTCCACATAGGCCGACACGCCGATGCCCAGCAGCCGGCGGTCGCCGCGGGCGCGGCAGAGAGCCTGCTCAGCCCGCAAGTCCTCGTAGCCGGCTGCCTCCAGCGCCAGGTCGAGGCAGCGGGCGTATTCGCCGCTGTCCATGTTGGCGCCGGTGGGCGTGGTCAGGGGGAACTCGTCAGGCGCGAGCAGGTTCCGGCGCCGCAGCTCGGCCGGGTCCATGCCCAGTTCGGCCGCGGCCAAATCGACGATGCATTCGAGCGAGACGGTGGCCTCGGGCCGTCCCGCCCCGCGGAACGGGAAGATGGGCGCCTTGTTGGTGATCACCGACACCGACTCAAAGTCGACGGCCGGGATCCGGTAGGGACCCGACGCCATCGTCATGGTAAAGAACGGCAGAAGCGCACCGATGCCGGGGTAGGCGCCCACGTCGGCGGTCACCCGCATCCGCAGCCAGCAGAAGCGGCCGTCCCGCGTCAATCCCAGGTCGAGGTCGTGGACGTGGTCCCGGCCCTGGGTCATGTTGGTCAGGTTCTCGGTGCGGGTCTCGACCCATCTCACCGGACGGCCGAGACGGCGGGCCAGCCAGGCGGCCACCACGAACTCCGGGTACGCCGACCCCTTGGCCCCGAATCCCCCGCCGACCGCCGGCGCGATCACGCGCACCCGGTCCGGCGGTTCCTCCAGCGCGGCGGCCACGACATCGCGGGTGTCGTGGGGCCGCTGGGTGGTGCACCACAGCGTCACCCCGTCGCCTCCGTCGCCGACTCCGGGAACGGCCAGCACCGCGGACGGCTCGATGGGCGCGGCGGACATGCGATGGTTGACGACGCGGCCCGAGACCACCAGGTCGTGGCCGGACAGCGAGCCAGCCTCCGCGTTCAGCTTCAACTCCGAGGCCTGGTTCGACCCGTGCGACTCGAACACGATCGGCGAGTCAGGCGCCAGCGCCGCGAACGGGTCGGTCACCGCGGGCAGCGGCTCGTAGTCCACCACCACCAGCTCGGCCCCGTCAGCGGCCGCGGCCGGGGACTCGGCCACCACCACCGCGACCGGATCGCCCACATAGCGGGCCTTGTCGGTCAGCGGCAGCCGGCTGAGTTCCGGTGGCAGCATGATGAACAGCGGCTGGGCCGCGATGTCCAGGTCGCCGGCGGTGAAGACGCCCACCACTCCTGCGACACCCAGGGCTTCGCGGGAGTCGACCGAGCCGATCCGGGCATGGGCCATGGTCGACCGCACGAAGGCCACGTGCAGCGTTCCGGCGGGGGCCATATCGGCCACGAACCGGGCTGCCCCGGTCAGCAGGTCGGGGTCCTCGCGCCGCAGCACAGCGTTTCCCATCACCGGCGCCGAGGCTAGTGTTCCCACCAGCGGAACGCAGTTCCGTTGCGATGGGAACGGGAGGGTCGCTCATGCCTGACGTCGTCGGCTACCGGGCCAAGATCGGGGTGATCGTGCCGTCGACCAACACCGTCGTCGAGCACGACTTCGCCCGGGTGCGTCCCCCCGGAGTCACGTTCCACAGCGGCCGCTTCCTGGTCGAGGCGCCCGACCTGAGCAGCGACGAGGCGTTCCTGTACTTCCTGGACCTGATCCGCCAGACCATCCCGTACGCGGTGCGCGACATCATGACCTGCAAGCCCGACCACATCCTCATGGGGATGTCGGCCGAGACCTTCTGGGGCGGCAAGGAGGGCAATGCCGCCTTCTCGGCCCGGGTGCGCGAGATCGCCGGCGACATCGGCATCACCTCGGGAGCGGCCGCCTGCAACGCCGCCCTGGAGCTGCTCGGCGTCAGAAGCATCGCCTGCCTCACCCCCTACCAGCCGGCCGCCGACGAGCAGGTCTACGGGTACTTCAGCGAATGCGGCTACGAGGTCAAGCGGGTGCGGGGCCTGCGTTGCGATTCGGCCACGTCCATCGCCGACGTGACCCCCGAGACCCTGGTCGAGGTGCTCAAGGAGCTCGACGGCGACGACATCGACGCCATCGTGCAGTGCGGCACCAACCTGTCGATGGTCGAGGTGGCCGACCAGGCCGAGCGCTGGCTGGGCAAGCCGGTCCTGGCCATCAACGCCATCTGCCTGTGGCACGCGCTGCGCACGCTGGGGATCAACGACCAGTTCGTGGGCCACGGGATGATGCTGCGCGAGCACTGACCCGTGGCCAGCCCCCGGGTGATCGTGGCGGGCGCCGGACCGGTGGGCTGCGTGGCCAGCGCCGTGCTGGCCGAGGGCGGCGTCGACGTGACCCTGCTGGAGGCGGCCCCCGAGCTGCCGCTGGAGTTGCGGGCGTCGACCTTCCATCCGGCCACGCTCGACCTGCTCGACCGCTTCGGGGTGGTCGAACCGATGCTCCGCCTAGGGCTGATGGCCCCCGTGTTCGCCTACCGGGACCGCCGCAAGGGCGTGGTGGCCGAGTTCGATCTCGGCGCGCTGGCCGACGTAACCGACCACCCGTACCGGCTCCAGTGCGAGCAGTTCAGGCTGTGCGAGATCCTGCTCGACGCCTTCGAGCGCCAGCCGAGGGTGACCGTCCGGTTCGATGCAGAGGTCGTCGGCGCGGTCGACCACGGCGACGCCGCCTCGGTGGTGCTCGCCTCCGGGGAAACACTCAAGGCCGACGCGGTAATCGCCGCCGACGGCGCAGCCAGCGCGGTCCGCAAGTCGCTCGACCTGGCCTTCGACGGGATGACCTATGAGGACCGCTACCTGGTTCTGTCCACCCCCTTCGACATGGCTGCCCACCTGGATCGACTGGCCGCGGTCAACTACATCTCCGACCCCGACGAATGGCTGGTCCTGCTGCGAACCGCGGGCTTCTGGCGGGCTCTGTTCCCGGTGAGCGAGGGCGAGACGGACATCGACGCGCTGAGCGATCGAAGCGCCCAGCGTCGTCTCGGCGGGATCGTGGCCACCAGCGAGCCCTTCGAGGTCGCCCACCGCACGATCTACCGGGTCCATCAGCGGGTGGCCGAGCGGTTCCTGGTCGGCCGGGTGGTGTTGATGGGCGACGCCGCCCACATCAACAACCCGTTGGGCGGTATGGGCATGAACGGGGGCATCCACGACGCGGTGCTGCTCGGTGCGTCCCTGGCCGCAGTCCTTCGGGGCGACATCGGCGCTGAGCGCCTCGCTCACCACGCCGAGATCCGCCGCAAGCTGGCCATCGACTACGTCCGGCGGCACACCCACGAGAACGCGGAGAGCCTGGCCGCCCCCGACGGCGCCGCCCGCCAGCGAGCGCTCGACCGGATGGCCGCCCGGGCCGCCGACCCGGCCGAGGCCCGGGCCTACATGCTCCAAGCCTCGATGATCAACGCCGTATCGGCCATGCGCGACGAGTTGGATGAGGTCGGTCAGCCCGTTCGTTCCGTTGACCGGAACACTGTTTCCCCCTAGTCTGTCCGGAAATACGCCCACGAGCGGCGGCCTGCGGGCCGGCGGCCTCGGGCGCCCGAGAATCGAAGAGATCCCTGCGGGTTGAGAGCCTGCAAGCACGGGGGGAGGATCGATGTCATATCGCACCATCGGCCGGCTGCTGGTGGCCAGCGCCGCGGTCATGCTGGCCGCAGCCGCCCTGGCCCCGGCCGCGGTCGCCGACCACGGCGAGGGACACAACGGCGAGACCCTGGAGCTGTCCAAGAGCGAGGACCTGGTCGACGGCGACGTCGTGACCGTCACCCTGACCAGCTGGCTGCCGGGCCACACCGCCACCGTCGTCACGTGCTTCATCTTCCCGGTGGTCGGGCCGACCGACTGCGAGCTGAGCAACTACGGACAGCACACCGTGGCCATCGGCGACGACGGCACGGCGACGATCGACTACCCGGTATCCGTCGTTCCGGGACGCTGCGACGAGGCCAATACCTGCTTCATCGTGGCCGGCGACGGCATCGGTGGCGACGCCAACTACGCCGGCCAGGAGGTCACCTTCGCGGGAGCGGCGGAGCCGGAGCCCGAACCTGAGCCCGTCGAGGAACCCGCGGATGTCTCAGCCGAACGGGTCGAGGAGGCCGCAGCCGCAGCAGCCGCGGCCGAAGCGGCCCTGGAGGAAGCCATGACTGCGGCCGAGGGGACAGTGGACCCCGAGGTCGTCGCCGAACTTGAGGCCGCGCTGGCCGCCGCAGCAGCCGCGGCTGAGGCGGAGGCAGCCGGAGCCGCCGAAGCCGCAGCCGCGATGGAGGCAGCCGAAGCTGCGGCGGAGGCAGCCGAAGCCAAAGCTGCAGCAGCCGCGGCAGAGGAGGCCGCAGCCGCAGCAGCCACCCCGGCCGACGCCGACGGCTCGGTGGCGACCTGGCTGGTGCCGGTGATCATCGTGGTCGTGGTGCTGGCCGCGGTCGTCGGGGTGCTCATGCGCCGCAGATCAGCCTCATAATGTGATCGGACTCCGGGTGGCCGTCGCCGGGGCGGTCCTGGTGGCCGGCGCCTGCTCGCAGCCGACCGCCGAAGATCCGGCCGTCACGACGGCTGCACCGGACACGACCACCACTACCGACGAGCAGGTCGAGCCCGAACCGGCCACCGAGACGGCTACCACTACCGCCACACCGGACACCACGACGACCGCTGCTCCGGATGCCACCACCACCACCGAGCCGGCTGAGCCCGAGCCGGCTGAGCCCGAACCAGCTCCGGAGGCCCCCGAGCCGGCCATGCAAGAGCTTCCCGAGCGTTCCGGTTGGAGCATCCAGATCGGCACCGAGGATGCCGACACCACCTACGGCGTGTCGGCCGCGCCCGGCGGCGACCTCGTGGTGGCGGCAGCCACCCAGGGCAGCCTGGCAGGCGACAACCAGGGTCAGCGCGACGTGTACCTGGCCCGTTACTCGCCGAGCGGGGAACTGCGGTGGTCGATCCAGACCGGCGGGCCGATGAACGACTCACCGCTGGGCGTGTCGGTGGCGCCCGACGGCTCGATCTACGTCGGCGGCTTCACCGACGGCGACTTCGCCTCGGCCAACCAGGGATCGGCCGACGTCTGGCTGGCCCGCTTCGATGCCGACGGCAACGAGCTGTGGCGCCGGCAGTTCGGCGGTCCGGCCTGGGACCGGGGCTTCGACGTGACCGCCTTCGACGGCGGCGCCTACATCACCGGCTACACCGCCAGCACGCTCGACCCCGCCACCGACCTCGGCGGCTTCGACGGCTTCGCCGCCCGCTACGACGCCGACGGCAACCAGCAGTGGATCCGCCACATTGGTAGCGACGCCACCGACTGGGGTCAGGGCTCGGCACTGGCTCCCGACGGCGGGCTGTACATGACCGGCTACACCGAGGGCGCGCTCGTCGGCTCCCATGCGGGCGATAAGGATCTCTTCGCGGTGCGGATCAACGTCGACGGCAGCCTGGCCTGGGCAACCCAGCTCGGGACCGCGGCCCTGGACTGGACCCAGGGAGTGGGCGCCGGCCCCGACGGCGGGATGCTGATCGCGGGATCGACCGAGGGAGCCTTGGCGGCCGACCATGCGGGCGAGCGGGACATGCTCGTGGTGTCGCTCGACGCCGGCGGCAAAGAGCGCTGGCGTTGGCAGGCGGGCACCGAGGGGATGGACACTGCATTCGAGGTGCGCCAGACCGGAGAGTTCATCGTGGTCACCGGCACGACCGCCGGCAGCCTCGCCGGAGCGGACGCCGCGCTCGGCGAGCGCGACGCTGTGCTGGTGTGGCTCGACCTCGCGGGCAACCTGCTCGCGATGGAGCAGTTCGGCACCGGCGCAGTCGACGACGCCACCGGCGTGGACGTGTCCGCCGACGGCTCGGTGGTGTGGAGCGGCTACACCTACGGCTCGTACCAGGATGCCGGCGCGGGGGGAGCCGACCTGCTGTTCGGTCGGCTGGAGCTCGGGAGCTGACGGGAGAGCCGATGGAGTCGCAAGGGTCTGAACCCACCGCACGGGCAACGGGCGAGCTCCTGGTAGAGGACATGACCGAGGCCGAGCGCGCCATAGCTCTGCGGGTCGACCGGGTGCTGCCAGCGTTGGCCGCCCGGGCCGAGGAGGCCGACCGCGCCGGCGAGTTCCCCATCGAGCACGTCCGCACCATCTCCGACGCCGGCCTGCTGGGCATCACCGTGCCGGTCGCCTACGGTGGCCTCGGCGGCGGGCTGCGAGACCTGTCGGCGGCCACCTTCGCCCTGGCCACCGCCTGCCCGTCCACCGCACTGGCCTACTACTTCCAGTGCAGCGGCTCGTCCCGGGGCCTGCTCCCGCTGGCCGCCATCGAGGCCGGGCTGTTCGCCCCCGACGAGGTGCCGCTGGCCCGAGCCTTCGGCGAGCGGGTGCTGCGGCGGATGGGCGAGCACGGCCGCTGGGTGGCCAACTTCGCCAGCGAGTCGGTGCGGTCTAAGCACGCCGCCATAACCATCACCACCGAGGCCTCCCCCACCGACGGCGGATGGCTGATCAACGGGGTCAAGTCGTTCGGCTGCTCCACCGGCGTGGCCGACGACTACCTGGTCACGGCCAAGCTCGCGGGCGGGGAGACGGCCGAGTCGCTGGCCATGTTCCTGATCCCCCGCGACACGCCCGGTGTGAGCGAGCGAGCCAAGTGGGACGCCATCGGGATGCGGGCCACCGCCACCCACGGCATCGTGCTTGAGAACGCCTTCGTTCCCGATGAGAATGCGCTCACCGTGCCGGGAACGTTCGTGAAGATGACGCAGGTGAGCCGGGGCAGCTTCGTCGGCAACCAGGTGGCGCTGTCGTCGGTGTACGTCGGTGCCGCCCAGGCGGTGTACGACTTCGCCCTCGACTATCTGACCTCCACCACCTACCACGGCACCGACGAGCCCATCGGCGGCGGCGACCTGCACCAGCAGCTCATCGGGAAGATGCGGGCCCATCTGGACGCCGCCTACATCTGGACGCGCCGCCAGATCCTGCTCGAGACCGCCGATCCCGAGCTGATCCCCAAGGACGACGTGGTGGCCAACTGGCGGATCGCCAAGGGCGAGATCGCCGAGAACTGCTTCCAGGTGGCCGTGCACGCGCTCAAGGCCTGCGGCACGGGCAACACCGGAATGTCCGGGGCCGTCTCCCGGGGCCTGCGCGACCTGTCGATGGCACTGGTGCAGGGCTTCCCGCCCGAGCGGGGCCGGCTGGAGGCCGCCTCCTACCTGGTGTTCGGCGCCGAGGGAGACCAGTTCGGCACGGCAGGGGGCAAGCAGTGAACCGGCTCGCGTCGCGGCCGTGGTTCTTTGCCGGCGTCGGCGCGTTCGGCTACCTGACCGGCATGAACGACGAGATGCTCCACTGGTTGGGCACCTGGTGGCTCGAGCTGGGCCGGTGGGGCCAGACCGCGGCGGTGCTGGCCGCTCTCGCTTTGGCGGCCTACTTCACCCAGGGCGCGCTCAACCGCCGGCGAGCGGCCTTCCGCTCGGCGGTGGGTGCGGCCGACGCCACCCGCCTACAGACGGCCGCCGATCCCGTTTCCGCCGACCGCCACGACCCGCGAGGTGCCTCATGATCAATCCGTCCCGCCGCCGCTCGCGAACCCTCGGGTTGCTGCTGGCGGCGATCACCCTGGCCGCGGCGTGCTCCGAGCCCATCGACGAAGCCGCCACCGACACCAGCCAGACCCAGCCCGCCGAGGAGGCCCAGCCCGCGGAGGCTCCGGCAGACGAAGACGCCGGCGAGACCGAGGCCACCGACCAGGCCACCGCCGAACCCTCAGACGAGGCCGAGACCGCGGATCAGCCCGCCGACACCGAGGAGGCCCAGCCGGTCGAGGTTCCGGCAGGACCGGTCCCGGCCGGGCCCGACACCCCGGGGGTGACCGACGACACGGTGACGATCTCGATCATCATCACCGACACGTCGATGGTGGCCCAGGCCTTCGGGTGGGAGGTGCCCGACGAGGGCGACCGCGAGGCCCAGGTCGAGGCGCTGGTCGACCACTTCAACGCGGCGGGCGGTTTCGCTGGTCGCCAGATCGACGCCAAGGTGACCGTGTTCAACGCCATCACCGACGGCCCGGTTGCCGAGGAGGCCCTCTGCAACAAGATCACCCAGGACGACAAGGCCTTCGCCGCCGTGCTGACCGGGCAGTTCCAGGAGAACGCCCGGCCCTGCTACCGCAACGCCAACACGCTGATGTTCGACGCCACCCTGTACCCGGTGGACGTGGCCGGCTTTGAGGAGCTGGCGCCCTACTACTGGTCGCCGCTGCTGCCCACCTACGACGACCTGGTGGGCGGGATGGCCACCGCGCTCATCGAGGAGGGCTGGTTCGAGGGCGCCACGTTGGGCGTGATCGCCATCGACTCCGAGCTGAGCGAGCGGGTCTACGCTCAGCAGTTCGCGCCCCGGCTGGAGGCGGCCGGCGTGGAGGTGGTGTCCTACAACACCATCGACCCGACCGACAGCACGTCGTTCAACAACGACCAGCTCCAGGCCATCATCAACTTCCGGGAGGCCGGGGTGGACAAGGTGGTGGCCATCGGCGGGTCCCGGCTGGTGTCGTGGTTCATCGACACCAGCATCACCCAGAACTTCGCGCCGGCGTACGCGCTGACCAGCTACGACGCCCCCGACTTCAACGCGTTCAACTACCCCGAGATGATGCCCGGGGCCAGCGGCATCAGCGTGCTCCCCGGCTACGACATCGAGGACGACCAGTTGGCCTTCCCGGCGTCGGCGGCCGAGCAGGAGTGCGCCGACATCTTCACCGCCGCCGGGCTGGAGTTCAGCGTGCGGACCAACATCCGCACCGGTCTGCTGTTCTGCGACGTGTTCCGCCTGCTGCAGCACGCCTCCCCCCACCTCACCGAGGTGAGCGCACAGGGGGTCACCGAGGCGGTCTGGCAGCTGGGCGACAGCTTCGAGGCGGCCTCGGTGTACGGAGTGGAGTTCACCGAGGGCAGCTACGCCGGCGGCGACCTGTACCGGCGCTTCGAGTTCGACGCCGGCTGCGAGTGCATGGTGCTGACCGGCGACCCCGCCGACTTCGACGAGTGAACGCCAGGGACCGACCCACACCACGATGAGCGGGGCGGAGACGGTCGAGCAGCGGGGCCGGCCGGGCAATCCCCGGCTGCTGGTCGCCGTCGCCGGCCAGGGGGCGGCACTGGCCACCGCGCTGCCGGTGCTGCTGTTCCGCCGGGAGGAGATCGCCGAGCGTCTCGGCGTGATCGGCGCGGTAGTGGGCGAGGCCGCCCTCATCGGCGCGGCCGCGGTGGTGGCCGCGCTGGTCGTGCCCCGGCTGCGCAGCGTGCTGCCGGCCGGGATCATGCTGGCCCTGGCCGGGCTGCTGGCCGCGGCCGGGCTCGCCGTGATGGCTCGCACGACGGGCATCGCCATGTTCACTGCCGGCGGGATCATGCTGGCCGCGGGGGCGGCGCCCGGGCTGGTGCTCCACCGCATCCTGCTGGCCACCGACGCCCGCCAGGCCGACCGGTTCCGCACGCTGTCGTGGTACTGGGCCGCGGTGGCCGTCGGCGCCTGCTGGCCGCTGGCGGCCCGCGTGCTCGCCCCCATCACCTACAGCACCGTGCTGTGGGCCGCTGCCGCGCTGGCGCTGGTGAGCGCGGTGCTCCTCGGTCGCCACGCCCTAGCCCACGACAACGACCTCGAGGTGCAGCCCACCGTCGCCCGGACCGACTTGCCGTGGGCCCGCCGGTCCTACGGCGCCGCTCTGGCGGTGGGCGCGGCCGCCATCGGCGGCGCCGACCCGGCCCAGTCGCTGCTGCTGGGCGAATGGCAGCGCAGCCCGGTCCAGAACGCAGCGGTGCTGGCCGCCGGAGCCGCCGCGGCCGCCCTGATCAGCGCCTTCGGTCCCTGGTACCACCGGCTCCACCGGCTCACCGGCGGCCGCCGGGCCGACGCGGTCGGAACCCAACTGCTGGTGGCCGGCGTGCTGATGCTGCTGGGGTCGGTGTCTTTCACCTACATCGGGCTGGTGGCCTGCTGGTTCGTGGCCGGCGGCGCCATCGCCCTGGCCCTGGCCGGGCTGGACGCGGCCGTGTTCCCGGGTATCGCTCCCGAGCTGCGGCGGGCGGTGGCCGCCCGCCAGGTGCGGTGGGCCGGTGCCGGCGCCTTGGCGGCCGCCTCGTTCAACGCCTGGATCGCCGGGGGCTGGCCCGACCAGTGGAAGCTCGCCGTGCTGGCCCTGCCGCTGGTAGTAGTCGGATGGGCGGTTCGCCGGTTCGCGGCCCCGGCCCGCGACGCCGAGACGGTGGTGGCCGTGTCCAAGGCGACCACCGTTCCCCGACGGGTGTACCCGGTCGCGTCGGGCCCGCCGCTGCTGTCGGTCGAGCAGCTGTCGGTGTCGTACGGATCGGTGCAAGTGCTGTTCGGGGTGGACCTGGTGGTGCACGAGGGCGCGGTGGTGGCGCTGATGGGAACCAACGGGGCCGGCAAGACCACGCTGCTGCGGGCCATCTCAGGGCTCGAGCCCACCATCGGGGGGCGCATCGTCTACGCGGGTCTCGACATCACCAAGACCCGGCCCACCTGGAGGGTGGGCATGGGGCTGCATCAGGTCGTCGAGACCGACGCGGTGGTCGGCCCGCTCACCGTGGCCGAGAACCTGACCCTGTTCGGTCACGGCGTCGACCGCTCCCAGCGGGCCCGGAACATCGCCGAGGCCTACGAGCTGTTCCCCCGCCTGGCCGACCGGTCGCGCCAGCGGGCGGCCACCCTGTCGGGCGGCGAGAAGCAGATGCTGGGTCTGGCCAAGGCCGTCGTGACTCCTCCCCGCCTGCTGCTGATCGACGAGTTCTCACTGGGTCTGGCACCGACCGTCATCGCGGAGGTGCTGCCGGTGATCCGCCGCATCGCCGATCAGGGCGCGGCCGTGCTGCTAGTGGAGCAGTCGGTGAACGTGGCCCTGTCGGTGGCCGACCACGCCTACGTCATGGAGAAGGGCGAGATCGGCTACTCCGGCCCCGCTGAGGAGTTGCGAGGCCGGCCCGACCTGCTGCGGGCCGCCTACCTCGAGGGCCTGGCCCACGCCCTCCACATCGACCGGCGAGAGGCATAGGGCGGCGCGCATGGGCGGCTTCGACGTATCCGGCCCCCTGCTGCTGCTGGGCTCGATCTTCGGGATCGGCTACGCGCTGCTGGGCATCGGCCTGGTGCTGGCCTACCGGTCCAGCGGCTTCATCAACTTCGCCCACGGCGCCACCGGCCTGCTGGCCGCGTCGGCCATGTCGGTGGTGGTCAACGACTACGGCGTGCCCTACTGGCTGGGCTTCGCCGGCGCGCTGGCCGCGGCCGCCCTGCTGGCGGCCGGCATCGAGGCCATGCTGGCCAGCAAGCTGGCCGGCGCCCCCAAGGTGCTGTCGATGGTGGCCACCCTCGGTGCCGGCCAGGCGCTGCTGCTGCTGGCGCTGTCGTTCGCCAAGGGCGGCCTCGGCGGAGGGAGCTTCCCCCAGCCGCCGGGGTTCCCCCAGTTCGAGCTGACCGTCTTCGTGTCGCAGTCGGCCACCGCCCTGCTGTGGCTGTCGCCGGTGGTAGTCGGCGGGCTGTATCTGTTCCTCCAGCGCAGCAAGTACGGGCTGGCGGTGCGGGGCGCGGCCGCCAACCCCGACGCGGCCACCCTGGCCGGGGTCGATCCCCGGCACATGGCCGCTCTGTCGTGGGCCCTGGCCGGCGCCCTGTCGGCCTTCGCGGCCATGCTCATACTCCCCAACCAGTCGACGGTTACGCCCGACGCCCTCGGCCCCGACTTCATCGTGCGCGGCCTGGCGGTGGCTGCCCTGGCCCGGTTCGCCAACTTCCCGGTGGCTTTCGCCGCCGGCCTGGGCATCGGCATCGTCGAGCAGGTGCTGGCCTCCAACCCCGACTCCACCGGCTGGTTCGAGGTGGCCCTGTTCCTGATCATCCTCGCTGGGGTGGCCCTTCGGGTGGGCGCGGGCCGTGACCAGGCCGAGCGCTGGGCCAGCCTGACGCCGAGTCGGCGCCTGCCCGACGCCTACCGGGGCGTGTGGCTCATCCAGCACCTGGGCTGGGTGCTGGGGGGCGCGGGGGCGGTGGCGGCCGCCCTGGCCTCTCTGTGGATCACCAATCGGTCCGCCTTCCTGCTGTCCACCGTGATCGCCTTCGCCACCATCGGGATCTCGGTCAGCTTCCTGACCGGTCTCGCCGGGCAACTGTCGCTGGGGCAGGTGGCCTTCGCGGCCATCGGCGCGGTGGTGGGCGTGCGGGTGGCCGTCGACACCGGCAGCCTGGCGCTGGGCCTGCTGTGCGGCGGCGTAACCGGCGCGGCCGCGTCGGCTGCGGTGGGGCTGCCGGCGCTGCGGATGCAGGGCCTGCTGCTGGCGGTGGCCACGCTGGCCTTCGCGCTGGCCACGTTCAGCTGGCTTCTCCGCCAGGACTGGGCCTTCGGATCGGGCCTCTCGTCGCGCCCGGTGAGCGTGCTCGGCGTCGAGGTGACCAACTCGCGGGGCTTCTACTACGTGGCTCTGGCCGTGTTCGTGGTGGTGCTGGCGGTGGCGGCCACGCTGCGCCGGTCGTCGTTCGGACGCACGCTGGTTGCGGTGCGCGACAACGAGGCTGCGTCCCGGGTGCTCCAGGTTGCCCCGTGGCGGCTGCTGGTGACCGCCTACGCCTTCGCCGGGTTCGTGGCGGGCGCCGGCGGCGTGGTGCTGGCCATGAACAACACCTTCGTCACCCGCAGCATCTTCTCCCCCAGCGACAGCATCAACGTGGTGGCCATCGCGGTCATCGGCGGGCTGTCGGAGCTGACCGGCCCGCTGCTGGGCGCCGCCTACCTGATCGGCATCCGCGAGTTCTTCGATCTGGAGCTGTCGGCGCTGGCCGGGTTGAACGCGGCGTGGCTGATCCTGATCCTGGAGCAGCCCCGGGGCATCCACGGCCTGCTGGACAGCACCCGGCGCAACCTGATCGATCAGATAGCCCGGTTACACGGCATCGACCCGGACACCGCCGAGGCCCCCCGGCCCGATACTGCGGCCTCTCCCGTTGCAGCACCGGTGGCCGTGGCCGGCAGCTCTGCCGGCGCAGGCGGCACCGTGCTCGAGGTGCGGGGCCTGTCACGGCGCTTCGGCGACCTGAAGGCGGTCGACGACGTGTCGTTCAGCGTTGAGGCGAGCGAGACGCTCGGGCTGATCGGACCCAACGGCGCCGGCAAGACCACTGTGTTCGAGCTGGTGAGCGGCTATCTGCGCCCGCAGGTCGGGTCGGTCGTCTTCGACGGAGAGGACATCACCCGGTTGTCGCCCGAGGCCCGCAGCCGGCGGGGAATGGTGCGCTCGTTCCAGAACGCCTCGCTGTTCCCCACCATGACCCCGCGCGAGATCGTGTTCCTGGCCTGCCGGTCGGCGACCGGCGGTGGCTTCGTGCTGGGCGGGTCGCGGGCCGAGCGGGCCATCGAGGACCGCGCCGACGACACTTTGGCCGCCTTCGGGCTGGGCGCGGTGGGCGACCAGCCGGTCGGCCTGCTGTCCACCGGCACGCGGCGCCTCGTCGAGCTGGCGGCCAACGTGGCGCTGCGGCCCCGGCTGCTGCTGATGGACGAGCCGTCGGCCGGTATCGCCCAAGCTGAGACCGAGGCCCTAGGCGAGGTGATCGTGCAGATCCGCGAGGCCTACGGGATCACCCTGGTGGTGATCGAGCACGACATGCCGCTGCTGGCCTCCGTCTGCGACCGCATGATCGCCCTGGAAGTGGGCCAGGTCATCGCCGAGGGCGCCCCTGCCGCGGTCCAGACCGACCCCGCAGTGGTCCGCAGCTATCTGGGTGGAGGCCCCGTCACCGCCGGCGGCTAGATCCCGGTCACTCCGTGTCGAGGTGGGTGAAGAGGTCGCGGGTGCGGAACGGGGCGGACATGAACCGGGCGAACGCCTTGCGGCGGGTCAGCCAAACCACCCTGGCCCCCGACTTGTCGGCGGCCAGCATGTGGTCGGCCAGCCACGGGGTGACGGTGTGGACGTCGTCGGCCAGGATGTTGAAGATCCGCTTGGCCTTCTCGAACTGTTCCGACGTGATGTCGTAGTCGCCGGTGAGCAGCTCGGTCACCACGATGCCGGGCGACACCGTGCACACCTGCACCCGCGTGCCGGCGGTGTCCTTGCGCAGGGCCCTCTGGAGGTAGCGCACCGCCCGCTTGGTGGAGCCGTAGGCGGCCATCCCGGGCTGGGTGGCCCCGTCGGACCCGAAGCCCTCGGTGTTCCAGATCTGCCCGTGGCCCTGCTGAAGCATGTTGGCGATGGCTGTCTTGCTGGCCAGCAGCGCCCCGGTCAGGTTGGTGTCGACCAGGGTGGCCAGGTCGCGGTCGCGCTGCTCCCACAGCGGTAGGCGCTCGATGCTGACGCCCGCGTTGTTGACCCACACGTCGACCCCGCCGAAGGCTTCGGCCGTAGCGTCCCACAGCGCCTGGAGCTGGCCGGGATCGGTGATGTCGCAGGCCGCGCCGCACACCCTCGACTCTCCGTAGTACTGGCCCAGCTCAGCAACCACCGCCTCGACCTGATCGGCCGACCGCCCGCTGATCGCCACCCGGCACCGCCGCTTGAGGAACTCCCGGGCCAACCCGTTGCCGATCCCCCGGGTGCTACCCGTGATGACGATCCGCTTTCCCATATCAGCTCCCTCTGACGAACTTCTGCGCATTTTCCACCTCAGCGGTGGTTTCTTGACAGAAGTTCAGCCGGCTCCCTTTCCGCTCGGCCTCTCAGCGCCGATCCCAGTGCGCGACCAGATCGTGCTCGACCAACTGTTCCAGGCCGGCGCCGGCCGGGTCGCCGAGGCTGGCAGCTACGAAGGCGGCGACCAAGTCCCCGATCAGCTCGCGGGCGGCCGGGTCGGCGCCGGCCGGGTCGGGCTCCAGAAAGGCGCGGCCGCTGGTGGTGTCCACCGGATGGCAGACAGCGAAGTGGCCGGCGCCGAACAGCTCGACCAGCCAACAGTCGCCCTGCCGACGCCCAACAGCCTCCTCGAACGTGCGCCGTACCGGATCGTGGTCCCCATCACCGCCGTGGTCCCCATGACCGTCGTGCGTTGCATGATCACGGTGGTACCGGTCGCGGCTGGCCGAGATGACCCCGTCGTCAGTGCCCGCGAGCAGCAGCACCGGCACCTTGGCCGGGATGGCCACCACCGCGGCCTCGCCGTGTCCCAACGACGTGGCCGTCATCGTGTGGCCCCCGTAGGCGAACACGGCCCGCAGGCCCGGCACCCAGCCGGGGTCGCTGCTATGCAGCGCAACGGTCCCCCCGGCGGAGTGGCCACCCACCACCACCCGGTCGAGGTCCAACATGCCCGCCGGTGGCGCGCCGTCGGCCTCGGAGAGGCCGGCCAGGCGGTCGAGAAGCGGATTGAGCGCGGTGGCCGCCCGGCGGGTGCCGATGTTGGCAGGGGTCAGCGCGTCGAGGTCCAGGCCAGGCGTGATGCCCTGGCCCGCGGGCCCCAGCGACCCGATAGCCGCGTAGGTCACCACGCACACACCGGTCGGCACGAGCCGGTGGGCCAGCCAGCGGTAGCTGTCGGGGGCCACGTTGATGCCGGGCATCATGATCACCAGCGGCCACGGCTCCCCCGCCGCGGCGGGAACCTGCCCGGTCAGGCGGGCCTCCTCCAGCCGGCCGCCGTCCGCCGGGTAGTAGAGCGTGGCCAGCGCGGCATCGCCGCCGGCATCAAACGAGAAGTGCCGGCCTCGAACAATCATCGGCCGCTCCGCTCGGCCTCTGGGCCATGATGGTTCCGCTGAGAGGAACGCAGTTTCACAACTGGATCCTACGTTCTACCATTCGGGTCATGAGCCACCCGAAGAACTACGGCGAGCCCTCGCCCCGGCCATACCAGTGCTTCATGGGGCACTGGGAGGGGCTGTGCAAGAGCTTCACCCCCGGCGGCGACTTCCTGGAGTCCAGCGCGGTGCACATGGACGTGTACTGGCTCGACGACCGGACGTGGCATCTCCACGAGCACTTCGAGAACCTCTACGGCGTCGGCGAGACGGTGTTCGACACCCCCATCGGGGTGGACGGCAAGCGCTGTTTCGCCGAGAGCGACCAGCTCACCCTCGAGGGCACCGAGCTGACCCCCTACAACTACGTGTTCACCATCGACAGCCGGGTCAGCGCCAACATCGTCTACAACAACCACTACTTCCTGGACCCCGACACCCGCCGGATCATCACCCACAAGGTGCGCGACGGCAAGACCAACCTGTTCCAGATCCAGGATTTCGCCCGGGTGCAGCGGCCATGATCGTGCAGCCGCCTGCCGGCGGGGCCGCCGACGCCCGCCACTTCGTGATCGCCATGCACCAGCACACCGCCTTCGCGGGGTCGCTGGCGGCCGACTTCGGCAACGACGCCTTCGCCGGCCTGGAACCGGCCGAGCCCATGCAGTACATCGTCGACCACCACGACGCGGGCTGGGCCGATCTCGACGCCCGCGCCCCCCAGAACCCCGACACCGGACTCCCCTACAACCTGACGGCCACCCCGCTGGCCCAGATCGTGGCAACCTCGGCTGGGTCGCCGCAGTTCAACGAGGCCCACCACCCCTTCAGCGGCATCATTTCGTCGATGCACACCTACGGGCTGTACTGCGGCCGCTACGGGCTCAGCGACAAGATCTTCCTGGACCTCATCCCCGACGACATGCGCCCCCAGGTGGACTCGATGCTGGAGGCCGAGGAGAGCCGCCAGCACCGGCTCAAGCAGGATCTGGCCGGCGACGACGCCGGCCTCGCCGACGAGGACTTCATCTTCCACGCCTACAAGCAGCTCCAGTTCTTCGACACGCTGTCGCTGTACTTCCACCTGGTGCCTGAGGGCGAGCGGGGCGCCGCCGAGTTCCACAACGTGCCCCGGACGGTGGGCGACGACGTGACCATCTCGGTGAGCGAGCGTCCCGGCGCGGTGTACGAGGTCGATCCGTACCCGTTCGCCACCGACGGGCTGGAAGTGTTCACCGAGGGCCGCTACCTGGCCCCCCAGCCGCCGGGCACCGACCTCGGCCCGGTGCTGGCGGCCACCCCGGTGGACACCCAGACGGTGCGCCTAGTGCAGGCGTGAGCGGAGGCTCCTTCTCGCAGGGGCTCGGCGAGTGGATCGGATCGGCCGAGGTCTACGACGGCAGCGGACGCTTCGCCGGCATGGGCCGCGACACCCGCACGGTGCAAGCCGAAGACCCTGCCGGCCTGATCACGGTGGAGGTGACCTTCGAGGGGCCGTTCTCGCTGTCGGGGATGTACACCATCGCCGACCACGGCTCGCACCGGACCTACGAGGGTCCTCTGAATCTCGGTTTCGCCGAGGTACTGGGGGACGGCCTGATCGCGGCCCGCAACTACTGGCCCAGCCTGGGCCTGTCCCAGCGGTTCTTCCTGATGGTGCTGCCCGGAGGCGACCACCAACTGTCGCTGGCGCTGCTCAGCCGGGGCGACCAACTCCGCTGGACAGTGGTGGGCGAGTACCGGCGCCGGCTCCAAGCCTCGCAGGACCCGCCGCCCGAGGTGGAGCCCATAGACCCCGCGGCGGTGAGCGACGACCCGACCGCGGGCCGGGGCCGCCTCTTGCTGCTGCGCCCGGGCCGGTGGTCGGGCCGGCTGCACCGGCTCGACCGCAACCTGGAGCCGTCCGGCACGGTCGACTACGTCGAGACAGTCGCCGCCTCCGGAGACGGCCCCGCCGGGGCGAGCAGCGCGGCGCTGGCGGTGGAGTTGTCGGGGCTCGACTTCGCCCCGGATGCGTCGTTCGCTCTGGAGTCCGACGGCTGGACGGCCTGGACCCCGGCCGGCGACTTCGCCGGCAGCGCGGCGCTGAGCGGCGGCCGGGGCCTGAGCGGGCACTTCCACAACGACCCGGCCGGATGCCGGGTGTGGCGGCGGGAGGTCGCTTCGCTGGACGGCTCGACCAAGGCCGTGCTGCACATCTGGTACCGGGGCGAGGAGCGTCTCGGTGCGCTCTACGGCACCCTAACCTTCGACCCGGAATGACTGAGAGCACCCGCACTGCACCCGACCGGTTCGGCGGCGCCTGGCTGGTCACCGAGCACGTCTACGACCCCGACGGCACCTACCGGGGTTCGGTGTCCCAGCGACGCCGCGTCGAGCCGGCGGCGGACGGCAGGATCAGGGTGGTCCAGCACTGCGAGCCGTCGCCGGACCTGGACGGGCACCCAATGGCGGCCTTCGCCGGGGACTGGACATTCGAGCTCCAGGTGGACGGACCCCGGCGCCGGTACCTCGGCCCCGACGTGATGGGGGCGGCGACCGAGTGGCAGCCCGGGACCATGACCGGGCGGGGCATCTGGCCCCGGTTCGGATACGAGTTCGAGTCCTACAGCGTCCTGGTGGCTTCCGACCGCCAGCTCACCGGAGGGTTCTTCTCGCTGGCCGGGCGGTCGGTGGCCGACATCGTCGGGGTGGCCGTTCCCGAATCGTCCGGGATCGAGCCTCGCATCGACCTGTCGGCACCGGTCCCCGAGGCGGACGACCGCTGGCCGCTGCACCGGACGGTCGGACCCCTGCTAGCGGCGGTCGGGCAGCCGTCGCCGCTGCGCCGCCGCCGGCTGTGGGCCATGCGCGACCCGATCAGCGCCTCCGGCTTCGAGCTGGTCGAGGACGCCAGCGAGTACGGCCGCGTCGTGTCGGTGACCGTGGGCTGACGCTCTCGGACTAGCCGTCCGGCGACCAGGTGAGCGCACCGAAGACGACGCAGGTCATGCGGTCGCCGTCATACAGCTTCCAGACCGCGGCCAGGGTGTAGTCGCGGTCGATGATGAACTCGCGGCCCTTGACCTTGAAGGCCTCTCGGGCGTGGTGCTGGCTGGTGTACAGGGCCCGGCCGTAGGCCAGGGCGTTGCCCCACAGGTCGGGGCCGTCGTAGGTGTGGCGGTTGCCGTTGGACCGGGTGCGCACATAGGTGAACGACCGGTCGATCTCCCCCGACATCTCCCACCGCTGGGTGGCCCGCACCAGGTCGATCGGGTCGTGGCGGACGCGGACATCGACACGGCCCCGCGGCTGCTGGTCGGCCCCGAACACCTCGCATGAGCCGGACCACTCGCCGCCCTTGCGGTCGGGCAGCGTGTGGGGCCAGGCGGCCATCTCCCGCTCGTTCTCCAGGTGGGCGTCGATGCGGGCCTTGGTCTCGGGGTTGGTGTCATAGTCATGGGCGTTGAGGTACACCCCGTTGAACACCGAGAAGATGGTGGGACCCTCGTACAGCAGCGACGAGTACACCTGGGTCACCCCGTCGGCCAGGATCTGGTTCATGGTGTTGAGGTCGGCCCGCCAGCCCGGCGCGTAGTAGTGCGAGTCCACCAGCGAGCCGTAGGGGTGGCCGGCGCCGTAGAAGTCGGGACCCTGGTAGATCCGGTCGTCGCCCTGGTCGTCCACCCCGAACTCGAAGTCCTTGATCTCGAAGCGGTTGCGCAGGGGGCCGGTGTTCATGAAGTTGCACTGCATCCAGTAGGTGACCTTGCCGTCGGCGAACACGCTGGCCCGGCTGACCTTGTTGAACCCGGTGTGGCTCCCGTCGGCGTCGAACACCGACGGCAGGCCGTACCACTCCCCGGTGATGCGCTGCTGCCACTCGGAGGCTTCGGTCTCGCTCATGGGAACTCCGTTCTAGGTGCGGCCCGCGGTCCAGCGGTCAGCGGCCCGCGGTCTGGAGGCTGTCGCGGATGCGGGCGCTCACGTCGGGGCCGAGCAGGCGGTCCACCTGGGCCCACACCGGGTCGACATCGAGGTTGAACAGGGCGTCGCGGTGGCGGGCGTCCCGGTCGGCGAGCTGTTCGGCGGTGGCGCCGTCGACCACGCCGTCGGGCACGCCGTCGACCACCAGGTCGAGCCAGTGGTCGCGGTAGGCCGCCACCGTGTCGAACACCGCCCGGAAGCCGTCCTCGTCGGCCCGGTGGGCCAGCATCCACGCCGACATGAGCTGCCATTGGCGCCGCGACAGGTGGGCGGGGGTCAGGCCGTCTATCTCGCCGGCCTGGCTGTGGGCCTCGCTCAGCGGCACGAAGCAGTGGTCGATATAGGCCAGGTTGGCTCCGGGGTCGACCCGGGGCATGAGGTCGAGGTGGAAGGCGTAGTGGGGTCCGGCCAGCACCGAGTCCACCGTGAAGTGGGGCACCGCGCTGTCGGGCGGGGTGAACGCGAAGCACATGTGGCTGTCGAGCCCGAAGGCCTCGACGGTCATGGCCACGTACACCAGGGCGGCCACCCCGTCGCGGGCCATCACCCGGTGCACCCCCACCGTCGATCCGTCCATGGCCGAGGTCAGCGTTACGGACTCGGTCTCTTCAAGCTCCAGCCGGGCCGAGATGGCCCCCACCGTGCCCAGGCACAACTCAGCCGACAGGCTCATGCGTCCGCTCCGGCGGCGGCCGAGCCGACGGTGGGGAACACCCAGGCACTAGCCATCTCGGGCTCGGCGGCCCGGGCCGGCGACGGGATCACCGCCGCGGCCCGCCTCGACTCCTCGTCGGTCGGGGCGGCCAGTCCCAAGCCCTTGTCCAGCTGCTCCTGGCGCCAGCGCCGGTAGGCCAGCTGGATGGAGTCGGACTTGACGTGCAGCTCAGCCGACAGGTCAAAAGGCAGCAGTTCGGGCCGCTGACCCTCCACCGTCGGCTGGTCCTCCCGGAAGATCTTGAGGGTGCGCTTGTGGGAGTCCTTGTCGGCCCAGCCCCCGGTGAAGAACGAGCGCATCATGCAGAACTTCGACACGGTGGTGTGCTCGTCGAGGGGCACCGCCGCGGTGAACAGGCGCATGTCCCCCATCGGCAGCCGCACGATCAGCAGCGACACGTTGGGGGGATAGAAGCCGGTCGAGGTGTTCACCGGCGGGCGCTCCTTCTTGGCGATGAGCCGCCATATCCCAGACGGAAGGGGCGGCTTGAGGTCGACGGTGGCGCTCACCGACACCAGGTGGCCGTTGTCGTGGATCTCCTCGAGGTCGAAGTCCTGGATCTCCGGCTCGTCACGGTTGCCGAACGACCCGGCGTGCACGAACGGGGTGTGGGCGATGTCGATGGCGTTCTCCAGCACGCGGTCGTAGTTGGCCTGCCAGGTGAACTCGCCCTGCACCGCCCGGAACCCCTCGGCCCGGGCCTCAGTGTGCAGCTCCATGCCGTACAGCTCGGGCAGCGGCGGCCGCTGCTCGGCAGCCAGGTCGCCCAGGAACACCCACACGAAGCCGTAGCGCTCCACACAGGGGTAGGTGTCGATGCGGGCCTTGCGCGGGATGGGCAGGCCGGGACGGTTGGCCGGGATCTCCACGCACGCCCCCTCGGTGTCGTAGCGCCAGCCGTGGTACGGGCACCGCACGCACTCGCCGACCACCTCGCCACCGGCCAGCGACCCGCCACGGTGCACGCACAGGTCGGACTGGGCGTTGACAGTGCCGTTGGGGCTGCGCCACAGCACCAGGTCGTGGCCGTGGACCTTCACCTGCAGGGGCCGGTCGCCGACCTGCTGGCCGAACTCGACGGCGTACCAGTGGTTCTTGATGAGCATGGGGAGCCTCCCTGTGTGCTCTCAGCTCGGTCGGGGCAGCACCCGGTCGCCGCCCCACAGGGCCCGCACGAGGCGGTCGGTCATCTCGGGCCCGAAGAACCGCACCCCCATGACGTTGGCGGGGTCGCGCTCGGCGATGGTGCGCCGCCGGGCCAGGTCGTCGGCGGCCAGCTGATCACGGCGCTCGTGGGGCACCGGCTCGGCCTCGTCCACCCAGCGCAGCCACTGGTCCACCCGGCGGTAGGCCAGCTCGCTCACCTGTTCCAGCCGGGTCTCGTCGTGGGTGATCCCGGGGGTGGTGAAGCACACCGCGGTGTGGCTGAGCGCCTGGCGGATGTAGAGCTCGCGGGAGGTGAACGTCGACAGCCCCGGGTCGGCCCGCAGCTCCAGGAACTCCTCGTTGAGCGGCTCCCAGTACTTGTCGAGCGCGGCGGTGTCGAGCATGAGGTCAGTGCGGGGGTTGTAGTCGATGTAGAACCACAGGTCCGGCAGGGTGCCCCAGGCGATCCCGAGGTGGGGCACGTCGATGTGGGGGCCGAGCCAGGCGGTGACATGCATGTTGGTGAACCCCAGCGGCGGGTTGCCGATCCACGAGTGGATCAGCCAGTCGATCTCCGGTCCGGCGTAGGCCGCCAGCCGCCCCGCGGGGTACTCGGCCTCGCCCCGGTACGACTCCAGGTCGTCGGTGCTGGGATCGCGAGCCAGCTCGAAGCGGTCCTGGAGCTTGGCCATGATCTCGCCGGTGATCGACCACAGCCGGTCGAACGTCGCGGTGGCATCGGTCGGACCGGCATCATCGAAAATGTCCTGGACGCCCTTCAACGTCTCGCGCATGGATTCTCCGGCGATCTAGGCAGCTAGTGTTCCGTGGACAGGAACAGCGTTTCGTTCTACTGACAGTATGGGCGAGCCCCCACCAGCGTCAAC
Source organism: Acidimicrobiaceae bacterium (assembly GCA_009842325.1). Taxonomy (GTDB): domain Bacteria; phylum Actinomycetota; class Acidimicrobiia; order Acidimicrobiales; family Aldehydirespiratoraceae; genus Aldehydirespirator. The sequence goes on along the minus strand of VYFQ01000003.1, from coordinate 108,017 downwards.
CTCCTGAAGCAGGCCGCTAGGAGCCGATACCGCCATGACCCGCACCTCCCTGTACGTTCCCGGCGACACTCCCGAGCGCTTCGACAAGGCCCTGGCCTCGGGGGCCGACGCGGTCATCTGCGACTTGGAGGACGCGGTGGCCGAGGCGGCCAAGCCGGCCGCCCGGGAGGCGGTGGCGGGCTGGCTGCGGGCCAACTCCGGCGCGCCGGTGTGGGTGCGGGTCAACAACCGTCCCGACCTCCTCGACATCGACGCAGCCATGATCCGGTCGCTGGTGGCCGACGGCATCGGCCTGGCCGGGGTGGTGGTGCCCAAGGCCGACCCCGACGCCTGTGCGACCGACTTCGGTGGATGCCCGGTGATGGCGCTCATCGAGTCGGCCGAGGGCGTGTTCAAGGTGTACGAGGTCGCCTCGGTGCCCGGGGTGGTGCGCCTGGCCCTGGGCGAGGCCGACCTGGCCGCCGACATGGGCATGATGCCGTCGCCCGACGGGTTGGAAATGTGGCCGATCCGCACCCGGGTGGTGGTGGCGTCGGTGGGCGTCGGGCTGATCGCGCCGTGCGGGCCGGTATTCACCGACCTCGACGACACCGCGGGCCTGGCGGCCACCAGCGAGTCGCTGCGCCGCCTCGGCTTCGGCGGGCGGTCGGTGATCCACCCCAAGCAGGTGGCGGCGGTCAACGCGGCTTTCACCCCGACTGCGGAGGAGGTCGCCCACGCCGAGGCGGTGATGGCCGCGCTGGAGGCGGCCACCGCCGAGGGACGGGGAGTGGCCCTGCTGGACGGCAAGTTCATCGACGCCGCAGTAATACGCCAGGCCCGCTCGGTACTAGCCCGAATCCCCGACCGCTCCCCGTAAGGACAACTGAAGCGAATTGGCAGCCACGGACTCCCATTTGGGCACTCCTCGCTGCCAATTCAGCCGACACACCGGCCCTCCGGGCGAATTGGCAGCAGATTGGCCCCTCTTGGGGGCCTATCGCTGCCAATTCGCGGGGTCCGGCTGGGACAGCACGGCGGCTGCGGCTAGGGAACGGCCGCCGACTAGGTCCGTGTCCTTGGACACCTCTCGGTTGGCGGCTCGGGCGGGATGCAGGGTCCCGACCAGCAGGCCGTCGTCCGGGGCGGCCCGCATGCAGACCGGCGTGTTGATGGTGCCGTCGAAGGGGCTTGAGCGGCGGGGGTTCCACAGCGAGTCGGCCGGCGGGTCGAGCAGCATGGTGGCCGCCAGCGGTCCCGGCGGCGCGCAGGCGGCCAGGCTGACCCGGTTCTCAGCAGCCCGCTCCACCAGCGCCAGATCGCACTCCCAGCGATGCTCGGGCTGCCAGCACACCGCCACCAGGTGAGCGCCGAACACCGCGGCCAGCCGGATGGTCTCGGGGTGGCGGTGGTCGTCGCCCACGATCACGGCCATGTCGCCGAACGGCGTCCGGTAGAGGCTGATCCCCTCCCCCAGCCGGGTGACGTCCGGGTGGCGGTCGCAGCGGTGGATCTGGGCCTGCTCGTGGACTAGCCCCCCGGCGGTCCACACCTGGCCCACGTGCTGTCCGTCGCGCTCAGCGGTGGTGACCACCAGCACCCCGGCGGGGATGCCGTCGGGCACAGGCGTCAACTCGGGCAGCACTACCAGCCGGGCGCCCGCGCTGAAGGCCTCGCCGATCAACTCCGGGGGCTGCAAAGCGTCTGAGATCAGCTCCGGGTCCCGTTGCGCTCCGGGCACGCATGCAACTGTCACGCTGGCGATATCCGCCGTCGCCGGAATGGCCGTGTCCGGCCCGGCCAGTGGGCCGTAGATCAGGGGACGTCGGCCGGCCAGGCGCTGCGGGCGGCAGTGCGACAGGTCGATGTCGGCCACCACCACGGCCTCGCCTGTCGGCGGGGCCTTGACCACCACCGTGCCGTCGGGGTCGACGATCTGGCTCTCGCCCGCGCCCTCGAGGGCCTCGGCGGGAACCCCGAGCGCCTCGGCGAAATCGGCGGCCCGCCCGTCCGGCAGCAGCGAGCCGACCTTGTTGGCCGCCGCCACCCACACCCCGTTCTCGGCGGCCCGCACCGGAACGTGCAAGCTGGCCTCGTCACGGGCGAAGGAGTTGAGGCTGTTGCACAGCAGCCGGGCTCCGCTCACCGCCAGCGCCCGGGGCGTCTCGAAGGTCACGCCGTCCATGCACGCGTACAGCCCGACCGGCCCGAAGGCGGTATCGGCCACCGCGGCGGGCCGCTCCCCCGCGCTCAGGTAGGCCCGCTCGTTGCCCATGAGCATCTGCTTGTCGGCGGTCGCGGTGATCTCGCCGTCGGGGCCGATCAGCACGCTGGTGACCGTCACCCGGCCACCGGCTCGGGGCACGGTCACCGCCAGGGCCGCATACATGCGGTGGTGGGCGACCCGCCGGGCCAGCGCGCCCAGCCAGCCGCCGTCCAGCGGCACGGCCATCGCCCGACAATGGTCGGCGCTGTCGTACACCGACAGGTGGTTGCAGAACTCCGGCAGCACGACCAACTCGGCACCGGCGGCCGCAGCCTCATCGAGCATCCGCACGCACGTAGCCAGATTGGCGTCGACGTCGGTGCCCACTGCGAACTGCGCGGCGGCCACCCGTAGGCGGTCCCGCCCCCCGTCGAGGTCAGGCAAGGGGCTGGGCGCCGAGCTTGGCCGAGAGCGCCCGGGTGGCCTCCACCACGGCGGCGGAGGCGGGGCCGATCTTGCTGCGGAACCGGTAGATCGGCCCGCACACGCTGACGACGGCCACCGGCTCACCGTTGTGGTCGAGGATCGGGGCGGCCACCGAGCCGGCGTCGTGCTGACGCTCACCGAATGACAGGGCGAAGCCCTGGGCGCGGATGCCCTCCAGTTCGGCTCGCAGCTCGTCGATCGAGACGACGGTGGCGTCGGTCAGGGCGTCCAGCGGGTTGTCGGCTAGGTAGCGGTCGACGGCCGCGTCGGTGAGCCAGGCCAGGAACGCCTTGGACGAGGCGCCGGCGTGCAGCGGGAACGACCCCCCGATGGGCACGGTCATCTTCACCTCACGCGGCGGGGTGATCTGGTCGACGTACACCCGGCGGTCGCCGTAGCGGACCGACAGGGTGGCGGTCTCGTCGGTCTCGGCGCTGAGCCGCCGCATCTCGTCGATGGCCAGAGTCCGTACGTCGAGCTGGTCGCGGAAGGCGGCGGCCAGTTCCATCACCGCGGGCCCGAGCCCGTACCGGCGGCTGCGGGGGTCGGCGATCAGCAGGCTGCGCTCGCACAGCGAGGCCAGGATCCGGTGCACCACCGCCTTGGACACGCCCAGCTCCCGCGAGATCTCGGTTACACCCAGCGTGCCCGACGACCGCGAGAACAGGAACAGCACCTCCACCGCCCTGTCGATGGCGGCCACGCTGCGGCCCGAGCCGGAGCCTTGGCCCGGCTCTGCCGACGGTTCGCTCACGGGAGTGTCCATATCGCTCGACTGGTTGCCATCAAGGGTTTCGATGAGGAACACTAGCCCCGTGTTCCTTTGGGAGAAACAGCGTTCCGCATGAGCGGCCCCCTGTCGGACCTGCGGGTGATCGACGCTTCCACCGTGCTGGCCGGGCCGCTGATCGGCCAGATCATGGCCGACTTCGGCGCCGACGTGGTCAAGATCGAGCACCCCAAGAAGGGCGACAGCCTGCGGAACCACGGCCCCCACCGGGACGGCCACGGCCTGTGGTTCAAGATGGTGGGCCGCAACAAGCGCTGTGTGGGCCTGGACCTGAGCCACCCCGACGGCGCCGAGGTCTTCCTTGACCTGGTGGGCGGCGCCGACGTGGTGATCGAGAACTTCCGGCCGGGCACGCTCGAGCGCTGGGGACTGGGCTGGGAGGTCCTCTCCGAGCGCCGCCCGGGCCTCGTGCTGTGCCGCGTTACCGGCTTCGGCCAGGCCGGCCCCTACGCCCGGCGACCGGCCTTCGGGACGCTGATAGAGGCGATGAGCGGCTTCGCCCACATGACGGGCCCAGCCGACGGGCCCCCCACCCTGCCGCCGTTCGGCCTGGCCGACAGCGTGGCGGGCATCACCGGGGTGGCCGCGGTGATGATGGCCCTGCACCACCGCCGCGCGACCGGCGAGGGCCAGGTGGTCGACCTGGCCATCCTGGAGCCGCTGGCCATGGCCCTCGGCCCCCACATCCTGGAGTGGGACCAGACCGGCCGCATCGCGGCCCGCGCCGGAAACCGCTCGGCCAACAACGCCCCCCGCAACACCTACCGCACCGCCGACGGTCGGTGGGTGGCCGTGTCGAGCAGCGCCGACTCGGTGGCCGTCCGCACGATGGAGTTGGTGGGCCGGGGCGACCTGGCCTGCGAGCCGTGGTTCTCGTCGGGAGCGGGCCGTGCCGCCCATGCCGATGAGATCGACGAGGCAGTGGCGTCGTGGATCGGCGACCGCCCGCTGGTTGAGGTGGTCGAGGCGTTCGCCGAGGCCGAGGTGGCGCTGGCCCCGGTGTACGACGCCGCCCAGTACGTGAACGACCCCCAGGTGGAGGCTCGCGGCGCGGTCGCCGCGGTCGAGGACCCCGACCTGGGGACGATCCGGATGCAGAACCTGCTCTTCGGCCTGTCGGCCACGCCGGGGGCGGTCCGCCACACCGGGCGGGCGCTCGGCGCCGACACCGACGAGGTGCTGGCCGAGGCCGGAGTGAGCGCCGATCGCGTCGATGACCTGCGAGCCGCCGGAGTGGTGGCTTGAGTTCCTCCCCGACAGCCCGGACGGCTCGCCTGATCGAACACGTCGCAGAGGCCACCGTGTACGACCTGGGCCGCCCGATGAGCAACGGGATGGCCCAGTCCCCGAACCACCCACCCTTCCGCCACTGCCTGGACCGCCGCCACGGCGACCGGGTCCGCTCCGACGGAGGCTCGGCCGCGGCCGATCTGATCACCACCGGCTGCCACGTCGGCACCCATGTGGACGCACTGGCCCACGTGAGCCACCAGGGCCGGCTGTATGGCGGAGTCGACGCCGGCGAGGCCCAGGCAGGAGGTCGCTTCGAGGCTCTGGGCATCGACGAGTTGGCCCCCTTCGCCGGCCGGGGCGTGCTGCTGGACATCCCCGCCGTGCTGGGTGTGGAGTGCTGCGACGGCGGCCACGAGATCACCGTGGCCGAACTGGAGGAGGCAGCAGAGCGCCAAGGCACCCCGGTGCGGTCCGGCGACGCCGTGCTGGTGCGCAGCGGATGGGGCATCCACTTCGACGACGTCGAGCTCTACCAGGGCCTCGGCTCCGGCGTTCCCGGAGTGGGCGAGACCGGTGCGATCTGGCTGGCCGACCGGGGCGCGGTCCTGGTCGGTGCTGACACCCTGGCGTTCGAGTGCCTGCCTGCCGGGGCGGGCCATGCGCTGCTGCCCGCGCACCGGGTGCTATTGGTGGAGCGAGGCATCAACATCATCGAGGCGATGGACCTCGAGGCGCTGGCCGCTGACGGGGTCCACGAGTTCGTATTCGTGCTGGCCCATCTCAACATCGTGGGCGCCACCGGGGCGCCGGCCCGGCCCCTGGCTATCGCATGAACTCCGACGGCACCGCCGCGGGAGTGGACCCGATCCTGGTCCAGCTGGCCCGGCTGGCCGGCGGACCGGTGCCGGCGGAGGTCCGGGCCGGCATCCCGGCCCGCATCATCGACATCGTGGGGATCGCGGTGCGGGCCTGCCCGCTGGACACTTCCCGGGCGGCCACCGAGTTCGCCCTGGCCCAGGAGTCGGGCGCCCAGGCGACCGCCATCGGTGCCGGCTCGAAGATGGCGGCCGCCGAAGCCGCGTTCGTCAACGGCGTGCTGGCGCACTCCCTCGACTACGACGACACCCACTTGCCGTCGATCCTGCATCCGAGCGCCTCGGTGGTGCCGGCAGCGCTGGCGGTGGCCGAGTGGCGGGGCGCGCTCGGCGCAGACCTCGTCGACGCGGTGGCCGTCGGCCTGGAGGTGGCCGTGCGCCTGGGCATGGGCGGCTACGACCATCGGGCCCGCCAGTCGGTGTACTTCGAGCGGGGCCAGCACGCCACCTCGATCTGCGGGGCGGTGGGCTCGGCCGCGGCCGCGGCCCGCCTGCTGGGGGCCGACCCCGACCGCATCGCCGACGCCATGGGCGTGGCCTGCAGCATGGCCAGCGGGATCATCGAGGCCAACCGGGCCGGCGGCACCGTCAAGCGGCTCCACTGCGGTTGGGCGGCCAAGGCCGGGGTCACCGCTGCTCAGCTGGCGGTGCGGGGCTTCACCGGGCCGCGCACCGCGGTCGAGGGCCGCTTCGGCCTGTTCCAGGCGTTCCTCGGCGCAGAGGCCGACACCGGCGCGGTGACCGCCGAACTGGGGCTGCGATGGGAAGCAGAGCGCATCTTCTACAAGCCGTACCCGGCCAACCACTTCACGCACGCTGCCATCGACGCCGCCATCGGGCTACGCCGCCGCGGCGTCGGCCCCGACGACGTGGCGTCGGCCACTCTGGAGGTGGCCCCGCCCACCGTTCGCACCATCGGAGACCCCATCGACGCCAAACGGCGGCCCGAGACCGGATACCTCGCCCAGTTCAGCGGCCCCTACGCGGTGGCCGCCGGGCTGCTCGGCGGCAACGGCCTGGGGGTGGGTCTCGCCGACTTCAGCGACGACCTGGCCCGCGACCCCGCCCGCCGCAGGCTGATGGCCCGTATCGACGTGACCGGAGACCCCAGCCTGATGGCGATCTACCCGAGCCAGCTCCCTGCCCGGCTGACCGTCACCACCCCCGGCGGCGACACGCTGGTCGAGGAGGTGCTGGCCAACCGGGGCGGTCCCGACGACCCGCTGTCGGACGAGGATCTGGCCACCAAATACGCCGACAACCTCGACGGCCTGGTCAGCGCGGCGACGGCCCAGTCGGTGCATGAGACGCTGGCCGGCGTGGCCGCCGCGCCCTCCACGACGGGCCTGCTGGCCCCGCTGAGCGTCGTCGGAACCGTCGGGGAGGACCGATGATCGACACCGTCATCACCGGCGCCTCGGTGGTCCGCCCCGACCAGGGCACGGTCGACAGCGTCGACATCGGCATCAGCGGCGGCCGGGTCAGCCACCTTGAGGCGGGGCTGGCCGCCACCGCCGACGCGGCCGAGGTGTTCGACGCATCGGGACTGATCGCCTTCCCCGGCTCGGTGGACGCCCACACCCACATGGGGATCTACAACCCGCTGGATGTGGACACGGCCACCGAGAGCCGGGCCGCGGCGCAGGGCGGCACCACCACCGTGCTCAACTACGTCCGCACCGGCCAGTACTACCTCAACCGCGGCGGGCCCTACGCCGAGTTCGTCCCCGAGGCCCTGGCGTTGATGGGGGGCCGCAGCTACGTCGACTACGCCCTGCACCTGGCCCCGATGCAGGCCTCCCACATCGACGAGATGCCCGCACTGGTCGACGAGCACGGGGTGACCTCGTTCAAGATCTTCATGTTCTACGGCAGCCACGGGCTGCACGGCGCCAGCGACGACCAGTCCAGCTTTCTGATGATCCCGCCGGGCGAGCGCTACGACTTCGCCCACTTCGAGTTCGTGATGCGGGGTCTGGCCGGGGTGCGCCGCGACCGGCCCGAGCTGGCCGAAGTGCTGTCGCTGTCGATGCACTGCGAGACGGCCGAGATCATGACCGCCTACACCAAGATGGTCCAGGCCGAGGGCCGGCTGTCGGGGCTGGCCGCCTACTCGGCTGGACGACCGCCGCACTCCGAGGGTCTGGCGGTGACCATCGCCGCGTACCTGGCCCATGAGACCGAGGTCGTGAACATCAACCTGTTGCACCTGTCGTCGGCCAAGGCCATGGACGCCGCCCTGCGGATGGACCGGTGCTTCGAGAACGTCGACTTCCGCCGGGAGGTCACCGTGGGGCACCTGCTGGCCGACATCGAGACTGCGGGCGACCCGTGGGCCAAGGTCAACCCGCCGATCCGGCCCCGCGCCGACGTGGAGACGCTGTGGGAGCACGTGCTGGCCGGCGACGCCCACTGGGTGGTCAGCGACCACGCCTGCTGCCAGGCCGAGGCCAAGGTCTCAGCCGAAAACCCCGACGACATCTGGCTGGCCAAGAGCGGCTTCGGCGGCACCGAGTACCTGCTGAACGGCCTGTACTCCGAGGGCACCAAGCGGGGCCTGGGCCTGGTGGAGATGGCCCGGATGCTGTCGTGGAACCCGGCCCGCCGCTTCGGGCTAGGCACCAAGGGCACCATCGGGGTCGGCTACGACGCCGACATCGTGCTGCTCGACCCGACGACCAGCCATGTGGTGCGGGCGGCCGAGTCGGAGTCGAGCCAGGGCTACACCCCCTTCGAGGGCCACGAACTCGACGGCAGGGTGCGCCATGTGTGGCTGCGGGGCGAGCCCATCCTGTCGGGCGGGCAGGTGGTGGGGCTCCCCCGAGGCCAGTACCAGCGAAGGCCCACATGAGCCCGGCCGGCGCGCTGGTGAGCGGTTCAGCGAGGTTGAGGGAACCCGCCGGCTTTGGCCACCAAGCTGGGGACGCCGTGGCCGAGCTGGCCCTCCAGCCAGGTGCTGGCCTCGATCAGGGCGTCGAGGTCGAGCCCGGTGTCGAAACCCATCTCGTGCACCATGTACACCACCTCCTCGGTGGCGACGTTGCCGGTCGCCCTGGGCGCGAACGGGCAACCGCCCACCCCGCCGAGGCTGGAGTCGAACACCCGCACGCCGGTGTCAATGGCCGCCGCGATGTTGGCCAACGCGGTGTTGCGGGTGTTGTGGAAGTGGCCCCGCAATGCGATGCCGGGGGCCTGCTGGGCGGCGCCCTCGAACAGGGCGGCCACCTGGGTGGGGACCCCGACGCCGATGGTGTCGGCCAGGGCCACCTCATCGGGCTGGGTCTCGGCCAGCTCGGCCACGATCCCCAGCACCCGGTCGGCGTCCACCCGTCCCTCGTAGGGGCAGCCGCAGACGGCCGACACGGTCACCGACGTGCGGATCCCGGCCGCCCGGGCCGTGTCGGAGATGGCCCGCCACCGCTGGATCGACTCGGCCACCGAGGCCCGCTGGTTGGCCTGCGAGAATGTCTCGGTGGCCACCACCACCCCGCACACCTCGTCGGCGCCCGCTTCGATGGCCCGCTCCACTCCCCGCTGGTTGAGCACCAGCGCGCTGTAGCTGACGCCCTCGTCGCGGGGGACGCCGGCCATGACCGCCTCGCCGTCGGCCATCTTGGGCACCGCTTTGGGGCTGACGAAACTGGCCGCCTCGACCCGGGTGTGGCCGGCCGCGACCAGCCGCCTGATCAGCTCCACCTTCTGGTCGGTGCTGAGGTCGGCGGGGTCTGCCTGGAGGCCGTCGCGGGGGGCGACATCCACGATCTGGACGCGCTCGGCTTGCTGGTCGGGCCCGGTCACGATGGGGCCGAGGATAACGGGGAGGGGGATCATGCCCGGAGCTCTCGCTGACATTCGGGTGATCGAGGTGGGCACGCTGCTGGCCGGCCCGTTCTGCGGCCAGCTGCTGGCCGACCACGGGGCCGAGGTGATCAAGGTCGAGCCGCCGGGCAGCGGCGACCCCATGCGGGCCTGGGGCCAGGAGAAGGCCGACGGCAAGTCGCTGTGGTGGCCGGTGGTGGGCCGGGGCAAGAAGTCGGTCACCATCAACCTGCGCGAGCAGGCCGGCCAGGACCTCGTGCGCCGGCTGGCCGCCGGCGCGGACGTGCTGCTGGAGAACTTCCGTCCGGGCACGCTGGAGCGATGGGGACTCGATCCCGAAGATCTCCAGGCCGCCAATCCGAAGCTGATCGTCACCCGGGTCTCGGGCTACGGCCAGACCGGGCCGTATTCCTCCAAGCCCGGTTTCGGCAACATCGGCGAGGCGATGGGAGGCATCCGCTACACCACCGGCGACCCGGAGAAGATGCCCAGCAGGACCGGGATCAGCATCGGCGACACCCTCACCGCCATGTTCGCCACCATCGGCACGCTGAACGCCCTGCACGCGCGGGAGCGCACCGGCCGGGGCCAGATCGTCGACGCCGCGCTCTACGAGTCGGTGCTGGCGGTGATGGAGTCGCTGCTGACCGAGTACCACGTCGCCGGGTTCATCCGCGAGCGGACCGGGTCGATGATCCCCAACATCGCGCCGGCCAACGCCTACCCGACCCGCGACGGCAGGATCCATCTGATCTCGGGCAACCAGGACACCGTGTGGCGGCGCATGGCTGAGGCCATGGGCCGGCCAGAGCTGGGCACCGATCCCCGCTTCGCGACCCACATCGCCCGGGGCGACCACCAGCAGGATCTGGACGAGATGATCGCCGCGTGGACGGCCACCCTCGACGCCGACGAGCTGCGGCGGATCCTCGACGAGTACGCCGTTCCCAACGGCCAGATCTACCGGGCCCCGGAGATGCTGGCCGACGAGCACTTCGCGGACCGCGAGGCCATAGCCTGGGTCGACAGCGCCGACTTCGGGGCCATTCCCATGCAGAACATCGTGCCGAAGCTGTCCGGGACCCCCGGCTCGATCAACTGGTCGGGCCCGGCGCTGGGCGAGCACAACGACGAGGTGCTGGGCGGGATCCTCGGGCTGGATGCGGGCGCCGTCGAGCGGCTGCGGGCCGACGGGATCGTGGCATGACGTCGCGGGAAGCCAAGACGGGCGAGGCGCTGGCCGAGGACTACCGGCAGGCAGGGTTCAACCGGCGGCTGGGGTTCGGGGCGCGCCCGGCCTTGGTGGTGATCGACTTCTGCCTGGCCTACCTGGATCCGGGGTCTCCCCTCTACGCCGGGGTGGAGGACGCCCGAGCGTCGTGCCAGCGGGTGCTGACTGCGGCCCGGGAGGCCGGGATTCCGGTTGTGCACTCCAGGATCGAGTTCCAGCCGGGCGGGGCCGACGGCGGGATCTTCTTCCGCAAGGTCGGCGCGTTGGAGTGCCTCGTTCAGGGCAGCCCGCTGGGCGCCTACGGCGAGGGGCTGGCGCCCGTGGACGGCGAGATCGTGGTGGTCAAGCAGTACGCCTCAAGCTTCTTCGGAACGTCGCTGGCCTCGACGCTCACCTCGATGGGGGTCGACACGCTGATCCACACCGGCGTCTCCACCAGCGGCTGCGTCCGTGCCACCGCGCTCGACGCCTGCCAGCACGGCTTCGTTCCCATAGTCGTGCGCGACGCCTGCGGTGACCGAGACCCGCAGATCCACGAGTCCAACCTGTTCGATCTCGACGCCAAGTACGCCGACGTGGTCTCCGAGCAGGAAGTCCTCGACTACCTGTCGACCCTGACTACCGGGAACTAACCGGCAAACGCTCCCGCTCAGCCGCGGACCCGTCGACGCGGGCCTTGCCCTGAGAGTGTTACTACTACTATGGCGCGGTGGCGAGCACAGAATCCCGCCGTTACGACGTCGCCATAGTCGGCGCCGGTCCGGTGGGCAGCCTTTGCGCGCTGGCCCACGCCAGGAACGGCTACTCGGTCGTCCTGCTCGAGGCGAACCCCAACACCTCCAAGCGGCTAGCGGGCGAATGGCTGCATCCGCCGTCGGTGCGGATACTCAGCGCACTCGGCATCGAGCCGGATACCGGCGCCGGCTGCATCCCGGGGAAGGGATTCGTCGTGTTCCCCGAGGACAGGGGCGAGCCGATACTCCTCCCCTACCCGGACGGGCGCCACGGTGTGGTTTGGGAACACGAGAGGCTCGTCTCACGACTGCGCCAAGCCGTCGAGGACGAGCCGAGCGTCGACGTGATGATGAACGCGCGTGTGCGCGGCATTGAAGACAACTTGGTCTCCTACTCCCGCAACGGTGAGGCCGGATCGGTCGCGGCCCAGTTGATCGTCGGAGCGGACGGTCGAGCCTCGGTGGTGCGCCGGTCGTTGGGACTGTCCACGAGGCCGCAGACCTACTCGCAGATGCTTGGCGTCCTGCTGAAAGACGTGGCGTTGCCGTTCGAGGAATACGGGCATGTCGTATGCGCCGAGCGCGGTCCGATCCTGATTTATCGCCTGGGAGAGCATTCCGCCCGACTGATCGTGGACGTCCCGCCGGGGTATTCGACCCGGGAGATGATCGACACGCTGGCCGGGTCGTACGCCGGCAGCCTGCCGGGCACCCTCGGGCCCGCGTTCCTCGAAGCGTTGCGCGAAGGCCGGTTCCTCGCTGCGACCAATGCGATAAGGCCGCGTCACACCTACGGCACGCCCGGTCGGGTCCTCATCGGGGACGCCGCCGGGCACTACCACCCGCTGACGGCGGCGGGCATGACCCTCGGCTTCGGCGACGCGTTCACACTGGCAGAAGGCGGTGACTATCGCGACTTCGCCAACAGGCGGCTCCAGGAGACCCGCTCGCCGGAACTCCTCGCCATGGGGCTGTACGAGGTGTTCGCCGACCGCAGGGTGGAGGCCGCCGCGCTCAGGCACACGATCTACCGGCAGTGGCGGGAGAAGCCCGCGATCCGAGACCGCACCATCCGGCTGCTCGCCTGCGAGGACACCTCGGTCGTGAGCCTGAGTCGGGCCGTCGGGGCGACAGCGGCACGGGCGCTCGCGACCGAGATCAAGAAGTGCTACAAGCCGTCTGCCCTGCGCCGGACGCGCCCCGTAGTGCGTGCGATCTCGGTTCGCTTCCTCTCGCTCGGCCGCGGGATGCTGCAGCTTCGCAAGGCGGGTGGCGTCACCGAGAGGGAGGAACGTGCTCGGTCGACCCTGTCCAAAGCGTTTCCCGTCTCGATGCGCGGCACCGATCCCAGGCCCGGCCACATCGAGGAGCCCGCCCCACCCGATGCCTCTGCGACGCTCCGTAGCGCTGCCGAGCACTTGTTGAGTCTTCAACGAGACGATGGCTCCTGGGAAGGCGAGGTGGTGTGGTGCCCCATGCTCACCGCGCAGTACGTGCTGCTGCACCACATCACCGAGCAGCCGCTTGACCCGGGCCGGCGCCGGCTCGTGCTGCGCTCCTTCGAGCACACCCGCCTTGAGGGCGGCGCCTGGGGTCTGCACGAGCATTCGCCACCGCACCTGTTCGTCACCACCCTGGTTTACGTCGCGGCGAGGCTGCTCGGCGTCGAGCGGGACGATCCGCTGATCGCGCCGGCCCGGCAATTCCTGCAGGCGGAGGGTGTGCCCAACATCCCGACCTGGGGGAAGTTCTGGCTGGCTCTGGTCAATCTCTACGACTGGCGGGGCGTCAACCCGGTGCTGCCGGAGCTGTGGCGCCTGCCGCGCCGGGTGCCGCTGCATCCTTCGAACTGGTACTGCCACACGCGGCTCATCTACATGGCGATGGCGGCCATCTACCCGGTGCGGTTCCAAGCACCGGTCACGCCGGTGGTCGCGTCACTGCGGGAGGAGTTGTTCGGCGACGGGTTCGCCGACGTGGACTTCGCCGCGTCCCGCCACCGGTTGCGGGACGCCGACCTCTTCGCACGTCCCGGCGTATGCCTGCGGGCCGGATACGGATTCGCACGGTTGTACGAACGGTTCGGAAGCAAGCGCCTGCGGGCCCGCTGCACCGCAGAACTCATCGGTCGCATCCGGTGGGAGTTGCGGACCACCGACCATATGAGCATCTCTCCGGTCAGCGGACTTCTCAACATTCTGTGCCTGTGGCTGCATGACCCCGACGACGCCGACGGCCGGAAGGCGCTGGCGCAACTCGAGGGCTGGATCTGGGAGGACGAGGAGGCCGGAACACGGGTCGCCGGGGCCCGAAGCGCCTCCTGGGACACCGGCTTCGCCCTGCAGGCGCTGGCGACCGTTCCGGAGCTCGAGGGGGCCGAAGACGCGCTGCGGTGCGGCGCCGGCTTCCTGCGCCGCCAACAGATCGGCACCAGCTTTGAGGGGTTCCGCGAAGCCTTCCGGATGGACCCCAAGGGTGGCTGGTGCTTTGCCGGGGCATGGCACGGCTGGCCGGTCACGGACTGCACCGCAGAGGCAGTGCGGGGCATGATCGCCGTCGACCCCGAGACCGCGAGCCCGGCGGAGCTCGGCGACGCCGTCCGCTTCATGCTGCGCGGTCAGAACCGCGACGGCGGTTTCGGCGGCTACGAATCGCGGCGTTCAGCGGTCGGTCTCGAGTGGCTGAACCCCGCGGAGATGTTCGGCGAGTCGATGACCGAGCACTCCCATGTCGAGTGCACCGCGTCCTGCCTGGCCGCGTTCGAGGCCTGCCGGCAGCACGCACCCCAGGTTCTGGACGCGGAGGTCATTAGAGCCGTTACGCGGGCCGACTCGTGGCTGCGCGAGGCTCAGGAGCACGACGGGTCGTGGCGAGGCGTTTGGGGCGTCCAGTACATCTACGGCACCTTCTTCGGGATCCGAGGCCTGCTGGCCGCCGGGGCCGCTCCCGGCGATCCGGCGCTGCGTGCCGCCTGCCGATGGCTGCTGGACCGCCAGCAGCCCGACGGCGGCTGGGGCGAGCACCACCGCGGCTGCCTGACCGGCCGCTATGTCGCCCACGACGAGAGTCAGGTCATCCACACTGCGTGGGCGCTGATCGCGCTCCTCGAGGCCGGCGACCCGGACTGGGCCGCGATCTCACGGGGCGTACGGTTCCTGATCAACACCCAGAAAGAGAACGGGCAGTTGCCCAAGCAGGACATGGCCGGCGTGTTCTTCCGCACCGCGCTGCTCGACTACGTCCTGTACAAGCAGTACTTCCCGCTGCATGCCCTAGCCCTCTACGAGCAGCAACGCCGCGCCCGGTCGGTCTAGGACAACCCCGAGGTGGCTGGGCCTACCGATGGCCGGGGGCCATGTAGAACCAGAACGGGAACGGGGCGCCCTGGTCGCGGATCGCTTCCCGGGCGGCCTGCATTGTCCTGCCCGCTTCGGTCTGTGCGTAGAACCAAGCCTCCACTGACCGGGCTCCCGGCGCGGGGCCGGTGGCGAGCTGCAGGGCCGCCTCGGTGTAGTAGGCACGGATGTCGTGGCAGACCGCGACAGTGATCTTGCCCGGAAGCGGCGTCTCCTTCCACGACGCGCCCTGCGCCCACTGGTGGAGAACCGCCAGCGCGTCGGTCACCTGATCGGCCCCGATGGCCCGGCCCACCGCGGTGACCCGCCGGGCCTCCAGCGACCGCTCGTAGGCCGCTCTCAACCCCTGGGCCTCGTCGACGGCGGGAGGAAGGGTGGGATCGAAGCGAGGAGGGATCGCGCAAGCCAGAGGAGTCTCGTCGGACTCGATCACCAATGGGTACGTGTCCAGCTCGGTCTCGGAGGCGTCGAGGAGCACCAGGGCGCGGTCGAGAACGTCGCGCTGCAGGGCTACGTCGTCGGGCCGGCCGAGCGGCCGGCCGAGGGGAAACTCGCAGTAGAGCACCCTCGGGGGCGCCATCCGCTCGGCGACCTCTCTCATGGATGCCAGCACGACCGTCGTCAGCCCCGCAGCCTCGAAGACGTGGGCGAGCGTACACACGGTACGCGTGCACTCGGGTCAAACCGGGGTGAGCACCACCACATCGACGCCGTCGGCGAGCAGCTCGGAGGCGCAGGCGGGGCCGGTGTCGAGACGGACCTCACTGACGGTCTCGGGCTGGTTGCCCGCGAAGGCGAAGTGCCGCGGCGCGACGTCGCCGATGACGCCCTCGGCCGCCAGCTCCTCCAGCCGGTCGATCGGGTACACCACGTTGAGGTCGAGCTGGAAGCCGCTGTGGTCGAAGTTGGGGCTCCAATGCCCCAGCACGAGGTCCCGATCGGCGCGGTCGAGGGCCCGGAAGCTGGTGTCGGCCGGCGCGAAGCGATCCTGGTCGGGACGGTGCAGCGCCGCGGAGGTCACGATGGCAATGCGAGCCTCCGCCAGCGGCTTGCTGAGAGGCGTGAAGGCTGGTGCGTCGAACTGGGGCACCGGCTGCTGGGCGCCGTAGGCCCGCATCGCCGCATCCCCACCGGTCATCGCGTGCAGCTCCGGTGGGTCCACATCGGCGCGATCCTATTGTGGTGCGCCTCAAACCAACGCTTCTTTGGCTTCGGGCGAGGAGGATCCGGAAATGGACTTCGAGGTTGACCGTCGAGACCTTCGCCGCTCGCGGACCACTGCGGGCCAGAACACCGCTTTGAGCCCGGGCCAGATCCGGTTGGCTGTCGAGCGGTTCGCGTTGACCACCAACAACGTGACCTACGCAGTCGTCGGCGACATGCTCGACTACTGGGGCTTCTTCCCCACCGAGGCGCCATGGGGGCGGCTCCCGGCCATGGGGCTCGGGTCGGTGGTCGAATCGGCCCATCCCGACATTGCGGCCGGGGGCCGGTACTTCGGCTTCTACCCGATGTCGTCGGACGTGGTGATCGCCGCCGAGCCACGCACCGGTACGGCCGCGGCCCGGCCCGAAGGAGCTCAGCCAACGGACGCAGTCGCCTTCCGCGACGTCGGGCCCCATCGCGCGCAGCACGCCGCGACCTATACCGACTTCCGCGACGTCGCCACCGACGCGATGTTCAACCCGGACAAGGCCGACGAGTTCCTCCTTCTGTGGGGCATGTTCATGACCTCGTTCCTCGTCGACGACTACCTCGGTGACGCTGACTCCGAGGGCGGGGTGTTCCGCGGCGCCGGCCAGACCCTGGTCACCAGCGCGTCCTCGAAGACCTCGATCTGCCTGGCCGTCTGCCTGGCCCGCCGTGAGGGCCATCACAGCATCGGTGTGACCTCACCGCGCAACCGGTCCTTCGTCGAAGGCCTCGGCCTGTACGACAAGGTGATCACCTACGACGAGATCGACGGGACCGACGCCAGGGTCGTCTCGGGTCTGGTCGACATGGCCGGCAGCGGACCGGTGCGGTCGGCGATCCACACGCACTTCGCCGACAACCTGAAGTTCTCCATCGCTGTCGGCGCCACCCACTGGGAGCAAATGGGCGGCGACGGCGGCCTCCCGGGACCCCAACCCGAGTTCTTCTTCGCGCCCGGGCAGAGCGCCAAGCGCGCCCGGGATTGGGGACCCGACGAGTTGGCGAACCGGATCGCCCGGGCATTCCACGACCTTCTCGACCACACCGAGCGATGGCTGACGGTGGTGCGCCGGACCGGCCCCGACGACATCGAGGCCACCTACCGAGAGCTGCTCGAAGGTCGAGCCGACCCGACCATCGGCTACGTGTGCTCAATGAGCGAGACCAGCCCACCGTGACTCAGACGGAGTACATCAGCCGGGCCGAAAACGGGCCCTCATGTCGCACCAGCCAGCCGATGACGGACTTCATGGGTGCGCGACCATGAGCAGCGACGCCCGCCTCGATGCGGTGTTTCGCGACATCCACCAGGGCCTTCCCCGGCAGGGCCCCGGCACGGACGCCGCGACCTTGGCTGCCCTGCAGCTGTGTACCGGCCTGCCCGAGCCGACCCGGGTGCTTGACATCGGCTGTGGTCCCGGGATGCAGACACTTGCGATCGCACGCTCGCGCAACGCTCAGGCAGTCGCGGTCGACGTCGACGAGACCTTCCTGGCCCAGTTGAACCAGTCGGCAGGCGCGGCCGCGCTCGCTGACCGCATAACGACCCGAGCCTTGAACATGAACGAACTGCCCTTCGGCAACGGCGAGTTCGACTTGGTCTGGTCAGAGGGAGCGGCCTACATCATGGGTTTCGCTGCCGCGCTGAGACAGTGGCGACCGCTCCTCGGGCCCGGCGGCTACCTGATGGTCAGCGAACTCTGCTGGACCACGCACCTGCGGCCGCGGCCAGTGGCCGAGTTCTTCGCAGAGGCCTACCCGCCCATGACCGACGTCGAGACGCGACTCGCCGACATAGCGGCAAACGGATACGAGGTCGTGGGCCACCTGACCCTTCCCGACGAAGGGTGGTGGACTCACTACTACACCCCCCTGGAGAGGAAGCTCCCTTCGCTGCGGGCCCGATACGCCAACGACCAGGCCGCGGGCGAGCTGATCGACGAGACCCAGCGCGAGATCGACATGCGCCGCCAGTACCGCGATGCCTACTGCTACGAGTATTTCGTCGCGGTCAGGGACTAGAAGCATGCGCGTCGGTGTCGCCGATCATCTCGGCTGGGCCGTCGTTGTCACGGCTTCGGACGAGCATCGTGTCGTGGACCGGCGCCGGATCGAACTGGTCGAGCCGGGTGTCGCCGCGGCCCCGATCCACCACGAGGGCAAGGGACTCACAGACAGCGCCGCCGCCGCGCTCGTGGCAGAGGTGCACGCCTCGGCGGTGCGGGCGACATCATCGGCGCTCGACATGCTCGCCAACGACCTGGGCCAGCAAGTCGTGTCGATGTCGATCCGGGCCTTGCCCTCGAAGTTCCCCGACGACATCGCAACACTGCGCAGCGCCCCTTACGAGTCCCGCGCCGACGCCGTCATGTACCGGCGGGTGCTGGCCGGGCTAGCCCGGTCGCGGAACTGGAGCCTGCACTTCTACAACGCCAAGACGGTGCTCAGTGAGGCCGAGCATGTTCTGGGCAGCCGCACCGCCGAGGTGTTGCACGGCCCGCGCCTGACTCTGGGCCCGCCGTGGACGAAGGACCATCGCGTCGCTCTCGCCGCGACCGTCACAGCAGGCCAGTCCAAGTCCTGTTGAGCCGATTGCGGTCTCGTAGGCTATTTGGGCTGTGCCTCACGCCGACACCGGCCAAGATCCGATCGAGGAGTCCGTGACACTTACCGAGCTAGACGCGAGCGTCGGCACCGGGCCCAATGTGCCCGAGGACGAGGTGGCGGTGCGCTACTACACCGACGAAGCGTTCTTGACGGCGATTCGGCTGCGCCGCAACGGCCGAACGACCGACTAGCGCCCAAAGCAAACGGTGCCGACACATGATGAGGGCGTCACTCGGCGCCTTCGCTCGCACCGGCCACCGAGCATCAAGGCCCGCTGAGTGGCTTCATCCGATCGCGGATCCAGTCCGTGAGGTCGTCCATCGAGAGGTTGCCGGACGCGACCTCGACAACGGTCTTGTAGGCCTCCTCGACAGGCAGGAGGTCCAAGTCGTAGTCGTTCGCGTTCAGGAACTGAAGAGTGGCCAACACCGCGATTCGCTTGTTTCCGTCAATGAACGCATGATTGCGCGCCAGCCCCAAGAGCAGGGAGGCCGCCTTGGCCTCCAGCGTTGGGTGGAATTCTTGGTCGGCGAAACCGGCCTGCGGCCGAGCGACAGCTGAGTCCGCGAGTCCGACGTCAGTCACATGCAGAAGTGCGTTCACCTCGAGCCCGAGAACCTCGCACGCGATGGCCAGCACATCGTCGAGCTCGAGGTAGTGCACCTCATCCGTCCGCGAGCATGCTCAGAAGCTCCTCATGGCGCCGAAGGTTGCGCTGCAGCATCGTCTGGAACTCCGGATCACGGCGTCGACGTTCCACATGCTCCGCCAGAGCATCCCTAATGACCTCGCTCACGGTGGTGTCCTCAACCTCCGCGATTGTCCGCACCCTCTCCGCGAGAGCCTCATCGATGCGCAGTGTCATGCTCTTGGTGTCTCCCTGCGATGCCATCTGCTCCTCCTTCGGCGATGTCATGCCCTGAAGGATACACCTTGATAGTGTGAAGGCAAGATACCTAGGTATCAAAGGGCTAGGCTCCAGCGGTTCAGGCATCCGCGGCCACTCGTAGTCGCTCGGCGGGAACTCACTCTTGCAGGTCGAATAGTGACATCTCTCGGAGGGTGCAAGTCAACGGTGTCAAGTCAACGGTCCGTCAGAAAGTTCGGGATCTAGGGCCTTGCCATGCGGCGCAACAAGCCGTACCTGTGGATAACTGCCCGTAACGGATCGTCCGTTAGAAGTTCCGTTAGAAGATGCGGCGTGTGGAGGCCTCGCCATCGTCGTCACCCGTGAGGGCTCAGGTCTGGTACTTGATCCAGGTGGTCTTGAGGCCGCTGAACTTGTCGAGAGCGTGAAGCGAGAGGTCTCGCCCGAAGCCGGATTGCTTGAATCCGCCGAAGGGGGTCAGATGGCTCAGGGCGTCGACGGTGTTGATGGAGATGGTTCCTGCGTGCAGTTGCTTGCCTACACGCAGCGCTCGAGAGAGATCGTTGGTCCACACCGAGGCGGCTAGCCCGAAGGTTGTTGCGCTGGCGAGTTCCACCGCCTCGGCTTCGCTGTCGAACGGGTGGACGGCCAGCACGGGCCCGAAGATCTCTTCGTTGGAGATTGTGGCGTCAGGCGGAACGTTGTCGAAGATCGTGGGCTCGACGAAGCAGTCGCTGGAAACCGAGCACCGGTTGCCTCCGACCACCAGCCGGGCTTCGGTCTTGCCGGCACCGATGTAGGCCATCACGCGCTGGACGTGCTCTTCGCTCACTAGGGCGCCCATCCTTGTGGCGGGGTCGAGCGGGTGGCTTGGAGCGGCCTCCAGCGCCCGAGCGTGCAGCAGATCGACAAGGTCGCCTTGGATCTCGCGTTGGACCAGCAGCCGAGAGTTCGCTGAGCAGATCTCACCCTGGTTGAAAAAGATGCCGAAGGCAGCCATGTCGGCTGCTGCCTCTAGGTCAGCGCAATCGGCGAAGACCAGATTGGGGCTCTTGCCGCCGCATTCGAGCCACACCTGCTTCATGTTCGATTCGCCTGCGTAGGACAGGAACCGTTTGCCGATCTCGGTGGAGCCGGTGAACGTCACGCAGTCGATGTCTTGGTGGCGACCAATCGCCTGACCCGCGGTATGGCCCAGGCCGGGTACCACCTGCAGCACGCCGGGCGGTAGTCCTGCCTCCGTCGCAAGCGACGCCAGCCACAGCGCGGACGAAGGCGACTGCTCGGCTGGTTTGAGGACGACGCTGTTGCCGGCACCGAGCGCCGGCGCGAGTTTCCACGTCGCCATCTCGAGCGGGAAGTTCCACGGCACCACTGCCCCTACCACGCCCAGGGGCTCGCGATCGATCAAGGCCAGATCGCCCGGTCCGGTGGGAGCGATCTCTCCGTAGAGCTTGTCCAGCGCTTCGGCGTACCAGCGGAAGATCGCGGCGCTGCCCGGCACGTCGACGGTTAGGGCATCGTTGATGGGCTTGCCCATGTCTATGGACTCGAGGAGCGCGAGTTGTTCCAGGTCGCGCTCGATCAGGTCAGCGAGGCGGATCAGTGTCGCCTTTCGTGTCGCTGGGTCGCAGCGTGACCATTCGCCTGACTTGAAGGCGTCGCGCGCTGACCGAACGGCTCGGTCGACATCGTCGACGTCACAGGACGCGACCTCTGAGATCGTCGCCCCCGTCACCGGGCTGACATTGTCGAATGTTGTGCCTGACGCGGAGTCCGTGAATCCGCCGTCAATGAACGCTTCCGAGGGGACATCGAGAGTCTCGAGCCGTTGTTCCCACTGTGCTCTGGTCGATGGCGTCACCGTGGCTCCCTTCTACGAGTTGTCGGTCCAGACGACCGCGACGGCGTGGCGGGATTCGTTGAGACGTGTGCAACCCTCCCTTGACGCTCATAAATGATTTTGCTATAGATTTCTTATTACATCAATATTTTCTAGGTATGAGCGAGCCGAGGGGGAACCGATGCAACGGCAGGTCACGCTGCGGGAGCTTGAGAACTTCGTGTCGGTCGCGGAGCATGCTTCGCTGACCCTCGGCGCCGAAGCGGTCGGGATCACACAGCCCGCTGTCTCTGCTTCGCTGAGGAATCTGGAGAACACGCTGGGCGTCAGCTTGCTGGTGCGCCGCCGCGGCCAGGGCGTGAGCCTCACCCCCGAAGGGGGCGCTGCTGATGGCCGAGGCCCGGTCACTGCTGGACCGTGCCTCGGATCTCACCACGGTGATGCTGGACGCGGTGTCGCTGCGGGCGGGCCGAGTGCTACTGGGTTCGCTGGTCAGCGCGGCGCCCATCGTGATGCCCGCCGCGGTCAGGAGCTTTGTCACCAAGAACCCGCAGATCGACGTGGAGATCCGCACAGGCAGCCAGGACGAGCTGCTGAGTTGGTTGCGGACCGGCGCGATCCACGCCGCGGTCACCTACGACATCGAGTTGGGCCGCGACGTTCGCTTCTCCAAGATCCTCGACGCGGTCCCCCACCTGCTGCTTCCCGCCTCACATCCGCTGGCCGGCGAGGAGGAGGCCGCTCTCGAGGACGTCGTCGACGACCACTACATACTGCTCGACCTTCCTCTGAGCCGCGAGTACTTCACGTCGCTGTTCCTTGCTGCCGGCGTGCCCTACCAGCCGGCCCGCCGACACTCCGACCTGTCGCTTGTGCGGTCTCTGGTCGGCAACGACTTCGGGTACTCGCTGGTGAACCTGCTGCCGGCCACCGACATCGCCCAGGATGGCAGCCGGGTGGCCTACGTCAGGCTCCGAACCACGGTCCCGCCGCTCGCTCTGGGCCTGGTCGAACGAGTCGAAGGGTCCCACCCCCGCGCCGTCGATGCGTTCTTGAACCACGCCCGCTCCTCGCTCGCGCTGCCGAGGCAGTCCACATAGCCGCAGGGAGGGCACGCGTGACTCACGAGTCCAGCGATGCCTCGACCGGCGAGCGCCCGGAGCGGGGTTCGGTAACCCTCCAAGGAGTTACCAAGCGGTTCGGCAAGACGGTCGCGGTCGATTCGATCGACTTGGAGGTGAAGCCCCGCGAGTTCATCTCGCTGCTGGGCCCGTCGGGGTGCGGCAAGACCACCACGCTGCGAATGGTGTCGGGTTTCGAGGAGCCCACCAGCGGCCGGATCCTCATCAGCGGAGCCGACACGACCGGTGTGCCGCCCCACAAGCGCCGCGTGAACACGGTCTTTCAGAGCTACGCGCTGTTCGAGCACATGACCGTCGCCGAGAACGTGGCCTTCGGCCTGAGGGTCAAGGGCTTCGACAAGTCCACCACCGCTACCAAGGTGGCCGAAGCACTGGACCTGGTGCGGCTGGCGCAGTTCGCGCAGCGCCGCCCGGCTCAGCTCTCGGGCGGGCAGAAGCAGCGCGTCGCCCTGGCTCGAGCCATCGTCAACGAGCCCGAGGTACTGCTGCTGGACGAGCCGCTCAGCGCCCTGGACTTGAAGCTGCGCCAGGCGATGCGTCACGAACTCAGCCGCTTGCACGACGAATTGGGCCTGACGTTCATCTTCGTGACCCATGACCAGCAGGAAGCGATCACGATGAGCGACCGGATCGCGGTGATGGACCACGGCCGCATCCACCAGTTGGGCACGCCGTCTGAGATCTACGAGCGGCCCGCGTCGCGGTTCGTGGCGGACTTCATCGGCGAGACCAACCTGCTGGAGGTCATCGGAGCGGGCCACAGCGGCGGGATGCCCGCAGTGAGGATGGCCACCGGCGAGCTGGTGCCGCTGGCCGAGGCGGACAACGGCTCCACTGTGCCGGACCGCAAGCTGCTGCTGGCGGTGCGGCCCCAGCGGGTGACGGTCACCGCCGCCGACCAGCCGTCGGAACCGGACCAGGCGGCGGTTGCGGGCCAGATGGCCGAGTTGCTGTTCCTGGGCGACTCGACCCGGGCCACCGTGATGCTTGCCGACGGCTCCCAGGTCGTCGCCTTGCGCTACAACGACGCCGGCCACCATCCCTTCGGTCAGCTCCGGCCGGGCGATCCCGTCACGGTGGGATGGAGCCGCGACGCGGCCTGCGTGATCGAGGACTGATGGCGCTCGTCACCTCCGCCCAGCGCCAGCGCAGGCGCATCGCGGCACTGCTGACCCCCGGCCTGACCTGGATCGCGCTGGCCTACATCGTTCCCGGCGCGCTGATCGTCGTCTACTCGCTGCTGACCCCGAAACTTGGCGGAGGTGTCATCTGGGAACTCACCGGCGACGCCTGGGACGAGATCACCTCCAAGGGACGACGCTCCGACGCCGACTGGGGGACCCTGGGCTCAGCCGCGGTCAGGGCATTGGCGGCCGCAGCGATCGCAACCCTGCCGCTGGTGGCAGGCGCCCGATACCTGCGACGCAGCGCCCGCGGCGCACTCGTCGTCGCGACTGCACTGGGCGGGCTCGCGGGCATCAACCACCTCGCCAGCTCCTACAACAATTACACCGCGGTGTTCGCCCGGTCGGTGGTCTGGTCGGTGTGGGCCACCGCGGTGTGCATCGGGCTGGCACTGCCGCTGGCGGTGTTCATCAGCTCCCGCCGCAGCCGCATCACCAAGAACGCCCTGCTGGTGGCGGTAATGATCCCGTTCTGGACCTCGATGCTGGTGCGGACCTTCGCGATCCGCTTCGTGCTGTCCAACACCGGCCCGCTGAACAACGCCATCGAAAGCCTCGGACTCGACCGCCAGGTCTTCTTGAACACTCGCTTCGCCGTGCTGCTGGGGCTGGTCTACACGGCTCTGCCGTTCATGGTCCTGCCTCTGTACGCGGCCATCGAACGCTCCGACCGGGCCCAGATGGAGGCAGCCAGAGACCTCGGCGCCAAGCCCCCACAGGTCTTCTTGGACGTGTTCGTGCCGCTGATCCGGCCCGGCCTGACGGTGGGTTCGGTCATGGTCTTCGTGCTGTCGGTCTCGCAGTACCTCGTGCCGACCCTGCTGGGCGGCGGCAAGACCAACATGATCGCCAACCTGCTCGACCTGCAGTTCGGGGAGGCCTTCAACTGGCCCCTCGGCGCGGCCGTAGCCACCCTGTTCAGCCTCATCACCATCTTGAGCCTCTACTTCGTGGTCGGACGCCGTGACGGAGCCGACCTGCTATGAGCGCCACCAGGCGAGGCCCCGCAGCGGCCATCGGCGCTACCGCTGGATTGGTGTACCTGTTCTTCTACCTGCCGGTGTTCGTGCTGGTGCTGTTCTCCTTCAACGAGGCCCGCACCGGTGGACGCTGGACCGGGTTCACCACCGAGTGGTACGCCAGGCTCGCCGACAACGACCAGATCAAGTCGGCCACCCTGAACTCGATCCTGATAGCGGTCACCGCCACTGCCATCGCGGTGGTCCTCGGCACGATGCTGTCGCTGGCGCTTGACCGTCACGTCTTCCGGGGACGCCGCGCGGCCGAACAGGTGGTGTACCTGCCGGTGATCGCACCGGAGATCGTCACCGGAGTAGCCCTGCTGGCCTTCTTCTCGCTCGTCCTCGGCCGGCTCAACGACCTGCTCGGCCGCAGCGCGGCGGACGCTCTGCGACTCGGGCGGCCCACGGTCGTCATCGCCCACGTCGCGTTCTGCACCGCCTTTGTGGCTCTGGTGGTCCGCTCCAGCCTGCGGAACCTCGACCCGGCCGTCGAGGAGGCTGCCCAGGATCTCGGTGCCAACCCCTGGACCACGTTCTGGCGGGTCACGCTGCCGTCGATCGCGCCGGGGGTGCTCGGCGGCGCGCTGTTGTCATTCACCCTGTCGCTGGACAACTTCGTGATCACCTTCTTCGTGGCCGGCCCCGGCGCCACCACTTTGCCGATCGAGGTGTTCGGCCAACTGCGGCGAACGATCAGCCCCGAGGTCAACGCGATCTCAACGCTGATCTTCGCGGCATCCACACTGCTTCTGGTCGGCGCGCTCGCGATCCAGGCCGGCGCCTCCAAACGGCGGCTGCGCCAATTCCGCCAGGGCGACTCACCCAGCGGTGAGGCGCCCCTTCCTGATCCTCAACACAGTCCACAACACACCTGGGAGGAAACATGAACCTGTTCACCAAACGCTCCGCGTTGCTACGACTACTGGCCGTGGTGGCCGTGGGCGCACTGCTCGCGGCCGGATGCGGGGACGATGACGAGGAGGCCGCGCCAGAAGCCCCGGCTCCAGCCGAGCCCGAAGTCACCGCCGCGCCAGCCGAGCCGGAGGCGCCCGAGCCCGCTGATGAGCCCGACGAGACCCCTGAGCCCGAGGAACCCGAACCCGCTGATGAACCGGCCGCTGAGGCGCCGGTCACCGGACGGTGCGGCGACCCGGCACGGCTCGGCGACTCGATCAACTTCCTGAACTGGGCCGACTACATCGACGAGGCCATCCTCGAGATGTTCGAGGCCGAGTGCGGCGTGACCGTCACCCTCGACACCCACGTCGCCAACGAGGAGGCCATCGCCAAAGTCGACGCCGGCAACTCCGGCTACAGCCTGGTGATAGTCACCGACTACGCCATCGGCATCATGGCCGACCAGGGGCTGCTGGCCGAACTGGACCTGAGCCTGGTCCCCAACGCGGCCAACCTCGATCCGAACCAGATGGACGCCTACTACGACCCGGGCAACGTCTACTCGCTGCCCTACCAGTATTCGACCACCGGCTTCGCCTACGACGCCACCGCGTTCGACACGCCGCCCACGAGCTGGAGCGTCATCTATGACCAGAACCCGCTGTGCGGCCAGTCGTCACTGCTGGAGGACCAGCGCGAGGTGATTGGCTCAGCCCTCGTGTACCTGGGCTACGACTGGAACGAGACCGACCCCGCCGCCCACGAGCAGGCCCTAGACCTGATCCTGGCAGCACGCGACTGCGTGTCCGGGTTCGACTCGGCCAACTACATCGGCAACCTGGCCAGCGGCGAGGTCCTCGCCGCCATGTCTTGGGGATTCGCGGCCGGGATCGCCTACCTGGACAATCCAAACATCCGCTACATCATCCCCGACGAGGGCGGCATCATCTGGCAGGACGGGATGGTCGTTCCCGCCGACGCACCCGACCCCTACACCGCGCATGTGCTCATCAACTACATGCTCGAACCCGACATCGGCGCGCTCATCACCGAGTTCACCATCGGCTACACGCCGAACCTCACCGTGCCGCCGCTGCTGTCGGACGGCTACTACGAGGTGGTCGAGGGAAGCGGTCTGACACTGACCGACGAGATCCGTGAGCGTCTCACGTGGCAGGTACGCGACGAGTCGCACGCCATCTTCGCCGAGACCTGGTCCGAGGTTCTCTCGGCCGGTTAGGCGGCACCGCTTGGGCCGCGCCGGGAGGGGAGGTCTCAGACCTCCCCTCCCCCGTCGGCGCCTGCTCCTAAGGAGATCCCGTTGTCCTTGCGCGACGAAGCTGTCGAGTTGCTGGCCGCCCTGGTGGCGTTCCCGACCGAGAGCCGCACACCCAACGCCGCCCTGATCGACCTTGTGGCTGAGCGCGCCGCAGAGGTCGGGGCAGCCGTGCACCGCGTGGACGGTCCGGCAGGCCGTTCCAACCTGCATCTGCGCTTCGGGCCGGAAGCGCCCGGCGGCGTGCTCGTGTGCGGGCACACCGACGTGGTGGCGGCGGGGCCGGGCTGGGCGACGGACCCCTACACCCTGACCGGCTGCGGCGACCGGCTGCTGGGCCGAGGAACAGCCGACATGAAAGGGTTCATCGCCTGCGCGCTTACCGCCGCTTTCGGCTGTGACCCGTCGGGATGGTCGGCGCCGCTGCACATGGGCCTCAGCTATGACGAGGAGATTGGCTGCGCCGGTGTCGCATCCCTGCTCCAGCGGCTGGCCGTAGACCCCTTCGTGGAGCCTGCCATCGTCGTGGTCGGCGAGCCGACGGGGTTGACCCTGCGCACCTCGCATGCAGGCAAGGTCGCCTACACGGTGCGGGCGGACTGTATTCCGGGTCATTCGAGCCTGGCGCCGACTCGGACCAATTCCCTCGATCAGATCGTCGCGGTGGCGCGGACCGTGATCGAAGTCAACGCCCGCGCCGCAGAACTCGGCGCGTCGACCAATGTGGGAACGCTGCACGCCGGAGCGGCCGTCAACGTGCTCGCCCCGTCGGCCGAGCTCAGCTTCGAGTGCCGTCACCGCCGTTCGTGCGACCCCGATGAGATCCTCGCCGACGTCTGGGCGCAGGTCGAGGTCGCCCGGGTCGCTCTCGCCGGGCTCGAAGGGGCCGTGGAGGTGGTCTGCGATGCCCGCTACCCGGCTCTGCACACCTCCGAGGATCATCCGGAGGTGAAGTTCCTCGCCGAGGTGATCGGCCGCGACTGTGCCGGGAGCCTGCCGTTCGGCTGCGAGGCCGGGCTCTACGCCGAGTACTTGTCGGTGCCCGCGGTGGTGTTCGGACCGGGCCACATCGCTGACGCCCACCGACCCGACGAGTTCGTCACCACAGACCAGCTATCGGGCGCCTGCACGACACTGACGGCCATCATCGGCGCCTACTGCACACCGGCAGGCGCCCACACCGCAATCCGCCACGCCACGAGCGCCAGTACATAAGCGCCAATCCCCCACGAGGACCAAGATATGTCGATCGAATCAACTGACACTGTCGTCGTCGGCGGCGGCCAGGCCGGCTTGGCGATGAGCGAGCACTTGAGCAGCCACGGCGTGCCCCACGTCGTGCTTGAGCGGGGCCGGGTCGCGGAGCGCTGGCGCTCGGCGCGCTGGGACTCCCTGGTGACCAACGGGCCTGCCTGGCATGACAGGTTCCCTGGCTTGGCCTTTGACAGCGACCCCGACGGCTTCCCGTCAAAAGAGGAGGTCGCCGACTACTTCGTCGCCTACGCGCAGCAGATCGAGGCCCCGGTGCGCTGCGGCGTGGAGGTGCGAGAGGTCCGCCACCATACCGGCCGGCTCGGGTTTCGCGTCGACACGTCCAACGGGATGTTCGACGCCCGCAGCATCGTGGCCGCCACCGGACCGTTCCAGCAGCCAGTGATACCGCCGGTCGTGCCCGACGACGCCGAGGTGATGCAACTGCACTCGATGTCGTACCGAAACCCTCAGCAACTCCCCGACGGCGCGGTGCTGGTGGTCGGAGCGGGCTCGTCAGGGGTGCAGATCGCCGACGAGTTGCTGCGCTCAGGCCGGCGGGTGTTCCTGTCGGTCGGGCCCCATGACCGGCCCCCCCGCAGCTACCGCGGCCAGGACTACGTCTGGTGGCTGGGCGTGCTCCAGAAATGGGACGCCCCGGCAGCCGAGCCGGGACTGGAGCATGTGACGATCTCGGTCAGCGGGGCCCACGGAGGACACACCGTGGACTTCCGACACATGGCCGCCGAAGGCATCGCTCTGGTCGGGATGACCCAGTCATTCGACAACGGCGTGCTGAGGTTCGCTCCGGACCTCGGCGACAACCTGGCCCGCGGCGACGCCAACTACCTGTCGGTGCTGGACGAGGCCGACGCCTACATCGCCCGCAACGGCCTCGACCTGCCCGCCGAGCCGGAGGCCCGCATCATCGGTCCGGATCCCGGCTGGGTTACCGACCCCGTGCTCGAGCTTGATCTGCACGAGCACGATGTCACCTCGATCATCTGGGCCACCGGCTATCGCGTCGACTACAGCTGGTTGAAGGTCGACTCCTTCGACGAAACCGGCCGACCCGTGCACCACCGCGGCATCTCGGCCGTGCCGGGGATCTACTTCCTCGGACTGCCGTGGCAGACCCGCCGGGGCTCGTCGTTCATCTTCGGCGTGTGGCAGGACGCCAAGCTCCTCGCGGACCACATCGCCTCACAGAACAGCTACCTGACCCGCGTCGGCGCCGCGCAGCGGTCGCCGCAAGCACAGGAGTGACCGCCATGACCACACATCGGCGCATCCGGCCGTTCAACACCCGCGACACCTACCCCAACCAGAAGCTCGACAACGACCTGTGCCACGCGGTGGTCGCCAACGGCACCGTGTACCTGCGGGGACAGGTCGGCACCGACCTCGAAGGCAACCTCGTCGGCCTCGGCGATCCCGCGGCCCAGGCCGAGCAGGCCATGGCCAATGTCGAGCAGTTGCTGCGCGAGGCCGGCAGCGACTTGAGCCACATCGTCAAGACCACGATCTACCTCACCGATCCTCGCCACCGGGAGCTGGTGTACCAGACGGTGGGCCGCTGGCTGCGCGGAGTCCATCCGGTCTCCACCGGGCTCGTGGTGAGCGGGCTGGCTCAGCCCGAGTGGCTCATGGAGATCGATGTGATCGCGGTGATCCCGAAATGACCGGCCAGGACCTGAACGTGGTGGGCGCGGCCGCTCTGGCGTTGGTTCGCGACCGCGGCCAGCCCCGCTCCGGTGCACTCCAGGACGAGATGGACGTCATCGCCGATGGTGCCGTCGCCATCCGCGACGGGCTGATCGTCGCCGCCGGCCCCACCGGAGAGGTTCTAGCCGAATGGGGCGACCCGGCGATTACACGGCTCGACGCGACCGGCAGGACAGTGCTTCCCGGCCTGGTCGAGTGCCATTCCCATCCGATCTTCGGAGGCGAGCGCCACCAGGAGTACGCCGAACGCCTCGGCGGTGCCTCGCTGGCCGAGGTGGCTGCCCGGGGCGGTGGCATCTGGTCGAGCGTTGTCGCCAGCCGGGCCGCCTCGGACCATGACCTGAGCACCAGGCTCGACACCGCCTACCGCAGGATTGTGGCCGGCGGTGTGACCACCCTCGAGGTTAAGTCCGGCTACGGCCTGACTGTGGAGGAGGAGCTGCGGGAGCTGCGCCTGCTCGAAGACTCCCGCCAAGTGACGCCGTTGGAGCTCGTCATCACATTTCTGGGGGCCCACGTCGTGCCGCGGGATATCGGGGCGGGCGACGGCGGACCAGCGGCCGGGGAGGACTACACCAACCTCATCGCCGACAAGATGCTGCCCGCCGTGACCGGACAGGGCATCGCCCAGTTCCACGACGTCACCGTGGAGGAGGGCCTGTTCACGCCGGCCCAGGCCCAGAGACTCATCCGCCTAGGCCGCGACATGGGACTCCCGCCGCGAGTTCACGCCGACGCCTGGAAACCCTCTCAGGGATGGGCCACCGCTACAGGCGAGCGGGCCGTGTCTGCCGAGCACCTCACCTACACACCCGACGGCGAGATCCGCGACGTCGGATCGACCCAGACGGTCGCGGTTCTGTTGCCGGTTGCCGAGCTGATCTACATGACCGACCGGCGCGCCAACGCCCGGCTGTTCATCGACAACGACGTGCCTGTCGCCATCGCGACGGACTACTGCTCATCGATCCACGCCACATCGCTGCTGCAGACCACGGGCCTGGCTGCGCCGTGGTTCCGGCTGACACCGGCCGAGGTGGTCGTCGGCGCCACCCTCAACGCGGCCTACAGCCTCGGCCTCCAGGACCGCTGCGGATCGCTGGACACCGGCAAACGCGGCAACTTGATCGTGCTCGACTGCCCCCATCCCAACGAGATGTTCCTCGCGCCCGGCGCTCCCCTACTCACCGAGGTCGTCATCGGGGGGCGCCAGATCCGGGGCTGAGCCGGACCACAGGAGTTCACATGCGAGATCCCAGATACGACATCCTGTTCGAGCCGGTGCGAATCGGCCCGCTGGTTGCCAAGAACCGGTTCTTCCAAGTGCCCCACTGCAACGGGATGGGCTACCGCGACCCGGCGGCCCACGCAGAAATGCGAGCCGTCAAGGCCGAGGGCGGCTGGGCGGTGGTGTGCACCGAGCAAGCCGAGATCCACTACACGTCGGAGATCACGCCGTTCATCGAGGCCCGCATCTGGGACGACTGCGACATCCCAGCGCTGGCCCTGATGGCCGAGCGGGTCCACGACTGCGGCGCGCTGGCAGGCATCGAACTCGCCTACAACGGAATGAACGGCCCCAACCTGCACTCCCGGGTCGCGCCGCTGGGCCCGGTGCACCTACCCGTGGCCACCTTCACAGCCGATCCGGTGCAGGCCCGCGCCATGACCAAGCGCGACATCGCCGACCTGCGTCGCTGGCACCGTCAAGCGGTCGACCGAGCACTGCGAGCCGGCTTCGACGTCGTGTACGTCTACGCCGGCCATGCGCTCGGGGGCGTCCACCACTTCTTGTCGTGCCGCTACAACCTGCGAACCGACGAGTACGGCGGGAGCCTCCAGAACCGGATGCGGCTCCTGCGGGAGCTGATGGAGGACACCGTTCAGGAGGTGGACGGCCGGGCCGCGGTGGGCTGCCGCATCACCGTCGAGGAGTCAGCCCACGAACACGGCATCGACCGGAGCGAGATCGAGGCCGTCATCGGCGAGCTGGGTGAACTGCCGGACCTCTGGGACTTCGTGCCCGGCAGCTGGGAGGACGACAGCATCACCTCCCGCTTCAGCGCCGAAGCCCACCAGGAGGAGTGGGTGCGGGGCCTCAAGGCGCTCACGTCCAAGCCGGTGGTCGGTGTGGGCCGGTTCACCTCGCCAGACACGATGGTTCGGATGGTGCGTCAGGGGATCTTGGACTTCATCGGCGCGGCCCGGCCCTCGATCGCCGACCCGTTCCTTCCCCGCAAGATTGAGGAGGGCCGCCCAGAGGACATTCGCGAGTGCATCGGCTGCAACATCTGCGTGTCCGGAGACTTCACCATGTCTCCCATCCGGTGCACCCAGAACCCGTCCATGGGCGAAGAATGGCGCCGGGGCTGGCACCCCGAGACCTACCGGCCTCGTCACGCCAATGAGCGGGTGCTAGTGGTGGGCGCCGGGCCCGCCGGCCTGGAAGCCGCTATGGCGCTCGGCAAACGCGGCTACGAGGTCGTGCTGGTCGAAAGGTCGCGAGTGCTCGGAGGCCGGGTCGCAGCCGAAGCCCGCCTGCCGGGACTGGCCGAGTGGATACGAGTAGTCGACTACCGCCTCGGCCAGATCTCCAAGCTCGACCGTGTCGAGCACTACCTAGAGAGCGACATGACTGCGGAGGAGGCCCTGTCCTACGGCTTCGACCACATCGCATTGGCCACCGGCTCAGTGTGGCGGCGCGACGGCGTAGGCCGCTGGCACACCCGCCCCGACACCATGCCCATCGGCGCCATGCCGGTACTCACACCCGACGAGGTCATGGCCGGCGCCCGCCCCGATGGCGGCCGGGTGGCCATCTACGACGACGACCACTACTACATGGGCGGCGCCCTAGCCGAGCTGCTGCGAACCGAAGGCTACGAAGTGGCGCTCATTACGCCCGAGGCCGTCGTCTCAGCATGGACGGTCAACACCATGGAACAGCACCGCATCCAAGCCCGACTCATCGAGGCCGGAACCGAGTTGCACACATCGACTGCCATCTCCGCCGTGCTCGACACCGAACTGCTCACCCAGTGCACCTTCACGGGACATGAGAGCCGCGTCGCCGCTGACGCCGTGCTGCTAGTCACCGCCCGCCTGCCCGAGGACACCCTGTTCCAGGACCTGCTCACCCGGCACGAACAGTGGCCCGACCACGGCTTGCGCACCGTCCGAGCCATCGGAGACGCCCTAGCCCCCAGCACCATCGCCGCCGCCGTCTGGGAAGGCCGCCGCTACGCCGAAGAACTAGAAGCCCCCACCGACAACTCCGACACAACCCCCTACCACCGCGAGCTAACCGCCCTGCCACAGTGAGACCAACCATCTGCTGCTCACCCCTGCGAGGTTCCTAATCAGACTTGCGTGGTGCGTGCGAGGAAGCGCTCCAAGTGGTTCATAAGGATCTCGGGCTGGTCGATCGGGATCAGCGTGCGGCTGTCGTCGACCCATACCAGTTCGGCGTTCTCGAAGTGCTCGGCGAGACGCTCCGCGTGCTCGGGAGGCATCAGTTTCTCCTCGCGGGCCCACACGATGAGGACGGGACCGGCGAATGCCCTCTGCTGTTCGGCCCATTCGAGCAGTTGCTGCCTGGCGGGAACACTGCGGAGATACTTGTCCAGGTCGCGCCGCACTTTGGGGTTGCGACGCAGCGGCTCGATCAAGGCGATGAACTGCTCGTTGGGCATGCGCTTCTTGGTAAGGGCCCCGCACGTGAACGGCAGGTACCGGATCAGGCGCGGACGCAGGAGCTGCGCGGTGAGGAAGGTCCCGCCGGGCAACGACGCATTGAGGCACAACAGCCGGCCGGGAATGCCGGGTGGATAGTTGTCGAAGGCCTCACACGACACCAGCACCAGGCCGCCGACGCGGTCCGATCCGCCGGGAGCGATGACGAGCTGGGCCCCGCCCCAGTCGTTGCACACCAGCGTGACGTCCCGCAGGTCGAGCTCGACGAGGAAGCCAGCAATCATCTTGGCCAGCGATGCGAGATCCAGATCTGCGTCGTCGGGCATCGGCGTGCGATGAGCACCAAAGGGAAGCTCGGGCACAAGGCAGCGATAGCGGTCGCGCAGCTTGTCGACGATCGGATCCCACAAGCTGCCGTTGGTCAGCACCCCGTGCAGGAAGACCACCGCCGGCCCATCCCCGCCAGTGTCGGAATACATGAACCCGGCCGACGACGGGCCATTGAACTGCATCGGCTACCCCGGATCCACCGATCCCCGGTGTCTGTGTCTGTGCGGCCCGCCCGAAGATGGCTCAAACGCAGTCTACGTCCGTGGCGTCATTGACTATCCTGGATGTGGCAAGGCGCTCCGAGAGGATCAACGGCCATGGCAACTGTGCCTGTCACCGACACCGGCCAAGATCCGATTGAGAAGCCCGTGACACTTGCCGATTTGGACGCGAGCGTCGGCAACGGGCCCGATGTGCCTGAGGACGACGCGGCGCTGCGCTACGACACCGACGAAGCGTTCCTGACGGCGATCCGGCTGCGCCGCAACAGCCGGAGCACCGACTAGCGCCCAGGCCAACGGTGCCGACGCATGATGAGACTGGGGCATTCCTGCGCGACTCCGAGAGTCTGAGCCCTGCCGGGCGTAACAGCCCCAGCGAAGACTCCAACTCCTCTTGTCGCACGGCGTCTCTAGGGTGCCTGTCCGTGAAATGGCGTTCATGTAGTTTGCGTGGCAAGGTGTGGTGCCGATGACCCGGCACCGCCAGCCCAAGCTGATGGAGGCTGCCAGGCCGATGCCGACTTGGACCGTCGATCCGGACGGAACGCACGGCGAGGTGTTCACCCGCCGCTGGGTGGTCGATTTGATCCTGGACCTCGCCGGCTACCGGGCCTCTGCTGACTTGGGGGCTTCAGTGATCGTGGAGCCCGCATGCGGGGCCGGTGCCTTCATGGTTCCGATCGTTGAGCGGCTGGTGGAGTCCTGTGCGACGCATGGCCGCTCGGTTGCCGACATGGGGCCGGCTATCAGGGCATTCGATCTGCTTGACCGCAACGTCGACGCTGCCCGCGAATCTGTTGCCACCCGACTTGTCGAACTCGACCAGCCGGCCGATGTCGCCGAGAGCCTCAGCACGGAGTGGGTTGGTCAGGGGGACTTCCTACTGGGCACCGGAGTCGACGAACCCCGGCAGGCCGACTTCGTGGTGGGCAACCCGCCCTATGTCAGGCTCGAGGACGTTCCAACTGAGGTCAGCGCGGCCTACCGGTCCGAGTGCGCAACCATGCGGGGCCGAGCCGACCTCTACGTCGGCTTCTTCGAGAAGGGCCTGTCGATACTCGGCCCCGACGGGAGGCTTGCGTTCATCTGCGCAGACCGCTGGATGCACAACCAATACGGAGAGCGCCTGCGGGCGCTGGTCGCTTCCGAGTACGCGGTGGACACAGTTGTGGTGATGCACGCTGTGGAGGCATTCGAGGAGTCGGTGTCTGCCTATCCGGCGATCACCGTGCTGCGCAACGGGCCGCAGGGTCCGGCCCATGTCGTCAACGCCACCGACGGATTCGATGCGAACGACGGCCGAACCCTCATCCAATGGCTTGCCGATGGCCACGATGTTGCTCCTGACGGAAGCCGCTTCGATGCCGCGATGCTCGATCGGTGGTTCGGCAGCAGCGGCCACTGGCCCTCTGGGCCGCCCGGCGCGCTCGAACTGATTTCGGATTTGGAGAAGCGCTTCGACTCCCTGGAGGACTGGCGCACAGGCACCCGTGTCGGTATCGGTGTCGCCACGGGCTGCGACGATGTCTTCGTTGTGGAGGACGCGCCGGGGGTCGAGCGCTGTCGCCTGCTGCCAATGCTGACCGCGCAGGACATCGCTTCAGGCACGCCACGATGGAGCGGGCGGTTCCTCGTGAACCCGTGGGAAGAAGGCCGCCTCGTCGATTTCGGGGATTATCCCGGCCTCGCCTCTTACTTGCAGCGCCACAGCGACAGGATCAGACAGCGCTACGTGGCTCGCAACCGGCCAGAGTCCTGGTACCGCACAATCGACCGGGTGGACCCAGGCCTTCAAGCAAGGCCAAAACTGGTGCTCCCGGACCTCAAGTCGGCGGCTCACCCGGTGCTGGACACAGGCGAGTTCTATCCCCACCACAACCTGTACTACGTCGTGTCCGACAAGTGGGATCTAGAAGTGTTGGGAGGACTCCTCCTGTCGGACATAGCCAACCTCTTCGTCGGTGCCTACTGCGTGAAGATGCGCGGCGGCACCTACCGGTTCCAAGCCCAGTACCTCAGAAAGATCCGGGTCCCCGCCCCGGACGCAATCGACGCGGCGGATGCGTCTGCGCTCGCTCAAGCATTCAGGAGCAGGGACAGGGCCGCTGCCACCAATGTGGCTGCGGCCCTGTACGGGATCGACCGATCCGACCTCCTCGATGCCGCGGCATAGGGTCCTTGAGGCACAACCGGCTACTGACTTGGGCTACTCCCCTGCCTCCCAGTCGATGTCAGAATTCGTGGCCATGAACTGAAGGCAGCGCCCATGGATCGCGGCCGCGAACGCCTGGAAGCTCAACGAGTCCGAGGGGAACCGCACTCTCGACGAGTCCTTCTCAGAGAGAACGACGCAGGCCGCGTCCAAGAGCCGCTCACGGATCATCCGTTCGAAAAAGATCACATACCGATCCGCGTAGCTGGCGCCGTCGAAGGCCGGATCTGTCTCCCACACGGCCTTCCGAGGAGTAACCGTGCTCGTGAAGGCCTCGTTGTCCTCCAACAGCATGAAGTAGCCAAGCCAAGGGCGCAACGAGCTGATGATCTCACGCTCCACCGCCTTCCACACATCCACGGCCTGGCCCAGCGCCTCGTCAGTGCGATTGTTGTAGTTCTTGCCCCCGCTATCGCCCGCCATCGACTTCAACTCGACGATGCCGACCACTCGATCCTGGACCATCACCACGACATCCCAACTCTTGTCGCGGCGGAAGTATCCGGCAATCGGACGCCGCTTCACATCGATCAGCTGAGCCGGAATCCCCGCGTCCACGAAGACGCTCACGATCAAGTCGTGGAGCGCGTCCAGGTGGCGCCCTCCCGTTACCTCGGCACGGATGCCGGTGTCTGAAACGCCCCTGCCCTTAGATTCTTGAGCTTGCGAGCGGCGTACCGCCCAATACCGGGCAGTTGCAGCACGAACCGAGTCGCTGTAGTCGGGCAGCTGTGAAGGCATTCGACTCCTTAGGTCGGTCTCAGTATCCCAGGGCTACCGTAGAACAGGTGGAGTCCGTAAGGCACCTGCACCTGTACGCCCACCAGACGCCGCACCATCGACCTCGATCCCCACACCGTCGCACATCCGCGACTGCACCGACGCCGCCAACTCGAAGATCTCACCGCCACCGGCCGCCGCCACGCGGACGGCTACGTCTTCGCCAAGCCCGCCGAATCACCCATCTACTCCGACCTCATCAGCCAGACCTTCGAACGCCTCCTCGCCAA
This sequence comes from Acidimicrobiaceae bacterium, assembly GCA_009842325.1. Lineage (GTDB taxonomy): Bacteria > Actinomycetota > Acidimicrobiia > Acidimicrobiales > Aldehydirespiratoraceae > Aldehydirespirator. Next base: position 70,833 of record VYFQ01000003.1, on the reverse strand, counting down.
GATCGATCTTCCCCGCACCCGCCTACACGAACCGGTGCCGCACCCGCGCCACGATCCTGCTGCAACAGGGCGTCAACCCCAGAGTTGTCAGCGAACGAGTCGGCCACGCCAGCGTCTCCTTCACCATGGCCGTCTTACCAACACGTCCCGCCTGGCATGCAAACCCAAGCCGTCGCCACCTTCGAAACCGCTATCTTCGGCGACACCCCATGACGACTCCAGCGCTTGGGGGCGTCAGCAAGAGCGCAGGAACCAGCGGGCGTGAGTCGCTTGCCGCGGATCGCGCTTGCCTCGCTTCGAGCGATTTGCCCAGTCCCAGTCCCGTTCCACATCTGAAGTGACTGAAGCACGTATCGCGGCCGCCGTCGAGGCTGCTGAACAAGTCTTCGATCCAAGGCGTGCCCCTTCGGGCCCCGCCTTTGAGCCGACGAATATCGACGAAGCCCAGGCAGCAGTTCAGCGCCTGGGCGAGTTGTTTGAGGAACTCCCAGGCTCGATCGCAGAGGCGCTTGATGGGGCTAGAAGCAGCGGAAGTCTGCTCTCAAGCGATCGACTTCAGGGTCTCGCCGAGATTGTCCAGAACGCCGACGATGTGAAGGCCTCGCAGGTGTGCTTCCTGCTCCAACCGACGGAGTTGCAAGTAAGCCACGATGGCACTCCGGTACGCCTTCCCCACGTACTCGGCTTGGCAACCCCTTGGTTGAGTACTAAGGCGCGCGATGAAAGCACCATCGGGCGTTTCGGCGTCGGACTCTCCGCCCTGCAGTCGTTGTCAACGACACTCGAGGTTCACTGCGCCCCGTATCACGTCCGAATCGGCGATCCCACGATTGCACCAGCTGAACCACCCACTCTGCCGACCTGGTTTCGTGAGCCGGGATGGACCACGTTGCGGATTCCTCTGCAGTCTGGGACCCTGAGTCCTGCAGATCTGGAGGCGTGGCTCGATGACTGGGATGACTCCGCGCTGCTGTTCCTCCGGCATGTGGAGCGTGTGACCCTACGGAATCCCGACAGCCAATCGATTCGCCAGCTCAAGATCTCACGGCATCAGGACGAAGACGCGCAGCCAAGCTCAGGGCCAGCCGAGGTGTCGAGGGAGTTCGCCATTGCGAACGACGGACGCTCGTGGGCCGTCTACCGCGCCGATATGCCCACTCCTGCCGGGGTAGAGCGTGCAAGAAAGGCGACAGGGCCCACGACTCCAATCTCTGTAGCGATCCCGCTTCATCGCACAGAGGTCGGTCAGACCTACGCGGGTCTACCCGTGATTCCGACACGTGCTCCACTCTTCGTAAACGCCCAGTTCGATCCGCTCACAAGTCGGGCAGACTTCGCCGACACCTCGTGGAACGCCGCTCTCGTGGACCTCGTTGCGGACGTGTGGTCGCAGGCGGTGCTCGACCGCTTCAAACGCGATCCTCAAGCAACCTGGCAGGCAATACCACTGCCGCCTGCAGAGGACGAGAGGGCTCCATCGCCTGTCATCGGAGCCCTTGAGGCCACCGTTGTCGACAAGGCGAGACTCGTAGTTGCAGCCCGGTTGTCGTTCCCCGTGCCCGAACAGGGACTCGTAGCACTGCCGCGGCTGGCAGTGGAGGCGCCGCTGCTGGAGGGAGTCCTCCAAGAAGACGAGATCGCCAAGCTTGCCGGCCTTAGCGCGACGCTGCCCTTCGGCATTAGGGATCAAGCCGGCAGATGGCGTTCAGTGCTCGAGGACTGGCGGAGCCACGGAGCTGGCCTTCCCGAGCCAGTACGTGCCGAACAGGCACTTGATCTGCTCGAAGATGTAACACGGCCAATCGAGTCGACGATTGCCCTGGTCGCTGCGGCGCTCCAGGAGGGTCTAGACGACAGGCTGCTCGATCTCCCGTGTGTAATCGCGCGCGACGGACGTCGACTCCTTCCTCCATCTGGCGACTCCATGACATCGGTCTCAGCGGAGACAACTCCTCTCGCGGAGCAGCTAGGCATTGCGACGTTGCTTCACCCGGCTCACTTGGCCGATACGAACGGTGCTCCTGATGTTCTCGTTTGGCTACGGGAGTGCGGAGCTTTACTCGACAGTTCCGACAGCGATGAAGTGGTGCGCCGGATCGCCCAGGCGGGGCGTTCGGGCCACTGCATTGACTCACCCCTCACAGATGAACAGCTGAGGGCACTCCGGGATGCCTTCGAGCACATCGCCCCGGTTGACAGAGCGGCTCTTGGAACCGACGTCGGCCGTGCAGTCCTGCTTAGGTCATACCGGTACGGCTCACGGCGTCGGGGCAGAACTGGCACTGCCCGGCCCGCAGGCGCACGTGACAGGACCCGCACACGTTCACGGCGGAGTCGTGAAATAGACACGGGCTCTACTCGGCCTATCGACGCATATCTACCGCGGGCGATTGACAAGGAGCCGGACAGCTTCGCCGTTGCAGCTGGCGAGACGTCAGCACTTGAATGGCTGAGCGACCATTACGCAAAGGCCCTCCGGTCGCAAGCAGGACGAGGGGGACTCGGCGCTCTCCGTTTCCTTCGATTGTTGGGAGCCGAGACCACACCTCGACTGCGACCGCACGAACAGCTGAGACGACGGTACCAAAGCGAGACTGAGCGTGGCCTGCCCCGGCAGGTTGAGGATGGGCCAGAAGCTCGCGCTTCCGCCATGAGCGAGCGGGGCGCCACCTACACACTCGAGGACCTTGAGAGCCCCGATCTCATTGCAGTGATCACGGACATCTCGCGGGAACGCCGGGCCAGGCTACGACGCGCGAGGGCAGGAGCCGTATTGGCGGCACTCGGTCGAGCGTGGGACCGCCGCCTAAGTGAATTCGCCGAAGTCGATTCCGCAGATGACAGTTACGGTTGGATACGTAAAGGGAGGGTTCCTGCCTTCTGGCTTGCGCAGGCGGGAGATGTTGCTTGGCTCGATGATGAGAGCGGCACCCCACGCAAGCCAGCTGAGTTACGCGTTCGAACGCCGGGTACCGAAGCAATCTATGGCCCCAACTCACGGGACTACCTGCATCGTGACCTCGATCAGCCAATTCGTCGCGTGGTCTTGACGGCGCTTGGAGTCTCAAGTGATCCCAGCCGATCCGAACTCGTAGCACGGCTTCGGGAACTTCGTAGTGCCTCAGACGAGGACGAGATCTCTTCTGAGGACCTGCGACGCGACGCTGCGCTCATCTACCGGGCGATCGCACGAGGCCTCGACGACGCGGACAGCGACGCTGACCTGAACGCAAGTCAACTGAGAGCTGAGTTCACGCGTCATCGTCTCGTGCTAACGAATCTCGGCTGGTTGTCTCCCCAGAATGTGCTCGCAGGGCCGCCGATCTTTGGAGATCTTCGCGCATTCGCCCCCGCAATTTCGGAATGCGGGCAGCTGTGGCTCGCACTGCGTCTGCGGGGACCCTCCGCGAGCGACTGTCTGGATGTCCTCAAGAAGATCGCATACCGTCGCCGGGACGCACCTGATCCTGCCGAGGAGGCGATCCTGCTTGAGACGCTGCGCGCACTCGCCACGCACATCGCGAAACAGAACACGATCGAGCGCCGGAAGCTGACAAGATTGGCTCTGTGGACGAGCGCAGGGTGGACGCGTGACCGCCCTGTCTACGCTACCGACGACCCGGTCCTCGCTGCCGGGCTCGGTGATCGCCTTCCCATTTGGCGACCGGGCGGCGGGCTTGAACAGTTCCGTTCGCTGCTCGGACCGTTGCGCGTCACAAGAATCCGAGCCGACGAAGCCCGAGTGATCGATCCTGAACATGCTGAAGAAGAACAGGACTTAACAGAGCTCTTTCGCGAGTCGCTTGAACTGCTGCACGACGACCTACAACGCCACGATCCAAGACTCGGCGAGGGCCTCACCGTGCCATGGGACAGCCTGGCGCTGTACGCCGTCAAGGTACTCCCGTCTCTTTCGCTCGCGATTAGCGCTGCAGGACGCGAATACGACTGCAAGGTGACTGCCAAGGTCGATACCACCTGTGCCACGGTCTTCGTCAGAGAACCAGCGGCGCTCTCTCGCGTGGATGGGGGAGGCAGAGCGCTAGCAGCACTCTTCGAGGGCGAAGTGCGGCTCGTTGCACAAGCATGGCGAGCCGCGTGCGATCAAGCCGAGGAAGGGATCAAGGCGCGACGCGTTGCGCTCGCCAGCGAACTCGCTGCGCGGGAGAGGGCGGAACTTGATGCTCGACTAGCGGAGTGGGGAGAGAACGTCGCGAAGAAGCACCACTCGCATCGAGGTCCCGCCGGAGAGAGGGCAAAGAAGGCTCCTCAATCCGGCTCCGGAGCAGACAAGCACCAGAAGCGAGCGCAGTCTTCACCCGTGACCGCTCTCCGAGTACTCGTGGACCCTCAAGCACTCATGCTTGTCGACCCGAAGGGACGCACGGACCATGGATCCTCCGATATCGAGAACCGCATCGGTGAGAGCGCGACTTCCGACCGCGTTCTCAAGGAACCTAAGGGCAGCTCCCGCAGACCGCAGAATAGGTCTGCCTTGCGCGGCTACTCCGACCTGGACAAAGAAAACGTAGGATTCGAGCTTCTGCAAGTGCTGTTGGGCATGGACCAGGACGAACTCGTCGACCTGCGCACCCAGCGCGGTGTCGGTGCCGATGCCATCGATCAGCTCAAGAAGTACTACGAATTGAAGGTCTTCGCTGGTTCGGAACCGGACCAAGTGACATTGACGGACTCCGAAGTACAGCGAGCACTCACCACGCCTGACTTCTTTCTCGTAGTCGTATCCGACGTTGAGGCGAGTGACCATGCCCAACCCACCATCCGCGTTGTGATCGATCCCCTAGAGCAGTTGCGCCCGACCGACCGAGGAGCGATCACTCTCTCGGGACTGCGCGACGCTACGAGCCGCGTCTACAAGTTCGCTTCGATCGACGGCGAACAGCAGCTGATCGACGACGAGTAGATCCCGTAACCGGGAGCTCAGCTTGCAAGCACAAGGGCGCGGCTACCTGTCGTCGCGACTGTGTCGGCGAACACCGCGAGCAATTGGTGTATGGACTCCGCCGTGCTTCTTTGGGCGGACGTGGGATGTGCTAGGGCTGAGGATGAGAGGCCTGGCTGCACGATACCGATCTCTCCGTGCATCAAGGCTGGCCTGCGCTCCCAGCTAAGCCCTCGGCGCTTCATCCCCGAACGTTGTTCGCCGAGGTAGACCAACAGCCGTGCGAGACTATCGCTCCCATTGACGAGGGTCGCGGCGGGTGACTCTCGGCTGGTCAGCCGACGGCGGAGACTCGCCCAGAGTTGCGGGTCGTGGTAGTGAGACCGACTGCGGAGAGCTTGGCCGACGACAACCTGAAAGTCATTCACCCTCAGAGACGGAGCGCCACCTGCTGCTTTAGAGTGCCAGAGCGACAGGTGCACTACTCCGCCTGGCGTGTGCTCGATGACAATGTGATCGGCGATCTCTCCAGAGCCATCGTTGCACAGGATCCAGCGGTGCTCGGCACGACGAGGTTGCTGTCGCAGGTACTCCTCGACGCCCTCGTGAATTGAGACACCGAGCCCCTTGCGCGCGGCGGTCTCGCGGGTCTCCGATTCGATGTCTACGCCCAGAGCCTTCCAATTGATCGTCTCGATGTCCCGATGATCGAAGCGGCCCGCATTCCCTCCGTTCACATCGAAAATCTCGCGGCCCTGGACCGCTTCGCCCGAAGCAAAATAGACCATCGGTGGGTAGCGGTCCAGGAACTCCGCGAAGGCGTAATCTTCGCTGTATCCGTGCTTGACGCGCATTCCGGTCCCACGGTCCTCGGCTCCCCCGCCACAGATCAGCACTCCCGTCCAGCGCACGGTCTGAGTGCCGAGGCTTCGATCTGTCATCACTGCGACAATGGGGAGTTCCCGAGCGGTGGTATTCGGCAGGGTCAACCCGCCTGTGGGATCGACGCCAGCGTGAAGCTCAAGGTCCTCCACAGAACCGATGAGCGTGTTCAAGGGAGTCATCAACTGTAAGCCGCCAACAGCGACCGCTTGGTTCATCTCGACTGCGATGGGGATCGATTGCGGCCATTCGCTAATCGCTCTCCCCCGCGGGACTTGAGGAAGGAGCGGCGAGCCGTCGCCGCTTCGGGGGAACCAGAGCAGTTCCGCTGCCTCGGTCACCCACGCGGCGTAATCGACCAGAGTCTTGTATCGACGCTGCCAAATCTTGCCCTTCTCCAAGGCGGCCCCAACGGTCGTCGAACCCTGACTCACGCGGATCTGCATCATCACGTGCCCCAGGGCCGTTTGAGTTGTCTCGATTGATCCGAGATCGATATCAGTGCTGCTTCCCGCTCTGGTCTTGTAGGCCGTACCTCTCGTGCCTGCAAGGATGTTCCGCATTCCAATCGACGACACCGATATCCGCGGGAGACTCTGGAGGTAGCCGTCGAGTCGCTCAGGATCGACCACGGAGGCGTTCTCCGGGACGTTGAGAATCTTGACGACTGCGTCCCCGATGCGGTTGTCCTCCGCGTCAACGAAGAGAAGCGATGGCAGACCGATTCGAGGAGCCGCTCGATACGAAATCGCGGTCAGGCCGTACTCGATCGACTCGATCGATGAGTCGGTGCACCACCTTGGCGTTGAGCGACGGCGAGTTACCAGCACAATGAGTCTGCCGTGGTCGGCGACGAGTGCCGTGAGTATCTCAGCGCCGCCAAGAGAGCGCCCTACATCAAGCTCGGCCGGTAACGAGGTACCTTCGGCGACGGGCTTCCAGAGCGGTTCAGCTACCTCGAAGACCGTGGGCGTTGGCATCGGCTGAAGATGCATGGGATCGATGCGCCCTTGCCTGAGTTCAAGCGCATCAGCGAAGTCACGAGCCGCCTTGTCCGCCTCAATCTCAGCGTCGACGATCCCCGGCAGGATCGTTGCCCAGTCTGCGTCCTCCCTATAGAGGTCGCGCACGACCGACTGAAGTTCCGGATACACATCTCCATCGTCAACGGTCACCAGGACGGACTCTTGGGGGTATTCCTCACTAACCCGGGCGAGACGACCGACCAGTTGAACGGTCGCAGGCAACGACTTGTGCTTGTCGTGGTATGCAACCAAGCGGAGACGTGGTAAGTCGTATCCCTCACCAAGCATCCCCACGACGCTGACCGCCTGCAGAGATCCGTCCTTGAGCCTCTCTGTAATCGACTCGTAGTCGGAGGAAGATGTCTTCTGTGTTAGCGGCTCGATGTTGATACCTGCCTCTCGATACAGATCAGCAAGCTCGCGTGCCCGCTGGATGGAAGAGGCGCGGACCATCAGAGCACTTGATCGATGTTCAGGCCGCGCCGCGATCCGCACGACCTCATCGAGGATCATTCGGTCCTTCGTTTCGTGCGTTAGGGGCTCGGGCCGCGGAAGGACAAGTGGCCGTACGGGCCTGTAGAAGCTCTGATCGATTGCCTGCCGAAGCGGGAAGTGGAAGATGTTCGTTCCTGGCAGACGTTTCTTGTCGAGCCTGAACGGGGTGGCAGTCAGAAGCAACGCAGAGCGAAAGTCGAGATGCTCAAGAATCGCGCTCCAAGTCCGCGAGGGAACGTGATGAGCCTCGTCCACGATCACAAGATCGAACATTCCGCTCGGAGGGACAGACACGTCGGCAGCGGAGGCTGGACTAACTGACTGCGGGATGGCAACGACGACATCCGCAGCAGCCGCTGCGTCCCAGTCGGTCGAGGTCCCGGTGACCTTATGGACTCGAAGCCTCGGACGACGACGCCTGTGGGGAAGGGCGCGAATGCTCTGCAGAAGATCCAAGTCCGCGAACTGAGGAACGGTCTGTTCTCGCAACGCCCTCGACGGGACCAGCACTAGGACACGCTTCGGGGGCTCCGGTGTCACGAAGGGCGCTGCGAGGGCTACGCCAGTCTTGCCGGTGCCCGTTGGTAGGGAGATGAGAGCAGGCTCAGCAGGGGTCAATGTCCAATGAGCTAGGAGCGCACCGAGTGCTCCACGTTGCGGAGCTCGCCAGCCATCAGCTGCGATCCGAAACGAAGTCCTTCCCGACTCGAACAGGCTCATCTCTCAGGACACTCCAGACATCCTGCTTCGCCGATTCGCCTCGCACGCTGAGCACAATTCTTGGGAGACGCGGCACCCCCTGTCGTTCGCGTGCTTCACTACAACGCCTCTGACAAGCGATGCAGCGTCTGCGGTAGGGGCGGTCCATGGAATTGGTGCCTGGCAACAACTGCGCGGGCCCTAGCCGCTAACAGATCAAGTTGTTCCGCGAATTGCGTCATCCCAAGATTCCGGTAGTGGTCAGCATTGGCCCGCAGTGCCGCGTAGACATCGGTCCACGCCTTCGCCCCTCCTTTGCGGTAGCCCTGTTCAAGACGTTCGATGACCGATGCTGCTCGGTCGAAGACGGTGTGCCGCTCCCACTCCTTCGCCATTGGTGGTGAGTCTGGGTTGAACAACTGGTCCATGGGCTATCTCCTGGCAGCAGCGGCGCGCCCGACTGAGATCTCCGGCCCGCCAATGGGGTGACAGGAGTGTAACTACACCAGTGTCAGATCCACCTTAGTGATTCAGGCGTTTCGGTTGATTCCCTTCGCCAAAGCATCGACATCACGAGCCACCAGCCGGCCAATGCTGCTTCTCACGGCAAAAAGTTGGCCCGACGGTCGTTCGCAGCCTCGTCGCGATGGCCTTCTCAGAACCGTTCTGACATGTCGGATAACGAAGCTTCACAGATCGTCCGTTAGAATTTTCGTTAGAAGTTTCGGAGATCTTAGGGTTATCCACAGGTAAGCCTAGGTCAAAAATATACTCCGACCTTGGCTTTTATCAGTCGGGCTGGGGAGATTTGAACTCCCGACCTTCGGTCCCCCAGACCGACGCGCTAACCAAGCTGCGCCACAGCCCGTGGGGGCGAGACTAGCGGCTACAGCAGAAGGGCCACACCCTGAACGGCCCGCCACACGAGGTAGACCGCGGCGCCGCCGACCAGCAGCCAGAAGTGCCACGGGATGCGCTCCGCGGCCGCCGCTGGGCGCTCATCCGGATGCTGGACCTCGCGGCCGCAGGCCGGGCACGCGCCCTCAACGGTGAGCGTGGCCGGTGTCAGGTACCGCTCGCAGGACCGGCACCATGCCATGGGCTCAGTCTCGGCGGATGGCCATGATGGCGGTGTCGTCGCCGATCGAGCCGCCCGCGAAGTCCTTGGCCGCGTCCAGCAACGACTTGCACAGCACGTCGGGAGCGGCGTTGAGGTCGCGCTCCACCGACTTGATGATGCGACCCTCGCCGAACTGCTGCCGCCCCGCTCGGGCCTCGGCCAGGCCGTCGGTGTACATCACCACCAGATCGCCCGACGCCATCGGGATCTCCCTCGAGAAGTACGTCGCCTGGGGGTCGAGCATCAGCAGCGGGCCGGTGGAACGCAGCGGCCTGGTGCCCTCCTCATGGAACAGGAACGCGGCCGGGTGCCCAGCCGACGAGTAGCGCAACGTCCCGGCCTCGGTGTCGAACACCACCACGCACGCCGAGATGAACTCCTCGTTGCGGTCCCCCGCCGACAGCTGCGCGTTGATCTCCTCGAAGGCCTGGGCGGGATCACGGAATTGGCGCAGGAACACCCTCAGCAGGTACTTGGCCTGGAACGCGGTGATCGACGACTCGATGCCGTGGCCGGCCACATCGCCGATGACCGCGGCCACCCGGTGGCGCCCCACCCGGTGCACGTCGAAGAAGTCACCCGCCATCAGGCCCGAGCCCGCCTGGTAGACCCGTCCGATCTCGAACCCGCTGAAGTCCGGCACCTCCTCGGGCGCCAGCCGGGCCGCCCACGCCTTGGGCGCGAGCTGCTCCTGCTCTAGGGCCTGCTCGGCCCGGCGCTCCAGCGCGTAGCGGTTGCGGGCCATGCGGACCTCTTCGAGCGCGGTGCGCGCCCACCACACCGACATCGCCGCCGGTACGGCCAGCAGCGCGAGCGCGATCGTGATGTTGGCCCAGTCGACGCGGCCCACCAGCAGCGCCACCGCCACGAGCAGGCCGTAGACGACCGACCCGTGAACGTCCTTGCGATACCCCGCATGGGCCAGGGCCAGCGCCTCCGGATGGGTGCCGGGATCGCCCTTGATCAGGCGCACGAACCGCTGGCGGTGCCGGGCCGAGCGGATGTAGAACACCATGGCCAGCGCGCAGCTCAGGGCCAGGAGATCGAGAACGATCGTCACCACGGGCGCCCCTCCCCTCAGATTCGCGGCCCGATGCCACCGACATCGTACCGCCTGGGAGGGACATCCAGGGTCGGAGGCCGCCCGCGCTGGGCTCTCCCGGGCCGCGGGCCGGTCCCGACGACGGGCTACTCGTCGCGGCGGCGGACCCTGAATTTGAGCGCCGTGACGCCCAGGTCGAAGCTCTCGCGCAGCTTGCGCTCGATGTAGCGCAGGTACGTGCGTGGCAGGGTGCGGTTGGCGAACAGCGTGAACGTCGGCGGGTCGGTGGCCACCTGCGTGGCGTACAGGATGCGGGCCCCTGCCGGCGCCGGCTGGGCGCTCTGGGCGGCCCGAACAACCTCGTTGACCCTCCTGGTCGGGATGCGGGTCCGGTACTCGGCCACCGCCGCGCTCAGCGACGGCCACAGCCGGGTCACGCCCTTGCCGCTGAGGGCACTGATGCGCAGCACAGGCGGGCCGCCCAGGAAGCCCAGCCGGTCCTGGACGTCGCGGCCCAGATCGAGGCGGGTCTCGGTGTCGGCCAGGTCCCACTTGTTGAGCAGGATCACCACCGGGCAGCCGGCGGCGTCGACCCGCTCGGCCAGGCGCTGGTCCTGATGGGTCACCCCTACCGACGAGTCGATCACCAGCAGGGCCACGTCCGCGGTGTCCACCGCCCGCAGGGCCCTCACCAGCGAGTAGTACTCGGTGCCCGAGTCGATGCGGGCCCGGCGGCGCATCCCGGCGGTGTCGATGAACCGGACCGGTCCCTCGTCGGTCTCGATGAGCGTGTCGATGGCGTCGCGCGTCGTGCCTGGAAGGTCGTGCACGATGGCGCGGTCCTCCCCGATCAGCCGGTTGAACAGCGTCGACTTCCCGGCGTTGGGCCGGCCCACCAGCACCACCGAGAACGCCTCGGCCACAGCGGCCGCCAGGCCCTCACCAGCCGGGTCGGGGGTCGATCCGGGCTTCTCTTCCAGTGCGGTCGAGGCGCTGGCCGCGTCGAGGCGGGCGACCAGCTCCTCCAGCAGGTCGCCGGTGCCGCGGCCATGCAGGGCGCTGACCTGATGGGGCGTGCCGAGACCGAGACCCAGCAGCTCCCACACCGAATCGGCCTGGGCCGCGTGGTCGATCTTGTTGGCCACCACCATCACGGGCACATCGGCGGAGTACAGGACCCGGGCGACCTGGTCGTCGTCGGCGGTCAGCCCCACCGACGCGTCCACCACGAACAGCACGGCGTCGGCCTCGCGCACAGCTCGCTCGGCTTGGGCGCTGACCTTGGCGTCGAGCTCGTCGCTGGAAGCACTCCAGCCGCCGGTGTCGAGCAGCGTGAAGCGGCGGCCCTGCCACTCGGCGTCGACCGCCTTACGGTCCCGGGTGACGCCCGGGCGCTCCTCCACGATCGCCTCGCGGCGACCCAGGATGCGGTTCACCAGCGTCGACTTGCCGACGTTGGGCCGGCCGACCACAGCCACCACCGGGTTCACGACGGCTCCAGCGCCAGTCGCAGGGCTCTTCCGTGGGTGGCGACCACCTCCACCGGGCGGGGAAGCTCCTGCGTGGTCATCCCGTCGAGGAAGCGGCCCCGGCTGAGGCACACGTCGGGCAGCAGGTAGCGGTGGCCCTCGGGCTGGCCGGCCAGGACCCGGACCACGTCCTCGCCCACCATCAGCCCGGTCACACCGATGTTGCCACCGAAGAAGCGGTTCTCGACCGGAATCACGCGCACGTCGCGGCGGCCCAGCGACTCCACCAGCGGCGACACCACCGCCGCGCCCAGGGTGCCGGTGAGCACCGCCACGGGCGCGGTCCGGCCGGCACGGCGCGGCCTGAGCGACACCGAGACGGGCGAGCCGTTGGGACCGGACACCATCTCGGCCGCCGAGCCCTGGCGGGGAGCGCGGTAGCCGTCGGCCGGCGCTCCGTCCACCCAGGCGAAGAAGCCCGAGCGCGGTGGGCTGGGCGCGTGGCCCTCCTCCGAGAACTCGGTCTCGAAGGCTCGGGCCATGCCGATGCCGTCCTCGTGCATGTCGAAGCCCTCGTAGTGCTCCGCGGCCGGGAAGCTGCGTCCGCACATGAGGTAGTACTCGTCGGCCACGAAGGCCAGGCGGCGACCGAGCACCCGCAGGAACACCGACTGCCAGCTCTCGACAAGGTCGACGACCGCGGCCGCCTCGGCTCGGGTGTGGAGCCGCATCCTCGACTGGCGGTTGAACCTCGACAGCCCGAGCGGCACCACGCACAGTGTTCGCAGCTCCGGGAAGCGGTCGAGCACGCCCGCGAGGGTGTCGGCCAGCACGTCGCCGTCGTTGACGCCGGGGCACACCACCACCTGGCCGTGAACCTCGATGCCGGCGTCGAGCAGGAGCCGCAGCCAGCGCAGCGAAACCGCGCCGCGGCGGTTCTGGAGGATCGCGGCCCGCACGTCGGGGTCGGTGGAGTGGATCGACACGTACAGGGGCGACAGTCGCTCGGTGACCACCCGCTCGAAGTCGAGCTCGGTGAAGCGGGTCAGGGTGGTGAAGTTCCCGTATAGGAACGACAGCCGGTAGTCGTCGTCCTTGAGGTACAGCGATCGGCGCATGCCCCTCGGCAACTGGTGCACGAAGCAGAACTCGCAGTGGTTGTCGCAGGTCTGCACGCCGTCGAACACGGCCGCGTCGACCTCCGCGCCGAGAGGCTCGCCCTCCTGCTTGGCGACCACGACGGTGAAGCTCTCGCCGTCGCGCAGCACCTCGAGGGGGATCTCGGCCCCGTCGCTCAGCAGCTGCCAGCGGATGACGTCGCGGGGCGCTTCCCCGGCGATGGCCGCGACCTCGTCTCCGGGCCTCAGCCCCGCCCGCTCGGCCGGAGATCCGGACGCGACAGCCACGATCTGCGGTCCGGCCACCGTCCAAGGCTACCGGCCCGGTCCGACCCAGCAGTGCCGTCATCAGGCTTCGCAGCACTTCAGTTGCAGTGTCAAGTAATGTTGTGTATTTTACTGCTATGTACATGTTTGAGGGTTTACTGCGGGGCTGTGACAAGGGGGCTGGAAGAGCCGGGGGCGGGCCGTGGCCGCGGTGACGGTCAGCCGGTCGGAGGGCGGGCTAATCGCGATCAAGCAGGTCCCGGCGGAACGGGCCGCCGACATCCAGCGGGAGGCGGATCTGCTGAGGCGTCTGGACCATCCGGGCCTGGTGCGGTTCGTCGACCTCGTCGAGACTGCGGACGGCGGCCGGGCCCTGCACACCGAGTTCGTCAACTCCGACACCTGGGCCTCCCGGCCTCTGGCCGACCCGGCCGAGAGGGCCGCGGGGATGGCCGCGCTGGCCGCGGTGGTGGCCGACCTCCACCAACTGGGCGTCGCCCACCTCCAGCTCACTCCGCCCCACGTCCTGCACGGCGAGAACGACCTACCCGTGCTGTGCGGTCTGACCTCGGCGGCCGAGGCCACCCCCGAGAACCGCCACACCGACCTGGCCGCGCTGGCCGACCTCTGCCACGACCCGGCGCTGGGCAGGGGAGCACTCTCCGGGAAGCTGTACTCGCTGGCCGACGCGGCTCGGGAGGGAACGCTCAGCGCCCGTGAGCTGGCCAGGCGCCTCGACACGATCGCAACCAAGCGACCGACAAGAGCTGCGCCGGTCCGGGTCGCGGGCGGTGGCGTCCTCGAGAGCATCAAGCGGCGCTGCCGGCCCATGCCGCTCCTCAGGGCCGGTGCGGTGGTCGTCGCAGTCTTGGCAGCCTTCGTGATCGGGTCCCGAAGCGGAGATCCGGAGCCACCCCCGGGAGCCGCAGCGCCGACACAGGATGAAGCGCTTGACGAGGTCGCCGGCGCGAGTCAGAACCTGCTCGACGAGTACGACCCGGTCAATGGAACCAGCCCGGTCGCCGAGGCCGATCTGGTCAGCGAGCGAGACCTGATCGCCCAGCCCGAGCCAGTCAGCGAGCGAGACCTGATCGCCGAGGCGGACCCAGTCGCGATGCCAGACCCGATCACCGAGCCGGGCCGGATCGCGGTGTCGGTGCAGGAGGCGGCCGCAGTCATCGAGCACGGCGGACGCCGCTACGCCATAGGCGCCACCGGTGACTTCGTGGAGGTCGGCGACTGGAACTGCGACGGGCAGGCCACCGCGGCGATCGTGCGTCCCAGCACTGGCGGAGTCGTGCTGTTCGACGCCTGGCCCGGCCCGGGCGAGACCATCTCGCTGCCGGAGCGCTGGAACGTCGACACCCCCACCGGCGCGGACGCGGTCGCCCACGGCCAGTGCGACCTGCTGAGGGTCTACACCACCTCCGGCTCGAAGCTCTTCAACCCCGGCGAGGCCTCATGAGCAACTCCACCAGCCCGATAGGCACAGCGAGACCACCGGCCTCGAGTTCCCGGATCATCCCGCCGGGTCTGCGCCGGCTGGCCGCGGGCGCCTGGTTGGCGGCCGCGCTGGCATCGACCGCCGGCGCGGCATCGGCATCGGCCGGCGTCGTCCCCTACTCGATCACCGAAATCGGCCCCGCGCCGGCGACCGGGTTCAGCATCAGCGACATCGGCGCTGTCCCCACCCCCGGCTACCACTCTCCCGACACAGTCGACGCGCCGGCAGAAGAGGTCGAGGTCGGCGACCTCAACTCCCGCTGACAGTCCCCGCCCCGGGCAAACGGCCGCTGCGGCGGGCGGCCAGCATCGTCGCCGCAGCGATGGTGGCCGTCTCGGCCCGCATTATGTGTGGACCCAAGCACACGTGGCGATCCACTGCGGCCAACTCCGCGTCGGCCCACCCGCCCTCGGGACCCACCAGCAGGAAGTTCTCGCCGGCCGCCAGGGTCCGGCCCTCCGACACGGCCAGAGCAGCCCCGCCCAGGTCGAGCTCACCGAACGCCCGCACCGGCTCAACCTCCGGCAGCCACAGCCGCCGGCACTGCATCACCGCCTCGCGAGCCACCCGCCGCCAACGCTCGAGAAGCCGGGCCGTCTTGACCTCATCCCAACGCACCACCGACCGCTCGGCCACGAACGGCACGATCCTGTCCACTCCCAGCTCGGTTAGCTTCTGGACGATCGTCTCGGACCGTCCACCCTTGAGCACTGCGAAGCCAACGGCCAGCACGGGACTCGGGGCAGCCACCGTCACAACCCCGCCGACCGGCTCGATCTCGTCGGAGAAACGGCACGGCCGCCACCGGCCGGCTCCGTCGCCGACGGTCAGAGGGTCACCGGAGCGCAGGCGCAGGACCCGCTCAAGATGATGCCGGTCGTCGCCCGCGAGTTCGGGAGAGTCCACGTCGGAGACCAGCACGTGAGGGCCCGACCGCGCGTTGCCCGCAACCGACTTCAGACTGCTCACCCGCCTGCCACCACCCGCGAAACCACACCCATCTCAGAAATCTCGGGTTGTTCTTGTGGACTCACTCCGCAATTCCAACCCGAGAATCCACACACGCAGGCAGACGGCTCACCGGAACGCGGTGCGGATCCGACCCAGCAGGCTCTCGCTCGGTTCGGCGACCTCCTCGCCCCGCAACTCGGCCAGCCGGCGCACCAGCTCCTCCTGCTCGTCGGTGAGATCGTCGGGAACGTCCACCACCAGCTGGACGAGCAGATCGCCGCGGCCGCGGCCCCGCACGTGGGGAACGCCGCGACCCCGCAGCCGCACCACCGCACCCGTCTCGGTCCCCTTGGGGATCACGATGCTCTCGGTGCCGTCGAGCGTCTCGTACTCCAGCCGGGCTCCCAGCGCGGCCTGGGTGAACGGCACGTGCAGCTCGTGGACCAGGTCGCTGCCGTTGCGGTGGAACCGCGGATGGGGCCGGACCCTGGCGTGCACATAGAGGTCGCCGTGGGCGCCACCGCGGGGACCGGCCGCTCCCCTGCCGCTCAACCGCAGCGTCGTACCGTCGTCCACCCCCACCGGCACCTGCACGCTGTAGGTGCGCTGCTCCAGCTTGCGACCGTGCCCCTCGCAGTCGCCGCACATCTGCTCGATCATCTCGCCCAAGCCTCCGCAGAGGTCGCAGGCCGCGGCGGTCACCATCTGGCCGAGCATCGACTGGCGCACCCTGCGGACCTGCCCCGAGCCGCCGCACTGGGTGCACCTCACCGGCGAGGTGCCCGCCTCGGCGCCGCTGCCGTCGCACGACTCGCAGCGCACCGCGGTGCGCACCGTCACCTCCCGCTCGGCCCCGAACACCACATCGTGAAGATTGAGGTCGACGTGGGTCTCCAGGTCCTCGCCGGGGGGCGGGCCCTGATGGCGAGTCGACGAGCCGAAGCCCCCGAAAGGCGAGTCGCCGCCGAAGAACGCGTCGAAGATGCTGCCCAGGCCGCCGCTGAACGGATCGGCCATGCCGGCCGCCCTGATGTCGTCGGTGCCGAAGCGGTCATACAGCGAACGCCGCTCCGGATCCGACAGCACCTCGTAGGCCGCCCTCACCTCCTTGAAGCGGGTCTCGGCGGTCGGATCGTCGGGGTTGGCGTCGGGATGGTACTGGCGGGCCATCTTGCGGTAGGCCCGCTTGAGCTCCTCGTCGGTGGCGTCGCGCTCCACCCCCAGCGTCTCGTAGTGGTCGGCCATCTACGACAGCTAGGTCTTCGGGGACTCGCTCAGAGCCGGCCGCGGCTCCCAGCGGTCGGCCATCTCAGGCTTCGTTCAGGGCCGGGCCGAGGCGGCGGCTCACCGCCGCCACTGCCGACAGCGCCTGCGGGTAGTCCATCCGGGTGGGCCCGATGACGCCGATCGTCCCGCCGTCGGTGCCCTCCGTGCTGTAAGGGGCCAGCACCAGCGAGCACTCGGCCAGCGAGGGCACCCCGGTCTCCTCGCCGATGGCCACCCTGCGGCCCCCGTCGATCACCCTGCGCATCAGCGTCACCACCACCAACTGCTGCTCGAGCAGGCCCAGCACCTCACTGAGCTGCTCCACCGCGTCGAAGGCGGCGGCCAGCTTGGAGGTGCCGCCCACGAACACCTCGTGGTGGGCGCGGGCCTCCCGCAGCGCGGCGATGGCCGCGGCCAGCAGCCTGTCGTCGGGCTGGTCGCAGTCGTCGATGTCGGCCAGGGTCCGGCCCACCACCCGGCGGGCCAGACGCTCCGATGCGTCGGCCACCACCCGAGACGAGGTGTCGGTGGGCACGTCGAGGGTGCGCTTCTCGATCACGCCGTTGGACATGACCGCCACCACCATGACCGTGCCGACCGACAGCTCCACCAGCTGGGCCGAGCGCACGGTGGCCGCCGCCGGGCTGGGCGCGACCACCACCGCGGTCCAGTCGGTGAGGTCCGACAGCAGCCCGGTGGTGTCGCTGAGGATCGACTCGAACCCGCCGTGGGACACCGCAAAGAAGTCGTTGACCTGAAGCCGGTCGGCGAGATCGAGGGTGGGTGAAGGCGAGCGCTGCCGCCACTGGTCGACGAAGAAGCGGTAGCCCTTGGCGGTCGGCACCCGTCCGGCGCTGGTGTGGGGCTGGACCAGGTACTGCTGCTCGGACAGCGCGGCCATCTCACTTCGCACCGTGGCCGGCGACGCATCGATGCCGTGCGAGCGCGCCACGCGGCCCGAACCGACCGGCTGGGCGGTGCGGATGTACTCCTGAACGACGGCGTAGAGGATGGCGGCCTTGCGGTCGTCGAGCATGGCCGAGATGCTACCCGTCCAGCGTGAGCGCCGAGATGAAGGCCTCCTGGGGAATGTCCACCCGACCGATGCTCTTCATCCGCTTCTTGCCCTGCTTCTGCTTCTCGAGGAGCTTGCGCTTGCGGGTGACGTCGCCGCCGTAGAGCTTGGCGGTGACGTCCTTGCGGTAGGCCTTGACCGTCTCACGGGCGATGATCCGCCCGCCGATGGCAGCCTGGATGGGCACCTCGAACTGCTGGCGGGGTATCAGCTCCCGCAGGCGCCCGACCATGGCCCGGCCGTAGCTGTAGGCCTTGTCGCGGTGCACGACGGTGGAGAAGGCGTCCACGGCAACCCCCTGCAGCAGCACGTCGACCTTCACGAGGTCGGCCACCGCGTAGCCGTCGGTCTCGTAGTCGAGGCTGGCGTAGCCCTGGGTGCGGCTCTTGAGCTGGTCGAAGAAGTCGATCACCACCTCGGCCAGCGGCAGGCGATAGCGCAGCTCGACCCGCTCCGGCGACAGGTACTCCATGCGCACCAGTTCGCCCCGGCGCGACTGGCACAGCTCCATCAGCGTGCCGGTGTAGTCGGTGGGCGTGATCAGCGCGGCGGCCAGCATGGGCTCGGCGACATCCGAGATCTGGCCGGCATCCGGCATCTCGGACGGGTTGGACACCGCCACCAGGTCGCCGTTGGTCATCGTCACCCGGTACTCCACCGACGGGGCGGTCGAGATCAGCGACAGGTCGAACTCCCGCTCGAGCCGCTCCCGGACGATCTCCATGTGCAGCAGGCCCAGGAAGCCGCAGCGGAAGCCGAAGCCGAGCGCGCCGGAGGTCTCGGGCTCGTAGTTGAACCCCGCGTCGTTGAGGCGCAGCTTGGACAGGGCGGCCCGCAGGTTGGTGAAGTCGTCGCCGTCGGTCGGGTAGAGACCCGAGAACACCATCGGCTTCGGCTCCGAGTAGCCCTCCAGCGGCTCGGACGCCGGCCGGGCCTCGTCGGTGACGGTCTCGCCCGAGCGGGCCTCGCCGACGTCCTTGATGCCGGCGATCAGGTATCCGGTCTCGCCGGGGCCGAGACGGCCGACGATCTCGTTGGCCGGGGTGCGCACACCGACCTCGTCGGCGCCGTGCACCGTCCCGGCCTGCATGAATCTCACCTGGGAATCGGCCTCCAGCACGCCGTTGACCACCCGCACCGATGACACCACGCCCCGGTACTGGTCGAAGTGGGAGTCGAATATCAGCGCCTGGAGGGGAGCGTCGGCGGATCCCTGCGGGGGCGAGGTGCGCTCCAGCACCGCGTCGAGCAGTTCGGCCACGCCGTCGCCGGTCTTGGCCGAGATCTGGAGGATGTCGGCGGCGTCTATGCCGAGCACTCGCTCTATCTCCTCCGCGCAGCGGTCCGGGTCGGCCGCGGGCAGGTCGATCTTGTTGACGGCGGCCACCACATCGAGGTCGTTCTCCATGGCCTGGTAGCAGTTGGCCAGGGTCTGGGCCTCGATTCCCTGGGCCGCGTCCACCACCAGGATCACCGACTCGCAGGCAGCCAGCGACCGGCTGACCTCGTAGCTGAAGTCCACGTGGCCGGGCGTGTCGATCAGGTTGATGACATGGTCGCGCCAGTTCAGGCGGACCGACTGGAGCTTGATGGTGATGCCCCGCTCGCGCTCGAGGTCCATCGAGTCGAGGTACTGCTCGCGCATCTCGCGGGCCTCGACCGCGCCGGTCAGCTCCAGCATCCGGTCGGCCAGCGTGGACTTGCCGTGGTCGATGTGGGCGATGATCGACGTGTTGCGGATCAGGTGCAGGTCCATGGGGCTCTCGGTCGCCTCCCGAGGGTGGGACGCGACGGTAGGAAACGGTGGGACGACGGCCCCGCAACGCTAGCCTCGACCGTCGGCCCTACGGCCCCAAGACGACGGCAGGTGAGTGTGGCCAACATCAAGTCCCAGATAAAGCGCAACCGGCAGAACGAGAAGCGCCGCCTGCGCAACCGGACGGTCCGTTCCGAGGTGAACACCCGGACCAAAGCGGCGCTGGACGCGGTCGAACACGACGACGAGGCCGCGGATGAGACGCTGCGTCTCGCCATCAAGCGGATCGACAAGGCGGCCGCCAAGGGCGTAATCCACAAGAACACCGCAGCCCGCCGCAAGAGCCGGCTGGTGCGGGAGATCGAGCGCCTCCGGTCCGAGGAGGACTGACCGCCCGGAATTGGCAGCAGAATGCCCCCTATAGGGGCCGAATCGCTGCCAATTCGCCGAGGAGTCGCCAGCCGCAGAGGTCAGCGGGCCGACAACGCAGCCAGCCGGGCGACCAGCACCTCCAGCACGAGTTCGTCGGGCCAGTCGACCGTCCCCCTGAGGGCGAGATCGGCGTCGGCCAGCAGCCGGATGGCCCGGGCGATTCGCTCCGAGCCCAGCTTGCGGGTCTGGCCCAGGATCTTGCGGGCCGGGAACGTCGAGCCCTTCATTCCCAGGATCTCCGCGGCCTGGCGCTCGTCGGCCGCGCCGGCGCCGTCGAGGCGCAGCATCCGCTGGTAGCGGCCGTGCAGCGCGGCCAGCAGCTGGAGGGGATGGCGCGACGGCAGCAGGCGGTGCAGCACCCTCAGCGCCTCGGTGATGTCGCCGCGGTCGATGGAGTCGTCTAGCTCCCAGGGCACCACGGAACCGGGGTCCCCGCCGTAGAGGGCCACGTCGTCGGCGGTGACGGTCGCTCCTGACCCCAGCGCACCCTCCAGGGTCCGCAGCAGCCCGACGATGTTGCCGCGGTCCGCCCCCACCAGGTCGTCGACAGCCGCCGCCGCGGCCGGCTCGAAGCTCAGGCCCGACTGCTCCAGCTGCTTCTTGAGCCACTTGTGGGCGTCGGACCGGCCCCTAGGCGGGGTCACGTCGAGAGAACTCCCGCCAGCCGCCTTGACCGCGGCGGCCAGCGCCTTGGGCAGCGCGGGCAGGCGGCCGCCCATCGCCGGTTCCACGCCCCGCTCCCACACCAGCACCAGATCGGTGGTGGCGGGCAGCGTCTCGAGCAGGCGCACCAGCGCGTCGTAGTCGCCGGAGCGGGCGAACCGGGTCAAGTGGCGTCCCACCACTACCCGGCGGGAGGTCAGGAACGGCTGCGTCTGGGCCGCATCCACCAGCGGGGCGAGGCGCCACCCGCCGTCGGGGTCCCGGAGGCTGGCCTCGTCGAGCTGTTCCAGAGCCAGGCTGCGGTCCTCGTCGCCCAGCGTCTCCTTGACGATCCTCGCCACCGCCTCGGCGACCAGCACGGGATCGTCGCCGGTGACGAGTTGGACGCTCATAGTGGCCGGATGATACGGCCAGCCGACCTGTCGCCGCGGGTGATCTCGACATCCAGTCCGGGAGCGTCTGACACGACCTCGACCTCGACCGTGCCGACCTTCACGACATCGCCGGAGCGGACGGTGCGAGCGCCCGGCACCCGGTGCATGGGCGGGGCCACCACCGCGGCCGTCCGGTAGCGGTCCGTGAGCGCCAGCACCGCGTGGGCGTCAGACGCGCCGCCGCGGGAGGCCACCACCAGGTCGACGCGCCGCACGCCCGCGAGCCGCAGCGACTGGAGCAGATCCCGGGGCCGGACGTGCTCGTCTAGGACGACCACCACCGCGGGCTCGTGCCGGAACAGCCGGGCACCCCCGGCCTCCGACCAGCCCGGCGGGGGCGACGCCGCCGCCAGCACGCTGACCGCCATGGCGACCGCGATCATCGCCGCGCCTCCAGCACCCAGCGGCCGGGCTCGCTCCAGCCTGCGGGACACCAGCACCAGAGCCACCCCGGCGCCCACCACAGCCGCGCCGACGGCACCGAGCATCGCGGGAGGCGCGGCCGCGGCGGCCGCAGCGACGCTTCGCACCCACCACAGCAGCGCGGCGGTGGGCCGGTGGATCAGCCAGGCGACCGGTTCACCGGCCAGACCGGCGCCCAGCCCGCCGGTAAGGCCCCACATCATCACCGGCGCCGAGGCGGGACCGGCGATCACGTTGGCAGGCAGTGAGGCAACGGGAACGACGCCGAACACGGCCACCAGCAGAGGCATCACCGCCAGCTGGGCGCCGGCGGTAGTGGCCGCGGCCAGTCGCAGAGGGCGGGGGCCGGGCAGCATCTCAGCCAGCGCGGGCGTGATCCACAGCAACCCGCAGGTGGCGCAGACCGAGAGCTGGAAGGCCAGGACGCGGATAAGGAAGGGATCGGCCACCAGCACCGCGGCCACCGCCCAGGCCAGGGTCCGCCGGCCGGTCTCGGGCTGTCCGAGCGCCGCGCTGGTGACGGCCACTCCCGCCATGGTCACCGCCCGCAGCACCGACGGCTCGAAGCGGGTTAACACCGCGAACACCGCCAGCAGCGCCAGCAGCACGATCAGGCGAACACCGGGACGGGCCCTCACCGCCAGCGGCGACGCCAGCGCGAGCACGAAGGCGACGTTCTGGCCCGACACCACCAGCAGATGCCCCAGGCCCGCGGCCCGGAAGTCGTCGTAGAGGCGGGGCGACTGGCTGCGGTCGTCGCCGTAGACCATCCCCGCGAACATGGCCCGGCTGTCGTCGGGCAGGCTGCCCGCTCCCGACTCCAACAGCCGCCTGATCCGGTTGGTGAACGCTCCCAGGGGCGCGGCGTCGGCCCGGTCGCCAGCGGTGTCGACGTTCAGGGTGGCGGCCACGTGCCGCCACCGATGCCAGTCGCTGGTGGCTGGCCGAGCGGTGCCCGAGATGTGCACACGCTCACCGGCCAGAGCGTCATCCAGCCGAGCGGCTACCGCTCCGTACGCCCTGGCCTCTACGCGGGCGTCGCCATAGCGGACCGTGACCCGGATCCCGTGCGTGCCCAGCGGTCTGGGATCGTCGAGCAGGGTGACCCAACCCTCCACCGGCCCGTCGGGCGGATCGGCGAGTCCTTCCAGCGCCCTGGAACCGAAGAAGCCGGCGAAGACCGCGAAGGCGACCATCACGAGAAGCGGGCTCGGCCTCCACAGGCAGACCGCGGCCAACACGATCGCCACGGCCAGCGGAACTCCGACCAGCAGCCACGACCCCAGCGCGGCGCCCACCGCGGCCGCGTATGGCATCACCGCCCCTCCCCAACGCCGGCGAGGTTGCTCCACCAGCACAGGCCGTTCACTCACGGGCCATCCACCGTCGCCAGGGGGCGGATCTGCTCAAGCTTGACCGGACCGATGCCGGACACCTCGACCAGTTCGTCGACAGTGGAGAACGGACCGGAGCGCTGGCGATGCTCGACGATGGCTGTGGCCAGCGTCGGACCGATGCCCGGCAGACCCTCGAGCGCAGCCGCACTGGCGGTATTGACGTTCAGCCGTGCGCCCGCCGCTCCGGCCCGGCTGCCGTCGACCGTGCCGGCGGTGACCGACACGACCTCGGGTCCCGCCGGCTCCCCCACCGCGGGCACCCACAGGCGCGACCCGTCGCTCAGCGGCTCAGCCAGGTTGAGCCGCATCCGGTCGGCCTCGGCCGTCAGCCCGCCCGCGGCTTCGACCGCGTCGGCGACGCGGCTGGTGGCGGGCAGTTCGTGCAGGCCGGGCCGGACCACCGCCCCGACGACGTCCACCACCATCCGGCCCGGGTCCGGCATCGGTGACGGATCCGGTACGGGGATCTCCACGGAGCCGGCCATGGGCAGGATCTCGGCCGGGTCGGGGCCAGGAGGCGTGCGCAGCGCCCACCAGCCCCCGATCGCGGCCCCGACCACTGCGACCACACCGACGACCACCGTCACCGGCGACACGCCCAGCCGGTCGGCCAGCGCTCCCGGAGACGGCACCGCGAGCCTGCGACCGCGACCGCCAGCGGGTGGCGTGCCCATTGCGTGTCCTCCGTGTTGCCCGCAATAGGCCGACACAACAGAGGCGGCCGGCTAGCCGCCAGTGAGAATAGCGCTCCTCAATTCAGACCAGCACAGGGCGACTCGCAGCGTCCGGCCATACGGCCGGAACTTCAATCAGTTAGCCACCCCTGAGGTGGTTAAGCCATTGAAGTTCAGAACAGGGCGGTCGAAAGCCTCCTGCGCCAGGCCGAGGTGCGGGGGTCGTCGGGCCCGAGCACCTCCAGCAGGTCGACGAAACGCTGGCGGGCGTCGTCATCGCTCTTGACGGTGGCCAGCAGCTCGGCCAGCTCGGCCTCGACGCCGGACGCCCCGCCGGCGGGAGCGTCGCCCGACTCCTGAACCCGGGCGAGCGCGATCAAGCGCCTGGTCTCCGGCGTCTCCGGGACCCGTTCCAGCAACTCGACCGCTTCAGCGGCGCGGCCGTCGTCGATGAGGAGCGCGGCCAGGGCCGTCACCGCGGCCGCGTTGTCGGCCTCGATCTCGAGGGCGGCTCTCAGGGAGGCCTCGTCGCCCGCCGCGATCAGCCCTTCGATCTCGGTCATCTCCGGCGTGGGCAGCAGTCGCTGCACGAACTCGCGCACCGCGGCCTCACCTTGGGCTCCGAGGAAGCCGTCGGCGACCTGGCCGTCCACCATGGCGTAGACGGCCGGGATCGACTGGACCCGGAACGCCTGCGCCACGCCCGGGTTCTTCTCGACGTCCACCTTGGCCAACTCGACCGCGCCGTTGGTCTCGGCCACCACCTTCTCGAGCAGCGGGGTCAGCTGCCGGCACGGCTCGCACCAGGAGGCCCAGAGGTCCACGATCACCGGGACGGTCTGGGACCGGTCCACTACTTGGGCCTGGAACGTGGCGTCGGTAACGTCGGCCATCGTCATCGCAACGTATCGGCCACCGCGCCGGATTCAGCCCGCCGCCAGTCCGGCCGGCCCCACCTGGAGGCAACCATGAAGATCGACGCCTGGATCGGCCTCCCCGAGGCGGCCAGCAGCCAAGAGCTCGCCGGCATCGGCGACCGGGCCCGGATGATGGAGCAGGACGGCTACAGCGGGCTGCTGTCGGCCGAGACCAGCCACGACCCCTTCCTGCCTCTCGCGCTGGCCGCTCAGCACACCGAGCGGATAGAGCTGATGACCGCAATCGCGGTGGGCTTCGCCCGCAACCCGATGGTGCTGGCCCACACCGCCTGGGACCTGCAGGCACTGTCGCAGGGGCGCTTCCTGCTCGGGTTGGGCAGCCAGATCCAGGCCCACATCACCAAGCGCTTCTCGATGCCCTGGTCGCGTCCCGCGGCCCGCATGGAGGAGATGATCGGGGCCATCCGGGCCATCTGGGAGGCCTGGCAGACCGGCGAGCGGCTCAACTTCCGGGGCGAGTTCTACCGCCACACCCTGATGACGCCCATGTTCAGCCCAGGACCCATCGACGTGGCGCCGCCGCCCATCCTGATCTCGGCGGTCGGACCGCTGATGACCAAAGTGGCGGGCCGGGCTGCGGACGGCTTGGTATGCCACGCCTTCCAGACGGCCGAGTACCTGCGCGACGTGACGATGCCCAACGTGCAGGCCGGCCTGGCCGAGGCGGGACGGGATCGGTCCGACTTCGAGATCTCGATGCCGGTGTTCGTGGTGTCCGGATTCCGCGAGGAGGAGATCGCCGCCCAGGCGACGCGGACCCGCCAGCAGATCGCCTTCTACGGATCCACGCCCGCCTACCGGGGCGTGCTGGAGCACCACGGCTGGGGCGACGCCCAGACCGAGCTCAACCGCTTGTCGAAGCGGGGGCAGTGGGTCGAGATGGGCAATGTGATCGACGACGACATGCTGGGCGCCTTCGCCATCGTGGCCGAACCCCACGAGGTGCCGGGGCGCATCGCCGAGCGCTTCGGCGGCACGCTCGACCGGCTCCAGTTCTACGCCGGTGTGAGGGACAAGGACCGCTGGGGCCCCATCATCGAGGAGATCAAGGCGGCCTGACCGCTCGCCCGCACGGCGCTGGGGCCGCAGTCAACGACCCGAGCGACAGAAATGATCCAGTCGTGATGGCGCATGACTGGAAATGGAGACGAGAAAGCTCTGGATGGCCCTTATGGCCGTGGCCACGCTCTCGGTGTTCTTGGCGATATCAGCCATGCCTGCCACCGCATCCACGACGGCCGACACCGCGGTGAGGTCTTTGGAGCGGGCTGGCATCCTCGCCGGCACCAACTGCTCGACCGAAGCCTTAGCTCCACCCCGGAGGACTTGCCACGAATTCCCAGCAGTTCCCGGCAGAGCGGCGCGCCCTGTATTTCTTCGCGCCGAGATGACGGTCCCCGGCTGGACCGTCCGCGAACCGTCTTCGGACGGCGTAGTCAGGTCGTGCGGCGTTGGCGCCGCGGCCTGTGGCACCGCCGTCCCGTGCCTGGGGCGATAGCGAGCGTTCAGATATCCTTAGCTCCACTTCCTGGTGAGGAGCACTGCCCGACCATGCGGAATCCTCAATTCAAGTCGAATCCGGCGGCACGGATCAGCGCAGACCAGGAACTGACCGCAATCCCCTTCGAGGACAGCGACTAGTCAGCCACCTCGTTCACCCGCCGACTCGGAGGACGGCTCGATGACGAGTCCCAGCACAGACCCGGACCGGCAGGCTTGGTGGAGACGCCAGCTCGACCGGGAGAGAGCCCACTGGGTCGGCCAGGGCGGGCCGTTCCGGATCCTCGTAGCGGCGACAGTGGTGGGGGGACTGGTCGCGACAGTGGTGGGCGGCGTGATTCTCGCCGCAATTCTCGCTGTCCCATGGCTCGCTGGAATCCTGCGGTCGGGCGACAGCGCCAGTGACGGTCAGCCGGAGACGCCGGCGCAGATCGTCGCAACGGCCGGGGAACCCGAAGCACAAGCACCCCAACCGGAAGCACCCGACCCGGAAGCACCCGACCCGGACGAACCCGACCCGGAAGCACCCGAAGCAGACGAACCCGGCAACAACCGGCTCCACCCGCCCGAGTCCCCCGACGCCAACGCCGGTACCGATCCCAACGCCGGTACAGACTCCAACACCGGTACCGATCCCAACGCCGTGCACCGCGCCAGCGCTTCAACCCTCGGCCCCGACGCCGAATTCGACACGAAGCACTGGCCTCGGCACGACCTCACCGACGGCATCGACTACTACACCTTCACGCTCACCCAGCGGCGCGCCATCTCACTAGGCCTGCGTCACTACACGATCGACATCGACCTCTTCCTCGAAGACGGCGACGGCAAGACGATCGCATCGTCCACACTCCGCCGCGCGAACGGTGCCGACCAACAGGACTGGGAGCAGATCGGACTCAACCTCGACCCCGGGACCTACTACCTCAGGGTCCAAGGCGTCGAGCCCGGCACCACCGAGTACACCCTGCGATGGGGCCCGGGATAACTACATCCACTGTCGGTGTCAGGCCTCCAAGTGGATGGCGTCAGTTGCAGGCACGCTCGCCTGACGGTTCAGCCAGCCGTCAGCTGGCGAGTGAAGAGCCGGCCCAACCCATCGATCCCATCGGCGACGCCGGCCAGGCGGAGCAGGTGCCAGAACAGGGCCATGTTGCTGGACAGGACCGGCAAACCGACCTCTGATTCGAGGCCATCGACCGAGGCCAGCAGCCGCAGGCTGGTACACGACACGAATACCGCGTCGCAGTCCGCGCCGCGGGCCGTCGCCCGCACGCCTTCGGCGATCGACTGCGGGGAGATGCGGGCCACGGTCAAGTCGTTCGACTCCAGGAAGGACCCCAGTGCGGTCACCGAGAGGCCCTCGTCGGCGAGAATGCGAACGATCGGTGCGGTGACATCGGCGGTGTAGGGGGTGACGACCGCGACCCGGTGGGCGTCGAGAGCCCGGAGAGCGGCGACGGCGGCCGTGATCGGGTCGGTGCAGGCCACGCCGGGGTGTTCGCTCTGGATGGCGGCAGCCACCCGGTCCGCGCCGATCAGTGTCGCCGCCGACGTGCAGCCGTAGCCGATCACATCGAAGTCGAACTCCCTGGGCAGCAGAGCGGCCGCGGCCGGGAGACGCCTCGCCATGTCGGTCAGGCTTTCGGACGTGACCTCCGACGAGTTGGGGATACGCGAGTGGTAGAAGTCCACGCCGGGGAGGTCCAGCATGCGGGCCTCGGCTTCGATCGTTTGATCGCTCTCCAGCACGATCAGACCGATGCGGGCCCGAGCACCGAAGCCGTCGTCGGTGTCGAACGGCAGCCGCACCAGATCGGGGACGGTCATCAGATGATGGGAAGGTCGGGAGCCGCCCGCCGGCTGAGCAGCTCGGCACCACCAGCCCGCACGACGATGTTCTCTTCGTGCACCATCGCCTTGCCGGGTTCCCACAGCAGGCCCGGTTCGACCGTGAGCACCATGTTCTCCACGATCGGAGTCTCGTCGCACGCGGTGTGCGAGGGCCATTCGGTGACCTGCATACCCAAACCGTGACCCATCCGTCCGATTTCGTTCCCCAAGGATCCGGCCGCCTTCAGCACCTCGTTCATGGCGGCGAATACGTCGGTCGTCGTCGCGCCGGGCCGGGCCGCGGCGATGCCGGCCTCGGTCGCCTCCCACACCGCCCGGTAGGCGTCCATGGCAGCTTGGGTGGCGGCGGCGAAGGCGAAGTTGCGGTCGAAGTCGCTGAAGTACCCGTCATAGGTAGAGCCGGTGTCGAAGATCAGCATGTCGCCGTCGACGATCTCACGATCGGTCGGTTGCCGGATGATGTCGTCGATCCCGCCCGGGCCGGTCGCCCCCACCAGGTAGGGCACGTCGTCCGCGCCCTGCCGGAGGATCTCGGCCCGGAACGCCGCGAACGCCTGCCGTTCGGTCATGCCGGTGGACAGCAGGTTGGGGATTTCGTCGAATGCGTCGGACACCACGCCACAGATGAAGCGGTGCTTGTCGATCTCGAGCTCGCTCTTGACCATCCGCAGACCGCTCACAATGTCGGTGACATCGGTGAAATCACCGACCTCTGCCCGCACCCGATCGAGGTCACGAAGCGGCATCCGCACATGCGTCTCGGGACCCATCGGCATTCCAATCGAGCCACCGGCGGCGAGCTCGCTCAGGCAATCGACCAGCAGCGTCACGCCGTCGTCGTGCGGCCGGGGCGACGACCAGGTCCGGATGTCGTCGATCCATGTCTCGGCCATCGACGCCCGACCGATGCTCGGGATTACCGCCACGGGCTTGCCCGTGGCCGGGATTACGGTGAACCAGGGACGCGTCGGGCTCTGCCAGAACGGTGTATGGAACCCGGTGAAATACCGGACCTCCGGCTCGGTGGTGACGAAGATGGCTGCGATGTCTCGCTCCTCCATCGCTGCCTGGCACCGTCGGGTGCGATCAGCGAACTCCTCGGCGGGGAATCCGCGCCCGGGACGCACTGATTCGCCGGCGGCGGGATCAGCGCCGGTAGTCACGTAACCGCGCCGGCCTTGGCCTGCTGCGAGAAGAAGGATGCACCCGTCGGCACCTCGGGGAACTCCATCTCGTAGGTCGAGCATCGCACGCGGTTGGTTCGCTCGCCCCGCACCACTTCGCCGTCATGGATGCTCGGGAGATGGCTGACCTGCAGCGGCTTGGAATCCTCAGCCCGGTACTCACTGATGAACAGAGTCCGCGGACGGTCCGACGTATTCGGCGCTGACCCGTGCAACAGCCGGGTGTGCATCAAGCAGGCCGAGCCGGCTGGGCCGTAGATCGGTACTGCGTCGGCGACATGGTCGGCCACGACCTGTGGGCTGACCGCGCCGGTGAACACCCCATCGTGCCAATGATCGAACAGTTCGTGGCGATGCGTGCCCGACACCACGTTCAACGGACCGTTCTCGAGGGTCACGTCGTCGAGAAAGAACAGAACGGCGATGAGGTCTTCGTTGCTGTGAGGCTGGAACAAGAAGTCCTGGTGGTACTTGACCTCGGTGGACGCCCCCGGCTGCTTGGCGTTGATCTTCGAGTTGTTGAACTCCACGTTCGGCCCGATCAGCTGGGCGACGGCATCGAGGGCCCGGTTGTCCCGCATGACCGCCAGATAGTTGTCGGAGATCTCCACCGGCGAGGCGACCCGGCGGAGCCGTGGCGCGACGGCGGTGTGCTCGGGCGCCAGGTCAAATCGCGGGCGCCCGGCGAGCGTGTCGCCGTAGGGCTCGTTGTGCTCGCGGCTCTCCTCGACCCAGGCATCGAAGTCGGCGACGAGGGCCTTGAGCTGTTCAGGAGTGATGGCGTGCTCGACGAACAGGTACCCATCCGCCCAGTACGAGTCGATCTCCTCCGGCGACAGCGGACCGGCCGCTCGGGCGTCCACGGACGGCCGGGACGAGTGCTGGTCCATAGTCACGACGTGAACACTAATCCCCCCGATTCCGCTAGCCTGTCGGCACCCTCGGGGCTATAGCTCAGTTGGTAGAGCGCTTCCATGGCATGGAAGAGGTCAGGGGTTCAATTCCCCTTAGCTCCACGTCCTTCTTGGGGATCCCGCGAACGTGTTGAACGGACCGGCCCGATGTCTGCTCCGACGATGAGCCACCGCGGCCGCGCCGTCCGCTTGGTGCTGACAGCCACGTTCCTGTACGCGTCGGTTCCACCCATCCTTCATCTCGCTGCTTCGGACACCAACCCCTTCTATTTCAACTTCACGATCACGATCATGCAGGTATCCATACCTGGTCTGTTTCTTCTGTGTTCGAAGGACAGCTACGTCAACCGGCACCTGAGCACCGCCCAACGTCGAAACCTCAAGAAGCCCCGAGTTCATTTCACATACTTTCGGCGGACGAGCGGAGCCACCGGGAGCAGGAAGTCCGTAGTCCTGAAGGAATCAGGTCGCAAGGATGTCCTCGGTTGGGCCAGGATGCCCATCGTCTGGGCGCTGATCTCAAGCTTGCACTACGGCTTCCTGGCATGGGCGGCCACGATTCTCGAGACCGCCATCGCGACCACCATCTTCGAACTATGGCCCGTGTTCCTGGTGTACGCCCTGGCGCGCCATGAGGACAGTGACCGACTGTTCCGCGGCGCGCCGGCGTCAGTCGGGCACGCCCGCCGGGCCATCTCGAAGGAGGGCATGGCCCTCACCGCGCTGGCAGGATCCGGCCTGGTCTTGATGCTGGGCAGCCAGGCAGGAGGACAGATCCGCTCGGTCGCGGACCTGGTGTCCTACAAGGTGGCAGCCGGAATGATCATTGCCGTCGTGGCATCGCTGCTGGGCGCGTTGAGCGTTCTCAGCAATCTCGCCTACGGGAAGGTCCTCTACTACGCGCTGGCTCCCGCCGGAGGAACCCAGCCACCCGGCGGGGACGGGAGTCTCGAGACGCGGCCCATCGAGCAGCGAGGAAATCCTGATCGCCGCTTGCTTATCTGGCTGACCCTGTTGGGATACGTGCTGTCTCGGCTCCTTGCTCTTCCCATAAATGTCCTGATCGGATTGCTCACACCACAGGTTCAAGGATCGCTGACATGGGGAGCCGTTCTCGGCGCGCTGGTGATCGGAGCTGCGGTCTCGGTGGCCGGAATGCTGTTGCGAGTCGGGAACATCAGATCTGAGGACACGGCAGTCAATTCCCTGCTGTGCCTGGGGCCGGCAGTCTCGCTCCTGGCTCTGATGGCGCTCGGCATCACTCTCCCGAGATTCGACCTGTTCGTTGTAGGCGCGGTCCTGATCCTGGCCGTCAACGTTCGGATCCAGTTGAGGCGCGACGCGAGCCATGGGACTCGATAGCGCTCGCGGCTACGGTGCGGGCACCAGTCCTGGTCTGGGGAGCAGGACACGTCGCCGGAGGAGATCCGTTGGCTGACCGCAAGTCGTTCTGGGCCTGGTGCCTGGAGTCCGAGGAGCCCTCCGACGCCGACCGGGCCGCGCTGGCGGCCAAGCTGTCGAAGCGGTACGGCACCGAGATCACGGCCCGGCCGGTGCCGTCGCTGGACGATGCCGAACTCAGGGCTCCCCGCATCCCGGTGCCGGACTCCGTGGCCGGCTGGTGCTCGACCACGACCTACGACCGGGCCCGCTACGCCTACGGCGCCCACTTCACCGAACGGGTGCGGGCCTTCAACCTCGACTTCGGCAACCCGCCCGACGTGGTGGCCCACCCCCGCGACGAGACCGAGGTGGAGGCCACCCTCGACTGGTGCGACTCCAACGGCTACGTGACCGTTCCCTACGGCGGCGGATCGTCGGTGGTGTGGGGCGTCACCCCCCACGACGACCTGGGACCCACCGTGGTGATCTCCCTCGACCAGCTCGACCAGGTACTGGAGATCGACGACGTCTCCCGGGCCGCCCGCATCCAGGCCGGAGTGTTCGGGCCACACCTCGAGGACCAGCTCCGCCCCAGCGGCCACACCCTCAGACACTTCCCGCAGTCGTTCCGGTTCTCCACCCTCGGCGGCTGGATCGCCACCCGCTCCGGCGGCCACTACGCCACCAACCACACCCACATCGACGACTTCGTCGAGTCGGTGCGCATGATCACCCCGGCCGGTTGGTGGGAGTCGCGACGGCTGCCCGGCTCGGGGGCGGGGCCGAGCCCCGACCGAATGGTCATCGGCTCCGAAGGCGTCTACGGGATCATCACCGAGGCCTGGATGCGGATCCAGCGCCGACCGACTTTCAGGGCCACCGCCGGGGTCACGTTCGAGTCGTGGCAAGCGGGCTGCGAGGCCGTGCGACACATCGTGCAGGCCAAGCTGTGGCCGGCCAACCTGCGCATCCTCGACCCTGCCGAGGCCCGCCGGGCCGCGGGACTCGACGGCAAGCAGGCCCTGGTGATCGTGTCGTTCGAGTCGGCCGAACTCAGCCAGCGCCACAACATCGCCGCCGCGGTGGAGATCGCCCGCGACTGCGGCGGCCGCGTGGACGACGACGACATCCGGGTCGACGACGGTACGGGCAAGCCCACCGGCCGGGGTGGCGCCGTGGGGGCCTGGCGCAACGCCTTCATCGGTGTGGGCAACGGCGTGGAGACCTCACTGGGCCTGATCAACGACACATTCGAGACGGCCATCACGTGGGACCGCTGGCCCGACTTCGACAACGAGATCCGCACCAGGGTGGGTGCCGCCCTCACCGACACGTTCGGACCGCACCACTCGCTGTCGTGCCGGTTCACCCACGTCTACACCGACGGCCCGGCGCCCTACTACACGTGGTCGGGCATGGGCGCCCAGAGCAGCGAGATCGCCCAGTGGCAGATCATCAAGGACGCAGCCAACCAAGCGGTCGTCGATGCGGGCGGCACCGTCACCCACCACCACGCGGTGGGCCGCATGCACCGACCCGGCGGCTACGACCGCCAGCGCCCCGAGCTGTTCGCCGAGTCCGTCCGGGCCGTCAAGCAGCGGCTCGACCCCAACGGCATCCTCAACCCCGGCGTACTCATCGACCCCTGAACCTGTCCTTACACTGGCCGCCGTGACTGACGAGCATGCTCCTGGGCTGCTGGCCGGGGTGCGGGTGATCGAGTCGAGCCTTCTCGGGCCCGGACACCTCGGAACCTTCCTGGCCGACCTGGGCGCCGACGTGATCAAGGTCGAGTCGCCCGCCGGTGACTACATCCGCCAGATGACCTGGCCCATTGTCGAGGGCGTGTCGCTGCTGCACCTGCACACCCACCGGGGCAAGCGCAGCGTGACTCTCGACCTCAAGAACCCGGCCGGGCGGCAGCTGTACATCGATCTGGCCGCCACCGCCGACGTGGTGGTGGAGGCCATGCGCCCCGGCACCCTGGCCCGCCTCGGGCTCGGCTACGACATACTCAGCGCAGCCAACCCCCGGCTGGTGTTCGCCACCCTGTCGGGCTACGGCGCCACCGGCCCCTACAAGGACATGCCCAGCCACGGCATCGCCTACGACACCTGGTCGGGGATCGTGCAGCCCGTCGTCGACGATGAGGGCTTCACCCGCATCCCGCCCGACATGCCCAACGTCGGCATCAACGTCGGCCCGATGCTGGCCGCGCTGGCCGTGCTGGCCGCCGTGATCAAGGCCCGCGACACCGGCGAGGGCTGCGAGATCGAGGTAGCCCAGTCCGACGCTTCGGCCTACATGGACTGGTACCGCATCGAGTCCGAGCGGGCCTACCTTCGCCCCGACGACGAAGTGACCGGCAACCCGTCCGACAACTACGAGCGGCGCCCCGCCGGCCTGGCCGGCATGTGGGAGGGCGTGCGCTACCAGGCCTACGCCGCCGCCGACGGCCATGTGCTGTTCATGGCCTCAGAGCAAGCCTTCTGGCGCAACTTCTGCGAGGGAGTTGGACGCATGGACCTGTACGAGCGCTGGCCAGGGTCCACCTACGCCGACCACGCCCGGGGCAACACCGAACTGCAACACGAGCTCAAAGCCATCTTCGCCACCAAGACCTGCGAGGAGTGGCTCACCTTCAGCAACGAGGTCAACACCCCCATCGCCCCGTTCAACACCCCGGCCAACATAGGCGACGACCCCCAGTTCCAAGCCCGCATCGGCTTCCTACCCACCAACGAGGTCGGCTGCGAACAACTCCCCCTCCCCGTCTACGTAGACGGCAGCAAGCCAGCCAACCCCTCCAAAGCCCCCACCGTAGGCCAGCACACCGACGAGGTAATGGAGCAAGTACTCGGACTAGGCACAGGACGAATCGCCACCCTCCGCGCCGACGGCGCCTTCGGTTAGTCCTCTGGTCAGTCCCGCCAGGCCGGCGGGTGGCGACGAGTCAGATGACCGACGAATAGGGCGAAGCCCGTGTCGGTCATCTGACTCGGCGACAGGACCCGCCGGCCGGAACGACACAAAGTCAGCCCCGGGAGACAACCACCTCGCGACCAGGCACCTCAGGCTCGTCGTCAATCATCTGCGCCGGAAATCCAGGAGCGAGCACCGAAGTGCCCACAGCCTCCTCAAGCCGGCGCACCACGTTCGGAGACCACTCCCGCGACCCGTAGCGAACCGCGGCGTCGTCGAATATGTCGATCAGCACCGGCGACAACTCCAAGGGCACGCCGGCCCGCTCGGCCACCGCCGCGAACAGCGACAAATCCTTCTGCACCAGGTCCATGGTGAAGTTGATGTCCCGGCTGCCGTTGAGGATGACCTGGCTCTCGGTCTCATGCACGAACGAGTTGCCCGACGAGATGCGGATGGCCTCGTAGGCGGTGTTCAGGTCGATCCCGGCCTGTTTCGAGGTGACCAGCGCCTCGCACAGCGACACCAGGTTGGCGGTGGCCAGGTAGTTGGTGACCACCTTGAGGATCGATGCCGAGCCGAGTGGCCCGGCGTGCAGGATGTTGCGGCCCATGGCGGTGAGCACCGGCAGGGCCCGCTCGAATGTCGCCCGGTCGCAGCCCGCGAAGATCGAGATGTTGCCGGTGGCCGCCCGGTGGCAGCCTCCCGACACCGGGCAGTCCACTGCGGCGCCGCCCGCGGCGGCCACCAGCGCGGCCAGGCGTCGGACCTCTGCTTCGTCGGTGGTGCTCATCTCGGCCCAGATGACCGGCTCGGCATCGTCGCCGCGGTCGGGGCGGGCGGCCAGACCGGCCAGGATTCCGTCGCTGGCCTCCATCACCGCCGCGCTGGCCGCGGGGCTGGGCAGACAGGTGATCACCATGTCGGCAGTTGCAGCCATCTCGGCGGGACTGTCGGCCCACCCCGCGCCCGCAGACTCCAACGCAGCCGCGGCCGAGCGATCCAGGTCCCGCACCACCAGATCGAAACCGTTGCGCAGCAGGCTCCCTGCGAGCTTCGACCCCACGTTTCCCAATCCGATGAAGCCCACTCTCATGGTTGACCTCCCTGCCGCGTGACGCAGCCGCTAGATCCCCGGAGGCTTGCATTCGGGGCGCTGCCGGGCGACGCTAGCGCCGTGGCCCGAGCACCGAAGGGAATCGATCCAGAGCCGGTCACCGCCTGGCTGGCGGCGGAGGTGGGCACGATCGCGCCGCTCGACTTCGAGCCCATCGCGGGGGGTGCTTCGAACCTCACGTTCGTAGTCACCGATGCAACCGGCCGCCGGGTGGTCTTGCGGCGCCCGCCCACCGGCCACGTGCTGGCCAGCGCCCACGACATGGGCCGCGAGCACCGGGTCATCTCGGCCCTGGCCCCCACCCCGGTGCCGGTTCCGCCCGCGCTGGGATTGTGCACCGACCCCGAGGTCAACGGGACCGACTTCTACGTCATGGACCATGTGGACGGCTCCGTGGTGTTCGACCGGACCGACGCGATCGAGGTCGACGAGACGGTGCGACCGATCATGGCCCGCTCGATCATCGACACCCTCGCGGACCTTCACTCCCTGGACCCCGACGACGTCGGACTGGGCGACCTCGGCCGCCGCGAGGGCTACTGCGCCCGCCAACTGCGGCGCTGGCAGCGCCAGGTGGACGAAGGCTCCGACCGCGACCTGCCCCTGGTGAGGGCCCTGCACGACCGGCTGGTGGCGACGATCCCCGATCAGCAGGGGGTAGGGATCGTGCACGGCGACTACCGCCTCGACAACTGCATCATGGCCGCCGACGGATCGGTGGCCGCGGTGCTCGACTGGGAGCTGTGCACCCTCGGCGACGTGCTGATCGACGTGGCCGGGCTGGTGACTTGGTGGGGCGACACGGAGAGGGGCAAGGGCCGGCTG
Organism: Acidimicrobiaceae bacterium; assembly: GCA_009842325.1. Lineage (GTDB taxonomy): Bacteria > Actinomycetota > Acidimicrobiia > Acidimicrobiales > Aldehydirespiratoraceae > Aldehydirespirator. Next base: position 34,601 of record VYFQ01000003.1, on the reverse strand, counting down.
GCCGACATGCCCACCACCGTCGAAGGCTTCGGCAGCCCTGCTGATGTGCTGGAGCGCTACAGCCGGCGATCCGACCGGGACCTGTCGTCGCTGGACTGGTACGTGGCGCTGCAGTTCTGGCGGGTGGCCTGCATCATCGAGGGCGTGAGGGTGCGCCACACAGCGGGCGCCATGGGCGACAACCAGCACTACGACGACAGTGGCGCCCGGCTGTTCATCGACTACTCCCTGGCCCGCTGCGCCGAAGCCCTCGACTCGGCGTCCTGACGCCCATGCGCGACCCCGCCTACGACGTCCTGTTCGAGCCGGTTCCGATCGGCCCGCTGGTGGCCAAGAACCGGTTCTTCCAGGTGCCGCACTGCAACGGCATGGGCTACCGGGACCCCAGAGCCTGCGCCGAGATGCGGGCGGTCAAGGCCCAGGGCGGCTGGGCGGTGGTGTGCACCGAGGAAGCCGAGATCCACTACACGTCAGAGGTCACGCCCTACATCGAGGCCCGGATATGGGACGACAGCGACATCCCCGCGCTGGCGGTGATGGCCGAGCGGGTCCACGACTGCGGGGCGCTGGCCGGTGTCGAGCTCGCCTACAACGGACTCGACGGCACCAACCTCCACTCCCGTGTGGTTCCGCAGGCGCCGTCGGCACTGCCGGTGATCTCCGGTTCCTCCCACCCTGTCCAGGCCCGGGCCATGACCAAGCGGGACATCGCCAACCTGCGACGCTGGCACCGCCAAGCCGTGGACCGCTCGCTGCGAGCCGGGTTCGACCTGGTCTACGTCTACTCGGGCCACTCCCTCGGCGCGGCCCATCACTTCCTGTCGCGCCGCTACAACCACCGCAGCGACGAGTACGGAGGCAGCCTCCGCAACCGGATGCGGCTGCTGCGCGAGCTGCTGGAGGACGCCGTCGACGAGGTCGCCGGCCGGGCCGCGGTGGCCTGCCGGATCACTGTGGACGAGACCATGTACCGCGACGGCATCGACCGCGCCGAGATCGAGGAGGTGATCGGCGAGCTGGGTGACATCCCCGACCTGTGGGACTTCGTGCCGGGCACCTGGGAGGACGACAGCGTCACGTCTCGCTTCAGCGCCGAGGCCCACGAGGAGCAGTGGGTGCGGGGCCTGAAGGCCCTGACCTCCAAGCCGGTGGTCGGGGTCGGCCGCTTCACCTCCCCCGACACCATGGTCCGCATGATCCGCCAGGGCATCCTCGACTTCATCGGCGCGGCCCGGCCCTCCATCGCCGACCCGTACCTGCCCCTCAAGATCGAGGAGGGCCGGCCGGAGGACATCCGCGAGTGCATCGGCTGCAACATCTGCGTGACCGGCGACTACACGATGTCTCCCATCCGCTGCACCCAGAACCCGTCGATGGGCGAGGAGTGGCGGCGCGGCTGGCACCCCGAGGACTACCGGCCCCGCCACGCGGCCGAGAAGGCGCTGGTGGTGGGCGCCGGCCCGGCCGGTCTGGAGGCGGCCATGGCGCTGGGCAAGCGCGGCTACGAAGTGGTGCTGGTCGAGAAGTCCCGCACCCTGGGAGGACGAGTGTCAGCCGAGGCCCGCCTGCCCGGGCTGGCCGAATGGATCCGGGTGGTGGACTACCGCCTGGGCCAGATCTCGCGGCTCGACAACGTCCAGCACTTCCTGGAGAGTGACATGACTGCCGCGGAGGCCCTCTCCTACGGCTTCGACCACATCGCGGTGGCCACCGGCTCGCAGTGGCGCCGCGACGGCGTGGCCCGCTGGCACACCCGGGCCGGCGCCATGTCCATAGGCGGCCTGCCGGTGTACACGCCCGACGACATCCTGGCCGGAACCCGCCCGCCCGCCGGCGCTCGGGTGGCCGTCTACGACGACGACCACTACTACATGGGCGGCGTGCTGGCCGAACTGCTGCAAGGCGAGGGTTACGAGGTGGTGCTGGCCACGCCGGAGCCGCTGGTGTCGAGGTGGACGGTCAACACTATGGAGCAGCACCGCATCCAGGCCCGTCTCATGGAAGCGGGCGTCGAACTGCACACGTCGAGAGCGGTGTCGGCCGTGCTCGACGACGGTCTGCGAACCGAGTGCGCCTTCACCGGCCGCGAGGGCCGGATCGACGCCGACGCGGTGCTGCTGGTGACGGCCCGCCTGCCCGTCGACGGGCTGGCCCAGGACTTGCTGGCCCGGCGCGACGATTGGGCCGACAGCGGCCTGCGCAGCGTCCGGGCCGTGGGAGACGCTCTGGCTCCCGGCACGATCGCGGCCGCGGTGTGGGACGGTCGCCGCTACGCGGAGGAACTGGAAGCGCCCACCGACGACGCCGACACCACCCCTTACCGCCGCGAGATCGTCGCTCTGAGTCCCTGACCCGCCGGGGCCAGGAGAGGTTCAGCCCAGGGCGGCTAAGGCGGCGTCGTAGTCGGGTTCGTGGGTGATCTCGGGGACCAGTTCCGAATGCAACACGGTCCCGTCGGCGCCGATGACCACAACGGCCCGGGCACACAGGCCGGAGAGGGGACCTTCCCCGATGACGACCCCGTAGTCGTCACCGAACTCGGGGTTCCGGAAGGTGGAGCCGGTGGTCACGTTCTCAATGCCCTCGGCCTCACAGAAGCGTCCCGCTGCGAACGGGAGGTCGGCCGAAACGCACACCACGGTGGTGCCCGCCATGCTGGCCGCGCGCTCGTTGAAGGCGCGCACGCTCTGGGCACAGACCGGAGTGTCGATGGACGGGAAGATGTTCAACACCACGCGGCCTCCAGCGAGACTCTCCGACGTCACGGTGCCGAGGTCGCCTCCAGTGAGGCTGAACGCCGGCGCCGCCGAGCCGACGGCCGGCAAGTCGCCGCTCGTGTTGACGGGATTGCCCTTGAATGCTGTCTCGGCCATTTGGTACTCCTTCGCGAGTCAGGTGGGGGGTCGCACTAGACGGTCGCCACATCGGCGGGTGACGGGTGTCTGTCGTGCACACCGGAGGCTAATCCGGTGGCCGTTACCATCCCCCTCGATGCCGCCCGAACCTGCACCACCGCCCGACCCGCTCGACCTCGAAGCGTTCCGCCGCAACGCCCACGCCCTGGTGGACTGGGTGAGCGACTACCTCGCCGGGCTAGGCGCCAGGCCGGTTCGCGAAGCCGTGGAGCCGGGCGATGTGCGGGCCAAGCTCCCCGAGCTCGCTCCCGAGCTGCCCGAGCCCTTCGATGCGGTTCTTGCTGACCTCGATCGGGTGGTGGTGCCGGGGCTGGCCCACTGGCAGCATCCGGGCTGGTTCGCCTTCTTCCCGGCCCAGACCTCGCCACCGGCGGTGCTCGGCGAGCTGGCCGCGGCCGGCATCGGCGTGCAGGGGATGCTGTGGGCGACCTCACCGGCATCTACTGAGCTCGAGTCCCATGTGCTCGACTGGCTGGTCGACCTTCTCGACGTGCCCCAGTCGTGGAAGACGACCGGACCGGGCGGCGGGGTGCTCCAGGCCGGCGCCTCGACCGCCACCCACACCGCCATGGTGGTGGCCCGCGAGTTGTGCCGTGAGCGCACCGGAGCACCGGCCGAGCAGATGGTGGCGTACACGTCCAGTCAGGCCCACTCGTCGCTGGAGAAGGGCGCCATGCTGACCGGATTCGGTCACATCCGCCTGCTGGACGTCGACGCTGAGTTCGCGGTCCGGCCGGCGGCGTTGACCGGCGCGATCGAAGCCGACCGCCGTGACGGTCTGGTACCGGCCTTCCTTGGCTCGAACGTGGGCACCACCGGGACTGCGGGGGTCGATCCGTTGCGCCCGTTGGGCGAGATCGCCCGCGCCGAGCAGATGTGGCACCACGTCGACGCCGCCTACGGGGGCTCGGCCATGATCTGCGAGGAGTTCCGCCACCACCACGACGGCCTCGAGTTGGTCGACAGCTACACGTTCAACCCCCACAAGTGGCTGGCCACCAACCTGGAGTGCTCGGTGATGTGGGTCGCCGACCGGCGGCCCCTGATCGACACCCTCAGCGTCACGCCCCCCTACCTGCGCAACCCGGCCTCGGAGTCGGGCCGGGTGATCGACTACCGGGACTGGCACGGCCCGCTGGGCCGGCCGTTCCGGGCGTTGAAGCTGTGGTTCGTGCTGCGCGGCTTCGGCGCCGAGGGTCTGCGGCGCATGATCCGCAACCACGTCGGTTGGGCCCGTCAGCTGGCCGATCGCATCGACAGTCATCGGAGGCTGGAGCGCATCGCGCCGGTGCACTTCGCGCTGGTGTCGTTCGTGCACGTGGACGGCAACGAGGCCACCGACGCCCTAGCCGCGGCCGTCAACGCCGACGGCCGGTTCTACGTGACCCCGTCGGAGATCGACGGGCGACGGTTCGTGCGGATCTCGGTCGGCTCCACCTGGACCACCGCCGACGATGTCGAGGCCCTCTGGGACCTCATCGAGGTGAGTGCCTGAGCGGGGCCGGAATCAGCGGCCCAGCGACTCCAGGTAGCGGCGAGCCGTCTCGCGCGACTCGGGGTCGCGCCTCGCCGCGGCCAGCGAGTCGGCGTCGTTCCAGGAGCCGCCGGTGGGAACCAGGGCCTCCGCGGCCGCGTCCACGGCCCGCAGGGTGGCTCGCAAGGTGTAGGCCGACTTGGATGCCAGCAGCCGGGCCAGCTCCTCCGCGGCGCCCTCGAGATCCGCCGCGGGCACGACCCGGTTGACGAAGCCCAGCGTCTGAGCCTCGGCCGCGCCGAACGGGCGGCACGTCATCACCAGGTCGCGGGTGGCCGCAGGACCGACTTCTCGCACCAGCCGGGGGATCCCGCCCCACGCGAGGGGGATGCCCAGATCGACCTCGGGTATCACGAAGCGCACATCCTCGGCGGCCATTCGCAGGTCGCAGGCGGCGGCCAGCACCACACCGCCACCCACGCAGTGGCCGTGTATGGCCGCCACCGTCACCGCCTGCATGGCGGTGATCGCCTCGGCCATCACCCGTCCGGCGTCGGTGCCGGCCCGGTCCATTCCGCCCCCACCGGTGAACGCGGCCAGGTCCGCGCCGGCCGTGAAGGCTCGACCGTTGCCTCGCACGATCACCGCCTTGACGTCGTCGTGGCCGTCGAACCAGTGGGCGGCGTCGGTCAGCTCCAGCAGGCAGGCCACCGACAGCGGGTTGAGTTTGGACGGGTTGTCGAGCAGCAGTGTGCCGACCGCCCCGTCCACGGAGACTGTGATCGTGTCGTAGTCCATCGGTCCTTCCCGTCGGGTCGCTTCCACCCACGACAGGATGCAACCGATGGCGGCTCGGCAGCAAACGCCTGATAGAAGAAACCGCCATGAGAAGAAACCCCATGCGAGAGCGCTGGGCCGCAGGCGAGCCCGCTCTCGGCGGCTGGCTGGGCATTGCCAGCTCCTACTCCGCGGAGATCGTGGCCCGCTGCGACTTCGACTACGTCTGCGTCGACATCCAGCACGGCCTGCTCGACTACGGCGACGCGTGGCACATGCTGCAGGCCATCAACCTGGGCTCGGCCACGCCGGTAGTTCGGGTGCCGTGGAACGAACCGGGCATCATCGGCAGAAGCCTCGACGCCGGCGCCCGAGGAATCGTCGTGCCCATGGTCAACACCCGGGCCGAGGCCGAGGCCGCGGTGCAGTACTGCCGGTACGCCCCCGAAGGCAGTCGCAGCTACGCCGGCACCCGGGTCGTGCGCCAGGAGGGCTCCGACTACTTCGCCAACGCCAACACCGATGTGGCCGTGATCCCGATGGTGGAGACCGCACAGGCGGTGTCCAACCTCGACGACATCCTGTCGGTGCCCGGCGTCGACGCCATATATGTGGGACCGTCGGACCTGTCGGTGACTCTCGGATTGAAGCCGGGCAACAACGACGGCGAGCCTGCCTTCGACGCGGCCGTGGCCCAGATCCTCGAAGGATGCGCCCGTCACAATGTGATCGCGGGGTGCCACACGGTGTCCGAGCTGACCCAGCGCCGCATCGAGCAGGGCTTCCGGATGGTCACCGTCACCTCCGACACGGTGGCCCTCGCCAGGGCACTCGACGACGAGCTGCGCCGGGCCCGGGGCGAGGAGCCGGTGATCCGCTCCAGCTCCATGTACTGACGGGTCCGCGGAACCCGTCGACACCGACAGCCGGGCAGCAACACACCGGTACGCTGGCCCCACCCGCCCGGCCGCCTGCAGCCGCTGGTACCAAGGAGCCGCTATGGACTTCGAGTTCTCCGACGAGCAGAAGGCGTTCGCGGCCGAGGTAGAGGCCTTCCTCGACGCCAACAACGACCCCGACGTGTTCGACCTGTCCAGGGAGAACATGGCCCAGCTGGTCGACACCCCCGAGCGCCGGGCCTTCATGAAGGAGATGGGCCGCAAGGGATGGCTGGGCATCACTTGGCCCGCCGAGTACGGCGGCAGCGAGGGCGAGGGCGTCTACGAGTACCTGCTGAACGAGGCGCTAGCCGCCCGGGGCGGCCCCCAGATCGGCAAGGGCGTCGGCATCGTGGGCAAGACGATCATCGCCCACGGCTCCGAGAAGCTGAAGGCCGAGTTCCTGCCCATGATCCTTGAGAACGACGTGGAGTTCGCGGTGGGCTACTCGGAGCCCGACGCGGGGTCCGACGCCGCCTCGATGCGGCTGAAAGCGGAGCGGCACACCGCGGAGGACGGCACCGAGGGCTGGCTGCTCAACGGCCAGAAGATCTGGACCACGTCCGCCCATTTCGCCGAGTGGTACTGGCTCGGGACCCGCACCGACCCCGACAACAAGCACATGGGCATCACCCTGATGCTGGTGCCCCTCGATCAGCCCGGCATCACCGTCGACGGCATCTGGACCATGGGCGACGAGCGCACCAACTCGGTGTTCCTCGACAACGTGTTCGTGCCCGACGACTACGTGGTGGGCGAGGTCAACCACGGGTTCCGCTACATCAGCCAGGCCCTCGACCTCGAACGCTTCACCATGTTCACGTTCTCGCCCATCAAGCAGCGCCTCGACCTGCTCACCGAATGGGTGAAGGACGCGGAGCGCGACGGCGAGGCGGTGCGATCCGATCCCCGGGTGCGGGCCCGTCTGGCCAACCTGCACGCCGAGGCCGAGGTGGCCCGGGTGCTGGGCCTGAAGTTCGTGGCCGAGGCGGTGAAGGTCGAGCAGGCGGTGCGCGAGGGCAAGGAGGGCTTCCAGCCCCCGACGGTGGCCGCCTCGGAGTACAAGCTCTACGCCACCGAGCTGTCCAAGCGCCTGGCCGACGCTTCCATGGACATCGCCGGGCCCGGGGCGCAGCTCCGGGTCCACACCTCCGACGCCCCCATGGACGGCCGCTCCGAGTCGACCTACCGCTTCACCGTGATCGACACCATCGGCGGAGGCTCTTCGGAGATCCAGAAGAACATTATCGCTCGCCGGGGTCTCGGACTCCCCAAGAACTTCTAGACGTGACGCTGTGACGCCAGGAGATCAGACTTCGGAGCGCACTGCCGCGCTGGCAGGAGTCCGGGTGATCGATCTGGCTCCGGTAGGTCCGGCGGCCCGGGCCACCCGGCTGCTGGCCGACTACGGGGCGGACGTGGTCAAGGTCGGCCCCGTGCCCCGCCACGCCACCGTCGCGGTCGTGCCTCCCCCTTACGCCTACAGCGGCTACCGCGGCATGCGCCGCGCGCTGTTCGACCTCAAGAGCGACGAGGGACGCGACGCCTTCCTGGCGCTGACCCGGGACGCCGATGTGGTGGTCGAGAGCTTCCGGCCGGGCGTGGCCGACCGTCTCGGCGTCGGGTACGAGGCCGTCCGGGCCCTCAACGAGCGGGTCGTCTACTGCTCCACCAGCGGCTACGGCCAGACCGGCCCCCGCCGGCACTGGGCCGGCCACGACCTCAACTACTTGGCCGTGTCGGGCTACGTGCACTGCAGCGGCCGCGACGCCGACGGCACGCCTGCGCTGCCCGGCGCCACCGTGGCCGACATCGCCGCCGGCGGTATGCACGCCGCTCTGGCGATGCTGGCCGCTCTGTTGCGCCGCGACCGGACCGGACGTGGCGAGTACCTCGACGTGTCGGTGGCCGACGGCGCGATCGGGATGATGTCGCTGTACGCCGACGAGCATCTGGCTACCGGGGCCGAGCCGGGCCCCGGCCACTACATCCTCACCGGCCGCTACGCGTGCTACGGCGTCTACGCCTGCGCCGACGGCCGGCACCTGTCGGTGGCCGCCATCGAGCACGCCTTCTGGGCGAACCTGTGCCGGGAGCTGGGCCTTGAGCGCTACATCGACGCCCAGACCGACGACGCCGCTCAGGACGAGATCCGGGCAGCCATCACAGCGGTGCTGGCGTCGGCCGACCGCGACGAGTGGGTGCGGCGGCTCGGCCCCGCCGACTGCTGCGTGGCCCCGGTGAACAGCGTGTCGGAGGCGGTGGCCGACGAGCAGTATCGGGCCCGTGGAGTGGTCGTGAAGGCCGAGCATCCCACCGAGGGCACCATTGAGCAGATTGCTCCGGTCTGGGCCGGCGCCGAACCTGCCGGCTCGCCCTGCGATCTGCCCGACCTGACCCTCACCCACACAGCCGAGCTGCTGGCCGAGGCCGGCTACGACGAATCCCGCATCGCGGAGATGGCAGCCGCAGGAGTGATCGCATGACCACCGACATCGACCAGACCGTGCCGGCCGACATAGCCGAGCTGATCGGGCGCCCCCAGTACCCCGACACCGCCGACTTCCCGGCCGAGTTGGGCTACGGCTGGAACACGCTGGCCGCCACCGAGAACGGCAACCCGCTGTACTGGGACGACGGCGTGGCCGGGATGCTCACCGGCGGGAAGATCCTGCCCCTCAGCACCCTGTCGCTATGGCTGCGCCCCCACCGATGGTCGCCCGGGGCGACTGCCGAGCAGCGTCCCATGCAGTCGCATTTCGACCTCAAGGACCGCCTAGGGCTTCCCGAGGGGATCATGAGCGACAACACGGTCGTGTTCCATGATCCGGTGCGCCCCGGCGACGTGATCAGCCATCGCCAGGTCGTGAAGTCGCTGAGCGGCCCCAAGACCACTTGGCTGGGCACCGGGCACTTCTGGGTGATCGACATCGAATACCACAACCAGGCCGGTGCCCTCGTGGGCGTTGAGTCCTACACCGGCTTCGGCTACCGCCGCGCCGACAGTCCCGCCGCTGCGCCGTCGAAGGCCACCAGCGAGGCGGCGTCCGGCTCCGAGACGGACACGCCCCGGCCACGGGCGAAGCCGGACCCCACCCACGACCAGGTGTCGGTGGGCGACGCACCGCCCGACCTCGTCCACGACGTGACCGCCACCACCGTCGTTCTGGGTGCATTGGCCAGCCGCGACTGGCGGCCCATGCACCACGACTACCACTTCGCCACCGAGCGCAACGGAACCCGCGACATCTTCCTGAACACGCCCAACCAGCTCGCCTGGATCGAGCGGGCCGTCACCGACTGGACCGGGCCCCGGGGCCGGCTGGGACGGGTCTCGTTCCGTATGCAGGACCCGGTCTTCCCCGGCGACACCATGACCATCTCGTCGGTGGTCACGGCCGTGCCCATCGACGACTCCGGCTGCGGCTGGGCCGAGCTGGACCTGGTGCTGCGGGCCGGCGACCGCGTCTGCACGACCGGGAAGGCCAAGGTGGCCCTGCCGATGTCGGCGGCCGACAATCCGTGGCAGCGCCGCGGCGAGGACTGGAACCCGTGATGTTCCCGTCCTTCGACCAGGCTTGCGGGAGGCGTTGATGCTCGACCTCGACTTCACCCAGGAACAGGAGATGCTGCGCGACATGGTGCGCGGCCTGTGCAGCGAACTCTCGCCGCTGGAGCGAGTACGCGAGCTCGAGGACGACCCCGACGGCATCCACCGGGAGCTCTGGCAGCGCTTCGGGGAGCTGGGCCTGTGCGGCCTCATAGTCCCGGAGAGCGCCGGCGGCTCGGGCATGAGCCTCCTCGACGGGGTCGTGCTCTACGAGGAACTGGGGCGCTCGCTGGCCCCGCTGCCCCATTTCGTCAGCTGCGTGCTGTCCGCCGGCGCCATCGCACAGGCCGGCACGCCTGCCCAGCAGGCCGAGCTGTTGGGCGGCATCGCATCGGGCGAGACCATCGCCACCGTCGGATGGTTGGAGCCGGGCGGGGGCTACAAGCCCCGCGGCGTGCAGTTGGCCGCCCGCGCCAACGGAGACGGCTTCGTGCTGGACGGCTCCAAAGAGCATGTCCAGTTCGCGGCAGCCGCCGATCTCATCGTCGTGCTGGCCCGCAGCGGCCACGGCGACACCGACATCGACCTGTTCGTCGTGGAAGCGGACGCCTCGGGCCTGAGCCTCGATCAGCGGATGTCGATCTCGTCGGACACCCAGTACCTGGCCACCCTCGACGGCGTGCCCGTTCCCGCCGATGCCCGCCTGGGCACCGCCGGCGCTCCCGTCGGAGCCGGCTGGGAGGCCTGGCAGCACGCCATGCACGCCGGCGCGATCCTGGCTGCGGCCCAGGCCGTCGGCGGCGCCTCGGCCGCCCTGGAGATGACCGTCGAGTACGCCAAGGAGAGGCGCCAGTTCAACAAGGCCCTGGCCGAGTTCCAGGCCATCTCGCACTACCTGGCCGACGCCCGCACCGCCCTCGACGGGGCCCAGCTGCTGGTGTACGAGGCGGCGTGGGCCCACAACACGGGCCGTTCCACTGATCAACTGGCCCCCATGGCCAAGCTGTTCGCCTGCCGCACCTACCGGGAAGTCACCGCCATGTGCCAGCAGGTGTTCGGCGGCATCGGCTTCACTGTGGAGTACGACATCCAGCTCTACTTCCGCCGAGCCAAGCAGCTCCAGCTCTCCTGGTGGGACCAAGCCGCCTGCGAGGACCGCATCGCCGACGCCGTCCTGGGGTCCGCCTAGTCGACGCCGGCTCTGCCCTCCAGCGCGGCGATCCGCTCGCCGTGACCCATCATGTGGGCGAGCAGGCGGCTGTGTTCGGCCTGGGTCGCCTCTATCCGGGTCAGTCGCTCCTCAACCCGATCCAAGCGCGTGGCGAGAGCGCGGATGTCGGACCGTATCGCTTGCAAGAAAAGGCCGAGCAGGCCCAGCAAGCCTGCTCCCAAGACTCCGATGATCGCTTCTGCCACCGTCATGTCCTCCCAAGTATAGCATGTCCAACCGTCGAGGCCATTAGGCGATAGTCATATAGAACAAAATAGCATGATACTTACCAAATGGCTCACTTCCCGCCGGGTGGATCTGCTGCTGGGCGGATCCGTGACGGTGGCCGCAGTGAGCGGGCTCGTGTCCTGGGGTGTGGGTAGCGGCTGGGCCCGCTGGGTGACGATCATTCATGCACTGGCCGGTCTGAGCCTTCTGGCCCTCGCGCCGTTCAAGCTCAGGGGCTCGGTGCGCACCGGCCTGCGCCGCCGCCGGGTCACCCGCTGGCTGTCGGTGCTGATGGGCGTACTGGTGCTGGCCACCGTCGTCCTAGGGATCCTGCACGCCACCGGCCTATGGCACGGGGTGGGTTACTGGTCGGCGCTGTGGACCCATTTCCTGCTGGCCGCGCTGCTGGCACCGCTGGTGGTGTGGCACATCGCCAGCCGGCCCGGCCGTCCCCGCGTGGCCGATCTGGATCGCAGGACTCTGATCGGCGGTGGTGCCGCGGTCGCGGCCGCCGGCCTCGCCTACGGCGTACAGCAGCTCGTGGTGGGCGACAACCGGCGCTTCACCGGCTCCCACGAGATCGCCTCGTTCAACCCCGCGGAGATGCCGACGACGATGTGGCTCAACGACCGCTCACCCCGGGTGCCGGTCTCCGACTGGGAACTAACCATCGCGGGGGAGCCGATGGCGCTCGAGGCACTGCACGCCCGAGCCGCACCCCTACAAGCCGACCTCGACTGCACCGGCGGGTGGTGGAGCCGCCAATCGTGGGACGCGGTGTCGCTGGCCGAACTGATGCCGCCGGTGGACGCGCCCACGCTGGAAGTCACATCGCTGACCGGCTACAGCCGCCTATTCCCGGCTCGCGACGCCGGCAACCTGCACCTGGCCGTCGGCTACAACGGCGAGCCCCTGCGCCGGGGCCACGGCGCGCCGGTCCGCCTGGTGGCACCGGGACGCCGGGGCTTCTGGTGGGTCAAGTGGGTGAGCCGTATCGATCCCATCGACCGCCCCTGGTGGCTTCAGCTGCCGTTCCCGCTGGAGTGACCGGCCCTCAGCAGTCGCCCGCCGTCAACCCACCGGCAGTCAGCGGACCCGCTCGATGTAGCGGTTGACCAGGTTCTCCAGCGCCTCCTGGCGCCCCGAGCGGGGCGCTGGATCGATTTCCCCATCGGCCACCGCCTGATGCAGGTCGGCCAGCGACCGCTGTCCCGCCATGATCGCCCGTCCCAGCTCGCTGTCCCATCCGCCGTAACGGGTGGCCCGCAGGTCCTCCAAGGCGCCGTCGGACAGCATGGCGTGAGCCACCAGCAGCGACCGGGCCAGGGTGTCGATTCCCCCTATGTGGCCGTGGAACAGGTCGGTACGGTCGATCGACTGGCGGCGCAACTTGGTGTCGAAGTTGAACCCCCCAGTGGTGAACCCACCGGCTCGCAGGATCTCGTAGACGCCGAGCGCCATCTGGTCGACCGAGTTGGGGAACTGGTCGGTGTCCCAGCCCAGCCGGTCGTCGCCCCGGTTGGCGTCCACCGATCCGAAAATCCCCGCCGCCGCGGCCACCGCCACCTCGTGAGCGAAATCGTGGCCTGACAGGGTGGCGTGGTTGACCTCGATGTTGACCTTCACCTCGTCGGCAAGCCCGTAGCGCTGCAGGAAGGCGTGAACCGTCTGGCTGTCGTGGTCGTACTGGTGCTTGACCGGCTCCTGAGGCTTGGGCTCTATGAGGATGGTCCCGTCGAATCCGACGGCGTGCTTGTGCTCGACCACCAGGTTCAGGAACCGCCCGAGCTGATCGAGCTCGCGGCCCACGTCGGTGTTGAGCAGCGTGTCGTAGCCTTCCCGGCCGCCCCACAGCACGTAGTTGGCCCCGCCGAGCCGGTGAGTTGCCTCCAGGCAGTTGCGGACCTGGGCCGCGGCCCGGGCGAACACCTCCGGATCGGGGCTTGTGGCCGCTCCGGCCATGTAGCGGGGGTGCCAGAACAGCCGGGCCGTGCCCCACAACAGCCGCACCCCGGTGCGCTCCATGTGGGCCGCCGCCTCGTCCACCATGGCCCCAAGGTTGGCGCTCTCCTCCGCGAACGAGGAGCCCTCCGGGGCGATGTCGTGGTCGTGGAAGCAGAAGAACGGCACGCGGAGCTTCTGGAAGAACTCGAACGCGGCCGCCATCTTGGTGCGGGCCGCGTCCATCGGATCCAGCGTCGGGTCCAGCCAGGGCCGGTCGAAGCCGCCGTCGCCGAACACGTCGTTGCCCGGCCAGTTGAACGAGTGCCAGTAGCACACCGCGATGCGGAGGTGCTCGGCCATGGTGCGCTCCCCCACCACCCGGTCGGCGTCGTACCAGCGGAACGTAAGCGGATCGTCGCTGTCCGGCCCCGCATAGCGGATCGGCTCGGAAACGTCGGTGAAGAACTCAGTCACGGCGCGATACTAGGCACCACCACCGATGCGACTCGCTTGTCTATTAGTGGTGGCCGTTCTGGCGGCTGCGGCGTGCTCGGAGGAGCCGTCCGCGCCCGATGGCCCGGCTGGAGAAGGCGATCACGCCGAGGCAGCCTCCACCGACGACCGCTCTAGTGCCGAAGCACCGAGCACCTCTCCACCCGCACCGGTCGAGGGGAGATTCACGGCGGTGGCGGCCGGGTACTGGCACGCTTGTGCGATTCGCGCCGACGGAACCGTCGCCTGCTGGGGGCCGAACCGCGACGGTGTGTTGGACGCTCCCTCGGGACAGTTCTCGACCATCGCGGCCGGGTACGAGCACAATTGCGCCATCACCGTCGACGGCACCATCGAGTGCTGGGGCTGGGACAACCTAGGCACGACCGACCCGCCCGACGGGCATTTCACGGACATCTCGGCCGGTCGCTACCACACGTGCGCCCGGCGCATCGACGGCGACATCGAATGCTGGGGTGGCGACTACGCGAAGGAACTCACTCCGCCCGGCGGGCACTTCGCGGCGGTGGACACGGCCGGCAGTCATGCCTGCGTACTGCGCGAAGGCGGAACCGTTCAATGCTGGGGACTGGACGACAACGGCTCCACCCGGGCGCCCAGCGGAGCCTTCACGGCTGTCTCGGCTGGGCTCTCGCACGTCTGCGGCATCCGCACCGCCGGCACCATCGAATGCTGGGGCAACCCCTTCGGCGACGTTCTGGACGCTCCCGGCGGGCTGTTCAGCGCCGTTTCCGCCAGCATCGAGCACTCTTGCGCGGTCGGCATCGATGAGTCCGTCGAGTGCTGGGGTTCCAACGCCTTCGGCAAGGCCGCCCCGCCCGATGGCCGGTTCCAGACGGTGTCGGCCGGCGGGGAGCACACCTGCGGGCTGCGCACCGACGGCGACATCCATTGCTGGGGACGGCGCTTCGGCGCTGGAGCTGACGCACCGGGCGGATCGTTCTCCTCTCTCGCAGCCGGCGGCGACCACACCTGCGGGCTGAGCGCCGACGGCACCATCGAGTGCTGGGGCTCGGACCTGGTGGGGCAGATGGACGCTCCCGGCGGACGCTTCGACGCCGTAGGGACAGGCAACTACTTTGCTTGCGGCCTGCGCTCAACGGGGACCGTCGAGTGCTGGGGCTACGACCGCTTCGGAGTGCTCAACGCACCTGATGGACCATTCAACGCGATGACGGCCAACATCGGTCACGCCTGCGGATTGCGACCCGACGGCACCGCCGTGTGCTGGGGATCGAACTCCCACGGCCAGACCGACGTACCTGATCGCAGCTTCATCGCAGTCGCGGCGGGCGGATCTCATACCTGCGGCATCCTCCGCGACGGCACGGCTGAGTGTTGGGGCAACTCCGACGCAGGGAGGCTGAACCCTCCCGAAGGATCCTTCAGCAATCTCGCAGCGGGCGAGAGCCACACCTGCGGATTGCGCGCCGGCGGCGCCGTGTGCTGGGGATCGAACTCCCACGGCCAGACTGGCGCACCCGGTGGCACCTTCAAGGCCATCTCGGCTTCCGAGCATTCGTGCGGACTCAGAAGCGACGGCGCTGCCGAATGCTGGGGGTGGAGCGAGACTTCCCCAGCGGGACCGTTTGCCGGAATCGAGGCGGGCCGGGGCTACGCCTGCGGCCTTCGCTCTCCCGACGACACCGTCGAATGCTGGGGAACCCTGCGGGCTCCGCCCGAGGGAGTGTCCTACACCAACTGACGAGCCGAACTGGCAGCCACCAACGCCCAAACGGGACCCCACAGCTGCCAATTCCCTTGGGTCGGGGGGTCGGGGCATACTGAGGCGTGTCCTGGTGGCGGAGGCTTGATCCGGGCCGGATTGCGATCCTGGCGGTGCTGGTGCTGGGAGTGGCCGCGTTCTCGACCCGGGGCCAGTGGCTCGGAACCGTCGAGACCGCCGTAGACGTAGCCGTGGATGCCGTCGACCTTGCGGTGGACGGAGATGTCGACCATGGAGACCTGGTGACCGGGGGCGAGGTGGTCGCTCCCCCGGTCGTCGACGTGGAGGATCCCGAGGACTTCGACATCGAGACCGAGCGGCTGTACCGGATCGTGCCCGGGAGCGGATCTCGGGCCAGTTACCACATCGAGGAACGCCTCGGCGGGCTGTCACGCACCACGGTGGGCACCACATCCGTCATGGCCGGCGAGATCGCGGTGAACCTCGTCGATCTCGCCGCCAGCCGGGCCGGTGAGATCGTGGTCAACGTGGAGATGTTCCAGTCCGACTCCGTCCTGCGGGACAAGCGCATCCGCCACGACTACCTGGAGTCGAGCCACTGGCCCTTCGTGCGGTTCCGGCCTTCGCAGGTCGAGGGCCTCGACGCCGATTTCGCCGACGGCCTGTCCTACGAGATCGCCATCACCGGCGAACTGACCGTCAAGGAGACCACCCGCACCGAGACGTTCGCCGGCACCGTCACCGTCACTCCAGACGCCCTTGTCGCGACGATGTCGACCACCGTGCTGACCAGCCACTACGGCGTCGGTCCCATCAACATCGCCCGCCTCGTCCACACCTCCGACGAGGTGATCCTGACCTTCGAGCTGGTCGCCGACCGGGTCGAGTTCGGCTCGGAGCCGACCGGCGACCTGCGCCGCGAGATCCCGGCAACCGAGTTCGCCAGCGGACGGTTCGCGGCCACGGTGCAGCCCATCCTCGAGACCCGCTGCGTGAGCTGCCATACAACTGGAGGCCCGGCCTGGAGCACCCTCGCCCTCGACACCGCCGGCGACGCGGCGGCCATCGCCGACGACATCGCCTTCGTCACCGGCATCGGCTTCATGCCGCCGTGGCTGCCCTCGGACCTGAGCCCGGAGTTCGTGCACGACTGGTCGCTCAGCGACGACGAGATCGCAGCCATCAAGGCGTGGGCCGACGCCGGCGGCGGCCTCGACGTTCGTCCCGACACGTCGCTGGTGGCCAGCGTCCAGGCGATCCTGCCGGTGGAGGAGGACCAGAAGATCGGACCCCGCGACGGCCTGTACACCGGCTACTCACGCCCCGACGGCTGGCCCGTCAAGAAGGACGACTACCGCTGCCAGGTCCACGAAGTGGCCGACCCCGAAGGCGACGGCAACTGGGTCAAGGGCTTCGAGTTCCGGCCCGACCAGGTGGAGGTGGTGCACCACGCCATCGTCTACCGGGTGCCGGCCGCGGCGGCTTCAGAGGTCGCGGCCAGGATCGCGGCCGAGGACCGCATCGAGGCGGCCGAGGGCTTCTCCGACGAGCCGGGCTGGACCTGCTTCGGGCTGTCCGGACTCCAGAGCCAGGGCGTGTACTCGATCCAGGGCTGGGCGCCGGGACAGTCGCCCACCATCTACCCCGACGGGTACGGCCTCTACCTCTGGCCCGGCGACATGATCGTCAACCAGATCCACTACCACTACGACCACGAGACCCCGCCCGACGGCTCCTGGATCATCCTCGACACCGCCACCGACGCCGAGGTGGCCGCGGGCATTACCCACATCACCGGCGACAGCTACCTCACTCCGGCTGAGGTGCCCTGCACGCCCGAGGAGGCTGCCGTCGCGGCCGAGCGGGCGACCACCATCGACGGCTACGTCAACCTGTGCGAGCGGGCAAACGTGCTGGCCGAGATCGGCGAGAAATACGACGACTTCGCCCCGCTCATCCCTGGCTTGCTGCTGGCGCAGTGCGGCGGCACCGTCGACGACTACGACGACCTCGACGGCAGCGTCGGCTACAGCTCCTGCGACCTGCCGGCCCGGGACACCGGCACCATCCACACCGTGCTGGGCCACATGCACGAGTTCGGCGCGGCCTACCGCATGACACTGCATCCCGACACGCCGGAGGAGCGGATCCTGCTCGACATCCCGGTGTGGGACTTCGAGTGGCAGCTCAACTACGAGCCGGTGGAGAAGATCCGCATCGAACGGGGCGACATGCTGCGCTTCGAGTGCTGGTGGGACCGCACCCTGCTGTTCATGCCCGAGCCCCGCTACATCACCTGGAACGAGGGCACCGTCGACGAGATGTGCTTCTCCAGCATCGCCGTGCTCCCCGACGTCTGAACCCCTCCCGGCACGGCCCCGGCAGCCCGCGGCGGCGCTCCCGGCTACGGTCCTGTCGTGGGGCTGCGAACGGCAGCTTTCGTCGCGTGCGCGCTCGTGCTGGTGGCCACCGCGTGCTCGAATGAGGGCACCGCAGAGTCGGATCCCCCCGGTGCCGAGGCGGGCGACCCCATCGAGTCCGGCGGCGAGCCGCACGATCCGGAGCACCTCGGCCCGGGTCGATTCGCAGCGGCGGCCGCAGGCAGCCGCCACACCTGCGCGCTGCGCACCAACGGCACGGTCGTGTGCTGGGGCGCCAACAACAGCGACCAGATCGACGCGCCCGCCGGCACGTTCACCGCCCTGTCCGCCGGCCGGCGACACACTTGCGGGCTGCGGGTTGACGGCGCCATCGAGTGCTGGGGCCTGGACTTCCTGGAACTGCTGCGCGCCCCCGGCGGGCAGTACGTGGCGATAACCGTGGGCGACAGCCACTCCTGTGCGGTGCGGGTCGACGGCGACATCCAATGCTGGGGCAGCGCCAAGACTGAGGCGGTCACCACTCCCGGCGGCCACTACATCGCGGTGGCGGCCGGTTTCGGACACTCCTGCGTACTGCGGGGCACCGGAGGGGTCCGATGCTGGGGCGACAACCACTGGGGCCAAACCGACGCCCCAGCCGGGCAGTTCGTGTTGATCTCGGCGGGTGGCGACCAGTCCTGCGGCCTGCGCAGCGACGGCACCGCGGAGTGCTGGGGTCGCAGCTTCACCGGCGAAGAGAACGCTCCGGGCGGCCGGTACAACATGATCGACACCGGCGGACGTCACTCCTGCGGGGTGCGCACGGACGGGAGGCTCGACTGCTGGGGCGCCAACCACTGGGGTCAGACCGACCCGCCCGAAGGCCGGTTCCGGTCGGTGTCCACCGGATGGGACCACTCCTGCGCGGTGCGGCTCGACGGCAACATCCAATGCTGGGGCCGGCGCTTCGCCACCAGGCTGGATGCACCATCCGGCGCGTTCGGCGCAGTGGCGACCGGCGACGAACACGGCTGCGCGATCCGGACAGGCGGCACTGTCGAATGCTGGGGTCAGAACAGCTATGGCCAGGCCGACGCCCCCGGCGGGCAGTTCGCACAGATCACGGCGGGCACCAGCTTCTCGTGCGGCTTGCGCCCCAGCGGCGCCGTCGAATGCTGGGGCGTCGGTCCTCCCGGCTCAACGGATCAGGTGCAGGCGGTCCTTGAGCGCATCGTCGCCTCCCACAATCGTCCCCAGGGACGGGCGCCCGGAGCGATCCGAGCGGTCCGCGCCGGGGGCAGCCAAGCCTGCGTCTTGGACGCCGCCGGCATGGCCCTTTGCTGGAGCAACCTCCAAGCATCAAGCGACAGCTCCCCCGTCCTCGTGCTGGGAGGAGCCGGCGGACTCGACAAGCCCCTCACGGTGCTGGCGGTCGGTAACCGCCGCGCCTGCGGGCTGCGTACCGACGGCACCATCGAATGCTGGGGATCCCGGGGAGAAGCCTGGGGCCCCGCGCCCACCGGAAGCTTCCGCGACCTGTCCGTGGGCTCTAGCCACTCCTGCGCCATCCGCACCGACGGCACCATCGAATGCTGGGGCCTCGGCCACGGGGGACTCCTCGACCCACCCGACGGCTCGTACAGCTCCGTCTCGGCCTCCCGCAACCACTCCTGCGCGGTACGGGTCGACGGCGCCGTCGAGTGCTGGGGCCTGGACTATGCGGGACTCCTCGACGCGCCCCACGGCCCGTTCACGACAGTCTCCGCGAGCCCGAGCCACTCCTGTGCGGTACGGGTCGACGGCACCATCGAATGCTGGGGAACGTTCCGCTCGCCACCCCGAGGCGTGACTCTCCACTGACTTGAAGCGTCGCTCAGCGGGTGACTCCGAGTAACAATGCAGGCACTCAAAGGAACACTCGGAGGGCGGTTGCGATGACGGGCACGCTGGTGGGGGCGGTGGAGGCCGGCGGGACGAAGTTCCGATGCGCGGTGGTGTCCTCGGACTTGACGATCGTCGACTCCTGCTCCTTGCCGACGACGGACCCGGACATCACGCTGGCAACCGTTGTGGAGTTCTTCGGACGGTCCGAGCCGGTGGCCGCGCTGGGAATCGCCTCGTTTGGCCCGGTCGATCTTGATCCTGACTCGCCCGGCTACGGGTCGATCAGGGACACGCCTAAGCCGGGGTGGTCGGGAGCCCCAATCCTGAGCCGGCTGTCTGAGGCGCTGAGCGTGCCGGCCGGCATCCAGACCGACGTGGAGGCGGCCGCGGTGGCCGAGCAAGCCCTAGGGCCCGAGCCCCGGCCGCGGCGGCTCGCTTACGTGACCGTGGGCACCGGGATCGGCGCCGCGGTTGTGGTCGACGGAACACCGTGGCGCGGGCGTCACCACAGCGAGCTGGGGCACATCCCGGTTCGCCGTGTGGCGGGCGACGACTATCCGGGCCGCTGCCCGTTCCATGGCGACTGCTTGGAGGGCATGGCCTGCGGACCGGCCATCGCCGAGCGTTGGGGCATCGACCCGGCCGACGCCGGCGGTCGCGACGACATCTGGCAGTTGGAGGCCTCGTATCTGGCCCAACTCGTGCGGGTGCTCACCTACTCGTTCGCCCCGGACCGGGTCGTGTTCGGGGGCGGCGTCGGCGCCCGCCCGGGCCTGGCTGAGATGATCCGGGCCGCGACCCGCACGGAACTCGGCGGCTATGCCGACTACGGCACCGGCGACGACGCATTCGTGACCGCCCCCGCTCTGGGCAACGACTCCGGCCTGCTGGGAGCGGCCCTCCTCGCCCGATCGCGCTTGGAAGACTGACGCCCGACCTCTATGGGGCGGCGATAAGGCGTCCCAGGTCGGCTAGCTGCTCCTCGGCGTGGCCGAGAGTGAGCTCCATGTGGCGGGCGGCCAGGAAGTGGCGGTGCAGGGGATAGTCGCGGTCAACTCCGACGCCGCCGTGGACGTGGACCGCGGCGTGCACCACCCGGAAGCTGCCCTCTGAGGCCCAGTACTTGGCTATGGCGATCTCGCGGTCGGCGGGCAGGCCGGCCGACAGGCGCCACGCGGCCTGGTAGGCGGTCAGCCAGATGGCCTCGGCGTCGATGTAGGAGTCGCCCGCCCGCTGGCTCACCGCTTGGAAGGTGGCGATCGGGCGGTCGAACTGGTGGCGCTGCTTGGTGTAGTCGGCGGCCAACTCGATGGCGGCCCGGGCCGCGCCGGACATCGTCATGCACAGCCCGACATTGGCGTGCCGCTCGATGAACCTCACGATCTCGGTGCCATCGGCCGCGCCCGCGCCAAGCTGAGCGCCGGCATCCACCCACACGCCCGACAGCTCGCATCGGGCCTCGGGACGGCCTGTCGTCACCCCTACCGGGACGCGCTCCAAGCCTTCGGCGCCGGTCGGCACGATGAACACGCCCACTCCCCCGTCGTCGAGACGGGCGGGCACCAGCGAAACGTCGGCGTCCAGGCCGCCCGCGACCAGCACCTTGGTGCCGTCGAGGACGAAGCCGCCGTTGTCCGAACGGGCCGCCGTCGTCGGTTCGACGGGAGCGGCCCCGTCCTCGGCCAGCGCGGCGCAGGCCAATACAGAGCCATCGGCGATTCCCGGCAGCCACCCGGCCTTCTGATCCTCGGTGCCGAAGGCAGCGATCGGCATGCCCCCCATGACCGCGGTGGTCAGCAGCGGCACCGGGGACGCCCGCCGGCCGACCTCCTCCAACGCCACCGCCGTGGCCAGGAAGCCGAGGCCGAGCCCGCCGTGGGCCTCGGGGATCGACGCGCCGACCACTCCGGTGGCGGCCAGCGCGGCCCAGGCCTTGCGGTCCACATGGTCGCCCTCGGCGGCCAGTGCCTTGAGACGCTCATGCGACGACATGTCGTCGAGCACCTGCGCGGTCAGATCCCGGACGGCCTGCTCTTCCTCGCCCAGCTCGAAGTCCACCGTCATCCCCCACGCGTTCTGTGAGCAACCAAGCCGCCCAGAGCGGCATATCTGCTCACAAAACGGTTCATTAGCGGGAGGCTCGGGGGTAGCCCAGGCCGAACTGCGAGATCAGGTCGCGCTGCATCTCGTTGGTGCCGCCGCCAAAGGTGAGGATCACCGTCGAGCGGTACATCATCTCCAGGCGGGACAGGTACCCGGGCGAGCCCTCGACGACGTAGGCCCGCTGGCCGTAGACCTGCATCAGCCTGCGGTAGGCGTCGACGTAGAACTCGGTGCCCGACACCTTCACCGCCGAGGAGTCGGCCACGAACCCGGCGATGGTGGCCATGTCGGGCTCGGCCCCGTCGATCTTGTTGGCCACCGTCCAGGCCACCTTCCAGTTGGCCAGGCGAAGGAATTCGAGCCGGGCGGCCACCTCGGCCAGGTTGCGCTGCACCCAAGGCTCGTCGATCACGTACGACCCGTCGGCCCGCTTGGCCGACTTGGCCCACTCCACGCACTCCTCGAAGCGCTTGGTGACCATGCCCGACGAGCAGATCGTGACCCGCTCCCGGTTGAGCTGGCTGGTGATCAGTCCCCAGCCCCGGTTCTCCTCACCGATGAGGGTGGACGCCGGCACCCGGCAGTCGTCGAAGAAGGTGTGGTTAATGTTGTGGCTCGACAGCAGGTCGAGGGGCTCGATGCTGATGCCGGGCGTGTCCATGGGGATGCAGAACAGCGAGATGCCCTTGTGCTTGGGCACGTCGGGGTCGGTTCGGGCCGCCAGCCAGATGTAGTCGGCGTCCTTGGCCAGCGACGTCCACGTCTTCTGGCCGTTGATCACGTAGGTCTCGCCGTCGCGCACCGCCCGGGTGGTGAGCGAGGCCAGGTCCGTTCCGGCGTCGGGCTCGGAGTAGCCGATGCAGAAGGTGAGCTCGCCGCCGGCGATGCGGGGCAGGAAGAAGTCCTTCTGCTCGTCGGTGCCGTACTGCATGATGGTCGGGCCGACGGTGTTGATGGTCAGCATCGGGATGGGCGCGCCCAGCGCCACCGACTCGTCGAACACGATGAACTGCTCCACCGCCGACATGCCCCGGCCGCCGTACTCTTCTGGCCAGCCGACGGCCAGCCAGCCGTCGGTTCCCATCTGGCGGACGATCCGGCGGTGCACCGGCCCGGTGCCGTCCTCCGCGCCCAGGGCGGCCCTCACGTCGTCGGTGAGCAGATCGGCGTAGTAGACCCGCAGTTCGCCCCTCAGCGCCTCCTGCTCAGCCGTGTAACCGATGTGCATCGCCCATCCCAAACAGTCCTGACCGAACGCTATCGGCATCTTCCACCGCCAGAGCGGCGGCAACTACCGTTGGGAGCACCGACCGATCCCCAGAGCGATGACGGTTACCGAACCAGACCCACTCACGTTGTTCCCTCCGTTGCCGGAGCGCCGATTCGACATCATCTACGCCGACCCGCCCTGGGACTACAAGGGCCAGATGCAACACGCCGGCACGGGTAACGGCGACAGCGGCGGCGCAGTACGCCACTACCCGACCGTCCCGCTGCAAGCCCTGCGCCAGCTGCCTGTGCTGGATGTAGCGTCGGACAACTCACTGCTGTTCTTGTGGGCCACCAGCCCGCATCTGGACCAAGCCATCGACCTGGGCACGTCATGGGGCTTCAACTGGGCGACGGTGGCGTTCGTGTGGGACAAGTGCAAGGTCAATCCGGGCTTCTACACGATGTCGCAGTGCGAGCTGTGCCTTGTCTTCAAGCACGGCAAGATCCCCTGGCCCCGCGGCGCCCGCAATGTGCGCCAGCTGGTGCGCGAACCTCGGCGCGAGCACAGCCGCAAGCCTGACGAGGTGCGCCACCGGATCGAGGCGATGTTCCCCGCCATGTCCAAGATCGAGCTGTTCGCCCGCTCCCGTGTGCGCGGATGGCACTCGTGGGGCTTGGACGTCAATGGTTCCTATTCGTAGCGGGTTCCGTTGGCCTTGATGTAGTCGAGCCAGAGGGATCCCGCGTCGGGGGACAATTCGCCGGGCCGGTAGGTCACCGCCTCAAGCCGGCCGGAATACGGGAACGGGCCGTGGCGCTCGTAGACGTCCCAGCTGACCGGCGAGCGGCGGTCGACGCCGACGTCGATTCCCTCGAAGGGCGCCATGGCCATCAGCGACACCAGTCCCGGTGACTCTCCCACCGGCTGACCGTCCACGCTGACCGAGGCGTTCCACACCAGATTGCCGGGATTCTCCATGGCCAGATGCACGCTTGAGGCGCCGTCGGTCAGCGGCCCGCAGTCGAGCACGGTCATGTCGCCGTAGGCGTTGTGGGCCAGGAGGAGACGGTCGTCCTCCACGTACAGCATGTAGCCACCGCCCTGGTCGCCGTGGGCGACCAGCACACCGGCGTCGCCAGGCCGCCAACTAAGGGCAACATCGATGTCGAAGCTCTTCTGGAAGATCAGCTGCTGGGAGCGCCAGCGTTCCAGCGTGGGTGTTCCCGGCCTGAGCGTTGTCTCGGCAGCCAGCTCGTCGTACCACGGCGGGCGCAGGATCCTCACCAGTTGGTTGCCCTCGTCCAGGGGATACACCTGGTTGGCCCATGCGGCCCGGTCCCAGGCCTGTTGCATATCGTCCAGCCTGTCCGGATACTCCGCGGCCAGGTCGCGGATCTCGGTCGGGTCCTCCGTCAGGTTGTGCAGCTCCCACCGATCCTGGCTGAAGGGCCGTCGGGGCCGGTGGCAGGTCACCACCGACCAGCCGTCGCGGTAGAAGCCTCGGTGCCCGAAGTTCTCGTAGTACTGCTCCGGATGGGTGGACGGAGCGGCCGCATCGGTGATCGTGGGGGCGAAGCTGGCCCCGGCCGGATCCGGCGCGGGCACACCATGACGCGACGCCGGCACCTCCACCCCGCACAGTTCGGCCAGGGTCGGGAACACGTCCGTCACGTGCTGGTACTGGGTCCGAACCCCGCCGGCCGCCACGCCGCCGGCGCCGGAGAACCGGGCCGGCCAGTGGAGGATGAACGGCACGCTGTGGCCGCCCCGATGGGTGTTGATCTTGTAGAGCCGGAACGGCGTGCACGACACCATGGCCCAGCCCATCGGGTAGTGGGCCAGGGTTCGGGGCCCTCCCAGCAGGTCGAGGCGGGCGTAGTCGGTGTCGACCACCTCCAGATCGGTGTCGCGCACCTGAGAGAGCAGAGTCCTGAAGTAGGACGATGTGCCGGTGTACTGGCCCTCCCGGGAGCCACCGTTGTCGCTGGTGAACAGCACGATGCTGTTGTCCCACTCCCCGATGGCCTCTAGGTGGCGGCGCAGGCGGCCGAAGTTGCGGTCGACGTTGTGCACCATCCCCGCGTACACCTCCATGTACCGGGCGAACAGCTCTTTGGACCGGTCGTCGAGATCGTCCCAGGGGCCGACCTCGTGGAGCTCCTCGGTGTTGCGAGGCGGCAGCACCGCGCCGGGCGGCACCACGCCCAGTTCCTGCTGGCGCTCGAACCGCTCCTCCCTCAGCGCGTCCCAGCCGGCCGCGTAGCGGCCCCTGAACCGTTCGATGTCGGCGGCGGGGGCCTGCAGCGGGGCATGGACCGCGCCGTGGGCGAAGTACATGAAGAACGGCCTTCTCGGGTGCGAGATCCGCAGCTCGTCCACCATCCGGATCGCCTGGTCGGTCAGGTCGTCGGTGAAGTAGTAGCCGTCGGGATAGCGCTCGACATCGATGTGATGGTTGTCCGCGAAGAGGCGGTGGGGATGATGGAAGTTGGTGAAGGCCTCGAGGATGCCGTAGTAGCGGTCGAAGCCCCGCTGCAGGGGCCAACTGGCCTTGGGAGCACCGTCGCTGAGGTGGGCCTCCTTGGTGAGATGCCACTTGCCGAGCATGAACGTCGCCCAACCCGCGTCGCGGAACGTCTCGGAGATGGTCACCGCGTTGTCCCGCAGCTCGTGGCTGTAACCCGGAAATCCGGGATCGCTGTGGGCCACCTGGGCCATGCCGGCCATGTGGGAGTTGAGCCCGGTCAGCAGCGACGCCCGCGTCGGTGAGCACATGGGGTTGACGTGGAAGTCGGTGTAGCGGAGCCCTTCCGCCGCGAGCCGGTCCAGTTCCGGGGTGTCGATCTCGGATCCGTAGCAACCCAGATCGGAGTAGCCGAGGTCGTCGGCCATCATCACGATCACGTTCGGCGCCCCGGACGGCGGGATCACCGGCTCAGGCCAGTGGGGCTCGGAAGTCGAGAAGATCTTGCCGACGGTGCCCTCGAAGCCCGCGTAGGGCGCGGTCGGATCTACTGCGCCGGGGCTCTCGGCCCCGGAGGACGTGCCCGTCACGGCTTGAAGAAGGCGGGGCTGGTGGCCTTGGCCGGTATCTCCGTCAGCGGGGTGGCGACCTGCTCCACGCTGGGGCCGTGCGCCGCTGCCAGCGGAGCCAACCGGTCGAGGTCGAAACCGTAGAGATCGGCCGCATTGGAGCCCAATATGACCCTCATGTCGGCCTCGCTCCAATCACTGAAGGCCCGCTGGAGGCTCTCCAGCGAGTACGGGTAGGTGCCCTCGTGGTGGGGGTAGTCGCTGCCCCACATCACCTTGTGCACCCCCACCTTGCGGATGGCGGCCGCCTCGCCCGGCGACGGGAAACTGGCCCCGATCCACACGTTGCGATCGAAGTACTCAGACGGCTTCAACGGCAACACGATGTCGGCCGCGAAGCCGAGCTCCCCGACGCGGCCGTGACGCATCTGGCGGTGGTAGCCGTCCATGCGGCGCAGCTCCTCGACCAGCCAGGCCACCCCCTGCTCGGTCATCACGTAGCGCAGCTTCGGGAACCGCTCGAACACGCCCGACATGATCAGGTGGGCCAGGTTGCGGTGCGAGTAGAACGGCACCTCCATCAGGAAGATCACACCGGCCGCCGGCGCCTTGCCGTAGTCGGGCCCGCCGTTGCCGCCGTGCTGGGTCATGATCAGGTCGAGGTCGGAGGCCGCGGCCCACAGCCGGTCCCAGCGCGGGTCCCAGTAGCCCGGGAGGTCGCTGTCGGGCGGGACGTGGGGAAGCAGGAAGCTGCGGAACCCCTCGGCCGCGGCCCACTCAAGGGTGGCCACCGCGTCATCGAGATCGTCGGCGAAGATCTGGGGCAGGCCGCAGCGCTGATCGGGGTACCGGCCGCACCAGTCCCGCAGCCAGCGGTTGTGGGCGGTGATCCCGGCGAAGCGGCGCTCATAGTCGGCTCGATCGGACGGGGGACGGGCGATCAGGGAACCGGTCGGGTAGAAGGGCGGGACCGTGTTGGGGAACGTGATCTCAGCCACGATCCCGTCGGCGTACTGCTCCGAGACGCGCCGGTCGTCGTCCCAGTTGCGGGACCGGCCGTCGTCCTGGAGGTCGCGGTACGGGTTGCGGTAGGCGCCCCTCCACTCCTTGAACTCGCCCCGCCAGGCCGGGTCGAGATACTCCTCGTAGGCGGCCATGTTGCCTCCGGCATGGCAGTCCGCCGAGATGATCGTGTACCGCTCGGTCGCGTCGCTGTCTGGCCCGCCCATCGGTTGGTGCTCCTCGTTAATGGTCCCGGCAGGCGGGCGGCCGCCGGCTCGACCTAGCGCCGCTTGCTTCGGAATCACCGTCGCGCTCGCCTGTGGTTCGAAGTGTACGCTGGCGGCCCCGCAGATAGTTCGGAGCCGCGATGGTCTCGGTCGACATGCGCACCCGGCTCGACGCCGACGTGGTCCTTATCGATCCGGTCACGTTCGTGGCCGACGAGCTGCCCGACCTCCTCCGCCGCAACGGCCGGCTCGCAGCCCGGGGAGCGGCGCTGGTGGGAGCCAAGGCTCTTGGGGTCGATGTGGAGGGCACGTGCTTCACGCTGGTGCCGGCCGGACACACCATCGAGCTGCGCGGCGGCACCGTCGGCGCCCGGGTTGTGGTGGAGCTGGACCGGAGTTCCTTCAGCGACCTGGTCCAGGATCTGCAAACGCCGCAGACCCTGGCGACCTCCCTCGTCACCCGACTGCCCATGGCCGACCACTTCCGCTGGCTCAAGTGGTGGCCGGTGCTGCGGGCCATCATCGACGGCCGCCCCGTCCACGAGCCCGGCGACATCGACTTCCGCGACCGCGACGGCCGGCCCCTTGATCTGGGCCGTCGCTTCACGCCGGAGGACGACGACGCCGAGATCGCCTATTTCCTGGGCGAGGCCGGCTTCCTGCACCTCGAGGGCTGGTGGCCCGCCGAGATGATGGCCGAGATCTCGGTTGACATGGACCGGGCCCTGCCCGACTACCAGCCCGACGACGGCCGCAGCTGGTGGGCGACCACCGGCGACGGTTCGAACCGATGTGTGAGGATGCGCTACTTCCAGGAGCACTCGCCGGCAGCCGACGAGCTTCTCGGTGATAGCCGGCACGCCCGCATAGGCGCCCTCACCGACGACGGCCATGTCGCCCGGACCCGGGTCCACGGCGAGAACGCCATCGAGGCGCTGGTGAAGCCGCTCGACGTGGTGTCGGGCATCTCGGATCTTCCGTGGCACAAGGACTGCAGCCTGGGACGCCACAGCTACGACTGCTGCGCGATGACGACGGGGATCTCGGTGACGGGCGCTGACGACCGCTCGGGCCAGCTGGCGGTTGTGGCCGGCTCGCACCGGGCCAACGTGCAGCCCAACTTCATCCACCCCTACCTCGACCTTCCCGTCGTACCGCTGCCGACCCGGGCCGGGGACGTCACCGTGCATCTGAGCTGCACGCTCCACATGAGCTACGCCCCCGTCGACCGCGAGCGCCGGGTGATGTACACCGGCTTCTCGCTGCCGGGCGAGAGGGGCAACACGATCGGAGCCGACCTCGGGGCAGTGCGCGAGAACGCCCACCACAACGTGAGCCAGACGCCGGCTGCGCTCCAGCACTCGAAGGTCTAGATGGCGGCACGATGCGGCCCGAGCGGCGAGGACTGAGATGATCAACGCAGAGGTCGTGCACGCCGCCGAGGCAAGTCTGGGCGAGGGCTGCGTGTGGTCGCCGGTCGAGAACCTGCTCATCTGGGTCGACATCAACGGCCAGGCCGTGCATCGCTTCGATCACAACACGGGCCAGCCGGTGGGGTTGTGGCGCTACCCGGACACGGTCGGCAACGCCGCCCCCCGCGCCGGCGGAGGGCTGGCCCTCGGCCTCGGTCCCTCGGTGACGCTCACCGACCAGGTCGGCGCCATCGAGACCGTGATCGAACTGCCCGGCGAGCCCGAGTCGAACCGCACCAACGACGGTGCGATCGACCCGCGGGGCCGGCTGTTCCAAGGCACGATGAGCAATGCTGAGCCCGGAGCGCCGGTGGCCTCGCTCTACCGGGTGGACGGCGACGGCGCGGCCCGGCGAGTGCTCTCCGAGGTGATGATCTCCAACGGCATCGGCTGGAGTCCCGACCAGACCACGATGTACTACATCGACACGCTGACGTTCCGGGTGGACCGCTTCGACTACGACCCCGATTCAGGAGAGATCGAGGGGCGGCGCCCGTTCGTGACCTTCGACGGCACCGCGGGCGCGCCCGACGGCATGACGGTCGATGCCGACGGCTGCCTGTGGGTGGCGATGTTCGGCGGCTATCACGTGCAGCGCTTCTCACCCGACGGTGACCAGCTAGAGGCCGTGATCACTCCGGGCTCGCCCCAGGCCACCTGCTGCTGCTTCGGCGGACCGGACCTGGACACGCTCTACATCACCACCGGCCGCGAGCCGATCGCCGGCGTCAGCACCGAGGGCGAGCCCAATGCCGGAGCGCTGTTCGCCGCCGACGTCGACGCGGTAGGGCAGCCCACCAACCTGTTCGCCGGTTGACGATCCGCGGGAGGGTCTGCGAGGCCTCGTCCCGGCGGTGACATTGGGCACACCGCGGCCTGTTGGCCCGCGTCACTGCGTATATTCGAGTTCGCCCCCGGTTGCCTTCGGAAAGTCCGCGCCAGCGATGACGATCGAGCTTGCTCCTCTCCCCTACCCACTCGACGGGCTCGCGCCCCACATATCGGAACGCACGATGAGCTTCCACTACGGCCGCCATCACGCCGGCTACGTGGCCAGCGTCAACAGCGCGACCGCGGGGACGGCCCTTGAAGGCGCATCGTTGGAGGACATCGTGGCAGCGGCCGAAGTGCCGTCGGCACTGTTCAACTGCGCGGCGCAGTCCTGGAACCACGCCTTCTACTGGAACTCGATGAGCCCGGGGGGCATCGAGGCACCCGCAGGCGATCTGCTCGCTGCGCTGGAGCGCAGCTTCGGCTCGCTGGACGCATTCAACACGGAGTTCGCGGCGGCCGCGGTGGGGAACTTCGCGTCCGGATGGACCTGGCTGGTGTCGGGCACTGACGGCCTACAGATCGTCAACACCGACGACGCCGACACGCCACTGCGCCACGGCCAGCGGGCGCTGCTGACCATCGACGTGTGGGAGCACGCCTACTACCTCGACTACCAGAACGCCCGAGCCGCCTACGTGGACGCCTTCATCGAGCACCTAATCAACTGGGAGTTCGCCTCCGCCAACTTCGCCGCCGCGGGTTAGCCCTGATGGGGCCGCCACGCACGGCTGTTCGAACGCGGTATGGCAACCATTGGCCTGCGGCTGCCTGATTCCGGTCGTCTTACCATCACCCATAGTTGCATCACAATGCAGAAAATGATACTTTAGGGTCCAAGCTTCGCTGCCGGGCTATTACGCGGCGTCCAATTCATCCGTCTCTCACAGCGCTCGCCTTGTTGTGCCGCCAGCCCGGAGGAGTCCCTTGACCGCCACCGCCGACCAGGCCCGCCCGCTAATGGCTGATCTGTCCGAACCTGAGCCGGCGACAGCCGGCTCCCAAGCCGCAGCAACAGGCAGATCGGCGCGGCCCCGCCTACGCGACCAGATCGCCGAGAACCCGCTGCTCACCCTCATGGGCAGCATCATTATCGCCCTTCTTGTCTTCACCCTCGGCACCACCAACCTCCGCATCAACGACATCCACGCCCGGATAGACGACACCAACACCCGCATCGAGAGGCTCGAGGTCCGCATGGACAGGCTCGAAGACCGGTTCACTGCCCTGGAGGAACGGGTCATCAACATCGACCTCAAGCTGACCGCGCTGATCGCTGCGCTCAACGCAACCGAGGAGGTTGACGCAGCCCTGCACGGAAGACTCTTGCAGCCCGGCGCCGGCGAGCAGAACCCGGTACCGGCGGAGCGCTAGGCAGCAGCCCTGATGCGTCGTCGGAGGTAGCCCCGGTCGGGTCGATCGGTCTGTCGTCGACGAGGAGCTCGAGCATTCGCTCCGTGGCTGCCGGCCGCAACGTCAGCGGCCTGTGCTTGGTCGGCGTCGTGGCCAACACTTGGCTGGGTACATGATCGGTCACGGAGTTGCTCAGTCGTTCTGGTTGAATGCCTCCGAACCCGCATCCCGCGCCAAGTCCCAGATGCACATGTCCAGCGCGACCGGCGGGACGTTCCCGTGCCGCGCGTACTGAAGGAACGCCGTCTCGAAGCGGTCGTAGTGCCGATCGACGTCCCAATGGGCGCGAAACACTCCGCTGAGCCGTAGGGCCCTCCTCAGATGGATGTCATTCACATGGACCTCGGCGTGCGCGCCTCTGAACCCACTCTCGATGAGGGCTGCCGTCTTCGGTCCGACACCCCGTAGCTGCAAGAGGTAGGCCCGCAGAGTGTCGATGTCGTCGGACGGGGGGTCGGAGATGAGCCGCGTGACGGCCTCCGAGATGAAGGCGGCCTTCCGGTTGGGGTACCTGTAGAGCCCGAAACCCTCAATCGGCGCGGCGAGAACTTCAGCCACTGCGGCCGCCGACGGGGCCTCGTCGCTCTTCAATAGGGCCATCACTTCGTCTAGGTAGGCGTTTGCGACCTCGGCCACGACGCCGTGGCCATGGAGCAAGCCCCACACTGTCGCAGTCGTTAGGTCCATGGTCTCGAAGGCGTCGTCATCGGCGTAGCCGCCGCTGATGGTCTGGTCGATCCAGTAGGCCGCAGTTCCGAACTTGTCGTGCCGGCCCCACGACACCTCCCAGACATCTCCTCCGACGTCGAATGAGATCCGCTCTTTCTTGGGAGGCGGCCAGCTGGAAGCTCGAACAGCGACGGTACTCCGGCGCGCTTCGGTGAAGGGCCCGGGCGACCCGCTCTTGGGAGCCTCCACGCCACCGGAGAAGAGCAGTACGGCGTCGCCCACCTCGAGGCAGGCGACCTCACCGCCGCTCTGCAGGCCCCACCGGGCGAGGAGCGCCGCCGGCAGCCGGATCCGCCCCTTGGCCGACACCTTCAGATTCTTGATCCTCGCCATGCGGCGAGGCTACAGACCCCCTGTGACACGGCCCGCATCTCAACGGGCGCGGCGGCAGACCCGGAGTTTCCTTAGGGCGCCGCAGCTCTGGACCGATCAGTACCGGGAGTGTTTTATATTTATATATACTGATATTGATGTAAATACTTGACAGATGTCACACCGGTGTGAGATGATGTCTTCATGCTGATCGACGACGCTCGACGGGTTGAGGCCGAGGCCAAGAGGATCTTGGCGCAGGTCAATGACGGATCCGCTTCGTGTGAGGAGATGCGCGAGGCGATGCCGGCGCTGAAGTCGGCGTCAGCGATGATCACGGCCGCGCAGACCTCGGCTGCGGCGTCGATCGCGGGACAAGAGCGTCACGGCGACGACGGTGCGGAGGTGCTGGCAAATGCTGCAGGGTTGCCCATCGGCGAGGCCCGCAGCCACATCAAGACGGCCAAGACCCTGCGGCATCTGCCTGCGGTTCGTGACGCGGTGGAGTCGGGGCGGGTAACTCGGGCCAACGCCAAGCAGTTGGCGGCCGCGGTGGAGAAAGCCGGCGCGCAGGCTGTGGAGGCTGACGGCGAACTCTTGGCCAAGGCCGAGTCGATGCGTCCCGAGCAGTTCAGGCGGGTGGCCCGGCGCTGGACCGCCGAGCGCGAAGGCGACCACGGGGCTTCCGAGCACGCCCGCCAACGAGCCCGGCGTCGAGTGCGGGTGTGGGACGGCGACGACGGGATGGTGCACCTGCACGGAGAGTTCGACGCCGTTACTGGCAAGCAGATCGCCACCCGGCTGCGCTCCGAGGCCTCCCGAATGCATGACGCCGACAAGAAGAACGCCAAAGCCAATGGCGCCGGGCGGCGGAGCTTCGACCAGTGCATGGCCGACGCACTGGACTACCTAACCGCCGGGAACGGCAG
Source organism: Acidimicrobiaceae bacterium (assembly GCA_009842325.1). Classification (GTDB taxonomy): domain Bacteria; phylum Actinomycetota; class Acidimicrobiia; order Acidimicrobiales; family Aldehydirespiratoraceae; genus Aldehydirespirator. The sequence goes on along the minus strand of VYFQ01000003.1, from coordinate 1,857 downwards.
CAGCGGCGCGGGCCGGCCGTTCGCCGACATCTGCGTGGTCGCCCGCGTCGACGACGACACCGCCAAGCTTGTCGCCGAGCTGCCCGACGGCACGAGGCTTCCCGCCGAGGTGCTCGACAGCCTTACTTCGAATGCCAAGCTCACCGGACTCATCTATGACCGTCGCGGCAAGCCCATCTGGCGAACCGAGTCCCGCCCTACCGCCACCCGGGCGCAGCGCCAGATCCTCAACGCCCGATGGGGCGGCTGCTTCCACTGCGGGACCCACTTCGCCATCTGCCAGCCCCACCACATCGAACCCGTGTCGCGGGGCGGGCCCACTAAGCTCGACAATCTCGTCCCGGCCTGCTGGGACTGCCACAACCGCATCCACCGGGACGGCTGGCAGATCCACAAGAGCCCCGACGGTAACCACACCCTGCACCCGCCCGATCGAGTGACCTACGGGCCCGCGTGCGCGCCCGACGATCCTCAACTGTTCAGATCCGGCCCCGCACAAGGTCCCAACCCGTCGCCGCCACAGGAACCACAAAGACCACGGGCCGGGCCCAAAGTCGCGAGGGCCGCACTTCAGAGAGTCTTGGCCGAGCGCTGAACCCCGCCTCACGTCTCCGGATCGGCCGGGTGGGCTAGTCGTCGACGAGGAGCTCGATTAGGGAACTGGTGTCCCAGCGGCCGTGGCCTTGGCGCTGGAGGCGGGCGTAGTACTGGTCGATTACTGCAGTGACCGGCAGGGTGGCGCCGATTCTCTCGGCCTCCGCGAAGCAGATGGCTAGGTCCTTGCGCATCCAGTCGAGGGCGAAGCCGAAGTCGAACTCGCGGCGGGCCATGGTCACGCCCCGATTGGCCATCTGCCACGACCCGGCTGCACCCTGCGAGATGGTCGCCACCACCTGCTCGACATCGAGCCCGGCCCGGCGACCAAAGTCGATCCCCTCGGCCAGGCCCTGAACGAGGCCGGCGATGCAGATCTGGTTCACCATCTTGGTGCGCTGGCCGCTTCCCGGGCCGCCCAGCAGGGTGACCGCCTTGGCGTAGGAGTCGATCACCGGCTCGGCCCGGTCGAAGTCGACCTGGTCGCCGCCGCACATGACGGTGAGCACGCCGTTCTCGGCACCGGCCTGGCCCCCCGAGATCGGCGCGTCCACGAAGCCGACCCCCCGCTCACCGGCCGCCGCGTGCAGTTCTTGGGCAAGGTCGGCCGATGCAGTGGTGTGGTCGACCAGGACCGACCCCGATGCCATCGACTCCAGCACTCCCTCCGCGGCCAGCGTCACCGAGCGGACGTCATCGTCGTTGCCGACGCACACGAACACGAATTCGGCATCCGCGGCTGCACCCGCGGGCGTCGGCGCAGCCGTCCCACCGTGCTCGGCCACCCAGGCCTCGGCCCGGGAAGCCGTCCGGTTGTAGACCGTCACGTCATGGCCTGCTGATACCAGGTGACCGGCCATGGGATAGCCCATGACGCCGAGTCCGACGAATGCGCAATCAGCCATTGGTGCCTCCTTCAGGGGTGCAACCTGCGTACCTTACGCTCACGCGGGGTGCGCTCATCCAGGCGCGTAAGCTGCAGGGATGTGGATCCTGGTTGCCGGGCCGATTCGGGCGGGAGAGACCGCAACGTAGATACCTGCATGACCGAGCAGCTTCGCCGCCACTCGGCCCAGACAACGACCTTCACCCAACAGCTTGTGGCCGACGCCGCGCTCGCGCTCGGCGAAGCGTCGACCGAGCGGGGCGCACGCTCCGTAGCTGAGCGGATGGAGCGATCGGCGCCGTGGTAGTGCGAAGTCAAGCGGACCTGATGGCCGCGACTTCACCGCCCCGGGGGGTTCACCAGCCGCCCCCGAAGTC
>VYFQ01000011.1:17689-140355 GCA_009842325.1 Acidimicrobiaceae bacterium | reverse complement strand
CCCTGGGAGCCCGACCCGCCCTGGGAGCGGTGGGAGCCGGGCGCGCTCGGGGGCGTCGGCGGTGCCGGCCGGGTGTCACCGATCTGCGGCTTTCGGCCCTCAGGCTGGCCCGATTGCGCCGGTTGGGGCGCGCGGCCCGCAGGGGGGCCGGAGGCCTTGGTCTCCTTGCCGCCCGCTTTCTTGGAAGCCTGTTCCTTCTTGTCGCCCGTCTTCCTAGGGGCTTGTTCTTTCTTGCCGGCGGCGCGGGGGGCGCTCGCCGGTTGGCGTTCGTTTGTCATTGTGTTCCTTCGAGTACGTGAACGGGGTCCTCATGGCTCGACTCCCGCTCCGACGACCGACAGCTCGGAGACGGCCAGCGGTTCACTGCGCTCTCCTGCGTCGGTTGTGATCCATTGGTTAAGACGGCACGCCCGCAGAAGGCTGAGCGGCGGACGGAGGCTCGCCAGCAACTCGGCGGGGCGCACTGCCCGCGGTTGCGTGGCCAACTCGGCTATGAGCCTCACGCCGTCTGTGATGTTCCCCTGCACCTCGACTGCATGGACGGCGGGACGGATGTTGTCGATGGTGAGCCGCCCCTTGCGCTCGCGTTGAACGAGCAGCTCGCTCGCATCCATGGCCCGCGACACCGCTTCGGACGCCTCGGTGGCGTCCGCGCCGGCTGCGTCGATCCTCCAAGTACAGCTAGTCACCGCGTGCTGGAGCGACCGTTCGCCGGAGGCGATCTCGGCCGCGGCCAGTGCTGTCATGCCCGTCGGCAGCGACGCGGTGAGCGCGCCGACAAGTCTCTCGTTGTCGATGCCGGCCATCCACACAGGATCGATCTCGGCGTCGAGATACTCGGCGTCGGAGCTGTATCCGGTGGGGAGGGCCAACCCGAATGCGATCTTCGGCCGGGGACTGAACCCGGCCGAATAGACGACGGGAACCGCGGCGCGACGCAGCGACCGCTCCCAGATCCGGGCCACGTCGCGGTGCGATGTGAAGCGAACCTTCCCATGCTTCGCGAACCGGAGCCTGATACGCGATCCCGTCATCTCGCCGCCCCCACTGGTTGCCGTTCGAGCAGGCGCACCGGGATCTCGGCGCCGCGCGACAAGTCGACGCCGGTGCCTTGGCTTCCTCCCGCCGGAGGTACGGCGGACGCCACGACATGCTCGATGCCGTAGCCGGTGCACGCTCCGCAGTCGTAGCACGGCGTCCAGCGGCAGTCCTCGAGGCCGACCTCATTGAGCGCATCGCGCCAGTCCTGCCACAGGAAGTCCTTGTGTAGCCCGGCGGACAGATGGTCCCACGGCAGCACCTCATCGAAGGTGCGGTGCCGGTGGACGTAGGCGTCGATGTCGACTCCGCACGCCTCCGCAGCCGACTGCCAACGGTTGAGGTCGAAGTGTTCGGACCACTCCTGGAACGTGCCGCCGTGCCGCCAGACGTGCTCGATCACACCTCCGACACGGCGGTCTCCCCGGCTGGCCAAGCCCTCAGCCAGGCTGGCAGCGGGATCGTGCCACTTGAGCTGAACGCCCCTGTTCCGGCGCAGGTCGTCGCGCAGCAGGCCGACCTTGCGACGCAGTTCCACCACGGTGTTCTGGCCGAACCACTGGAACGGAGTGAAGGGCTTGGGCACGAACCCGCCCACCGAGACGGTGACCGACGGCGAGCGGGTGTGGGTGCGACCCAACGCAACACAGTTGCGGGCCAGCTCGGCGATGGCGAGCGTGTCTGAGTCGGTCTCTGTGGGCAGGCCGGTCAGGAAGTAGAGCTTCATCCGGCGCCACCCCTGCGAGTAGGCCGACTCGACTGCCGAGTAGAGATCATCGTTGGTGATGAGCTTGTTGATCACCTGGCGCATGCGCCAGGTGCCGGCTTCGGGGGCGAAGGTCAGCCCTGTACGGCGCGCCCGCTGGATCTGAGCCGCGATGCCCACCGTGAAAGCATCGACCCGCAGGCTGGGCAGGGACACCGAGACCTGGCTGCAGCCCGCGTCGTTGACGGTGTCGGCCACGACCCGCTCGATGCCGCTGAAGTCGGCGGTGCTCAGCGAGGTGAGAGCGACCTCGTCGTAGCCGGTGCGCCGCAGGCCCTCGCCGACCATGGTGCGGACCTGCTCGGCCGGACGCTCGCGCACGGGACGGGTGATCATCCCGGCCTGACAGAAGCGGCAGCCGCGGGTGCAGCCCCGGAAGACCTCGACGTTGAGCCGGTCGTGCACTACCTCGGTGAGCGGCACGAGTTGCTGCTTGGGGTAGGGCCAGTCGGCCAGATCGGCCACTGTGCGCTTCTCGACGACGGCGGGCACATCGGGGTGCCGCGGCTCGACGGCCACGAGCCGGGCGCCGTCGTAGGTGACCTCGTACATCGACGGCACGTACACGCCCGGCACGCGGGCGAGCGCTCGCAGCACACCGTTGCGGCCTCCGGGCCGGCCGGACGCCTTCCAGTCAGCCAGCACGGCCGTTATGTCGCCTACCGCTTCCTCCCCGTCGCCGAGCACGGCGAAGTCGAGGAAGTCCGCCAGCGGCTCGGGATTGTAGGTGCAGTGCCCCCCGGCGCCGATCAGCGGGTCCGAGTCGTGCCTGGAAGCAGCCCGGACGGCCACACCCGCGAGATCGATGCAGTTCAGCACGTTGGTGTAGGTGAGCTCGGCCGAGAGGTTGAAGGCGATCACGTCGAACAGCGGAGCCGGACGGTGAGTGTCCAGCGAGAACAGCGGCAGCCCCTCGGCCCTCATCAGCGCCTCAAGGTCGCCCCACGGCGCGTAGGCGCGCTCGGCGGCCGCGTCGGGGCGCTCGTTGAGGATCTCGTAGAGGATCTGCAGCCCCTGGTTCGGCAGGCCTATCTCATAGGTGTCCGGATAGGTGAGCAGCCACGACACGACGCCGGGACCGTGGCGAGGAACCCGCATCCCGTCCTCGGCACCGATGTAGCGGGCCGGTTTGGAAACCTGGGGCAGCAGCGGTTCAAGTTGATGCCACAGGTTGCTCACGGCGTCACCGGCGGGTGATGCCACATGCTGCTCACGGCGTTACGCGCGAGCTATGCCACAGACTGCTCACTCCGCCAGCCTACTGCTGCGAGCTGAGCATCCCTTCGATATCGAGGCGGCGCCGATACACGCCGGCGACGAGTCCGAGCGACGCCATCGTGGTGAGCATCGAAGAACCGCCGTAGCTGACTAGCGGGAGGGGAATGCCTGTCACCGGCATCATCCCCATGGTCATGCCGACCGACTGGAACGTCTGGAACAGCAGCATGGCGAAGATCCCGGTGCACATCATCCGCTCGAACTGAGTCAGGGCGAGCTGGGCCGTTCGCCAGACGCGGAACAGCAGCAGCGCGAACAGCCCCAGCAGCAGGGACGCGCCTCGCAGGCCCAGCTCCTCGCCGGCCACGGTGAAGATGAAGTCGGTCTGCTGCTGCGGCACCAGATCGGACCGGGTCTGCGTCCCCTGGAACAGCCCCTGCCCCCGCAGACCCCCATTGCCGATGGCGATCTGGGCCTGCTCGACGTTGAAGGCATAGCTGGCGGCCTCATCGGCGACATCGGACTCGAACAGGTACACGCGCAGACGGGCTTCCTGGTATTCGGCCAGCGCATCGGAGCGGTACACGCCGACCGTCCCCGCCAGCGCGACGATGGCGAGCAGGGCGATCCAGCGAGCCTTGATCCCGCTCACGATCACCGTGATCAGAGCGATCACGAGATACACCAGCGTGGTTCCGAGGTCGGGCTGAAGCAGGAGGAGGGCGATGGGCGCGGCGGCCAGAGCCAGCCCCAGCAGCACCCGCACCAGGCCGACTTCGCCCTTCCGGGGCGACAGCAGCAGCGCCAGCCCGATGATCACCACGAGCTTGCCGGGCTCCGACGGCTGCATCCTGAACGTGCCGAAGGAGAACCAGCCCTTGGTTCCGTTGACCTCCACCCCCACCTGCAGCACCAGCCACAATGCGCCCATCATGACCGCGAAGGCCAGCGGATAGAGCTTCCTCATGAGCTTGGGCGAGACAAAGGCCGCCGTCGCGCCCACAACCACGCCCATCACGATGAAGAGCACCTGACGCTCGAGAAAGTCACTGTTGGGCTCGGTGAAGTCACCGACGACGCCCCTGGTGGCCGAATACACCAGCACCGAGCCCATCGCCGCGATGGCGAGAGCAGACAGGATCAGGAAGGGGTCGACCAGCAGCCACCAGGGATCGGGCGCGACGTTCCGGCGGGCCGGTTCGGTAGTGGTCGTGGTCGCGGTCATAGCAGCGCGTCCAGTCCTCGCTGCTCCACCGCCTCCTCGCCCCCTACCAGCTCGGAGCAGTCCTCCGACAGCTCGGGCCGCGTCTCGGAGATGGGCACGCCGTCGTGGTCGACTTTGATCTCACCGGTGCGAACGCCCTCCAGGAACGAGGCCAGATGCTTGACCTCGGCGTAGCAGGCGTCCACTTCCCTGGCCGTGCGGGCCCTTTCAACGGTGTGGGTGGCGATCGGGAGCAGAACCCTGGCCACCGCCGGTGCGGCCACGTCACCGCCGAAGCCGGCCTCCTCCAGCACCATCGCCACGACCACCTCGGGATCGTGGCGGAAGCCGCGTTCGGGCCAGGTAGCCGGGCCGAACGCCGCGAACCAGGCGAAGTCGGCCTGGCCCTGCTTCTCCGCGGTGCCCGTCTTGCCCGCCACAGGCCATGCGCCCAGCGGGAAGTTGACGCCTCCCTCTCCAGGAAGATTGAAGGCCTCGTAGGCCGTCCCCCGTAACAGAGCCTCGCCGCCGGAGCTGCTCGGAAGGTTGTAGGCGGTCACACCGTTCATCCCATCGAGCAGGGGCGTCGCTATCTCGGCAGTCCACTCCAGCTCACGCAGCAGCCGGGGGCCGAACTCCTCAAGGACCTGTCCGTTGCGGTCGGTGATCCTGGTAGCGATGTTCGGCTGGTGGAGCTTCCCGTCGCTGGCCAAGACCGCGTAGGCATTGGCGACCTGCAGCGGCGTGGTCAGGAGGTTGCCCTGGCCGATGGCCAGGTTGATGGTGTCTCCTGCGAACCACTGGTCGCCGCCGCGCAGGAAGACGCCCTGCTCGAACTGGTAGTCGTAGTACTCCCTGTCGGGCACCACGCCGGCGCGCTCGTGAGGCAGCGGAACGCCGGTATAGGAACCCAGTCCGAACGCCCTGGCCGACTCCTGAATGCCCTCGTCGAGTGGCTGCCGCCGCCGGAAGAAGCCCTCACCTCCGAGCCGGTAGAAGTACGTGTCGCTCGACACCGTGATGGCATCTCTCAGGTCGACGCCGCGGTCACAGCAATACGGGCTCTCGAACAGGCAGGTATCGGATTCCTCCACGCAGAACGGATAGCGATACGTCCCGGTGTCGTGGTAGAACTCGTCCGCCTCGATCAGCGAGGAGGCATCGACGCCAATCACCCCCTGCGTGAGCGCCGCGTAGGCCGTGACCACCTTGAACGTCGAACCGGGCGGATAGAGGCCCTGGATGGCCCGGTTGAGGATCGGTGAGAAGTTCGCCTCGTCGGTCAGCTCGTTGAACTGGCGCTGCGAGATGCCGTTCACGAACTCGCGGGGATCGTAGGTGGGGAACGATGCCATGGCCAGGATCGAGCCGTCCCTGGGGTCGAGCGCCACGGCTGCCCCCGCCGAAGCCACGAAGTCAGGCGGAAGGGGAGCATCGGGCTCCTGTAACGGCTCCTGCCGTCGGGCATCGTCGAGACCCCGGCGCAGCTCGCGTTCGACGAGACTCTGAATGTCCAGGTCGATCGTGAGGTGCACATCATTGCCGGGGATCGGCAGACGGCCCTTGTCCTCGTGGACCTTCACAATCTCGTCGAGCCGGTTCACCTCGAAGACGCGCACGCCGGGTACTCCCCGCAGCTCGCTCTCGAAGATCCGCTCCACGCCGGACTTCCCGATCTCGTCGCCGGGCTGGTACGTCTTGGCGGAGGGATCGGTGGAATCGATCTGCGCGCTCTGAGCCCGGTACTCCGACTGGGTGAGCGGACCGACGTAGCCGAGCAGATGGGCGGCCAACTCGCCGTACGGGTAGCTGCGCACGGTGCGCTCCTCCACCGAGACCCCTGGGAACAGGTCCGGCCGCTCACCCAGATACACGAGCAGGTCGGGGTCGATGTCGAACGCCACAGGAACCTTGTCGAACGGGCCGTACTCCAAGCTGCTGAGCCGCTCCTCGATGTGGCGCACCTTCGTGAGGCGCCCCGAGCGGCTGACGATCTCAGCCAGCTGGAGCAGGACGTCCCGCTGCTCGGACTCGTCCAGGGCGGCCCGGAACTCCAAACGGTCGACGGTCACCACTTGGACCACGCGGTTGTCGACGAGGATCCTGCCCTGGGCGTCGAAGATACGGCCCCTCGGCGCCTCCGTGTACACGACTCGCAGGATGTTGGTGGCCGCCACATCCTGCAGCTCCTCGCTCTCGAGTACCTGCAGGTACCACAGGCGGGCGAACAGCGCGGCTACCAGGCACACCGCCACGATGCCGATCGCATAGAGCCGGAATCCCTGCCGCTCGTCGATGTCGGTGCCGTTGGAGGCCATCAGCGACCTTTCAACGGCGAAGCGGTGGGTTCGCGCCGTCGCGTCCGGCTCCGAGCGGGCCCGCTGCCGGCAGCCCATCGCACTGCGGGTGCTGCGACCAGCGAGAGCAATGCGTTCCAGCCCGATGCGATCAGCACGACCCGCGGCAGACGGTCGTCGATGAGGCCGCGCTGGCCGACCACCTCACCCAGCAGGGCGTAGACCGTAACCATCGCGGCCGTGCCGACGAACACCAGCAGCAGCGTCTGGAGGCGCGTGTCGTGGAACAGGTCCTCAGTTATGCCGCCCAGCGTGTAGGCCACGATGACGAAGGAGGCTGCCGCCAAGCCGAGCGGTGTGGACAGGTAGATGTCCCACATCAGGCCGGCGCAGAACGCGATCACCGAACCCCGCCGGGGGCCGGCGAAGAGACCGGCCAGGATGGCTACGAGCGCCGGCAGCTCCGGCGCAACCCCGGCCACCCTCACCTGCGAGAAGAACGTCAGCTGCAACAGGAGCGCGAACAGGTACACGATGATGAGCCGCAGCCCGATCATGGCCACGCTGCCCCCGGCCAGCAGGCGACGCCCGCGCAGCACACTCTGTACCGGCTGCGACGCCGTCATGGCGCCTGCTCCGGGAACGGGGAGTCCGGGCCGACCGGTGCTTCGTCGGTGGGTGTCAGCAGCAGCACGGTCACGTAGCCGAGATCTTGCACGTCCGCGGCCAGATCGACGGTCACCAGCTGGGCCAACCCTGCCTCCGACGGCTCGACCGATGCCACCCGGCCCACCGGTATGTCGGCGGGATAGCGGCTGCCGGCCGAGGTCACCACCGGGCTCCCCACCGCCGGCAGCTCCGACAGGTCCCCGGTCTCGGGCCAGCGCAGGCCGGCGTCCACCACGAACCGGGTCGGGTCGCCGGCCATCCCGTGGCCCAGCGCCACGTCACCGGTGTCCAGCAGGCGCACACCGACGACCAGGCTGGGATCGCTCACCGCGGTGACCGTGCTCAAGGCTGCGTCCACGGTCTCCACCCGGCCTACGAATCCGGCCGAGGTGACGACGGCCATGCCCGGAGCCACCCCGTGCCGGTGACCCACGTCAATCGACATCACGTCGTCATCGAAGTTCCCCACCGAGTCGCGCAGCACCGTCGCGGTCAGCCGTTCCACTCCCTCGACAAAGGTCACCCCGGTGGCGTCCAGCAGCCTCTCGAGCGCGTCCTGCTCGGCCGCGTTGCGGATGTCGGCGCTGGCGAGCCGGTCGAGTTCGTCCTTGAGCCTCTCATTCTCAGAGCGGAGGTCGTTGTAGGTGAACATCACGGTCCAGACCTCGGCTACCGGCCCGAGAACTACATCGACCGCGGAGACCACCGGCTCGAGTACGTCGCGTACCCGACTCTGGGCGGTGTCGAGCGGCCCGAAGCCGCGGAAGTCAAGGGTGAGAAGCGTCGCCGCTGTCAGGATCAGCAGCAACAAGCGGTAGCGGGACCGCCCGCTGCGCTGGGCGACCGCCATCGTCCAACGTTATAGATCGCCCGATACGGTCACCGCTGGTCCAAGTTGTCGAGCACGTGGCCGCAGCCCCTCACCACGGCGAGCAGCGGATCCTGGGCGACCGTGATCGGCATACCCGTCTCGTTGGCCATCCGCTGGTCCAGATTCCTCAACAGCGCGCCCCCGCCCGCCAGCATGATGCCCGATTCCATGATGTCGGCAGCCAGCTCCGGTGGGGTGTGGTCCAGCGTGCCCCGCACGGCGTCGCAGATGGCGGTAACCGACTCCTCCAAGCCCTCCCGGATGTCCTCGGTGGTGACCGAGACCACACGGGGCAGTCCGCTCACGAGGTCGCGGCCCCGGATCTCGGCCCTCGCCTCTCGGGCCAGGGGGTAGGCCGACCCGAGCATGATCTTGATCTCCTCGGCGGTGCGCTCCCCGATCAGCAGCGAGTGCTCCTTCTTGACGAACTGGGCGATGACGTTGTCGAACTCGTCGCCGCCCACCCGGATCGACTGGCTGGAAACGATGCCGCCGAGTGAGATGACGGCCACCTCGGTCGTGCCTCCGCCGACATCGACGATCATGTTCCCGGTCGGCTCCCACACCTGAAGCCCGGTGCCGATCGCGGCGGCCATGGGCTCCTCGATGATGTGGGTCGGCTTCCGGGCGCCCGCGGACTCGGCCGCCTCCTGCACGGCCCGCTGCTCGACGCCGGTGATTCCGGACGGCACGGCGATGACCATCCGCGGCTTGGTCCAACGTCGCTGATGGACGCGCTCGATGAAGAAGCGCAGCATCTCCTCGCACATGTCGAAGTCGGCGATCACCCCGTCACGGAGCGGACGGACGGCTTGGATGTGCGACGGTGTGCGACCGATCATGCTCTTCGCCTCGGAGCCCACGGCCAGCACCTTGCCGTTCTTGGTGTTGACGGCCACCACCGACGGCTCATCGAGCACGATCCCCTCGCCGCGCACGTACACGACGGTGTTCGCGGTACCGAGATCGAGAGCCATGTCGCGCCCCATGACCCAACCCAGCCCCGAAAGCATGCTCGCTGTGCTCATTGTGATGCCTCGATCAGGTAGTGGACGCTACCACAACGCCGGATGACCCGGCCGACCGCTAGCCGGATTGTAGACGACGGTGAGGGTCGGCACACAGTTCGCGTCAAGGGACCTCCAAAGAACAAACAACAGCAGAATTCGTATGTTTCTGCTGCTATTCCTGCTGTAGGTCGGGAAAGAAGATTCCCGCCTCGCGGCGAGCCGACTCGGCCGAGTCGCTCCCGTGGACCAGATTCTCGGTGACCATAGTTCCGAAGTCTCCCCGGATGGTTCCGGCCGAGGCCTTCATGGGATCGGTGGCGCCCATCATCTGACGCACCACGCTCCAGGTGTCCTCCGGCCCCTCCACCACTGCGACCAGCACGGGGCCCCTGCTCATGAAGGCGACGAGATCGTCGTAGAAGCCCTTGCCGACGTGCTCCGCGTAGTGGCGGGCGAGCACCTCGTGATCGAGGGTGCGAAGCTCGGCCGCGACCATCCTCAGGCCCTTGCGCTCGAAGCGGCCCATGATCTCGCCGACGAGGCCGCGCTCGACCGCGTCGGGCTTGCATATGACCAGCGTGCGGTCCACGGCCGGGATGCTACGGCCCACTGTCAGTGAGGGCTACTTTGGCTGCGCCGACCACGGTGAAGGAGCCGGTCACGGTGACGATGTCGTCGGCGTCGGCCAGTTCGAGCGCCCGGTCGAGGGCCGCCTCCACGTCGCCTGCCGCCTCTGCGGCCGCGCCGATCGAGGCAGCCGCCGAGGCCACCTCGGCAGCCGGGATGCCGCGTGCCGTGGGAGCGGTGCAGCACAGGACCCGCTCGCACCTGTCGGCTTCGAGGCCTTGAAGCACGCCGGCGACGTCTCGGCCCGATTGCATCCCGACCACCAGGAAGCGCCGCCCCGACGGTGCGAAGTCCTCGTTGAGCGTCTCTGCGGCGGCCCGGGCGCCATCGGGGTTGTGAGCGCCGTCCAGCACGATCAGGGGCTCGCGGCCGGCTATCTCGAAGCGGCCGGGAACCTTCACGTTGGCGAGGGCCTCGCTGATCACCTCATCGGAGAGCTGCGACTCGAAGAAGGCCTCGGCCGTGGCCACGGCCAACGAGGCGTTGTCCAGTTGATGCCGCCCGTGCAGAGACACAAGCACATCCGAGTGGCGTCCGTAGGGTGTGCGAAGATCGGCCAGCCATCCACCCACGGCCAGACGCTCGCGCTCCGTTCCGAAGTCACGGCCGCGCTCGAACATGGCGGCATGGGGCTCGGCCCGGAACACGTCGCGCGTGTCGGGATCGGATTCGCCGCACACCACCGTCGAGGTGGGCTTGATGATGCCGGCCTTCTCGCTGGCAACAGCCAGCCGCCAGTCGCCGATGCCGTCGGTGTGGTCCATTCCGACGTTGGTGATCGTCGCGACCTGCGCGTCCACCACGTTGGTGGCGTCGAAGCGGCCCAGCATCCCCACCTCGACCACGGCCACGTCCACGGCCACATCGGCGAAGTGCTGGAGAGCGGCCGCGGTCACGGTCTCGAACCACGTGGCCCGCATCTGCAAGTGGTGGGTGAAGCGGGCCACATCCCCGATCGCCGCGCCGAAGACCTCCGGGTCGATGGGCTCGGCGTTCACTGAGATCCGCTCCGTGGGGGCCACGAGATGGGGGCTCGTGTAGGCGCCGACGCGCAGTCCCATCTCTTGCAGGAGCCGGGCCGTGACCCGAACCGTGGATCCCTTGCCGTTGGTTCCCGTGACGTGGACCACCCGGTAGCAACGCTGCGGGTCGCCCATCTCCGCGGTGAGGCGCTGCACCGACTCGAGGCTGAGCCCGGCGACACGGCCCGCTCGCGGCTTCACCTCATGGTTGATAAGGGTCTCGAGATGGTCTAGGGCCGCGCCGTAGTCCAACGAGGGGCCCCTATGGCGGTCAGCTGGCGCGCCGGGAGCGAGTGTCGTCCTCCTCGGCGCGGGGTACGAGCGTGGGGTTCACGTTCCGGCATACGGCCTCGCGGTCGATCATCACGGTGGAGATGTCCTCGCGGCCCGGGAGGTCGTACATGATGTCGAGCAGGACCTCCTCGAGCACGGCCCGCAGGCCCCGAGCCCCCGATGCCCGCTTGATGGCCTCGTCGGCTATCGCCTCCAAGGCGTCCTCTTCGAAGGCCAGATCGACGTTCTCGAACCGGAACATCTTCTGGTACTGCTTGACGAGGGCGTTGCGGGGTTCCACCAGAATGCGCATCAGAGCATCGCGCTCCAGACTGCCGACGGCTCCCATCACCGGCAGCCGCCCTATGAACTCGGGGATCAGCCCGTACTTGGTGAGATCCTCCGGGAGCACCTCGGCGAAGATGGCGCCCAGGTCCTTGTCCTCGGGCCGGCGGATATCAGCGCCGAATCCGACGCCCCGGGTGCCGGTGCGTCGCTCCACGATCTTCTCGATGCCGGCGAACGCTCCCCCGCAGATGAACAGGACATTGGTCGTGTCGATCTGGATGAACTCCTGGTGAGGGTGCTTGCGCCCTCCCTGCGGGGGCACGGATGCCGAGGTGCCCTCCAGGATCTTGAGCAGAGCTTGCTGGACGCCCTCGCCCGAGACGTCACGAGTGATCGACGGGTTCTCGCTCTTGCGGGCGATCTTGTCGATCTCGTCTATGTAGATGATGCCCTTCTCCGCCTTCTTCACGTCGTAGTCGGCGGCCTGGATCAGCTTCAGGAGGATGTTCTCCACGTCCTCGCCCACGTAGCCGGCCTCGGTCAGGGCGGTGGCGTCGGCTATGGCGAAGGGCACGTTGAGCATCCGGGCGAGCGTCTGGGCCATGAGCGTCTTGCCGCAGCCGGTTGGGCCTATGAGAAGGATGTTCGACTTCTGGAGCTCTACCTCGGGGTCCTGGCTCTCGCCGAGCTGCACTCGCTTGTAGTGGTTGTAGACCGCAACCGAGAGGATGCGTTTGGCGCTGTCCTGCCCGACGATGTAGTCATCGAGGAAGGCGTAGATCTCACGAGGGGCGGGCAGCTCGCCGACGGGATCGTCGGACGGGCCGGCCAGTTCCTCGTCGATGATCTCGTTGCACAGGTCGATGCACTCGTCGCAGATGTAGACGCCGGGGCCGGCAATGAGCTTCTTGACCTGTTTCTGCGACTTGCCGCAGAACGAGCACTTCAGAAGCTCGCCACCCTCACCAAGCTTGGCCACGCGGTCGTCTCCCCTTCAAGTGTCAGCTGATCGCCCGAATGGCGCTGCTGTTGTCGACAACATTACGCGCTTCGATCACCTCGTCGATGATCCCATACTCCTTGGCCTGCTCGGCGGTCATGACGAAGTCCCGGTCGGTGTCGGTGGCTATCTGCTCGATGGGCTGGCCGGTGTGCTCCGAGAGCACCTCCTCCAACGACTTCTTCAGCCGGGCCACCTCGGAGGCGATCCGCTCTATGTCGCTGGCGTCGCCGTGCGCCCCCGCGTAGGGCTGGTGGAGGAGGATCTTGGCGTGCGGGAGGGCTAGACGCTTGCTCCTGGTGCCGGCCGCCAGCAGCACGGCGGCCGCCGATGCGGCCTGACCGAAGCAGATGGTGGTGATGTCGGGCTTGATGTACTGCATCGTGTCGTAGATCGCGAACAGCGAGTTGATGTCCCCGCCGGGGCTGTTGATGTAGAGGTTTATGTCCTTGTCGGGATCCTCGGACTCGAGGTGCAGAAGCTGCGCGCAGATCAGGTTGGCGACCACGTCGTCGATAGGGGTGCCCAGGAAGATGATGTTCTCCTTGAGGAGCCGGCTGTAGAGGTCGAAAGCACGCTCGCCGCGGTTGGTCTGCTCCACCACGGTCGGAACCAAGTAGTTGCGGGGGCTGATGCTCATGATTCGTCCTGGGCTTGTTCGTCCTGTGCTTGATCGGTGTCTACATCCTGAGGGCTCTCCGCGCCTTCGCCAACGTCGGCGGGAAGTCTCAGCAGTTCCGGATCGATGACCTCCCCGTCGGGATCGACCAGCTCGACCCGCTCCGTGATCCACTCCAAGGCGGTCCGCTTGGAGATCTGGGACCGCATGTCCGACAGCTGTCCGGACGAGGCCAGCGCGTCGCGCAGTCGGGCTGCTTCGGCCGCCGCATCCACCTCGGCTCCGTTGCTGGCCGCGAGCACGGCCTGCTCCAGTTCGGCGTCGACTGCTTCGTCGTCCGCCTCGAGACCCTCGGCCAAGGCGACGGCCCGCAGCGCGAGATCCAGCTTGACGCTGCGGTCGGCGCTGAGCCGCAGGCCGTCCTCGAACTCCTCGAGGGACTGGCCGATGCTGTCGAGGTAGTCGTCAAGTTCGTAACCCCGCTGGGCGAGGTCTCTCGTGAGGCTCTCGCGCCGGGCCTCCACCTCCGACGAGATCATCGCCCCGGGGACCTCTTCGGTGACGAGATCAGCCACCGCGGAGGCGATGGCCTCGCGACGCACCGATTCGGCGTACATCACCCTGGTCCTGGCCTGTCCGGTCTCGAGCGCGGCTCGGAACTCCTCGGCGGTGTCAAACTCGGTGTTGGCGTCCACGAACTCGTCGTCCAGGTCGGGCAGGACGGCCTCTTGCACCTCCTTGACGAGCACTCGGAAACGGAGCTTCTGATCCTCCTCGGGATCAGGATGCGAGGCCAGGAACTCCAAGATGTCGCCGGCGCTGGCACCGCGCAGGTTCTCGTCGATCTCGGGTACCACCGCCCCGGTGCCGAGCAGGTAGTCGTAGTCGGAGGTCGTGAGACCGTCGATGGTCTCGCCGCCCAGGGTGCCGGTGATGTCGATCGTGAGATGATCGCCATCGACCGCGGCCCGCTTCACCGGAGCCAGCTCCGCGAATTGCTTGCGGAACCTGTCGATCTCGGCGACGACCTCCTCATCGTCGACTGCGGGGCTCGGGATCTGCACGCTCAACTCGTCGTAGCCCGACACCAGAACGGCGGGACGTACGTCGACCACCGCGTCGAAGGACACCGGACCTGCTTCCGAGCCCTCGGTGACCTCGATGCGGGGCGCGTCGATGACGTCGATGTCGTGCTCGACGACAGCGCGGGCGTAGTAGTCGGGCAGGGAGGCCCGCAGAGCCTCTGCCCGGCCCGCCGCCGGTCCCAACTGCGCCTCGAGCAGCCGTCGGGGCGCCTTGCCGGGGCGGAAGCCTGGAATCCGCACCTCGCGAGCGATGCGCCTGAAGGCCGCCTCGACCTCTGTCTCGAACTCTGCCTCGTCCAACTCGATGGTCAGCTTGACGCGGTTGTCAGTGAGCGTCTCGACGCTGCTGCGCACGGCCGCGAGTGTACCGGTGCAGCCCCGCGGCACTACGGGAGCCCCGCCGCCCGGCCGGTCCCGATGATCGAAGCAATGCAGCGCACCGCGGACCGCTACCGTGAGGGGTCCGCGGGCGTAGTTCAACGGCTAGAACCTCAGCCTTCCAAGCTGATGATGCCGGTTCGATTCCGGTCGCCCGCTCTTGACCATGCAGACCATTTCGCACAGGCGCACACCCCGTGGCTGAGTCGCTGCTCGAGCGCTCGGCTCGCTACATCGACGGGTCCGTCTACGAGGGACCCGAGAGCATCAACCCCGTGGACAGGTCGTTCCACGAGATTGCCGACGGCGTGGGGATGGTGTGCGGGTTCTCCCACATCTGGACACTCGACACCGGCGAGGGGCTCGTGGTGGTGGACACGTCCCAGCCCGACTGGGCGTCGGCGGCGCTGGAGCATCTCCGCCGGTGGCGGGACGTTCCGGTGGACACCATTGTCTACACCCACGGGCATGTGGACCATGTCAGCGGAGCGCCTGTCTTCCGTGACGACGCCATGGAGCGCAGGCGTCCCTCGCCGAGGGTGGTGGCCCACGACGCGGTGGGTCGACGCTTCGACCGCTACGAGCTGACCCGCGGCTACAACGACGTCATCAACGCCCGCCAGTTCGGCAGGAGATACAGGGCCGGGTTCTTCGACTTCGACTGGTTGAGGCCTCAGGTGACCTACTCCGACGGCCTGGAGCTGGCGGTGGGCGAGACCAGGATGCAACTGATCCACGAGAAGGGCGAGACCGACGATCACACCATCGTGTGGGTGCCGCAGCATGGGGTCCTGTTCACCGGGGACCTGGTCATCTGGGCCTTCCCGAACGCGGGCAACCCCCAGAAGGCGCAGCGCTTCCCGTTGGAGTGGGCCGCGGCGCTGCGGCGCATGATCGATCTGCGCCCCTCCCTGCTGGCTCCCGCGCACGGCCTGCCGGTCGCCGGCACCGAGCGGATCGCCCGAGTCCTTGACGACACCGCCACGGCGCTCGAGGGCCTCGTGGCCGACACCCTGGCGATGATGAACGCAGGCGCTTCCCTCGACGAGATCCTGCACACGGTGCGGGTGCCCACCGATCTCCTGGAACGGCCGTACCTGCGTCCCTCCTACGACGAGCCCGAGTTCGTGGTGCGCAACATCTGGCGCCTCTACGGCGGTTGGCACGACGCCAACCCGGCCCGGCTCAAGCCCCCGCCCGACCACGCTGTGGCCGCCGAGGTTGCCGCGCTGGCCGGAGGGGCCGGAGCGCTGGCCCGGCGGGCCGCCGAGCTCTGCGAGGCCGGAGAACTGCGGCTCGCCTGCCAGCTGGTCGAGTGGGCCGCCCAAGCCGCGCCCGCCGACGAGGAGGTCCACGCCGCCAGGGCCGAGGTGTACCGGGTCCGCCGCGGCAGCGAGCTGTCGTTGATGGCCCGCAACATCTTCCGCGACGCGCACTATGCCTCAAAGTCACGGCTGCAACCGGAGCAGGCAGCAGACTGACAGCATGCGCACCGAGTTCGATCCCGACCGGCTTCCCCTGACGATCCTGGAGCTCTTCAGGATCAAGCAGGGGGAGATGGTCTCAGCCCTCATGCACCTGGGAACGCGCCTGGGCCTCTGGGGAGCGCTCCGAGACTCCGAGCCCTGCACCTCCACCCAGCTGGCCCGGGCATCCGGCCTCCAGGAACGGTGGGTGCGGGAATGGCTTCACGGCATGGCTGCCACCGAGCTCGTGCAGCACGAGGACGGCCGGTTCGCGCTGACGCCCGAGGCCCGGGTGGCGCTGACCGACAGCGACCACTGGTCCTTCATGCCCGGGGTGTTCGGGCCTCCCATGACGCACTACGAGATCGAGCGCACCGCTGAGGCGTTCCGCACCGGCGTGGGCATGACTTGGGCCGAGCACGGCGAGCACGCCTGCCACATGCAGTGTGCCATGTCGGCGGCACGGCAGGAGAGCTTCCTCGTGCCGACGGTCCTGGCCTCCTTCGATGGAGCGACCGACCGGCTCCGAGCCGGCAGCGCCCGCATCGTGGATGTCGGCTGCGGAGCCGGTGTCGCGGCCCGGCTGCTGGCGTCGAGCTTCCCCCAGGCGATCGTGGTGGGCATCGACCCCTCCGAGCGGGCGATCACCGCGGCCCGAGCCGAGACGGAAGCCGCTGGCCTCGACAACGTGACCTTCGAGCAGGGAACGTTCGACGACCTCGACAGTTTCGGACCGGTGGACCTGCTCGTGACCCTCGACGTGCTGCACGACCTGCCGCGCCCGCAGGATGCGATCGCGGCCGCCAGCCGGAATCTGGCCGCCGACGGATGGTGGCTGGTGGCCGACATCAAGGGGCGCGGGGACCTGGAGTCCAACCGGAAGATCCCGGTGCTGCCCTACATGTACGCGATGTCGGTCTTCTACTGCATGTCCTCCGGCCTGTCAGAGCCGGGAGGCGAGGGCTTGGGGACCCTGGGGATGTACCCGGCCCGACTGGAGGAGATGGTCACAGATGCCGGATTCACCCGCTTTATCCGCCATGACGTCGAGTTGGACCCGACCAACTGGTATTACGAGATCCGGCTCTGACCAAGGCCGCGCTGACCAAGGCCGCGCTCAGGTCTAGTCGTCGGCCGAGTCGGGCTCCGCAGCCCGGGGCGCCACCTCGGGATAGAGGTGGGAGATGGTGCCCGGCTCGATGCGGCAGGACTCGATGTAGGCATCCACGTCCTCGCCCTTGACACGGATCACCCGGCCCATCCGGTAGGCAGCGATGTATCCCTCATCAATGAAGCGGTACAGCGTTCGCGTCGTGATCCCGAGGCGCTTGGCCGCCGCGGTCGTACCCAGCCACTCGATCTGAGCCTGCTCGGGTTGTTCTTCATCGATCATGGCTATAGTTGCCTTTCGATCCATTCTATGATGAGTTAGGCCTGTCGAAGCTCACCGCACGAACAGCATGCCCTACGACGAGATCAAGCAGAGTCTATGGCAATGACCGCGGTAGAAGGTGGATACACGTCCATCTCGGCCCAACCAGCCGGCCGCGAGAATGCCCGGAGGGCCAACGACCGCTGTCCGCCACACATGCGGGCTCCAAGAACGGGCGTCAACGACTAGCCTGAGCAACGTGATCGATCGGGTCCTACTGGCTTCGCCGCGCGGGTTCTGCGCCGGAGTGGACATGGCGATCAAGGCGCTGACCTGGATGATCCAGGCCTTCGATCCGCCCGTGTACTGCTACCACGAGATAATCCACAACCAGAAGGTGGTGAAGCGCTTCGAGGACGCTGGTGTCGTGTTCGTGGACGACATCTCCGAGGTGCCGCCGGGAGAGGCGATCATGCTCTCGGCCCACGGCTCCGCCCCCGAGGTTGTGCAGGAGGCCCGCGACCGGGGCGGCTACGTCGTGGACGCCGTCTGCCCCCTGGTCACCAAGGTCCACCACGAGGTCAAGACCCGGGCCGCCAAGGGCTACCAGATTGTGTACGTGGGCCACGAGGGCCACGAGGAGGCCGTGGGAACGATGGCCGTGGCCCCCGAGGCCATACACCGCGTCGATAGTGCCAGGGGGGTGGCCGCCCTGCCCGAGTTCCAGGAACCGGTTGCGGTCCTGGCCCAGACCACTCTCTCGCACCGTGAGTGGGAGGGCGTGCTGGAGCACACCCGCCGGCGCTTCCCCGACTTGTGGCAGCCGAGCATCAGCGACCTCTGTTTCGCGACCACCAACCGGCAGACGGCGCTGATGGAGATCGCGCCCGAATGCGACGCCGTGCTGGTCATCGGATCAGCCAACTCGTCCAACACCCAGTCCTTGGTGGACTTGGCAGCCGAGGCGGGCTGCCGCAGGGTGCTGAGGATCAACGACGCCGACGACATTCCCCCCGACCTCTCGGGAACGATCGGCGTGACTGCGGGAGCCTCCGCTCCCGAGGACCTCGTCAGGGGGGTCATCGAGCGTCTGGCGCCCGCTCAGGGCACCGAGGAGGTGACCGTCATCGACGAGGACGAGTACTTCCCGCCGCCGCGCAACCTTCGCGACCTGCTGGCCGCCGTTGAAGCGGCCGCCGTCGTGAGCCTCGGATCCCGAACCCTGGACCGGGAGCCCTTGAGCGACCGCACGATCGACGCCAGCGATCTTCTCGACAGGCTCAGCCCTAGCGCAACCGCCTAACTCAGGCTTGGGGCGGTTCCTGACCGGCTAGCACGCGGGCCTCCACGTAGAGGTCGCCCAGTTCGACGAAGAGGCGGTCGGTGACCTCGCTCACGGCCCGGCGCGGCACCCGCCCGCCGACCTTGGCGGGCGGTGGGATCGGTTCGCCGACGACGACGACCACCCGGCGGGGGCGAGGCACGAACGAACCCACTGGAAGGGCCCGGACAGTGCCGCCGAGCCCGACGGGAACGATCGGTACCCCGGCGCGGGCCGCGACGAACGCCGGCCCGTCCATCATGTCGTCGCGCCGGACCCGGTCGCCGGTGCGTCGAGTCCCCTCAGGGAACATCACCAGCGGCTCGCCGAGTGCCAGCACGTCGGTGGCGGCCCGCAGCGCGGTGCGGTCGGCGGTTCCCCGCTCCACGGGAAAGCCGCCCAGCATGGTTAGGAATGCGCCCAAGGGCCTGTTCTCCCAAAGGCTCTCCTTTCCCATGAAGCGCAGCCGCCTGCTGGTGGCCATCCCCGCGATCGGGGTGTCGATGAAGGACCGGTGTACGGGCGACAGGATGAACGGGCCGGTCGGGAAGTTCTCCTTGCCCTCAACCCGCAGCCTGAACAGCAGCTTGCACAGGGCGAGGACCATGGACCACAGGACCCGGTAGACGAGGCGTCCCCACAGGGGCTGGCGGCTCCGGTGAAGGGCATCGTCGCCGGCAGTGCCGTCCTTCATGCGGCGTCCGTATGCGCTGCGGCTCATGACCTTCCACTCACACCAGTTCCAGTATCTGCTCGATCGTCTCGTCGAAGGTCTTGTCGGTGGTGTCGATCACCAAAGCGTCCGGGGCCACAGTCAGCGGACCGGCACGACGGGTGGAGTCGATCATGTCACGCCGGGCCAGATCGGCGGCGACTGTCTCGACCCCTGCGGCTTCGGGCCCGCCGTCGAGCGGGTTCGGTGCATCGGCCAGGCCGTCCTGGCGGGCCCTGCGCAGGGCTCTGACCGCGGGGTCGGCGGTCAGGTAGACCTTGACCGCGGCGTCGGGGAAAACCACCGTGCCGATGTCGCGCCCCTCCAGCACTCCCCCGCCGCACCGCCGGACCCACTCGCGCTGGCGGGCCACCATCTCGGACCTCACGTCGGGGTTGGCCGCGACCAAGCTCACAGCCCGGTTCACTGACCGCCCCCGGATCTCTACCGTGGCGTCCACGCCATCGACGAAAACCTGGTCCCGCTCGACCCGGAGGTCGATGGCGCGGGCCACCTTCGCGCTGAAGCCGTTGTCGGCGGGATCCCCGCCGACTCGCAGCACCGCGAAGGTGACCGCCCGGTACATCGCCCCGGTGTCGAGGTACTCCATGCCCAGCCGGTCGGCCACGGCCCGGGCGACGCTGGTCTTGCCCGAGCCGGCCGGACCGTCGATGGCTATGACCCTCATATGACTGTGACCCTCATCTGAACTATGACCCTCATCGGTGTGCTCCGGAGGGCAACCTCAGAGCCTCCAGCGCGTCGTAGAAGCCGGGGAACGTCTTGGCCACGCACCCGGGGTTCTCGATCCGCATTCCCGGCACCACCAGACCCAGCACCGAGAACGCCATCGCGATCCGGTGGTCGTCGTAGGTGCGGACACGAGCACCCACCGGAACCGGCGGGGGCACCACCTCGAACCCGTCGGCCAACTCCCGAGCCTCGACGCCGCACCGGCGGAGCTCCGAGACCACGGCGGCTATCCGGTCGCTCTCCTTGCCCCGCACGAACCCGATGCCCCGCACCGTGGTCGGCGTTGACGCCAGCGACGCGGCTACGGCCAACGTGGGAGCGGTGTCGGACATATCCGAGAGATCGACGTCGACACCCTGCAGCGGACCGCCAGTCACGGTGGTGCGATCCGAGTCCTCTTCCGTCGACGCTCCCATCTGCCGCAGCAGCGCCGCAAAGCGGGCGTCGCCCTGGATGGAGTCGGCTCCGAGACCCTCGATCACCACCGTCC
Source organism: Acidimicrobiaceae bacterium (assembly GCA_009842325.1). Lineage (GTDB taxonomy): Bacteria > Actinomycetota > Acidimicrobiia > Acidimicrobiales > Aldehydirespiratoraceae > Aldehydirespirator. The sequence goes on along the minus strand of VYFQ01000011.1, from coordinate 119,876 downwards.
CCGATGTGATCGCGGCCGCAGCCCAGAAGTAGGACGCCGCCGAAGCGTCCGGTTCCACCGAGTAGTTCTCCACCGGCTTGTAACCGTCCCCCGTCACATGCACTGCTTCCGGCCCAACCGAGACGGAGGCTCCGAACGACCGCATCACTGCCGCCGTCATCTCCACGTAGGGCCGGCTCACGGCCGACCGGTTGATTCGGAAGCTCAGCCCGCCGGGCACGAGCGGCCCGGCCAGCATCAGTCCGGAGAGGAACTGGCTGGAACGATCGGTGGCCACAGCAGCTTCGTCGGAGCGGATGGGTCCGCGGATCAGCATTGGCAGCCCGTCACCACCGGACGGGAACTCCACATGCGCGCCGAGTCGGCGCAGCGAGTCCGCCAGATCACCAAAGGGCCGGGCCCTCAACTGCGGATGGCCGTCCAGGGTCACCGGCCGCTCGGACAGAGCCAGCACCGGCGCTATGAAACGGCCCGTCGTGCCCGACATGCGGGCGTCCACCACGGCACCCTCAGGCGTTCCGACCGTCCCCGCGGTGCCGCGGATCCGCATCGCCGCCTTGTCGGGCGTGCAAGTCACCTCGGCGCCCAGCGACCTGACGGCTTCAACCATGGCTTCGGTGTCGTCGGCGAAGAGAGCGCCGGTGAGCGTCGTCTCGCCCGAAGCCAGCGCGGCGCAGATGAGAGCCCGATTGGTGATGCTCTTGGATCCCGGCAGCGTCACGGTCGCGTTCGGCGGGGACTCCAACGGGGCGATGTCCAGGGACGGGGGCAGGCTCTCCATCATCCGAGCGGGTTCAGTGACGGGCGATACCCGGCGTCGGTCAGGCTCTGCGCGAACTGCTCCGCCGCGTCGCTGTCGACCAGAGCCAGCACCACACCGCGCGCCCCCTCCGCGGAGTGCGCTATCTCAAGGTCGTAGATGTTCACGTCGAGGTCGGCGGCAAGGGTTGTGATCCTGGCCAGCTCGCCCTTCTGGTCGCGTATGGCGATCCGTACCTCGGTCAGGCGCGAGGGCTCGGGTGCTCCGGTGGAAAGGCTCCGACGGCTCTCGCGGGCGGCCTCCAACCGGGCCAGCAGCTCGGTACGGTCGCCCCCGGAGACGATCAGCCGCATCTCGGCCAGTTCATCGAGCAACTCGTCGAGGACATCGGTGATGGCGGCTCGATTCTCGACGCAGATCTCGGGCCAGATGGCGGGGTGGCCCGCGGCCACCCGGGTCATGTCACGGAAGCCGCCGGCCGCGAGCCTCAGCAGAGCGCGATGCTCATTCGAGCGTCCTTCGGCGATACGCATCAGCACGGCCGCAGTGAGGTGCGGCACATGGGAGACGACCGCCACCAGGGCGTCATGGCGCTCAGGCGAGAGCGCGATCGGCTGGGCTCCCATCTGAGAGACGATCTCGCGCACGTCGGCCAGGGCCGAATCGTTGGTGATCGAGGTGGGGGTGAGCACCCATACCGCGTTCCGGAAAAGGTCGGGATGGGCGCCGTCCAAGCCGTCCTGCTCGCTGCCGGCCATCGGATGGCCGCCCACGAACCGGGGATCGTTCACCGCGCTGCACACGGGGGCCTTGACGCTGCCGACATCGGTGACGATAGACGCGCCAGCGTCGAGCAGCTGCTGGGCGACTGGCGCCAGCACTGAGGGTGGAGCGGCCACAACGGCGAGGTCGCACGGTCCCGGCTCGCCGATGCAGTCGACCGCGCCCATGGCCACGGCCGAGGCGGCTCGCACGGGGTCGGGCTCGATGCCGGTGACCTGCCATCCGGCCTTACGGAGAGCCATGCCCACCGAGCCCCCGATGAGTCCCGTGCCGGCGATGACGGCGCTGCGGGTTCGGGCCATGAACGGCGATGCTACCGGTGCGATCCGCCGGCCTCTGTTTCTCCGCTCTTGTTCGCTGCGGCCTGCTCCAGAAGCCTGGTCTCTCCAGGTGTCAGCGACCGCCAGCGGCCCGGAGCCAGGCGCCGGTCGGCGAGGGGACCGATCCTGGTCCGTACTAGGCGGCGCACCGGATGGCCCACCGCCTCGCACATCCTGCGAACCAGCCGATTGCGCCCCTCGTGGACCGTTATGCGCAGCACGTCGGGCGCCACCAGTGCCACCTTGGCCGGTCCGGTCGGACCGTCATCGAGCTCCACACCTTCGCGCAGGGCTCTCACCGCGGCGGGCTTCGGCTCCCCGGACACATGGGCCAGGTACTCCTTGGCGATGCCGAACGACGGGTGGGCGAGCCTATGGGCGAGGTCCCCGTCGTTGGTGAGCAACAACAGACCCTCGGTCATCAGATCGAGGCGCCCGACCGGGAAGACGCGGGGCTCGGCCGGCACAAGGTCGGTGACAACGGGCCGGCCCTGCGGGTCGTGCGCCGTGGTCACCACCCCGGGCGGCTTGTTGAGCAGGTAGTGGACGAGGTCGGGTCGCACGCCGACGACTGCGCCGTCGACCTCCACCACTGCCCGTGTCGCATCGATGCGGGCGCCCAGCTGAGCCACCGCGCCGTCGACTCGCACCCGTCCATCTGAGATCAGGGACTCGCAGGCGCGGCGACTCCCGAACCCGCACCGGGCCAGTACCTTCTGCAGTCGCTCACCGCCGGCCGATGTCACTGGCCGCTGCCGGCGACTCCGTCCGGGTCCGGCCCGCCGGTGTCGGACACCACCCGCAATCGTCGCTCCATGGCCTCGACCGCATCGGGGTCCGGGACGAACTCGCCAAGCGGGGGCAACTCGTCGAGGGAGTCGAGGCCCAGATGCTCGAGGAACTGGGACGTGGTCCCGTACAGCACCGCCTGGCCCGGTCCCGGGAGGCGGGCGATCTCGTCGATGTAGCCGCGGCGTCTCAGCGTCCGCATCACGCCGTCCACGTTCACACCCCGGATCTCGGCGACCTGGTGGCGGGACACCGGCTGCTTGTAGGCCACGACGGCCAGCGTCTCGAGCGCGGCAGCCGAGAGCCGCCCGCCATGGCCCTCCCGCACGAACCGCTCCACGTAGACGTCCTGGCTGGGCGCGGTCTGGTAGCGGTAGCCGCCGGCCACTCGCGCCAGCACGAAGCCGCGTCCCTGTGACTCGTACTCGGCCGCGAGCGCATCACAGGTGACGAGCACTTGCTCCGTCGACGTCTGGACAACGGCCGCCAAGACCTGCGGAGACAGGGGTTCGTCGGCAAGCAGCAGCACCGCTTCGAGCGCGGCCGCAATCGAAGCGTCCGGCGAGGTCGCGGGGTCCGGAGCGCTGGTCACCGGTGGACTCAACCGTCGTAGGCGTCCGCGCCGGCCATCGCGGCCTGTCGAACACCGGCATCGTCGCCCCCGGTCCACGAGATGACGATGTCTCCGAACGTGGTCGCCTGCTGGACGTCGGCCAGTCCCTGCTTGATCAGCTCGAGCACGGCCAGGAACCGCACGACCAGTTCGAGACGATCGTCGATGCCGGTGGTGAGCCGCCGGAAGGTGGCCTGCCCCGAACTGGTCAGCTCCCCGATCAACTCGGCGACGGCGTCGCCCACGGTCAGCGAGATCGGCGTGATGTGGGTCGTGTCGACCCGCGGCGCGGCACGGGGGGCCGCGGCCCGCAGGTAGGCGGCGCGGAGGTCGGCGGGAGACACTCCCTCCAACACGGCTGGCGCCAGCATGAGCCAGCGGTCCTCGGTTATGCCCATTGCGCGGGGGTGGCTGCGGGCCGCCGCCTCGAACAGCCGGCGCAGCGTCTGGGACGCATCCCGGAACGTGCTGCATTCTAGAAGGCGGGCCAGCAGCAGATCCCTCTCCGAGATCGCTTCCAGCTCGTCGTCAAGGTCCACCGCAACCTCAGTGGGCAAGAGACGCTTGACCTTCATGTCGACCAGGGTCGCGGCCAGCAGCAGGAACTCGGTGGCTAGCTCCAGGTCGCAGTCGGACATCCGCTCGATCTCGGCCAGGAAGGCGTCGGTGATCCGGGCGATGGGAATGTCGTAGATCTCCACCTGCTCACGGAGGATGAGCTGTAGCAGCACCTCGAACGGTCCGCTGTAGGCGGGCGTAGACACCTGGTAGCCGGTCGACAGGCTGCCGTGAGCGAGCGCGGACACCTGGTAAGACATTGAACGCGAGATTACTCCCCTACCATGGCCCGCCATGGTGAGGGTCCTGTCCGGCATCCAGCCCAGCGGTGATCTGCACCTGGGCAACTACCTGGGGGCGATCCGCAACTGGGCGAGAATCCAGCACACCGCCGACGCCTTCCACCCGGTGGTGGATCTCCACGCCGTGACCGTGCCTCAGCAGCCCGGCGAGCTTGGCCGGGCGACGCTGCGGATGTCGCAGATGCTGATGGCCGCCGGGCTCGACCCGGAGGTCTGCACGATCTTCGTGCAGAGCCATGTGCGGGAGCACACTGAGTGTGCCTGGCTGCTGGAGTGCACCGTGTCGTTCGGCGAGCTGAGCCGGATGACGCAGTTCAAGGACAAGTCGGGCCAGCAGCAGTTCATCTCGGCCGGGCTCTTCACCTACCCCGCGCTCCAGGCGGCCGACATCCTGCTGTACGACGCCGACGAGGTGCCGGTGGGTGCCGATCAGCGCCAGCACATCGAGCTCACCCGCGACATCGCCGAGCGGTTCAACTCTCGCTACGGCGAGACCTTCAAGCTGCCTGCCGCGGTGGTTCCGGCGGCGGGGGCCAGGGTCATGGACCTGCAGAGCCCGACCAACAAGATGTCCAAGTCATTGGATTCGCCCCGGGGCACTGTGGACATCCTCGACGACCCGTCGGTCATCACCCGCAAGATCAAGTCGGCCGTCACCGACAGCGAGGCAGAGGTGCGCTACGACGTCCAGGCCAAGCCGGGAGTGTCGAACCTGTTGTCGATACTGGGGGCGGCCACCGGCCGAACGCCGGAGCAGGCCGCCGGGGACTACACGATGTACGGGCCACTCAAAGCCGACACCGCCGACGCCGTGGTCGAGTTGCTGCGCCCCATCCAGACCCGCTTCGCCGAACTGGAGGCTGACCCGGCCGAGACGTCGCGGCTGCTTCAGATCGGCGCCGACAAGGCCCGAGCTATCGCGTCCGTCACCCTCGAACGGGCCCGCTCCAACATCGGCCTGCTGGCTCCCTAACTCACCGCCACCGCTCGGGGGTGGGCGGCCCGGTAGACCGCCCGGAGGCGCTCGGTCGACACCCGCGTGTAGATCTGGGTGGTGGAGATGGAGGCGTGGCCGAGCATCTCCTGCACGATGCGTATGTCGGCGCCGCCGTCGAGCATGTGGGTGGCGCAGGAATGGCGCAGCACGTGGGGAGTGAGCAACGACCCGATCCCGGCCGCCTCGCCGTGACGGCGCACGATGAGCCACAGTCCCTGGCGACCGAGGCGCCCGCCCCGCTGGTTTAGGAACACCGCCTCGGCGTCGCCGCGGCGGGCCCAGCGAGCCGGTTCCAGCGCACCGCGTCCTGTCGGCGCCAGCCACCGTTCCAGCGCCTCCGCGGCGCATCGGCCCAGCGGCACTATGCGCTCCTTGGCGCCCTTGCCGGTGAGGCGCACCAGACCGTCATGGAGGTCCACGTCGGGGAGCGACAGCGACCCGGCCTCCGAGATCCGGCAGCCCGTGCCGTACAGCAGTTCCAGCACAGCCCGGTCGCGGCGAGCCGGTGGATCGTCACCGACGACGGCATCCATCAGGGAGGCGACCTGGGCGACCGACAGCGCCTTGGGCAGGCCCCGGGGCAGGCTCGGGATCTCGACGTCGACGGTCGGGTCGTCGCCTCGATGACCTTCAGCGGCGAGGAAGCGGTGCAGTCCCCTCACCGAGACGAGCATCCGGGTGACTGAGGCCGGGGCCAGCCCGCCGTGCTGCAGGGCGCGGACGAATGCGATCACGTCGCCTGTCCCGACGTCGTCGAGGCTGCGCTCTCGGGCCGCCACATGACCTGCGTAGCGCAACAGGTCGCGGCGGTAGGCCTCGACGGTGCGGGGCGACCGGCCCCGCTCCACAGCCAGCCAGGCCAGGAACTCCTCGGCCCTGACGTCGAGAACTGCCTCGGACGGCGGCGCCGACGGCGAGGCAGCGGCGCTCATTGCCTGAGACGGCGCAACGCCAGGAGCACGCCGATGATGGTCTTGGCGTCGCGTATCTCGCCCCGGTCGATCATGGACTCGGCCTCATCCAGGCCGACCCGCTCGACGGTCATCCACTCCTCCTCGGCGCCGTCGGGCTGGCGGGGAACAGGATTGAGCCCGGTGGCCAGAAACAAGTGGGACAGCTCGTCGCAGAAGCCGGGAGAGTTGAAGAACGTCCCCAACTCCTCCAGAGAGTCGCAGGCCAGACCGGCCTCCTCGGCCAGCTCGCGGCGGGCCGTGCCGGCAGGATCCTCCCCGTCGACGTCGCGGGTGCCGGCCGGGATCTCGAGCAGTTCGCTCTCCACCGGCGTGCGGTACTGCCGCAGCAGCACGACCTCGTCGCCCTCGACGGCGACCACGGCCACCGCGCCGCGGTGGTGCACCACGTCCCGAGTCATCGTGCCGCCGCCTGGGGTGGTGAAGACGCTCTCGGTCAGGCGCACGACCCGGCCGGCGTGGATCTCGCGCTCGCTGACCTTGCGGAAGTCGAGGCCCGGCTCCACCGGCTAACCGCTCGGCCTCTGGGCCGAGGGCTCCGCCGAGAAGTCGCTGATGTCGGGCAGCCGGGGGTTGCGGCCCGCAGCCCTCACCATCGCGGCGGCCACCAGACCGCTGAAGAGGGGGGCAGGCCGGTTGGGACGGCTCTTGAACTCAGGGTGGGCCTGGGTTCCCACCCAGTAGGGGTGGCCGTCCAGCTCGATGAACTCCACCAGCCTTCCGTCGGGCGACTCACCGCAGAGAACCACGTCGGACGCTTCGAAGCGGCTCCGGTAGCGGGGGTTGAACTCGTAGCGGTGACGGTGCCGCTCCGACACCACCTCCTCGCCGTAGGCGCGGGCGACCTGCGAGCCGGCAAGGAGTTGCGCCACGTACGCGCCCAGGCGCATGGTGCCTCCGTAGTCGGTGACGCCGCGCTGGCTGTCCATGAGGTCGATCACGGGATGCGGGGTCAGGGCGTCGAACTCGGTGGAGTTGGCGTCGGCGAGCCCCAGCGCGTTACGGGCGTACTCGATGGTCATCACCTGCATGCCCAGGCACAGTCCGAGGCACGGGATCAGATGCTCGCGGGCGTAGCCGGCGGCCGCGATCTTGCCTTCGATGCCCCGCTCGCCGAAGCCTCCGGGAATGACGATGCCGTCCAGGTCGCGCAGCCGCCCCGCAACCAGCAGCCCCTCCACCTCCTCGGCCTGCACCCACTCGATGTCGATCTCGGCACCATGGTGAATCCCGGCATGGTTGAGAGCTTCGATCACCGACAGGTAGGCGTCGGGCAGGCTCACGTACTTGCCGATGAGACCGATGCGTACGGGCGTCGAAGCCTCACGGACCCGGCCCACAAGGGCCTCCCACTCGGCCAGGTCCACCGTGCGAGCGTCGAGTCCAAGCTGCCGGCATACGACATCGTCGAGACCTTCGTCCCGCAGGATCAGGGGGATCTCGTAGAGGCTGGCCGAGTCGGCACAGGTTATGACCGCCTCCGGCGACACGTCGCACAGGTTGGAGATCTTGCGCTCGAGGTCTCTTGTGAGAGGCGTCTCGCACCGGCACACGATGGCGTCGGGCTGCACGCCCCGCGAGCGGAGCTCGGTCACGGAGTGCTGGGTCGGCTTGGTCTTCTGCTCGCCGGTGGGCCCGATGAACGGCACCAGAGTGACGTGAACGAAGCAGACGTTGCTGCGGCCGACATCCAGGCGGAACTGCCGGATGGCCTCGAGGAAGGGAAGAATCTCGATGTCGCCCACGGTGCCGCCGACCTCGGTGATCACGACATCGACGTCGTCGCCGGCCAGGCGGGCGATGCGACGCTTGATCTCATCGGTCACATGCGGGATCACCTGCACGGTGCGACCGAGGTAGTCGCCTCGGCGCTCCGCGGCGATTACGTCCGAGTAGATCGAGCCGGTCGTGCCGTTGGACTCGCATGTGAGGCTCTCGTCGATGAAGCGCTCGTAGTGGCCGAGATCGAGGTCGGTCTCGCCGCCGTCGTCGGTGACGAAGACCTCGCCGTGCTCGAACGGGTTCATGGTCCCCGGGTCCACGTTCAGGTAGGGATCGAGCTTGAGCATCGTGACTCGCAGGCCCCGGGCCTTGAGCAGCCGGCCCAGCGATGCCCCGGTCAGCCCCTTTCCCAGGCCGCTGACGACGCCACCGGTGACGAAGACGTGCTTTGTCATCGGGATCTCACCCTACCGCGATCAACAAGCAACCCGGCGGACGCTCGATCCCGGGGGACTGTCAGCGGTCATTGAGCCCGAACTTCGTCTTGAGCACCTGATGGAACTTGCGAGTCCCGAAGGTCACCAGACGAGCCGGGTTCAGCGACGCGGAGCACACCACCTCGTCGTGCTGATTCAGTTCCGCCAGCCGGCGGCCGTCCACCGACAGCACCGCACCCCGATCCGAGAGGACCTCGAGTTGCAGCTGCGTCTCGGGCGCAACCATCACGGACCGGTCGAAGAGCATGTGGGGCGAGACCGGTGTGAGCAGCAGGGCCCGATGGGTGGGATCGATCACGGGTCCGCCGGCGGACAGCGAGTAAGCGGTGGATCCAGTCGGCGTGGACACGATGAGGCCGTCGGCCGCGTAGGTGGTGAACTGCTCGCCATTGAACGACACGCCCAGACGCAGGGCATAGGAGGCCGCGGGCCGTTCCACCACAGCCTCGTTCAGAGCGACTCTCCGCTGCCGTCCCTGCCCGCCGCCGGCATTGAACTCCACTGTGAGCAGCATCCGCTCAGAGACACGGTGATCGCCAGCCAGCACCCGCTCGATGGCGGAGTGAGCGTCGGCCGGCGCCACTTCGGTGAGGTAGGCCATCCGGCCGAAGTTGACGCCGAGAATCGGGACGCCCGACTCGCCGACGAGCTCGACGGCGCGCAGGATCGAACCGTCCCCGCCTAGGGTCACCACCGCGTCCAGGCCCGCCGCGAACTTTGCCGGATCAACCTTCAGGTCGGGACAGGATGTGGCGGCCGCTTCCTCGGGAGGCATGCAGGCCTGATGACCCTGCGAGGCGAGCCACACAGAGAGGTCGCGAGCTGCTGCGGCCGCCTCCGGACGGCCCTGGTGCACGATCAGGCCGATGACCGCCACGTTCTCAGCCCCCCGCGAGCCGAATCGCGTCGGCTACCGCCCGGTCAACGGCAGTGTCGGCGTCGGCCAGGCCCTCGGCGTCACGGTGCACATCGGCGTGCAGCAGGAACTCCACATTGCCCTCGGCGCCGGTCAGAGGCGAGACCATGACCCCCATGATGGCGGCTCCGGCGCCAACAACGGCGCGGCACGCTCCGAGCAGCGCCCGCCGCCACACTTCCGGGTCGCGGATCACGCCGCGGCCCCGGTCGGCGTCGGCCCGGCCCGCCTCGAACTGGGGCTTCACCAACACGATGATGTCGGCGGTTGCCAGCCGGCAAAGATCGGCCATCACCAGGCGCAGAGAGATGAACGAGACATCGGCCACGACGAGCTCGGCAGGCCCGCCGATGGCATCCTCGGTGACAGCGCGCACATCGGTGCGCTCGAACGACGCCACCCTCGGGTCGGCCCGCAAGCGCTCGTGCAGCTGGTTGCGGCCCACATCGATGGCTGCCACGGCCGCGGCGCCGTGCTGCAGCAGGCAATCGGTGAAGCCCCCGGTGGACGCGCCCACGTCGATGGCCCGGCACCCGGTCGCGGCGACGCCGAATCCGGCCAGCGCGGCCTCGAGCTTGTGCCCGCCCCGGGACACGTAGCGGGGCGGGTCGCCCTTCACCATCACAGGCTCGGCCGGGTCGACTAGGCGCGACGCCTTGGCTGCCACCGATCCGCCCACCGTTACCCGCCGCTCCTCGACGAGCCGCTGGGCCTCGGTGCGGCTGCCGGCCAGGCCGCGGCGCACCATCTCGATGTCGAGGCGCCGGCGCCTGGGGGTCACAGCCGCGGCTTCAGCCCGCTATGCGGGACTGGCGATCCAGCCAGCCGAGAGTGAAGGCGTTCCACTCGGCCACCATCTCGTGGAATGCGATGTGGCTGGAGTGCGGGCCTCGGAAGACGTGCATGGTCGAGCCCTCGATCGCCCGCTGCACTTCGAGCCCGTAGCGGGTCGGCACCTGCCAATCCACCTCTCCCGAGGTGATGAGGGTGGGTACCTCGATCGAGCCGAGGCGGTCGAGCGTGTCGTGGGTCTTGTCGGCGTGGAAGTGGCCGAGCATCCCGGCCTTGGAAGGCGGATGCGGGTTCTCAAGGATGAAGCCCCGCTCGAAGGCCTCCACATCGGCCGGCTGGTCGTTGATGAACGTCGGGCTGGCCACCCACAGCAGGGCGGTTCGGATGTATCCGGCGGGATCGTCGTGGAGGATGTAGGTCTCGTTGGTGTCGATCATGCGAATGAACCACTCGTCGGAGCGGCCCCAGGTGCAGTGCAGTTGCAGGGTGGACACCAGGCCTGGGTGGTTGATCGCGAGTTCCTGCGCGGTGGCCGACCCGAGGGACAGGCCCGAGACGTGGGCTCGCTCGACCCCGAGACTGTCACAGAGCGCGGCCGCGTCGTCGGCCAGGATGCGCATCGAGTATTCGCTGACATCGGGGGGGTGGGTGGACCGGCCCGTGCCCCGGGCGTCGTAGGTGATGACCGTGTAGCGGTGCCGGTAGGCGTCCACCTGGGCGGCCCAGGTGGTGTGATCGGCGGCCGTGCCCATGATGAGCAGCAGGGGGTCTCCGGTTCCCTCCACCTGGTAGTACATCTCTATCCCGGTGGGCAGGTTGACGAAGGGCATCGAGGACGTCCTTTCTGGTCTTGGCTCAGCCTGACGCGTGGATGGGCGGCCGCCGGGCCTGGATGCCCGCGGCCGCTTCGAAACAGGCGCCGACCCGGAGCGCGGTCTCCTCGTCGAACGGCGCGGCCGCGACCTGCAGTCCGATGGGCAGACCGTCGCGGTCGAAACCGGCCGGCACCGACAGTGCGGGCAGGCCTGACAGGTTGAACGGGCCCGTGGTCCGCACGTAGGCCAGAGTCACCGGCTCGGCGGCGTCCCCGAACCAGAAGTCGTCCGCGTCCTTGGGCGCGGCGGTGGCCGGGAGGGTCGGCGTGATCAGCGCGTCGAGCCGGTTGCGGACGAAGGCCATCCGCAGGGCCTCGGCGATGGCTCGGCGGGCCTCCAGCGCCTTGAAGTAGTGCTCGGGCTCCAGCATCAGGCCCGCCACCAGCAGGGTGCGGATGCCGGGGTCGATCTGGTCGGGTCGGCTGCGCACCAGCTCGCGGTGGTACGCGCCGGCCTCGGGGGCGACGATCCCGAACTCGACGGCCAGGCCGTGCTCAAGTTCGGGAACGTCCACACCGACCATGGCCGCACCCTGGCCGCCGAGCAGGTCGGCGGATGCCGCGAAGGTCTCGGCCACGTCGGGCTGCATCGGTTCGAGCGGGGCGCCACCGAGCACGCCGATCCTCAGCCCATCGACACCCCGGTCCAGGCCGCTGGAGTACTGGGGCACGGGCCTCGACGAGGCCGAGGGATCCAAGGGGTCGGACCCGGCGAGAACCTCCAGGCTGGCGGCACAGCCCTCGACGGTGGAGGTCAGGGGGCCGAGGTGATCGAGCGACCACGCCAGCGCGGCCACCCCGGAGCGGGACACCCGCCCGTAGGTGGCCTTCAGCCCCACCGTTCCGCACAGGGAGGCAGGGATGCGGATCGAGCCACCGGTGTCGCTGCCGATGGCCATGGGCACGATCCCGGCCGCGACCGCGGCGCCCGAGCCGCCGCTGGACCCACCGGGAATCCGGCCCAGGTCCCAGGGATTGGAGACCGGCGGGCTGTAGACGCCGCAGGCCAGTTCGTGGGTGGTCGTCTTGCCCACGATGACCGCACCGCCTCGGCGCAGGCGCCGCACCAGCGTGGCGTCCGTCGCGGCCGGAGTCGCCGGGTAGGCAGGCGAGCCGCATCTTGTGGGCAGGCCGGCCACGTCGACGATGTCCTTGATCGCCACCGGCACGCCCATCAGGGGCCCGAGGTCGCGGCCCGCCGCGATCGCGGCGTCCGCGTCGTCGGCCGCTTCGAGGGCTCCGTCGGGATCCAGGGCCACGAAGGCGGCCAGCTCGCCGTCGAGTGCGGTGGCGGCAGCCAGGCTGGCCTCGGTGAGCGTCCGGCTGGTCGTGCGGCCCGAGCGCAGCGCCCTGCCAGCCTCACCGATGTCGGTCACTGCCCGTTCCCGGGGTTACTCGGTATCGGCCGTCGGCCAGCTCGAATCGAAGGCGGTGGGGTCCAGCCCACCGCTGTCCGACACCAGCGCGTCCAGGCTCACACTCTGCGCGATCCGCTCAGCCAGATCGGCATGCGTGGCCGCCGGGTCGAGCACCTCATGGTCGAGACCTAGTGCACGCATCCGGGCCGCGGTCTGCTCGACCGGATCGCCGGGAGCTGCGTCACCCACGACCGGCACCGATCACCGCGATCACGTCCACCTCCATCTTCAGGCCGGGCAGGCCCAGGGCGGCGGCCTGGCACGCGGTCACCGCAGGGAACGGCCGGCCGGCGAACACTTCGCGGCGAATCTCCATCTCCTCGGCAATCTCTCGCACGTCCTGCATGAAGTAGGTGACCTTCACCACGTCGGCGATGGAGCTGCCCGAAGCGGCCAGGACGCTGGCGATGTTGTCCCACACTTGACGGGCCTGCTCCGTGACGGTCTCCCCCACCACGTTGCCAGCCTCGTCCAGGGCCACCTGACCGGCCAGGTAGAGCGTGTCGCCGGCCCGCACCGCGTAGGAGTACGGCTCCGGCGGCGGGCACAGCCCGGGCACGTCCACCACGGATTCCAGCGGCATCGGCGGTCAATATAGGCTGCCGTCGGTTCGACCGCGAATTGGCAGCCAGGAACGCCCTATAGGGAGCCCACCGCTGCCAATTCCCCAAGCCGACGCAGGAGGCCGTCCGATGCCCAAGGTCAATGCCAACGGAGTCGAACTCTGGTACCAGTTCAGCGGCGAGGGCGCCACCGTCGTCCAGATCGGCGGCGCCGTCAGCGCCCATGAGGGATACGCCACCATCACGCCCGGTCTGTCGCAGCACTACCGGGTGCTCGACTACGACCACCGCGGCTATGGAAGCAGCGACCGCCCCGCCCAGCACTACACGCTCGACACCTGGAGCGACGACCTGGCCGGGCTGATGGACGCGCTGGACCTGGAACGAGCCCACATCCACGGCGGGTCGATGGGCAGCTTCATCGCGGTGAACTTCGCGGCGCGCTATCCCGACAGGGTCGACAAGCTGCTCCTCGGGGCCGGGGCGGTGGGCCGGTGCGATCGCATGGGAGTGCTCCAGTTCCGGGTTTGGCAGAGCCTGGCTCGGGCCTACGGGGTGGAGTCGAGGGAGCTGGCCGAGCAGCTGCTCATCGACGCCTTCTCGCGCGCCTTTCTCGATGGCCCCAACGGCGGCGACGAGGCCGTTGACCTGATGCAGGAGATCACCGCCCGCAACGTGGGCACCGATGTCTTCGTCGACGCCTGCCAGGCGATGATCGACACCGACGTCACCGGCCAGCTCCACCGGGTTGAGGCACCGACGCTGGTCATGGTGGGATCGGAGGACGTGCTCACCCCGCTGGATGCCGGGCCGGGCGGAGCCGGCGCCAGGTACGTGGCCGAGAACCTGCCCGACGCCCGGCTGGTCGTCTTCGAGGGCAGCGGCCACGGGCACTATGTAGAGCAGCAGGAGGAGTCGCTGTCCGCCATCCTGGACTTTCTGGCCGAGTAGAAGAAACTGGCAGCGCGGCTAGCCTCGCCCGCGATGGTCGGTTCTATCGGAGATCGCCAGGTTCTGGAGGTTAACGGTCAGCGCCTGCTGCAACGGCTGTGGGACCTGGCCGAGATCGGACCGATCCCCGGAGGGGGCAACAACCGCCTCGCCCTCACCGACGCCGACAAAGAGGGCCGCGACCTGGTGGTCACCTGGATGCGCGACCTCGGCCTCGATGTGAGCATCGACACCATCGGGAACGTCGTGGCCGCGCAGCCCGACGTGGGCCGCGGCCCGCCGGTGATGATGGGCTCCCACATCGACACCGTCGCCACCGGCGGCAAGTACGACGGCAATCTGGGAGTGCTGGCTGCGCTGGAGGTGATCGAGACCGCCATCGAGAGCGGCATCGACCTTGAGCGTCCGCTGGCGGCGGCCTTCTTCACCAACGAGGAGGGCTCCCGCTTCCCGCCCGACATGATGGGCAGCCTCTGCTACACCGGCGGGCTGACCGTCGAGGAGGCCATGTCGACCACCGACGCCAATGGGGTGGCGGTCGGGGACGAACTGGACCGCATCGGCTACCGGGGCCCGGTGCCGTGCCCGGGACCGGCGCCCTATGCCTTCGTGGAGCTCCATATTGAGCAGGGGCCGGTGCTGGAGCGCGACGGTATGCGCATCGGTGCGGTCACCGGCGTCCAGGGCATCTCCTGGACCGAGGTGAACATCACCGGCCAGTCGAACCATGCGGGCACGACGCCGATGAGCATGCGGCGCGACGCTGGATTGGCGGCCGGCGAGCTGGTGGTGGCGGTGCGGCGCATCGCTGACGAGATGGGCGGCACCCAGGTGGGAACGGTAGGGGCCTTGAGACTGCACCCCGACCTTGTGAACGTGGTGGCGGCCAGGGCCCAGCTCATCATCGACCTGCGCAACACCGACGACGACGATCTGCAGTCGGCGGAGCGGCGCCTGCTGACCGAGGTCAAGCGAATAGCCGACTCGGAGGATGTCGAGATCGATACCAAGTGGGTGGCCCGCTTCGAGCCGGTGGTGTTCGATCCCCGGGTGGTGGAACTGGTCGAGTCCAACGCCTCGGCGTTGGGGCTGTCGGTGCGGCGGATGCCTTCGGGAGCGGGACACGACGCCCAGATCCTCGCCGCGGTGTGCCCGGCGGGAATGGTGTTCGTTCCCAGCGTGAAGGGCATCAGTCACAATCCAGCCGAGTACACCGAGCCCGACGATCTCATTGCCGGAGCCAACGTCCTGCTCAACACCGTGGTCACCCTGGCCACCGAGGGCGTCTGAGGCCGACCATGGCGCTGCGGGCGACGTTCACAGGCTGGGGCAAGTGCGTGCCCCCGGTGAAGTTGACAAACGCCGATCTGGAACAGCTCGTGAACACCGACAATGAGTGGATCGTGGAACGGACGGGCATCCACGAGCGGGGCATCTCCCATGTCGAGACCACCGACCTCGCCGAGGTGGCCGCCCGGCGGGCCCTGGCCGCGGCCGGCCTGGAGACAACCGACATCGACATGCTGATCCTGGCCACCGTCACGCCCGAGATCACCTGTCCGAGCAACGCCTGCGTGCTGCAGGAGCGCCTCGGGGCGGTCAACGCGGCCGCGTTCGACCTCAACGCGGCGTGCAGCGGGTGGATCTACGGCACGGCCACCGCGTCGTCGATGATCACCGGGGGCGTGGCCGAGCGGGTGCTGCTGGTCGGGGCCGAGAAGCTGCACTGGGTGATGGACTACTGGGACCGGGCCACCTGCATCCTCTTCGGGGACGGCGCGGGCGCCGCGGTGCTGGAGCCATCGGAGAACGGCGACGGGGTGCTGGGCATCGACCTGGGCGCCGACGGCGTGGCCGGTCGCACCATGGTGTTCCCCACGCTGGGCACCCGTGGCCGGCTGAGCAATGTCCGGGATCCCTTCCTGCACCGCCTGCACTTCGACGGCCAGGCCGTCTTCAAGATCGCGGTGCAGGGCATCGAGAAATCCGTGCGGCGTGCGGTAGACCGGGCCGGCCTCAGCCTCGCGGATGTCGATGCAGTGATCCCCCACCAGGCCAACGAGCGGATCATCACCGCTGCGGGCCGGCGACTAGGCCTCGACCCCGACCGCGTGATGCTCAACATCGCCACCCACGGCAACTCCGCGGCCGCGTCGGTGCCGATGGCTTTGTCGGACGCCCTCGACGCCAGGATGATCCAGCCGGGCTCCATCGTGGTGCAGACTGCATTCGGCGGGGGCGTCACCTGGGGGTCGACGGTGACGCGCTGGGGCGAGCGGGTCGAGCCCCTCGGCCACTGCGATCTCGAGCTGCCTCCTTGCGACGAGACCGTCTTCGACCTGCTGGCCTCCAACCGCGACTTCTACGCGCCGCTGCACACCCACAGCCGGGCGGACTGAGACTGGTTCCTACTGCTATTGTCGCGGCCGATCTAGATCGTGCCTAGACACAAGGGGGCCCCTGCATGAGTCCGATTCGACGACGCGGCTTGAAGGTGGCAGGAATCACGCTGCTGCCGATCGCGCTCCTAGTGGCCCTACCGGCAACTGCGCTGGCCGACACAGCACAAGGCGAGTCGTTGGGCTTGCCTCGCGAGGAGCTGCAGTTCATCCTCAACACCTTCGCCTTCCTGATCTGGGGCGCTCTGGTGATGTGGATGTGCGCCGGCTTCACGATGCTGGAGTCGGGCGCGGTCCGCACCAAGAACGCCTCGATGATCTGCCTCAAGAACATCGGCATCTACTCGATCGCCGGCCTGGCCTACTACTTCATCGGCTACAACCTCATGTACGTCGACGTCGGCGACGTGATCGGCTCGTTCCAGTTCCTCTACGGGCCGTCGGACGCCGAGCTGGGCCTGCTCGACGGTGCGGCCGAACACCTCGGTGACGTCGTCGGCAACGGCTACGCGGTCATGTCGGACTGGTTCTTCCAGATGGTGTTCGTGGCCACCGCAGCATCGATCGTGTCGGGGGCCATCGCCGAGCGGATCAAGATGTGGGCGTTCTTCCTGTTCACCCTGATCCTGACCGCCTTCATCTACCCGATCGTCGGATCCTGGTACTGGGGCGGCGGCTGGCTGGCCGAGCAGGGTTTCGTGGACTTCGCCGGGTCCACCATCGTTCACAGCACCGGCGGGTGGGCCGCTCTGGCCGGCGTCCTGATCATCGGGCCGCGGCTCGGCAAGTTCCGCAAGAACGGCACGGTCAAGCCCACCCCGCCCTCCAACGTGCTGGTGGTGACGCTGGGGGTGCTGATCCTGTGGCTGGGCTGGTTCGGCTTCAACGGCGGGTCGCAGCTGGCGCTGGGCAGCGCGGCCGACGCGGTGGCAATGAGCAACATCCTGGTCAACACCAACCTGGCGGCGGCCGCCGGGGTGGTGGCCGCGCTGGTCGTCTCGCGGCCGATCTTCGGTCGCATGGACCTGTTCGCGGGCCTCAACGGCGCCCTGGCCGGACTGGTCTCGATCACCGCCGCGCCCGACATCACCGAGCACTGGTGGGCGGTCATCATCGGCGCCATCGGCGGCGTGATCTGCACCGTGTCCATCAAGGCTCTGGAGAAGCTGAAGATCGACGATGTGGTCGGGGCCATCCCCGCCCACCTGGTGTGCGGGATCTGGGGGACGCTGGCGGCCTGCATCGCGGGCGGCGCCAACTTCGGCACGCAGCTGCTCGGCGTGGTGGCCATCGGCGCCTTCGCTTTCATCTCCTCTCTGATCGTGTGGAAGCTGATGGACATGGTCATGGGCCTGCGGGTGCCCAGGGAGGCGGAGCGTCTGGGCCAGGACACCGCCGAGCTGGGAATCGAGACCTATCCCGAGTTCGTGCTCATGCCCGAGGAGTTCGACGACTGATCGCACCGGCAACCGCAGCATCTTCCGAAGGCGGTCCCGGCCATGGCTGAAGCGCTAGGTTTCGGATATGGCTGAAGCGTTAGGCATCGAACATCTCACGGACCTGTCCTCGAGCGAGGCGGTCTGGGCGTTCTTCACGCCGCTGATCATCTTCGCCGTCTTCTTCGTTCTGCAGATCATCCTGCCCGCGAGGCGGGTCACCGGCTACGTCAAGGACCGCGAGACCGGCGAGCCCCGCAACTACCGGCTCAACGGCCTGCTGGTGTTCGTGATCGCCCACATCGTGTGGGCATTCGAGATCGGCGGCCTGCCCCGCGACTGGTTCTACCGGTCGTCGCTGTGGGCGGTGGTCGGGGGCACCGTGTTCTGCGCGATCTTCGCAGTGTGGTCGGTGTTCACCCAGCCCAAGGGCGAGATCGCCAACCCGTGGCTGGCGCTGTGGGAGGGCCGGTCCCAGGAGCTGCAGCTGTTCAACAACCGCATCGACATCAAGATGTGGTGGTACGTGGTCGGTGGGACGATGCTGTCGCTCAACGCCCTGTCCGGGGCGGCGTGGCACCACGGCCAGTTCGGCGACGACGCCAACCCGGGCATCTACCTGTACGCCGCCTTCTGGGCGTTCTACACCTTCGACTACTTCATCTGGGAGCGGGTCCAGCTCTACACCTACGACCTGATCCACGAGCACATCGGCTTCAAGCTGTGGTGGGGCGGCCTCGTCGCCTACGGGTGGCTGTTCATCCTGCCGCTGTGGGGCATGGCTGCCCACCCCGACCCCGGGTACTCGACCGGATTGACGTACCTCTGGCTCATCGGAGTGTCGGTGCTGTTCCTGGGCGGCTGGACCATCGGGCGGGGCGCCAACCTCCAGAAGTACACGTTCAAGCGGTGGCCCGACCGCAAGTTCCTCTGGGTCGAGCCCTCCTACATCGAGGCCGGCGAGCGCAAGATCCTGACCAGCGGATGGTGGGGCGTCGCCCGCCACTTCAACTACCTGGGCGAGGGGATCCTGGCCATCTCGTTCGCTCTGGTGTTCCTCCACCCCGGCAACCTGTGGGCCTGGACCTACTCCATCTTCGTGATCTCGTTCTTCACCGTCCGGCAGCGCTTCGACGAGCGGGAGTGCGAGCAGAAGTACGGCCCCGAGAAGTGGGCCGAGTACCAGGAGCGGGTGCCCTACCGGATCTTCCCCAAGATCTACTGAGACCTCCCGCCCTGGGAGCGCCCGATCCCGGCCATCAGCCGCCAAGGTAGGCGGCTCGGACGGCCGGGTGCGTCCGGATCTCCGCCGGTGATCCGACGGCGATCACCGAGCCCTGGTCGAGGCAGTAGACCCGGTCGCATAGGTTGGTGATGAAGGCGAGGTCGTGGTCGATCACCACCACGCCGCAGCCCAGCACGTCGGCGATGCGGCGGATCTGGTCGACGATGATCACCGACTCCAGCTCCGAGAAGCCCGAGGTGGGCTCGTCGAGGAGCAGGAAGCCGGGGGCCTGCGCCGCGGCCCGGGCCAGCTCCAGGCGCTTCGAGGCGCCGTAGTCGAGGGCCCGGGCCCGCACCTCGGCGATGTCGGCAATCCCGCAGAGCCCGAGCAGCTCAGCCGCGGTCTGCTCGGCTCGCCGGGCCGAGCGGGTGCCGACCAGCGCGGCCACCTCGACGTTCTCCCGCACGCTGAGCGCCTCGAACAGCCGCAGGTTCTGGAATGTACGGGCCAGGCCGCGCCGGGCCAGCCGGTGGGGCGGTAGCCCCGCGATGTCGTCGCCTTCGAGGCTGATCCGGCCCTGGGCTCCGACCACGCCAGTGATGGCGTTGAGCATGGTGGTCTTGCCCGCGCCGTTGGGTCCGATGAGCCCCACCACCCGCCCGCTGCCGGCGAGGATGTGTGCGTTGTCCAAGCCCCGCAGGCCGCCGAAGTCGACGGTGACGCCGGCCGCGGCCAGCCGGGCCCCAGCCGGGCGGTCCGGCGTGTGCCCGGGGCGCGGCACCACCGGGACCTCCTCCCCCGGCGCAGCCGCGGGATCGCCGCGCAGTGGCCGCCACTTGGAGAGCCGCGGTCCGAGCCAGTCGGCCAGCTCCCAGTCGTCGAGCAGTCCCCTCGGGCGCAGGACCATGAAGCCGAGCATCGAGGCGCCCAGGACCAGGTCCGACAGGCCCGGACGCAGGATCAGGTCGAACGGGCCGGGATCGACATCGGGTCCAGACACCACCCGGGCGGACTCGGTCAGAACGGTGATCACGACGGTGCCGAGGGCGGCGCCGGTGATGCTGTTGCGGCCGCCGACGACCAGCATCGTGATGGTCAGAAGGGTGTAGTCGATGAAGAACCGCTCTGGCGAGATCGTGCCGGTGAGCCAGACCCGCAGCGACGCCCCGATCGCGACCACCGCCACCGACAGCAGCAGGGCCCACATCTGGTGAGTGGCGGGGTGGATTCCCAGCGAGCGGGCGGCCACGCCGTCCTCGCGCACCGCCCGGGCCAGACGGGCCGAGCGCGACCGCCGGTAGAGGCCGGCCACCAGCAGGGTCAGGGCGAACGCCAGGTAGGCGTAGCCCCGGCCGGCCATGGCGGTACCGGGGCGGAAGCTCAGCCCGGCCCGGTTGCCGCCGGTCAGGTCGGTCCAGTTGACGGCCAGCTCGAAGGTGGCGAACAGCAGCGACAGCGTGATGACGGTGGGGGCGATGGCGCCCGACGCCGCCGCCGAGCGCACCAGCCCGAGCCCGACGACGGCGGCCACGGCCACGGTCAGCACCACCGCCGCGCCGATGGCCGCGGCCGGGTGCACGGTCAGGTCCACCAGCCCGAACGGGGCGTCGGGCACCAGGCGGGCCTTGCGGTCGGTGTCGATGGCGAACAGCACGAAGGCGTACCCCGCGACCGCTCCGAAGCCGATGTGGCCGAACGACAGGATCCCGGTGTTGCCGATGAAGATCTGCATCCCCACCACTACGGTGGCGTTGATGAGCAGCGACGTGAACAGCCGCTCGGAGGCGGTGTCGCCCACGCTGGCGACGTAGACGAACCCGACCGCGGCGACCGCGGCGAACAGCAGGCTGGCGGCGGCCACATCGGGGACGAGCCGTTGAACAAGCCGGCCAGCCGCTTCGGGCAGCGCCCGCCGGGCCGGGCCGGTCACACCCGCTCCGCGGCGGCGGTCCGGAGCATCCCGGCCGGCCGGAAGATGAACAGCAGCGCGATCAGCACGAACACGATCCCGTTGACCATGCCGTCGACCTCGTCGGGCAGCCGCGAGACGAGCTGCACCTCGACCACTCCGAGCACGAGGCCGCCGACCACCGCGCCCTGGAGCCGGCCCAGCCCGCCGATGAGGGCCGCCAGGACGCCCTTGAGCATGGGGATGAGCCCGGCCGAGGGCGCGGCCCGGCCGGTCCTCATCAACAGCAGCACCGCGGCGACCCCGGCCAGCAGCCCGGCCAGCGCGAAGGCGGAGCGGATCACGAGGTTGCTGCGGACGCCGAGCAGCTGGGCGGTGTCGAAGTCCTCCGCCGCGGCCCGGATGGCCATCCCGTAGACCGTCCTGCGCAGGATGGCCAGGGTCCCGAGCAGCGTGGCCACGGTGACGACGATCACCGCTACGTCGACCACTTCGACCCGCACCCCGCCCACCGACACCGTGTTGTTGATCCAGCCCGGTCGGTCGAAGGCCCGGGCGCTGGCCGACACGTACATGACGAAGCCGGCCTGCACCACGAAGTGCACGCCGAACGACATGAGCAGCATGGCGAAGTCGCTGGCTCCCCTCACCCACCTGAACGCCACCAGCTCCAGAGCCACCGACGTGGCGATCGAGGTGGCCACGATGACCGGCACGAGCATCCACCAGTCCAGCCCGATCAGGGTCAGCCCGTAGGCCACGTAGGCGCTGACGGTGATGAGCTCGCCGTGGGCGAAGTTGATCATGCGCATCACCCCGAAGGTCAGGCCGATCCCCAGGGCCAGCAGGGCGTACTCGCTGCCGAGGCCCAGGCCGTCGATCAGCTGCTGGATGAGCTCGACCATCACGTGCTGCCCCTCACGCCGGCGCCCCTCACATCCCGCCCCTCACGTGCCGTTGCCGAGGAACGCCTCGAAGAGGTCCTCGCGTTCGGCCAGCTCGCCGGCCGGTCCGCTGGCGACGATGTCGCCGCTGCGCATGATGTAGGCGGTGCTGGCCATCTCCAGGAGGCGGTGGGCGTCCTGCTCGACGACGAGCAGGGTGGTCCCCGCGGCGGCCAGTTCGCCGAGCAGTTCGAATACCTGGCTGCGCATTAGGGGCGCCAGGCCGAGGGCGGGCTCGTCCATCAGCACCACGCTCGGGCGGCTCATCAGCGCTCGGGCGACGGCCAGCTGCTGGGCCTCGCCGCCCGACAGCAGGCCCGCGGGCACCGACCGCTGCCGGCCGAGCACCTCGAAGCGCTCCATCAGTTCGGCGGCGAGCCGGCGGCGGGCTCGCCCGCCGGTGAGGATCCCCGCGACGAGCAGGTTCTCCTCGGTGGTGAGCCCGGTCAGGATCCGGCGGTGCTCGGGGACCAGCGCGACGCCGGCCCGCAGCATCCGCTGGGGGGACCATCCGGTGACGTCGGTCCCCCTCCAGCGGATCGTGCCACCGCGGGGGGCGTGCAGTCCGATGATGGCGTTGAGGAGGCTGCTCTTGCCGGCTCCGTTGGGGCCGATGAGGGCGACGGTCTCGCCTTCGGGGACCGACATCGAGGCACCGTGGACCGCCCGGACGCTGCCGTAGCCAACCTCCACCCTGTCGAGGGTCAGCACAGCGTCCGGGCGGTCCAGATGTCGGCCCGACGGCTCAAGAGGCCGGACGGTCCAGATGTCGGCCCGATTCCCCTCAGCCGTAGACCGCGGCGAGGGTCGGCTGACCGTTCACGACCTCGTGCACGTACACGGGCGTGTTGGGCGACCCTCCGCCGTCGTAGGTCAGCACGCCGGTCAAGCCGTCGACGCCGGTGCCCGCGATGATGGCCTCACCGACGGTAACGGGGTCGAGCGAGCCGGAGCGGATCACCGCGTCGGAGATCACGAGGATGGCATCCGCGGCCAGCGCCGAGTACGACTCGCTCTCGATGACGCCGCCCTTGACGGCCTCGTAGCTGTCCAGGAAGCGCACCATCCGGCCGTCGGGATCGGGGAAGGTGTGCGAGGTGTGGAAGAACCCCTCCACGCCGTCGACGAAGTAGCCGCCGGTGGCGGTGAAGGCGTCGGCCACCAGCATCTCAGCACCGACCTCGGCCTCGCTGAGCTGGGCGCCCAGGATGGCGGCCTGGAAGGCCAGCAGCGCCGAGTACACGACGTCGGGCTGGGGGTCCAGGCCGGCGATCTCGTTGACCTGGGCCGAGAAGTCGGTGGTCTGGGCGGGCACGAACGGGTAGTCGCCGAGCACCTGCCCGCCGAGCGACTCGAACTCCTCGGTGAAGACCTCCACGACGTAGCCGAAGTAGGGCCCCGGAACGCTGAAGGTGACCGCGGTCATCCAGCCCCGCTCGATGGCGAACTGCGCGGCCGCCACCGCCTGGGCGGTGTCGGTGAACGAGGCCAGCAGCGACAGCTGCTCGGGGTCGGCCAGCAGCGGCTCGGTGGACGACACCGAGATTGTCGGCACCCGGGTGGCGGTGACCTGGAGGATGGCCTGGTTGACGTCGAAGAAGGCCGGGCCGAGGATGGCGGTGACATTCTCGTCGAGCAGCTCCTGGGCGACCCGGCCGGCGGTCTCGGGATCGCCCTCGATGTCGCGGATCACCATCTCGACCGGGTGGCCGTCCACGCCGCCCCAGCAGTTGAGGAGCTCGACGAAGTACTCGGCCGCCTTGGCCGCCGGGATGTCCACGAAGCCTCCGAGGTCGGAGAAGTCGGCGGCATAGCCGATCCGCAGCGACTCCCCCTGCGGCGCGGGGCTGCAGTCCGACAGGTCGGCGGCCAGGATGGCGTCGACGTCGAGTTCCATGGGCGCGGCGGGCTCGGGTTCTTCAGCCTCAGGCTCGGTCTCAGGCTCCGGAGCCTCAGGCTCGGCCGGCTCGGGGTCCGGGGCCGGCTCAGGCGCCTCGGTCGGTGCCGGGGCCGCGGTGGTGGCCGGCGCTTCGGTGTCGCCCTCGTCGTCACCGCACGCGGCGGCCACGAGCGCCAGTGCCAGCACGGCGGTGAGGATCCGGAGGAGTCTCCTCCTGGTGGTGTTGGGTGTCATGGATTCCCCCCTTGTGGGTCTCACAAGCTGTTGTCGGTTAGGTCGCTGTCAAGAACTCGCTGACAATCCGGTTGAACCGGTCGGGGTTCTCGATGAACATGAAGTGGTTGCCTCCCTCGCCGGCCGGGATGGACTCGAACCGCGCGCCGGGGGTCTGCTCGGCGGCCCAGCGGGTGGCCGAAGCCGGTATGAACGACCCCTCTCCGGCGATGTAGAGGGAGCGCCGGTTGATCCGGGGCGGCACGTCGCGCCAGTCGGCCAGGATGTCGGTGAAGAACTCCCGGGCCGACAGCGGCCCCGGCATGCGGGCGTTCTCGGCCAGCAGCCAGGCCTTGTCCTCGGTGGAGATGTTCTCGGTGACCATCCCGTCGAGCAGGCCGGGCATGACCTGGGCGGCCGCGCCCGCGGTCAGGCCGTTGAACACCCCGAAGAAGGCGTCGGGGCTGAGGATCGACCCGTAGTCGGCAACCTCCTGCTCCGTGAAGGCTGGGTTGGCGATGGGGTGGGTCATCATGTCGACGAACACGGCCTTCTTGATGCCGTCGCCGGCGAACAGGTCGAAGTACGACCACAGCACGCAGCACCCCATCGAGTGGCCGAGCACGTGGGCGGGCTGTCCGGCCACCTTGTCGATGACGGTGTGGAGGTCCATGGCGTAGCGGGCGATGCGGTAGCCGTGGTCGGGTCGCTCGGACTCGCCGTGGCCCCTCAGGTCGAAGGTGATGACTTGGAAGCGGTCGCTTAGGCCGGCCACCTGACGCTCGAACAGGGCGGCGGTCTGGTTCCAGCCGTGGACCAGCACCAGCGGTGGGCCGGTCCCGGCTACGTCGTAGTGCAACTCGACGCCGTCGTTGGTGGTCAGTGTGGCCATGGTGGGACTCCCCGGGGTCGCTGGTCGGTTGCGGATGCCCCGAGCCGGCGGCGCGGGCTTGAGTGCGACCCGCGCCACCGGGAGGGGGTGTCGGAGCACCCATGGCAATCGCTCGGGGTCTCCGCAGCTATCCGCCCAGCGCCGGCTCCTGTCCACCGAGCGCCGGCTGCTGTCCCGATTGGGACTTTCCTTGTCCGTTTTGCGCAACCAACTGTGGACAGGCCCGCGACGGGGACCGTACTGTCCCTGTCTATGCGGACCGCGGCGACGTTCCAGCGGTACACGAACATCGACCATCAGGCCGAGCAGCTGACCGGCTTCGATCAGGCCTACCAGCAGCTCGACTGCGGGTCGTATGACGGCGCGTTCCTGGCCTGTGACAGTGACGAGGTCGGGTTCTTCGTCGAGCGCACCAACCGGCGGCTGGGCCAGCAGGGTGCGGGCCCAGCCGGCGTGATCAGCGCGGTCGTGCTGCTCAGCGACCCCGGCCAAACGGTCTCGAACGGATCGCCGTTCACGATGGACGACGTCCTGCTGGTGGGACCCGGCGGCGCGTACGAGGCTGTGGTCGACGCGGGCGTGGAGCCGGCGGTGTTCGGTGTCTCGCTGGAGTCGGCGGCCGCCCTGCCGCTGCGCCGCCTGTCGAGCCAGCAGGCCGGACGGATCCGCCGGATCGCCGACCCCGAGCTGAGCCGGAAGTTCCGGGCGGTGGCGGCCAACGCTCTGCGGTCCTGGGATGCGGCCTCCCGGAGCATCTCGGTGCCCCGGTCGGTGATGCACGGGCTGATGCTGGAGTTATTGACCGCGCCGAGTGCGGCCCAGGGCTCGTCACACGCCTCGATCCAGCTGTACCGGGCGGCCCGTGACGTGATGCTGGATGCCCTGGCCGAGCCATTGTCGATGCCGGAGGTGGCCTCTCGGGTGGGGACGTCTCGCCGCACGCTGGAGCAGGCCTTCGACAAGTGCGTCTCTGTGAGCCCGGCGAGGTTCCACAAGCTGCTGCGCCTCAACAACGCCCGCCGCCTGATCGAGAGCGGTCGGCACTCCGTGAGCCGGGCGGCCACCTGCAGCGGCCTCCATCATCTCGGCCGGTTCTCGAGCGACTATCACGATCTCTTCGGCGAGTTGCCCTCGGAGACTGTCCGGCGGGCCCGGGTCCTGATCTCAGACCCCACCCTCGCCGGCGTTTGAGCGGCCGGTCCTACGCGGAAACCTCTCGGCGCGTCCTGTTGCGCGCCTGAGCCTCAGGCCGCGGCCGCTCGGGGGGCGGGCTCGGGGACGGTCCAGTCCTTCGGCATAGCGGAGAAGTCGAAGAACGGCTCGTGGTCGTCCTCCGCCACCGCGTCGGCGATCTGGGCGTAGAACCCCTTCCCGGTCTCGGCCGCGAAGGTGATGGCCACCCCGTCGCCGGCTCCGGCCTCGGGGCGCTGCACGTACTCCGGGAACGGCACCTCGTCCGCCCCGCCCTCGGTGTAGCCCCGGGCGAAGAGCTGCTCGAGCACGCCGAACCCGTCGTGACGCACCAGCTTCGGGCCGCGCACCGATCCTCCCATCTGCTGGACGTGCGCAGTGAAGGTGTCGAGGTCATGGGTCTCATAAGCGACGTGCTGGCATGAGTGGTCGCCGTGGCGCTCGACGAAACTGGTCACCTGCGAGCGCTCGGCCCGATCGATGCCTTCGATCAGCGCCACCCCGAAGCCTCCGAAGTCGATGCACCAGAGCTTCATGCTCGAGGCGGGATCGTCGGGGCGCACATCGTCGATCCGGTTGATGAGCGTGCCGCCCTCGACCTCGATGTGGAACCACGCCCACCGCTCGATCGAGCCTTTCTCGCAGGCGTAGGTGATGTGATCGACCTTCTTGAGATGTGCCATGGCGCGGCCTCCTTGTGGTGCAGCCTGGTCGTCCGGTAAGACCTCATATGAGCAAGTTGATAACTGAGTTGCAATAGTATTGATCAGTTTGTCTATTATTCTAGCAATAGCTGACCATTATGGGGGTAGGAAAGGGTTCAAGCCATGCCCGAAACACGCGATACGCGCATACCGCTGGACGACACTGATCGCAGGCTGATCGGCATCTTGTGCAGGAAGCCCCGCATCAGCGTGTCGGAGATGGCCCGGCTGACCGGTCTGGCCCGGGGGACGGTGCGCGATCGCATCCGGCGCTTGGAGGACCGGCGAGTGATCTTCGGATATGGTCCCGACGTTGACCCGCGCGCCGCCGGATTGGACGTCTGCGCCTTCACGACGCTCACCATCGCCCAGGGAGCGCACCAGCAGGCCCTGTGGGAACTGACCGCGATCGACGAGGTCCTTGAGATCTACACGGTCACCGGGCGTGACGACCTCCTCTTGAGGATCGTGGCGGCCACCAACGACGACCTACACGAGATCCTCCAGCGGATCGCCGCCATCGATGCGGTCCGCCGGACCGAGACTCTGCTGGCCCTTCACTCCGTGCTGCTGCGCAACGTCGCCAACCTCGTCGCCACGGGCCACCAACCCTGACCGGCAGCGGGTTATGCGGTGGAGGTGAGGGGATTCGAACCCCTGGCCTCCTCGATGCGACCGAGGCGCTCTAGCCAACTGAGCTACACCCCCGCAGCCGGCGAGTTTACCGGCGCGGCCTAAGGTTCGACGCGTTCTCCGAGAGCCATCACACCGGCCTCGCCGACGGACGTGTCAGCCGTTGGCGACCTGCCCCAGAGGCGTGGCCACGGCATCGCTCGCAGCGGGCCGGTCGGGATAGAGCACCCGCACATCGGCCAGGTTGATGGCCGGCGGCTGCTGGCGGTGGACCGAGCCGAAGGCGAACAGCAGCAGTACCACGTCGACTACTACGTGAACGGCCAGCGCAGTCGCCCCAAATACCGGAACTGCCAGCAGGGACGCGAGAGCCAGCGCGGCGAGCATCGTGGCCACATGCCGGCGTCGGCGATGGGCCTGCTCCGGGGTCCGGGGCAACTCCCACAGATCCCCCCGTGATCTTGAATCCTCCTCAAGGCTCCTGATGGAGACCGTCCCGGAGGCCAGAGCATCGAAGGACGGGGTGAAGCCGTCCAGGTCGTCGCGGCGAGCCGGCCGGGACGCCCGCTTGTCCCGGAACCACAGCGCGAAATAGCCCAGCCAAGCCGTCGCCAATACCGTCAGTACGATCAGAGTCACGGGTCGAATTTCCTCCTCGTTTGCACGTATCGAATCGCCGAAAGTGCTGCGAGTGCGCCTAGGGCGCCCCGCCCGCCGCTTCGATGACCCGTACATGCAGACGACGGCCCAACAAGGATGGCACCGATGACAAGCCAAGTGGTGGATGTCTAACGGAAGGGTTCAGGAGTCCTCGCGCCGGTAGGTCCCGGACCGGCCGCCGGATTTCTCCCACAGGGCGATGTCGCTGATCGTCATCGACCGGTCCATCGACTTGCACATGTCGTAGATGGTCAGTGCGGCCACGCTGCACGCGGTCAGCGCCTCCATCTCCACGCCGGTCCGGTCGACCGTCTCCACCCGCGCCTCGATCCCCACCGAGTCGTCGCCCACCTCGAAGTCAACCGCGACGGAGCTCACGGACAGGCCGTGGCACAAGGGGATGAGCTCGGCGGTCCGCTTGGCGGCTTGGATCCCGGCCACCCGGGCTACGGCCAGCACATCGCCCTTGCCGATCTCGCCGGCTCGCAGCGCCGCGGCCACCTCGGGCTCCATGCACACCCGGCCCCGTGCCACAGCCCGGCGGTGGGTCGGCTCCTTCGACGACACGTCCACCATTCGAGCCCGGCCCTGCGGATCGAGATGGGTGAAGCCCATCGGCTGCCTCTAGCCGCCGATCTGCGACATCGATCGGCGAGGCTTGATGAAGTGGACCCGGTTGATCTGGTGGCCCGCCCATTTCGATGCGACGGATTCCTCCAGCGCGGCCGCTATCTCATCGTCGCGGGCGCCGGCGCGTAGCAGAGCACGCACGTCTGTCTCGGTCACCGCGAACAAGCAGTTGCGGAACTGCCCGTCGGCGGTGAGCCGCACCCGATCGCACGTCGAGCAGAACGAGTCGCTGACGGAGGCCACGATGCCGACCGCGCCCACCCCGTCGGCGAAGCGATAGCGGGTCGCAGGCGCGGAAGTGCGCTGGACCGGCTCCACCGGATGGGCCTCGTTGACGCTGGCCAGGATCTCGTCCACCCCGACCACCAGGTCGTTGGTCCAGATCCCGTCGGCGTCGAGGGGCATGAACTCGATGAAGCGGACCTCGACGCCCCTGCGCCGCCCGAAGTCGACGAAGTCGGCGATCTCGTCGTCGTTGACGCCCCGCATGACCACGCAGTTCACCTTCACCGGATCGAACCCGGCGGCGATGGCCGCGTCGATGCCGTCGAGCACCCGATCGAGGCTGTCGCGCCGGGTCAGCTCAGCGAAGCGGGGCGCCTGAAGCGAGTCCAAGGACACGTTCACCCGGCGCAGTCCCGCAGCCCGAAGATCCCCGGCCAGCAGAGGCAGTGACACCCCGTTGGTGGTCATGGCCAGATCGGTGTCCAGCTCGGCCAGCATCTTCACCAGCACCGGCAGATTGGCCCTCACGGTGGGCTCGCCGCCGGTGAGCCGGATGCCGTTGACGCCGTAGCGCTCGACCATGATCCGAGCCAACCGGGCGATCTCCTCGAAGGTCAACAGGTCGTCGCGGGGCACCCATTCCAGTCCCTCGGCGGGCATGCAGTAGGTGCACCGGAAGTTGCACCGGTCGGTGACCGAGATACGCAGGTCCCGGTGGACTCTCCCGAAGCTGTCGACGAGTTGGGCCGCCATTAGCCCGCAGGCTACCCGCCCGCGCTGAGGCCGATCACACTCAGAGCAGGATCACGTCCACCGGGTCGCCCTTGCCGGCCGGCGAGCCGTCGGGCACCGCGGCCAGAGCATCGGCCCGGGTCATGGCCGCCAGCTGGTGGGACCCCTGCCCGCCCGAGCGCTTCACCCGCAGCACGCCCCGGTCATCACGTCGGGCGGCGACCCTGACATAGTGGGTCTTGCCGTCACTGCGATGGCCGAGATCGCCGTCGCTGACCGCCCGCACCAGCGCCGGCCCGAGATCGTCGGGGCCGTGGCCCGCCATGGCCCGCAGCCCGGGCTTGGCCAGCAACTCGAAGCTCACCATCGACGACACCGGGTTGCCGGGCAGGCCGAACACCGGGACGCCGTCGACGATCCCGAAGGCGAACGGCTTGGCCGGCTTGATGGCGATCTGCATCCACCTCATGGCGCCGATGCGGTCCAGCACCACCTTCACGTAGTCGAAGTCGCCCATGGACACGCCCCCCGACGACAGCACCGCGTCGCAGCGGGCGGTGCCGTCACGGAACAACCGCTCGATGTCGGCGGGGTCGTCGCGGGCGATCCCCAGGTCCACCCCCTCGAAGCCGGCCTCGGCCACCAGGCCCAGCAGTGTGCGGCGGTTGGTGTCTCGGATCTGACCCCGGCGCAGCGGCCCGGCCGTGTCGGCGAGCTCGTCGCCGGTAGAGAGCACCCCCACCCGGGGGCGGGGGTGGGCCGAGACCTCGTAGGCGCCCACTGCGGCCAACAGTCCCACCCGGCCCGGGGTCACCACCGTGCCCGCCTCCAGCACCTGCTCGCCCTCGGCTACGTCCTCACCGGGATGGCGGATGTGGTTGCCCGACTTCACCCTGGCCTCCACCAGAACCCGGTCCTCGGAGCCGTCTAGGCGGCGAGTCAGCTCGACCTTGACCACGGCGTCGGCACCGTCGGGAATGGGCGCGCCGGTCATGATGCGGGCCGCCTGGCCCGCGCCGACACGGAGGGACCCGTCGTCGCCGGCACCGATGGTTCCGACCACGTCCAACTCGACGGGCGCGCCCCGGGTGTCGTCAGCCTGCAGGGCGTACCCGTCCATGGCGGTGTTGGCGAAGCCGGGAATCGGCTCGGAGGAGAACACGGGCTCGGCCAGCACCAGGCCCAGCGCCTCGGCAAGATCGGACCTGCGGGCGGGCAGGGCCTCGACCCGCTCCAGCACATGGGCCCGGGCCTCGTGCAATGGGATCAACTCTTCAGTCTCCTTTCGGTGCCGCGCAACAGCCGCACGATATTGCCGTGGTGGCGCATAGCCATCACCCCCATCACCACCGCGGCCACGATCACCTCGGTGGCGGGCCACCCGAACACCAGCGCCAGCACCGGGTAGGTCACACCCACGCTCAGCGAGCCCAGCGCGGCCACGCGGGTCAACCGCACCATGCCGAAGAACACAACCACGCAGATCAGGCCGATGATCGGGTCGAGCACGATCCCGCCGCCACCCGCGGTGGCCATCCCCTTGCCGCCCCGGAACCGCCTGATTGCCGGCCACACATGGCCGGCCACCGCTCCGATCCATGCCGCCATCGCCTCGGGACGGTCCCACAGCAGCAGGGCCGCTCCGACCGGCGCAGCGCCCTTGGCCATATCGCCCAAGGCCACGGCCACGCCGGCGAGGCGCCCGCCCAGGCGGTAGATGTTGGTGGCGCCCGGGTTGCCCGAGCCCTCGCTGGTGGGGTCGCGGCCGATCTTGTTGCCGACCAGCACAGCGGTGGGGAACATGCCCGCCGCGTAGGCGACAACGAAGGCCACCCCCATCCAGACCGTCACGCCCGAATAGTAGAGGCCGCGCGGGCAGAGCGAGCATCGACGGTGCCGAGGCGGGGCGGTGCCGTTATCCTTCGGCGTCGTGCCGATGTACGACTACCGCTGCGAGCGCTGCTCGGCGCAGTTCGAGGTGCGGCAGTCGTTCAGCGACGACACTCTGACCGTATGCCCGCCCGAGGGCGGCCCGGCCGCGTGCTTCGCACCGGGCGAGGGCCCGGTCAAGAAGGTGTTCAGCGGAGTGGCCATCGCCTTCAAGGGCGACGGCTTCTACAAGAACGACCACGGTGCCAACGCCAAGGGCCGGCGCAAGGAGAAGAAGGAGACCGAGAAGACCGAGACCTCCGCGGCGTCGTCCAACGGCTCGTCGTCTTCGAAGGACTCGAAGGACTCCTCCTCATCTGGCCCGGACTCAGGCTCGAAGTCGGATTCGAGCCGGTCGAAGGCCGACGCGGGCGCCTCGTCGTCCTCGTCTTCCTCCTCGTCCGGCTGACGGACCGCTCGTCGCGACCCGCGACCCACCCCCGCCGCTGAGCGGCGGCTCGTCGCCCCAGGCGACCGATCCCCGCAGAGTTCGACCATCGCGGACTCGCGGCCAACCCGTAGGTCCGCGGCTCGCTGCCAGTTCGGCCGGCCGGACCGCGTCCGAAAATCGCCAGGAGGTTCGATGTCGCCCGTCAGACCAGCCCCGCACGACGTGGATGGACCCCAGCCCCGCCCCTGGTCATCCGGCAGTTCCTCCGCCGCAGCCAGGCCGCCAGTTCGCAGCCGAACCGGTACGGTCGCGCGGCTCCGGATCATGCTGTATCGCCATCGGTGGCTCCGATGGGCCGCGGCTGCCGGTGCCGCCCTGGTCGTTCTCGCCACTCTCGCCGACGATCCCTCCGGCCCGGCCTCGGCGCCGGCGGCCACCGCGCCGCCCGGCCCGGCAGCCCTGCTGCCGCCGGGTACCCGTGGCGTGCCCATACCCGTCGACAGCGAGGTGTTCGCGGCGGGCGACACCGTGGATGTGCATGCGATCCTCGACGGCACCGCAGTCGTGCAGAGCGCGCTGATCGTCGACGTCAGCCAGGATGAGGTGGTGGTGGCGGTACCCGGCGATCAGGTAGACGCCGCCGTCGACGCGCTCACCACCGGAGGCGTGGTCCTAGTGTTGGTCTCCGACGCGACCGCGCCCGTCTCGACGCAGGAACCCGGGCCCGAGTCGCCGCCCTAGCTCAGCGCCAGGGGGTGGCGGCCAGGCCAAGCACAGCGATACCAGTCAGCACCCGGTACGCCACGAAGGGCCGCAGGCTCACACGGGAAACGATCCGCACTGTCGCCCACACCGCGATCCATCCGGTGACCATCGATGTGGTCGCGCCCCACGCCAGCGCGGGCCACAGCGACGACGGCACGCTCAGGTCGAACAGGCCGTACAGGCCGGCCCCGGCGATCACCGGCAGGCTCATCAGGAAGGCCAGCCGGACGGCGGCCTCGCGGTTGTAGCCCAAGACCCGAGCCACCGTCATGGTCACCCCGGCGCGGGACACGCCCGGCTGCAACGCCAGCGCCTGGCCGGCGCCCATCACTAGCGCGTGCCCCAGGCCGAAATGGGACTCGTCCCACTGCTGGGTCAGCCGGTCCGAGGCTCCTAGAAGCACCCCGAACACGATCAACGCGAGAGCCACGGTGACTATGCGGTCCGAGCCTCGCAGGGCGTCGCCCAAGAACACTCCCACCACCCCGGCCGGCACCGCGGAGGCCACCAGCGACCAGCCGACCCGACTCTCCACGGTCAACGACTCCCGCCGGAATACCGTCGCCAGGGCCGCCCCCGCGTAGCTCACGACATCACGCCGCAGGTACGCGGTCGCGCCGACCAAGGTGCCGACATGGACGGCCACATCGAAGGCCGTGGCCGCGTCGCCCGACAGCTCGTCCCAGCCGAAGAGCCAGCGGACCAGGATCAGATGGCCGCTGGATGAGATCGGCAGGAACTCCGACAGCCCCTGCACGATTCCCAGCACGATGGCGTGGAGGATCGGCACGCTTCGCTATGTGCCGGACATGGTCACGTCGGCGATAGCCAGGGTCACCCCGGCCGCGCTCATAGGGAGCCACTCCAGGTCCGACCCCACCTCGGTCACGTCCATCAGCAGCCGCTGGATCGTGCTGGCGATGGTTACCTCCCTGATCGGCTCGGCAGTCTCGCCATCGCGTATTCGCAGGCCCTCCGCGCCCACCGAGAAGTCGCCCGACACCGCGTTCACACCGCTGTGAAGGCCGGTGACTCCCTGCACCAGCAGTCCATCGTCGATGTCGGCCACGATCTCGGCCTGGGAGCGGGCTCCGGGCGTGAGCCTCAGGGCGTGGGCGCCGACGCCGGGGGTGCCCTTGAACCCGCCCCTCACCGCCGAGCCGGTGGACGAGACCCCGGCCCGCCGGGCGGTGTACGTGTCATAGAGGAAGGCTTGCAGCACCCCGTCGGAGATCAGCGGCACGCGCCGGGTGGCCAGGCCCTCGGCGTCGACGGCCGAGGCGGTGAAGGCGTCCGGGTCGGTGGCGTCGTCGACCAGGGTGAGAGACGGCGCCGCCACCGCCTCGTCCATGCGGTCCGCGAACAGTGATCGGCCCTTGAGCACGGCGTCGCCGCTCAACGTGGCGCCCACGATGCCGAGGAGCCGGGCGGTGACATACGGATCGAGCACGACGGTAAGGCGGCGGGTCGGGGCCTTGGCCGCGCCCAGCAGGCGGGTGGCCCGGTCGGCCGCGTCGCCGCCGGCCGTCTCGGCCGACAACTCGCCCGGTTGACGTCCGACCGAGAAGCCGAACCCGGTCTGGGTCTCGTCGCCGTCCGACGCCAGGCTGTAGGCGACCAGATAGCAGCCGGTCTCGCGGGCCGAGGCGGCCACGCCGCGCGACGTGGCCACCGCCCCCTCGTAGACCGTGTCGGCATAGTCGGCCGACTCCACGCCGGTCACGCGGGGGTCCGCGGCCAGGGTGGCCCGCTCCAGCTCCAGCGCCAGAGCGACCTTGTCCTCGGTTCCGAAGTCGACCAGTTCGGACCGGTACAGGTCCAGGGATGCGGGCTCCACCCCGTCGGGCTCGGCCACTCCCGCGAACTCGTCGACGCTGCCGAAGCGGGAATTGTCCAGCGCCTCGTCGAAGGTCTCCCGCAGCGTGTCGTCATCGAGGGCCGCGGCGTAGGCGAAGCCCTGCCGGCCGCCACGCACGATGCGCACGCCGATCCCCATCGACGACGCCACGGTGAGCGACTCGACCTCGCCCTGATAGGCCCTTATCTCGGTCTCCTGCTCGTGGGCCACGAAGGCCTCCACGTCGATGCCGGCGCCGGCCCAGCCGACGACCCGCTCCGCGATGTCGAGCAGGCTTTGACTCACGCGGCGGTGCCGCCGACGGTGAGCGAGGTCACCCTCAGCGTGGGCGTGCCGTCGCCGACGGGCACACCCTGGCCGTCCTTCCCGCAGGTGCCCGGCGATCCCATGGCGAAGTCGTTGCCGAGGGCGTCTATGCGGGTGAGCACGTCGGGTCCGTTGCCGATGAGGTTGCCCTCGCGGATCGGGGCGGTGATCCGGCCGTTCTCGATCAGGTAGGCCTCGGTCATGCCGAACACGAAGTCGCCGGTCGCGGTGTTGACCTGGCCCCCGCCGAGCTGAGCCACGTACACGCCGTGGGAGGTGTCGGCCACGATGTCGTCGGGGTCGGCGTCGCCGTTGTCGATGTAGGTGT
Organism: Acidimicrobiaceae bacterium; assembly: GCA_009842325.1. GTDB lineage: Bacteria > Actinomycetota > Acidimicrobiia > Acidimicrobiales > Aldehydirespiratoraceae > Aldehydirespirator. Next base: position 84,780 of record VYFQ01000011.1, on the reverse strand, counting down.
TGGTCATCCGGACCATGGGCAGGTGCTGGTAGCTCTGGCGGCGCCCGTTGCCCGAACTGGCCCGACCCTCCTTGCGGGCCCGCAGCCGGTCCCACATGTAGTCGGTGAGCACCCCGTCGGAGATTAAAACGTTGCGGGCCGCGGGCTTGCCCTCGTCGTCGATGCCGTAGTGGCCCCACTCCCCCGCCATCGTGCCGTCGTCGATCAGCGTGACCATGGGCGCGGCCACCCTCTCACCGAGACGCCCCGCGAACACCGAGGCCGACTTGGCCACCAGGTCGGCCTCCAGGCCGTGCCCGCATGCCTCGTGGAACAGCACCCCGCCGCCTCCCGGCCCCACCACCACCGGCATCTCGCCACTGGGCGCGGGCCGGGCCGTGAGCTTGGTGAGGGCCCGCTGCGCGGCCCGGCGGGCCATCTCCTCCACGTCGTAGAGGTCGAACAACTCGAAGCCGGCCGTCCGGCCCGCCGACTCGCGGCCGGTCTGCATGCCGGTGTCGCCGGTGGCCACGCACGACACCGAGAACAGGGTGCGCACCTGGTCGTCGCTGGTGAACAGCCCGTCGCTGTCGGCCACCAGGATGCGGCGGCGACCGTCGCCGTAACGGGCCGACACCTGGGTGATGGCACCGCCGGCGGAGCGGGCCGCGGCGTCCGCGGCGGTGAGCAGCGCCACCTTGCGGTCCTTGGGCACCTCCTCGGGAGGGATGCGCACCTGGAGCGACCGCGGAGGTTCAAGGGCCGACACGGCCACCGTCTGCGTACCGCCGCCACCACGCCGGGCCGCGGCGGCCGCGGCATCTGCGGCGGCGGCCAGGCCGGCTGCGCTCAGGTCCGCGGTGTGGGCGAACCCGGTGGTGTCTCCGGCCACGACCCGGATGCCGGCACCCCGGTCGCGCCCCGAGACGACCTCCTCGACGCGGCCGTCGTCGAGGATCGCCGACGCCGACCGTCTGTCCTCGGCGAAGATCTCGGCGAAGTCCGCGCCCGTGCGCATGGCCGCCGCCAGGGTGCGGTTCACGAGGTCAGCTTCAAGCATGGGCGACTACTGTAACGCGATGGCTTCGGAGGTCGCTGGCGCGGGCACCCGCGCTAGCAAGGAGCCGGTCGGGGACTCACCGGCCAGCCCTGAGCGCTCAGGAAGGCGCTCTCTGAGCGGCTCGCTGCACTGGTGGAGCGAGTTGATCATCGTCCTTGCCTTCTACGGCGTCTACACGTTCATCCGCAACCAGTTCGGATCGGACCTGGGCCAGTCGGTGAAGCAGACGGCCATCAACAACGCCTACGACGTGATCGCCTGGGAGCGGGCCGTGCACCTCTTCGGCGAGAAGGGCATCCAGGACCTGTTCATCGAGTGGGACCTGTTCATCCAGTTCTGGAACATCTTCTACGGCTTCTGCCATTTCGCCGTGACCATCTCGGTGATGGTGTTCCTGTTCCTTCGCCATCCGGTTCGCTACGGCATTCAGCGCACCGTGCTGGCCTTCACCACCGGGCTGGCGCTGGTGGGCTTCGCCTTCTACCCGCTCATGCCGCCCCGGCTGCTCAACGACTGCAGCCCCTTCGGCGCCTGCGACTCCAACTACTCCTACGTGGACACCCTCGTGGACCCGGGCGGGTTCTGGTCGTTCAACTCGAGCGCCATGATGGACATCTCCAACCAGTACGCGGCCATGCCGAGCCTGCACATCGCCTGGGCGGTGTGGTGCGTGGTGGCGGCCCTGCCGGTTCTGCGCCGCCGGTGGGTGCGCCTGGCTCTGCTGGCTTATCCGTGGCTTACACTGTTTGCAGTGATGGTTACCGCCAACCACTACTGGATAGACGCCGTCGGAGGTCTGCTGGCGGTCGCGATCGCCTACCCGGCGGGGGTGCTGCTGGCCCGCAGGCTCCCGGCGTGGCTGGCGCCCCGACCGGCCGGCGCCGTCCGGCCGTAGGAGGTCAGACCGATGCAACTTGACGCGATCACGGGTCCCGACGACCTACGCGAGCGCTCCCACGAGGAGCTCGACGACCTCTGCGGGCAGATCCGCGCCCGGATCATCGAGGCTGTGACCGCCCGGGGCGGGCATCTGGGATCAAACCTCGGGGCGGTGGAGCTCACCGTCGCGCTGCACCGCATTTTCCACTCGCCCCACGATGTGATCCTGTGGGACACGGGCCACCAGGCCTACGTCCACAAGATGCTCACCGGACGGGCCGCCGACTTCGACTCGCTGCGCACCGCCGGGGGACTCGCGGGATACCCGTCACGATCAGAGTCCCCTCACGACTGGATCGAGAACAGCCACGCATCCACCGTGCTGTCCTACGCCCACGGCCTGGCCACCGCCTTCGACTCGTCCGACACACGGCGCCGCGTCGTGGCCGTAGTGGGTGACGGAGCCCTGACAGGGGGCATGGCCTTCGAGGGGCTGAACAACATCGGCCACAGCGGCCGCAACGTGATCATCGTGCTCAACGACAACGGCCGCAGCTACGCCCCAACCGTCTCGAGGCTCTCCGAGAGTCTGGTGCGCTTCCGCTCCAACCCCAAGATCATGCGCCGGTCCGACCGCCTCGAGGAGGTGGCAGAGCGCATCCCCTGGGTGGGTGACACCCTCCAGCGGGGCATGAAGATGTCGAAGGCCGCCCTGCGTGAGTTGTGGGACTCGGCCGGCTTCTTCGAGAACCTGGGCGTGCGCTACCTCGGTCCCTTCGACGGGCACGACATCGCCGGGCTGGAGGAGGCGCTGTCCAACGCCGCCCAGTTCGACGGGCCGGTCGTGGTCCATGTGCTCACCCAGAAGGGGCGGGGCTACGGCCCGGCTGAGGAGGACACCGTCAAGCACATGCACGATGTAGGCAAGGTGAAGTCGGGCACCTACACCGGCATGTTCTCCGACATGATGGTCAAGCTGGGTGGGCTGCACCCCGAGGTGGTGGCCATCACCGCAGCCATGCCCGATTCCACCGGTCTGCTGCCGTTCCGGGAGCATTTCGGCGACCGCTGCATCGACGTGGGCATCGCCGAGCAGCACGCGGTGACCTCGGCCGTCGGCATGGCCATGGGAGGGCTTCGGCCGTTCTTCGCGGTCTACAGCACCTTCCTGAGCCGGGCCTTCGATCAGGTCAATCTGGACTGCGGCATGCACCAAGCGCCGGTGGTGTTCTGCATCGATCGGGCAGGGATCACCGGAGATGACGGGCCGTCGCACCACGGCGTGCTCGACATGGTGTTGCTCACCAAGGTGCCCGGGATGGTGGTGCTGGCCCCATCGTCGCTCCAGGAGCTGGAGCGGATGATGCTCGACGCCATGGACATGACCGGCGGCCCGGTCGCCATCCGCTGGCCCAAGACCGCGGCCCCGAGCGTCGGACCCGAACAGGTGGGCTCGGGCCTGCAGGCCCGCCAGGTACGGGCCGGCGACGGCCGGCTGTGCCTGATCGGCGTGGGCAAGATGCTGGAGGCGTGCGATCAGGCGGCCGAGATCCTCACCAACGACGGGGTCGACGCCACCGTGTGGGATCCCCGGGCCGTGAGCCCGCTGTGCGACCGGATGCTCGCCGACGCGGTGTCCTGCGACGTGGTGGTCACCGCGGAGGACGGGCTACGCGCCGGCGGTGCGGGCACGGCCATCCGCGACGCCCTGCTGGAGCGAGCCGAGGCCGCCGGGCAGGCTGCCCCCAGGGTCCGGGTGCTCGGTGTGCCGCTCGACTACCTCCCCCACGGCAAGCCCGACGCCATCCTGGCCGATCTGGGCCTGGACGCCGCGGGGATCGCAGCCACCGTCAAGCAAGAACTGCTGTAGGCCGCGCCGCGAGCCGGCGCCGCTACCGGCGCAGAGGCTCGAGCCGTCAGCTGTAGTAGGGGTTCTCCCCCGCGTCGTGATCGGTGACGTCGATCACTTCGCTCACCTCGGGGATGGCCTCCATGATGGCCCGCTTGATGCCGTCGGACAGCGTGGCCTGGCTCATGGCGCATCCCTGGCAGCCGCCGCCCATGGTGACTACCACCGTGTCGTCGCCCTGCACCTCCACCAGGCTGGCGTAGCCCCCGTGCGAGGCCAGCGCGGGGTTGATGCTGATATCGAGCAGCTGCTGAACCTTGTCGCCGATCCCGCCGGTGAGTTCCAGACGACCCATGTCACCCAGCGGGTTGGGGCGGTTGGGGTTGCGGATGACGAGACCGCCCTGGCCGGGCATCGACGGCACGTCGAGGGTGGAGCCCCGGAGCCGGCTGACGCTGGCGTCGGGCACGATCACCGTCAAGCCGTCCGCGGTGCGGATATGGTCGTCGGCGGCCGCGTCCGACACCGGGTCGAGAGCCAGGTCGTAGGTGTAGTCGATGCCCGCGGTGCCAGTCACCTCGACCCTGAGCCCCAGGGTCTCGCCGTCGTCCTCGCGGTCGCGGATGGCCAGCACGGCCGTCCTGGCCGCATCCGTGACAATCAGCACCTCATCGGCGGACGCCTCAGGTGCGTCGGTGGACGCGGCGACGGTGTCGGTCATGAGTCCGAGCCTACCGACATGCCTCCGCCGGGCGGTAGTGGAATGGGCGGGCGGGCAGGCGGGGCACCTGCGATACGGTGCACGCCATGACATCGAAGACCTCCTATGAAGTCGTCGACGGCGTGGCCGTCCTGCGCTTGGACGACGGCAAGGCCAACGCCGTGGGCTACGACACGCTGGCGGCCATCGACGCGGCCCTGGACGACGCCGAGCAGAGCGCCGGAGCGCTGGTGATCACCGGCCGGGAGGGCCGCTTCAGCGCCGGCTTCGATCTCGGCGTGTTCGAAGAGGGTCCTCAAGCCACCCGGGCTCTCGTCGCCACGGGGGCCCACACCGCGATGCGGCTCTACGGGGCGGCTGTGCCGGTAGTGGCCGCCTGCACCGGCCACGCTCTCGCCTTTGGCGCGATCATGCTGCTGTCGAGCGACGTTCGCATCGGGGCCGACGTCGAGGCCAAGATCGGACTCATCGAGGTGTCCCTCGGCATGCCGCTGCCCATCTTCGGGATAGAGATGGCCCGGGACCGGCTCAGCCCCCGGCACTTCACCGCCGCCACCGCACTGGCCACGGCCTACTCGCCCCGCGGCGCGGCCGAGGCCGGCTACCTCGACGAGGTGGTCCCCGCCGACGAGCTGCACGACGCGACGATGCAGCGGGCGACCGCGCTGGCCGCGCACGTGCGCCGGACCGCGTTCGGGCTGACCCGCCGCACCGCGAGGCAGAAGACCATCGACCGCATCCTGTCGACGCTCGACGAGGACCTGGAGAACTTCGGCGTACTGGAGTGACCGCCACGGTCCGGCCCGGGGAGGACTGTGGACAACTTCACGAGAGAGCTGTGGGTAACTCGGGGCAAGACCTGTGAACAAGTTGGGGAAAGTTCCGGCCTACGACGCGGTCGTGATCGTGTCCTTCGGAGGTCCCGAAGGCCCCTCGGAGGTTGAGCCGTTCCTCGCCAACGTCACTGCGGGACGCGATATCGGTGCCGAGCGCCTGGCCGTGGTCGCCCGGCAGTACCAGCACTTCGGCGGGGTCAGCCCCCTCAACGCCCAGTGCCGCCGGCTGCGCACGGCTCTGGCCCGCCGGCTCGCAGCCGCGGGCCTCGACCTGCCCGTGTACTGGGGCAACCGCAACTGGGTCCCCTACCTGGCCGACGCCGTAGGTGAGATGGCCGAGGCCGGGCACCGCCGGGCGCTGGCCGTCGTCACCTCCGCGTACTCGTCGTACTCGGGCTGCCGCCAGTACCTGGACGACATCGAGGCGGCTCGGGCCGCGGTGGGAGAGGCCGCGCCCGCCATCGACAAGGTGCGCGCCTACTACGACCACCCAGGCTTCGTCGAGCCCTTCAGCGACGCGGTCGCGGCGGCCCGCGGGAGCCTGCCCGCCGAGCTCCGAGCGGAGGCCCGGCTTGTGTTCACCGCCCACTCCATCCCCGAGACCATGGCCGCAGGCTGCGACTACGAGCGCCAACTAACAGAGACCGCTCGGCTGGTGGCGGGCGGGGCCGGCCTCGACGCCTGGACCATGGCCTGGCAGAGCCGCAGCGGCCCGCCCTCGGTGCCGTGGTTGGCTCCCGATGTGAACGAGTGCCTGGAACGCCTGTCCCGCGACGACGGCGTCGAGGCCGTGGTCCTGGCCCCGATCGGCTTCGTCACCGACCACATGGAGGTCATGTGGGACCTCGACGTGGTCGCGGCCGGCACCGCGGCCGATCTGGGCATGCGGCTGGTGCGGGCCGTGACCCCCGGCACGGGGCCCGACGACCGCTTCGTGGCCATGTGGCAGGAGTTGATCTCCGAGCGCCTCGAACCCGGCGCAGCCCGGCGCTCCCTCGGCCGTCTCGGCGTGGGTCCCGACGCCTGCCCCGCCGGCTGCTGCCCGCTGCGTTCTTGACGGGTATCCACCACTCAGCCTGTGGATAACTGTATTTTCTGTAGCTGTATACCGTCGAACCCCGGGATCGAACATCTCACGATGAACCACACCCGAATCGCGGCCGAGGCGATCCGATTCCGCATCTCCACGATCCGCCGCCCCCTGGTGAGCAGCGAGACCGTCGATGTGGAGGCCATGGCGGCTGCCGCGGTCACCGCGGCCACTCCGGAGGTCGACCAGGCGCTCCGGATAGTGGCCACCGCCTGGCAACGCGCCGGCTTCGAGCCGGAGGACTTGGTGCAGCCCTGGAAGGGCGAGCAGGTCGACTACTTCAGGAGCCAGCCCGACCTCATCGACGCCATCGACGTGATCGTGCGGGGCGCCAACGGAGCGACCGCCGCGGCCTGACGCCTTCTTGGATGGAATTGGCAGCGGTGGGTGCCGGTTCGGGCGTTCCCGGCTGCCAATTCCCGGTTAGGACGGGGCCGGCTCCGGTACGGTGCGGCCGGTGCCCGAGCTTCCCGAGGTCGAGACCATCCGAGCCCAGTTGCACCCGCGCCTGACAGGGCGCTCGATCTCCGACGCAGGCTCCCACCCCTCCGAGAAGTTCTTACCGGCCATGGACGCGATCGGCGGCCAGATCTCAGCCGTCGGCCGCCGCGGCAAGTATCTCATCCTCGCCCTTGACGACGGCAGCGAAACCGGATGCGAGCTGGTCATCCACCTGGGGATGACCGGACGGCTGTCCATTTCGCCCGACGCCGATCGAGACCATCCGCACCTGCGGGCCTGGTGGCGTCTGGACGGCGACGAGGTGCTCACGCTCCACGACGTGCGACGGTTCGGGCGGGTGCACGTGGTTGAGGCCGGCCGCTACGAGGCCATTGCCACGCTCGACCGCCTCGGGCCCGAACCCTTCAGCGACCAGTTCACAGGCGACGGCCTCTGGCGGGCGCTCAGCGCCAGCCGGCGCTGCGTGAAGACCCAGCTGCTGTCGCAGCGGCCGGTGGCGGGAGTGGGCAACATCTACGCCGACGAGGCGCTGTGGCTGGCCCAGATCAACCCTGCCGTGCGCTACGTGTCGAAACCCCGGGCCGGACGGCTGGCCGAAGCCATCCGCACCGCGCTCAGGTCGGGGCTGCGCCACGGCGGCACCACGCTGCGCGACTACGCCACCCTGGACGGATCGTCGGGGCGCAACCAGCACCATCTGCGCTGCTACGGCCGGGCGGGAGAGCCGTGCGAACGCTGCGGCACAGAGCTGCGTCGCCGGATCATCGACGCCCGGGGCACCACTTGGTGCCCCACCTGCCAGCGGCGGTAGGTTGGGACGCATGGAACTCGGGCCGGTACACCATGTATCGATCAACGTTCCCGACGTGGATGCGGCCGCGCCGTTTTACACCGACGTGCTGGGCATGGCCGTGCTGCCCCGGCCCGACTTCGGCTTCAACGGCCGCTGGTTGCAGACCCCCGGCGGCGGTGAGGTCCACCTGATCGAGGTCGAGGGCTGGGTGGCGCCCGAGGGCCAGCACTGGGCCTTCAAGGTGGAGGACATCGACGCCGCGGTGACGGAGTTGCGGGACCGGGGCGTGGACGTGGCCGACCCCAAGCCGCTGCCGGGGACGCCGGCCCGCCAGACGTTCTTCTTCGACCCGGCCGGCAACATGATCGAACTCAACCAACCGGCTTGAGCACCACTACGGACGCTTAGACCGCGGCCAGCATGAACGCGTCCACGGTCACTAGCCGCCCGTTCACCGGGTCCTAGTCCTCGAGCGCGCCGGCCTCGGCGTTGAGGTGTCCTGCGCCGTTGTGGCTGCCGTTCGAGGTGGCCCCGACGACGGCCTCTGCGGACTCTGATCCGTTCTCGGTCGCCCTGAAGACGTACCCGGGCTGTCCGTGCTCGAAGATGTCGAGGCCGCTGACCTCGACCTCGGGCGGCACCCGGAGTCCAACTGTGTGCTTGATCACTGCGAACAGGATCCCGGTGGTGGCCGCCACCCACACGAACACCAGCGCCGCGCCGATGAACTGCACCAGCAGCTGGTCGAAGCCGCCGCCGTAGAACAGCCCGGCGTTGTCGGTGGCGACGAAGCCGTCGCCGTAGCGGGCGAACAAGCCCACCGCGAGCGTGCCCCACAAGCCGCACACGCCGTGCACCGAGATGGCGCCCACCGGGTCGTCGATGCGGACCCGGTCGAAGAAGGCCACCGAAGCCACGACGATCACCCCGGCGACCGCTCCCGCCAGCACGGCACCCACCGGGGTCATGGTGGCCGTGCCGGCGGTGATGCCGACCAGTCCGGCCAGCACCCCGTTGCCGGTCATGGCCACGTCGAGATGGCCGCTCCGCAGCCAGACGACCGCGGCAGCGGTCACGCCGCCGGCCGCAGCCGCCAGCATCGTCGTCACCGCTGCTCTCATCACGACATCGTCGGCAGCCAGTTCCGAGCCCGCGTTGAACCCGAACCAGCCGAACCACAGCACCAGAACGCCCACCACCACGAAGGCCACGCTGTGCCCGGGCATTGTTCGCGGCCTGCCGTTGCGGTCGTACTTGCCGATGCGGGGCCCCAGGAAGATCGCTCCCATCATCGCGGCCCAGCCCCCGGTGCTGTGCACGATCGTCGAGCCAGCGAAGTCGCCGAACTTGGCGTCGCCGATGGCCAGGTCGGCCAGCAGCCCCTCACCGCTCCAGAACGAGTGGACCACCACCGGGTAGATCACAGCGGTCATGAAGAAGCTGAACACGAGGTAGGCCGACATCTTGGTCCGCTCAGCCATGGCGCCCGAAGCGATCGTCACCGCAGTGGCCGCGAAGACGACCTGGAAGAAGAAGTCGGTGTACATGCTGAGGCCTCCCTCAGCGCTGAACCCCAACTCGGCGCCGCTGAGGAAGAAGGTGTCGGTGCCCAGCAGCGAGCCCGCGTCAGTGCCGTAGGCGATGCCGTAGCCGACGGCGAAGAACGCCAGCGCGCCCACACACATGTCAGCGAGGTTCTTGGCCATGATGTTGCCGACGTTCTTGGCCCTCGTCATGCCCGCCTCAACCATTCCGAACCCGGCCTGCATGATGAACACCAGCACAGCGGCCACCAGCACCCAGAGATTGTCGAGGACGACGCTCTCCGGCGACACGCCGCCGTCCTGGGCCACAGCCGGGGCCGTGTTCAACACTACGACGCCAGCGGCTATGGCCGCTCCCACCCAGAACTTCCTGTGCATCCTTCGCATCCGACCTGCCCTCCTGAGCTGTCCGGCCGCGGCCGCCCCGCTGGCGCCGCGTCATCCGCAGGAGGATGGCCAGGCTGTGTTTCCCCGAGGTTTCAGCAATATGAAGCGTCTATGACGACACCCCCGCGCCTCGACGCCAACGGCACCGGCCGATCCCCAGAGCACCTCACCCCGCAATGCAGACAGAGGCGCCCCGAGCCCTACATCCGTCGGGTCTTCGACGTCATCGCTGAGACGCCTCCATCACCAGTAACGAGGTCTTGTCCAGCTCATATGACTAGTTCAGAGACTGTTTCTTAGACTGTCAGTTGCACCCCGTACGGGATTTGAACCCGTGCTACCACCTTGAGAGGGTGGCGTCCTAGGCCGCTAGACGAACGGGGCTGGTGCGGGCCTCAGGGCCCGCGGGCGGGCGAAGCCTATCGCCGGGTTCGGGGAGGAGGACTTGAACCCCCAATGGCTGGGCCAGAACCAGCTGTGTTACCTATTACACCATCCCCGAATGAGCGGCTCAGGCTACCCGGCCGGGCCGGGGCACCCACGGCGAGGACGGCTAGACGCCCGCCCTGGAGTTGAGATCGGCGAGTTGGTCCCGGGTGCCCAGCGCAATCAAGACGTCGTCGGCTGCCAGCACGAAATCGTCCGGCGGGCTGGTCACGAAGGACCCGTCGCGCCGCACGGCCAGGACGGTCGCACCGGTGGACTCGTCTATCTCGCACGCGGCCAGGGCCTGGCCGGCGAACGGACCGTGGGCGGTGACCGGCGTCTCGGCGAGGCGCACCGAGAGTTCCTCGGCTTGCATGACCACCCCGAGGAACTCGACAACGCCGGGCTGGAGCACCAGAGCGGCCATCCTTGATCCGCCGATCTCGTGGGTGTTGACCACCCGGTCCACACCGGCCTGGCGCAGCTTCGGCTCCGCCGAGGAGCTGTTGGAGCGGGCCACGATGAACAGGCTCGGGCGCATTGAGCGGGCCGTCAGGGCGATGTACAGGTTGTCGACGTCGGAGTCGAGCGCCAGTACCAGCGTGCTGGCCCTCTCCAGACCGGCTGACACCAGAACGCTGTCGTCGGTGGCCTCGCCGACGACACTGTGGGGCAGCGCTTCCTCGTCGAGTTCGCTGCGGTCGATCACCACCACCGTACGGCCCTCGGCGGTCAGCTCCCGGTGGATGGCCCGCCCGACCTGCCCGAAGCCGCACAACACGACATGGTCGCTCAACCGATCGATCTGCTTCTGCATGCGCCGCCTCCGAATCTCGTCATCGAGCCGGCCCTCGAACAGTGACTCTATGAGAACGCTCAGGGTGTAGAGGGCCGCACCCACCCCGAACATGATCAGCAGGATCGTGAACACGCGGTAGTTGTCGGTGACCGTGCCGACCTCCTCGTAGCCCACCGTCGTGATGGTGATCACCGTCTGGTAGAGGGCCTCCCCCACCGTGAGCCCGAGCCGGTGGTACCCGAAGGTGCCTACCGCGGTCACCAATGCGAGCACGCTCAGACCGGTCCAGAAGCGGCCCCAGGGATCCTTGGGGGCACCTCTTACCAGGTATGGATGGCGGCGGGTGCGCCTGCGAGCCCAGATCTTCACCGGCCTCAAGACTAGATCGCTCCCGTCCTCCACAGGGGCCGGCTGTACGGTGGTCGCGATGGGCGCGAACGGCGGGCGGTGGGGAGCGCGGTGAGCGAGGAGATCGGCGTCGGGCCCCATCCCGAGCCGTGGCCTGCCGGCGAGCACCTGGACCGCGAGTTGTTGCGCGACGGCGACCGTCGCAACGTGATCGACCGCTACCGGTACTGGAGCGTGGACGCCATCAAGGCCGACCTGGACGCCCGGCGCCACCCGTTCCACGTGGCCATCGAGAACTGGGAGCACGACCGCAACATCGGCACGGTGGTGCGCACGGCAAACGCCTTCGCCGCGGCCGAGGTTCACATCGTGGGACGGAGACGCTGGAACCGGCGCGGGGCGATGATGACCGACGTGTACCAGCACGTCCGCCACCACGCCACCGTGGAGGAGCTGGCCGCCTGGGCCTCAGGGGAGGGGCTGCCGGTAGTGGGTGTCGACAACCTGCCCGGTGCCGTGCCGCTGGAGACCGCCGAGCTGCCCGAGCGGTGCGTGCTGCTGTTCGGCCAGGAGGGCCCGGGCCTGTCAGCGGAGGCCCAGGCCGCGGCCGCCCAGGTCCTGTCCATCTCCCAATTCGGCTCGACCCGCTCCATCAACGCCGGCGTGGCCGCCGGCATAGCCATGCACGCCTGGATCCGCCGCTGGGCTGTGCCACCCAACTGAACAGCAGGGCTCAGCTGTCGCCCACCAGGTCGATGATGCCGATCGATGGTCTCACGCCGAATCGAAGTTGGGGGGCGTTATCCCGCTCACGACCTACTCCGGTGGAGACGTAGACGGCCGTGCCGTCCAGTTCGTGCAACCCGCCGGCTGCGACATGTCTCGGCACATCCGAGAGTGTCAGGGGAGGGCCGAAGAACGGCAACGACACCTGCCCGCCGTGGGTATGGCCCGAGACCAGCAGATCGACGGACCGTCCCTCAAGCAGTTCGATCGCGTCGGGCTTGTGGGCGAGGAAGATTCGCACTCCGGCTTGGTCGCCGTCGGAGAGTTGTTCAGCAACCCGTCGAGCCTCCCGCTCATCGCTGAAGAGCGTTGTTCCGCCGACGCTCACGACGTTGCCGTTGACCACCAGAGTCTCAACCTCGTTGTCGAGCACTCTGGCGCCGGTTCCCTCAGTGATGGCCCGAAGGCCGGCGACCGTGTCGGTGTTGCCGCTCACCAGCAAGACGGTCGACGCCGCATCGACCAGCCGCTGGATCACTTCGGAGAATTGCGGCGCCCGCTCGTCGAAGACATCTTCGTCGAACTGGTAGAGGTCGCCCGGAATGAGAACCATGTCCGGTGCCGCCTCGATCAACCGGTCCACCGCCTCATTCTCGTAGGACCCGATCTCGGTGGTCTGGAGATCGGCCAGCACGCCGACCCGGATCGGATCGCCGACGCCGGCGACGGACAGCTCGACAGAGTCCGTCCTCAGCCAGAACGGCTCAATGTGAGTCGCGTAGATGCCCACCGGAATAGCTAGCTGGGCGGCGAGGCAGAGAGCCGTGATGGCTCGAGAACGCTCCCGGGCAAATGTCAGGACGATCGCGCCGGCCAGAGGGACACCGACCACCAGAACGAGGTACACGACGTGGATCAGCGTGAACCCGTCCAGTCCGGTGACGACGAACCCGCCAGCGCTGAACAGGAGCGAGCCGGCGATCCCGGCGGCCGCGGCACGAAAGACTGCCGAGCCGCTGCCGACCCCGCTGCGAATCCACCGCACGCAGGCCGCGCCTGATGCCGCGCCGACTATGACGGCGGCCCCTATCGCGTAGTAGTTCAAGAGCACCGGCCAGACGATACGGCCGCTTCGGGCCGCAGGAGGATCGAAGTGCAGGACATAACCGCGTTCATCGAGCAGATGCCCAAGGCTGAACTTCACATGCACATCGAGGGCGTGCTCGAACCGGAGCTCAAGTTGCAGATGGCGGCCCGCAACGGCATCGACCTGCCCCACGACTCCGTGGACGACCCGGCCGCCATGTACGACTTCGACGACCTGCCGACGTTCCTCGACGCCCGCTACGAGGGCGACACCGTGCTGATCACCGAGACCGACTTCTACGACCTCGGAATGGCCTACTACTCCACGGTCGTCCACGAGAACCTCGTGTACGCCGAGATCTTCTTCGACCCGCAGGCCCACACCACGCGGGGTGTCGAGTTCTCGACGGTGATCGAGGGCCTGCACCGCGCCCAGGTCGACGCCGAACAGCAGCTCGGGATCGAGTCACACCTCATCATGTGCTTCCTGCGCGACCTCAGCGCCGAGTCGGCGCACGAGGCGCTGGAGCAGGCGGCCCCCTACCGGGACTGGATCATCGGTGTGGGGCTCGACTCCGACGAGCATCGCAACCCACCTGCCAAGTTCGCCGACGTCTTCGCGGCAGCCGCGGCCGAGGGCTACCGGCTCACCATGCACTGCGACGTCGACCAGGAGAACTCGGTCACTCACATCTGGCAGGCCATCGACGACATCGGCGTCGAGCGCATCGACCATGGCGTGAACGCTCTCGATGAGCGGGCGCTCATCCGGGAGTTCGCCAGCCGCCGGATCGGGCAGACCGTCTGCCCGATCTCGAATCGCTACGTCGTTGGTGAGAGCCGCTCCCGCGACATCAAGCAGATGCTCGACGAGGGGATGCGCCCCACCGTCAACAGCGACGATCCCGCCTACTTCCGCGGCTACATGAACGACAACCTGGCCGTGGCCCAGCGCGACGGCGATCTCTCCGCCGAGGAGGTCGGGCAGCTGATGCGCAACGCGTTCGCCATGAGCTGGACGACCGACAGCCGCAAGCGGGCCCATCTCGCCGCGCTCGACGACTACCTCGCAGCCTCGACCGGTGTCGACGGCGACTAGACGAGAGCCAACACGGACCCGTCCCGGCGGTTCGCCGTACGCCGACGGTGAGCGGTTAGCGTTGGCGCCCGCATGAGCCCACCTGCTGACGAGTCGCTGCGCCCGGCTGCGGTCCCCGACAAGCCCGTCCTCGAAGGCCTCGAAGCCAAGTGGGACGCCGACTGGGAGGCGTCCGGGATCTACCGGTTCGACGAGACGCGGCCGAGGGCCGAGGTGTTCTCCATCGACACTCCCCCGCCGACGGTGAGCGGCTCGCTGCACGTCGGGCACGTGTTCAGCTACACCCACACCGACATCATCGCCCGCTCCCGGCGCATGGCCGGCCAGGCCGTGTTCTACCCCATGGGCTGGGACGACAACGGGCTGCCCACCGAGCGCCGGGTGCAGAACTACTACGGGGTGCGCTGCGACCCGTCGCTGCCCTACGACCCGGACTTCGCGGCCCCGCCCGACGCGGGCCGCCCATCCGCGGTGGCCAAGCGCCGGACCATCGCGGTGAGCAGGCCCAACTTCATCGAGCTGTGCGAGGAGCTCACCGCCTCCGACGAGCGAGCCTTCGAGGACCTGTTCCGGCGCATCGGGCTGTCGGTGGACTGGACCCGCACCTACGCCACCATCGACGCCCACTGCCGCCGTGTGTCGCAGCTCGCCTTCCTGGAGAACCTCGAGCGGGGCGAGGCCTACCAGATCGAGGCCCCGTCGCTGTGGGACGTGACGTTCCAGACCGCGGTAGCCCAGGCCGAACTCGACGACCGGGAGGTGCCCGGCGCCTACCACAAGCTGCGCTTCGCCGGCACCGGCGGCGCTGAGGACATCTGGATCGACACCACCCGGCCCGAACTGGTGCCGTCGTGCGTGGCGCTGGTGGCCCACCCCGACGACGGCCGCTACCGGCCGCGGTTCGGGTCGACGGTGCGCACCCCGGTGTTCGACGTGGAGGTGCCGGTGGTGGCCCACGAGCTCGCCGACCCCGAGAAGGGCACCGGCATCGCCATGATCTGCACGTTCGGCGACACCGCCGACGTGACCTGGTGGCGCGAGCTCGACCTGCCGGTGCGGACCGTGATCGGGCGCGACGGGCGCCTCGCGGCCGAGCCGCCCGCGGCCGTCGAATCGCCTTCGGGCCGGGCCGCCTACGCCCGCCTGGCCGGCAAGACCGCGGTACAGGCCCGCACCGAGATCGCAGCCGTCTTCGCCGAATCCGGCGACATCGACGGCGAGCCCCGTCCCATCACCCACCCGGTCAAGTTCTTCGAGAAGGGAGACAAGCCGCTGGAGATCGTGTCCAGCCGCCAGTGGTACATCCGCAACGGCGGGCGCGACGACGACCTGCGCCAGGCCCTCATCGACCGGGGCAACCAGATGAACTGGGTCCCCGGCTACATGCTGGCACGCTACGAGAGCTGGATCGCGGGGCTCAGCGGCGACTGGCTCATCAGCCGCCAGCGCTTCTTCGGCGTGCCCATCCCGCTGTGGTACCGCCTCGACGCCGACGGCTCGCCGGACTGGGACAACCCGATCCGGCCCGACCCCGGAACACTGCCGGTGGACCCGTCCTCGGACTGCCCGCCCGGCTACGACGAGTCCCAGCGGGGCCGGTCCGGCGGCTTCGCGGGCGACCCCGACGTGATGGACACCTGGGCCACCTCGTCGCTCACGCCCCAGATCGCCACCGGCTGGCGCACCGACGAGGCCCTCTACGCGTCCACCTTCCCGATGGACATGCGGCCCCAGGCCCACGACATCATCCGCACTTGGCTGTTCTCGACGGTGGTGCGGGCCCATTTCGACGCCGGCACCGTGCCCTGGCACAACTGCGCGCTGTCGGGCTGGATCCTCGACCCCGACCGCAAGAAGATGTCCAAGTCGAGGGGCAACGTGCAGGTGCCCACCGACCTGCTCGAGCGCTACGGCGCCGACGCGGTCCGCTACTGGGCCGCATGCGGCCGACCCGGCACCGACACCGCCTTCGACGAGCAGCAGTTCCGCATCGGCCGCCGCCTGGCCGTCAAGCTGCTCAACGCCTCCAAGTTCGTGCTGCGCTTCGCGGAGCTGGACGACGAGGCGGCCGTCGAGGTGGAGCGGCGCGAGCAGGCTCTCGGAGCCGATCTGGACGCCGGTGCCGTGCCAGCCGGGGTGACCGAACTGCTGGACCGCTCGATGCTGCACCGGCTGGCCGACCTGGTCGACGAGACCACCCGAGCCCTCGACGCTTTCGACTACGCCCGGGCCTTGGAGCGCACAGAGTCGTTCTTCTGGGCCTTCACCGACGACCACATCGAGCTGGTGAAGTCCCGCGCCTACAGCGAGCACGGGGCCGGCGCCGCGGTCTCGGCCCTGCTGTCACTGCGAGCCGCCTTGAGAGTGCTGCAGCAGCTGTTCGCCCCCTTCATGCCCTTCGTGGCCGAGGAGGTGTGGAGCTGGTGGCACACCTCGTCCGTCCATGCGTCGACCTGGCCCGAATCGAGCCGCCTGCGGGCTGCCGCTGGTGACGCCGGACCGCTGCCCGGAACGGTGGCCGCCGCGGTACTGGGCGAGGTGCGCCGGGCCAAGTCGGAGGCCAAGCGACCGCTGCGCACCGAGGTGCTGCGGGCCGAGGTCGCCGACACAGCCGAGCGCATCGCCGTTCTGCAGCAGGTGGCCGCCGACGTCTGCGCCGCGGGCCGCATAGCCGGACTGGTCACGGCCGAGGGTTCCGAACTCTCGGTGGCCTGCGAGCTAGCCCCCGAGGCCGCCGCCTAGGTCCCCATCCGGAACTGGCAGCAGAACGCGCCCCATAGGGGGCAAAACGCTGCCGATTCGGTCGACAGCCGAGCCCCCATCCGGAACTGGCAGCAGAACGCACCCCATAGGGGGCAAAACGCTGCCAATTCCCGAACGGGATGCCTGGCTAGCGCAGTAAGCCGTAGATCTGGCGGGCGGCCCGGCGACCCGACAGCAGGGCGCCGTGCACCGTGGACGGGAACCGGCTGTGGGTGGCCTCGCCGGCGAAGAAGAGCCGCTCGCCGACTGGTCTGGACATCTCCCGGTAGGTCTCGAACTCCACGCCGACCGGCAGGTACGAGTACGAGCCCCGGGTCCACGGGTCCGAGCCCCAGCGTGTGCTGACGGCGTCGACGGGCTCGGGCACGTCGCCGAACATGGCCCTAAGGACCCCGACTGCCCGCGACGTGAGCTCGGAGTCGGAGTACTGCTCGAGCTCGGCCCCGAAGGAGCCGGGGTTGAACATGGCGAGCACCGGCCGGCCCAGGTAGGGGTACAGGTTCATCGTCTCGGACCACTGGCCCGCATGCTCGCCCGCATAGCCGATCCACTCGATGTCGCGGTCCCAGAAGGGATCGTCGAACAGCAGAACCGTCCGGTTGAGGATCCCCATGTCCAGGGCGGCGATCGCCTCCCGCATGACCGGCGGCAGTTCCGGGGTGAACGAGATCGCATCCGCCTTGAGCACGCCGAGGGGAACGGTGACCACCACCCGGTCGGCCTCGAAGGTGTCACCCGACTCGGTGGTGACCACGACGATGGGCCCGGAGTGATCGATCCCCGCCACCGGATGATCGAGCCGGATGTCGCTGCCCGCGGCCAGCACGTCGACGATCTGGCTGTACCCGCCGGGGAACACGACATCGCCGCCGCGCAGCGTGCTGGGTCCGTCGTAGCTCATGATCGACAGGTCGCTGATGTCCGCTCCGAACTCGTGGGAGAACATCGACGCCAGCGAGTGCAACCAAAGGCGCCGGTCGTCGTCGCCGAGGCCGTGGGTGGCCGCGAATCGCTCGAAGACATCGGCGAGGGACTCCTCGGGCATCTCGTAGGCCAGCGCCATGTAGGCGCCCCACAACGCCCGGTCGACCGGCTCAGCCAGCAGGCCATCGTGGTCGTAGAGGACCGCGTTGTCGTAGTCGGTCTCAGCCGTGGCGATGCCGTTGCTCTCGACGATGTCGCTGATCGGGTTGCCCCGGACTCCGTGTATCCACGTCGCCCCCAGTTCCACGGGAATGCCGTCGCCGATGCTGGAGGTCCAGATGCGCCCGCCGACCCGGTCCCGGGCCTCCAGCAGCACTACGTTGTGGAACCCCCGGATCTGGAGTTCGTCAGCCGCAGCCAGGGCCGCGGCCCCGGCGCCGACGATGACGATCCGCTCGTCGGCCGCAGCCGGAGCGTCCGCGGGCAGCGGGTCCGCTGCCGGCACGTCGTCGCCGCGGTCTCCATCGTCGCCATCGCCGCAGGCCGCCAGCAGGGGCGCGGATGCGCCTAGGCCGACTGTGGCGAGCCCGCCCTGGACGAACCTCCGGCGACCCAGTTCGTAGTCGGTCACTCCCCCGCCCGTCATGGTCTCAGGCCTCAGTCGTCTATCTCGGGGATCTGTAGCGAGAAGGCTGCGCCTCTCAGCGGTGACTCCCCCACCGTCGCCGTTCCGCCGTGAGCCTCGGCCACCTGGCGCACGATGGCCAGGCCGAGGCCCGATCCGGGGTGGTCGCGGTCGGCTTCCAGGCGGTGGAACCGCTCGAAGATCCGCTCGCGGTCGGCCTCGGGCACACCCGGCCCTGTGTCGTGCACGGTCACCGTGCCGCCGTCAACGACCACCTCGACCGGCCCCTGCTCACTGAACTTCACTGCGTTGTCCACCAGGTTGCGCACCGCGCGGGTCAATGCCTCCGGGCGGCCCTCCACCGGCACCCCCCGCAGCACCCGCACCACGATCTCGCGGCCGCTGCGGCGCCGGGCCCGCTCCACCACCGGCTCCACCACGCCAGCCATATCGATCAGCTGGAGTTCCTCGTCGGTCTGGACATCGGCAGCCAGGTCGACCAGCTCGGTCACCAGGTCGGTCAACTCGCCCAACTCGGCATCCACATCGTCGAGCACGGAGGCCCGCTCCTCGGGTGCCAGCTCGTCGGAGCGGCGCAGCAGGTCGACGTTGGTCCGCAGGCTGGTAAGCGGGGTGCGCAGCTCGTGGCTGGCGTCCATCACCAGGCGGTGCTGCTGGCGGCGGCTGGCGGACAGGGCCGCCAGCATGGTCCGGAAGCTGCGGGCCAGGCGCCCCACCTCGCCGGCCTCCGAACTCTCCACCGGCAGGTCGACGTCGCCTGTCTCGGCGATCTGCTCGGCCGTGTCCGTCAGCCTGACGATGGGGCGCACCGCCCGCCCGGCCAGGAACCATGCCCCGGCCGCGGCGACCGCTACCGCCAGCAGACCGAACAGCAGCACCTGACGACGGAGATCCTCCACGGCGTTCTCCACCTCGTCCAGCGGGCGGGCCACCTGGACGAACACGCCGTCTGCGGCTCGCACGGTCATGAGCCGCAGGCTCATCCCGTGCGCCTTCACCGTGTCGACCACCGGCCCCCACTGCCGGGCCCGCTCCAGGCGCTCGGTGTCGGGCACGGTTCCAATGTCATCGTCGAGGGCGACGATGACCTGGCCCCTGATCACGCCGTCGGCACCGGGGTCCAGGTCGGTCACGACGACTCGGGCGTAGGCGTCCAGTGACACCAGCGAGCCCAGCGGATCGGCCCGCAGCAACGACCCGATCCCCGTCGAGCGCCGGGTCAGGCTGCCGGCCCAGAAGTCGCCGCGGGGCTCGGCGAACACCAGTGCCGCCCTCTCCAGCAGGTCTTGGTCCACTTCCTCCGTCAGCTCTGCCCTGGCCGAACGCACCGCGGTCCAGCCCACCGCGGCCACCACTACCGTCACCACCGCGGCCACCAGCAGCGCGACCCGGACCCGAAGCGTCACCGGTCGATCCTGGCTACATAACCCATCCCGCGCACGGTGTGGATGATCCTGGGCGCGCCGCCGGCTTCGGTCTTGCGGCGCAGGTACCCGATGTACACGTCGAGGGTCTTGGACTCGATGTCGAGGGTCCCCTCCCACACTTGCTCGTAGATGTCGAAGCGGCTCAGGACGACGCCGGCGTTGCGCACCAGCAGCTGCAGCAGGTCGAACTCTTTCACCGACAGTTTGATGGGCCGGCTGGCCCGCGCCGCCAGACGGCCCTCGACGTCGATCTCGAGATCGCCGAGGCGCAGCACGCCGTCGCGGCCCGATGGGATCGCGCTCACACCCCGGCCTCTCCGCCCGGCCCGCTCGACCTCGTCAGCCCCGGCCCTCAACCGGGCCCTAACCCTGGCCAGCAACTCCTCGATGGCGAAGGGCTTGACGAGGTAGTCGTCGGCGCCAGCGTCTAGCCCGGCAACCCGGTCGTCCACCTCGTGGCGGGCCGTGAGCATGAGGATCTGGGTGTCGCAGCCCTTCTGGCGCAGCATCCGGCACACGCTGAGCCCGTCGGCGTTGGGCATCGAGACGTCCAGCACCAGCAGGTCCGGCTTGTGGGCGTCGTGAGCGGCCAGCGCCGCGGCCCCGTCGGGCACGGCCACCACCTCGTAGCCCTCCAGTCGCAGGTACCGGTCGAGCGAGTCCCGCACCCGGCGATCGTCCTCTGCGATCAGGATGGTGGCCGCGGCCTCTCCCCCTTCAGCGGACTGCACCGTCACATTGTGGCCCCGCAAAGTGAACATCAGGTTAGAACTTCGACCGGCCCAGCTTGGAGGTGCACCTTCACGGCTAGGGTCGGTTGGTGCGCATTCTTGTCACCAACGATGACGGCATCGACTCCATCGGGCTGCACGTGCTGGCCCGGGCTATGGCCGAGATCGGCGACGTCGTCGTGGTGGCGCCCGACAAGGAGTATTCGGGCTACGGCGCGGCTTTCGGGCCGCTGCACCTGATCAAGCCCGAGGTTCACCGCGCCCGCATAGACGGCTTGGAGGACGTGTGGTCGGTGTCGGGGCCTCCGGCGCTGTGCGTGATGTTCGGGCGCCTGGACCTGTTCGGGCACTACGACCTCGTGGTGGCCGGCATCAACCCCGGAGCCAATGTGGGCCGCTCGGTGTACCACTCCGGCACGGTCGGGGCCTGCCTCACGGCGCGCAACGGAGGCGTGAGCGGCGTGGCCGTCAGCCAGACGGTCGAGTCGTTCGGGGTGGAGGGCCAGGGCTGGGAGGAGATGCTCGCCGACCAGCACTGGGAGACGGCCGCAGTCGTGGCTGCCGCCGCGGTGGAGGGCCTGGCCGCCGTCCTGCCGCCGGAGCCCGTAGTGCTCAACATCAACGTTCCCGACCGGGAGCTGTGCGACATCAAGGGCTGGAAGCGCACCGAGGTCGGCATCGAGCCGCCCCGCTCGATGGCCACCGCACAGCTCGAGCCCAGGCCCGGGCACACCGACGCCTACCGGGTGAAGATGGACTGGGGCGACGCCATCGAGCTGCCCGAATACACCGACGGCGGCGCGGTGATGGCCGGATGGGTGTCGGTCGGCTGGCTGGGCCGCCTCGAATCGGTCGAACCTGGCTTCGCCGCGGTCACCGAGGCCGAGACCCGCCTTGACAAGCTGCTGAGCTGAACCCGCCGGCCGGCTGGGCTGCGTCCCGTTCGGCCGGGTGCAGCGTCGGAGGCCGGGCCAGCCGGCAGCCGTAGCGTTGGACGGTGACCCTGACCGCGTCAGGCCTGGCCAAGGGCTACGGCACCCGCCAACTCTTCGAGGGTGTGACCCTGCATCTGCCCGCGGGCCGGCGCGTCGCGCTCGTGGGCGGCAACGGCACCGGCAAGACGACCCTGCTCGAGATCATGGCCGGGACTCGGGAACCCGACGCCGGCACCGTCACCAAGCCCCGCGACGCTCGGATCGGGTACCTGCCCCAGGACCTGCGCGACGTCTCCGATGGAACAGTCCGCCAGCATGTGATGGCCGGTGCCGGCCCTCTGGCCGAGTTGGCCGGCACCCTGAAGGAGCTTGAGGGCCGGCTCGGCCGCTCGGCGGACCCTCAGGACGACCTGGTGGCCCGCTACGGAGAGGCCCAGTCCCAGTTCGAGCAGCTCGGCGGGTACGCCCTGGAGGCCGAGGCAGCCAAGGTTCTGGCCGGTCTCGGCTTCTCGGCGGCCGACTCGGACCGGCCCCTGAAGGAGCTGTCCGGAGGCTGGAGGATGCGAGCGGCCCTGGCGCGGCTGCTGGTGTCAGAGCCCGACATCCTGCTGCTCGACGAACCCACCAACCATCTCGACGTCGACTCCATGGCGTGGCTCGAGAGGCGCTTGGCGGCATGGCCCGGCTCCCTGCTCTTCGTCAGCCACGACCGCGACTTCATCGACGCGGTGGCCGACCGCATCGTCGAGCTCGCCTCCGGCGCGGTCGTCGCCTACGAGGGAGGGTTCGCCGAGTTCGTGGTGGCCCGCGAGGAGAACCTGCAGCGCATCGAGGCGGCCGCCGGCCGCCAGGCCCGCGAGGTGGCTCGCATCGAGCGCTTCGTCGAGCGCTTCCGTTACAAGGCCAGCAAGGCCCGCCAGGTGCAGAGCAGGGTCAAGACCCTCCAGAAGCTGGACCGGATCCAAGTCCCCTGCCGCTCCGAGCTGGCCGCCCGCTTCGATTTCGGTGCACCGCCCCGCTCCGGCCGGGTGGTGGCCGAGCTCACGGAGGCGACCGTCGGCTATCCCGACGGCGACGGACCGGTCGTCTCCGGCGCGACCCTGGCGGTGGAACGGGGCCAGACGGTGGCTCTGGTGGGGCCCAACGGTGCGGGCAAGACCACCCTGCTGAAGCTGATACTGGGCGAGCTGTCCCCGAGTTCCGGCGCAGTGCGGATCGGTGCCAACGTGCGTGTGGCAGCCTTCGGTCAGCATCAGGCCGATGAGTTGGACGGCGCCAAGCGGGCGATCGAGGTGTTCTCGGCCGGGATCGACCCGGGACGGCGCAATCTGCGCACCGTGCTCGGCGCATTCGGCTTCACCGGAGACGACGCCGACCGCCGCGTAGCGGAACTCTCCGGTGGCGAGCGCACCCGTCTGGCTCTGGCCCGGCTGATGGTGGAGCCCGTGAACCTGCTGGTGCTCGACGAGCCCACCAACCATCTCGACCTGCCCAGTTGCGACATCCTTGAGGACGCGCTCGCCGCCTATCCCGGCACCGTGCTGCTGGTGACGCACGACCGGCACCTCATCCGGGCCGTGGCCGACGTGCTGATCGAGGTGCGGCACGGTCGGGCGGTGTGGCACCTGGGTGCCGACGAGGCGGTTCTGTACCCGGACGCGCTGCACGACCAGCCGGCCCCGGACCCGGACGCACCGCCGGCACCGGGTCAGCCGCGCGCCGGGTCCAGCGCCGACCGGGCCGAGCGCCGCAGGGCGAGCGCCCAGGCGCGGGCGGCAACCAGCAAGCTCCGCCGGCGGGTGGCAGATCTGGAACGAGCATGGGCCGCGGCCGACGCCGAAGTGGGCGAACTGCACCGCCGGCTCAGCGATCCCGCGGTCTACGAACGGCCCGAGGAGGTCCACGCGCTGGCATCGGCGCACGAGAAGGCCGCCGACCGGGCGGCGGCGCTGCTGGCAGAGTGGGAGGCGTCGCTGGCGGAACTCGAATCACTCGGCGAGCGCCAAGTAGGAGAATCAGCGGCAACATGACCATCCCGCGCAGCCTGCCCGAGGGGTACGACACGCCGCGGCGACGCCGATCCGGCAGCGACGCACTAGACCCAGCCCGATGCTGCTAGCCGACCTCGTCGCCTGCGCCGATGCCGTGGCCGCCACCTCGGCCCGCACGGAGAAGATCGAGTTTCTGACTGGACTGCTGCAGGGCGCAGACGGTCGCGAGGCCGGCGTGGTGGCCGGCCTGATCGCCGGTGATCCGCGCCAGGGACGTATCGGAGTGGGCTGGGCCACGGTGGCCGCTCTGCAAACCGACAGTGCAGCGGAGCCGACGCTGTCGGTAGCCGATCTCGACGCGATGCTCGACGAGGTTGCGGGCGCAGCCGGGGGCGGATCGACCCAGAGGCGCCTCGACCTGCTCGAGGACTTCCTGGCCCGGGCCACGGCTGCCGAGGCCGACTTCGTGAGGCGGCTGCTCGTTGGAGAACTGCGCCAGGGAGCCAGCGAGGGGGTGGTGGTAGAGGCAGTGGCCCGAGCAGCGGGCGTGGCGGCGTCGGTGGTCCGTCGAGCCTTGATGCTGGTCGGCGACCTCGGCGAGACGGCCGGCATCGCTCTCAAGCAGGGAGCCCCCGGACTGGAGGCGGTCCGGTTCGAGGTCCTCCGACCGATCCGGCCCATGTTGGCCTCCACCGCCGACGACGCGGCCTCGGCGGTCGCTGAACTGGGCCGCTGCTCGGTGGAGTGGAAGCTGGACGGGATCCGCATCCAAGTCCACCGCCGGGGCGAAGAGGTCCGGATCTGGACCCGCAATCTGAACGACGTCACCGACCGTCTCGGCGAGGTCGCCGACTTGGTTCGCAGCCTTCCCGTAAAGGTCGCGGCCCTTGACGGTGAGGTGCTGGGACTGGCTGACGATCTGGCGCCGGCCGCGTTCCAGGACACGATGGGGCGTGTCGGCACGAGAGGCACCGGCGAGAGCGCCTCCCCCCGCAGCGAGACGGTGAGGGTCAGACCCATGTTCTTCGACGCGCTTCACCTGGAGGGCCGCGACCTGCTCGACGAGCCGCTCGAGGTCCGGCTCGGCTGCCTGGCCGAAGCGGCCGCCGACCACCGGGTGCCGGGGGTCGTCACCGCGGATCCTGACGAGGCTGAGCAGGTGTTCGCCGCCGCGGTAGGGGCCGGTCACGAGGGCGTGATGGTCAAGGCCGCCGGCTCGCCCTACGCGGCGGGACGCCGGGGGAAGGCCTGGCGCAAGGTCAAGCCGGTGCACAGCTTCGACCTGGTGGTGCTGGCGGTGGAGCCCGGGAGCGGGCGCCGTCGAGGCTGGCTGTCCAACGTCCACCTCGGAGCCCGGGACCCCAGCGGCGGGTTCGTGATGGTGGGCAAGACGTTCAAGGGCATGACCGACGAGATGCTGCGGTGGCAGACCCGTCGCTTCGACGAGTTGGCCACCGACCGCAGGGCCCACGTGGTGAAGTTGAGGCCTGAGCAGGTGGTGGAGATCGCGGTCGACGGCGTGCAGCGCTCGAGCCGCTACCCCGGCGGCGTGGCCCTGCGCTTCGCCCGGGTGGTGCGCTACCGCAGCGACAAGTCCGCCGCCGAGGCCGACACCATCGACGCAGTGCGCAGCCTTCTGTCGAGTCCAGCAGGATCTGTAGGATCGGCGTCATGACCGGTACAGCCAGCATCTCCGCGACGGACACGACCGAGCACCGTCCGGCCCCCGCGACCACCACAGTCACCGAGCCCGACATACGGCCGGTCACCGATGACGGCGACCACGACCGCTTCGCCCACTACACCCGCCGGGCCGACGCCAACCGGGCCTACGTCGAGGGCACGCCGGTGCGGGCCCTCTGCGGCAAGGTCTGGGTACCGAGCCGGGACCCGTCCCGATACCCGGTCTGCCCGGAGTGCGCCAAGATCCGGGAGCGGCTCCGCAAGCGGGCATTCAACTAGGTGGCCGGCGAGGGGCTGGCACCCGAGACCACGATGCGCACCCACCTGCAGGGCACCTTCCTGCTGATCGTGCTGCTGCTGGTCTTCTGGTGGACGCTGAGCTGGGCCGTCCCGATCCTGGACAGCGCCGTGTTCGGCGAGGACGGCGCCGTTGTGGCCCGGGCACCCCTGGAGACCGACGACCAGGCCGCCGTCGACCGTGGCCTGGAGCCGGACCAGCCGCTCGACGGCAACGAGGTGGCCGATCTGCAGAGCGCGCTGACACAGCTCGGCTACAGCCCCGGCCCCATTGACGGCATCATGGGCGAGCTCACGCGCCAGGCCATCGACGAGGCCAAGGTGGATGTCGGGCTGGCGGAGGCGTCCGACCGCAGGCTGCTCGAGACCCTCAACGCCGCCCTGGAGGCTCTCAGTTCAGCACCCGACTCGGAAACGCCTGGACCCTGAGATGCCGCGTCCCGTCGACGCCGCACCGGCTGCTCCGAGCACCGCGCCCGACTGCTCGACCGTCTTCCGACCCGGCTACGACCTGAACCTGAAGGTGACGTTGATGTGGGTGAAGACATCGCAGCGCCGCGGTGGGGTCGGATGGTGGGCCACCGAGACGCCCGAAGGCCCGGCCTCGGTGGCCTTCCGGGCTGTCGGCAGTGAGGTCCTGGCCGACGCTTGGGGACCGGGCGCCGAGTGGGCTATCAACGGGGTGCCGGCTCTGCTCGGAGGCGACGACGACCCCAGCGAGTTCCGTCCCCTGCACCCGGTTGTGCGTGACCTAGTGGGTCGGCTGGGTGTGCCCCGGCTGGGTGCCACCGGCCGCTGGTTCGAGGCCATGGCCACCGCCGCGGTGTACCAGCGGGTGGTGAGCGCCGACGCCAGGACCGCGGTGGCCCGGATGGGCCGGCTGCACGGGGCCGAGGTTCCCGGATCCGGTCCGTTGCCGCTGTTCCCCCGCCCCGAGGCGGTGTTGCGGGTACCCGACCACGGGTTCCATCGGGCCGGCGTCGACCGGGGCCGCGCCCGCGTGATCCGGGTCGCGGCCAAGCACGTCGACCGCCTCGAAGGGCTGGGCGAGCTTCCCGCCGCCGAGGCTCGCCAGTGGCTGCAGCGCCTGCCCGGCGTGGGCCCGTGGACCGCGGCCCGCACGACGGGCGCGGCTGCGGGCGACCCCGACGCGGTACCGGTGGGCGACCTGCATGTGCCGAGGCTGGTTACCTACGCCCTCAGCGGTGCCACCGACGGCGACGACGACTCGATGCTGGAGCTGCTGGAGCCCTACGCCGGCCACCGGGGCCGGGTCGTCCGCCTGGTGAAGGCCGCCGGCATCGGCCCGCCGAGGCACCACCCCGCCCCGACCCGCTTCGACATCAGCCGCATCTAGCCGGCGCGGCGCTTCGCGGCTTGGCGTGCGGCTTTGGCCTCCCGGTGAGCCAGGGCGCGCTCCACATAGGGGGCAACTGCCGGCGTCTTGCAGCCCGTCTGACCGTGGTCGACCTTCACCGGGCCGATGCGCTCGGCCGCGGCCAGCACCGAGCGACGCAGGTTCCCGTCCCGCAGGGCCATCACGATCATGGCGCCGTTCATCTCGTGGCGGACCCGGTTGGGCCGCACGGCGATCTCGGCCCCGATCTGTTTCAGCAGGCCTTGCAGCTCCTCGACCGACCACACGTCCGGATCCTCGGCGGTGCACATGACGATGAACCACCCGACCGACGCGGGCCACTCGCTGGGATCGTCTCGCCAGGCGTCGCTCAGCTCCCGGGCGTGCGGCGTCTGGGCGCAAAGCCCGCCCAGGCCCTCGGCCAGGATGTAGTTGTCGACGTCCCGCAGCCACCGGCGCGCCAGCGACTCCTCCAGCCCGGCAGGGTCGGCTACCCGCAGCGCCAACACCCGGGCGTCGTGGTTGCCGGTTTCCCACAGCTGGCGGGCCAGCGCGTGGTCGGTTTTGATCCGCTTGGCGATCTTGCCCAACTCTGCGTAGCTGACCCCGAACATCGGCTCGGCCGCGCCGTGGCGGGCATACACCTTGCGGTTCTGAGCCGTCCCGGCGGCCTCGAGTGCCGCCATGACCTCCGAGAGTTGCGCCACGTGTCTCAGCTGAGACCCAGTTCGGACATACGGTCGAGTACCCGCTCGGTCTCCGCTTCGATGGTGGTGTTGTCGCCGTGGCCTGTGTGCACGACGGTGCTGGACGGCAAGGTGAGGAGGCGGTCGCGGATGCTGCGCAGGATGGTGGGCTCGTCGCTGTAGCTGCGGCCGGTGGCCCCCGGTCCGCCGCAGAACAGCGTGTCGCCCGAGAGAACCCGGCCGTCGGTGGCGTCGTGGAAGCAGCAGCAGCCCGGCGAGTGTCCCGGGGTGTGGATCACTCCGAGCTCATGGCCGCCCGCGGCCAGCACCGAGCCCGGCTCCAGATCGCGGTCGGGCGAGTCGCCGGGATGGACCACGTCCCACAGCATCCGATCACTGGGATGCAGCAGCACGGGCGCGTCCACCGCGTCCCGCAGAGCAACCGCTGCGTTGATGTGGTCGTTGTGGCCGTGGGTGCACACGATGGCGGCCACCCTCCGGCCCGCCACCGCGGCTGCGATGGGCTCGTGGTCGTGGGCCGCGTCGAAGATCATCACCTCGCGGTCGTCGCCCACCAGCCAGATGTTGTTGGTGACCTCCCACTCGCCGCCGTCGAGAGCGAAGATGCCGTCGGTGGTGACCAACTCGATGGCCATGGTCTCGAATCCCCTGCTGCTACAGCACGACGACGGAGCGCAGCACCTCGCCCCGCTCCATCTTGTGGAAGGCCTCCTCCACGTCGCCGAGGTCGATCGTCTCCGACACGAACCCGTCGAGGTCGAGGCGGCCCTGGAGGTACAGGTCGATCAGCATGGGGAAGTCGCGGGTCGGCAGGCAGTCCCCGTACCAACTGGACTTAAGGGCTCCGCCTCGCCCGAACACCTCGATGAAGGGCAACTCGATGGTCATGTCGGGGTGGGGCACGCCCACCAGAACGACAGTCCCGGCCAGGTCGCGAGCTTCGAAGGCCTGGCGGTAGGTCACGGGCAGGCCGATCGCCTCGATGGCCACGTCGACCCCGTTTCCACCGGTGAGGGCCTTGATCGCCTCTACCGGATCACCCTCCGAGGAGTTGATGGTGTGAGTCGCTCCGAACGCTCGGGCCCACTCCAGCTTGCGGTCGTCTATGTCCACGCCGATGATGGTCGAGGCGCCGGCCAGCTTGGAACCGGCGATGGCGGCGTCGCCCACTCCCCCGCAGCCGAACACGGCCACGCTGTCGCCGCGGCCAACACCGCCGGTGTTGATGGCCGCGCCGATGCCGGCCATCACCCCGCAGCCGAGCAGACCGGCCGCGGTGGCCGGAGCGGCCGCGTCGACCTTGGTGCACTGGCCCGCGGCCACCAGCGTCTTCTCGACGAAGGCGCCGATACCCAGCGCGGGCGACAGCTCCGTGCCGTCGGCCAGGGTCATCTTTTGGGAGGCGTTGTGGGTGTCGAAGCAGATGTGGGGCCGGCCCCTCAGGCATGAGCGGCACTCACCGCACACCGCCCGCCAGTTGAGGATCACGTAGTCGCCGGCCGCGACCTCGGTCACGCCGTCTCCGACGGACTCCACCACCCCGGCGGCCTCATGGCCGAGCAGGAAGGGAAACTCGTCGTTGATGCCGCCCTCCCGATAGTGCAGATCGGTGTGGCACACGCCGCAGGCCTGGATGGCCACCACCGCCTCGCCCGGACCGGGGTCGGGTATCACGACATCGGTGATCGCGACGGGCTCGCCTACCGCCATCGACACCACTCCTTGCACGGTCTGGGGCATGTCTCGGTCCTCCTCCTGCCGGTGCTTCCGGGCGACCCCGGCACACTACCGCGCTGGAGTTTTCCATCAAGTAGCGAGCCGTCCCGCCGGGACGGCTCGCATTCTGCGACTGATGGAGGCTGGAACGGCGGCGTAGAGTCGTGGCCATGTGCCGCAACATCACGACCCTGCGAGGTCTGGCCCCGCCCGCGACGACCGAGGAGGTCGTGGCCGCCGCCCGGCAGTACGTCCGCAAGGTCAGCGGCGTGCAGAAGACGTCGGCCGCCACTGAAGCGGCCTTCGAGCAGGCTGTAGCCCTTGTCGCCGACGCCACCGCCGACCTGCTGGCCACGCTGCCGCCCCGCCGGACGCCGCCGCGCAGCGAGCCGCCGCTGCGGCGACTGGCCTCGGCCGCGGCCGGTAGCCCGTCCTGAGACTCGGATGCGAGGTTCGACGCGGCAGCTGTCCGACCTTGTCGACCAGGCGCGCCGCTACGGGGTGCGCGACGAGGCCGTGCTTGAGGCGATCGGCCGGGTGCCGCGCCAGCGGTTCGTCCCCCGCCGGTTCGCGTCGGCCGCCTACGACGACGGTCCGCTGCCCATAGGCGAGGGCCAGACCATCAGCCAGCCCGCCATGGTGGCCATGATGGCCGAGGCAGCTCGTTTGAGCCCCCACGACTGCGTGCTCGAGGTCGGGGCTGGCTCCGGGTACGGGGCGCTGGTGCTGCGGGCCCTGGCCGGCCGGGTGGTGACCATCGAACGGCGACCGGCACTGGCGGAGAAGGCCCGGGCCGCACTGGCCACCCAAGGGCTGGGAGACGTGACTGTCGTGGTCGGCGACGGCACGCTGGGCTGGCCCGAAGAAGCGCCCTATGACGCCATCGTCGTGACTGCGGCCGGTCCGGCGCCCCCGACTCCCCTGCTGGAGCAGCTCGCGCCGGGCGGGCGCCTGGTGATACCGATCGGTCCGCGGTACGGTCACCAGCACCTCATGCGCTACACGCGGCCCGGCCCGCACGACGGGCGCGGCGGCGGGAATGGTTCGCCGGGCGAGGAGTACCGCGAGGAGCGTCTCACGCCCGTCCGCTTCGTGCCCCTGCTCGGAGCCCACGGCTTCCCCGGCAGCAAGTGACCCCTCGATCGGCGATGAGCCGTCGATGACCCAGACCCGCGTCCGCGTGCTCGACGCCGGCACTCCCGGCATCCCTCGCGACCACGGCCGGTTCAACGTGAACGGGCCGTCGGTGCTGGCCGGGCCCGAGTGGATGCCGGACCGGCCGGGCCGCTATCTCATGTACTTCGCGCACCACGTCGGCCAGTCGATCCGCCTGGCCACCGCCGACGAGCCGACCGGGCCGTGGCGCATCGTCGAGCCGGACGTGCTCAACGTCGACGACACCCCGTCGGACCGCCAGCCCCACATCGCCTCGCCCGACGTCCACGTCGACCACCAGCGGCAGCGCTTCGTCATGTACTTCCACGGGATGGTCCCCGAGTCGGTCGGCGGCCATCTGCCGTGCTGGAACGTCTACCCGTCGTTGAACCAGAAGACCATGGTGGCCACCTCCGGCACCGGTCGAGACTTCGCGTTGGTTGAGCCGGTGGTAGCGGTGTCGCCCAGCTACCTGCGAATGTTCCACGCCGGCGACGCCTGGTACGGCGTGGCCATGCCGTCTCAGGTGGTGCGCTCGGCCGACGGTCTGAGCGGTTTCGAGTACGGGCCCATGCTGTTCGACGACGACGAGATCCGCCACTGCTGTGTGTCCTACCGGCCGGACCGCCGGGAACTGGAGATGCTGTTCACCCGCTGCTTCGAGGCGCCGGAGCGGATCTACCGCACGGTGATCGACACGTCACCGGACTGGCGCGACTGGAAACCCGGACCGGTCAGCGAGGTCATGCGACCCACCGAGCCGTGGGAGGGTGCCGACGAGCCGCTCAAGCCGGTGGCGAGGGGCTTGGCGACCTCGCCACAGAACGGCCTGCGCGACCCGTGCCTGCTTGACGTCGGTGATCGGCGCTGGCTGTTCTACGCCGCCTCAGGCGAACACGCCATAGGCGTCACCGAGCTATAAGACGTCTAGCCCTGGCCATCCTCTGCTGATGAACTGGCAGCAGAACGCACCCCATAGGGGGCAAGACGCTGCCAATTCCCGAGCAGCCTGATCGCACGAGCCCGCCCAAGGTGTGACTGGCCTACAAATTACTGGTATGTTTCATTATATTTCTATATATTCTAAGGATGAGAACTGGGCGAGATTGGGCTGAGCTGTCCAAACTTGCGTCAGCCCAGCACGGTGTCTTCACTCGGCAACAGGCAGACGAGATGGGCTACTCCAAGAAGAGTCTCGACCACCTGATCAGCCGAGGAGCGGTCGATGCCATGGATTGTGGGGTGCTCCGCTTCACGGCGGTAGCACGCTCATGGCGGTCTGCATTGATGTCAGCCGTACTTGCCGGTGGTGGAAGTCATGCGTCGCACCGCTCAGCCGCCTGCCTGCACGAGTTGGACGGATTCGGCGAGCCCCAACCCATCGAGGTGACGGTGGCCCGCGGACGGCACCCCGCCCGAGACAGCGTCATCCTCCACCGTTGGACAGCTCCTGACATGAACGACTTCACGCAGGTTGACGGTATCCCCGTCTCGACTGTGGCCTCGACCTTGGCGCGGCTCGGAGCGGTCGTGCCGAGCGGCCGTGTGGAGCAGGCGCTGGACGACGCTCTGCGCCGCGGCTACCCGCTCAAGTGGATCGAACAGACGACTGAGCGGCTGCACCGGCCCGGCCCGACTGGCACCGGCGTCCTGTTGCGCCTGCTGCGTGATCCTGCTCGGCAGCAAGCCACACCAGACTCGGTGTTTGAACGCATGGCCGCGCGGATTCTGAATGCGACCGATCTGGCACCACCTGCACTCCAACATCCGGTTCGGCTACCTAACGGACGCACTGCTCGGATCGACATCGCCTGGCCCGAAGTCAAGTGGGGAATCGAGTGTCATTCGCGCCGCTACCACTTTGGGCCGGCACGTGCTCACGACGACCACGATCGGGACCACCAGATGGCCATGGCGGGCTGGCATCTCACGTATCTCACCTGGCACCAACTCCAAGACACCGACTACGTGATTGAACTCGCACGTACCATGCTGGCTCAACGAGCAGTCCGATCTGACTCAACGTCCGCCGAACTGGCAGCAGAACGCACCCCCTAGGGGGCAAGACGCTGCCAATTCATCACCGAGTGCCATCCCCATCCCAAACTGGCAGCAGAACGCACCCCTTAGGGGGCAAGACGCTGCCAATTCTGGGCGAGCCGGTCGGGGGGCCGTAGCCTGAGGGCGTGATCGATCTTCGCTCCGACACCGTCACCAAGCCCACGCCAGCCATGCGGGCGGCCATGGCATCGGCGGCCGTGGGCGACGACGTGCACGGCGAGGACCCCACCGTCAACGAACTCCAGGAGACCACCGCGGCGCTGCTCAGCAAGGAGGCCGCCCTGTTTGTGACCAGCGGCACCCAGGGCAACCTCTGCGGGCTGCTCGCCCACTGCGGGCGCGGCGACGAGTACATCGTCGGCAACCATGCCCACACCTACATGTACGAGGGTGGTGGCGCAGCGGTGCTCGGCTCCATCCAACCCCAGCCGGTGCCCACCGGTGACGACGGCATGATCGACCTCGCCGCGGCCGAGGCGGCAGTGAAGGCGCCCGACCACCACTTCGCCCGTACCCGGCTGCTGTGCCTTGAGAACACGACCGACGGCAAGGTGCTCACGCTTGACCAGATGGAGGCTTCGGCTGAGGTGACCGCCCGCCACGGCCTGTCCCACCACCTCGACGGGGCCCGGCTGTGGAACGCGGCGGTGGCGCTGGGGGTCTCACCAGCGGCGGTGGCCGCTCCGTTCGACTCGGTGTCGGTTTGCCTGTCGAAGGGCTTGGGTACGCCGGTGGGATCGGTGCTGGTCGGGCCGGCAGGCCTCATAGACGAGGCCCACAAGTGGCGCAAGATGCTCGGGGGCGGGATGCGCCAAGCCGGGATCGTGGCGGCCGCCGGCCTCTACGCGCTGGAGCATCACATCGAACGCTTGGCCGACGACCACGCCAACGCGACCCGCCTGGCCGAGGGACTGGCCGCCATCGACGGCGTGAAGATCGACTCGTGCGCCACCAACATGGTGTTCATCCGCCTCGACGATGAGGCGGGAGACAATGGCCCGGACCTGAGCGAAGCGCTCGCCGACCGCGGCGTTCTCACCCGCTGGACCGGTTCACAGTCCCGACTCGTCACCCACTTGGACATCTCTGCCGACGACATCGAGACCGCCATCGAGGTCTTCGCCGAACTGCTGGCCTGAGACTCGGCGCAACGGCCGGTTGCCGATCCGGTCGGTGCGCGATGAGTACGGTGGCGCCGTGACACTGGCAGTGGCGGGAACGCTGATGCAGACACCGGCACGCGACCGCTTGACCGTGATCGACGCCGTGGTGGAGGTGGACGGCGGCGGGACCATCACCGCCGTGAACGACCGGTCCACCTCGGAGGGAGCGGCCGCGGGACGGGCCGCGCTCGACTTCGCAGACGAGCGAGTGGACTTGGCCGTGGGCACGTTCCTGATGCCCGGACTGGTGGACCTTCACATCCATGCGCCCCAATGGCCCCAGCTCGGCACCGGGCTCGACCTGCCGTTGGAGCGCTGGCTGTTCGACTACACCTTCCCGCTTGAGGCTCGCTACCGCGACGCCGGGTTCGCCGCCGCGGTATGGGACGACCTGGTTCCGTCGCTGCTGGCCATGGGTACGACCACCGCCGTCTACTTCTCGTCGAACCACTTGGAGGCGACCACCGCCTTGGCCCGAGCCTGCGCCCGTTACGGGCAGCGGGCCCTGGTGGGCCGGGTGGCCATGGACCACCCGACCGGCACCCCGGAGTGGTACCGGGATGCGACCGCCAGCGACGGCGTCGAGGCGTCGGCGGCATCCATAGATGCCGTGACAGCCGTGGGCAGCCCGCTGGTAGAGCCGATCATCACGCCCCGCTTCACGCCGGCCTGCACTGACGCCCTGCTGGAAGGACTGGGCGAGCTGGCTGCGGCCACCGGGGTGCGGGTGCAGACGCACTGCGCGGAATCGGACTGGCACTGCGACTACGCCCTCGACCGCTTCGGCGTCAGTGACTCGACCGCCCTCAACCGATTCGGCCTCGTCCGCCCCCGCACCGTGCTGGCTCACAGCGACCACCTAACCCCGGAGGAGGCTGTCCTAGTGGCTGGTCGGGGTGCGGGTGTAGCCCACTGCCCGCTGTCCAACGCCTACTTCGCCAACGCGGTGTTCGGTGTGCGGCAAGCACTGGCCGCGGGTGTGGGCGTGGGGTTGGGCAGCGACATCGCTGGCGGGGCTCGCCCCGGCCTGCTGGGGGTCTGTCAGGATGCGGTCACCGTCTCCCGCATGCTGGAGGACGGTGTCGACCCTGCCCTCGGCGCGGCGCAGCGGGGCGTGCCTGAGTCGCGCATCGACACCGTGACCGCCTTCTGGCTGGCTACCGCCGGAGGCGCCGCCGTCGTCGACCTGCCGGTGGGGCTCATAGAGCCGGGGCGCTGCTTCGACGC
The DNA here is from genome assembly GCA_009842325.1 of Acidimicrobiaceae bacterium. Taxonomy (GTDB): domain Bacteria; phylum Actinomycetota; class Acidimicrobiia; order Acidimicrobiales; family Aldehydirespiratoraceae; genus Aldehydirespirator. The sequence goes on along the minus strand of VYFQ01000011.1, from coordinate 49,913 downwards.
TATGGCAGTGCGGACCGACCGGCCCGGCGGCACCATCCGGCTGTGGGACGGCATCGACGACGACGCCCGAGCCTTCGAGAAGGTGGTCCGCCTGGCCACCACCGACGACATCAGCCACGTCTGGGTGGACGGCTCTAGCGTGAAGCCATGACCGACATGGAGACTCTGACCACACCGGACGGCATCGCCTACGTCCGCACGCCCGAAGATCGCTTCGCCGCCATCGATGACTACCCCTACGAGCCACGGTACGCGACCGTCGACGGTCTGCGAATGGCGTATGTGATCGCCGGCCCGGATTCATCGGACAGCGGCACGGACACCATCCTGCTGCTGCACGGCGAGCCGACCTGGGGCTACTTGTACCGCAAGATGATCCCGGTGCTTGCCGGTGCCGGGCACCGGGTGCTCGTGCCGGATCTGATCGGCTTCGGCCGCTCCGACAAGCCGGTGGAGCGCTCGGCCTACACCTACGCCGGCCACGTCGAGTGGATGCGCAGCTTCCTGGAAGCGACCGCGGCCGAGCGGGGCGACGGGCCGCTGCACCTGTTCGGCCAAGACTGGGGCGGCCTGATCGGCCTGCGGCTGGCCGCGGAGAACCCCGACTTAGTGGACCGGCTGATCCTGGCCAACACCGCGCTGCCGGTAGGCGACTCCCCCGGTGCCGGCTTCGACTTCTGGCGCCAGTTCAGCCAGGACGTGCCGTTCCTCGACTGCGGCCGACTGGTCGAGAACGCAACCGCCAACGAGTTGAGCGAGGCCGCCATCGACGCCTACCGGGCCCCGTTCCCCGAAGAGCTGTACATGGCCGGCGCCCGCCAGTTCCCGCTGCTGGTTCCGGTCTCGCCCGACGACCCGGCCGTGCCCGCCAACCGGGCCGCCTGGAAGGTCCTGGAGCAGTGGACCAAGCCCGTGCTCACCCTGTGGGCGCCCGGCGACCCGGTGCTGGGCGGCCTCCAGCCCTTCATGATCGAGCGCATCCCGGGCGCGGCCGGCCAACCCCACGCCCAGTTCGAGCCCGCCAGCCACTTCATCCAGGAGGACCAGGGCCCGGCCCTCGCCGAAGCCATCAACGCCTGGCTGGCCGCCGTTTAGGGTCGAACTCGACCGCGGCGGTCACTCGGGAGGCCGACAGGTGCCAGCCAGCTTCGCCCACGACGAGAGGGCCACCGCCCGTCTGCACCGCTTCCTGGGACCACTGCTTCTCATCGAGGTCGTGGGCTTCGGGATGGCGATGTGGGCATGGTGGACGTTCGGCGATTCTGGCCCGGTGTCGGCTGAGTTCGCCGTGCTCGGACCGTTGGCCATTGCGGTCGCAGCCCCAACGGCCATCTGGTGGCTGATGCGGGTGCGGATCCGTGTCGACGGCCGGCTCTACCGCATCCAGCTATGGCCCTTTCCCTTGCGGTCGGAGGTCCCCATCCGATCGATCAAGGACGCCTACGTGCGGGAGGTTCGCCCCTTGCGCCAGTACGGCGGCTGGGGTGTCAGATGGAGACGGCGCGGCGACGTCCTCTACTCCTTGGGCGGCAAGCAGGCCGTCACGGTGGAGTACCGGCGCAAGGGCCAGACCCGCAAACTGACCGTTACCACCGAGCGGGCTGACGAACTCCTCGCAGCCCTGTCATCGTAGGGCTAGAGGTGCCTGAGATCATCGAGGTTGAGGCGTACTGGAGGGCCATCTCGGCCACTGAGGGACGCAAGATCGCACGGGTCCACGCTCCCGACGAGTGGTTCGCCAAGGGTGGCACCACCACCGACGCGCTGCGCCTGGAGTTGACCGGAGCCCGGATCGAGGAGGCCCGCCGCGTCGGCAAGCTCGTCATCGTCGACACGGACGGGCCCCGGCTGGGGCTGCGGTTCGGCATGACCGGCAAGATCGTGGTGGACGGGGCCATGCCCATCGACCATCTGCTGTACGACAGCCCCCGCCACGAGCCGGCCTGGGACCGCTTCGGGCTGGAGTTCGAGGGCGGGGGCGCCATGGTGCTACGCGACCCTCGAAGGCTGGGCGGCGTGCAGCTAGACCCGGACGAGACCCGGCTGGGGCCGGATGCCCTGTCGCTCACACTCGGCCAGCTGCGCAAGGCCCTGGCCGGCTCGACGGTGGCGCTGAAGGCCCGGCTGCTCGACCAGCGGCGGGTGGCCGGGCTCGGCAACTTGCTGGTCGACGAGGCGTTGTGGCGGGCCGGCCTGTCCCCCGTCCGGGAGGCCCGGTCCCTGGATGCCCGGGAGACGGCCCGGCTGCATCGCAACATTCGCCGCACGCTGGCCGTCCTCGGCGAGCGTGGCGGTTCCCACACCGGCGACCTCCAGCCGGCCAGGATCCGCGGCGGATGCTGCCCCCGCGACGGCGCGGCACTGCGCCGAGAGCAGGTAGGCGGCCGCACCACCTACTGGTGCCCTGAGCACCAGCACTGATGCTGCTGCGGCAACGCAACCCGGGTGCTCACGCGTCGTAGCCTGATCGGATGGCTGGGCCGCTACAGCTGCGCTTCGTGTCATCGTTCCCCCGTGCGAACCAGATGCCGGCCACGGTGGCCGAGATCGCTCTGGTGGGGAGGTCCAACGTGGGCAAGTCGTCGCTGCTGAACGCTCTGGCCCAGCGCAAGCAGCTGGCCCGCACGTCCAAGACGCCCGGCGCCACCCGGCTGATCAACGCCTTCGAACTGGGGGCAGAGGGCTCGGGACTGTGGCTGGTGGACCTGCCTGGCTACGGGTACGCCAAAGCGTCCAAGGCCGAGCAGGGTCGCTGGGCCACCATGGCCGAGGGGTACCTGGCACACCGCGATCCGCTGAGAGGCGTGCTCCATCTCATCGACGGCGAGATCGGCCCCACCCGCCTCGACCTCCAGACCGTCGAATGGCTGGACGGGCTGGGACTCCCCGTGACCTACGTGGCCACCAAGGCCGACAAGGTGCGACCGTCCCGCCGCGGTGCCCGCAAGGCCGAGCTCGCGATCAAGCTCGGCACCGACCGGGGCACCGTCCACTGGACCAGCTCCACCAAGGGCACCGGCATCACTGAGCTTCGGGCGCTGGTGGCCACGCTGCTTCAGGCCTAGGGGTGCGGGAACTGGCAGCAGTTAGTGCCCTATAGGGGGCCGAACGCTGCCAATTCGCAACGGCGCGCAGTCCACCTTAGGAACTGGCAGCAGTTAGTGCCCCATAGGGGGCCGAACGCTGCCAATTCGCAACGGCGCACAGTCCACCTCAGGAACTGGCAGCAGTTAGTGCCCTATAGGGGGCCGAACGCTGCCAATTCGCCGGAGGACTCGGCTCCAGGCCGGCTAGGTGGTGGCGGCGAGGGACGCTACTGCGGCGGGTAGGCCGTGGCCGTGGGGCAGCCCGAGCACCGTCATGGCCGTCTCCAGGCCGCCAAGGGCGCCGAGCAGCATCGGCTCGTTGAGGTCGCCGAGGTGACCGATACGGAAGGTCCGGCCCTCCAGCGAACTCATCATCCCCGACCCGACACTCACCCTGAAGCGGTCCCGGGCCATGTCGATCAGCGGGCCGGCGGGGATGTCGCCGGTCCGCACGCAGGTCATGGCCGCGGTGCGGTGCTTGGGCTCGGCGATGTTGATCTCCCAGGGGCCCCCCGACGACCACCCGTCCACCGCGGCGTGCACCGCAGCAGCCCAGCGGCGGTGACGGGCCACCGAGGCGTCGATCCCGCCGTTCTCAGCGATCATGTCGAGCGCGGCCCGAAGAGCGAACATGTGCTGGATAGGCGGGGTGCCGCCGAAACGCATGTAGATGTGGCCCCTCTCGAAGCGGGGCGCCCAGGCCAGATGGAACCGGGGGGTGGACGCAGAGTGGTTGCGCTCGACCGCCCGCTCGCTCAGCGCGCAGAAGGCCAGGCCGGGCGGCATCATCAGGCCCTTCTGGGCCGCGGCCACCACCACGTCGATCCCCCAGTCGCGCATCCGCAGCGGCTCGATGCCCAGCGAGCACACCCCGTCCACCACGAACAGCGCCGGATGGCCGGCCGCGTCGATAGCGGCCCGCATGGCGGCCAGGTCGGTGACCGAGCCGGTGGACGTCTCGGTGTGAACGATGCACACGTTGCGGATGCGATGGGACGTGTCGGCCGCCAGGATGTCGGCGATCTCGGCGGGGTCGGTGGGGCTCCGCAGGTGCTCCGACGTGGACACCACCTCGTAGCCCAGGTCCCGGGCCATCATCGCCCACCGCTTGCCGAACAGCCCGCAGTCGGGAATCAGCACCGCGTCGCCGGGATCGAGGGTATTGGTCAAGGCCGACTCCCAGGCGCCGTGGCCCACCGTGGTCAGCACCACAATCTCGTCGGCCCCGCCGAACACCTCGGGCAACTCGGTCCAGACGCTGTCGGCCAGCGCGATGAAGTCGGGGTCGGAGAAGTCGATGGCCGGGCGCCGGAATGCCTCCAGCACCCGGTCGGGGATGTTGGTGGGCCCGGGGTTCTGGACGAAGTACCGGCCCCCCACCCCGCGTGGTCCTGCAGTCACTGTCACATCCCCGAACGTCGACGCGAGCTGCTGTGCTCAGGCCTCCAGCTGTCCGGCCAGGGACTCCACCGAGTCGATGAACTCCTCGATGATCTCATACACCACCTGGGCGCTGGTCTTGGATTGGTTCATGGTGCCCACGATCTGGCCGACAAAGTAGTTGGCCAGCTTCTCGGCACCCGAACCGGCGGCGTGGGCCGCCCGCTCGATGCGGCGCTGGGCGGTGCGGGTCAGCACCGGCTGGAGCGGCATTCCCAGCGGGTCCGGCGTGTCGTCCCGATCCCATTCGTCGGTCCACGCCGACTTGAGCATCCGGGCCGGCTTGCCGGTGAGGGAGCGCGAGCGGATCGTGTCGGACGACGTGGCCGTCAGCATCTTGTCCTTCACCACTGGATGGGTCTCGGCCTCGACGGTGGTGAGCCACACCGATCCGCACCACACGCCGTCGGCGCCAAGGGCCATGGCCGCGGCCATCTGGCGGCCCCGGCCGATGCCTCCCGCCCCGAGCACGGGCACGTCCACCGCGTCGACGATCTCGGGGATCAGCACCATCGAGCCGATCTCCCCGGTGTGGCCACCGGCCTCGTATCCCTGGGCGATGATGATGTCCACCCCAGCAGCCTGGTGGCGCTCGGCGTGCACGGCCCGGCCCGCCAGGGCGCCGACCAGCTTGCCGGCGTCCTTGGCCGCATCGATCATGTACTGCGGCGGCGGGCCCAGCGCGTTGGCCACGAACGCGCCCCGGTGGGCCAGTGCGATCTCCAGCTGGGCGCCGGCCGCGTCGGCCGAGAACGGCGTGGTGTCGCCCAGACTGCCGAAGGAGATGAGCGACTCCGAGCTGTCGTCGGCGGGCAGCGGCGGCACGTCGTAGCGGGCCAGTATCTCGTCGACGAAGTCCACGTGGGTGGCCGGGATGAGCTGGCGGATGTCGTCGAGCGTGAATCCCCCGTCGGGACCGCCGGAGAGGCGGGCGGGGATGATCACGTCCACGCCGTAGGGCTTGTCACCGACCTCGGCCTCGATCCATTCCAGGTCGATATCGAGACTCTCGGGCGAGTGGGCCACCGCTCCGAGCACTCCCATCCCACCGGCCTTGGACACCGCGGCCACCACGTCGCGGCAATGGCTGAAGGCGACGATCGGGAACTCGATCCCCAGCATTTCGGTGATGCGGGTCCTCACATCCGCCTCCTCTGCGTCTGGATGAAGGTGAGACCAGTCCCCACGCTAGGCGCGCCTTCGCTGGGTTTCGCTCCAGGTGAGGCCGGCTTCCACGTTCGGCTCGCGGGGAAGGCCCAGAACGTGCTCGGCCACGATGTTGCGCTGCACCGCGAACGTGCCGCCCCCCAGCGTCAGTGCCGGCGAGAAAAGCAGGCCGTAGTGCCAGATGGGGTCGACGTCGGGGAACTGGCCGCCGCCGCGGGGGAAGTTGACTTCGGTGGCGCCGGTCTGCATCCCCTTGGGGATCTCGCCGGCCGGACCCGAGCCGGTGAGCAGGCCGGCCGCGCCGACCGTGGCCGCGGCCGCCTCCATCACTCTCTGACCGTGGTCGTCGGACATGATCTTCTGGATCGACGCCTCGGGTCCCGGTGTCCGCCCGGCCAAGCGGGCGCTGAGGGTGCGCAACTGGTTGAGCCGGAGCACCTCAGCCTCGCAGTACACCGAGGCCAGCCGGTCGCGCATCACGGGGTCGGACACACCTCCGTTGCTCTTGACGAGTTCGATCAGCTTCTGGGCGGTGGGGCCCAGGCTCCACAGCACCCCGCCCGAGGACAGACCGACCCTCTCGTTGGCCAGCGTCACCTTGGCCAGGCGCCAGCCATCGCCCTCGTCGCCCACACGCAGGCCGGCCGGCAGCCGCACGTCGTCGAAGAACACCTGGTTGAAGGAGTGGGCGGTGGTCATGTCCACGATGGGCTGCATGGTCACGCCCGGGGCGTCCATGGGGCAGATGAAGTAGGAGATGCCCTTGTGCTTGGGCACGTCCGGGTTGGTCCGAGCGATGAGGATCCCGAACTTGCTGTGGTGGGCCCCGCTGGACCAGATCTTGGAGCCGTTCACGATGTAGGTGTCGCCGTCGCGCACCGCCCGGGTGGACAGCGAGGCCAGGTCCGACCCGGAGTCGGGCTCGCTGAAGAGCTGGCACCAGTACTCCTCGCCGCTGAAGATGGGCCACAGGTAGCGGTCCTTCTGCTCCGGCGTGCCGGCGGCCAGGATGGTGGGCGCGGCCCAACCGATCCCGATCAGGTTGTCGGGCCGCTTGACTCCCGCAGCCGCCAGCTCCTCGTCGATGACGAGCTGGTGCAGCCCGTCGGCCTCCAACCCCCACGGCCGGGGCCAGTGGGGAACCACGTACCCGGCCTCGGCCAGCTGCTTCCCGGTGGGATTCGGGTGCTCCACAATCCAGCGCCGCACCTCGGTTCGGCGGGGATCGTCGTCGGGGGGTAGATCGAAGTCCACTCGCCATCACTCTCGCCCCGCCGGAGCGCGCTCGCAACCGACGCCAAGCGGTTGATCGATCCGGTGTGGAAGGCCGATACGGTGCGGCTGCTCGGCTGGCCTGCCCGGCAACACCCGATGAGACAGGAGACGGCAATGAAGCTGGGACTGAACACCGGATACTGGTCGGCGGGGCCGCCCAAGGGGGTGACCGAGCAGATCGCGGCGGCGGACCGGCTCGGGTTCGACTCGATCTGGACCGCCGAGGCCTACGGGTCGGACTGCTTCACGCCTCTGGCCTGGTGGGGGGCAGCCACCGAGCGGGTACGGCTCGGCACGTCCATCACGCAGATGTCGGCCCGCACCCCGGCCGCCACGGCCATGGCCGCCATGAGCCTCGACCACCTGTCGGGCGGCCGCTTCGTGCTGGGCGTGGGCGCATCCGGCCCGCAGGTGGTGGAGGGCTGGTACGGGCGGCCCTACTCCCGGCCGCTGGCCCGGACCCGCGAGTACGTGGACATCGTGCGCCAGGTGGTCGACCGGGCCGGCCCCGTCGCCTACGACGGCGAGTTCTACCAACTCCCCTACAACGGCGAAGGCAGCACCGGGCTGGGAAAGGCCCTCAAGAGCACCGTGCACCCGCTGCGGCGAGACATCCCCATCTACCTCGGCGCGGAGGGCCCGAAGAACGTCGCCCTCGCGGCCGAGATCTGCGACGGCTGGCTGGCCTGGCTGTTCTCGCCCCGCCACGACGCCATGTACCGCGGCTTCCTGGACGACGGCTTCGGCTGTCCCGGTGCCCGCCGCTCCCCCGAAGACTTCGAGGTGGTGGCGTCCACCATCCTGGTCCCCGGCGACGAGGTGGACGCCTGCGCCGACTTCGTGCGGCCGGTGATCTCGCTGTATGTGGGAGGCATGGGCGCCAAGGGGGCCAACTTCCACCGGGCCGTGTTCGATCGCATGGGCTACGAGGCCCAGTGCGACACCATCCAGGACCTGTACCTGGCCGGCGACAAGGCCGCCGCCACCGCGGCGGTCACCACGCAGATGTGTGAGGAGATCGCGCTGATCGGCCCGTGGGCCAAGATCGCGGAGGACCTGGAGGCGTGGCGTTCATCGGTCGTGACCACGCTGCTGATCAGCGGCGACCCGACCACCCTGGAGCGCTTCGCCGAACTGGCCGGCTAGACCCGGCGCGTTCCCTTCCCGTCAGCCTCTAGCGAGGGCCGAGCGTGGCGTGGGGCAGGCTCTCGATGACGCCCTGCGGGGTCACCGCTATGAACTGGGCCAGCTCGGTGAACTCCTCGAGCGTGCTGGCGTCGGTGTAGCTCATGGCGCTGCGCAGGCCCGCCATCAGGTTCAGCACCAGCTTGGAGACCTCCCCCTTGTAGGGGACGGTGCCCTCGACGCCCTCCGGGGCCCGGTACGACAGGTACTCCTCGTCGAGGTCCTCGCCGGCCCGGTCGGCCCGGGCCTGGACCGCCTCGAAGCTGGCCATGCCGCGGATGCGCTTCTGGAGGCCCTTCGGCCCCTGCTCCACCTCGCCGGGGCTCTCCTTGGTGCCGGCCAGCATGCTGCCGACCATCACCGTGGACGCGCCGGCGGCCAGAGCCTTGGCAATGTCACCGGAGCCGCGGATGCCTCCGTCGGCAATCACCGGCACGCCTATCCCGGCGACGTCGGCGATGGCGGTCAGCTGGGGCACCCCCACGCCGGCCACGGTGCGGGTGGTACACACGCCGCCGGGTCCCACACCCACCTTCACCGCATCGGCTCCCGCCTCCACCAGGTCGGCGGCACCGCCCATTGTGGCGATGTTGCCGGCCAGCACGTCGATGTCCGCGAAGTGGTCCTTGAGCTTGCGCACACCGTCGAGGGCGTGGTCGGAGTGACCGTGGGCGATGTCCAGGACCAGCACGTCGACCCCGGCCGCCACCAGCGCCTTGGCCCGCTCGACCATGTCGCGGTCTGTGCCCACCGCCGCGCCTACCAGGAGGTTCCCGCCTGCGTCCTTCACCCTGTAGATCTCGTCGGCCTGGGTGTCGGCCGGCATGAAGCGGTGAACGATGCCGATGCCGCCCAGCCGGGCCATGGCGATGGCCATCTCGTGCTCGCAGACGGTGTCCATGTTGGCCGCCACAACCGGCAGGTCCAGCTCGACGCGACGCGACAGCCGTGTCCGCACCGAGACGTCCTGGCGGGACCGGATCGACGATCGCCGGGGGACGATCAGGACATCGTCGAAGGTCAGCCCCGTGCGCAGTTCAGGAAGCCCCATAGGTGACGCCAAGCTACAAGACGCGTCGACGCCGGACCAGGGATTCTTGGACCAGTTCGGCCGGTCAGTCGACGGAGATCTGGGCCATCAGCGTGGCCCGCTGCTCGTCGAAGGCCTCGAGGTCCATCTGCCCGTCGTCATAGCGGCGATGCAGTTCCTCCACCTTGGCCATGATCTCGTCGTTGCTGAGGGAAGGACCCTGCGGAGCCGCCTCGGCGCTCTCCTCGTTGCGATGGGCGTGCTCCAGCTCGTAGAGCTCGCCCCGCCCGAGACGCTTCTGGCGCTTGGCCTCGGCGCGGGCCTTCTTGGCCATGTCCCGTTGACGCTTTGCGAAGCTGGATCGTCCGGTTGCCACTGGGATCAGCCTCCGTGAGTGTGCGTTGGCTCCTTGCTCTGGCAGGGGCCGGTATACGAGGGTAGACGGATCGGGGGCCAATTCCATCTCCGGCTCCCGGCCGGACAGGCCATTACCATTCGGAATCCCCGACCCCGTCGCCGCGCACGCCGCGCATTCCCCGCGGCAGGAGCCGCCAATGCCCGACACCGCCGCCGTGGACATCTATTCGCCGGACGCCTATGTCGCCGGCCCACCGCACGATCTCTTCACCCGCCTGCGCCGCGAGCGCCCGGTGTGCTGGCAGCAGGTGCCCGAACAGGCCGGCTACTGGGCTGTTCTGCGCCACGCCGACGTGGTTCATGTCGCTCGCCACCCAGAGGTGTTCTCGGCCTCTGAGGGCGGCGTGGTCATCGAGGACCTCGAGCCGGCCAGCCTCGAAGCCATGCGGGACATGCTCCTGGCCATGGACCCGCCCCGCCACACCGCCTACCGCAAACCGGTGTCGCCCGAGTTCAAGGCGCGGGTGATCGGCAGGATGGAGGACCAGATCCGGACCATCACGGTCGGGATACTCGACCGGACCAGCACCGCCGGCGAAGTGGAGTTCGTCCACGACGTGTGCGCCCATCTGCCCAGCGAGGTGGTCGGCCAGCTGCTCGGGCTGCCCCGCGAGGACTGGCCCGCCATCCACGCCCTGGCCGAGCGCAACTCCGGCGGCCAGGACCCCGACATCGCGGATCCGGCTGAGCGGGGCTCTTCCAGCATGGAGATGGCCGTGTACGCCATGGGGTTCGCAGCCCGGCGGCGCGCTATGCCGCCCCAGGGGGATCTGACCGACGTGCTGCTCAGCAGCCATTTCGACGGACGCCTGATGACCGATGTGGACTTCGGCCGCTTCTTCGTGCAGCTGGTGACGGCCGGCAACGACACCACTCGCACGTTGCTGTCGAGCGGCCTGCTGGCCCTGCTGCAGCACCCCGATCAGATGGAACAGGTGCGCCGGCGCTCGGATGCGATACCGGCCATGGTGGAAGAGGTGCTGCGCTGGTCCAACCCGCTGCATTACTTCCGGCGCACTGCGGTGGTCGACACCGAGATCGCGGGCCAGCCGATCGCGGCGGGCGACAAGGTGGCGATGATCTATACGTCGGCCAACCGGGACGAGGCCGTGTTCGACGATCCGCAGTCCTTCGACATCGCCCGGAACCCCAATCATCACCTGTCGTTTGGCATCGGCACCCACTTCTGCCTCGGCGTGCATCTCGCCCGGCTCGAAGGCAGGGTGTTCTTCGAGGAGCTTCTGGCCCGCTTCGAGCAGATAGAGCTCGCGGGCCGGCCCCGGCGGCAGCGCTCGAACCTCAACAACGCGCTCAAGTCGCTGCCCGTCCGCCTCGCCTGAGCGCCGCTCTCGGGTCTCCACCGTGCGTGGGGACTGGTCTCTCGTCTGCCAAGATGGCGGCTCTGCCCGTCGCTCGGGCCGACCGCGGGAGGATGACCGCAGATGACGATGAACGTCGATCGCTTGACTGAGCTGTTCGGACTGGACGGCAGGACGGCTGTCGTGACCGGGGGGAGCCGAGGCATCGGCCGCATGATCGCCGGGGGGCTGCTCGACGCCGGCTGCCGGGTGATCGTCTCAGCCCGCAAGGCCGACCAGCTCGCCGCGGCCGCGGAGGAACTGTCCGCGCTCGGCCCGTGCGAGGCCGTACAGGCGGACCTGGCGACGCCCGAGGGCTGCCAGGCGCTAGCCAACGAGGTGGCGACGCGGTGGGAGTCGCTGGACATCCTCGTCAACAACGCTGGTGCCAGCTGGGGCGCCCGGTTGGACGAGTTCCCGGTGGACGGCTGGAACAAGGTGATGGACACCAACGTTCGGGGACCGTTCTTCCTCACCCAGAAGCTGCTCGACCTGCTGCGGGCCGCCGCCCGACCGGAGGCACCGGCCCGGGTGATCAACGTCGCCTCAGTAGACGGGCTGAAGGTGCCCGACATGGAGACCTACTCGTACTCAGCGTCGAAGGCCGGGATCATCCACCTCACCCGCCATCTCGCCAAGCGACTCGCCCGCGAGCACATCACCGTCAACGCCATCGCTCCGGGTCCGTTTGACTCGAAGATGATGGCGTTCATACTCGATGATCCGGACGCCCGGGCCGAGTTGGCGGGCATGGTCCCGCTTGGCAGGATCGGTCAACCTGACGACATGGCGGGAGCCGCGGTCTACCTGGCGTCCCGGGCGGGCTCCTACCTCACCGGCGCGACCGTGGCCGTAGGAGGCGGCATCGGCTTCGCGGACTAATCCCCGGGCCGAGCGCCCGAGCGCAGCACGACCCCACTCCCGAACTGGCAGCACAATGCGCCCTATCCGGGTCAAACCGCTGCCAATTCGCCGACAGCCCCAACCCCAACCCGGGAATTGGCAGCACAATGCGCCCTATCCGGGCCAAGACGCTGCCAATTCCCGCCGCAGCACGACCAGCTAGCGTCAGCCACGATGGCACTGACTTGTCGGACGGGGACCGCGACTCGAAGACGGCATCCGGGCGTGGCGCGGGCCGCCATCCTCACCGCGACCGCCGCCATCCTCGCGGCGGCCTGTGGCGGCGGCTCGGACGGTGGAGAAGAGCCGGACCAGGATGCTGCAACGACCACCAGCGCAAGCGCACCGGCATCGACGGAGCCTCCCGTCACGACCTCAACGACCGTCCCGGCCACCGCGGCGACATCAACTTCAACCACCACGTCGACCACGACAACCGTCTCCACGACCACCACCGTGCCCCCGCCGACGACCACCACCGTGGCGGTGCCGCAGCCGGAGGCCTCCACGGTCGCAGGACTGATCGCGCTGGAGCGCCCGCTGGTGATCGCCCACGCGGCCGGCGACCAGGACTACCCCCATTCCACCTTGTACGCGTACACCCAGTCGGCGGCGGCCGGTTCCGACATCCTCGAGCTCGACGTGATGCTGACCGCCGACGGGGCCCTGATCGTCCAGCACGACGACACCGTCGACCGCACCACGGAGGCCTCCGGACCGGTCAACGAACTGACGCTCGCCGAGATCCAGGCCCTTGACAACGCCCACTGGTTCGTGGCGGGCTTCTGGGGAGACCAGACCCGGCCCGCCGAGGACTACGTGTTCCGGGGCGTGCGCACCGGGGCGGTCGAGCCGCCTGAGGGCTTCGAACCCGACGACTTCCGGGTGGCTACTTTCCGCGAGGTGGCTGAGCGGTTCCCCCATCACGTCCTGGATGTGGAGATCAAGCTCCAACGGGGCCCCGACGGCCAGGAGGACCTCTCCACCGGCCTAGCCGCGGCCGAGGTGCTGGCGGCCGAGATCGCCGACCTCGGTCGGGAGGACTCGGTGATCGTGGCCTGCTTCAACGACGAGGTGCTGGAGACTTTCAACCGCATAGCGCCGTCGGTTGCGACCACCCCGGGTGAGGCGGCACTGCTGGGCTGGTTCACGGGCGGCTCGGCTCTTGACGACCGGATCTCGGTTGTGCAGGTTCCCTTCACCTACCAGGGGATCCCGGTGGTGACTGCCGACACGGTGGCCCGGGTCCACGACGAGGGGCGCGAAGTGTGGGTGTGGCTGAGCGGGACCGACGTGGTGGAGACCCGGGAGTTCTACGCCGAACTGTTCGCCCTGGGTGTGGACGGCGTGATCGCAGGCCGCCCCGCCGAGGCCATGGCGGCCCTTGCCGACATCGGGGGCTAGGGCCGGCGGCGGGCGATCTCGAAGCAGGCCACCGCGGCCGCGGCGGCGACGTTGAGAGAGCCCAGCGTGCCGCGCAGCGGGATGGAGGCCAGCACGTCGCAGCGCTGGGCGACCAGCCGTGACAGTCCCCTGCCCTCGGAGCCCAGAACCAGGGCCACCGCCTCGCCCGCCAGATCGAGATCGTGGAGGGGACGGGGACCGGCCGCATCGAGTCCGACCGTCCAGACGTCGTGGCTGCTAAGCGTGCGCAACGCTGACGGGATGCCGGGCACCACTGCGAACCTCAGGTGCTCCACCGCGCCGGCGGCCGCCTTGGCCACCGTGGGAGTGATCCGGGCGGAGCGATGGCGCGGCAGCACGACGCCGGTCACTCCGGCACACTCGGCGGTGCGCAGCACCGCACCGAAGTTGCCGGGATCGGTGATGCCGTCCAGAGCCAGCAGGAAGGGCGCGCTCGCCGGACGACCGTCACGGCCGACGGCACCTTCCCGTGGTGCCGCAGCCAGTTCGGACACCTCTACTTCGGGCAGCGGATCGGCAACGGCAACGACGCCCTGGGGTGATTCGGTCCGCGCAGTGGCATCGAGCTCGGTACGGCTGACCTCGCGGATCGCGGCCCGCTGCTCGCGGGCCAGCTCGACGATGTGCTCGACGATGGGAGCGGGATCGAGGCCCTTGGCGATCATGACGCTGCGAGTCCGCCGCCGGCCCGCCAGCAACAGCTCCCGGACCGCCTGGCGACCCTCCACCTGTTCCCCGCCCAAACCGCTGCGGTCCCGTCCCGCCGGCTTGGCGGCGCGGGGCCGGCCGGCCGGCGCACGCGAACGCCGTGCTTGTCCAGGGCGGGGGCGGTTCGAGCGGTTAGGGCGGCCCACCGGCTCCGGTCCCCTCGGGATCGTCGGACCGTCGAGCCACTAGCGCCACCGCCATGGCGGCCACTCCTTCGCCGCGGCCCAACGCCCCTACCCCCTCGGTGCTGCGGCCGGTGACGGTCACGGGCGCACCGGCGGCGGCACTGAGGCGCTGCTGCATGACCTCGCGGTGAGGCGCCAGCCTGGGCGAGTCGAGCACCACGGTGCACGAGAGGTTCACAGGATCCCATCCCGCCTCCCGTACCGCATCGGCGGCTCGACGAAGCAAGTCGACGCTGTCGGCGCCGGCCCAGGCCGGATCGCGGTCGCTGAACATCTGGCCGATGTCGGGAAGGCCTGCTCCGGCCAGCAGCGCATCGATGCAGGCGTGGGCCACCACGTCGGCATCGGAGTGGCCGTGCAGGCCGCGCTCGCCGTCGAAGCGCACCCCGCCCAGAACGAGCGCCCGCTCGGGATCGTCGCTGTAGCGGTGTACGTCGAAGCCCTGCCCGACCCGCATTCCAACCTCAGCCATGGCTCTCACCGGTGTGACTGCTCCCGGAGCAACTCTCCAGCAGCGCTTCGGCCGTCACGAGGTCGTGGGGTTCGGTGATCTTGAGATTGCGGCTGTCGCCGTCCACCGTGACCACGGTCGCACCGGCTGCCTCCACCAGGGTGGCGTCATCGGTCGCGTCGGCACCGGCGGCGTGGGCGGCCCGCAGCGCGCCGGCTCGAAAAGCTTGGGGTGTCTGCACTGCGGCCAGCTTGCGGCGATCCGCAGTTCCCCCGCCTCGCCAGCGGATCGTGTCGGTCAGGTCGATCACCGGGATGGCCGCGTCGGCGCCGGCGCGCACCGCCTGGATCACTCGCTCGAACACGCCGTCGGTGGCCAGAGGGCGGGCGCCGTCGTGCACCAGCACGATCTCGGCGTCGTCGGGAACCCGGCTGAGCCCGCGGCGCACCGAGTCAGAGCGCAGCACCCCGCCGGCCACCGCGACAACCTGTCCGGCGCAGTCGCCGTCGGGGTCCGACAGCTGCCATGCGTCCGCTCCGACTGCACGTGCCTCGGGCAACACGACCACGACACCTTCGGACCAGCGGGCGGCTCGCTGCACAGTCCAGTCGATCACGCACCGGTTCCCGAGACGGCTGAACTGCTTGGCCCCGCCGAAACGGTTGCCCTCCCCGGCTGCGGCCACGATGGTCCAAATCCCCGCACCAGATTGGCCGCGTCGCTCACGATCACTCTTACTCACCGCTACTAGTGTGGGCCGTTGCTATGTCCGACACCACCTCCGCGGCCACCGATACGGCCATCGAGGCCTCCCCGGACGCGCTGCGGGGGGCTCTGCGGGAGACGATTCTCTTCGCCGAACTCGACGACGGGCAGCTCGATCACATCGCGGCCGCCGGCAACGTGCAGTCACTACAGCGGAACGTCGTCCTGTTCGAGGAGGGAGACGAGCCCGGCGAGTTCTACCTGGTGCTGTCGGGCCGGGTGGCCATCGCCCAGGAGTCCGACGACGGGCGGGAGTCGCTCCTGGCGGTGCTGGGTCCCGGTGAGCTGTTCGGCGAGATGGGATTCCTCGACGGCCACAACCGTTCGGCACAGGCCCGCGCCCTGGAGGAGTCCGACGTGCTGGTGGTGCCCTACGCCGAACTGCGGCTGCTCTACGAGAATCATCCGACGGCGCTGTGGAGCGCGGTGCAACTCCTGGCCCGGAGGCTGAGGGCAACCGACCAGGCGCTGTCCGACACCGTGTTCCTGGACGTGATGGGACGTACCGCCAAGCGTCTGCTGGAGATGGCCGGCGACAGAGACGAGTTCGAGATGCCCCTCACCCAGGAGGAGCTCGCCTCCATGGTGGGAGCCAGCCGCGAGCGGGTCAACAAGGCGATCCACGCCTTCGTCCGGCTGGGCTGGATAACCCACGACCACCGCCACTACAAGATCACCAACCGCAAGAACCTAACCCTCCGCGCCCGCTAGCAGCGAGCGGACGGACGGAGCGCGCATCACGTGGTGAGCGTCGCTAGGGTGATTCTCACGTGGTCCTAGGCAGTGGGGCCGACAACATGAGGAGTTCGAGGTGCGAGCCTTACAGCCTGTTGCTCCGACCCCGGAACAGCTGAAGCTGATCGGGGATGTCAAGCCGGGGTTTCGAATCATCAGAGGTGCCGCCGGAAGTGGCAAGACCACTACTTCGCTGCTGCGTCTGCGTGAGCAGATTCACGTCCGCCTGGGACGTCGGCACCAAGTCCGCGACGCCCCCGTACGGGTGCTGGTGCTCACCTTCAACCGAACCCTGCAGGGCTACATCGCCGAGTTGGCCCGCCATGAGACACCCGACGACGATGCGCTGGAACTCAAGGTCAGCACATTCGGCCGGTGGGCTAGGTCCTTGGTGGGCGACGTGAGCATCGCAGGCGGCGACAGGGTCTCAGCGATGCTCCGGCCGCACCTTCAGACCTTCGCTACGTCTCGCCAACAGGAGTTCCTGGTCGATGAGGTCCAGTACATCCTGGGACGCTTCGAGTACGACCCCGCCAACTTCGACCCGGCGAGTCTCGCCGACTATCTGACGGTGATTCGAGAAGGCAGGGGCGCTGCGCCCCGTGTCACCCGCCCCACGCGCGAGAAGTTGATCAGTGAGGTGATCCCCGCGTACATGGAGGCGAAGCGAGCGCGGGGCGAGATCGACTGGGGTGACCTCGCAGTGCTGGCTGCCGACGCCCGATCTGACCTCTTCTACGACGTTGTAGTGGTAGACGAGGCTCAGGACTTCTCCGCCAACCAGGTTCGCACGATCCTGCGTCACCTACAGGACTCGCACACCACGACGTTCGTGCTGGACGCGGTCCAGCGCATCTACCCGCAATTCTTCAAGTGGACGGAAGTCGGCATCAGGGCCCGGCCCGAGATCATCTACCGGCTCAAGGAGAACTACCGCAACACGGCCGCGATCGCCGCCTTCGCTCATCCGCTCGTGGCCGGTCTGCCCCTTGAGGACGACGGCACGCTGCCCGACTTCTCCGCCTGCCACCGGCCCGGCGCCAAACCGAGGGTCATCGCTGGCAAGTACAGCGATCAGCTAAGGATCATGTTGGACAGGCTCGAACGCAAGGCCGACTTGAGGAAGGAATCGGCAGCCTTACTCCAGCCTCGCGGCGGAGGCTGGTTTGACGAGGCTCGAAAGACGCTGCGCCGCCGCGGGATCCCGTACTGCGAACTGACCCGAGAGAACGAGTGGCCAGCCGGCCCCGAGCGGGTCGCACTCTGCACCATCCACTCCGCCAAGGGTCTGGAGTTCGACCATGTGCTGCTTCCCGGCCTCAGCCAGCAGGTGACTCCTCACGGGCCCGAAGAGGGCGACGCGAATCTTGAACGGCTTCGCCGCATGCTGGCAATGGCAGCGGGCCGTGCTCGAGAGTCGGTGATGGTCGGCTACAAGCCGGGTGAGGAGTCGTCCCTGATCGGGCTCCTCGATCCGTCCACCTACAAGCTGATCAAGGCATGAGCGCGGTGGAGTGGGCCCCGGAGGCTGAGCCGCAGTCTCGTGAGGAGGCGGAGCGCGCGCCGGGGTGTCCCGAAGTGGTAGCTGCTGCCAAGGAACGCGGCATCACCAGCATTGTGCACTTCACTCGATCTAGGAGCGGCCTCGTCGGGATTCTGGACCGATCCGCCGTCAAGGCTCGGCGCTTTCTAGCACGAGATCTTCGTTTGCGACATGTGTACCGCGAGAACGCCCCAGATCGCAGTCGCGACCTACCTTGGCACGGTTATGTGAATCTCTCGGTGTCAGCGATCAATGTGCACATGTTCAGGTACTCGAAGAGGTGGCACCCGGGGGAGGACTGGGTGATTCTCGAATTCAAGCCGCGCATCCTAGGGCACCGCGGCGTGGTCTTCAGTACGACCAACAACGCCTACAGCGTTGCACATCGCGCCACCGGACTTCAGGGCTTCGAGCAGATGTTCAGCCCAGTCGTCCCGTGGGGACGCAAGGGCAGTGAGCGGATCCGGAGCGCCCACGCTCCGCACGAAACGACGGACCCGCAGGCCGAGGTGCTGTACCCGTTCGAACTGTCGCTTGAGCACCTGCGCCGTGTCATAGTGCCTGACGATGATGTCAAGGACGCTGTCAAGGCAGCTCGCGCCCACTTCCGCCATGCGCCTAAGATCAAGAAGGATCCGGAGGCATTCCGATGACCGAAGCGACCACCGCCCTTCATGAGCAGCCGGGCCTCTTTGCCGGTCCCGACGAGGAGCAGTTCGTTCCGATGCGCGACATGGAGACCTCGTTGCCCGGCGAGCCGGATGCGGCGGCCACCGACGAGAGCGGTGAGCGAGCAGCGCGGACGCGGAGATCGATGCTCTGGGCGGCCTACGGGGACGCTCTCGGCTTCATCAGCGAGCTAGTTGACCGAAAGGGGCTTAAGCGGCGGACACAGGGCGCGCCCTTGGACCATCTGATGGGTTGGGAGCGGCGGGTCGGCGGCAGGTCGGGCGTCAGAGCGCTACTGCCGGCTGGCTGCTGGTCCGACGACACGCAGCTTCGGATGGCTGTGAGCCGGTCGATCGGCAGCAACGGATTCGATGTGGAGACCTTCGCTCGGATCGAACTCCCCGTATGGCCCTCCTACGCACTCGGCGGCGGCCGAGCCTCCAAGGCAGCGGCCAAGAACCTCGGCAAGTCGAGCGCACTGTGGTATGCGAACACCTACCGCGGCTGGGAGAACGCGGGCGGCAACGGCGCAGCCATGCGCATCCAGCCGCATGTGTGGACGTCGAGCGGCCTTGACGGCGACTACATGCTCGACGTGATCACTGACAGTGTGTGCACCCACGGACACCCTCGCGCCATTGTGGGCGCCTGCTTCCACGCGGCGACGCTGGCTTACTGCCTCGAAACAGGCACGGTCCCTCACTTCCGCGCCTGCACCGAAATCGCACACGGCATTGGCGACATGCTCCGTCTGGTCAAGGACCATCGAATGCTCGGCTCCACATGGGTCGGCCTCTGGCAGCAAGCAACCGGCCAAGAGTTCCACGACGCTTGGCAGGCGACCTCCGACGAGTTGTCTGTTGCCGTCAACGACGCGATGGGGCAAGTCGACGCCGCAGAGAACGTGGAAGCGGCCTACGAGCGAGTCGTTGACCGCCTCGGTCTCAGAGAGCCAAAGCAGCAGGGCAGCGGGACCCTAACGACCGTTGCCGCCGTCGCTCTAGCAGCTCAAGCCTCCAAGGCCCACGAAGGCGTGGTCGTGGCCGCGAACGCCGTCGGCACCGACACCGACACGATTGCGTCCATGGCCGGAGCCCTTCTGGGCGCGTGCGACGGAGCCGCTGACCCGCCCGAGGCACCCTTGGACAGCGAGTATCTCCAGCGAGAAGCCGACCGGCTCACTGCCATATCGCAGGGTCGAGCGGCCGACAGCCACCGCTATCCCGACATCCTCACGTGGTCGGCGCCTCAGACCCAGGCAGACGCTTTGGTCCGCCACAACGGCAGCCTGACGGTGGAGGGCCTCGGACCGGTGCAGCGGTTGGAGGCTGACGCCAAATACGAAACCCGCGGAGACTTCGCCTGGGAGTGGGTCAGAACCGACTTCGGCCAGACGCTGCTGATCAAGCGCCGCCCCGAGGTCAAACCACTAGAAGCCGGGAACGACCTGACCCCGCCCCCTGCCCCTAGAGAACGACTCACCCGCAGATCAAGCAGTGCAGAAGGGCGAATCGGTGACAGGTCCGCACCCAAGCCCCTGGACCGGGGCGTCAAGGTAGACGACGCGATCCAGTACGCCAGGGATCAGATCGACGACGACAAGTCGCTCGGGTACACAGTGAGACGGGTCGCCCGGGACGGAACCATCGCAGACCTCGCAGCTCTCGTCACAGCCATCCGCGAGGACCTCCGCCGCTGAGTTGCGCGACCTGTGCAAAGGCGACTCCGTTGCAGGCAGATCACACTGACAGGTCTGCCAACTTTCCCTTGTAGATCCGTTCTTGGTGCCACTTCAGGTAAGGGTCGCCGGGTCTGATCGCCTCGGCAGGGAGAACTAGCTTGGTTCTCAACACGGCTTCAAAGTAGTTGTCGGAGCCTGGATCGTTCTGCACACTCTTCTGCAGATTGCGAGCCTTGTGCACGTTGAGGCCGCCATTAACGGTGATCAGCCCCGTGTCGAAAGCTGCATCGTGCACCCCACACGCGGCCACACCGTTGCCTACGTCCAAACGCTCCCGGTCATTGCATGCGGCCCAGGGCTTGATGTGCGAAGCCACCAGGAGCTTGTGACGAGGTAGCGACCGCGGAGAGAACCCGCAGAACACGCACGTGTGGTCATAGTTCTCCAGCACTGACCTCGCGAAACGGTGCTGACCAAGGCGCACTGATTGCTCAACCAGTCGACTGGTCTTGGATGCTCCCGCCAGTTGGAGAACGCGATGGTTGGCTGCCCTCGCAGCCACGACCGTCTCAAGGGTCCGTTGAGACAGTTCATCTTGACCCAATAGGTCGAAGTCGCCGTCCGCGGCCACGAAATCCGGAAGCCTGTCGGAGCCAATACCCATCTCTCGCGCTGTGCGCACGACGCGCCAGTAGAGATGCGGGAACCTATCGCCGCCTACAGACATCTCAAGGAAGAACTGCCACTCGTGCTTCCCAGCGTGGGCACGCGAGCCGTCGAGGTTCATCATCTTGTTGGTGATTGATCCTGGTGGTCGCACGAAGAGACCGGCTAGGTCGTGCACGATTTGCGGAGCCCGGTGCATCGACGCTCCGCCGTAGCGGTGAGGGTCAACGACGAAGAAGAGCCCGTAGCACAGAATCGCCTCCACTGGCGTGTAAGGCTCTTGGCGCGGCCGCGGCTGCCTCTTCAGAATCTGGCCCCACTGCGAGCGCGCCTGTTCGACCGTCAGATCGAGATAGTCGCTCAGCGACGTCACAGTTCCCAAAGTAGCCGGCCAACCCAACTAGGGCCCTGTAGGTGTGCAGCGTTCCTACAGTTACGACAGGAGTTGCTCGACGGCGGCCTCTGGAGTGATCTGGTCCTGCTCGACAGCGTGTTCGAGCTCGGCTCGGCGCTCCGCCAGGCCGGGCTGGGCCTCGAAATGCTCGAGCAGGCGGCGTTCCAGCAGCACTCGCATCCAGGCCAGACGGCCCCGGGCTCTCCGTGCAGCCAGGGCACCGGAGGCTTCGAGCGTGCGGCGGTGCTCGACAATGCAGTCCCACAGCTCGTCCACGCCTGCTCCGGTCGCGGCCGAGACCGCCATCACCGGTGGAGGACCCTCCCCGCTCGTCGGCGCCAGCAGGGGCAGCGCCCGCCGGAACTCGGCCGCGGCCAGCCGGGCCGCCTGCTCGTTGTCGCCGTCGGCCTTGTTGACCGCAAGGACATCGGCCAGCTCCAGCAGGCCCCTCTTGACCGTCTGCAACTCGTCGCCGGCACCGGCCAGCACCAACACACAGAGACAGTCGACCGACGCGTGCACGGCCGCCTCCGACTGGCCGACACCCATCGTCTCGACCAGCACCACGTGGTAGCCGGCCGCTTCCAGCACGGTGATCGCGTGAGGGGTGGTGCTGGTCACGCCGCCGAGCGTCCCCGCCGACGGTGAAGGCCGGATGAATGCGTTCTCGTCGGCCGCCAGGGTGGCCATGCGGGTCTTGTCGCCAAGGATCGATCCGCCGGTGACCATGCTCGAGGGATCAACGGCCAGCACGCCCACCCGGTGGCCGGCGCGGGTGAGCCGGGTGCCCAGGGAGTCGATGAGCGTCGACTTGCCCGCGCCGGGCACGCCGCTGATGCCCACCCGGTGGGCTCCGCCCGCGTGGGGCAGGAGCTGCGCGAGCAGCTCCTGGGCATCGCGGCGGTCGTCGGGCCGGGTCGACTCCACCAGGGTGATGGCGCGACCTAGCGAGGTGCGGTCCCCCGCCAGCACGCCGGCGACGAGGTCTTCCATGCCTAGAGGTGCTCCAGCAGTTCGGCGGCGGCCTCTGAGATCACTGTGCCCGGCGGGTAGACCGCGACCGCGCCGGCGGCCAGCAGTTCGTCGACGTCGGCGGCGGGGACGACCCCGCCCACCACGATGGCAATGTCGTCCCGGCCCAGCTCCTCTAGCTCGTCGCGCAGCTGGGGCACGAGGGTGAGATGGCCCGCGGCCAGCGTCGACACCCCGACCACGTGCACGTCGGCCTCCACCGCCTGGCGGGCGACCTCGGCGGGTGTGGCGAACAGCGGGCCCACGTCCACGTCGAAACCGAGATCTGCGAAGGCGGTGGCGATCACCTTCTGGCCCCGGTCGTGACCGTCCTGCCCCACCTTCGCCACCAGGATCCGGGGGCGGCGGCCGTGCCGGTCGGCGAACTCGTCCACCCGTGCTCTCACAGCATCGATGCCGGTACCGCGGTCGCCCGCACCGGAGTCCGCCGGTCGCGCCTCCTCGCGGTACACGCCCTCCACCGATCTGATCTCGGCCACATGACGACCGTAGACGGTTTCGAGGGCGTCGCTGATCTCTCCGACCGTCGCGTGGGCTCGGGCCGCGTCGATCGACAGCGCCAGCAGGTTTCCCTCACCGGTGCGGGCGGCCGCCGTCAGGGCGTCCAGAGCGTCCCGCAGGCGTGCGGTGTCCCGCCCAGCCCGCAGTTGCTCGAGCCGAGCGATCTGCCGCCGGCGCACCTCGGCGTTGTCGATCCGGCGGACCTCCACCGAAGTGCTCCCACCGTCTTCGACGCGGTAGCGGTTCACGCCGACCACGGCCTGGCGGCCCGAGTCGATGCGGGCCTGGGTACGGGCGGCGGCCTCCTCGATCCGGAGCTTGGGAAGGCCGGTGGAGATCGCCGCGGCCATCCCCCCAAGCTCCTCGACCTCGCAGATGTGGGCCCAGGCCCGCTCGGCCAGCAGCTTGGTGAGCCGCTCCACGTGGTAGCTGCCGCCCCACGGGTCGACGGTGCGGGTGATGCCCGACTCGTGCTGGAGGAACAGCTGCGTGTTGCGGGCAATGCGGGCCGAGAAGTCGGACGGCAGGGCCAGCGCCTCGTCGAATGCGTTGGTGTGCAGCGACTGCGTGTGACCCTGGGTGGCCGCCATGGCCTCGACGCAGGTCCGGACCACGTTGTTGTAGGGATCCTGGGCGGTGAGGCTCCAACCGCTGGTCTGGCAGTGGGTCCGCAGGCACAGCGAGCGTGGATCCTGGGGCTCGAACTGGCTCATCAGCCGGGTCCACAGCAACCGGGCCGCCCGCAGCTTGGCCACCTCCATGAAGAAGTTCATGCCCACGCACCAGAAGAAGCTGAGTCGGGGGGCGAACTCGTCGATGTCCAACCCCGCGGCGAGCCCGGCCCGGGTGTACTCCACCCCGTTGGCGAGGGTGTAGGCCAGCTCGATGTCGAGGGTGGCTCCCGCCTCCTGCATGTGGTAGCCGGAGACCGAGATCGAGTTGAACCTCCGCATCCGCTCGGCGGTGAAGGCGATGATGTCGGCCACGATCCTCATCGACGGTGCCGGCGGGTAGATGAACGTGTTGCGGACCATGAACTCCTTGAGGATGTCGTTCTGGATGGTGCCGGCGAGCTGCTCCGGCTCCACGCCCTGCTCCTCGGCGGCCACCACGTATAGGGCGAGCACCGGCAGCACCGCGCCGTTCATGGTCATCGACACCGTCATCTTGTCCAGCGGGATGCTGTCGAACAGGATCCGCATGTCAAGGATCGAGTCGATGGCCACCCCGGCCATGCCGACGTCACCGGCCACCCGGGGGTTGTCGGAGTCGTAGCCCCGGTGGGTGGGGAGGTCGAAGGCGACCGACAGGCCCCGCTGGCCGGCGGCCAGGTTGCGGCGGTAGAACGCGTTGGACTCCTCGGCAGTGGAGAACCCCGCGTACTGGCGGATCGTCCAGGGCCGGGTCACGTACATCGTGGGGTAGGGCCCCCGGACGAACGGCGGCAGACCCGGATAGCTGGACACGAAGTCGGCGCCGGTGAGGTCGTCGGGGCCGGCCAGGGGCGGGACACCGATGCCCTCGGGCGTCTCGAACGGCACCGGGTCGATGGCGGCGGCCGGCGGTTGGCCGGCAGCGTCACCGTCGTGCAGCTCGATCAGCGAGAAGTCCGGGATCGTGGTCACGGCTCAGGCGAGGAGGTCGTTGAGGTCGATCACCATCAAGACCGTCAGCAGCACGATGATCGCCGCGTTGAGCGCGGAGATCAGCCACCGGTAGCGGTGCCTGGTGCGCTGGAAGCGGCGGATGCTCAGGACGTTGAACACGATGGCCACCCCGCCGATGGCCAGGCCGATGCCCGAGCCCACCCCCGAGGCGATGCCGGCCGCGGGCAGCAGCCACGGGAACAGCACGTAGAACAGGAAGCAGCGCACCCCCGACACCACCACCGAAGTGCTGAAGACCCGCTCGGCCGGGACTTGGGGCGGCGCGCCGGGGCGCGAAGTGTCAGGTTCGGCGGCCGCGGTCACCGCCATAGCGTGCCACGCCCCTGGCGGAGCGCCACGCGGAGGGTTGCCGATTCAGGCGAGAGCGGCCAGGACTGTGTCGGTGTCGGTGACGGTGGAGACGTTCTGGAGGGCGTAGTCGACCGCCACCCGGTGCCACTCGCCGTCGAACGAGCCGGCTGCGTCCTCCGGGAACACGACGTAGTACCCGAGGTCGGCGCCGGTGCGGGCCGTGTGGGACATGGCCATGTTGGTCAGCACGCCGCTCAGGATCAGCGTGTCCCGCCCGAAGCCCTTCATCATGGTGTCGAGCTTGGTGTCGTGGAACGCGCTCATGCGCATCTTCTCGATGATGAAGTCGCCTTCCTTCGGGGCCGTCGCCGCGGACGGCTCCGCCCCCCATGAGCCGCGGTCGAGGCTGCCCGACGAGGCCACCGCCTCGAAGAGGCCCGCGTTCACCTTGAAGCCCGGCGAGCCCGGCTCCACGATGAACCAGACGTGCAGCACCGGGATGCCGAGCTCCCGGCAGCGGTCGGCGAGCCGGTTGATGTTGGCTTCGAGGTTCTGCTCGGCGTGGTGGGCGCGGGACTCGGGCGTCGAGAACGCGCCGCCCTCGGTGAGGGACGCGTTCTGCATGTCCTGGATGATCAGGGCACAGCGTCCGGGGTCTAGTTCCAGTGCCATAGGGCCTCCTTCGGGTTGAGTGGTGGACGGACCGTCAGGCCCGCATGAACCCCTCGATGTGGGGGCCGACGATGGTCGGCAGCGAGCGCACGGAGGTGGACGACGCGAAGAACAGGGTGTGGAAGTCGGGTCCTCCCCAGTGCAGGTTGGCCACCACCTCGTCGATCTCGACGACGCCCAGATGGTTGGCGTCGGAGTCGAACACCCACACGCCGCCCGGGCCCGTCACCCAGATGTTGCCCTGCTCGTCGCACTTCATGCCGTCGGGCACGCCGGCCACGTCGTCGTCGGACAGGCCGTCGACGAACACGTCGCCACCGTCGAGGGAGCCGTCGGCGTTCACGCTGTAGACCCGCACCAGCGCGTGGGTGGTGTCGTTGATGTACAGCAGCGATTCGTCCGGCGAGAAGCAGAGGCCGTTGGGCTGGTCGAAGGTGTCCTGATCCACGCAGAGCTGCGTGGCGCCGTCGGCGCCGGGCGCCACCCGGAACACGCCCTGCCAGCCCAGCTCGCGGGGCCGCTCCAAGCCGAAGCCCGGCATGCGGCCATACCACGGGTCGGAGAAGTAGATCGTGCCGTCGGCCCGGACAACCACATCGTTGGGGCTGTTCAACTCCACCCCCTCGAAGTGCGAGGCCACCGTCTCGCGGCTGCCGTCGGGGCGCTCCCGCATCACCTTGGAGGTGGAGTGCTCGCACACGATCAGGTTCAGGTCCGCGTCGTAGGTCATGCCGTTGCACTTGTCGGCCGGTCGCCGCGTCTCGGTCACCTCCCCGTCCTGCCAGCGGCGACGCACGTCGCCGGGCATGTCGGAGAACAACAGGTAGTGGTCACGAGGATGCCAGATCGGACCCTCGGTGAAGGTGAAGCCGCTGCCGATCACCTCGACCGCGGCATCCCGGTCAACGAGCCCCCAGAATCTGTCGTCATTGGCGCGCAGGGTCATTGTTCAGCCTCCTGTTAACGGTTTGGAAGAATGTGTCGAGACGTCACGCCCCCCAGGTCTTGGCCGACGTGAAGCTGTTGATCGACAGCTCCTCGTCGAAAGCCACCACCCGGCCCTCGCGGCGGGGCTCGCTGCGGCCCTCGCTCTTGGCGTCGAGGGCGGCCAGCACCCGCTCGGGGGTGATGGGGAACTCCGTGACCCACACCCCCACAGCGTCGTGGATGGCGTTGGCGATGGCGGCGGGCTGGGCGTTGTTGGACATCTCGCCGATGCCCTTGGCCCCGTAGGGGCCGCCCGAGGATGGATTCTCCATCAGCACGTTCTTAATCTCGGGGAGCTCGGCCATGGTCGGCACGTGGTAGGTGTTCATGCCGTCGCCCCGATGCTCGGCGGTCGGATAGTAGGGGTAGCAGTCCTCCAGCAGACCGAAACCCAGGCCCATGACCGCTCCGCCGTCGATCTGGCCCTCAACCAGGGTGGGGTTCATGGCCCGGCCGATGTCGTAGGCCTGGGTGAGGCTCAGCACCCGCACGTCCCCGGTCTCGTCGTCCACCTCGACTTCGGCCGTGCAGGCCGCGTAGGAGATGGCGGCGTGGGGCGGCTTGTCCACCTCCCCGGTGGTGGGGTCGATGATGGCCGCGCCCGGGTTGAGGTGGGCGCCGTCGCCGGTGAGCAGCTCACCGTGCACGAAGGTGGCCGCCCCGGCCACCTCGTCCACGCCCATCGACTTGGCGGGCGTGCCCTTGACCGACACCGAGCCGTCGGCCACCTCAAGGTCGGCCGGGTCGATCTCCAGTTCGCGCGACGCCACCGCCAGGATGCGCTCACGCACCTGGCGGGCCGCTTTGAGCACGGCGTTGCCGGCCACGAAGGTGGCCCGCGAGGCGAAGGTCCCGGTGCACATGGGCGAGGAGTCGGTGTTGGAGTTGTCGTAGGTGACCCAGTCGTAGGGCACGCCGATCGTCTCGGCCACGATCTGCGACTGGACGGTCTTGGAGCCGTTGCCGATGTCGGCCGTGCCCGAGAACACGTCCACCCGGCCGTCGGGCTTGACCTTGATCCAGGCCTGCGACGGATCGCCGTTCTGGTTCATGCCCGTCGGGTACTCGACGGTGGCGAGGCCCTTGCCTCGATGCACAGCCATCAGTGACCTCCTCCTGATCCGATCTGGGCCACCAGGTGGTCCGGCAGCATGTCGCCCGAGCGCTGCTCCCTGGTCATCGCCCGCAGGCCGTCGCCCAACTCGACGCCGGTGGCGGCCGCCAGAGACTGGAGAACCTCCACCGTGCTGGGATCCTCGTAGGCGATGCGGTTGGGCGAGGTGTCGTTGACCCGGTTGGCGTTCTTGAGCCGGAACTCGTATGGGTCCATACCCAGCTCCTTGGCGACCCGCTCGGCGTGGACCTCGATGGCGGTGGACAGGCCGGTGACGCCGTAGCCCCGCATGGCGGTGGTGGGAATCTTGTTGGTGAACACCACATAGCCGTCGAAGTGCAGGTTGGGGATGCTGTATGCGCCGGTGTGGTGGAAGCTGTGCTTGGTCAGGCCGTACACCGAGAAACGTCCGTAGGCGCCGGCGTCGTGGATGGTGAGCATCTTGCGGCCCAGGATCCACCCGTCGCTGGTGACCGCGTCGATGATCTCCATGTGCCAGGGACCGCGGTTGCCCGAGGCGAGCATCTCCTCCTCCCGGGTCCAGCGCCACTTGACGGGCTGCCCCGACTTCCGCGCGGCCAGCGCAGTCAGGGTGTCCGAGGCGGTGTCAACCTTGCCGCCGAAGCCGCCGCCGACGGTGCCGCCCACCATCTTGACCTGGCTCATGGGCAGCTGGAGGTGCGAGCACACCACGCCCAGCGAGAAGTACATGGCCTGGGTGCAGGTGTGGATGGTGAGGCGTCCGTCAGGCTCGGGAATGGCCACGCAAACCTGGGTCTCCAGGGGGACCTGCTCCACGGACTGGGTCCGGTAGACGCCCGACACGATGAGGTCGGCCGCGTCCATGGCCGCATCGATGTCGCCCTTGCGGATCTGGCGGACGTCAAGGTTGCCCTCGTACTGGTCGTACCAGTTGCCGAAGGTGTCGTTGATCACCGGTGCGTCGCCGTCGAAGCCGAGGCGGACATCGAACAGCGCGGGCAGCTCCTCGTAGTCCACCTCGATGGCGGCGCACGCGGCCCGGGCGATGTCCACGGTGTCGGCTGCCACCAGCGCGATCGGCTGGCCCCGGTAGCGCACGTGGTCCTTGGCCAGCAGGGGCTCGTCGCCGGGGATGCCGGCGCCGGAGAGGTGGCCGTACACCAGCAGGGGCACGTCGGCGTGGGTGACCACGGCGTGCACGCCGGCCATGGCAGCGGCCGCGCCGGTGTCGAGGCGGGTGATCCGGGCGTTGTGGTGCACCGAGCGCAGGGCGGCTGCGTGCAGCATGCCCGGTACCCGCACGTCGTCCACGTAGGTGGTGCGACCGGTCACATGGCCCACTCCGTCGTAGCGCGGCAGGCGAGCTCCTACGACCTTCATGTCTGACCTCCTCGGTGTGTCAAGCGGTCGGCGGCTCTCACGATTCGGCTCCCGCGATGGTCACGTACGTGTTGTTGGCGCTGGACGCCGTGGACGCCGTGTCGAAGGTGTCGCCCCGGGCGACGGCGGCCACGGCCTCAAGGATCTTCACGTACCCGGTGCAGCGGCAGTAGTGCCCGGCCAGGGCCTCGCCGATGTCGCCGGTGTCGGCCGACCCTCCCCCGCCGACGTAGGCGGTGGCCGCCACGATCAGGCCGTCGGTGCAGAACCCGCACTGGGCGGCGTAGTGGTGGATGAAGGCCTGCTGGACCCTGGACAGGTCCTCGGGCGTGCCCAGCCCCTCCACGGTGACGACTTCGGAGCCGTCCAGGGTGCAGAGCGCAGTCAGGCAGGATCGGCGGGGCTGGCCGTCCACCAGCACCGTGCAGGCCCCGCAGCCTCCCGATTCGCATCCCGCCTTGGGGCTGGTGATGTCGAGTTCCTCTCGCAGCACGGTCAGCAGCGAGGTCAGCGGCGGCGACTGCACCGAGCAGGAAACGGAATTGACGGTCAGTTCCATGTCAGGCTCCCAACTGCTCGAGGGCCCGGCCGACGTAGACGGGAAGAACCCGACTGCGGTACGAGGCCGACGCCAGAGCGTCATCGTAGGGATCGGCGTCGGAGGCGGAAGCGGCCGCCGCGTCGGCGATCGAGCCGCCGTCGGCCAGAACAGCCTCGGCCGCGTGCAGCCGGCAGGCATCCGGAGCCGCTCCCGTGGCCGCGATGGTCACGGCACCGTCCGCACCACGGACCGCGCTCACCGCCATGGCCGTCAACGACTGGGTGTGGTGGCGCCGTAGCGCCACGAACGAGCCCGCCTCGGGAACCGCGAAGGCGACGTCCAGGATCAGCACCCCGGGCCGGGCCCCGCCCGAGGCTGTGAAGTCGGCTATGCCGCCGGTATGGGTGCCGTCGGGGTCGGCCCAGCGCAGGATCGCGCCGAGGGCCAGCAGCGGTCCGCGAAGGTCGCCGTAGGGGGCGGGCGAGCAGATGTTGCCGCCGATGGTGGCTTGGGCCTTCACCTCGTTGTCTCCGATGTTGGCCGCGCACGGACCGATGGGAGCATCAAGCCTCGTGCACGCCGCGAGGGGGGCTGCCGCGCCGACCGTCATGCGTCCGTTCGACCTTGAGATCCCGTCCATCTCGGCCCGGCCGAGCCATACGGCCCGCTCCACCGCGACCTGGCCGAGAGTGTGCTGGGGCACCAGCAGCGTGCCGCCCGCGAGCACCGTCGCGAACGGCTGCTCCGTTACGGCGGCCACCGCCTCAGCCTCGGAGGACGGCATGCTCACCGCAGCCGTAGATGTCATGGCAACCTCCTGGTGGTGCTTCGCGCCCGCCCGCGACAGACCGACCGGCACCGTTAGCGCTGTCTTCGGATTCAAGTTGACCGCGGCAGCGTGCAACAGGCACCAGCGGAGCAACCTGCCCACCCCCATAGGAGTGGCTCCTAAGCACTAGTCAGGGCACACGAGCACCCTCTGGCGCACCGCTACTGCGAATTGGCAGCCCAGGATGCCCAATTGGGACCCGACCGCTGCCAATTCCCGACAGACGACGTTGGCTCCTGGCCTCACCGAGACTCAGGAGGCGGCCCGGGCGACTGCGAGCCATGAGTCGACCTTGTCGCGGTTGTCGGCGATCCACTGGCTGGCTAGGTCGTCTGGCTGGGCGCCGTCTTCGCGTTGAGCCACATTGGCCAGCGAGACGTCCAGGGGTGTGAGCCTCACCGCCTCGAAGAGTGCTCGGGCCGCGGGGTTGGCATTCAGGAACTCGTTGTTGGCAGTGACCAGGATGTGGCCGGCGCGCCAGCCGATGGGGCATCGTCCGTCGGGCTGCTCGGTGGCCGAGGGGCACTGGTCCGCTCCTATGGACACGTAGCCGCCGGTGCCGTCGGGGCCTCGCTGGTCGTGCTCCTCGCCGCCCTCGACGCCTGTGGGGTTGGAGTCGTCGAGGATGTCGTCGACCCCCAACCAGTACACGTTGTCGCCAGGTCGCAGCCGGGCGATGTGCGGCGACGGAGCCCACACGTAGATGACCATCGGGACACCGTTGCCGGCGTCGCGATGCGCGAACTCGATGTAAGTGTTGTAGTCACCGGTGAGCTGGATGATGTTGTCCCAGCCCGAGAACGCAATCATGCTGTTGATGATGTCGTGGCAGGCCCAGCCGCGGCCAGGGGGACAACCGTAGATCTCGGCTTTGCCGTTGCCGGGCACTAGATCCGTGGCGTCGAACGCGGCCAGCGCCTCAGGACTGCTGTTGAGGTCGTCCATGGTGTACACGCTGTAGGCGTCGGCAAAGGACTTGGTCACCACAAAGCCACTCAGGACACCCTCGAACAGCAACTCGCCCACGACGCTGACGTGGTCCCCGACCGAGGATCCATCGGGCAACTCATGCTCAAGCCATTGGTAGTGACCCGGGTACCAGCTGTTGGGCCAGTAGTCCATCCGGCCTTGGGCCATGACGGTGTAAGCGACATCCGTACTCAACTCCAGCTGAGCTGGATCTGTGACGCTGTAGCCGAGCTCTTCCAGCAACTGCCTGTGCAGTGCAGCCTGGAAGTAGCCCTGGGACCAGTTGGCCCGACCGGCCACGACCGTCACACCCTCACCCGGCCGCTCGGGGTCACCGCTCCCTTCGGCTGCAGGCTCCGGCTCGGGCTCGGGCTCCGGTTCGGACTCGGGCTCGGGCTCCGGTTCGGACTCGGGTTCGGGCTCTAGCTCGGGTTCGGGCTCGGACTCGGGCTCTTCGGGCTGACGGCCGGGACGGACGTAGCTCACGGCGCGAACGCCTGGCGGTGGTGCGAGCGGGCCCCAGCAGACGAGGGTGTCGTCGGTTGCGATCGCGCAGCTGTGGCCCGCGCCGGCAGCGACAGACCTGTACGTGCCTGCCGGAGCATTCAACTGCCCCGAGTCGTTGCTCCCCCAGCAGGTGACGGTGTCATCGGCTGCGATCGCGCAGTTGTGGCCCAGACCGGCGGTGACCGCCTTGTAGGCGCCCGCTGGCGAATCGGTTTGCCCGAACTCGTCGTACCCCCAGCAGCTGATGGCGCCGTCGGCCGCGATCGCACAACTGTGCACCGAGCCCACCGACAGTGCTTTATAGGTGCCCGCCGGCGCGTCGGTCAACCCGACCTCGTTGTCCCCCCAGCAGGCGAGAGTGCCGTCAGCCGCGATCGCGCAGCTGTGAAGAATCCCCGCGGACAGGTCCGTGTAGGTGCCCGCGGGCGCGTCGGTCAACCCGACCTCGTTGTCCCCCCAGCAGGCGAGAGTGCCGTCAGCCGCGATCGCGCAGCTGTGCAACCCACCGGCCGAGACCGCGGTGTACGTGCCGGCCGGCGCATCGACCTGCCCGAACTCGTTGTACCCCCAACAGACGACGGTGCCGTCAACCGCGACGGCACAACTGTGCAACACACCGGCCGAGACCGCGGTGTACGTGCCGGCCGGCGCATCGACCTGCCCGAACTC
>VYFQ01000011.1:0-17589 GCA_009842325.1 Acidimicrobiaceae bacterium | reverse complement strand
CACCGGCCGAGACCGCGGTGTACGTGCCGGCCGGCGCATCGACCTGCCCGAACTCGTTGTACCCCCAGCAGACGACGGTGCCGTCAACCGCGATCGCACAACTGTGCAACACACCTGCGGCCACGGCCTTGTACGCACCCTCCGGCGGGGGCTCGATACCGGCGTCGAAAGCTCCCCAGCATGCGATGGTGCCGTCGGTAGCGATCGCACAACTCCGTAGCTCGCCAGCGCTGACGGCCTTGTAGGTGCCGGCCGGCGCGTCGGCCTGCCCGAACTCGTTGTACCCCCAGCAGGCGACGGTGTCATCGGTCGCGATCGCGCAGCTGTGCAACCCCCCAGTTGCCACGGCCTTATATGTGCCCGCCGGCACCGGTCCCATCCCTTCGGCCGGCCCCCAGCAGACGACGGTCTCATCGGTCGCGATCGCGCAGCTGTGCAACCCGCTGGCGGTGAGCGCCTTGAAGGTGCCCGCCGGGATGTCGGGGAACGCAACGTTCCATCCCCAGCAGGTGACGGTGTCGTCGGTCGCAATGGCGCAGCTGTGGTGGTCGCCCGAGGCAACAGCCTTATAGGTACCCGCGGGTGCCTCGGTCTTCCCCTGGGAGTCGCTGCCCCAGCACACGAGGGAATCATCGGCTGCGAGCGCGCAACTGTGGCTGGTGCCGGTGGCGACGGCCTTGTAGGTGCCATCCGGCGCCTCGGCCTGCCCCGAGTCATTGTCTCCCCAGCAGGCGATGGTGCCGTCGGTTGCAATTGCGCAGCTGTGGTGCCCGCCGACAGCGACGGCCTTGTAGGTGCCATCCGGCGCGTCGGCCTGCCCGAAGCCGTTCTGCCCCCAGCAGACGACGGTCTCATCGGCTGCGAGCGCGCAACTGTGGAGCTCGCCGACGGCGATGGCCTTGTAGGTGTGGTCGGGCCTGCCGTCGCCCGCCGCAGTGCCGGTATCCGATGGCGTTCGCTCGGTCGGGGTCTCAGCCACCGCGGCCGTCTCGGTGTCGGCGGCTTGGGTCGGGGCTCCGGGCTCATCTTCGGGGGCCGCGGGATCGTCGACCGGGGCCTGGAGCCCATCGACAGGCGCCGCTGGCTCTTCTGGAGCCGCCGCCGGCGCCCGCTCAGATGTGGTGGACGGTGGCTCCTCGCCCGCGAGGGTGGTGGTCTCGCTGGCGCAGGCCGAACACACCAGAGCAAGTGCCGCCAGTGCCGCGGCCGCGCTCCTCGACGGCGAGCCTCTCATTGCGCCTCCCAGTGAAGGCCCTCAGGCGGTTCTTTCGAACCTCCGCACACGATGCTGTCGTCGGATGTGACCGCACAGGTGTGGTAGGTGCCCGTAGCGATGGACTCGTAGCTGCCTTCCGGGGCGTCGTCGATCCAGAATCCGGTGCGTCCCCAACAGGCAATTTTGCCGTCGGTTGTGATGGCGCAGTTGTGGTAGTCACCGGCGGCGACAGTTTGGTAGGTGCCTGCGGGCGAGTCGGCCTGTCCGTAGGCGTTATTCCCCCAGCAGGCGAGGGTGCCGTCGGTCGCTATCGCACAGCTGTGATTCCCGCCGGCGGCAACGAACCGATAGGTGCCCGCCGGTGGTTCGGCCCGCCCAGAGCCGTTGTCTCCCCAGCAGGCGAGGGTTTCGTCGGTAGCGATGGCGCAGTTGTGGTAGTCGCCGGCAGCGACGGCTTGGTAGGCGCCGGCCGGAGCGTCGGTCTGCCCGCGGCTGTTGTCTCCCCAGCAGGCGATCGTGCCGTCGGTCGCAAGGGCGCAGTTATGGACCTCGCCGGTCGAGACAGCGCTATAGGCGCCCGGCGGGGCGTCGGTGCGCCCGACGGTGTGGTCGTCCCCCCAGCACGCCAGAGTGCCGCTGGTGGCTACCGCACAGTTGTGAAGCGAGCCGACGGAAAGGTCCGTGAAGGTGCCCTCCGGGGCTTCGGCCTGTCCGAAGTCGTTGTTCCCCCAGCAGCTGATCGTGCCGCCGGTCGTTATGGCACAGCTGTGGTACCAGCCGGGAGCGACGGCTTGGTAGGTGCCTGACGGCGCATCGGCCAGCCGGGAGATGTTGCTCCCCCAGCAGCTGATCGTGCCGCCGGATGCGAGCGCGCAGCCTTGGCCCGAACCCGCCGTGACGGCCCGATACGTGCCGCCGGGCGCACCGAGTTCCCCGAAGCTGTTGCTTCCCCAGCAGGCGATCGCGCCGTCACCTGCTAGGGCGCAATGGTGGGAGACGCCAGCGGCGATCGCCTGGTATGTCCCCGGCGGCGCGTCGGTCTGCCCCGCGTAGTTCGCGCCCCAACAGACGATCGCGCCACCGGTTGCGATCGCACAACTGCTCTCCCAGCCGGCGGCCACTTCTCGATAGGTGCCGGCCGGGGCATCCGCCTGCCCGTAACTGTTGTCCCCCCAGCAGTTGAGGGTGCCGCCAGTTGCAATGGCGCAGGTGTGGCGTTCGCCGGCGGCAACTGCGCGGTAGGTGCCCTCGGGCGCGGTGGCCTGGCCGTCGACGTCCTCCCCCCAGCAGACGAGGCTTCCGCCGGTTGCGATGGCGCAACTGTGGCCGACGCCCGCGGCCACGGCCTGGTATGTGCCGGCCGGGGCATCCGCCTGCCCGGCGTCGTTGTGTCCCCAGCAGACGAGGTATCCGCCGGTTGCGATGGCGCAACTGTGTTCTGCTCCCGCGGCTACGGCCTGGTAGGTGCCCTCGGGGGGATCAGCCTGCCCGAAGTTGTTGCTACCCCAGCAGACGAGGCCTCCCCCGGCGGCTACCGCGCAGCCATGGTTGTAACCGGCCGAGATGGCCTGGTAGGCGACCCCGGGGCTGCCCTCCTCGGCTGCGGCGGAGACCTCCGGCGACACCTCCTCGAACAGGGGCTCTTCCGACGCTTCCGGCGCTCCATCGGGAGGCTCGGCCGGATCTCGAGATTGCCCGCTCGGGACGTCGGTCTGGTCCTCAGGTGTGCTGGGTTCCTCGTCGGAGTCTTCGAGCTGATCTGACGGTGCCGCAGGCACCCCTTGAGGGGTCTCGGGCACCTCAGGCTCAGCGATCCCGTCCCGGGCCTCGGCGTCGGGCTGAGCAGCAGGGACCGCGGTCGTCATGACCTCCGTGCTGTCGGATGTGGCAATGACCAGCGCGACGACACCGGCCACTACCGCCACTAGCGCAGCGGCCGCCACGGCCGGCCACCTGCGCCGTTTGAGTACGGGCCGAGTGCTGAGTTCCACGAGCGTGTCGGGGCTGTCGCCGACCGTGGTCGCGGCAGTCTCTGGCTGAGCGGCCTGGTCTTCCATCAGCACATCCGCGAGTGCAGGCAGATCTTGACGAAGGCGATCCTCAAGCCAGCTCATCGCAACTCCCTTCGAAGCACAGCCAGAGCCCGGTGGGCCAGCGAGCGCACCGTCGAGGGCTTCACGTCCAGCGCCTGTGCGATCTCGTCGTCAGGCAGGTCGACGAAGTAGCGCAGCACCACGACAATGCGCTGTCGGTCGCTTAGACAGTCGAGAGCACTGCGCAGTTCGATCAGCCGCTCGGGTATCTCACTGGGGTTCTCGAGCGCGACGGGCCTGTGCCGGTCCTCGACCGAGCGGCGACGCAGTGTCTGCGCGCACCCGTTGACGACAACCGTTCTCAAGTACGCGCCGGGTCGGTCCAGTCCGTCCCAGCGCTCGCTCACGGAGGTGAACGCGTCCTGGACAACCTCCTCGGCGATGGACCGCGAGCCCACCATCAGCGTGGCCAACCGCACCATGGGCACCCGCTCGGCCACGAACAGGCTCTCCAGGTCGGCGCCGCTGGCGGCCCAGTCGCCCCCCTCGGGACCCGAGTGCTCTTCCACTAATACCTACGATGCACCAGAGCGGCAAGTTGTTGCAGAAGCAGCCGGTGTCGCTGGTCAGAGTGAGCGGGCATGGGCGCGAACTGGCAGCGCAACGCACGCATACCGTGCACAGCGCTGCCAATTCCCAATAGGGACCGACCGGGTTCGCGGAACCGGGCTACGGGCGGGGTGGGAGCTTGGGGCGGTCCTGGTAGCGGGCGTTGAGGATCATGGCCACCAACTCGGTGCGCGATTGCACGTTGAACTTCATCAGGATGTTGCTCACGTGGTTCTTGACCGTGTAGATGCTCAGATAGAGGCGCTCGGCGATCTCGGCATTGGACAGGCCGGTGGCCAGCAGATCGGCCACCTCGCGCTCACGGTCGGTCAAGTCCCGCAGGACGTCGTGGTCGGAGGCGATCAGGCGGGTGACCGACGAGTCCATGGCCGACTGACCCGCGGCGGTGAAGCGGATGGACGCGGCCAGATCGTCGCCCGTGACGCTCTTGAGCTGGAAGCTGGTGGCCCCGGCTTCGAGAGCAGAGCGCAGCAGCGCCCCGTCGGTGAAGCTGGTCAGGGCGAGGACCCTGGTCTCGGGAGCCCGGCGGGCGATCTCGGCGATGGCCTCCACTCCCCCGCCTCCAGGCATTATCAGGTCCATCACCACCACGTCGGGGTGCATCTCCACCACCCGGTCCACGGCAACGACGCCGTTGTGGGCCGTGCCCACCACCTCGATGTCGTCGTAGCCGTCGAGGCAGGCGGTCACCCCCTCGCGCAGCAGGTCGTGGTCGTCAACCACTACCACCCTGATCGTTCCGCCGGCTGCGGCGCTCATGGCGACTGCTCCGGGGGTCGCACGAGCAATTCCATCACTTCGGGGACCGACACCGACACCGTCGTCCCCTCCCCCAGGCCGCTGTCGACATGCAGTGATGCACCGATTGCGTCGGCCCGCTCAGCCATGATGCGCAGTCCGAAGTGCTCCGAGGCCGATCCCATCTCGAAGCCCTCTCCGTCGTCCCTCACCCGCATCTCGAGAACGTCGCCCGTCACCTCGACGGAGATCTGCACGCTCTCGGCGTCGGCGTGCCGGGAGACATTGTTGAGGGACTCCTGCAGTATGCGGTAGAGCGCCACCTTGACGGTCGGCAGCGGCTCCACCTGGCGGTCGAGGTGAACCACGCACTTGGCCCGGCGCCGGCTCTCGAAGGCGGACACCAGCTGGTGGACCAGGTCCGCGAACGGAGTCTCCTCGATGACCGAGGGGCGCAGCTCCAGCAGCAGGGTGCGCATCTCCGACAGGGCTCCGGCGGTCAGAGCGTGCAGCCTGTCGGCCCGGTCGCGCTGCTCGGCGCTGAGATCGGACGCCCGGGCCAGAGTCTCGGCCAGCAGGGTCGCCGTCCACAGTGTCTGGCTGACCGAGTCGTGAAGGTCGTTGGCCAGGCTCTGGCGCTCCTCCAGCGCGGCCAGCGAGCGGGCCATCACCAGCGAGCGGCTGTTGGAAATGGCCGAGGACGCCTGATCGGCCAGGATGGCCAGACGATCGACGTCGGAGTCGCTCAGGTCCCGACCCGGGCGGGGCTCGATCACGAGGCAGCCGAGCGCCCTCTCCGCCGCCTCCAGCGGCAGCACCACCGCCCCGTTCACCTTCGACATGGCGGCGCGGCCGCCTGCTGTCGGGCCAGAACTGCCGTCCTCTGTGGCCTCATCGGGTGGAGACCATCCGCCGAGAGGGTCGGTGATGCGGGTGTGGGGCTCGGGAGCGCCGCGGTCGGGGCGGCCCGGATAGCGCTCACCGGCCAGTTCGAGCACTCCCTCGTTGTCGTAGAAGGCGACGTAGCTGCGCTCGTGGTCGCAGAGCCGCTCGACACCGATGAGCACCTGCTCGATCACATCGTCGAGCTGCAACGAGCGGGCGACCGCGGCTGCCGTGTCGCGCAATGCCTCGGCGTGGCTGCGCTGGGCTCGCTCCTGGGCCTCGAGCCTGACCCGCTCCTCAACCTCCCGCCTCAGCGTCTGATTGGCCCGCGACAGCTCGGAAGTTCGCTCCCGCACCCGTTCGTCGAGGTCCTCGAGGGTGCTCTGCAGCTCGGCCTCGGCCTCGATCCTGGACGTGATGTCGGTGAACGTGCCCAGCGTGCCCACGACCTTGCCGTCGAAATCGGTGAGCGGCACCTTGTTGGTCTCGACCCAGATCACCCGCCCGCCTGCGATGCGGACCTGCTCGCGCAAGCCGATCAGCGGCTCGCCCGTCTCCATGACCAAGCGGTCGTGATCCTGGAACCAGGGCGCTCCGCTTCGAGGCAGCTCGGCATCGCCCCAAGCGCAGTCGGCGTCCGTCTTGCCGACCAGCTCGCTCGGATGACCGACCCCCGCGTACTCGGCGAGCTTGCGGTTGCAGCCCAGGAACACCGAGTTGGCGTCCTTCCACCAGATGGCGTGGTGCACGCTGTTGAGCACGAGCTCGAAGATGTGCTGGCTGGCCTGCAGCGCCTCGTCGCCCTCCAACTCGCCCCGCAACATGGCGGCATACAGCGAGAGGGCACCGACGGAGGCCATGCCGCCGCGATCATAGCCGTCGCCGGGGCGCCTGTCGGCGGCCGGCGCGCCCACGCGCGCCGCTATGTCGGTAAGGGTCGGATCTGGCATTTGTACAGGTGTCCCTGTCAGAGTTGTCTCAGGCGTCCACGCCCAGATAGGTGCTCTGGAGCTCCGTGGATTCTAGAAGCTCCGAGGCGGTCAACTCGATCTCGATGCGACCGGAGGTCATCACCAGTTGGCGGGCCGACATGGCGGTGGCCGCCCGCAGGTTCTGCTCCACCACCAGCACCGCCACGCCCTCGGACACGAGCCGGTGCACCACGTCGATCAGGTCGTCGACGATGCTCGGGGCTAGCCCCTCCGACGGCTCGTCCATCACGATGAGAGGGGTGTTGAGCAGCAGGGCCCGGCCCACGGCCAGCATCTGCTGCTCACCCCCGGAGAGCTCCGCTCCCCCGTTTCTTCGGCGGTCGGCCAGTCGGGGGAACAGCTCGTAGACGGCTGTCGGCGTCCAGCGCTTGCCCCTCGACTCCGGCGCCAGCATGGCCAGATGCTCCTCCACCGTGAGTGACGGGAAGAGGCGGCGCCCCTGGGGGACGTAGGCGATCCCGGAGCGGGCCACCTTCTCGGGAGCGAGGCCGTCGATGCGGCGGCCCGAGAAGGTGATGGCACCTGCGGTGGGCGCCACCATCCCCATGATCGTCTTGCACAGCGTCGACTTGCCCATGCCGTTGCGACCGACGATGCAGACCGCCTCGGTGCCCATGGAGAAGGTCAAGCCGTCCAGCACCCGCGAGGTGCCGTAGCCGGCCTGCAGATCCTCCACGGTCAGCAGAGTGTCCGCCGCGGTCACGGGCCCGCCCCTGTTAGGCCTGCCTCGCTTCCGAGGTAGATGGCGTGCACCAGCGGGTCGACCCGAATCTCTTCGGGCGTGCCACTGGCCACGGTGTGGCCCTCGTTCATCACCACCACCCGCTGGGCGGCGCGCAGGGCGACGTCCATGTCGTGCTCGATCAGCAGCAGGGTGATGTCGGGGTCCAAGCTCAGCAGCAACTGCACCAGGCGCTCCCTCTCCCCCCGCGACAGCCCCGAGGCCGGCTCGTCGAGCATGACGAACTCCGGCCCGGTCACCAGGGCCATGCCGATCTCGAGTTGGCGCTGCTGACCGTGCGACAGGTCGCCGGCTGTGACGCCGACGACATCGGCGAGCCAGACCGTCTCGGCCATGGCTCGGGCTCTCGTCCGGAACTCGGTGTCGACACCCGAACGCAGCAGCGCCAAGTGCCGGCCCGAGCGCCCGGTCTGGGCGAGGTAGAGATTGTCCTCCACCGTCAATCCCCGGAACAGCCGGGTCTTCTGGTAGGTGCGAGCCACTCCCAGGCGGGGACGGAACCGTGCCGGCAGCTCGGTGCAGTCGATCCCCTTGATGGTCACCCGCCCGGTCGTCGGCTTGATGTCGCCCGCGATCACGTTGAACAGGGTCGTTTTGCCGGCGCCGTTCGGTCCGAGCAGCGCCAGGCGGTCGCCCTTCCAGACC
Organism: Acidimicrobiaceae bacterium; assembly: GCA_009842325.1. Lineage (GTDB taxonomy): Bacteria > Actinomycetota > Acidimicrobiia > Acidimicrobiales > Aldehydirespiratoraceae > Aldehydirespirator. Next base: position 9,708 of record VYFQ01000011.1, on the reverse strand, counting down.
TGGAGGTCCACGCCTCCGAGGGCTTGCAGGCCACCGAACGCCACCACCACCGCCTCCAGGTTCAGGAGGGAACCGGGCCTGTCGGCGGAGGCGGCGGTGGCAGCGTCGGTGTGCATCGGTGACTCAGCTCAGGTGATTGAACCGCTCAGTCGGTTGTGGCCGGTTCGCTCAGCCCTGCGGAACGCCGTCGACCACTGGGATGGCGTTGCCGGCCCAGGGCAGGTCGCGTGTCTCGCATACCGGGTTCTCACGGTCCGGTGGCGGCGTCTGCGGGCTGAACGTCCCGCCGAAGCTCTGATCCACAGCCGGGATCAGGGCAACGGTCTGAGACACGACCTCGCCGGCGTCGTTCAGCACGAGCTGCTGGACAGACGTGTCCACGATGGCCTGGCGATTCTCGTCGAGGGTGATGGTGCCGTAGGGCCCGTCGATCTGGATGTTGGCCAGGGCGTCGCGCAGGGCGGCGTGGTTGTTGGACAGGTCGCCGCCGACCTGCTCCATGGCCATGATGAAGGCCAGGGCCGAGCTGTAGAAGCCGTAGAAGAACCCGAATCCGGCGGCAGCCGCGGGCGAACCGGGCTCCATGCCGGACATGGGGCTCACCAGCGAGTCCCACGCGGCGTCGGCCGACGCCAGGTACTCCTGGATGGCCGGGGTGGAGACGTCACCGGGCAGGGTGGCGAAGCCGCCCACGTAGGCACCCGCGATGTCGGTTCCCAGAGCCGCGGCCAGCGCCGGGCTGAAGAACAGGTTGCCCGCGTGCTGGTCACCGGTCAGGTCGCCCTTGGCCGCGAGGAAGGCCTCCAACGAGGCGTTGGTGCCCGAGCCGCCTACGGCCCAGAAGTAGCCGTCGACCTCGTCCGGGTCGGGAAGCTGCTGGACGAACGACGAGTAGTCGGTGGTTCCCAGGGGCGGGAACACCCTCGATATGACCTCTCCGCCGACCGCGCAGAACTCGGCGATGAAGCCCGCAGTCGAGGTCCAGCCGAAGCTGTAGTCGTCAGCGATCACAGCCGCGGTGTCCCAGCCGGCCTCGTTGTGGAGAATGTCGCCGAGACCGGCGTTCCACTGGGCGCCGTCACCGTTGAACCGGAAGAAGTTCGGGGCCTGGACGACCATGGTGGTCTCCTGAGCGCCGGCGATGCCGTTGAGGAACGTCACCTCGGGATGGTCCTTGGCGTAGTTCGCGATCGCGATGCTCTCATCACCCGACAGCGGGCCGATCACCACGTTGGCGCCGTCCTGCTCAACGATCTTGCGGACTTCCTGGATGATGCGGTCGGGGGTGTCGTCACCACAGCCGATACCGACTACCTCGATGGGCACGCCAGCTACGACGGCGCCGCTGAATCCCTCCAGCGCGCTGGTAGACGAGTTCGACGTCCCGCCCGCGAAGGTGATGAACGGCAGCGACGCACCGGCCACGACATCCTCGTGGAACGCGCCGAAGGCGCCCTCGCACTCGCCGAGGATGCCGAGGTGCACGTGCGCGTGGTCGTCCATCTCTTCCATCGGCTCTGCCTCGGGCTCGGCCTCAGGCTCCGCCTCGGGCTCGGCCTCAGGCTCGGCCGGGGCCTCGGGCTCCGCCGGGGCGGCCGTTGTCGCCGGCGCAGCGTCGCCGTCGTCGTCGTCGCCGCAGGAGGCGGCGAGCAACGCGAACACGGCAACGATGCCGACAAGGCTCAGGAGCCTTCGGAAGGTTGGCTTGTATCTCATGGAGTGGTCCTTTCTCTCATGGGCTGAATCCCCTCCATTAGGGGGCGGACGTGCGTCCGCTTCGGACCGCACGTGACGGTCGCGATCTTGGTGGACCGGTTCATGGGCTCGAACCGGTCGCGGCTTCGGCCGGGCCGGCTCCCGATCCGGGTGGCTGCTGGATCAGGCGGCGCAGGCCCTTGCGGACACGATCGATGATCCCGGCGAGGCCGTCGGGCGACAGGATCATGATGAGCAGCACGAGCACGCCGACGATCGTGTTGAAGCGGGCCTCGGTGATGCCGATGTGGTCCACGAGGGGGAGGTTGCGCAGGTAGTTGTTGGCCGTCACGAACACGAAGGCGCCGAGCCAGGCGCCCTCGAGGCTGAGCGTGCCGCCGATGACGGCCACGATCAGCAGGTCGAGCGTGGGGCCGATCGATATCGAGGTGGGGTCGATCTGGCCGTTCCACCAGACGTTGAACACACCGGCCAGACCTGCGGTGAAGCCCGCCAGCGTGAACGCCAGGGTGCGGTGCAGCGACACGTTGAAGCCCAGCGAGGCCATGCGCACCGGGTCGTCGCGGATGCCCTGCAGCGCCAGTCCGAACGGGGTGGCCGCCAGCACCCGGAAGGCGACATAGACCAGCACCGAGAGCACCACCAGGGCGAGGTACATGCGCTGCGGGTGGTCCTCGAACAGGCCGGGCGGGTCGATGCCGGTGATCCCGCCGAAGCCCGACAGCGGGGTGATGGATCCGAACACGTAGTAGCCGATGACCGCGTACGTGAGGGTGATCATCAGGAAGTAGATGCCGGTCGTGCGTGACGCCAGAGCCCCCAGCACGAAGGCGACGAAGGTGGTCACCGCCAGGGCGAACAGCACCGCCACCCACGGGTTCCAGCCGAGCTTGAGTCCCTTCGACCACGCGTCCTGGGCGACGACGGCGTTGCCGACCATGAAGCCGGCCACCCCGGCGAGCAGGTATTGGGCCAGCGAGATCATCCCTCCGTAGGCCGCCAGGAACACGATGGTGGCCGCCGCGATCCCGAGGATCATGGTGCGGGTCATCACGAACTCGACGAAGAAGTTCGAGCCGAACAGGGGCAGCAGCAGCGCCAGCGCGGTGGCCGCCGCCACGACCACGTTGCGGGCCGACAGCAGACGCCGGAGGGTCCCGCCCGGTCGGGCCGGCCCGGACGCTGTGGCCGCCGGGCTCATTCGGCCCGTCCGTAGAGGCCGTTGGGCCGCACCGCCAGCACCACCGCCAGCAGGGCGAACGTGAATATGACCGAGTAGTAGGTGTACCCGGCGGGCAGGTACGCGGGCGAGAGGGCCACCACCATGCCGTAGAGCAGCGACCCGGCCACCGCCCCCTTCACCGACCCGAGCCCGCCGATGATCACCACCACCAGCGAATTGAGCAGCCAGGCACCGTCAACTCCCGGCGCCACCGAGCCGGCGAACGACCCGCCCAGCACGCCGCCGACCCCCGCCAGGAACGACCCGACGATGAACGTGATCGCGAACACCAGCGTGATGTTGATGCCCAGCGCCCGGACCATCTCCTGATCGTCCACACCGGCCCGGATGACCATGCCCATGCGGGTGCGGTTGAGCCACAGCCAGAGCAGCGCGCCCACCAGCAGCGCCACCCCCAGCATGAACAGCCGGCTCGAGGCGTAGCGCTCGCCCATGATCTCGAAGAAGTGGGTGACGGCGCCAGGCCATTTCAGCGGCTGGGCCACACCGCCGAAGTGAGCGAGCATCTGGTCGGCTGCGATCACTGAGATGGCCAGAGTGATGAGGGCCTGCCGAAGGTCCTGGCCTTGGTTCCAGCGCAGCAGCAGCTGATGCATCACCAAGCCGAGAAGGGCGACGACGGCCCCGGCCGCGAGCAGCGGCAGGATCCAGGCCAGCAGGCTCACGTCGCGGGCGTCGATGTTGGCGTCCTTGCCGACCATGTTGGTCTGGATCTCGTGGGCGACGTAGGCCGCGCCGAGGAACAGCGATCCGTGGGCCATGTTGACCGTGCGCATGAGGCCGAAGATCAGGGTGAACCCGGACGCCACCACGAACAGCAGTCCTGCGAAGGTGACGCCGTCCAGCAGCGTGACCACGAACTCGCCGGGCTCCCGGATGGCCGGGCCGGCCGATGTGTTGCGAGCCAGGACGAGGACCCACAGGGCCGCGGCAGCCACCGGCACCCACACCGCGGCACGCGACACCCATCGCGGCAGCACGAACGGCCGCCTGAGCTGAAGTTCCCGCTCGTCGACGGCGTGCGCGGTCAACTAGCCCTCCAAGCACTGGCCCGCGCTGAACGTAGTAAGGGGCCCCGGCCGCGCCCAGCGGCCCGAGAGCCATTGTCACCCCTACGTGCGGGCCAGTCCTATAGAACTACGCCAGCGCCGCGGTCCTGCGACGCCGAACTGGCAGCAGAATGCACGCATACCGTGCACAACGCTGCCAATTCCAAAGCGGCACCGACTCGTGCCTACCATGTCGGCTTATGACTTCTTCTGGACGCAGGGCTCTGGTCACTGGGGCCGGGTCGGGCATCGGCGCGGCGTGTGTCGACCGGCTCCTGGCCCAGGGCTGCCGGGTGACTGCGGTGGACCTGCACGCCGGTGACATGACGGCCCGGGCCGGCGAGTTGGAGGCCATACACGAGGTCGACGTCACCGACGCCGCCGCGGTGCGAGCCATCCAGGGCATCGACCAGATGGACATCGTGGTGCAGTCCGCCGGTGTCGTAGGGCCAAACGTGCCGCTGCTGGAGACGCCGCTGGACGGCTGGGAGCGCACGTTCGACGTGAATGTCACCGGGATCTTCAACGTGATGCAGGCCACCCTGGGCGGGATGGTGGAGCGGGGCTGGGGCCGGGTCGTCAACATCGCCAGCATCGCGGGCAAGGAGGGCAACCCGAACCTGAGCGCCTACTCCGCCAGCAAGGGCGCGGTCATCGCCCTCACCAAGTCGGTGGCCAAGGAACTCGCCACCACCGGCGTGCTGGTCAACTCGATCGCGCCGGCGGTGATCGCCACTCCCATGAACCTTGAGACCGCCCCGGAGGTGCTCGAGTACATGCTGTCGAAGATCCCAATGGGCCGCCTCGGCGAGACATCCGAGGTGGCCGCGCTGGTGGGCTGGCTGTGCTCCGAGGACTGCTCGTTCAGCACCGGAGCTTGCTACGACATCTCCGGAGGGAGGGCGACTTACTGATGGCCGAGCATTTCCTTGTGACCGGGGCCGACGGTTGCATCGGCGCGTGGACGGTGCGCCTCCTGCTCGACGAGGGCGCCGAGGTCACCACCTTCGACATCGGTGCCAACGACAGCCGTCACCGGCTCGTCGCTGAGGGCGCCCCACTCAGCTTCCACCGGGTGATAGGCGATATCACCGACCGGGCCGCTGTGGTCGACGCCATGGCCGGCGTCGACCGGGTCATCCATCTGGCCGCGCTTCAGGTCCCGTTCTGCAAGGCCGATCCCAGCGGTGGCGCGGCGGTCAATGTCCAGGGCACGGTGAACGTGTTCGAGGCGGCTGTGGAGCACGGCGTCTCGCCGGTGGCCTACGCCTCGAGCGCCGCAATCTTCGGACCCGTCGACCTCTACCCCGAGCCCGTGCTCGGGCCGGACGCACTCCCCATGCCGGCCACCCTGTACGGCGCCTACAAGGTGGCCAACGAGCAGACGGCCGCGGTGTACGCAGCCGACCACGGGCTGGCCACGGTCGGACTGCGGCCTTTCACCGTGTACGGAGCCGGCCGCGATCAGGGCGTCACCTCCCAGCCCACCGCCGCCATCTACAGCGCGGTGCGTGGCGAGCCGTACCGGGTGGGGTACGGCGGCGTGACCGACTTCCACTACGCGCCCGACGTGGCCCGGGCGTTCATCGCCGCCGCCCGGGTGGACCTCGACTCGCCTGCGGCGCCGGCGGTGAATCTCAGGGGCCATGTGACGTCGGTGGACGACTTCGTGGACCGGGTCCGCCGCATCACCGGCTTCGACGACCTCGGCGTCGGCACCGAGCCGCTGCCCTTCGCCCACGCCCTGTCGCCGGCGGGCCTGGCCGAGCTGCTGGGCGACATCGAGCCCACCCCGCTGGACGACGCCATAGCCGAGACGGCCCGCATCCTGGCTGCCGCCCTCTAGCCGGTCCCCCATCCGGGACTGGCAGCATCTTGCCCCCTATAGGGCGCGTTCTGCTGCCAATTCACCAACACAGTCGGTCCCCAACCGGGACTGGCAGCATCTTGCCCCCTATAGGGTGCGTTCCGCTGCCAATTCACCGACACGCGAATGGAGGAACGGCATGGGCCGCGCCATTGCCAAACCGGGACTCGACCTGGGGATCGTCACCAACAACGGGGATACGATGCTCGAGTTCTACCGGGACGTCGTGGGACTCGAGTTCGAGGCCACGATGAAGTTGGAGGCGGTCGGGATCGCCCGGATGGACCGGCTGCGCTGCAACGACAGCGTCCTGAAACTCGTCACGACAATGGGCGAGGTGCCGGCCGGCGTGGGCGGCGGCCTGGAGGGCAGCACCGGCATGCGCTACTTCACCATCACGGTGGACGACATCGCGGCCGCGGTGGCCGACTGCGAGGCCGCCGGCCGACCCATCGTGTGGCCCCTGCTGGAGGTCCGTCCCGGCGTGACGATCGCCATGGTGGAGGACCCCGACGGCAACTGGGTGGAGTTCATCCAGGTGTCCTGATCCGGGGGCGCGAAACTGCTTCCGGTTGGCTGCTCGCGCAGCTACGCTGCGCGCTGTGACCGCCAGGAAGCGGCAGGCCTGGAACTACACACCCGATCTGCCGCTGCGGTCGGCACCGTTCCTGCACTGGCCCTTGAGGCCGGTGGCTATCGCGCGCCATCTCGTCAAGACCTGGAGGCCTCTCACTTCGCGAGTGGTGATGCTGGTAGTGGCGTTCGCTCTATGGGAGTGGTTCAGGCCGTCGTTGGCCGAGGCCGAGTCACTGCGATTGGGTTGGATCCTGGAGATCTGGATCCGCAACGTCGTGCTGGTCACCGTTGTGGCCGGCGGGCTCCACCTGTTCCTGCAGCGCTACCGGGTGCAGGGCGACGGCCTGCGCTACGACGGCCGGCCGCTGACCAAGAACAAGAGCCTGTTCCTGTTCAACGACCAGGTCAAGGACAACATGTTCCTGACCCTGCTGCCCGCGATGGTGGCCGCAACGGTGTGGGAGTCGCTCGGCTGGTGGGCCTACGCCAACGGGATCATCCGGCACTGGTCCTTCAGCGACAATCCGGTGTGGTTCGTGGTGCTGCTGGGCCTCGTCCCCATCTGGTCGGTCCTCTACTTCGGGGCCGGCCACTGGCTGCTCCATCGGCGGCTGATGTACAAGCACGTCCACTCCTGGCACCACCGCAACATGAACATCGGCCCCTGGTCGGGCCTGTCGATGCATCCGTTGGAGCAGGTGATCCTCTACAGCGACCTGGTGCTGTTGTTGATCCTGCCGTCGAGCGGCGTGCACATGCTGTTCGCGCTCATGCACCACACCATCGGCGCGCCGATGAGCCACACCGGCTACGACGCGGTCCAGCTTCCGGCACGCCAGCGCTTCGAGCTCGGCGACTTCCATCACCAGTTGCACCACCGCTTCATCGAGTGCAACTACGGCGGCCTCGAGTCACCCCTCGACGAGATGATCGGCGCATTCCACGACGGGACCGCCGAGGGCGACCAGATGGTCACCGAGCGGCTCAGCCGCCTGTCGGCGTCTCGACGAGCCGAGTCCTGACGCCACGATGAAGGGCTAGCGGAGCTCGCTCAGTAGAGCGTCCTCGAAGGACCAGTCGAAGCGGCTCTCGTCGGCCTCGGCCCGGCCCGAGCGCCGGTACCACTCGTAGGTGTGCTCGAACATCGACACGAGATCGTGCTGCGGCTCCCACCCGATGTCGGAGCGCAGCCGGTCGATGCTGAACACGGTGCTGCGGTTCCACCACCAGATGTTGGGCGCCAGGTGTTGTACTAGCTGCGCCACCTGGAACCGCCGCCGCAGCATGTCGGCTCTGGGGTTGCGAGCCGAACGCTCCGACCCGGCGGAGGGCCGGATGTCCATCCCCAGGCTCGCTGCTCCCAACCCGACCTGCAGCTCGCCGGTCCACAGCCGTTCCATCGTCTCGGCCGGGATGGTCACCCGCTGTGCGCGGCAACCGGTCGTCTGCTCGGCCAGATCGACGTATCCGTTCCGGGTGACGGCTTGGCGACCGGTGAGGTTGTAACGACGACCGATAGTGACCGGCCGCCCCATCATCTGCTCGAGCGCCCGGGCCTGATCGTCGACATGGCCCAACTGCAGCAGGGTGGTGCCGTCGCCGGGCACGAGTACCGGACGGCCGGCCAGCAGGCGGGCGAACATCCGCTGCTCGCGGTCGTAGAGAGTGTTGTGGGGACCGAACACCATCGAGAACGCGACGGTGGTGGCCGGGAAGCCGCGCTCGGCGTGGGCCGCCAGCAGCAGGTCCTCGCACAGCAGTTTGTGAAGGCCGTACTCGTTCTGGTCCGGCCCGCGCTCGTCGCCGCCGTCCTCAGCGACCGGCAGCACATCGGAGGCCGCATAGATGACGGTGGAGCTGGCGAAGACGTAGTGGCCGGTGCGGTCATCGAGCAGCTCAAGCATGATCTCGACGTCGGGCGGGTGGTAGGCGGTGAGGTCGTAGACGCAGTCCCAGTCGGTGCCGCCCAGCGCGTCCCGCAGCGACTGGTGGTCCGTGCGGTCGGCGATCAGGCGGCTCACTCCCGCCGGAAGCTCCGCCGGCGTTCGACCCCGGTTGCAGATCGAGACGTCATGTCCGGCCCGCACCAGCTCACCGACGAGGGCCCGGCCGTTGAACTGCGTACCGCCCATCACCAGGACCTTCATGGCGGCCACTCTAGGAACTCTGTCTCCCGCTCTTGTTCGCTGCGCTTACGGGCCGCTCGGGCCACGGCCTCGCAAGCTCGGCCTCCGTCAGTAGGTGGCCCGGCCTCCGGTGATGTCGTAGCAGGCGCCGGTGCTGAACGAGCAGTCCTCCGAGCACAGCCAGCCGACCAGCGCGGCAACCTCGGCGGGCTGGCATATCCGGCCCATCGGGATCTTGGTCACCAGACGGTCGAGCACTCCCTGGGGCGCCCCCGCAATCATCGGCGTGTCGGTCACGGTAGGAGCCACACAGTTGACGAGCACGCCGGTCGTGGCCAGCTCCTTGGCCACCGCCTTGGTGAGAGCGATCACCGCCCCTTTGCTGGCCGAGTAGGCCGACAAGTACGGGTCGCCCTCCTTGCCGGCGATGCTGGCAACGTTCACCACCCGGCCCCAGCCCCGCCTCACCATCCCCGGCAGCGCAGCCCTCATCACGTTGGCCACGCCGGTGACGTTGACGGCCATGATGCGGTCCCAGTCGTCGATGGGCAGTTCGGTCAGCGGCGCGCTGGGCCCTCCGATGGCGGCGCACTGCACGACGATGTCGACTTCGTCGATGCCGTCGACGGCGTCGACCGCGGCGGCGTCGCTGACGTCGAGTTCAACAACGGCGTGCAGCTCACCGGCCCGTGAAGCCATCCGTCCCGACCGCAAGTCGACCGCAACCACCCGGTGGCCACGAGCCAGGAGCCACTCCGCGCACTCTGCGCCGATCCCCGATCCAGCACCGGTAACCAGGGCAGTACGGGGCTTGTGTGCGATCACACTCCGACATTAGATGGCAAGCGGCCGAGAAGAGCCCGCGACAGCGGGTGTGAGGTCACTCCCCGACGGGTAGGTTTCGCCCGCTCTACCAAGCCCAAGGAGGCGCTCAGTGACGATCTCGATCCCCCGGAAGTCCGTTCTTGCTCTTGCCGCGGTGGCACTTCTTGCCGCGACCGCGGCGCTGGTCCCGGCAGCAGGTGCACAGACGCCGGTGCCCATCAGCGCAGACACGTTCTCCCTCACCATCCTCCACAACAACGACGGCGAGTCGAAGCTGCTGCCCGACGAGGACGCCGGCTTTCCCGG
>VYFQ01000027.1:22543-37712 GCA_009842325.1 Acidimicrobiaceae bacterium | reverse complement strand
AGGCCACTCCGGCCCGGCCGTGGTGGGGGGAGTCGCCGCGGACGTCGCGAACGCCGAGGAGGTCGGCGGCACGCCAGGAGCGGGTGCCGGCGAAGCCGGCGACCGGGCCGGAGTGGACTTGTGCCGGCGGGTTGGTCCGGGCCACACGACCAGGGTCACGCCAGCAGCGATGAGGATCAAGGCCAGATAGGGGGCGATGCTCCAGACGTTGACGAAGAGGTCGAAGAGATCGCCGCTGAGATTGGCCGTGATCAGGAGGCCGAGGCCGATCAGCACCACGGCTGCCAAGCTGCGGAAACGGCCCTCCGAGTCTCCCGCCAGCGCGTTGGCGATCACGCTGGGTGCATCCTCGCGGGGCAGGACCAGCCAGCCGATGAGGTACAGGAACGGGCCGGCGCCGCCCAGGAACGTCAGCACGATGAAGGCGATCCTTACGATCACCGAGTCGATGCCGAAGTACGCACCGATCCCACCGGCCACGCCTGCAATCACCTTGTCGGTGGAACTCCGGCAAAGCCTGCGCTTGGGCTCAGTATCGTCCGTCGCGACGTCCTGGCTTTCGCTAGGGCTCGGTCCGTTCGAGCCGGACAGCTCGTCGTCAGCCGTGCCGTCCCCGCTCTCGCTCGATCCCTCGACGCCGGGGGGCTGCTCTTCCGCCATGCCGTCCAGTGTGAGGCGTGGCGCCGAGGCGGCCAATGGGGAATCTCCCTGAAGTATCCCTTAGGTCGGTTGCCGCTCCGAGGGTGGTCCCCCGGTGCCGCGACGGGCTCGCCGTGCCATCATCTCTGCATGGCACCCACCCGTGCTGGCTGGCCGTCAAGGTCCCGCACCGACCGCGTGATCGCAGGGGTGTGCGGAGGCGTCGCGGCCCGGATCGGGATCGACGCCACCATCGTGCGGATCGCCTTCGTGGCGCTCGCCCTGGCCTGGGTCGGGGTACCCCTATACCTGCTGGGATGGGTCCTGCTCCCCCAGGCCGGCGCCTCGGTGGCCGAGACGGAGCCCACCGATACGACCGCCCCGGGTCGCACGACCGCCAGGCGGGCCGCTGGCATGACCCTCATCGTGCTGGGAACGGTCCTAATGGTCCGCCATCTGGGCGTCGCCCTGCCCGACACCGTGATCTGGCCCGCTCTGCTGGTGGCCTTCGGGCTCGGTGTCGTGGTGTGGAGGGTGCAGCCTGCCGCCGAACTGAACCGTGGGATCGCGATGCGGATCGCGGCGGGCACGATCCTGCTTGCGCTGGGTATCGGAGTAACCGCGGCGGCCAACCTGTCGCTGACCGCGGTGCGGGACGGGCTGCTCTCCGGCGGGCTGGTGGTGGGCGGTCTCGCCCTGATCCTGGGTCCTTGGGTCGCGGTATTGCTCAGGGACCGTCGCGAGGAGCGGCAGCGCCGCATCCGAGCCGACGCGCGGGCCGACATGGCCGCGCACCTGCACGACTCCGTGCTCCAGACCCTGGCCCTCGTGCAGCGATCCGACGATCCCGCCCGCATGGTTGCCCTGGCCCGGCGCCAGGAGCGGGAACTGCGGGGATGGCTCTACGGCGGTGGACCCGAACCCGACCGGGCCACCGTGAGGGCCGCGGTCGAGCACCTGGCCGCCGCCATCGAGGACCGCCACGGCGTGGTCATCGACCTGGTGGCCGTGGGCGACGCTCCGTTGGATCCGGCCACGGAGTCGCTGGTGGCCGCGGCGGGCGAGGCCATGACCAACGCAGCCCGGTGGTCGGGCTGCGCCACCGTGTCGGTGTACGTGGAGGCGACCCCGCAGAGGGTGGAGGTGTTCGTGCGCGACCGGGGCGCAGGCTTTGATCCGGAGGCTGTCGACGAAGATTCCCGCGGGATCAGCGACTCGATCCGGGGCCGGCTCGACCGGGTGGGCGGGAGCTGCGAGATCAACAGCTCGAAGGGTCACGGCACCGAGGTGCGCCTGCACCTGGCCCGGAGCTGACCGGGGCTGGGCCTGGGTACGGTGGCGGTCATGGTGGCTGCTCCTCCCAGGGTGGTGATCGTCGACGACCACCGGCTGTTCCGCAGCGGCGTGCGGGCCGAGATCGGCGACCGCGTGGCCGTGGTGGCCGAGGCCGACGACGTGGGCTCCGCGGTGGAGACCATCGAGCGGTGGAGCCCCGACGTCGTGCTTCTCGACGTGCACCTTCCCTCCGGGTCGGGGCGCGAGGTGATCGAGTCGGTGACCGCGGCCGGCGTCGAGACCCGGTTCCTTGCCCTGTCGGTGTCCGACGCCGCCGAGGACGTGATCGCCGTGGTCCGGGCCGGGGCCAGGGGCTATGTCACCAAGTCAATCTCCGGGGACGACCTGGTGGACGCCATCCTGCGGGTGAGAGACGGCGACGCGGTGTTCTCGCCCCGGCTAGCCGGGTTCGTGCTGGACGCCTTCGCCACCGACACGGTCGCGGTGGCGGGGGCGGAGTCCGACGAGGACCTCGACCGGCTGACCGCCAGGGAGCGGGAGGTGCTGCGCCACCTGGCCCGGGGCTACACCTACAAGGAGATCGCCCGCCAGCTGACCATCTCGATCAAGACGGTAGAGACCCACGCCTCTTCTGTGCTGCGCAAGCTCCAGTTGTCCAACCGCCACGAGCTGAGCCGGTGGGCCGCCGCCCGCCGCATCTGGTGAGCTGCGGGCGGCAGTAGGAGCCTGCGCGTGGCATCGCCCGAGACGGCCGCCGAGCGCTGGGCGCGGCAGATGGCCGACTGGGCCATCCCCGCCGAGATCCTCGACGCCGCTCCCCGCCTCCCCTTCGTGTTCGCGCCGGAGATCTTCGCCGCGGCCAAGCCCGGGACCTTCGAGTTGTCATTGTCGAACCGTCGGGCTGCTGAGGCTCTGGGCGATGGGGGCTCGGTGCTCGACGTGGGCTGCGGGGGCGGGGCCGCAGCCTTCGCGGTGGCGCCTCCGGCTACCGAGGTGATCGGCACCGACCGCCAGTCCGACATGCTGGAACTGTTCTCTGCCACCGCCGAGCAGCGAGCGATCACCGCATCCGTTCACGTCGGCTCATGGCCGGACAACGCTGGCGATGTGCCCCGAGCCGACGTGGTGGTGTGCCACAACGTGCTCTACAACGCGATCGAGATCGTGCCCTTCGTGACCGCCCTGGCCGCCCATGCCCGCCACCGGGTGGTGATCGAGATCACGCCCAAGCATCCCCAGGACCGCCGCCGCATGCTCTGGAGCCACTTCTGGAACCTGGAGCGGCCCCACGAACCCACCGCGGTCACCGCGGTGGAGGCCATCGTCGAGGCCGGTCTGGATCCCGTGGTCGAGGAGTCGCTCCTGCCCGAGGACCGCTTCGTCAACCGACGCACCGACCTCGAGGCTGCCCAGTGGCGCCGCAACCTTTGCCTGCCGCCCGAGCGCGAGCCCGAGGTGGCCGCGCTCATCGCCGACGTGCCCTTCCCGCGGGAGCGCGTGACCATCTGGTGGGACACCGACCGCTGAGGGCGCGGACCGCCTCCGGCCGGATCTCGGGGTGGTTGTGGGTGACATACGCGCAGAACTCAACCGAGAATCTGACGGACCCCCCGGGTCAGGTCGCGGTTGAGAACAGGATGATGGCGGCCGCGCCGAGGGCGGCACCGACCCACTGCCAGCGGCGCACTGCCTCGTGGTAGACCCGCCAGGCCAGGGTCATGGTGGTGACCGGCGCGAAGCCGAGCATGGCGGCCACCACCGCGACGTTGCCCCGCTGGAAGGCGATGACGGTGGCGATGACTGCTCCGATGTCGATGAGACCGACCAGCAGGCCGAAGCGGCGAACATCCGGTGACAGCGGGGCCATCAGCCGGAACGGCCGGGTGATCAGCGGGATGATGCCGATCGCGCCCAGCTGGGTGATGAACGCGGGCATCGCCCCCGCGTCGGGGCTGATCTGAGCGAAGGCGAGGCTGAGGCAGCCCAGCAACGCGCCCACACTGCAGCCCAGGAGCAGAGCCTCTCCCGACCAGAGACTCCTGTTGGTCGGGAGCTTGCCGTCGCTGGCGATGAGCAGCACGGCCGGCATGGCCAGAGCTACTCCGGCCAACTCGGCCCCGCCCAGGGGGTCGCCGGTCAGCGGGCCCACGACCGCGGGGATCACCAGCGACACCAGGCTGAAGGTCGGGGCGACCACCGCCATGGGGCCTCGCTCCATGGAGAAGTACAGCAATGGCCGCACCGTCGCCGCGAACACCAGAGCCACCAGCGTCCAGTAGAAGTCGATGCGACCGAAGTCGGCCGGGGGGAACACCAGCACGAACAGTCCGGCCACCGCGGCCCCGACGCACGACGCCACCCAGGCGATCGCCACCACCGCGCCGCGGTGGTCGATGCGGCGGCCGCCGACGCCGCCGAAGAAGTCGCCCACCCCGAGCAGGGCCGCAGCCAGTCCCCCGAGAAATACAGGCAAGCGCTCAGGCTAACCCTCACTAGGGGACGCCGGGGTGCCGGGCCGCCGTACTCTGTGGCCATCGAGACGGACACCTCAGCCGCCGGCAAGCCCACCACGCTGGGCGTCGACGTGGGCGGGACGTTCACCGACGTCGCCATGTGGGACGGCGCTGCCATGGCCGTCGGGAAGGTGCCGTCCACGCCGCGCGACCAGAGCGATGGGGTGATGGCTGGGGCTCACGCTGCGGTGCGGGCGGGTGGCCGGGCCGACCTGCTGCACGGCACCACGGTGGCCACCAACGCCCTGCTGGAGCGCCGGGGGGCCCGAACGTTGCTGGTGACCGACGGAGGGTTCGAGTCGCTGATCGAGATCGCCCGCCAGGACCGGCCGTCGCTGTACGACCCGTTCGCCGACCGGTCGGTGCCGCTGGCGGAGGGCGGGATGCGGCTCGGTGTCGAGGTGTCAGCAGCCGGGCTGGACGGCGAGCTTGACGCGGTGGCGGCCTCGGTGGCGGCGGCCGTGCGGGAGCGGGGTGCGGAGGCGGTGGCGGTGTGTCTGATGTACTCCTACGCCGACCCGACCGTCGAGCGGGCGCTGGCCGGCCGGCTCCGGCAGGCTGTGGACGTGCCGGTGTCGGCCTCCGCGGAGGTGGTGGCCGAGTTCAGGGAGTACGAGCGCTTCTCGACAGCGGTGCTCAACGCATTCCTGTCGCCGGAGGTGTCCCGCTACATGGGGAGCCTGGCCGCCCGGGCCGGACAGTCGGGGTTCATCGACGACATCTCGGTCATGCGCTCCTCGGGCGGTCTGGTGTCGCTCGACCACGCCTCGGCGTTCCCGGCGTCGATCCTGCTGTCGGGCCCTGCCGGAGGGGTGGTGGCCGCGGCCGCGCTGGGGGAGCTGATGGAGTGCCACACGCTGATCTCCTTCGACATGGGCGGCACCTCGACCGACGTGTGCCGGGTGCGCTCGGGCCGTCCCGAGGTGACCTACAACCGGGAGATCGCCGGCCATGCCTGCCTGATGCCGTCGGTGGCGGTGCACACCGTCGGCGCCGGGGGCGGGTCGGTGGCCTGGGCCGACCCGGGCGGCGCGCTGCGGGTGGGACCCCGCTCGGCCGGTGCCGACCCCGGACCGGCGAGCTACGGCCGCGGCGGCGCCGAACCCACCGCTACCGACGCCAATCTGGTGCTGGGCCGTCTCGATCCGAGCGCCAAGCTGGCCGGCACCATGGAGCTGCGATCCGATCTCGCGAGGGCAGCCTTCGAGCGGCTGGGGGCCGAGCTGTCGCTGGAGCCCATCGAAGCGGCGCTGGGGACGGTGGCGGTGGTGGAATCGCACATGACCCACGCGGTGCGAGCCGTTTCGGTGGAGCAGGGCACCGATCCCCGCAACGCGGCCCTCATGGCCTTCGGCGGTGCGGGGGGCCTGCACGCCACTGCCCTGGCCCGAGCCCTGGAGATGGACGGCGTGATCGTGCCGCCCTACGCCGGGGTGTTCTCAGCCTTCGGCCTGCTGCTCAGCCCGCCCCGGGCCGACGCGGCCCAGACGGTCAACATCACCGCCGCGGACCGCGAGCGGCTGACGGCCACCGCCCGGAGCCTGCTGGCTGCATCCCGGAGCCAGATCGAGGCCGACAGCGGCCGGCCTGCGCAGACCGCGGCCTTGATCGTCGACATGCGCTATCTGGGCCAGGCCCACGAGACGTCGGTGCCATACACCGACGGCGAGTCGTGGGAGGTGCTGTGCGAGAGGTTCCACCGGCTGCACGCCGAGCACAACGGGTTCGCCCGGCCCGCTGATCCGGTGGAGGCGGTGACGGTGCGGGCTGAGGCGGTGGGCGCGGCCGCGCTGCGCTGGGCCGATCTGCCCGCCTTCGAGCCGGAGCCCGGCGACCCGAGACGCGGGGCGCGGTCCGTGATTGGCCCGACCGGGGCCGCGGAGGCGCAGGTCTGGTGGCGCCCGGCGCTACCGGTGGGAGCCGAGGTGGCCGGCCCGGCCATCATCGCCGAGGGCGAGTCCACCACGTACCTGGCCGCAGGCGAGCGGGCCACCGTCCACGAGACCGGCGCGCTGAGGATCGAATGGTGACAGCGATGCGAATTGGCAGCAACAGACCCCCTATAGGGCACCTTCTGCTGCCAATTCGGCCATCACTACCGGGACAGACGCGAATTGGCAGCAACAGACCCCCTATAGGGCACCTTCTGCTGCCAATTCGCGGGACGGTGAGGCGATGAGCCTGAATGCAATCGATCTGGAGGTGGCCCGGCATCGGTTCACGGCCGCAGCGGACGAGATGGGCGGGGTGCTGCGCCGCACGGGCTACTCGCCCAATATCAAGGAGCGGGCCGACTTCTCGACCGCGCTGTTCGTGCCCCACGGGGAGCTGCTGGCCCAGGCTGAGCACATTCCCGTGCACCTGGGCTCGATGCCGGCGTCGGTTCAGGCTGTGATCGACGCCTTCGGCGACAGCCTGGAGCTCGACGCCCAGTACGCGGTGAACGACCCCTACCACGGCGGCACCCACCTCAACGACCTGACCATCGTGCGGCCGGTCGCCCACGGCGGCGACCTCGCCGGCTGGGTGGCCAACCGGGCCCACCACTCCGACGTGGGCGGCGACGCGCCCGGCTCGATGCCGGCCGATGCCACCAGGCTCGACCAGGAGGGCCACGTCGTGTCGCCGATGCTGGCCGCCCGGGCCGGCCAGTGGGTGCCGGAGTTCCTCGACCCGTTCCTGGAGGCGACCCGGACTCCCGACGAGCGCCTGGGGGACCTGTCGGCCCAGTTGGGCGCCAACGAGGTCGGCGCCAGGCGGCTAGTCGAACTGTGCCAGGCGTACGGGCCGGGCCGCTACACCGCCATCTGCGACGGCCTGCTCGACTACGGGGAGCGCCGGATGCGGGCCGCCATCGGCGAGCTGCCCGACGGCGACTACGACTTCGAGGACTATGTGGAGGGCCCGGACCGGCTGCACTCCATCGCCGTGAGGGTCACCATCGACGGATCGGACCTGCACGCCGACTTCGCCGGCTCGGCGCCCCAGGTGGCGGCCAACTTCAACTCGGTCGAGGCGGTGGCGGTGTCGTGTCTCTACTACGCAGTGCGGGTGGCCACCGACCCGTCGATCCCGGCCAACGGCGGCTGCTACCGGTCGATCACCATGTCGTCGCCGGTGGGCTCGATCGTCAGCGCCGAGCCGCCGGCCGCGGTGGCGGCCGGCAACGTGGAGACCTCCCAGCGGATCGCCGACGCGCTGCTGGGCGCGCTGGCGCGGGCCGTGCCGGAGGCGGTGCCGGCCGCTTCGCAGGGGACGATGAACAACGTGCTGGCCGGGTCGGACGACTTCGCCTACTACGAGACAGTCGGCGGCGGTCAGGGGGGCCGCTGCGGCCGGGCCGGCCAGTCGGGGATCCACACCGGCATGACCAACACCAAGAACACCCCCATCGAGAGCCTCGTCCAGCACTACCCGCTGCGCATCACCGCCTACGGCCTGCGCTCCGGCAGCGGCGGAGCGGGCCGCTTCGCCGGCGGGGAGGGCATTGTGCGGGAGATGGAGTTCCTGGAGGACGCCACGGTGACCCTGATGGGCGAGCGCCGGGTTACCGAGCCCTGGGGCCTGCAAGGCGGCGGCCCGGGAGCGAAGGGCGAGGACTGGCTGATCCGGCGTTCCGGCACCCGGGAGTTGCTGCCCGGCAAGGTCACCCTCGAAGTCCAAGCCGGCGACCGCCTGAGAGTCCTAACCCCCGGCGGAGGCGCCTGGGGCGCAGCGCGGTAGCGTCGACGCCAGGATGGCTGGGTCGGCGCGGCGGTGGAGTCGTTTCACTCTTCTGTCGGTGTTTGCCACTAGTGCGGTGCTGACACTTGCGCCGATCTATGCGACCGCGTCGTGCGAGTCTGTCGATGATGGCCCTGAGATCTGCACTACCGGCCGCGAGTCGCTGGTCGAGAACGAGGGAATCGGCGCGGTGGCGATTCTGGCGATACCGGTGGTGCTGGCGGCCGTGCCGGTGGTGTTTCCCAGGCGAGCCGCAGCGATCGCCGTGGCGGTGGTCCTGTCCGTCCTGACCCTGCTGGGGGCCGCGTCCATCGGGCTCTTCTTCCTGCCGGCCGCCGCTCTGTCCTGGATCGCGGTCACGTCGGGATCGGCGCGGGCCGAGGGCGGTTAGGGCTCCAGGAGGGGCGGCTACTCGTCGCTTGAGTCGGTGGGTTTTGTTCGGAGGGCTCCGGTGACGGAGCCGGCTACCGAGCGCATCGGCATTGTCGAGATCTCGAACACCGCCCCGACCAGCTGTGCCGGAGTCCGGGCGGCCTCGACGAGGCCGCGGCCGAGGATCGCTCCCGCGCTGCGGCCCGACGTTCGACGCGTCCATCCCAGCGACACGAACACACCCAACGACAGGAAGGCGATGAAGGCCATGAACCCGGTGACGATGAGCCATCCTGTCGGGCTGGCGAGCAGCGGCAGGTCGACGAAGTTCATGCCGAAGAACCCCGCCACCAGCGACAGCGGCAGCATGATGGCCGCGTACACGGTGAGGACCTTGGTGACCTCAGTGGCCTGGCGGGCCTCGGCCCCCCGGTAGGCGTCGAGGGTTTCGGCCAGGGCGGTGCGGGCGCCGTCGACGCCCTGGGAGGCCCGGGTGGCGGTGTCGAACACGTCCGAGAACCGGCGGCGGCCGCCGTCGGAGATCAGCGACGAGATGGAATGCCGCAGGATGTCGAGCGCTTCCCGCTGCGGGTGGACCGCCCGGCGCAGCGCAGCCAGATCGGTCCGCACCGCGGTGATCTCCATCAGAAAGTCGGCGTCGGCGGTGAGGGCCCGCTCGATGAGCTCCTCGTTGCGGTCGTCGAACACGTCCAGCACGCACACGAGCCGGCGGGTGGCTACGTCGGCCAGCCGCGCCAGCGCCTCGTCGGGGCCGCCGCTGGCCAGCTCGGGACGGGACAGGACGCCCTCCCAGAGCGCGTCGACCGACGGCGAGCGCTGCTCGTGGATGGTGACGAGCCGGCGATCGGACAGGAAGCAGTCGAGCTCGTAGGTCTCGATCCGGTCCTCGCTCAGCGCGTGCAGGACCACCAGCATGAACGTCCCGAAGTCGTCGACCTTGGGCAGGTCGATGTCCTCAACGGTGTCTCGCACGGCGAGAGCGTCCAGTCCGAGCTGCTCGGCGAGATCGGCCAGTTCGTCGATGTCGTCGGGCCCGGCGGTGATGTCGATCCACATCCAGCCCGACTGGGGCAGGCCGTGAGTCGGCGCTACTTCGTCGGCGCACTCGCCCGACACGAACTGCAGGGCTCGGATGAGCACGCCAACGATGTTCGCACATCGGCTGCACGGACTGGATGACCCGTCAGGGCCCGGTGGGCACCGGCGGTTGCCGCTCCTTCGACGGCTCCCTCGACCGCTCCTGCGCAGCTTGGACCAGACCCGCGAGCAGCCTTCGCCAGATGACGGCGTGGGGCAGCCACAACAGCCACCAGTAGAGGCGTCCGGCGACGCCGCGGGGATGGAAGCGAGCGCTCTGCTCCAGCACGGCGGCACCGCCTTCTCCTGCCTGCACCCGCCATTCAAGCCAGGCCTGGCCGGGCAGCTTCATCTCGGCCCGCAGGCGCAGCAGCCGCGGCGGATCGCACACCTCCACCCGGAAGAAGTCGAGGGCGTCGCCGACGCGCAGCTCGTCGGGGTGGCGCCGGCCCCGCCGCATCCCGACCCCGCCGAGGAGCTTGTCAATCCATCCCCGGGCCGCCCACAGCCAGTTGGCGAAGTACCAGCCGCGGGCGCCGCCGACGCCGGACACCGCCGCGAACACCGCCTCTGGGGAGGCGGAGGTGCGCATGGCTCTGACGTCGGCGAGCACGGTGCCTCCGGCCCAGTCGGGATCCTGGGGCATGGGCGAGGCGGCAGTTCCGCCAGGCGCGCTGTCGATCCAACTGGTCGAGACATCGAGGTCTTGGACGTGCGACAGGGCGCGGCGCAGCGCATCGTCGAAGGGAGTCGGTCGGTAGGAGCCCAACAGGGCGGCGAGCGGTGAGGGATCCGATACCACGACGTCGTTGCGGAGGCTGTCGACGAGGGGCCGGGCCAGTCCGATGGGAAGGGGTGTGACCAGGTTCAGCCAGTGCGACGACAGGCGTGGAGTCAGCACGGGCACTCCAACGATCAGGCGGCGCCGGAGCCCGGCCACCGCCGCGTAGCGCCGCATCATCTCCTCGTAGGTGAGGATGTCGGGTCCGCCGATCTCGATGCGCCGGCTACCGGCGGCCGGCGAGTCGAGCGCGGCCACCAGGCAGTGCAGCACGTCGGCGATGGCGATGGGCTGGCAGCGGGTGCGGGTCACCCACCGGGGGCAGACCATCGCCGGCAGCACCTCGACCAGGTGTCGCAGCATCTCGAAGGAGGCGCTTCCCGAGCCGATGATCACTGCGGCCCGCAGCTCGGTCAGCGGCACCGTCCCCGAGCCGAGGATCCGGCCCACTTCGTGCCGGCTGGCCAGGTGGTGCGACAGGGCCCGCGGGTCGTCGACGCCGAGGCCGCCGAGGTACACGAGACGACGCACTCCGGCCTCCTCGGCCGCCGCCCGGGTGTTCTGGGCGCCGGTGCGGTCGACCCGCTCGAAGTCCTGGGTGTGGCCCATGGCGTGGACGAGGTAGTAGACGGCATCGAGTCCCTCGAAGGCCCGGGACAGCGACGCCCGGTCGAGAACGTCGGCCTTGACAACCTCGACGCCGGCCCTCCACGGCACGCCGTCGAGCCGGCCGGGTGTGCGGGCCAGGCAGCGGACCCGGTGGCCGGCGGCGAGCAGGGCCGGCGCGAGCCGCCCGCCGACGTAGCCGGTCGCGCCGATGATCCCTACGTTCATGTCAGTCGCCTCGTTCCGCTCCTGATGCTCGTTGGGTGGCCGATGCGCCCGAACTCTTTCGGCGTGGGGCCGCGGCAGGGATTGGCTGGGATTGAGGGCCGCTTGCCGGGTCCGTCCTAGATTATCGCCTGTGACGAATGCGGTACTGGCCGCGGCTCGGCAGCTCGGCCCACAGATTCGCGACCGATCGGCGGAGATCGAGGCGCTGGGCACGCTGCCCATGGACCTGGTCGATGTGATCCGGCCGACGGGGGCCTTCCGGCTGTGCGTGCCCGACGACCTGGGCGGACCCGGGGTGACGACTGTCGAGAGCCTGGAGGTCTTCGAGGAGTTCGCCTACCACGACGGCTCGGTCGGCTGGTGCGTGGCCATCGCCTCCACGACGTCGCTGCTGGCTTCGTACCTGCCCGACCCGCACGCCGGGGAGCTGTTCGGTGACCCTGGCGCCATCGGCGGCGGGTTCGTTATGCCCCGGGGCCGGGCCGTTCCTGTGGACGGCGGGCTGCGGGTGTCGGGGCGCTGGCAGTGGGGCTCGGGCACCAGGCACTGCACCACCATCGGAGGCGGCTGCCTGGTGGCCGGAGCGGACGGGCAACCGGAGCCGCGGGGAGACGGTCTGGCCGCGCCCTTCGTGTTCATGGACCCCGGTGACATCGAGTTCATCGACACCTGGGACGTGGCCGGCCTGGCCGGCACCGGCTCGGTCGACTTCGAGGCCCGCGACGTGTTCGTGCCGGAGGGACGCTGGGTGCAGATCGGCGCGGGGCCGGTGCGGGACAACGTCTGGTCGCGGTTCTCGTTCTACGGGCTGCTGGCCAGCGGGGTGGCCGCTGCCGCGGTGGGCATCGCCCGTCGCTCGATCGATGAGCTTGTGGAGTTGGCCGGCGGGAAGAGGCCTCAGGGCAGCTCCCGGACTCTGGCCGAGCGGGCCGCGGCCCAGGCCGAGGTCGCGGAGGCTGAGGCGAGGCTGGCCGCGGCATGGACGCTGTTGCTCGACGCGGTGGATGACAGCTTCCAGGGCGCCTTGGCGGGACGGCCTTCGACCGTTGACGAGAGGCGCCGCATCCGGCTGGCGGCGACGCACGCCACCCAGACGGCGGCCGATGTGGCTGCGTCGATGTTCCGGACCGCGGGCGGGGCCGCGGTGTATCGCACGAGCCCGATCCAGCGCTGCTTCCGGGACACCGCGGTGGCCGCCCAGCACGCCATGGTGGCGCCGAGGACGTTGGAGACGGCGGGGCGCATGCGCCTGGGCCTCGAAACCGACACCGCCACACTGTGACCGGGAGGTGACGTGGTCGCCGTCGGCGTGAGCGTCCCGTGGGGGCTGTGGAACCTCCCGCCGGATGAGCAGCGCCGGCTGCTGGGCCGGATCGCCGATGCAGGCATCGACCATGTGTTCACCGCCGACCATGTGAGCTTCCGCGACGGCAGCGGCATGGACGGCCTCGTGACTCTGGCCGCCGTCGGTGGGCTGGAGCCCAGGCTCGACCTGCAGGTGGGCGTGTATCTGCTGGCGCTGCGGCACCCGATGGTGGCCGCCCGCCAGATCGCCACCCTGGCCGAGGCTGCACCGGGGCGGTTGACGGTCGGGGTGGGCGTGGGAGGCGACGACCGCCACGAAGTGGAGGTCTGCGAGGTTGATCCGTCCACCAGGGGCCGGCGCACCGATGTGGCTCTGGGAATGGTGCGGGCCTTGCTGGAAGGCCGGACCGTCGACGGCGACGGCGAGTTCTTTGCGTTCCAGGGCGGCAGGATCCGACCGGTGCCCGATCCGCCGGTGCCGCTGGTTGTGGGCGGCCGCAGCGATGCCGCGCTGGAGCGGGCGGGCCGGCTGGGCGACGGCTGGCTGGCCGCGTGGTGCTCGCCCCGCCGGTTCGGCGAAGCGGTCGAGCGGGTTGAGGCGACTGGCGAGGGTCGGAACGTCGACTGGCAGCACGGGTTGCAGCTGTGGCTCGGAGTCGGTGAGTCACCGGAGGAGGGCCGCTCGCATGTGGCCGAGACCATGGAGCGCTTCTACCGGATGAGCTTCGAGCCCTTCGAGCGCTACACCCCGTGCGGCCGCGCCGCCGACATCGCCGAGTTCCTGCAGCCGTACGTGGACGTCCGGGCGACGACGCTGAACCTCACCCCCTGCGGCCCCGACCGCGACACCGAGATCGAGACGGTGGCTGAGGTGAAGCGGCTGCTGAACCCTTGATCGAGCAGCATTGCCAAGCATCTTTAGATATTTTCATGTTATTGAGTTGCAAATAGGTGTCGAGCGGCTAAGGTGGGCATCGTGGAGACTCTTGTTCAGGTCGTGACCGTTGCGCTGGCCGTCGTCGCCATCATCTGGCACCAGCAGCGAACCACCGACAAGCTGCGGGACGGCACCAGCCAGTCCATCGACAAGCTGCGGGACGACACTGACCGGGGCCTTGCGAATCTCGGTGCGGCGGTCGTAGCAAACGGGGAACGGCTGGCACGCATCGAGGGATTTCTGGGCATCGGCATGCCTGACGCGGCCGCATCGAAGGCGGCTGGAGCGACACTGCCGAAACACAGTCCCGGCCAAGCTGAGGAGCCCGACGCCACCTAGCCGCGCGGGATCGTCTCGATGAACCAGCGCGACCGGTGGTTTGGGTCCTCAGGCAGCCGGGACTGGGACATCAGCCGGCGGCGCGGGCCACGGCCAGCCACTGGTCGACCACACCGCGGTTGTCTCGAATCCACAGGGCAGCCACGGAGTCCGGCGGAAGGCCGAGCGACTGGTCCACCCATGCCCTCGACGTGTCGAGATGCGACAGTCTCACGGCCTCGAACAGGGCTCTCGCCGTCGGGTTGGCCTCCAGGAACTCGTTGTTGGCCGTGACCAGGATGTCGGCCGCGATCCAGCCGAGCGGGCACTTGCCATTGGGCTGGTCGGCGGCCGAGGGGCACTCTTCCGGACCGATGGACGCATAGCCCCCGGTCCCGTCGGCCGTGCGCTGGGTGTGCTGCTCGCCGTTGACCTGGTCGGCCGGGTTGGAGTCGTCCAGGATCCTCTCCATACCCATCCAGTAGACGTTGTCGCCGGGACGGAGTTGGGTGATGTAGGACGTCGGGGTCCAGGTGTAGAACACCATCGGGTCCCCGCGGTCGGCGCGCGTGAGGGCTTGGTCGAACATCACTTCGTAGTCGAGCTGGACCTGCTCGATGTTCTCCCAGCCGGAGAACGCGATCATGTTCTCGATGATGTTGTCGCACGTCCAAGCCTCGGGACAGCCGAAGACGTCGGCCTTCCCGTTGCCGGGCACGGGATCGGCGGTATCGAACGCTGCGAGGGCCCGGGAATCGCGGTTGAGGTCGTCCAGGGTGTAAACGCCGTAGGTGTCGGCGAACGACTTGGTCACCAGGAAGCCCTGAAGGCCGCCCTCGATCAACTGCTCGCCGACGACGGTGACATGGTCCCCGACCCGCGTGCCGTCGGGCAGTACGGACAGGTGCCAGGCGTAGTGGTTCGGATACCAGCTGTTGGGCCAGTAGTCCATGTCCCCCTGCGCAATGGCGAGGTAGCCGTTGTTCGGCCCTACTTCGAAGTCGGCTGGGTCGGTGACCTCGTAGCCGAGTTCCTCCAGCAGTTGCTTGAACAGCGACGCCTGGAAGTAGCCGCTGCTCCAGTTGGCCCGACCCGCGACGACCCTGACGGGCTCGGCCGGCTGCTCGGGCTCAGGCTCGGGTTGGGTCTGCTCCGGCTCGGCCACCGGCTCGAGTTCGGGCAGCTCAAGGCCCGCAGGCACCCTGGGCAGCGCGCTGCCCCAGCAGGCCAGGGTGTTGTCGGGCCGCAGCCCGCAGGTCTGGGCGCCGCCCGCGGAAATGGAGATGTACCGCGCCCCGGGCGCATCGCTCTCACCGCTGCGGTTGCTGCCCCAACAAACCACCGAACTGTCGA
>VYFQ01000027.1:0-22533 GCA_009842325.1 Acidimicrobiaceae bacterium | reverse complement strand
GGCGCATCGCTCTCACCGCTGCGGTTGCTGCCCCAACAAACCACCGAACTGTCGACCAGCAGCCCACACGAATGCGACCATCCCACACTCACCGATGCGAACCTCCCCTCCGGCGCATCGCTCTCACCGCTGCGGTTGCTGCCCCAACAAACCACCGAACTGTCGACCAGCAGCCCACACGAATGCGAGAGCCCGATGTCGACCGCGCTGAACATTGCCCCGGCGGGGGGAGCTTCGCTGCTGCGGTTGCTGCCCCAGCAGGACAGGTCGCTGTCGGTCCGCAATCCGCACACCAAGCCCCATCCCGCCGCGACGGCGATGAACTGCCCGATGGGCGCGATGGTCTCGCCGGGTCCTCCGTCTGACGACCCGCTCCAGCACACCGCGGTGCTGTCGACCCTCAAGCCGCAGGTGTAGCCCCAGCCGGAGCTGACAGCGCTGAACGGTCCCTCGGGCACGCCGATCGCACCGGTACCGCCGCCCCAGCAGACGATGGAGCGGTCGATCCGCAGCCCGCAGGCGTGGTCCACGCCCGCGCTGATGTCGAGGAAGGCCCCTTCGGGGATGTCGGACGGCGCCCCGGCTGGTTGGGTGTCATCGGCCGGGTCGGCGGTGCTCGCCGGCTCCGACTCCTCCGGCGGAGCCGGCTCCGGAGCAGGATCGGCCGCTGCCTCACTTGTCTGCTCCAGCTCCGGAGCAGGATCGGCCGCTGCCTCACTTGTCTGCTCCAGCTCCGGAGCAGGATCGGCCGTCTCCTCGGGGACAGATTCCGGAGCGGGCTCCGGCTCGGGGGCAGCCGACGTGGCCGGATCCGACTCCGGCGACGGTGCGGCTGTGTCAGTCTCGCTACATGCCGACGCAAGCAGGGCAAGTGCCGCCAGCCCGGCTAGGGCCTTGGCCGGAATCGGCCAGCGCAATGGCGTCGGCGCGTTCCGAGCCTCCAGGCTCACGAATCGCGGGTGCCGTGCTGTCCTCATGGCCCGAATCTCCCTTCAGGTTCGGTGGCTCGCCAGCAAGCCACCGTGCTGTCCGCTCTCAGCCCGCAGGTGTGGAAGTCCCCGGCGACGACCGAGGTGAACGGGCCCTGGGGTGCGCGGGTGCGGCCGCCGTCGTCGTATCCCCAGCACGCCACGCCGCCGTCAACGCGCAGGCCGCAGTTGTGGGTGTCACCCGCCGTGATGTCGAGGAACTGCCCGTCGGGTGCTCCGGTCTCGCCGTAGTCTCCGTAGGGCCTGTCTCCCCAGCAGGAGACCGTACCGTCGGTGTGCAGGCCGCAAGTGTGCCAGCGTCCGGCCGCGATCGAACGGAACACGCCTTCGGGTGTGTCGAGCTGTCCGCTGCCAGTGCTGCCCCAGCAGGCCACGCCGCCGTCGACCTGTAGCCCGCAGCTATGGAACCCGCCCGCGGCGACCGAGGCGAACAGTCCCTCGGATGCATCGGCTTGGCCGTCGGAGTTGTTGCCCCAGCATTCAACGGTGCTGTCGAAGCGCACGCCGCAGTTGTGATTGCTGCCGGCGTCAACCGACTTGAACTGTCCGTCGAGCGGGTAGGACTGGCCTTCCCCGCCCTCCCCCCAGCACGCCACAGTGTTGTCGGTCCTCAGCGCGCAGGTGTGAGCGTCGCCCGCGCTGAGGGCGCTGAATCCCTCGCCTAGGTCCCCGCGGGGCGGATCTGACTGGCCGTTGGCGTTGTCGCCCCAGCAGGCGATCGTGTTGTCGCTGCGCAGCCCGCAGGTGTGACCGGCTCCTGCGGCCACCGCGGCGAACTGTCCTGAGGGCGGGTCGGCCTCGCCCAGGTCGCGCCAGTCCCAGCCCCAGCACTCGACGGTCCGGTCGACCCGCACGCCACAGGCGTGGAAGCGCCCGGCTGTGACGGCCAGGAATTGGCCTCCGGGTGCTCGGGCTCCCCCGAACGAGTTGTCTCCCCAGCAGGTGACGGTGCCGTCGGTGCGCAAGCCGCAGGTGTGGAAGCCGCCCGCAGAAACCAGGCTGAACTGGCCGTCGGGAGCCTCCGCCTGCCCCGAATCGTTGTCCCCCCAACACGCCACCGAGCCGTCGGGGCGCAGACCGCACGTGTGGAAGCCGCCCGCAGAAACCAGGCTGAACTGGCCGTCGGGAGCCTCCGCCTGCCCCGAATCGTTGTCCCCCCAACACGCCACCGAGCCGTCGGGGCGCAGACCGCACGTGTGGAAGCCGCCCGCAGAAACCAGGCTGAACTGGCCGTCGGGGCCAGCGGCTTGCCGAGACCGGTTCTCCCCCCAGCAGGCGACCGAGCCGTCGAACCTCACTCCGCAGGAGTGCCGGTCGCCCGCGGTGACCGAGGCGAACTCCCCGGTCAGCGCGTCGCTCTGGCCGTAGCGGTTGTCACCCCAGCAAATCACGGTGCCGTCCGTGAGGAGTCCGCAGGAATGGAGACGGCCCCCCGAGACGGTCACAAAGGCTGCCTCCGGTGCCTCGGTCTGGCCATGGCTGTTGAGGCCCCAGCACTCGACGGTGCCGTCTGACCGCACTCCGCAGGTGTGCTCTCCCCCCGAGGAGAGCACGCCCGGTTCCAGAGGCGCGGGGACCGGCACACCCGTCACCGCTGCTCCAGTCTGTGGGATGGCGGTTCCTGACGGCTCCTGAGGCCCAGAGTCGACCTCGGGCACGGATGCCTCAGATTCGGGGGGCGCCTGGGGAACGGCTGCATCGTCGGGATCGGTGGACGTCCCCGACTCGTCGGCGACCAGATTGAGAGTCGTGACCTCGGTCCCGTCGAAGGCGTCGAGCAGGAGCGCGCCCGCCACAACCACCAACACAATGGCCGCGGCCGCCGCCAGCACCGGCCACCTCTTCTTCTCTCCGGGTTCGTCGATGCTGATGTCGACCAGCAGCCCGTCGTCGGCGGTCGATTCGGTGAACCTCTCGCCGATGCCGGCGATGCCTTCCGGCTCTCGGGCACGAGCATCGAGGAGGGCGTCGGCCAACCTGGGCATGTCGCGCCGGAGTCGTTCTTCCAGCGTGCTCACTCCAACTCCTTTCGAAGAGCGGCGAGGGCGCGGTGGACCAGCGAGCGAACGGTGGCCGGCCTCACGCCCAGCGCCTCCGCGATCTGGTCGTCGGGAAGATCGGCGAAGTAGCGCAGCACCACCGCTAGTCGCTGACGGTCGCTGAGGCGGTCCAGAGCGCTGCGCAGGTCGATGAGCTGCTCCGGTATGTCGCTGTCGGCGACCTCGACCCGGGCGGCCCGGTATCGCTGCTCGATGGTCCGGCGCCGCAGGATCCCAGCGCAACCGTTGACCACCGACGTCTTCAGGTAGGCGGCCGGCCGCTCCACGGTCTCCCAGCGCTCGTTCACGGCGCTGAAGGCGTCCTGAACGACTTCTTCGGCGATCGCTGGCGATCCGACGAGCAGCGTGGCCAGCCGCAACATCGGCACCCGCTTGGCCGCGAACAGCCCTTCGAAGCCGTCGTACCCGTTCACGGGTGCTCTAGCGGGTTCACTACCCGAACCATCGCCCATCACCCTCCTAAGACGCGCGAGACCGCCTGATTGTTGCAGGCGTTCTTGTCCAGGCGGGCCGCGGGATCAGCTGAGGGCGAGGCGGGCGGCGGCCAGGTCGGCGGCTGCGAAACCGGCCGACTTGAACAGGGTGATCTCGTTGGCGGACGTCCGGCCGGGGTGGTCGCCGTTGGCGAGGGCTCGCAGGTCGGCGGCGATCGAGGCCTCGGTGATCACGCCGTCGGCCAGCGGCTGGGAGAGGTCACCGGACAACAGGGCGCCCGCGACGGTGTCGACGAAGATGGTGGCTCGGGTTGCGGCTGCGTCGTCGGACTCCCGCATGTCGGGCTGGAAGCTGCCGACGAGGTCGAGATGGGCGCCCGGTGCCAGCAGGTCGCCGCGCACCAGGGGGCTGGTGGCGCCGGTCACGCACGAGACGATGTCGGCCGCCTGGGCGCCGGTGTCGAGGTCGGTGGTCGCTCGGGCGGGGAGGTCCTCGGCCCGCAGCTGCTCGGCCACGGCCTGGGCGGCCTCGGGTCTGCGGCCCCAGATCTCGATGCTGGTGAGCGGGCGGACCGTTGCGTGGGCTCGGGCCATGTTGGGTGACAGCCGGCCCGTTCCCACCACCAGTAGCCGCTCGGCGTCGGTGCGGGCCAGATGGTCGGCGGCCAGAGCCGAGATGGCCGCGGTGCGGCGGTCGGTCAGCTCGTCTCCGTCGAGCACTGCGCTCAGGTGACCGGTGCGGCCGTCGAGGAGCTGGTACGCAGCGTTGACGGTGGGCACGGCGGTGCCGGCGTTGGACGGGAAGTAGGTGACAGTCTTGACGCCGATCAGCTCGCGGTCGATCCAGGCCGGCATGAGCAGCAGCGCTCCCTCGCCGCCGTCGGGCAGGCCGACCGGATGCACATGCCGTTCGGGCGAGTTCAGGTGCTCCTCGGCCAGCACTGCGGCGATGGCGGCGATCAGTTCGGGCCACGGTGTGGCGGCCCGAACCGCGGCCGCATCGAGGAAGCGCATCAGGCTGAGGATGTCACGCCCTTCGCCGCTGTGCATGCCACATTGGACCGCGACCCACGATCAGGCGCGAGGCCTAGCGCGGGAAGCGCTTGGGGCTGAGCTCGGGGGCAATGCCGTCGAGCGGGGGCGCGGGAGTGTCGCCGCTGATCAGGTCGGCGGTGAGGGTGGCCATGGCCGGGGATGTCTGGATGCCGGTACCGCCCTGCCCGGCGCACCAGAAGAACCCTTCGGCTCCGGGGTCGAAGCCGACGACCGGCATCCGGTCGGGGGCGAAAGTCCGCAGGCCAGCCCAGGTGGAGCGGATCGAGCGCACGTCGAGGGTCGTGGCCCGGTTGATGGCTTCGATTCCAGCTGCCACGTCGATCTCCCGGGGCTTGACGTCGCAGGGTTCCATGGGATCCTCGTCGGCGGGCGAGGCCAAGATCTGGTCGGCGCCCTCGGGCTTGAAGTAGAAGCTCTCGTCGGCCCCGACGACCAGCGGCCACCCGGTCGAGTCGAAGCGGCTGGCAAAGGTGAACACGGTCCGCCGGCAGGGCTGCAAGCCGACGGATTGCACGCCGGCCATGCGGGCCACCTCGTCGGCCCAGGCGCCGGCCGCGTTGACGACGACCGCACCGCGCAGGAACTGATGGCCGATATCCACCTGCCACCATCCGTCGCGACGGGTGAGCGCTCTCACACCGTGCTCGCGCAGCACCGCCGCCCCCTGGGCCCGGGAGCCTCGCATGAAGGCCTGATGCAGCGCAGCGACGTCGATGTCGAACCCGCCGTACTCGATCACGGCGGCTTCCAGCCACTTCGGATCGAGCGCCGGGCACAGCCCGATCGCGCCGGATGCGTCGAGGAGTTCGCAGTGGGTGCCGGTGGTCTGGTTGGCTGCGATCCACTCCGACAGTTGCTGCTCGAGGCCGGCCGGCGCCACCGACAGCACGTTGCGGGGCTCAAGCAGTTCGCTGTCGGCTAAGCCGTCCACGCCGTTCTCGAGGAACGGACGGGACACGGCGCTTAGGACCCGGTGGACGGGCCCGCCGTAGGAGGCCAGGAACTGGGCGGCCGAGCGTCCCGTGCTGTGTGCGGTCAACGACACTTCCCGCTCCACGACGGCCACGCGGTGTCCCCGCCCGGCCAGCGCCCAGGCCGCCGATATTCCCGCGATGCCCCCGCCGATGACGACCACATCGAAGGATCGGGGCGCGGCATCGTCCATGACGTGCGAACTATAGGGAGACGGTCGGCGCGACGGGGCTGGATGCGTTAGTCGCCGGTTGCGCTGGTGCGTTCCTTGTCGGGTGGGGGCATGTAGGTCCGGCGGCTCGGCTTGAGGCCCATCGAGTGCATTGAGAGGAGCATCCCCAAGGACGCGCCGGTTGGATCGACGACCGGCACGCGAGTCCGCTCGGACTCCAGCCGGTCTTGGAGGGCGGCCGCTACGCCGAGCATGCCGGTGCATCCCAGTACCAGCACGTCGGCGCCGGCGTCGAGGGCGCGGCAGGAGGCCTCGAAGAGGTTCTTGAGCAGCACGTCGCCGTCGTGCAGCTCCAGAACCGGGGTGTCAATCACCTCGATGCACGCCATCCGGCCCGCGACACCCATCCGGGTGGCCAGTGCGGAGATCATGGGCACGACGTTCTCCAGCACGGTGACGACAGAGAAGCGCTCCCCGACGTTGAGGGCTGTGCTCACCGCGGGCTCAAACCCGCCCACGACCGGAATGTCGACCAGCTCCCGGGCCGCGGGGACCGCGGGGTCGCCGAAACAGGTGATGAAGACCCCATCGGCGCCGTCGGCCTCGGCCCGCACGACCTCCGAGACGATGGCGGGGCCGGCGAGAACCTCGTCGTAGAACGACTCGATCGAAGCCGGACCGTACGGGAGGCACGAGACCGCCAGGTCGATGCCGTCGCCGAGAAAGCCGCGGGCCTCCTCGGCGATTTGGTCGTTGAACGAGTCGGATGTGATTGGAACAACGATGTGGATTCTCATTCTGTTTCCTTCTGTTGCTGGGTCAATGGTGGGTCTGGTCCTCCGGAGTGTCGGGTCGACCGGGGTCAGGCGCGCCGGGCTCTCGACCACGCGTCGGTGCTGACCGCCACCAGGATCACGAGTCCCTGGATGATCCGCTGCCAGATGGGGTCGATCGCGTGGAGGTTGAAGCCGTTGACCATGAAGGCGATGAAGAAGGCGCCCAGCAGAGTCCGCCACACCGCGCCCGTGCCGCCCGCGATGGAGGTGCCGCCTACGACGATGGCCGCGATCACGCCGAACACGAAGCTGAAATCGTCGGAGGGTGTGGCGCTGATGGTCCGCGACGCGGCCACAACGCCCGCGAGCCCAGCGGCCAGCCCCGACAGCGCGAACACGACGACGACAACCTGACGTGTTCGCACTCCGGCAAGCCGGGCCGCCTCCGCATTGCCGCCGGTGGCGTACACATGACGGCCGAACCGGGTCCCGGCCAGAGTGATCCAGGCCACCACCACCACTGCGAGAGAGATCCATGTGGCGGTGGTGAGCTCCGCGACCCGCGTGCGGGCGATGCTACGGAAGCTGTCGCTGGAGGGCCGCATGATGCTGCGCTCGCTCACGACATATCCGATGCCGAACACGACGAACGACGTAGCCAGCGTTGTGATGAATGAGTTGATCCGGGCGAACGCCACAATCGAGCCGTTGGCCGCTCCTACAACCAGGCCGAACACGCAGCCGGCGAGCAGCGCCAGCACGACCGACCCGGTGGCGTTCTCGACCCGCAGCGCCACCAGTGGCGCGGCCACGGCAACCGCTGAGATCGACACGTCGAAACCGCCTGCGATCATCGTCAGGGTGGCCACGGAGGCGGCGATCAGCAGCGTCGCCTGCTGGTCCAGCACGTTGCGCAGATTCGGCCCCGCCAAGAAGCCGTCGGTTGTGGCGGCCAGAAGAACGAACAGCGCCAGCGTCACCCAGACGATGCCGTAGCGAGCCAGCACACCCAGGTATCGGCTGGCCCCCGATGGCCGCAGGAGGGCGGCGGGGTCCGTCATGAGGCTCGACGGGCGGCGGCCTCCTCACCGAAGGCATACCGGAGGATTTGTGCCTCATCCAACTGGGGGTGAGAGAACTCCGTCGCGAACCGGCCCTCGCGCATCACGATCACCCGGTGGCACAGCCCGACCAGTTCCTCGAGCTCCGACGAGACGATCAGAACAGCGAGACCGTCCCGGGCCGCGGCCGAGATCAGATCGTAGATCGAGCGTTTGGAGCCGATGTCGACGCCCCTAGTGGGCTCGTCCGCGATGAGCACCCGCAGCCCCGGGCTCATCCAGCGAGCGAACAGACACTTCTGCTGGTTGCCCCCCGACAGGAGCCGGACAGGGGTGTCCAATCCCCCGCCGCGCACCCGGGCGTTCGCCGTGGTCTCCGCGACGAGATCGCTCTCGGCGCGACGCATCACGAGGCCGGCCCGAGTGACCCCTCGGAGGTGGGGGAGGCTCACGTTCTCACGGAGGCTGCGATCCATCATCAGGCCCTGTTCCTTCCGGGACTCGGGTATGAGACCCATGCCCGAGCGGATCGCTCGACGGGGATGCAGGCGGCCCAGGTCGCGCCCGCGGACCCGTACTTCCCCAGTAATCGCGCTGTCGGCCCCGTAGATGCTCCTCACGAACTCCGTTCGGCCCGATCCGACAAGTCCCGCGATGCCCACTATCTCCCCCGGAAGCACATCGAGGTCCAGGCCTGCGGACGACGGAGCCTCGGCTGGCGGGGCCGCTCGCCCGACGGGCCTCGAACCGGTCAGGCCCGCGGGTCTGAGACCTCGAACGGTCAGGGCCGAGCGCTGATCGGGATTGGGAGCAGGCGGTTTGGGCGGGAAGTTCCCTTCCAGCTTGCGCCCGATCATCGCCTCGACAAGCGAGCCAGCGGTTTCTGACGACGGTTCGGTGTTCTTCACGACCCGTCCGTCGCGCATGACCGTGATGTCGTCGGCTAGATCGAG
The DNA here is from genome assembly GCA_009842325.1 of Acidimicrobiaceae bacterium. Lineage (GTDB taxonomy): Bacteria > Actinomycetota > Acidimicrobiia > Acidimicrobiales > Aldehydirespiratoraceae > Aldehydirespirator. The sequence goes on along the minus strand of VYFQ01000027.1, from coordinate 14,060 downwards.
TATCTCGTCGAGGAAGTGCGAGATGAACAGGACCGTGATGTTCTGATCGCGCAGCGACCGGACGAGACGATGCAGCTGATCGCGCTCCTCCACCGAGAGGCGGGCCGACGGCTCATCCATGATGATGAGTTCAGATCGCCGCGCCGTGGCCCGCAGGATCTCGACCCGCTGCTGCTCGGCAACGCTGAGCTGCCTGACACTCGCGTCCCCGTCGATCGAGATGCCGGAGCGCTCGATCAGGGCTTCGAACCTCCTCAGCGTGTCACCGCGGTCGACGAAGCCCCAGCGGGTCGACTCCACTCCCAGGAACACGTTGTCGACCACACTGCGATCGGGGACGAGGGCCAGTTCTTGAGCGATGGTGGTGATGCCTGCGCTGAAGGCCTGCCGCGGCGACCTGAAGCGGCACGGTCGGCCGTCGACGACAACTGTTCCGCTGTCCGCGGTGTGCACTCCGGCGATGACTTTGCCGACGGTGGACTTGCCCGCGCCGTTCTCCCCGACGAGGCCGTGGATGCAGCCGCGCCTGATGACGATGTCGGCGCAATCGACGGCCTGGGTGGATCCGAACCGCTTGGAAACCCCGCGCAACTCGATGTGAGCGCGCTCGGCGTGAGCGGGCTCAGCGAGCTGAGGGTCAGCCATCCCACTCCGCGGTGAACTGGTCGACGTTGGCCGAGGTGACCATGCCTTCGTCGACGAAGCCGCCGTTGGGGTCGACGCCGCCGGTGTACGTGCCGTCTCCCAGCGCCGCAATCATGGCCTCCATGGCCAGACGGCCTTCACTGGCCGGTGCGTAGAACACGGTCGCGAACCACCGTCCGTCCCGGATCCCCTCGATGGCGGGCGACGATCCCCCGAGGCCGATCAGGGCGACATCGTCGAGCTTGCCCTCGTCGGTGAGAACCAGTTCGATGCCCTGCAGCGGCTGATCAGCTCCAACCACCACGTCGAAGTCGGGCTGGGCCTGAAGGATGTCCTGGATGGCGTTGATCCCGCCTTCGGGGCCCAGGTACTGGCCCTCGCCCTCGGCGACGATCTCGATGTTGGGCTGGTCCGCCACGACGCTGTCGAAGCCCTGGCGGAGAGCGACATCCAGTGGAATGCCGCGGATGCCGAAGATGTAGACCACCCGGCACGGGTCCAGGCCGGCACAGGCCTGGACGGTGAGCCTGCCAGCACGCTCACCGGTGACGACCGGCGGAGCCAGGATGGACGCGGCTATCCCGTCCACCTGCGGCTCGTTAGTCGACAGATCGTCGCCGACGATCTGATTGAACAGCACGACCTCGTGCCCGGCATCGAGAGCTGCTTCCACGTCGGGAACGAGTCCGGGCCCGTTCAACGCAACCAGGATGATCCCGTCGTACTGGCCGCTGGCCACCGCGTCCTGGAGCTGTGTGGTCTGCAGGTCGGCGTTGAACTGGGCGTCGAACTCGACCAACTCGATGTTGTTCTCGTCAGCGAGCCGTTCCATCTCGCCGACCGACGCCAGCAGGAACGTGTTCGCCGAGCTGGCCGAGAGGTAGGCGACCCGCTTCGGGCCGGCCGGCTCCGTCGTTGCCGACGGCTCAGCCTCGGGCTCCTCGGTGGCCGGCTCGGGCGCTTCCTCCTCGGTATCAGGTTCGGGTGCTTGCTCCTCATCCGGCGGCTCGGCTGCGCCTTCGTCGTCCGCAGACGCCTCTTCGTCTCCCGGTGACTCTTCCACGTCGACGGGAGCTTCGTCGTCGGCCCCGCTCGCCACCGTCGTCGCTGCTGCGGGTTCGTCCTGTGCGTCGTCGTCTGCGCACGCGGCGGCCACCAGAGCCAGCGCCAGAATGACCGCCACGAGCCTGGCGGCGTCTCGTATCTTCATCGGTTCCCCCCTCGCGATGGGATGTATGAGCCTGAGAGGGGACGGTATGGAGACCCGAAGTGGGGCTCAATGGGCAGAACGCTGCCTTAGGGGCGCCATAAGGTGCAGTCTTGGCACAGGCCAAGACACGCTGAGATTCAGGTCAACTAGGCGCCGGCTCGATCGAGCCTGTGCATCCTGACCACCAGCTGAAGCGCCAACCGCTGGTCGGGATCGTGCAAGTTGACGTTGAGGGTGTCGGCAATGCGGCCGACGCGCTTCATGACGGTGTTGCGGTGGACGCCGAGAGCCGCCGCCGCGCTCGTTGCCGAGGACTGGCAATCCAGGTAGGTCTGCAGAGTTCGCAACAGTTCGCCGTCGGAGTCTTCGCTGGTCAGTGGTTCGAGGAATGCGGCTACCACGCGGCCGAAGTCGGCCGACCCGTACCAGCCCAGCATGATCCGTTGGATGCCGAGTTCGTCGATGTGTCTCACCGCGACGCGCCTCGCCCCGGCGCCGGCCAGCGCCGCCGCCTGGCGCGCTTCGATGAGGCCGGCCCGCAGGCCGGGGAGTCCGGTGGCAGGCCGGCCCACCCCGGCATGCGCGCTCACCCCGTCTGCGTCCGCAACAAGCGACCAGAGCGCGTCGTGCAGGCTTCGCGTCAGGCGCTGATAGTCACCCACGGAGGGTTCCGCCGGTGCGCACACCCAGCCCGACCAGCCGTCCGTCCTCTCGATCAGCGGACCGTCGATCCCGACCTCCACGAGCGTCTCACCGAGGGCGTCGGTGTTGACGAGCACCCAGTTGGAGTCCACCGGACCCGAGAGCTGAACGTGGAAGGCGCTGATCCATCCGGCTGCGGACCAGCCGAAGGTGGCCATCTGGGCGAGGATTGCTTCATCGGGCAGTTCCCCGCTGCCGACGACCTCGTTGAGCAGGGCGAGTCGGTGACGGGCGTCTCGTTCCATGGCAAGGCGGTCATGCACCAAGTTGGCGCCCACGGCCCAGGAGGCGACCCCGAGAAGATCCAGACCGGCCCGCTGGATGGGTTCGTCGCCGTCGGCCAGCACGCATACCAGCCACAACCGGACCGGCTCGCCGGGCACGACGACTACGGGGCAGACCATCCCCGGTTCACCCTCAGAACCGACATCGGGAGCGTGGTAGGCGTGCTGTCTCAGGGCCTGAGGCCGGACCGACACTTGAGGCCCTGCGATGACGGCGCTGCTGGCCTCCACCAGCGAGCACGGCCGTCCCAGAATCTCAGAGGCCAGGGCCAAGGTTCCATCCACGGTGGTCGCCCTGTCCAGACCCCGCAACAGCCTCGACATCATGGCCGCCTGGTGCACCGCGGGCTGCAACACCAGCTCCCGCGCCGCGGCGGCCACCGCGAGCACATCGGCCGCTTCGGTCTCCACCAGCGCGGTGCTGAAACGATCAGCCAGGCGCCGCGTCGCGATGCCGGTGGCCGAGACGGCATTCACCGCTACCAGGCCGGACCCGTCGCCGTCTCTGACCGTTCGCAGGGCCACGTCCAGCGCGTAGGAGTTCGGCCGGAGTTCCCGGGCATCCAGCACGACCAGCAGGCCTGTCGAGATCGGCGTGGCTAGGTCGCAGTGGGCGGTCACGTACACGTCGGAGACAACGCGATCCAGGCCCTGCTCGCCCGCCACGACATGACAGTCGCCGAGCGCGCCGGTCGCTAGGAGTTGCTTCAGGGTGAGGGGTCTGGGGCGCAGACGAGTATCGGCCACCGTCGCGTTTCTACTACTCGCGAGAGCCGCGCTGACTCTCAGACGGCAAGACGCGCCTGAGCAGGTCGATCCAGTTCTCGCCGGCTACCCGCTCAGCGGTTTCAATCCCCAGCCGATCCACCAGCAGTGCGCTGAAGGGTCCCAGGTCGGAAGGCCCGCGCATCCCGGTCACGAAGGGCATGTCGCTGGGATCAACCAGGCCCGCTCCGAGGATCGGATCGAGCACCTCCAACAGGTCCTCCATGAAGTCGCAGCCCAGCCCCACCGCGGCTGGACCGACCACCGCGACGGCGTGCTCGATGTGGGCGAGATAGTCGTCCAGCGTCGGAGTGCCGGTCGAGAGGAACCCGCCGAAGGAGTTGATCCCCACAACACCGCCAGATTCGGCTAAGTCGCGCAATTGTTCGTCGGTGAGGTTGCGCGGGTGGGGACAGAGGGCGTGGCATGACGAGTGCGTGGCCACAAAGGGACGCTTCGAGATGCCGGCAGCATGATCGAACCCGGCCGCAGACAGATGGCTGACGTCCAGGATCATTCCCAGCCGCTCCATCTCGGCCACCGCCTCCTTGCCGAGTGTCGTGAGGCCGGCTCTGGTGGCGGCCTCACCCGCGCCGTCGGCCAGCATTGTGCGTCGGTTCCACGTCAGCGACATGCAGCGCACGCCCAGACGCCAGAAGGTCTCCAGCACGCCGAGACTGTGTCCGATCGGCTCAGATCCCTCGATTGCCAGCACCAGGCCGATGCGGTCAGAGGCAAGCGCCCGGTCGAGGTCCTCGCGCGTCTCTACTACTGCCACGTCGGCTTGGTGCATCTCGGCGATGTTCCTGGCCTCCTCGAGTAGCAACAGACACCGGCGCAGAGCCCCCTCGCCCACATGCTGATCTTCGGTGAAGACCGCGAGGAACTGGAGCGCGACCCCTCCAGCGCGCAACTGCGGCAGCCAGAAGTCTCCGAAGGGGTCGCTCTGCCCCCGTTCCCGCTGGTGCATTACGGCGAGCAGCAAGTCGTTGTGGGCGTCTGCCACTCGCATCGGATCGCCTATCGGGACGGACCGGCGGGTGTTGGCACGGTTCCGTGTACTAGGAGGCGAGTGGCCCCACGGCCTTCACAATGACGCGGCATCCGCCCCCGGGCACATAGGTCATGGGTATCTCGACGATCCTCGTGATGCGCACGTTGTGGGGGTCGGCGCCCGCGCGTATGGCCGCGTCCTCGGCCTCCTCGCGGGCACTGCTCAGGCAGGCCTCCCTGCCGGCGGTGTCGTAGCTGTAGACCTTGTCGATCGATCCGGCCGCCTCCGCGATGGCCGCGCCGAAGGCGTTGGCGACCGAATGGTGCGGTGGCCAGAGCACTTCGCTGACCCCCGGCAACTCATGGGGCACCAGGTGGGCACCTCCGCCGACCGCCAGCAGGGGAAGAGCCGTGCTCGAAGCCTTCATCCGCTCGCAGAGGACGCCGATCCGCTCGTCCACCCAGCCGATGGCTGCGTCAGTGAGCGACGCATCCAGGCCCGACAGCAGCGCGGGGTTGCCGAAGCCCTCCAGGCGGCCCGCGGCCAGAGAGATGTCCGAGAGTGTGAGGGTGTCGCCTCCCATGCAGATGGCCTCGGTGATCACGTCGTAGCCGACGGAGTCGGGGCCGACGGTGACGCCGCCGGTGTCTCGAACGATGCTGCCTCCCCCCAGGCCGACCGAGATCAGATCGGGCATACGGAAGTTGGTCCGCACCCCTCCCACCTCCACGGCCGCCGTCGACTCGCGTGGGAATCCGTCGACCAGGATCCCGACGTCGGCCGAGGTGCCGCCGACATCGATGACGAGCGCGTCGGACAGCCCGGCCAGCGCGCTGGCCCCCCGCATCGAGTTGGTCGGGCCAGAGCCGACGGTGAGCACCGGGTACTTGTCGGCCTCGTCGACGGCCATCAGTGTTCCGTCGTTCTGGGTGAGGAAGCTCTCCACCTCCAGGCCTGCTTCCGCCAGCGTGCTACGGAACCCGGCGACCACGCGCTTCGCCACTGTCAGCAGCGAGGCGTTGAGGATTGTCGCGTTCTCGCGCTCGAGAAGCCCCAGCGATCCCACCGTGTGGCTGAGCGAGACAGGAAAGGCGGTGCCGCATTCTTCGGCGAGGAGCTCCGCGGCCCGCAGTTCGTGATCGACGGAGGCCGGACTGAACGCACAGGAGACCGCGATCGCGGACACATCCTGTGCGCATGCAGTGCCGAAGCGCCTGACAGCATCCTCGTCGAGGCTCGCGATGGGTGTGCCGTCGTATTCGAAGCCACCCGCGACAATCTGGCTGCGCCCGATGACGATATCTCTGAGGTCCTCGGGCCAGGCTGCGCTGGGGCGCACTCCCAGCGACGACGGCGCAGCAAGGCGCAGCACTCCCACCCGGTCGAGGTCCTGGCGCCGGATGATGGCGTTCGTGGGATGGGTCGTGCCCAGCATCGCTTTGCCCAGCGCGGCGGGATCGTCCACCTGGCCCAGAACTGCGGTCACGGCCGCCTGTATGCCGCCGATCGGGTCAGGGGTCGTGGCTGCCTTGGTGGCGGCTACGACGGTGCCGGCGGAGTCGACGACCACCGCATCGGTGTTGGTGCCCCCGACGTCGACGCCGAGCCTCAGTGACTTCATCGCTGGTTCTCCCGGAAGTCGACGTAGTCGATGTCGTAACCGAAGGCCCTCGGGCCCACGAGGTCGAACATCCCGTCGCGATGCCACTCAGGGGCACAGGGCATCGCCAGCACGTTCAGCCGCTGACCGTAGGCCAGGCCCTCGGTGGTGATCGGGTCCGCCGACTCGTAGTCGAGCAGGCAGAGCAGATCCGGCACCGTGACCACCGCTTCGCCCTCCTCGAACGCGATGAGGTTCTCGTTCTGGATCTCGACCCGCATGGTGCGGCTGGCGTCTTCCAGGTGCTCGAGAACCACGGTGCCTCGGGCGAAGCCTTCGGTGGTTCGCCGATCGATGTCGATGACTTTGCCGCTGAAGACCAGGGCTGCCTCGGTGTAGTCGAGCAGTTCCTCCCAAGCTCGCGCCGTGCCCCGCTTGACCTGGGCGAGGCGCCTCCCGACCTCGGTGCAGTAGGTCATCGAGCCGTGGATGCCCGCCCGCCGCACGTCGGCCACTGTCATCGGGTAGCAGCTGATCGCGTTGGCCAGACCGAGCTGAAGGATGGCGGCGCGAGCCAGCGCCTCGGCTGTCTGGTTGGTGGTGGCCTCGAAGACGCACATGTTGCCCTTCTCGTCCGCGATGGACATGGGCGCGGCCAGCAGCCCGTGCAGCGTGAAGACGGTCATCTCGATCTGGGGGAAGGCGCGTCGCATCCCGTCGGCGTCAACTATCGGGATGCCCAACTCCACCGCGGTGGCGATCGGCACCAGCGTGTTGACCCCTCCCACCTCTATCGGCATCAGCGCGACCGGCTCTTCTCCCAGGTACGCGGCTAGGGCGCGGATGCCGGCTCGGAACTCGGTGCCGGCCGGGATCTTCTCCAGGATCACCGTTGGCGCGCCGATGATGGCTGTGGTCAGCACGCGCCCGTCCTCGGGCAACTCCTCCGGTCCTACGACCCGCGCCGGACCGTGATCGGCGATCGCCTGCTTGACCAGCAGCTTGCCGACGTAGGGGTCGCCGCCTCCACCCGTTCCGAGCAGGGTCGCCCCCAGAGCCAGGTCATCGATTTCGTCGATCGTCAGCTCTCTCACGGCTCGCCTTCCGGTCAGCTCGACGGTCGTTGGCTTGGTTAGCAAACCTATGGCGAACGTGTGGCGGCCCTAGTGGGCACCGCGCCACTGCTAGAAGCTGCCGGTACGCGATCTGCCCCCTACAGGACGTTGCCGTAGCGGTGGGTGGTGCGGCTTATGGCCTGCTCGCGTAGGTAGTGGAGCAACTCGATCCGGCCTTCGGCGGTGACGGGGTCGTCGGCGATGTGGATGCCGGCCTCGTTTGCGGCGGCTCGCAGCTCTTGGCTGCAGGTTCCCACTACGCGGATCCGTTGGACATCGAGGGAGGCGAGCCGGGATGCGAACTCGGGGCTGGTCTCGGCGGCGGGGTGCGACTCGATGAGGGGTACGCCGCAGCGATGGGCCGCGGTCCGGACTCGTTCGATGTCACGGGGCGCGGCCTCGGGCTCGGCTCGCAGCGCCATGCGGGGCAGGGGTCGGTAGCGCAGGATGTTGGTCTCGCAGAACAGCCCGGTGGGGTCGTGCTCGATGCCGAACTCTGCTTGCCAGGCGGCTTCGTCGCTGGCTCGGGCCGCGGCCAGCCATTCGTCGTCGGGCACGCCGGTGTCGACCGGGTGCCAGGTCCCCAGGCGGGCCACGTAGTTGGGACCGCCCGCCTTGGTGCCGGGGCCGACCGAGGACCGCTTCCAGCCGCCGAAGGGCTGGCGGCGCACGATGGCCCCGGTGGTGGGGCGGTTGATGTAGGCGTTGCCCACCTCGACCGTGTCTGTCCAGCGGCCGATCTCGGCGGGGTCGAGGGTGTGGATGCCGCCGGTGAGGCCGTAGGCCGTCGAGTTCTGGATGGCGACGGCCTCGTCGAGCGAGCCGGCTCGCATGACGCCCAGCACCGGCCCGAAGCACTCGGTTCGGTGGAACCATGAGCCAGGCCGCACACCTAGGCGCACGCCCGGAGTCCAGGTCTGGGAGCCGAGGCGGCGGGGCTCGACCAGCCACTCCTCGCCGTCGTCGAGGCGGGTGAGCGCCCGCAGGAGCTTGCCCTCGGGCTCGTTGATGGTCGGACCCATGGTGGTGGCCAGATCGGTGCCGGCGCCGACCTTGATGCTGGTCACCGCGTCGGTTAGCTGGCGTCGCAGGCGGGGCGAGTCGTACGCACCGCCCACGCAGATGGCCAGGCTGGCGGCCGAGCACTTCTGGCCGGAGTGGCCGAACGCGGACGACACGAGGTCGGCCACGGCCAGGTCGACGTCGGCGTTGGACGTGATCACCATCGCGTTCTTGCCCGACGTCTCGGCCAGCAGGCGCAGATCGGGCTTCCACGACAGGAACATCTGGGCGGTGTCATAGGCCCCGGTCAAGATCACCGCATGCACCCCAGCATGAGTGACCAGGTGGCGGCCCACGCTGTCGTCGGGAGTCCGGATGAAGGAGACCAGGCCCTCGGGCAGGCCCGCGGCCCAGCAGCACTCGGCGACGATCTCGGCACAGCCGGGGGTCTCGGGCGCGGGCTTGAGGATCACTGCGTTGCCGGCGGCCAGAGCCGCCAGCACGCCCCCGGACGGGATGGCCACCGGGAAGTTCCACGGCGGCACCACCAGCACAACGCCGTAGGGCTCGAACCGGGCCAGGCCAGCGGTGGCCAGTCCCGAACCGGCCGGCCCCGGGTGGGCCAGGTCGAGGGCCCGCTCGCCGTACCACCGGGCGAAGTCGACCGCCTCGGACACCTCGGGGTCGGCCTCGGCGACGGTCTTGCGGCCCTCGTGGACCATGGCCGCCACCAGGTCGCCGCGCCGGCTGCTCAACTCGTCGGCCACCCGCCACAGCAGGTTCCGGCGCTCGGCGGGCGCAAGGTCAGCCCAGGCCGGTTGCGCGCCGGCGGCCGCCTCCACCGTCCGGTCCACGTCGGCGACCTGACGGGTGACGGCCGTGGCCGGCCCGCGCCACTGCCGGGTGACGATCCCGCGGGCCCATTCCCGGTTGGCGGCCAGCACGGGGTCGGTGTCGGGTTCGTTGAAGAAATCGCGGGCCGGATCGGCAGGCCGGGGAGAGTGACGGCGGTCCTGGCGTCGGCGCGGGGACCGCCCGGCCGACCACCGGCCGGCGACCGCGGCCCGGAACTTGGCCGCCTCGGATGCGAACGCTGCGCTGCCGGGCCGCAGGCCGAACAGATGGTGGATGAAGTTCTCCTCCGACGCGTTCTCCTCCAAGCGTCGGAACAGATAGCTGATGGCCACGTCGAAGTCCCGCTCGGCCACCGCCGGCGTGTACAGCAGCACTCCCCTGCCGTCGGCGCGCAGCATCTCGGCCTGGGTGGGGGCCATGCCCTCGAGCATCTCGAACTCCACCCGGGTCCGGACCCCGCGCCGGGCGGCCAGCAGGTCGGCCCAGGCGACATCGAACAGGTTGTGGCTGGCCACACCGATGCGCATCGAGCCGGTGCGCTCCGGTGTCAGCACCCAGTCGAGGCAGCGCTTGTAGTTGGCGTCGGTCTCGGCCTTGGTCTCGTAGGGCGTCTGGGGCCAGCCGTGCATGGCGGCCTCCACCCGCTCCATGGCCAGGTTCGCCCCCTTGACCAGGCGGATCTTGATCGAGCCGGAGCGGCGACCGTCTGCGGCCAGCCGGTTGTGCCAGTCGACCAGCTCCCGCAGGGCGTCGAAGGAGTCGGGCAGGTAGGCCTGCACCGCGATGCCGAGATCCACCGCGGAGAACTCCAACTCGCCGAGCAGGGCGCGGAAGGCCGCGGTGGTGAGCTCTAGGTCGTGGTACTCCTCCATGTCGAGGTTGATGAACGTCGGGGGCGCGCTGGCCGCGGCCGCCCGCAGCAGCGGTCGCAGAGCCTCCACCACCCGCTGCAGCGACCCGTCGAAGTCCCAGGGGTTGAGTTGCGAGACCACCGCGGAGACCTTCACCGACACGTAGTCCACGTCGGGCTGGGCCAGCGTGTCGAGCACCTCCCGGTGCCGCCGGCCGGCCTCGGCGTCGCCCAGCACGGCCTCGCCCAGCATGTTGACGTTGAGCGAGTAGCCCTCGGCGGCGCGGGCCTGCAGGTGGGCGCCCAGCCGCTGGGGCTCGGAGTCGACGACGAGGTGGCCCACCAGCGCCCGCATCCGTCGCCGGGCGATCGGCATCACCAGGCGGGGGAGCCGGGGTCCGAGGCGCGCCCCGAGGCGAACCAGCAGCCGGTCCAGCGGCGACAGGAACGAGGGCAGTTCGGCCTCACCGACCAGCGACGCGAGCTGCCGGGCCGACGTGGCGGGGCTCTCGGGCCGGATCACCCGGTCCACGAACCGCATGGCGAAGGCGGTGCCCTGCCGATCGCTCACCAGATCGGCCAGCCGCCGGGTGGCGGTTCGTTCCCGTCTCGAGGCCGGCGCCGCGCCCGATGCCAGCCAGCGCTCGACGCGCTCCACTGCTTCTTCGGCCAGCAGCTCGGTGTCCTGGGTGTCGCCGTCCACGCCTCGCTCGCCCCTTCCTGTCGCGCGGGAAGAGCCTTGCGTTTGACCATCATCGCGCCTGATGGCGGCCCGGTGCAGTGCCAATTGACCAAGCGCGGGACAAGAGCAGTGCCAAGTGCGAAGTGGCGGCCTTTCCTAGTCCGGCGCCCCCGAAACGTCGTCAAGAGAAGGGTCATATTTCATTTCGAATATTACGTATTATTCGGATTGAAGCTGGCTGACTCGAGCTGCTGTTTCCGGAATGACTGAGTCGATCAATCGGCGGGTCGCAGGACTAGTGTGCGCGTCCAGCAATGCAGTAGCGTTTCGATGTGGATTTGGATGATGTCGATCTGGAAATCGTGCGGATATTGCACGAGGACGGCCGCAGTAGCTACAGCGACATCTCCAAGCTCATCGGTGTCAGTGCCGGCACCGTGCGCAACCGGATCAGCCGGATGCGCACGTCGGGGATGCTCTACTTCGACGTCTGGCTGGATCCCCACCGCTCGGGACTGGGCGTGCACGCCACGCTGTTGATGAAGGTCCAGCCCCGGCAACTGACGGAGACGGCCGATGCGCTGGCCGACCTCGACGAGACCGCGTATGTCGCCACGCTGGCCGGCGCCTACGACATCGTCGCCGACGTCTTCTGCCGCGACGTGCTCGGCCTTCGCCGCCTGATCCACGAGAAGATCCAGCAGATCGACGGCGTGATCGACGTGTCCACCAACCTCGTGACCGAGAACAAGCATCAAACGAAGCTCAACGTCCAGGGCGCGTTGACGCCACCGAAGCACTTCTAGCCGGCTTCGTTATCGGATTCGACCACCTTGCCGGACTGGTTCCAAGTTCGTTCTAGAGGGCGACTTCTATCGAGTTGTCTGCCTCTATCGCAGTGAAGTGTCTCTATTGAACTCAATGCCCACGGGTCACGAATTGCCTCACTTCTAGGTCCCGCCGGCGTCGGCGAAGAGGGCTGTGTAGACAGCTCGGGTGTCGGCGCCGGACAGGCCGATGCCCAGGTAGTGGCCGTCGATGTGCAGCTCCCAGTGCAGGTGCAGTTGAGCGTGGGTCGACCCCGAGGCGCCCGCGTAGGTGCCGCTGTTGCCGATCGTGCCGAGACTCTGGCCGGCCTCGACCCACCGCCCCGGCCTGATGCCGGCGTCCAGCTCGTCTAGGTGCGCGTAGAGCGACATGACGTGGCCCACGCCGTCGACGATGCCGTGGTCCACGGCGACGTAGTTGCCGTAGAGCATCACCAGCGTGTACGCGGGGGTGGCTCCCAGCGCTGAGGCGGTGTCGAGCAGTCGGCTCCGCTCCTGCGGCGGGGGATCCTCGAAGTCACCGACTGCCATCACCACGCGGCCGTCGAGCGCGGCCACCGCCGGCTGTCCGATCCTCGGGCAGCCGAAGTCGACGCCCTGATGGGTGCCCGAACGGTAGGCGCGGGGAGCGTTGGGAAGCACCGACGGCCACGGCAGGGGCACGGCCTCGCAGTCGCTGGGCACGACGATGTCGCCTGACAGCCGGGTTGCCGCCTCGAGGGCCTGGTCGAGCGAGATCGGTTCGTCCAGCGGTCTGTGGCCGGAGGGTGTGAGCGTTCCCGGCCCGGCCGGTCCCGGACGCGGTGCGAAGCTGCCGCCGTCCTGGTCACCGAGGCCGGTGCCGGCGTCCACGGTGCCCGGTTCCGGCCGTGGCTCTGTGCCGGTGGCGTACTTGAAGAGCTCCGCGTACACGTCCCTGGTCTCCGATTCGGACAGACCGGCGCCCAGGTACTGGCCGTCGACGTAGAAGTTCCAGTGGAGGTGCAGCTGCCCGTCGGGATCCCCGAGGACGCCGGCTCGGGTACCGGTGTTGCCGATGCCCCCGAGGCGCTGGCCGGCGTCGACGGACGCTCCCACCCTGACGCCGGGATCGACCGCGTCCAGGTGGGCATAGAGCGAGGCCACATGGCCGACGCCGTCGATGATGCCGTGGTCGACCACCACGTACCTTCCCGAGAGCATCGCCAGCGTGTAGTCCGGTGTGGACCCCAACGCCGCGGCCACGGCCAGTATGTCGTTCCATTCCCGCAGCGTCGGATCCTGGTAGTCGCCCGCGGCCACCACCACCTGGCCGTCGAGCACGGACACCACCGGGTGTCCCGGCGTCGAGCACAGGAAGTCGACGCCGGCGTGGACGCCCGAGCGGTAGGCGCGGGGCGCGTTCGGCATCGAGTACGGCGAGTCGAGCGGCGGCGGGCGGCAGTCGTTGGGAACTACGAAACCCGGCGCCAGGAGGCTCGCGACCGCGACCGCCTGCTGGTACGGCGTCACCTCGCTCGGTGACGCCACCGCGGGAGCGTCCGTTCCGACCGGCTCCGCTTCGTCTTGGGAAGAAGCCGCTAGATCAGCCGCTGCCGTCGTGGTTGTTGGAGCGAGCGTCGTTGTCGTGGACGTCGTCGTCACAACTGTGGTTGTGGGAGCCGACTCGGGCTCGACGGCCGTGGTTGTGGTCGTGGGGGCGACGGTCGTTGTCGTGGACGTGGTCGTTGCAGATGTTGTTGTGGGGGCCGACTCGTACTCGACGGCTGCTGTCGTGGTGGTTGTTGGAGCGAGCGTCGTTGCTGCGGCCAAGGTGGTCGTGACGAGCGGCTCGGGTGCCGGTCCCGCAACCGCCTCAGCGGATTCCGGCGTCTCAGCAGGGACCGGCGGCACCGGCTGCTGAGGCGCTACCGCATCAGGGGCTGCGCACCCCACGACAACGGCGACCGCCGCCAAGAAGCTCAGCCCGCGGGCTGCCACAACACGCGTTCCTCCATCATGTCTCGCGATCAAGGACCAGCCGGCGATTGTCGCTCGAGGCGTTACAAGAACCCGGCCAGACTGGCAGCCCGCGTAGCATTGTTGTCTCAACTACAATGCCTCCCTGGCCATCCGGAGCCAGAGTTCGCCCGCGTTGAGGAGTCTTGAGATTGCCTGGTCGGCCAAGCCTCGCAGCGCATCGAAGTCCGGAGCGGCCGAAGCGACGCCGGTCGTTGGCAGTCCGGGTCGCGGCAGCAGGGATCATTGTCGCGGTCTTGGCGCCAACGACCGCGGCTGCCCGTCCAGCGGACTCTCTCGCGCCTGCGGAGGTGGCCCTGGTCGCCCGGCCCGCGGCGGTGACCGGGTTGAGCGTGCAGGCGGGCGACGCGCCGGGAGAGCTTCACGTCAGCTGGGATCCCCATCCGGACGGCGCGGTCGACCACCGGGTGAGGTGGACGCCTGCCGGCCAGGACTTCAAGCCGAAGAAGGACACGGACTGGAACGCGTTCCCCGTCGACAACGAGTTGACGATCTCAGGGCTCTGGCCCGGCCAGTCCTACAAGGTGCAGG
>VYFQ01000019.1 GCA_009842325.1 Acidimicrobiaceae bacterium | reverse complement strand
CTGTCCCTAGTACGAGAGGACCGGGACGGACGCAGCTCTCGTGTGCCAGTTGTTCCGCCAGGAGCATGGCTGGTTGGCGACCTGCGGAAGGGATAACCGCTGAAAGCATCTAAGCGGGAAGCCTGTTCCAAGATGAGGTCTCTCACCGGGTAACCGGGTAAGGCCCGTGGCAGAACACCACGTTGATAGGCCGGAAGTGTAAGCACGGTGACGTGTTCAGCTGACCGGTACTAATCGGCCGAGGGCTTGGTTCAATTTCGCATCGAGCGCTCGGTGCTCGTGCTCGCTATGGAGTTCGTCAAGAGGCGATCCCGCTGAGGGTTCGCCCGCACGACAACAGGTTTCGGTGGCGATAGCGGCGGGGTCACACCCGTTCCCATTCCGAACACGGAAGTTAAGCCCGCCAGCGCCGATGGTACTTGGGTGGAGACGCCCTGGGAGAGTAGGACGCCGCCGGATTTCGCCGATCAGAAGGCCCCGTCGACCAGGTCCGGGGCCTTCTGCCATTCTCGGGCACCCGAATTGGCAGCGGTGAGTGCCCGTTTGGGCGTCCTGGGCTGCCAATTCACGAGGCTGACGAGTCGAGGGGCGCCGGTAGGATCTCGCGATGGTCCGCAAGAGCGACAGGTCGGGTCGCTCGCGGTCTGGGCCGGGCGTGAGTAAGCCGCGACAGCGAGTGCCGCTGCCACCGGTGCCGCATCCGGCGCCGGACCCGGCCTCCGAACTGCTGCGGGCGCTGGGCCCCGAGCGGGGCAGGAGCGCGGTGCGGCGCTTCGAGGCGGCGGCCAAGGCGTTCCGCGCCGAACGATTCAAGGAGGCCCTCCCGCTGCTCACCCGGCTGGCCCGCGATGCCCCGGACTTAGCCGACATTCGTGAGCTGCACGGATTGGTGCTGTACCGGCTGGGCCGCTTCAAGGCAGCCATGGGCGAGCTCGAGTACTTCCGCGAGTTGAGCGGCTCCACCGAGCAGCATCCGGTGCTGGCCGACTGCCACCGGGCCCTGGGCCGCTGGGCCGATGTGGAGGCGCTCTGGAAGGAACTCGGCGCGGCGTCTCCGTCGGCCGAGCTGGTGACCGAGGGCCGGCTGGTGCTGGCCGGCGCCAAGGCCGACAGGGGAGAGCTGCCCGCAGCCATCCGGGTACTGGAGCAGGGCTGGAAGCTGCCTTCGCGGCCCCGGGACCACCACCTGCGGCGGGCCTACGCCCTCGCCGACCTGTACGAACGGGCTGGTCGATCGCCCCGCGCTCGCGAGCTGTTCCGCTGGGTCGAGTCCCACGACCCGAGACTCGCCGACGTGTCCCAACGGGTCCGCGCTCTCAGCTGAGCGAGCCGAAGCGCGACTCCATCTCGCGGCGGATTCTCACCGCGTTGCTGGTCTCGTCGACCTTCACGTCGGCCCACGTGATGACTCGACCTTTGGCTACATCGTTGACCAGGGGCACGTCGTGGGCGAGGCCGACCGGCAGGGCGCCTCCGGCGAGGCTGTCGCCGGCCGGCATCAAGCGCCCCCAGACGGTATAGCCCCCCTCGCCGTCGAGGTTGTCGCCCGCCTTGAGGTGGCGCTTGGCCACCGCGACGGCATCGCCGCGGAATCCGTCGGGCGTCCCGGTCGGCTCGCCGCGCAGGGCGGCGCTCAAGACCGACAGGCCAACCTCCAGGCCGATCAGATGGTACGGCTTGTAGGTCGCGCTGTAGCGGCCGCTGCGGTCGGTCGTGAGGCCGTACTCGGAGAAGCAGCGCTCGGTGTAGTCGCTGGACGCCTCGAAGACCACGTACACGCCCCAGCGCAGGTCGCGTTCGACAGGTTCGCCATTCCGATGGAGCGACGAGACCACCTCCACCTGGCCCTTGTGGTGCAGCGTGCCGCCCTCGGCACGCGGCCGCAGGACCTCGGCTAGTTCGTCGGTGCCGGCCGGCGGGAACTCGAGTCCGCCCGGCGCCGGCACCAGGCCGGTGGCGTTGGACACCGCGGCCATCTCGATCGCCGACTTGGTGCCGTCGAGGAATGAGTTGAACATCTGCGGGTTCATGCCGCCCTCGGCGGCCTGCTCGGGCGAGATGCCGTAGCCGTCCCAGACGGTCTCGGGGGTGGAATCGTGGTAGCTCGGCAGGTACTTGGTGCCCTTGCCCGCCGCGACCACACCGAGGCCGGCGGCGTGCGCCCAATCGACCATCTCGCATATCAGCGCCGGCTGGTCGCCGTAGGCCATCGAGTAGACCAGCCCGCCCTGGCGGGCCTCAGCGGCCAGCAACGGTCCGGCCAGGACGTCGGCTTCGACGTTGGCCATGACGATGTGCTTGCCGTTGGCGGTGGCGCAGCGGGCGTGTTCCAGGCCGGCCGGGGGGTTGCCGGTCGCGTCGACCACAACCTCCACCCCGTCGGCGGCGATCAACTCGAAGGCATCGTCGGTCACGTGGATCCTGCCGCGCTCCAGAGCGGCAGCCGGCGACGGAGCACAGCAGGTCTCATCGGGCCAGCCGGTCGCGGCCAGGGCGGCGCGGGCCCGGTCGGGATCGAGATCGGCGATGGCTGTCACATGGAGGCCGGGAGTGGTCCTGGCCTGGGCCAGGAACATCGAGCCGAACTTGCCGGCTCCGATCAGGCCGACGGTGACGGGGCGGCCCTCAGCGACGCGCTCCTGCAGCAGCCGGAAGAGGTTCATGCTGTGGATCCAAACTGTGGTCGCGTGCGGGCTGATCGGGAGTCGAGCGCTCGAGTCGAATCAGTTCTTCGAGGCAGTCGTCGGCCAGCGGCTCGATCGGCGCGAAGTCGCGCAGGGCTCGCCACTCGGCCCGCTGGAACCTGCGGATGTGGTTCGAGACCTCACACAGGCTCAGGTAGACGATCACCCGGCTCAAGGGGCTGATGTTGGGCGGGCTGGCGTGCGCCATGTTGGAGTGGAACATCAGCACGCAGCCGGCCTTGCCCGTCGGCGCGACCACGCCGCCCCTGTCAGCCAGCTCGCGGACGGTCTCACGCTCCAGGCACCAGAGCGGATAGGTGGTGGTCTCCAGGTCGTGGCTGGCCTCCAGCACGCCCAACTTGTGGCTGCCCGGAAGGAGGAGCAGGGGGCCGTTGGCCGCGGTCACATCGTCGAGGAAGACCGCGATGTTCATGGCCCGCGGCTCGGGCATGTCGTCGTCGCGCTGCCAGGTGCCGTAGTCCTGGTGCCACTGCCAGACTGCGCCGTCGAAGGCCGCCTTGGCGTTGATCTTGAACTGGTGCATGTACACCTGGCCGTCGAGGATCTGCATCACCGGCTCGAGGAGCCGCGGATGGGCGGCGATACGGCGGTAAGCCTCGTTGTAGAGGTGGGCGGCGAAGGCGCTGCGGGGTGCGCCGTTGTCCTCGAGCCAGACCTCCTCTCGTCGCAAGGCGAAGCAGATGTCAGCCTCGCGGCGCAGCAGAGCGGCCTCCGCCGCCGAGAAGACATCGGGCAAGAACAGATAGCCCGTCTCGTCGAATTCCCGGAGTTGGTCGTCGGTGAGCCTCATCGCTCGTCCCCCTGACTTGGGCAACGACGCTAGTGCACCCGTCCGAGCCACGCCCGACGCGGGGCCGGTCTCGCGGGTCCGCGCTCGCTGACGGGTTGGGGCGCTACCGTGGCGGCAGGCGGGCGCGGGTCGCCTGGCTTGCCGACCGGCGGTCGCCTCGGACCACCCCATCAGGAGCTTTCCGTGGACATTCACACACTGCTCGGCGACGACGCCGAGTCGCTGCTCGATCATGAGTGCAAGACCTTCGAGCGGGATTCGCTGACCCTTCCCGGCCCCGACTTCGTCGACCGGGTCCTCGCCGCCAGCGATCGCTCGCCCCAGGTGCTGCGCAGCATCCAGTCGCTGTTCGGCAGCGGCCGGCTGGCCGGAACCGGCTACGTGTCGATACTGCCCGTCGACCAGGGCATCGAGCACTCGGGCGCAGCGTCGTTCGCGCCCAACCCGGCCTACTTCGACCCAATGAACATCGTGGAGCTGGCCATCGAGGGAGGCTGCAACGCGGTGGCCACCACGTTCGGCGTGCTGGGCATGGCGTCGCGCCGCTACGCCCATCGCATCCCGTTCATCGTCAAGCTCAACCACAACGAGCTGCTGAGCCACCCCGAGTCGTACGACCAGGTGATGTTCGGCTCGGTGGAGCAGGCTTGGGACCTCGGCGCGGCCGGTGTGGGCGCCACCGTCTACTTCGGCTCGGACAACGCCCGGCGCCAGATCGGAGAGGTCTCCGAGGCGTTCGCGGCCGCTCACGAGCTCGGCATGTTCACCGTTCTGTGGTGCTACCTGCGCAGCCCGGCGTTCAAGGTGGACGGCACCGACTACCACGCGGCCGCCGACCTGACCGGCCAGGCCAACCACATGGGCGTCACCATCGAGGCCGACATCATCAAGCAGAAGCTGCCCACCAACAACGGCGGATACCGGGCCGTGGGCTTCGGCAAGACCCACGACCTCGTCTACGACCAGCTCACCAGCGACCATCCCATCGACCTGTGCCGCTACCAGGTGGCCAACTGCTACATGGGCCGGATCGGGCTGATCAACAGCGGCGGCGCATCGTCGGGCGCCGGCGATCTGGCCGAGGCGGTCGCCACCGCGGTCATCAACAAGCGGGCCGGCGGCACCGGGCTGATCTCGGGCCGCAAGGCCTTCCAGCGGCCCATGGCCTCCGGTGTCGAACTGCTCAACGCCATCCAGGACGTGTACCTGGACGCCTCCGTCACCGTGGCCTGAGTCGGGGTAGCGCAGAACCTGCAAATGAACGGGCCAAATGCCGTGGCCTCAAACGGTATACCGGCTATCGTGACGCCTGCGGGCCGGAGATGGTGGGTCTCAACCGCGAGCCGTGCCGTCTGCTCCCGCACAGCGGATGCAAAGGAGCATCAGTGACCGAGACTTCGGCACGGACCCAGGAGGTCCGTACGACCGATGGCATCGTCCTCCGCTTCGCGGGCGACTCGGGTGACGGCATGCAGCTCACCGGCGACCGTTTCACCTCGGCCAGCGCCCTGTTCGGCAACGATCTGGCCACCCTGCCCGAGTTCCCCGCCGAGATCAGGGCCCCGGCCGGCACGCTGGCCGGAGTCTCGTCGTTCCAGGTCCACATCTCCGACCACGACATCACCACGCCCGGCGACGCCCCGACGGTGCTGGTGGCCATGAACCCGGCCGCACTCCAGTCCGACCTGCACTTGCTGAAGCCGGGCGGGACCGTGATCGTCAACGCCGACGCCTTCAACGAGCGCAACCTGGCCAAGGCCGGATACGAGTCCAACCCGCTGGAGGACGGCAGCCTCGACGGCTACACGGTGGTTACCGCCCCAATGACCGACCTCACCAAGCGGGCTTGCCAGGACCTGGGCGTCAAGCCCCGCGACGCCGAGCGGTCCAAGAACTTCTTCGCCCTCGGGCTGGTGTCGTGGCTGTACTCGCGCCCGGTCAAGCCCACCGTCGACTGGATCGACGGCAAGTTCGCGGGGCGCGACACGGTGATCGCAGCCAACAAGGCCGCCTTTGCCGCCGGCCATGCCTTCGGCGAGACCGCCGAGCTGGGCGCTAGCCGGCTGATGGTCCAGCCGGCCGCACTCGAGCCGGGCACCTACACCAACATCAACGGCAACACCGCCCTGTCGTGGGGGCTCATAGCCGCCTCCCAGCAGGCCGGAATACCGCTGTTCCTGGGGTCCTACCCGATCACCCCGGCCAGCGACGTCCTGCATGAGCTGGCCCGGCACAAGAACTTCGGGGTCCGCACCCTTCAGGCCGAGGACGAGATCGGCGCAGTGGGAGCGGCCCTCGGCGCGGCCTACGGGGGCCACATCGGCGTCACCACCACCTCGGGTCCCGGCATGGCCCTCAAGGCCGAGACCGTGGGCCTGGCCGTGAGCCTCGAGGTGCCGCTGGTGGTCATCGACATCCAGCGGGGCGGCCCGTCGACGGGCTTGCCGACCAAGACCGAGGCCGCCGACCTGCTCATGGCCATGTACGGCCGCCACGGCGAGGCGCCCCTGCCCATAGTGGCGGCCCAGAGCCCGTCGGACTGCTTCTTCACGGCCATCGAGGCGGTGCGCCTGGCCGTTGAGCACCGCACGCCGGTGATCCTGCTGTCGGACGGCTACCTGGCCAACAGCAGCGAGCCCTGGCGCATCCCCGATGTCGAGCAGCTCGACTCCATCGCCGTCAACTTCGCCTCCAAGCCCAACCACGTGAACGACGAGGGCGAGTCCGTCTTCTGGCCCTTCCGCCGCGACGAGCGGCTGGTGCGCCCCTGGGCCATCCCTGGCACACCCGGGCTCATGCACCGCATCGGCGGGATCGAGAAGGAGGACGGCAGCGGCAACATCAGCTACGAGCCCGACAACCACCAGGCCATGGTGCGGCTGCGGGCCGAGCGGATCGCCCTGATCGCCCACCACATCCCGCCCGCGGAGATCGTCGGCGACCCGGACGCGCCCGTCGCCGTGGTCAGCTGGGGCTCGACGTGGGGCGCCATCACCTCGGCCCGCCGCCGGATCGAGTCGGCCGGCCGCCGCCTGGCCCACATCCACCTGCGCCACCTGAACCCGCTGCCCGCCAATCTCGGGGACCTGCTGCGGTCGTTCGAGCGGGTCGTGGTGCCCGAGATGAACACCGGGCAGCTCTGCCGGATGCTGCGGGCCGAGTATCTCGTCGACGCCAAGTCGGTGACCAAGGTCTCGGGCCAGCCCTTCACCGCGGCGGAGCTGGTGGAGGCGATCGGGGAGGCGATCGGGGCGACGGGAGAGCAACGATGACCGACGTGCCCGTGACGACCCGCAAGGACTGGACCACCGACCAGGAGGTCCGCTGGTGCCCGGGCTGCGGCGACTACTCGATACTCACCGCGGTGCAGCTGCTGATGCCCGAGCTGGAAGTGAGGCGCGAGGACACGGTCTTCGTGTCGGGGATCGGCTGCGCGGCCCGGTTCCCGTACTACATGAACACCTACGGCCTGCACGCCATCCACGGGCGCTCGCCGGCGGTGGCCACCGGCCTGGCCATGGCCCGGGGCGACCTGCACGTATGGGTGGTGGGCGGCGACGGCGACATGATGTCGATCGGGGGCAACCACCTGATCCACGCGCTGCGCCGCAACGTGAACCTGAACATCCTGCTGTTCAACAACCAGATCTACGGGCTGACCAAGGGGCAGTACTCGCCCACCAGCGAGCGGGGCAAGGTCACCAAGTCCACCCCCCACGGCTCGGTGGAGCAGCCCTTCAACGCGATCTCCCTGGCGCTGGGGGCCGAGGCATCGTTCGTGGCCCGCACCCATGACATGGACCGGGGCCACATGCAGGAGATGTTCCGGCGGGCCCACAACCATCCGGGAGCGGCGTTCGTCGAGGTCTTCCAGAACTGCAATGTGTTCAACGACGGCGCCTTCGCGGCCCTCACCAAGCGCGACGCCCGTGACTCGATGCTGATCGACCTGCGTCACGGCGAGCCGGTGCGCTTCGGAGCCGACGACGAGTTCGGAGTGGTGATGGACGGCGGCCGGGCTCGGGTGGTGAAGGTCGCTGACGTGGGAGTGGATGCGCTCGTGGTGCACGACGAGGCCGATCCCGACCCGTCGGTGGCGTTCGCGCTGAGCCGACTGGCCAACACCAACGACGTTCCCACCCCGATCGGGGTCTTCCGGGCCGTCGAGCGCTCGGAGTACGGCTCGGCCGTCACCTCCCAGATCGCTGCCTCCCAGTCGAAGGCCGGACCCGGAGACCTCCACAAGCTGCTGCACTCCCGCCCCACCTGGCAGGTCGCCTGAGAGGCCTGAGCCCGCGGCTTGAGTCCTACTCGGTGATGGTGTCGGGCCGCTCCCACGCATAGGGCGGCTCCAGCATCCGGCGCTCCAGGGGTGTCCAGTCGTCGGTGTCCGTGTGGAACGGCCGCGGGTAGGCGCCGCCCGGTTGTTCCCGCCCGTCCTCCCGGTAGCGCCCGACGAAGGCCATGTGGCCCGGCATGTATCGATAGAACAGGGCCCGGCGCTCGTGTTCTGCGGTCCAGGGCAGGGTGCCGTGGGTGAGCGCCTCGGTGAACAGCACGGCCGAACCGGCCCTCAGCGGCACCGGCCGGACCCAGGGACCCGGATCGGTGATGGGCTCGAAGCTGTCCGGGCAGGCGAAGCTGCTTTTATGGCTGCCGGGCAGCGCGCAGAACCCGCCGTCGGCGGGACCGACGTCGCACAGCGCGTAGTGCACCACCACCAGTCCGCAGTGGATGCGCCCTCGCGACACCTCGTAGGCGATGGCCGGATCCCATGGTGTGCCACCGCCGTGCAGCCCGAACGGCCGGCCTCCCTTGCTCATGACCATGGCGTGACCATGGTCGTAGCGGAACGCGGGGCCCAGCATTTCGGCCAGATAGGGCACGATGCGCTGGTGGGCGATTAGCCGGCGGAACGGCTTGTCCCACATGTGCAGCGGTCCGGCCGACATCTGGTGCTCGTCGTTCTGCCAGAAATCGAAGGACAGATCGTCACCCCGGGACTGGTTCCAGATGTCGTAGTCGTCGAGCAGGCCGTTGAGCTCCGCGAGCTCCTCGGCCCCCAGGGCGTCCTCGATGACCAGGTAGCCCTGGAGGTCGAACAGGTAGCGCTCCTCCTCGGTCATTCCGCTGACCGTCATCCGTCATCCTGTCTCGAGTGTGTCGGCCCGTTCCGAGACATAGGGGATCTCCAACAAGCGGCGCACCTCCGGCGACAGGTCGGCGCTGGCTGCGTCGGACGGCTGGGGGTAGGCCCAGTCGGGCTGCTCTGCGCCGTCCTGCCGGTAGCGGCCGACAAAGGCCATGTGGCCGGGTGTGTACCGGTACAGCACGGCTCGGCGCTCGTGTTCTGCGGTCCAGGGCAGGGTGCCGTGGGTGAGGGCCTCGGTGAAGATGATGGCCGAGCCGGCCCGGTGCGGGACGTGGCGGAGCAGGGGCCTGCAGTCCTCGGGGTTCAGGAGCCCCTTCGGGCGCGGGAAGCCGCTCTTGTGGCTGCCGGGCACCACCACGAAGCCCCCGTCGTCGGAGCCGACATCGCACAACGCGTAGGAGACCACGGTCAGGCCGCAATGGATCACGCCGTCCGTGACGCGGTAGTAGCCGATCGGGTCCCAGGGAGTGCCACCGCCGTGCAGCTCCAGCGAGCCGCTTCCCTTGCGCATGAAGATGGCCTGGCCGTGGTCGTAGCGGTACCGCGGGCCGAGGATCTGCTGCAGGTATCCGGCAATGCGCTGGTGGCCCAGCAGGTCGAGGAGGGGCTTGCCCCAGCTGTGGGGCGGGCTGACGTGGAAGAAGAGATCGTCGAAGGTCTCATAGTCGAGGGGAGCGTCATGGCCCCGGGGCTGGTTCCACAGGTCGCGGGAATCCAGCAAGTCGTTGATCTGTCGGACCTCGGTGGGCTTGAGCACATCCTCCACCACCAGGTAGCCCTGGAGGTCGAACAGGTAGCGCTCCTCCTCCGTCATACCGCCGATGGTCACAGGCTCCGACCCTACATCGGGCCGGCTCGCGTGTCCGTTGCCGGGGCCGACCCCTCAGTTCGAGACCCTGCGGTCATAGCACGGCCGAGCCCACCTCGAACGGGTCGTCGGTCAGGCGAGTCCACGCGGCCAGCAGGGCCCTGTGGTCCGCCAGGACGGATTCATGTCCGGCTGAGCCGGCCAGGTTGACCGTCTCCAGGGGGTCGGACTCCAGGTCGAACAGCATCTCGGCGTCGGCGCCGGCGCTGAAGGCCATGTACTTGTAGCGGCGGGTTCGCAGCATGCGGCCCTTGAGCTCCATCCTCAAGGCGCTGGGCTGAAGCTCGGCGACCACGAAGTCGCGGCCTGCCAGCGTGGGATCGTCGATCACGGGCCGCAGGGACTCGCCGGCCAGGCCGTCGGGCGCCGTCACCCCGGCGTAGTCACACAGCGTCGGAACGATGTCGACGCCGGAGGCGAGATGAGACCGGTCGAACCGTTGCGCCGGGATCTCCCCCGGCCACCGGAGCACGAGCGGCACGGTCACCGGCTCCTCGTAGAGCATCTGCTTGGTGGCCCAGCGATGGGCGGCCACGGCCTCGCCGTGGTCGCTCGTGAGCGCCACCAACGTGGAGTCCTGGACTCCGGCGTCGGAGATGGCGCTCAGGACGCGGCCGATCTGGACATCTACGAGGTCGACCAGCCGGTCGTAGGCGTAGAGGTACCGTCGCCAGTGGCGCTCGTCCCAGCTGTCGGTCCAGCGAAGCTCGTTCCAGCCGAAGTCGGGTATCACCGCCTCCTGCTTGCGCATCCACCGCACGAACTCGGGTTCGTCCGCGACCGCGTCGAAGTTGTCCGGCAGATCGGGCAACTCGTCCAGCGGGCCGTCGGTGGGCGCCCGGGGCAGCAGATCGTGGTCGCGGTCGATGATCCAGAAGCAGATGTCGTGGGGGTTGTAGAGCGACACGGCCAGTAGGAAGGGCTCCCGCGGGGCTCCGGCCAGGTACCGCACGGCCGCGTCGGTGATGTCGGCGTCCATCGAAGTACCGAGGTCGCGGTACAGCTCCTGCTCGCCGACCGGACTGGAGTCGCCCGCGAGTATCTGCTCTACCGACGGGTATGGCCGCCGTTGCCATTCGACGTTCTCGAATCCGGGTATGGCGTCGGGCTCAGTCGGGAACGACTCGGGCAGGTTCCACTTGCCGGCCCAGACGGTCTCGTAACCGGCGTCGGAGAAGATCTCCCCGAGGTTGGCGATGCCGTCGCGCACCGGCAGATCGTTCACGTCCACCCCCGCAGTGTGGGGCATCTGTCCTGTGACGATGCTGGCCCGGCCCGGGCTGCACAGCGGCGACGAGCAGTAGGACTTCTCGAAGGCGATGCCGCCAGCGGCCAGCGTGTCCATGTGCGGCGTGCGGGTCCGTTGGTTGCCGTAGGCGCTGATCGTGGCCCGCGTCTGCTGGTCGGTGATGATCAGAACAACGTTGGGTCCAGTCATTCCGCTATGCCTTTCGTGAACGAGTAGTCGCCCGAGCCCACATCAAACACCACAGCCTGCTCGTCATCCCGTGCTCCGGTGACGCCAGGACGGCCCGGGACGGGTTCGCCGCGGTTCCACACCGTCACCCCTCCCTCAGTTATCGACGGGTCCGCCTCTCCGAGCTTGGGAACTCGGACGCTGGCGCGGGTGTTGGGCGGGACGGCCACGTCGAGTTCGAAGGTGTCGTTCTCGCGCCGCCAACCGGCCGATATGTCGCCCCGCACCGTGCTCACCTCGGCCCGGGCGTGGGTGAGGCCGCCCACCACCTGGGGCTCGACCGAGAAGGTGGCGTAGCCAGGGGAGCGTCGGCGGATGCCGGCCACTGTCTGGAAGAAGAACTTCTGGACGCTGCCGAACAGCTTCATGTTGTAGCTGAGTTGCGGGTCGGTCTCTCCCTCCCATGCCTCCCACAGCGTGGTCGCTCCCTTGGCGACCTGCTCGCCCCAGCTGGGGAAGGTCGTCTGCGTGGCGATCGTGTAGAACACCTCGGCCCGGCCGCCGGCCGGAAGCACCCGGGCTAGGGCGTCGGTGCCCAGCATCCCGGTGGACAGGTGCCCGTCGTGGTTGGTTTGAATGTCAGAGACGATGTTGGCCAGCACCGCGTCCTCGTAGCCGGCGGGCACGAGCCCCAGGGCCAACGGGATGGCGTTCGAGCCCTGGCTGCCGGTGGCGTAGTTGGCGGTCTCGGCATCGAAGTACCACTCGTTGAAGGCGTCCCGGATGTCTGCGGCGAGCCGCGAGTACTTCTCGGCCCGGCGCTCGTCTCCCAGCACGGCGGCCGCCCAGGCCAGGATCTGCGCGTCCCGGAAGTAGATGGCGGTGGACGTGAGCCCGGCCGGCGTGTGGACCGGAGCGAACGCTGATGTGCCGTCGGGCTGCGGCTCCATGTGGTCGCCGAGGCCGCCGGTGAGCAGGTGGCTGTCGGCGTGGCTCTGAAGGAAGCGCACCAGGTTTTCGATGCGGTCGTAGTGCCGCTCCAGGACCCGGGGGTCGCCTGACTCGAGGTAGACGTCCCAGGCCACGATGGGGTAGGAGCTCTTCCACACCGGGTACCACAGGTAGCAGTCGTACGTCCGGCGCCAGTGCAGCGGCGAGATGACCGGCAGGTCGCCCGACGGCAGTTGGGAGTCGGCCAGGTCGTCTAGCCACTTGGACCAGAACATCACGTCGTCGAAGGTGAAGCTGAAGTCACCGGCGACCGGGTCGCCGAGCCAGCCGACCCGCTCGGACCGGTCGGCGGCGTCCTGGGGGT
The DNA here is from genome assembly GCA_009842325.1 of Acidimicrobiaceae bacterium. GTDB lineage: Bacteria > Actinomycetota > Acidimicrobiia > Acidimicrobiales > Aldehydirespiratoraceae > Aldehydirespirator. The sequence goes on along the minus strand of VYFQ01000019.1, from coordinate 133,731 downwards.
ATCCCTGTAGCGAGCATGCGAACGTCCAAGTGACATTGCTGTGGATCTGGTTGAGCAGTGGATCGGAGCACTCGAAGCCCTCGGTCTCGGCCACGCTGGTGCGAGCGTGGCGGGCTTCGATGCTCTCGACGGTGACCTCGCCGCCCTCGCAGGCGACCTCCGCGTAGCGGAAGCCGTGCAGCGTGAAGCGGGGCTCCCAGGTCTCGGACCCATGGCCCGCCAGCACGTAGGTGTCGGCCTGGCGGGCCCGGTGGTCGTACTGCTCGCCGTGGTCCTCGAAGCCCTGCTCGCCCCGGGCCACCGCCTCGAGGTGGAATTCGACGTCGTCGCCGTAGGAGTACATGTTGGAGCGATCGTCGAGGCTGCCGTCGGGGTGTACGCCGTGACCGTGGCGGATCGTCACCCGGGCGCCGGCCGGCCCGCTCACCGTCAGCCGCGTCCACCCGGTCATGTTCTGGCCGAAGTCGTAGATCGTTGCATCGGTGCCGGACGCGAACCAGCGTGTGGGTGCGATGGTGCGTACGACCCGGATGGGCGGCAGTGGCTGGGCCTGAAGCCGCCCCGACGGCGCCGCGGCCGCCTCGGCCGGCTGCCAGGAGTGGTCATCGAAGCCGGGCTCGCACCAGCCGGGCTGCTCCAAGCTGGCGTCGTAGGTCTCGCCGTGGCAGTAGTCGTTGTAGGTGATCGGCCCGGCGGAGGTCCGCCAGGAGGCGTCGCTGACCAGACGGACAGTCTCGCCCCCGTCGAACTCGACCTCGAGCTGCAGACGGGCCACGGGCCGGTCTCCGTAGGGCTCGCGGTGGCTGGGAGAGGGCGGCACGTCGTCCTCGGCGCTGAACCAGCCGTGGCCGAGCATCAATCCGACCGCGTTCGGGCCGGCCCGCAGGTGCCGGGTCACGTCGTAGGTTGCATAGAGAACCCGCGAGCCCAGCTCGACCGGCTGGTCGTTGTGGTAATAGGTGATGGCCGGGTCGAGCACCCGGTCGCCGATCCTCTGCCCGTTGATGTACAGCTCGTAGTAGCCCAGCCCCGATACGTAGCACCTGGCCTTGGTAGGGCGGTCGCTTAGCGTGGTCTCGGTGCGGAGCAGGGGAGCGGAGACTTCCGGCGCAGCCGAGATCCACGATGCTGCCCAGTCGGTGGGTTCCAGCAAGCCCATCTCGAAGGCCGCGGGCGGGCTGTCCGTTCCCGGGCGGCCGTCACGGTCCCAGGTCTGCACCTTCCACCAGCACTGCTCGCCGCTGCGCAGCGGCGCCCCCGTGTAGGCGATCCCGTTGTTGGCGTCGGAGGCGACCTTGCCCGAGTCCCACTTGTCGCCTACTTCGGCGTCGAGGCCCGCCCGGCTGGAGCTCACCAGCACCCGGTAGGCCGACTGGTACTGATCACGGTCGACGGTCCGGTAGGCGGTCTGGCTCTGGGACCGGTCGGTGGCCTGGATCCGCCAACTGAATCGGGGCGAGCGCTCGTCGAGGCCGAGCGGGTCCACCCGGTACTCGCACTTGAGGTCGATCGCCGCGAACCGCGCGCGGCGACTGATGGCCTCGTAGGGGTCGGCGCCGGCCCAGGCCGGGTCCACGTAGTCCGCCAGGTCGCGGCAGGCGATCACGGTGCAGCCGGCGTCGGCCAGGTACTGCATGTAGGTCGTGAAGGCGTCCAGCTCCGTGCTGACCCAGTGGTAGCGCCGCAGGGGAACTCCGTGGAAGCAGATGGACGCGATCCTGCCGTCCCGGGCTTGGGCGACGGCCCATGCGAGGTCGTCGAGGGTCCATTCGGGGCCGGCGTAGCCGGTGGTCGGTATCAGCAGCGGATGGTCGGCACGGGGGTCGTAGGCGGGGCCCCTCGCCCCCCGGCCGGTGTCGGAGTACTCCGGGTACACGCCCCGCCGGGCGAATTCGAACCCCGCTGAGGCGACCACCCGGACCACCTCGGGGCTGTGGTGGAACCCCGGATAGCAGAACGAACTCGGTGCCGGAATCCCGTGCTCGGCGCAGCGTCGCTGGATGTGGTCGATCTCAGCCCTGACCTCCTCCGCGGTGAGCTGGGTGGTGTCGAGGTGGCTCCTGGTGTGGTTGCCGATCTCGAACCCCAGATCGTGCAGGGCCCGGATTTCGTCCCACGTCATGAACTCGCCCGGCTTGCCCTCGGCGAATCCGAGTCCCTCGCTGACGAAGAACGTGGCCCCGAATCCGTGCTGGAGCAGCAGGGGGGCGACGTTGGCCAGATCCGAGTGGTTGGCGTCGTCGAAGGTCAGCAGCACCAGGCCGTCGGGAATGGGCAGCAGGGTGCGGTCGGTCATCGGCTGTGCTGGTCCATTCTCATGGCGCGCGTGGCGCGCTGGTGACCATAAGGCGAACCTAATTTAGAATCGGCCCGACCGAGAGGACGGAGCGAGTTGTGAACGGTGAACGCCCGAACATCCTCTTCCTGCTGACCGACAACCAGCACTGGACCTCGATGGGTGCGGCCGGTAACGACATCATCTCCACGCCGCACATGGACGACCTGGCCGCCCGGGGCGTCATGTTCGAGAATTCCTTCGTCACCACACCAATATGCGGTGCGAGCCGGGCCAGCTTCCTCACCGGCCTCTACCGGCGCAGCCACCAGTTCGATTTCCGGACCCCGCCGTTCCGTGCCGCCCTGGGCCCGATGACGTATCCGGCCCTACTGAAGGCGTCCGGCTACCGGACCGGCTTCATCGGCAAGTTCGGGATTGAAAGCGACGGCTACATGAACGTCGAGGACGAGGAGGCCGTCCTGGATGCCATGTTCGACCACTTCGACGACTTCGAGCACTGGGGGCCCGACTACTACTTCGAGCGCCAGCCCGATGGCAGCCTGCGCCACTTGACCGACGTGACGGGCGACAAGATCGTGGACTTCCTGCGCCACTGGCACCTCACCGACGCCGGGCGCCCGTTCTGCCTGTCGGTCAGCTTCAACGCCCCCCACTGCCAGGATGACCATCCCCAGCAGTACATCTGGCCCGACAGTGTCGATCACCTCTACCACGACGACGTGATTCCCGTGCCTCCCACGGCCGATCCCGCCTTCATCGAGACGCAGCCCGACTTCATCAAGCACAGCGAGAATCGGGAGCGCTGGCTGAGGAGGTTCGGCACCCCGGAGCTGTTCCAGGAGAACATGAAGGGCTACTACCGGATGGTCAGCGGCGTGGATGTCGTACTGGGCCGGGTCCTGGACGAACTTGAGACCCTCGGAGCAGGCGGGTCTACCGTCGTGATCTTCACCAGCGACAACGGCATGTTCTTCGGCGAGCGGGGCCTGAGCGACTGCTGGCTGCTGTACGAGGACTCCATCAGGGTGCCCCTGGTGGTGATGGACCCCCGCCTCGACGAGTCGCGCCAGGGCGCCCGCGTCGGCGAGATGGCACTCAACATCGACATATCGCCCACCATCATCGAGCTGGCCGGGCTCCCCGTACCTGAGACGGTGCAGGGCCGGAGCCTGCTCCCGGTGCTCGGCGGCGGGCCTGCCGGCTGGAGGCAGGACTTCTACTGCGAGCATCTGTTCGAACACCCGCTCATACCCAAGAGTGAGGGGTTGCGCACCACCCGCTGGAAGTACATCAAGTACGTGGAGCTCCCGGCCTCCGACGAGGAGCAGCGCCGCGAGGGCGACGCGGTGAAGGGCGGCATAGGCAGGCGGATCCGCGGCGGCAACCGCTACGAGGAGCTCTACGACCTCGAGAACGATCCGCTCGAAGCCGACAACGTGATCGACGACCCCCGCTGCCAGGACACGCTGGATCGGCTCGTGCAGCGCTTCGAGGAACTGCGCGACGAAGCCGCGTCGGCCCGGCCGGACACCACCGACTGAGAGGAGGGGCGATGTCTGCCTATGTTGCGGGATACGACGTCGAGGCGGTGTACGCCTGGTGGGATTCGGAGCACACCGAGCACACCGGCGACAACTACGACGATGTCGTCAGCTACGAGGGCGATCGCCTGACCGAGTGCCTGGCCGGGGTCCGGGCCGTGGCCGAGGTCCACCTGGAGCGTGAGGCACCGGCCACGTTCTTCATCGTGGCCCGGCTGCTCGACGCAGCCCGGGGCGAGCTGGTCGAGATCCTCGACCGTCCGCTGTTCGACATCGCCAGCCACTCCTACACCCATCCCGACATCAAGGCCTACCTGCACGACGGCCACCGGCTGCGCCACGAGATCGTGGACTCGAAGGCGGCCATCGAGGACGCCTTCGGCCGGGAGGTCGTCGGCTTCACCACACCGGGCGGCTACGAGGACGGCTACATCGGCGTGCCCAAGGTCGTGGAGATCTTCCAGGAAGCCGGATACCGGTACCTGCGCAGCGTCGGGTGCGGCCCGCAGTACTCGATGCCGGCGCCGCTCCATCAGCCGTTCTGGTACGACACCGAGGGTTGCGCCGACCTGCTGGAGATCCCCACCCACGCCTGGCACGACAACGTGCTCACGGGCCAGCACGGCCTGGTGTCGTGGCCTCCGACCCTGCCATGGGACTATCCCACGAGGATGCCGACCGACGCTCGCGGCGTGTACGAGGCCTATGCGCCGGGCATCGAGCACGCGGCCCGAGCCGGGCTCGTGGCCTACGTGCCCACGTTCCACCCCTGGTCGATCTACCGCGTCGACAGCCAGGCCCGCCACATCGGCATGCTGCTGGACCACGCCGACGGCCTGCTCGACATCTGCTCGTGCGTGCAGGTCGACGAGCGGTTGCGAGCCGACCGTGGGCTGGCCGCGGCCCGGCCGCAGCTAGCGCTCGCGGGCTGACAGGCGTGAGGTCGCCATGAAGATCGCCCGGGTGAGGGTCACCCACATCGACATGTCGTTCTGGGGCGACTTCGCGGCCCGCCAGGACGAGTTGCCCCTGGTGACGCTCATGGCGGTCCATCCCCAGTACCGCCACCCGCTGTCGAGCTGGTTCCCGTCCGATGCCATGTGCGTGGTGGAGATCCAAACTGACGACGGCCTGGTGGGTACCGGCTGGTGCGAGGACTACGCCCGGGCCACCAGCGTCATCATCGAGAATCACCTGACCAGGTTGCTCGTCGGGGCCGACCCCCTGGAGCGCAGCCGGCTCTGGGACCAGCTGTTCCGCAGCACCATGCCGTACGGCCGCAAGGGTGCGGCCCTGTACGCCGTCAGCGCGATCGACATCGCGTTGTGGGACCTGGCCGGCAAGCACTTCAGCCAGCCCGTGTTCGAACTGCTCGGGGGCCGGGCCCGCGACCCGGTCCCGGTCTACGCCAGCCACCTTCACTTCACCAACGAGGACGAGTTCGTGGCCGAGGCCACCGAGTACGTGCGCAGGGGCTTCAAGGCCATGAAGATGCGCTTCCTGCACGGGCCCGCCGACGGGCTCCCGGGCATGCGGCGCAACGTCGAGCTGGTGAAGATGCTGCGTGCCGCGGTGGGCGACGACATCGACATCATGGCCGACGCCTACATGGGCTGGGACCTGGAGTACGCGCTGCGGATGTGCCGCGCTCTGGCGCCCTTCGACATGAAGTGGGTGGAGGAACCCTTGCTGCCCGACCAGCTCAAGGAGTACGCGATCCTGCGGAGCGAGTCGCCGGTGCCGATCGCAGCCGGCGAGCACGAGACAACCCGCTACGGCTTCGCGCAGATCATCGAGGCCGGAGCGCTCGACATCATCCAGTTCGACATCGGCCGGGTGGGGGGCTTCAGCGAGGCCCGCAACGTGTGCGCGCTGGCCCAAACGGCCGGACTGCCCGTCTACACCCACGCCTATGGCCTGCCCACCCTGCACCTGGCCACTGCCGATACCGCGGTGAGCATGGTCGAGTATTTCCCTGTCCCGGTATGGGACGACATCGAGGAGGCGCCCCATTTCGACGGCGCGGCCATACCGGAGGGCGGCCAGACGTCGGTCACCGATGCTCCGGGCCTGGGCGCCACCCTGTCACTGGACGGCTTCACCCCGCTGGTCTGATGGAGGAGGTTCGGTTGCGGGGCGTGGTGCCCATCGTTCCGACGCCGTTCGGACCCGACGAGTCGATCGATGTCGAGTCGCTGGGCGCCGTCGTCGACTGGATCGCGGGCCGGGGTCTGGCTGCGATGTGCCTGCCCGCCTACGGAAGCGAGTTCTACAAGCTCACCGAAACCGAGCGGGACCAAGTGGTGGCCGTTGCCGTCGAGGTCAACGCAGGCCGGGTTCCGGTGATCGCTCAGGCCAACCACGTCTCGTCCCGGGTGGCCTCGGGACTGGCTCGGCGCTACACGGAAATAGGTGCCGACGTCGTCTCCTTCGCCATTCCCAGGCAGTTCGCATCATCGGATGCCGACATCGTCGAGTACTGCGCCGCAATCGCGTCCTCCACCCCGTTGCCCGTCCTGATCCAGGACTTCAACCCGGGCGGGCCGACCATGGGCCCGGTCCTCGCCGAGGCGCTCTGTGACCGCTGCGACAACTTCCGGTTCGTGAAGCTCGAAGATCCGATGATGGTCGACAGGCTCCTCGCCATCCGTTCGGCCACCGCCGGCCGCATCGGGATCCTCGAGGGCTGGGGCGGGATGTACATACTCGAGGGCATCGGGGCCGGCATCGACGGGATCATGCCGGGCGCGGCCATCGCCGACCTGCTGGACAGGGTGTTCGATGCTGCCGTCTCTCAAGAGCCAGAGAGGGCTCACGATCTGTTCGGTGGGTTGTTGCCCTACATCAGCTTCTCGCTGCAGGACTTCGAGCTGTTCCTGCACATCGAGAAGCGGGTGCTGGTCCGGCGGGGGCTCATCGCCTCGCCTACCGTCCGGGTCCTGTCACACACCCCCAGCCCCGCGGTGCTGGCCCACATCGACTTCCTGATCGATCAACTCGAGCGCCTCGCCGCCGAGGTCTTCGATCAGCCCTGGCGACCGACGCCGTAGGCCCGAGCGCCGCGAGCCGTGCCGTGCCAGGCCCGGTAGAGCAGGGGGAGGTGCTGATCGTCGTCGAGGATGTCGCCCGGCTCCAGTCTGGCCGTCAACTCGGTCGGCAGGGCTCCGGGCTGGCCGGTGTAGCGGCAGCGACCCGGGATGAACAGCATCGAGAACGCTCGGCGGGGGCGGGGGCTCATGTTGGCCCCGGCGGCATGGGCGGTCATGCCGTTGATGAAGATCCCGGCTCCTGCCGCCACCTCCGCCATCGCGGGGTCGATCGCCGCGAATTGGGGGTTGGCCTCCAGCAGCGCGCCGATGTTGGCCTCGTCGAGCGCCGCGCCGTCGTCGAGCCTGTCGCGACGATGGCTGCCCGGCAGGAAGTGCAGGCAGCCGTTGCGGGCGTCGGCGTCGTCGAGGGCGATCCACAGCATGATCGCTTCAGGGGAGCGGTAGGGGTCGTACGGGTTGTCGGCGTGCCAGTTGGTGGGGTTGGCCCACGGCAGCTTGATCAGCGCATGGTCGTGATAGAGGCGGACCTCGTCGGTGCCGGCCAGGGCCGCGACCAGCTGTCCGAAGCGTTCGTCGAGCACCAGCTCGCACACCTCGCTGCTGGTCTTCCACATGTTCACCCGCTGTAGGAAGACCCGGTCGTAGTACTCGGACTGGTCCGGGTCGAGGTCGCGCCCCGACACCCCGTGGCCGGCTACTGCCCGGTCGACGGCGCTGCGCCATTGCGCCAGCTCGCCGTCGTCCAGCAGGTCCTCGATGACCAGGAACCCGTCGTCGCGATAGGAGAGGACCTCCTCGGGCGAGACCTCGGCTCTCATGGGGTCGACCTGACCTGCCGCTCCAGCCCGGCTAGCTGTCGGGCACGTCGTAGGTCTGGGCGGTCAGGGCGCCGTCCACGATGAGGTTGATGCCCGACACGTACTGGGCCTCGTCGGAGGCGAGGTACAGGAAGGCGTGGGCAATGTCGTCGACGGACGCCAGCCGGTTGGCGGGCACCACCGGGAAGCCCTCGGTGCGCCACTTGTCCATCAGTTCCTCGCCGGCGAGGTCGACTGACTGCTGGGTGTCGGCCGGGCCCGGGCCGACAGAGTTGCACCTGATGTTGTACGGGGCGCACTCCACCGCGATGGCCTTCGTCAGCGCGGCGACGCCGGCCTTGGCCACGCAGTAGTGGGTGAACCCTCGGCCGTGCCCCAGAGCCGCAATCGAGGACGTGAACAGGATCACCCCGCCCCCGGTCTCCTTCATCGCTCGGGCTGCCCGGCTGCCCATAACGAAGTAGGCGTCGAGGTTGACCGACAGCACCCTGCGCCATTCGGTGTCGGTCATGTCGACGAACTCGGCAATGGTCCAGGCGGCCGCGTTGGACACCATCACGTCGAGTCTCGGGTCGATGGCCAGAGCCTGGTCAACCGCGTCGGCACAGTTCTGCATGACTCCGAGATCGGTGTTAATCAGGTGCGGTGTGGCGCCGAGTTCCTCGATCACCGGCGCGACCGCGTCGAGCCGCTCCTGCTTGTAGTCGAGCAGGTACAGGTTCTTGGCGCCCTCCTCGGCGAACAGTTCAGCGGTGCGGCGTCCGAAGCCGCTGCCCGCCCCCGTCACGAAGACGTTGCGTCCCTCGAATCGTCGGTTCATTCTTGGTGCTCCAGTTCTTGATGATGTCGGGCGCAGACGCTAGGTAGCCCATCCTGTCGTGGGTCCGTTCTGACTGCCCCAGGAGTTGGCGTCGCCATACTCGAAGCGACCGCTGTACGTCGCATCTGTGCAGGTCAGTCTATGAGTTCCCTCCGGGCCGCGAGGATTCGGCCCGGACCCATCGACTACCCCGATTGCCGTCCGGTCCCGCCCCGGAAGTACTGTCCGCGGACGTGAGCAAGGGGATCGCGTGGCAGCCCGGATCGGAGTGGTAGGAGCGGGCTGGTGGGCGACCCGGGCCCACCTGCCTGCAATCCTCGCCAACCCCGACGCGGAGCTGGCGGCCATCGCCGATCCGATCGACGACAAGCGCGACCGAGCGGTGGCGGCCTTCGGCCCGGAGCGGGCGTACCGGAGCCACACCGAGATGCTCGACGGCGAATCCCTCGACGGGGTCGTCATCGCGGTGCCCCACATGGCCCACTACCAGGTGGCGCTAGACGCTCTGGAGGCCGGAGCCCACCTGATGCTGGAGAAGCCGATGGTGGTGGAGTTCGACCATGCGGCCCGGCTGCTGACCGAATCGGCTGATCGGGGGCTGGAGATCGTGGTCGGCTACCCCTACCACTACAACCAGCAGGTGCTGGCGGTGCGCGAGTGGATCGCGTCCGGCGAGATCGGCGAGCTGCTCTACGTGCACTCGCTGTTCGCGTCAATCGTCTGGGAGCTGTTCCGCGGCGACGTCGACCTGGTGGCCGACGCGGTCGGCTTCACCATCACTCCCACCGGAACCGACACCTACGGCGACCCCGCGGTGTCGGGCGGCGGTCAGGCCATCGTGCAGATCACCCACTCGGCCGCCCTGCTGCTGTTCATGACCGGCTTGGAGCCCGTCGACGTGTTCGCCTTCATGGAGAACAAGGACCTCCGCGTCGACCTCGTCGATGCCATGGCAGTGCGGTTCGAGGGAGGCTGTATAGGGACGATCGGCTCCACCGGATCCACGGTGCGCACTCAGGAGGAGCTCCTCGAGTATCGGCTCTACGGCACCGGAGGCCACATCCTTTTTGACCTGGCCGCATCGCAGTTGGGGCTGTACCGGGCCGACGGCTCCACCGAGCACAACCCGGCCGGCCCGACCGTCGGAGCTAGGACCTACCGCGAGGCCTATCCGGAGGACGCTCCGCTCAACAACCTGGTCGACATCGTCCTGGGCCGCGACGGGAACCATTCTCCCCCTCAGCTCGGCGCGGCGGTCGTGGGCCTGCTGGAAGCGGCCTACGCATCGGCCCGGACCGGCACACGGCAGGCAGTGCCGGGCAATCACAAGCAGAAGGAAGCAATATGACCGAGCCGTTCGTCGATTCCCACCACCACCTGTGGGACATGGACCAGGGCCACTACCACTGGCTGGAGGAGGAGGAGCCGGAGGAGACCGCCGTCGTCGGCGACTACTCCGCTATCCGCCGCAACTACCTGATCGGGGACCTGCTGGCCGACTTCGAGGGCTCGAGCGTCATCAAGTCGGTCCATGTGCAGGCCGAGTACGGCGGCGACGACCAGGTGTGGGAGACGGCATGGCTCCAGCAGGTCGCCGACGCGCACGGCTACCCGCATGCCATCGTGGCCAAGACCGACCTCGCCTCCGAGGGAGCCAGAGCGGAACTGGAACGCCACGGTGAGCACGCCAACATGCGGGGTATCCGCAACTTCGTGCAGGGCGAGGACCTGCTGACCCCGGAGTTCCGCCGCGGCCTGCAGGCCCTGAGCGATCTCGGCTTCTCCTATGACCTCAACTCCACCTGGGAGGGGATGGGGGAGGCTCGCCAGGCCGCCGAGATGTTCGGTGACCTCCAGTTCATCCTGGGCCACTGCGGGGTTCCCATGGAACGCACGGCGGAGTACTTCGACGCTTGGCGGGCCGGGATGGCCACATTGGCCGGAGCACCCAACGTGGCGTGCAAGATCTCCGGTCTCGGCATGACCGACCACTCGTGGACCGTCGAGAGCATCCGCCCGTGGGTGCTGGAGTGCATCGAGGTGTTCGGAGTCGAGCGGTGCATGTTCGGCTCCAACTGGCCCGTCGACAGCCTGTACAGCTCCTACCGTGCGGTTGTCGAGGCCTATCGCGAGATCACCGCCGACTTCTCAGCCGACGAGCGGTCCGCCCTGTTCCGGCGCAACGCCGAGCACTACTACAAGGTGTGAGCAACATGAAGATCACCGACGTCCGAGTCCGCCACGCCCCCCGGTCGATCTGGGGGCACCTCGCCGAGCGGGAGAAGACGCTGCCGCTGGTGACGCCGCTGGACATCTACCCCGAGTACCAGGAGACGAGAGGCTCGTGGTTCTGGGACTCGGCTATGGCCGTGGTCGAGATAGAGATCTCCGACGGCGTGGTCGGCCTGGGATGGTGCGAGGACGGGGTCGGCGCGGTGGAAGGAGTCGTCCAGCGCCATCTGCGCAACCTGCTGGTGGGCGCCCCGGCATATGAGACCGAGGGCCTTTGGGACCGCATGTACCGGGCAACGCTGCCCTACGGCCGCAAGGGCATCGCCCTGCAGGCCATCAGCGCCATCGACATCGCCCTGTGGGACGTCTGCGGCAAGGCCACCGACAGCGCGGTGTACGAGTTGCTGGGCGGGCCGGTGCATCCCGACGTGCCGGTGTATGCGTCGGCGCTCCATCCCGTCGGTGCTGAGCTGGTGGCACAGGAGGCCAAGTCCTACGTGGCCGAGGGGTACAAGGCCATGAAGGCCCGCTTCCCCTACGGTCCCGGCAGCGGGGTGGAGGGCATGGCGGCAAACGAGGACCACGTGGCCAACATCCGCGACGCAGTCGGCCCTGATATCGAGATCATGATCGATGCCTACATGGGCTGGGACTTCAACTACGCCAAGAAGATGTGCCGGCGGCTGGAGCCCTACAACCTGGCCTGGATCGAGGAGCCCTTCGTCCCCGACGACCTCACCAGCTACGCCAAGCTGCGGCGCGAGACCAACATCCCGATCTCGGGCGGCGAGCACGAGTACACCCGGTACGGCTTCGCCGACATCATCGAGCGCGAGGCCATGGACATCCTCCAGCCCGATCTGCGGCGTTGCGGTGGCTTCACCGAGGGCCAGAAGATCGCGGCCTTGGCCCAGGCAGCCGGGCTCACCGTCATCCCCCACGCCTACGGTGTCGCCCACATCCACTACGCACTGGGTACCGCCAACATTCCCATGGTCGAGTACTTCCCGATGCCGGTGTGGGACTCGATGCCCGAATCCGAGACGGTGCCCGTCTTCCTCGGCGAGCCCCAGCCGTCCGGCGGCCGGGTCAGCGCCGAACCCCGGCCCGGTCTGGGCGTCGAGATCAACGAGGCGCTCTTCGCCTGAGCAGAGCGGTCGCCCGCGCCGCCGTCAGGCTGTTCCCAGCAGGCGCGACGGCGGGGTGGGCAACTCGGGCAGGGTGTCGTCGAGCATCTCGAACTCGACAAAGTCGGGAACCTCGATCGATGCCAGCGAGGTCCATCCCTCGGTCAACTCGGGCCAGTCGACGGAGGGATGCCAGTGGGGGAGGGTCACGGTTGACACCACCGCCGGGTCGCTGACCCGCTGGTAGCGGAACTCGCAGGACCTTCTCAACCGGTCGGTGGTGTTGGGTGTGCCGGCGTGGACGGTGAGGCTGTGGAAGATCAGCACGTCGCCCCGCCGGTAGGACGCGCTGCGCCACCGCGGGTCTTGGTCGTCGATGCCGATCGACTCGGTCTCAGGGTCGAACGGCATCACGCCTCCGTGCTGGGAGCCCTCCAAGATGCGCAGTCCCCCCATCGGAGGGGGTATGTCGGCCAGCGGTATCCACACGGTGAGGGTGTCGGCCGCGCCCTGGATGGGTCGCCAGTCCTGGTGGACGTGGGTCGGCTCGATCCGGGCCGACGGCCCCACCACCCGGGCCACATGGTTCGAGTGCACGAAGACCTCGTCGGTGAGCAGGCTGCTCACCGCAGCGATTACGCGCTGGTGATGGGCGAACTCGTGGAAGCCCTGGATGCTCTGCACCCGGCGGTACATGGCCCAGAAGTCGGGGTCGTCGTAGCCTTCGGCCGCCACCGACGGACCCGCTATCCATTCGGCCGGGTTGGTGCCTTCGGCCAGCCAGCCCGGAGCGGCCGCCACCGCCTCCAGGATCGCGCCCTCGACCGCAGCCACGTCTCGAGGCGGCAAGAAGCCCCGCATGAACAGGTAGCCGTCGCGTGCCAGCCGCTGCCGGGCCTCGTCACTGGCGAGGTCTATGCCTGTCGACTCGGTGAGCGGACCGGAACTCTTCACGGACATGTCTCGCCTTCACGCCTTGAGCGCATCGGGATCAGTCGAGCCGGAAGATCTCGGGGAGCGCGGGTGCGCCGTCGGCGGGCACCCGGTCGGACAGGAACTCCGCCATCCAGTCCTCCCACCGGATGCAGTCGGGGTCGGCCGCCAGGACGGCGTTGGCCTCGACCGGGTCGTCACACTCGAAGTACCCGAAGGCGATGTTGTTGTGCAGGAAGATGGTGAAGTTGCGCATGCCGGCCCTCTTGGTGGCCTCGAGTACCTCGGGCCACACTTGGCGGTGGGCCTCGACGTAGTCGGTGACCTTGTCGGGCCGGATCTCCAGGGCGAAGGCTTCGCGGCTCACGGTGCTCTCCTCTCGGCTGGGCGTGTGCTCATCCGGTCATCCCCGATCGGGCCATGCTCTCCACGAAGCGGCGCTGCATGAACATGAACACGGCCATCACCGGAACCATGGACAGCAGCGACATGGCCGCCAGGATCTCGGGCCGCAGCGGGCTGGAGCTGGCATTGAAGGTGCCGCCCGCTACGCCGAGTTGGAGGGTCACCACCCACAAGTCGGAGTCAGCCACCGCCAGGAAGGGCCAGGCGTACAGGTTCCACGCGGCCAGGAACGAGACGATCACGAAGGCGGCCACGGTCGGCCCGGCCAGAGGGGCGTACAGGCTGCGGAACACCCGGATCGGTCCGGCGCCGTCGAGGATCCCGGCCTCGTAGATCTCTCTGGGGACCGTTCTGAAGAACTGCCGGAACATGAACACCGACACGTCGGTGTAGGCCACGATGGGGATGATCAGCCCCCAGTAGGTGTTGTACCAGCCGATCTCGAAGACGTAGATGAACAGCGGGATCATGATCACGTGGAACGGGACCATCAGGCCACCGATGATCAGCAGCAGCAGCGAGTCCCGCAGCGGGAACCGCAGGGTGCTGAAGGCGTACCCGGCCATCATCCCCAGGATCGTCTGCCCACCGACCACCACGATGGTCAGCAGCGCGCTGTTGATGAAGGCCCGGGCCCCGATCTTCTCGTAGGCCTCCACGTAGTTGAACCAGGTGAAGGGGTCCGGGATCCACTCGAACGGGAAGGCGAAGGTCTGCGGGGCGGTCTGCAGCGACTTCGACAGGTTGAAGAGGAACGGCGCGATCATCACCACCGACCCGATGGTCAGAACCAGGTAGACCGCTATCCGGCCCCGGTGCTTGACGAGCATCCTCATCCGTAGTGGCTCCATCGTCTCTGGGCTCTAAACAACCCGACGGTGAGCAGCAGCAGGATGGCGGTCAGGGCCACGCCCATGGCTGAGCCCAGTCCGATCTCGAACTGCCCCCTGAAGGCCCGCAGGTACAGCAGGAAGGCGGTGGTGGTCGTGCTGAACTCCGGACCTCCGCCGGTGAGGACATGGAGGATGTCCCAAGATCCGACGCTGGTGATAGCCAGGTTCAGGATCACCAGCAGGAACGTCGTGGGCGCGCACAGCGGCCAGGTGACGTGGAGGGCCTTCTGCCAGAAGTTGGCGCCGTCCACGATGGCCGCGTCGAGTTGGTCCCGGGGGACGGTCTGGAGGGCGGCCATGTAGAACACGGTGTTGAGGGGTACCAGCGACCACAGCAGAATGACCGCCACCACGTGGGGCGCCCACTGGGGAAGCACCAGGTAGGGCGTGTCGACATCGACGAAGAAGCTGAGGAACGTGTTGAAGAGGCCGTCGCTGGTGAACACGAACCGCCACATGGTGGCCACCGCCACGCCCGACGCCACCAGGGGCAGGAAGTAAGCCAGCCGGAGTATGCCGACGCCCTTCAGCCGCTGGTTGAGGAGGTTGGCGAACACGAAGGAGATCAGGATGGCTGGCGGGGTCACCTCGAGGAACAGCAGGCCGGTGACCCGCAGGGACTTGAAGAACAGCGGGTCGTTGTGCAGGTTGGCGTAGTTCTCGAACCAGATGAAGCTCGTGTCGGCCAGCAGGTTCCTGTCGGTGAGGCTGAGATAGATGCCGTACACGAGCGGGCCCAGCAGGAACATCCCGAACATCAGCAGCGCCGGGGCGATCAGGAGGTAGCCCGCCAGCCGCTCCTGGCCGCGCCAACTCAGGCCACGGTGCTTCAGCGTCGCGGCCTCGCTCGCGGCGTCAACCTCGATCCCGGACATGTCGTCGACGTCGCTCGGAGCTAAGCCGGCGCGAGCCTTGCGCGTCAGCGCCATGACCGGAAATTACTGTCTGCCCGCCGGCTGCGCCGTCACGGCGCGGTCACGGGGTCTGTGGCTGCGGGATATGTCAGCCCGGGACTTCGATGGGGATGTCGCGCCGCACGGCCGGGCTCTCGGCCAGGGCCGCGTTCATGTTCTCCTCGTAGGGAGCCAGGGCGTCGTCCATGGACTGGCCCTCGATGACATAGCGCCGGAACGCTCCGTCGAACTCCGCGTAGTGGATGCCGCCCGCGCTGTCGAAGGGCCCGCCGATGGGGCTGATGATGATGGAGCGGGCCGCGTCGATGAACGCCTGGTGGTTGTTGGGCGGTGGTTGGCGCCATCTCGGGTCGTCGGCATAGCGCTTCAGCGGCGGCACCACTGCGCCGCCCTCCATCCAGGGCACGTAGGCGGGACCGTAGATGTGCTTGATGAGCTCCCAGACGACGTCGGGGTGCTCGGTCTGGGAGCTGATTCCCCAGCCGGCAGTGCCGCCGCCCCCGCGGGTGCCGTGGGTGCCATCGGGCAGGGTGTGCACGTCCCACTCGAACTCGGAGGCCCGCAACGCGGGGACTGACCACACCGCGCCCTCGACCATGGCGAACCGGCCGCCGATGAAGCCGTCGTGGGGCCCGCCGGCCGCCGTGATCTGCTCGGGAGTGGCGAACACCCCTTCGATGACCGGGTCCCACAAGGCTCGCAGCCCGGCCCGGAAGTTGTCGTCGATCAGCATGACCTGGGCCTCTTCGTCGAGGAAGTCCCCGCCGAAGGCTCCGATGGGTCCGTGAGCGTTGTCGGGGTTGTTCGACGCCGGCGCGTAGCCGATCACGTCGCCGGTGGTGAGCACGCGGGCGTACTCGGCCATGTCGTCCCAGGTGAAGCCTTCTCCGGGAAGCTCAAGGCCGGCCGCCTCCAGCATTGGGATGTTGTAGAAGAAGGTGTTCACGTCGGCGCTCATGCCCTGGCAGTGCATCTCGCCGGCCGCCTGGTCGCCCAGGGCCACCGTGGAGCAGACCTGGAGCATCGACGGGTACCACGCGTCAACGTTCAGGTCGGGGTCGGCCTCCAGATAGGGCCGCATGTCCAGCGTGACCCCCTGCTGGGCGAACAGGTCGACCCAGCCGTTGTGGCTGAAGAAGAGGTCGGGCATGTTCTCGACCGCCATGTAGGACACCAGCTTCTCGGTGTAGCCGTCGGGCGCAATCTCCTCCATCTCGATGGACACGCCCGGATGCAGCGCGGTGAACGAGTCGATCGTCGGCTGCACCTCGTCGAAGTAGGGCAGGCCCTGCAGGCTCATGGCACCCCAGCGCAGCGAGCCGCTCAGTTCTGGGGCAGCCGCCTCCGTTGTGGTCGGGGCAGCGGTAGTTGTTGGCGCAGCCGTGGTGGTGGGCGCGGGCGCGGGATCGTCGTCGCCGCACGCCCCGAGGAACGCAGCGGCACCCAAGCCACCTCCGGTCAGTTGCAAGAACCTCCGGCGGTCCATGTTGTTGTGTTGAGTCATCGCTCCCTCCTCAGAGCCGTTCCCCCAATGCGGGACGGATGAAGTCCCGCTGGTCGACACAATAGGTGGGTCAGGAACGTGACGAGAAATCCGCAACCTTGAGGGTCGCCGTCATCTGGAATGGCGATTCCTTCGTCGATTAGGTCAATATGGCTGCCCGACCTACAAGCCCGGAGGCAACCGTGATCAAAGTAATCGGCACTGCGTACAAGCGCGACGACTTTACGACCCAGGAGTTCTTCGACTACTGGCGGGACATCCACGCGCCCATCTCGGCGAAGATCGGCCCGCTGCGCGGCTACGTGGTCTCGGAGGTGATCAGCAAGGTCCAGGGAGAGCTGCAGGCCGAGGCGTTCATCGAGCAGTGGTGGGACGATCTGGACGCGTTCGAGAAGGCGGGCGAGACGCCCGAGATGGAGGTCGCCTGGGCGGACGTCTCGAACTACGCCAAGACCACCGGGACGTTCTGGGTGACGAAGGAACACGTCTACATTCCGCCCCCGATACCGCGGGGCGGCACCTTGAGCAGACAGGCTTGGCTCGCCTAGCGGCAGAATCCTCTACGTCGAATCCGCCGGCGGGTCCAGGATCCCGTTCAGTTCGGGAACCCAATCCAGGCGGGTCTCGCTGGTCATCCCGTAGTTGGTGATGCTCAAGTCGTTGAATCCCATCCCGCTGATGGTGCCGAAGCGCCGCCTGGCGTCGTCGAGGGTTGCCAGGTATTGCGGGGCGAGGTTCAGAACGACGTTGACCTTCGATGGGTCGAAGTAGCGGCCTACATACTCCAGCTCGGAGCGAGTCCAGCCCTCATCGACTTTGGCCGCGCCGGGACCTCCGGCCGTGTAGCCGAAGACGATCAGCCGGTCGAGGACTCGTGACCAGGCGGCGAAGTCGGTGCCCTCGATCCAGGTGCTGTGCTCGAGCGTCGGCGGGAAGATGGCCGAGAAGCAGTGGAGCTCCGTGCTCTCGCGGCGGCATAGCTGCGCCAGCGAGGAGACAAGAGAGGCCACCGTCGCCTGCCTGTACGAGATGAACGCCTGGAGGTCATCGTTCGTCGCGAGTGCTTCTCTCACGTCTTCGGTGCCGACGCTCCAGACGTCGTCGCGCCATCGTCTCTCCAAGTCCTGGCTGATCGCCGCCCGCAGTTCGACCACCGAGATCCCCTCCCGGCGGGCTCCGGCCATGCATGCGTCGCAGAAGCACAGCGACAGGAACAGTTCCTCGAGCGGTCCGTGGCCGACGTACTCCGCCTCATGGTGGTGGAAGTGGCGATAGCCGAGGTAGCCGATCGACTCGAGCTTGATGGCACCGAAGATCTGCGACCGAGCCAATTCGCCGACGAGGGACTCAGCGAATCGCCGAGCCTGGGGATGGGAGGGACACAGCGCATAGGAATACGGGTTCCCGAAGCAGTTCCGCACGACGCCGAGGGGGAGCCTCCGACCGAGCTCGGAGCCGTGCATCGGCATCGCCCAGGCGTCGAGCCGGATTCCCCGGTCTGAAAGAGCCTCCGCCAGTCGCTGCCAGAACCGCTTGCCCGATCTGGGTGCGGACTCCGACTCCATCCCGGCAAAGGGTGCCTCGAGGCTCTCGAACGGGTAGTTCGCCCCGGGCCCATCCAGGAGACGGACCTTGTGTTCCCGTGCCCGCGGCAGGATTGCACGGCCGGAGTGATAGAGAACACTGGGGCTCGCCGACGTGACACCCAGTTCCTCCAGGCGCGCCGCGAACCGGTCGATCCCGTCATCCTCGATGTCCCAGGGGAAGACCCAGAACCCGACCGGCATCCGTGCTCCTGTCCTTGGTCTCAGTCCTCGACGGCCGCCGGTGTTCCCGACTCCGTGGCGCGGCCGATCGCCTCCACGACCGCTTGGACATGCACCGCGTCGTCGATCGAGGCGACGCCGGTGTGGGGGTCGCCCCGGACATGGGCCAGGAAGTCGAAGAGCTCGTCGCGGAGCGCTCCGCCCACTCCCAGTGCCGAGGCGGGAAACAGCGTGGACTCGGGCATGTAGGTCCGCTCGTCGGTCATCAGCATGAGCGACGGGTCATAAAGGGAGAGTGTCTCGACGGCCGACGTGCCGTGCACCTCGAAGTGCGCGTCGAGAACGCCGGCGCCCTCATCCTCGCGTCCCAGCGGGCCGACGATGTTGGCCGGCGCGCCGTCAGGAATCAGCCACGAAGTCTCGAGCACGGCCAGGGCGCCGCCGTCGAACTCCAGGACGGCCACCACAGCCTCGGGCGGGGGTCCTCCGAGGAACTTCTGGCCCCACGCCGACACGCGAACGCAGCGCTGCTTGGTGAGCCACGTCGCCAGATCGATGTCGTGCACCATGCTCTCCAGCACCGGATGGCTGTGCTTGCCCCATGTCTCGAACCAGGTGCGGGAGCAGTTCCGCTTGGAACGGATCAGCACCACGCGGCCGAGGCGCCCGCTGTTCACATGGTCGTGCAGCAGCTGGTGGCGGGCCTCGTACCGCAGGATGTAGCCCGCCTGGAATATGAGGCCGGCTTGGTCGGCGAGGCTCTTCAGATCCCGGGCCTCGGCCCAGGACAGCGCCAGCGGCTTCTCGGAGAACACGTGGATGCCGGCCTCGAGTGCGGCCCGGGTGATGGCGGCATGACTGTCCGAGGACGAGGCGACGATCACGCAGTCCGGCTCCATGTCCTGGAGCATCTCGGCCGCGTCGTTGAAGATGCTCGCCTGCGGGTGCTCCCGCGCCGCCTGTTCCCGGCGGTCCGTACTCAACTCGGCGATGGCGAATTCGGTGACGAACGGATTGGCCGCTATGACCTGGGCGTGCCGGATGGCGAAACCGAAGCCTGCGAGTCCTACCTTCATTACTTGGCGACGCCCTGGGCCAGCCCCCGCACGACGTAGCGCTGGAATACGAGCGCGAGCAGCACCGGCGGCACGACTGCGAGTACAGTCGCGGCCGCCAATGTTGTCCAGTTGAACTGGAAGAAGCCCCGGAACCCAGCGAGGACCGGTGGAATGGTCAACTGGTTGGTCAACGTCAGCGCGTAGAAGAACTCCCCCCAGCTCTCGAGGAACACCAGACAGGCGGCCGCGATGAAGCCGGGCCTGGCGATGGGACGAATCACATACCAGAGCGCCTGAAGCCGCGAAGCCCCGTCCACCAGGGCGGCTTCGTCCAGTTCACGCGGCAGCCCGTCGAAGTAGTTCTTGAGGACCAGGATGGTGATCGGCAGCGTGAACGAGATGTAGACGACCACGAGCCCGTAGCGGCTGTTGATGAGGCCCAGGTCGCGGAGGGCGACGAAGAAGGCGGCCACGATCGCGATAGGGGGAACGAGGCGGGCGAAGAGAACGGCGAAGTAGCTCAGCCGGGAGCCCCGGTACTTGTATCGCGACATCGAGTACGCGGCCGTGCCGCCCAGGGCGAGGTTCGCCACGACGGTGAGGATGCCTACGGCGAGACTCTCTCCCAGGGCCGTCAGCACTCGGAGGCCTACCTGTGCGCCGCCGGGAGCGACTTGGCCGGCGAGGATTGCGCTGTAGTTCCCCAGAGTCGGCTCCTCCGGGATCCAGTGCGGCGGCACTGCCACCGCCTCGGCGGGAGTCATGAAGCTGCTGTTGACGAGGAACCAGAACGGGAACAGCACCCAGACGGCGAACAGCACGAGAGCCGCGTACAGCAGTGCGGTAACCGCCCTCTTCCTGAGAACTGGTCGACTCACGGTCCTGCTCGCCATCGCCTCTCGCCTCACGCTGCCAACGGGTCGTCTCGTCCGAGCAATATCAGGGCGATCGAGCTCACAAGCACGGCGACGACCCCCAGCATCACCGCCAGTGCCGAACCTGCTCCTATGTCCGAGAATATGAAGAGCTGCCGGTACAGCAGGATCGGCAGCAGGGTCGTGGCATCACCGGGTCCGCCCTGGGTCATCACCCAGACGGTGTCGAATTGGAGAACCCCGTAGATCACGTTGATGACGACGACCACCAGCAGCATCGGGCGGATCCATGGGAAGACAACCCCGCGGAACCGTTGCCACGCCGTGGCCCCGTCAACCCTCGCCGCTTCGACTATCTCGTTGGGGAGGGTCTGGAGGGAAGCCAGGAACAGCAGGGCCGAGAACGACGCCTGGTGCCATGCCGCCGCCAGGATCGTGAAGACGAGGGCCCATTCCCGGTCGGCCAGGAACGGCTTGTAGTCCTCGATCACGCCGATCTCGAACAGGACGGCGTTGAGTCCGCCGACCTGCGGGTCGATGAGCCACTTCCACATCACACCCGCGATGATGACGGGCGTGGCCCAGGGGATGATGAGGAGCGCCCGGGCAATGCCCCGCCCTCGCAGCGGCTGGTCGAGCAGCAGTGCGAAGAGCAGCCCGAGGACCGTGGCCAGGAGGACGTATCCGGCCGTGTACTGCAAGGTGACCACGAGCGATTCGACGAAGGACTCGTCTCCGAGAACCTTCCCGTAGTTGTCGGTGCCGACGAACGTGGCGGGATCGTCTGAGAGCGGGACCCGCTGGAAGCTGTAGATCAACGTCTGTATGCCTGGAATGCCGACGACCAGGACCAGCGAGATGATGGCGGGAAGCGCGAGGACCAGGCCGAACTGCCGGTCGCTCAACCGGGACCCGGCTTGGGGTGGCGCCTTGGCGCGCGCCGTCGCCGTCTTTGAAGCTTGAAGCGTTCCCTGAGGTGAGGTCAGTGCTACTAACCCGCCGCCAGCTCTACCGCGTCGTCGGCCATGTTGGCCACGGTCTCCGCCGGTGTCGCGTCCCCGGCCAGCATGTCGTTGACGCGCTCACCCACCTTGACCTGGAAGCCCTGATACCAGCTCAGCGCCCTTGCCGCCGGTGTCCCCGCCCTGTCGTACTCCGACGTGATCACGCCGAGGTCGTAGTAGTCGGGATAGGCGGCCTGGATGGCGGGATCCTCGAAGAAGGACGGGTACGGGACGGCCAGCGCGGCAGCCTCGACCCAGGTCAACGGAACGGTGAAGTTCCCGTCGTTGTCGGCCCCCGTGTAGAACTTCAGCAGGTCCCAGGCGTCGTTCAGCGCGGTTCCTTCGAGGTCGGGGCCCATCTGGACGACTTCGCCGGCCAGGAGCGTCTGGCCCGCTCCGGGCATCGGGGCCATCCGCAGGTCGGCGGCCGCCGGTCCCCCGACGTCGTTGAAGATCTTCAGCCAGTAGTCGTGGCCGGCGTAGAACGCGAACGTTCCCTGCGTCATCCCGCCGATGAGCTCCGGGTTGTCGTCGGTGAGAATCGTCGGCGACGTCAGTCCGTCCTGGTACATCGCCCGCCACCACTCCAGCACGTCGACACTCCTGGGATCATCGGCGAACACCGGCTGGGCAGCATCATCGAACGGGGTGATGCCCTCTCCCAGGAGAGTGGCCATGAGGTATTCCTCGATCCGCTCGTTGAGCCACGACGACTCGTAGGGCGCGTCCGAGATCCCGTCAGCCTTGATCTTGGCGCACTGGTCGTAGTACTCCTGAAGCGTCTGGGGCGGACCGGAGAATCCTGCCTGCTCGACCATCGCCGCGTTGTAGTGGTTCATGAACACGGCCGAGAAGTAGGGCAGGCTGGTGATCTGCCCGTCGGCGGTGACGAACCGTGACCGCGCCCCCGGGTAGAGCGCATCGATGCGCTCCTCCACGCCCGGCAAGTCGTTCAGCGTCCGGTTCCACCCGTTCTCGAGGAACTGGCCCAGCAGGTACGTGAAGTTGTAGAAGAGGTCGGGTCGGTCTCCGCCCCGGAACCTCGTCTGGATCGCGGCCGGATAGCCGGTTACCGGAAGCACCTCGAGCTCGACCGTGCCGCCCGACACAGCCGCCCACGTGTCCAAATGCGTCTGGATCGTGTCCGGCAGGAAGTCCCAGCCGACGAACCTCAGCGTCCTCCGGGTCGCCTCAGGATCTTCCCCGCTGCACGCGGCTAGCAGCGCGGCTGCCGCCGGGAGTGAGAGCCCAAGGCCCATCGCCCCCTGGAGGAAGCCGCGTCGCCCGAAGCTCGCCCGGTCTCCATCACCCCGATCAGAATGCTGGGACTTATATCCTTCGCGCATTTTCATACCCCCTAACGCGAAGCGGATAATCCGATTTGGATGGTATACAGCCGCTGAATGGAGTGCCAAAGCGGAAAGGCTCTCAAGGGTTGTTCGTAGCGGTCCGGCTACAGGAGCGAGCGTAAGCTCGTCTGGTGCACTCTCTGAGCGTCGAGCTCGGCATCGACGTCCCGATGAGCGACGGGACGAGACTCGCCACCGACGTGATCCGACCGGCGGGCGGCGGTCCGGTTCCCGCCGTCGTGGTACGCACCCCCTACAACCGCTGCACTCCGGCGTCGCGCGGCCTCCAGGTTGACGCGTTGGGGCTGGCCGAGGCGGGCTACGCCGTGGTGATCCAGGACGTGCGGGGCCGCTTCGCTTCCGGCGGCGACTTCGAGCCGTTCGTCAATGAGCAGGCCGACGGGGTCGACACCGTCGAGTGGGCGGCCGTGCAGCCCTGGTGCAACGGGCGGGTGGGCATGGCCGGCATCAGCTACCTCGGCTTCTGCCAGCTGGCGACGGCTGTACGCCGCCCGGAGCCGTTGCAGGCGATCATGCCCGGACTCACGCCCTGCGATGTGCGCGATGGCTGGATCCAACAGAACGGTGAGGCGAATCACGGGTTCAACCTCGCCTGGATGCTCGGCGCCCTGCTGCCGGTCGACCCCCGTATGGCCGACCCGACGGCGGCGCTCGACGCCTGGGCGCGGCCTGGCGAGACCGCGGCTGGTGGCTCGCCGGTCGACCGGCTCATCGCCGCCAGCCCCCTGGCCGGAGCCTGGCTGGAGTGGAACCGTCCCGATCCGTACGCCGAAGCTCCGTCCATCCCGGTCCGTGACTCCATCGCTGGTGTGACGATCCCGGCTCTGGTGGTGGCCGGCTGGTTCGACGTATTCCAGCCCTCGACGTTCGAGCTCGCCGTGGCGCTGGCCGGGTCTGTCCTGGTTGCCGGTCCCTGGGGCCACGGGGGGTTGCCCTTGGCCCGCGACGCGGGCGCACGCGACCATGGCGCGACCGCCGCGTTCGACCTCGGTGGCGCCCAACGGACGTTCCTTGATCGGCACCTGCGCGATGCCGACACCGCGGCAACCAAGGCGGCGGTGTTCGTGACCGGCGCCAACCGTTGGGAGTCGCTCCCGGCCTGGCCTGCCCCGACCAGCCGGCTGGCTCTCTTCCCCGCCGCGGGCGGGCAGCTCCACGAAGCTGCCGAGGAGGCAACAGTCGCCGTGGACCTGGACGCCGGAGATCCGACGCCCTCGGTCGGGGGGCGGGTCTTTCCCTGGGCACCCGACCTTGTGCCGGGCCCCTTCGACCAGTCGGCACGGGACGCACGAGGCGACGTGCTCACTTTCACGTCCGAGCCGTTGCCCACCGCCGTGACCGTGGCCGGACCGGTGACGCTCACGGTGGCGACGGACGCGGCGCGCCCTGAGGGCATGGTGTTCGCGACGCTGAGCGACATGGGGCCAGATGCGGCGGTGTGGAACGTCGCCGACGGCGGCGCGGCCGTCACCGGGCCGAGCACACGCGTCGAGTTGGGCCACGCCGCCCACCAGTTCGGCCCCGGTCACCGTTTGCGCCTGACGTTGTCGTTCGGGGCCTTCCCCCGGTACCGGTGGCAGCCGGTCGGCGGCCACCGCCAGATCAGCCTCGGCTCCGGCACCCGGCTCGAAGTTGGGATCTGGTGATGAGGATCGACCGCATCGAGGTCCGGCACGTCACCATGCCGCTGCTGTACCCGTGGCGAACGGCGTCACACGAGATTGCAGCGATCGACAGCCTGCTGATAAAGGTCACCAGCGGAGACCTCGAAGCGTGGGCCGAATCGTGTCCCTTCGGGACGCCCGACTACAGCCCCGAGTACGCCGCGGGCGCATTCGCGATGCTGCGCGACTGGCTTGCGCCTGCTGTCGTCGGCACCGGGATCGATTCCGGCGGGCTGCTCCAGCAGCGGCTCGCCCACTTCAAGGGCAACTACTTCGCCAAGGCAGCACTCGATGTGGCTTGGTGGGTGCTCGAAGCACGACGTGTCGGCAAGCCCCTGCACACTCTCCTCGGTGGCCGGCGCAATCGGGTGGAGGTCGGAGCCGACTTCGGCGTCATGGACTCGCTCGACGATCTCGTGGCCGCGGTGGACGATGCCGTCCGGGCCGGCTGCCGGCGCGTGAAGCTCAAGTTCCGGCCGGGATGGGACCTCAACATGCTGGAGGCCGTGCGCTCCACCTTCCCCGACCTCACCGCTCACATCGACTGCAACGCGGCCTTCCGGCTGTCCGATCTGGATCTCTTCCGTGCGGTCGATCGATACGGACTCGCCATGATCGAGCAGCCGTTGCAGCACGACGACCTTCTGGACCATGCGAAGCTTCAGGAACGGATCGACACTCCGGTCTGCCTCGACGAGAGCATCGTCTCGGTCAAGAGCGCCGAGCATGCCGTCGAACTGGGAAGCTGCCGGTATGTCAACGTGAAGCCGGGCCGGGTCGGCGGGCTGACGGTAGCGAAGTCGATCCACGATCTGTGCCGGGATGCCGGCGTCGGATGCTGGGCAGGCGGCATGCTGGAGAGCGGCGTCGGCGCGGCCGTCTGCCTCGCGCTCGCCACGCTCGAGAACTTCACCTATCCGGCCGACATCTTCCCCTCATCGCGCTTCTACACCCAGGACCTGGCGGAACCGGCCGTGTCCTTCGAGACGTCGAGCGACGGCGGGTGGCACGCAGTCGCCGGGGATGAGCCCGGCATTGCGCCGGCGCCCAAGCCCGACCTATTGGAGCAGCTGACGGCAGACCGGTTCGTGATCGAGGCGTAGTCCTGCGCTTCGACGCTCTTCGGCTCAGACCAGTCTCGGCGGCACGGCGAGCTGATCGATCGCGTCCTTGGCCATTCCGATGTGTGCCTTGCCGTCATGGAGGGCGATGGCGCCGTGGCCCGGGAGGAGCGCATCGAACTCCAGCTCGGCCAGCGCCAGCACGGTCGCGAGCGAGGCCTGAAGGTCACAGTCCGGAATGGCCTGCAAGTGCAGCTTGCCCCACGCGAACACAGCATCGCCGGCGAAGAGGTACGTCTGCTCGCCCCCTTCCACCAGATACGACCCGTGCCCGCCGCAGTGGCCCGGCGTGTCGAGATAGGTGAGCGTCAACCGGCCCACCGATCGTTGGGCGCCGTCGGTCAGCAGGTCATCGACAGGACAGGGCTCGTAGGAGTAGCCGTCGGGGAAGATCCCGGCGGCCTGAGCCAGAGCAAAGGACGTGGCCTCATGGTCGCCCTCCTCGAGCGCCCGCCCAGTGGCGGCTCCGGTCGCGACAGCCAGCCCGAGGCGCTCGCGGTAGACCGACGCGCCCCCTGCGTGGTCGGTGTGGTGGTGGGTCAGGAACAGCCTCGTGATCGCAGCCGGATCGCAGCCGGCCTCCCGGATGTTGGCGGTGACTCGCTGGTAACCGGTCTCCGTTCCCATGCCGCACTCGACGAGCACCTTCTCGTCGCCGCCGTCCAGCAGGTAGCAGTGCGCGTCGAAGTCTGACGAGACCCCGAAGCCGCTGAGCGTGCCGCCGCCCACCAGATGAACATCAGATGTGAGTCTCACGAGGTTCTCCCCTTAGCTCTCGGGTACGTCGTAGGTCTGGGCGCTGAGGGCGCCGTCCACGACGAGGTTGATTCCGGACACGTAGGCGGCTTCGTCGGAGGCGAGGTACAGGAAGGCGTTGGCGATGTCGTCGACCGACGTGAGCCGGTTGGCGGGTACCGCCGGGAAGCCCTCGGCGCGCCACCTGTCCATCAACTCCTCACCCACGATGTCGACCGACTGCTGGGTGTCGCCCGGACCCGGCGAGACGCAGTTGCACCGGATGTTGTAGGGGGCGCACTCGACGGCGATCGCCTTGGCCAGGGCCACTACGCCGGTCTTGGCCACGCAGTAGGGCGTGCATCCTCGACCGTGCCCGAGAGCGGCGATCGACGACGTGAACAGGATCACGCCGCCGCCGGTCTCCTTCATCGCCCGGGCCGCCCGGTTGCTCAGCACGAAGTAGGCGTCGAGGTTCACAGACAGGATCCGGCGCCAGGTCGCGTCGCTCACGTCGACGAACTCGGACAGGTCCCAGGCGGCGGCGTTCGACACCATGACGTCGAGCTTGGGGTCGATGGCCAGAGCCCGCTCCACCGCTTCGGCGCAGTTCTCCATGACGCTGAGATCGCAGTTGAGCAGGTGCGGCGTGGCCCCCAGTTCCTCGATCACCGGCGCGACCGCGTCCAGACGTTCCTGCTGGTAGTCGACCAAGTAGAGGTTCCTGGCGCCCTCGGCCGCGAAGAGTTCGGCGGTGCGGCGACCGAATCCGCTCCCGGCGCCGGTCACGAAGACGTTGCGTCCCTCGAATCGTCGGCTCATTCCTGATTCCCCCTGTACTTGGTGCTTCCCGTTGCTAATGCGCGGTCCAGCCTCCATCCACCGTCAACACCGAGCCGGTCACGTACGACGACGCGTCGGATGCCAGGTAGATCACCGCCCCGGCGATCTCGGGCAACTCGCCCCAGCGCTGCAGCGCCACCTCCTGGCCGATCACCCTGACGCTGTGCTCGCTGTGCTGGTGCGCCCGGTTCATGTCGGTCAGGAACGGGCCGGGAGCGATCGTGTTCACGTTCACCCCCCGCGGCGCCCACTCCATGGCCAGGGCTCGCGTCAGCTGGACGACGGCGCCCTTGGAGGAGGTGTAGGCGGTTCGGTCGGGTGCGGCCACCAGCCCGAACGTCGACGACACGTTGATCACCCGCCCGCAGCCGGATTCCCACAGGTACGGGGCCGCCGCCCGGCAGATCAGCCAGGGGCCGGTCACGTTGACGGCCAGAGACTCCTCGAACTGGTCCGGCTCAAGATCACCGATGGCGCCCCGCACGAGGATCCCGGCGTTGTTGACCAGGATGTCGAGTCCGCCCAAGCGCTCGACAGCTGCGGCCACCGCGGCCTCGACCGAGGCTGCGTCGGTGGCCTCCATCTCCACGCCCGACGTCAGGCCCCCGGTGGCGGAGGCGATCTCGGCTGCCTTGGCCTCCGCGTCACCGTGGCTGCGGCTGGTCACGGCCACACTGGCGCCCGCATAGCTCAAGGCCTCGGCCATCACCGCGCCGAGCCCCCTGGAGCCGCCGGTAACCAGGGCGGCGCGTCCGTCGAGACGGAAAAGGTCGAGCGGGTTGGGCGCTGTGAACCTCCTAGCGGATCTCGGGTTGGTCTTGTGCGGTAGGTACCAGGTGTCGTCCCGAGATTCTGCGGTCAGGTGGCGTGGGCCTCCTCGTAGGACGGGCCCCCGCTGTCCTCGACCCAGTAGCGCCGGGCCCAGCCGACACCCTTCCAGGTCTTGATCTTGGTGGGGACCATCTTCACCAGCCAGCGCGGCTGCTGGAGAGTGGAGACCAGGTAGGTGGGCCCGTTGGGACCGAGGTACCGGTACGACATCTGCTCGGCGACCTGCACCCAGCGGCCCCCGATGTTGGGCTCCTCCTCGATGGTGGCGATGCCCTCCATGTAGACCTTGGGGATCTCCATCGCTTGGCCGGCCTCGTCGGGGTCGCTGTGGGGGGCGTCGATGACCACGCTGACCCGGCCGTCGGCCTTGATGTACTGGCACCACAGGGCCCGCTGGCGGCCGACGAAGTACAGCGCCTCGCCGTCCCACTGGTACCACACCGGCATCACGTAGGGCGACCCGTCGGGCTTGAGGGTGGCGAGCCGGGCGACGGGGTTGCCCGCCAGGAACTGCTCCATCTCCTCGGCCGTCAAGCCGCCCAGATCGCCTCGGAAACTGCTCATAGTCGACCGCTCCTTTTCTCACTGGTCGAGGCCGCACAGTACCATCGCGTCGATGGACCCGACCAAGCCGGTCGACGGCGTTGTGGAGGCCAACGAGGCCAACGGCTCCGGCGGTGATGCAGCCCTCTCGGTGCGCGACCTCGTCAAGACCTTCGAGGTGGGCGGAGGCTGGCTGGGCGGCGAGAAGGGCGAGGTCTCGGCGGTGGCCGGCCTGTCCTTCGACATCGGCTTCGGGCGCACGCTGGGCCTGGTGGGGGAGTCGGGCTGCGGAAAGTCCACCACCGCACGCTGCATCCTTCGGCTGATCGAGCCAACCTCGGGTGAAGTGGTCCTGCGGCGCCCGATCGACGACGGCACGACCGAGAGGATCGACATCATCGCCAGCAGCCGGGCCGACCTTCGCCGGCTGCGCCGCGACATGCAGATCGTGTTCCAGGATCCCTTCGCCTCGCTGAACCCGCGCATGACGGTGGGCCAGGCCCTGCGGGAGCCGCTGAAGGTGCACACCTCGATGCCCCGTACCGAGCAGGACACCCGGGTGGGCGAACTGCTGCGGCTGGTCGGCCTCAATCCCCGCATCATCGACCGCTACCCCCACGAGTTCTCCGGCGGGCAGCGCCAGCGCATCGGCGTGGCCCGGGCTCTGGCCTTCGATCCCGGCTTCCTGGTGCTCGATGAGCCGGTGTCCGCGCTCGACGTGTCGATCCAGGCCCAGGTGTTGAACCTTCTCGACGAGCTTCAGCAGGAGCTGGGCCTCACTTACCTGTTCATCGCCCACGACCTGGCGGTGGTGCGCCATGTGTGCGACGACATCGCAGTGATGTACCTGGGCAAGATCGTGGAGCGCACCTCTGCGGAGCGGCTGTTCGCGGAGTCGATGCACCCTTACACCCATGCCCTGCTCTCGGCCGTTCCGGTGCCCGACCCGGACCTGGAGCGGGGAAGGCTGCGCATCCTGCTCGAGGGGGATGTTCCCAGCCCGCTGAACCCCCCGTCCGGATGCCGCTTCCACACCCGTTGCCATGTGGGGCGCGACCAGGAGGTGTGCCGGGTCCAGGAGCCGCCCCTCGAAGAGGTGACCGAAGGCCATTGGGTGGCCTGCCACTTCCCCGAGGCCCGCCAGGTCGTATAGGGGAATGAGGCCGTCGCAGCCCATCGCGGGTATGCCGCGCTCGGGCATACGCGAGGTCATGGAGCTGGCCAACTCGATCGACGGCGCCATCCGCCTGGAGACGGGCGAGCCCAACTTCAACACCCCTCGCCATGTCTGCGAGGCCGCGTCCGAGGCCGCGTTCGACGGTTTCACTAAGTACACCTCCAACGCCGGGATCCCTCCGCTGCGCGAGGCGCTGGCCGCCAAGGTCACCGAGCGCAACGGCATAGATGCCACCGCTGATCAGGTGGTGGTGACCTCTGGCGCGGTGGCCGGGATCTATAGCGCCATGGTCTCGCTGGTGGACCCCGGCGCGGAGATGCTGCTGGGCGATCCGAGCTGGCCTAACTACGCCCAGATGATGACGCTGCTGAAGATTGCGCCGGTCCATTTCCCGCTGCGGTCCGAGGCCGATCTGGTCCCGCAGGCCGCCGACGTCGAGCCTCTGATCACGGAACGCACACAGGCCATCCTGCTCAACTCTCCGGGCAACCCGACCGGCGCGGTCACCGATGCCGCCGCACTAGGCGAGCTGATGGAACTGGCCCGCCAGCATGACCTGCTGGTCTTCTCCGACGAGGTCTACGACGAGATCTCCTTCGACGGGCCGTACACGCCGGCCGCGCCGCTCGACACCGACGGCCGGGTGATCACCTTCTTCAGCTTCTCCAAGACCTACGCCATGACCGGCTGGCGGGTGGGCTACCTGGTGGTGCCGCCGGGCGTGTCGCCCCTGATCGTGCGGGCCCAGGAGCCGATCACGTCATGCGTCAACGCTCCCGCGCAGATGGGCGCCCTCGCCGCGGTGACCGGTCCGCAGGACTGCGTGGCCGAGATGCGAGACGCCTACCGGCAGCGGCGCGACCTGGTCACCGAGTTCCTGACCGGCCGGGGCATCCCCCATGTGCGACCCCGGGGCGCCTTCTACCTCATGATCGACGTGAGCGGCAGCGGCAGCTCGGGCAAGGACTTCGTGCTGCGCCTACTGAACGAGAAGCATGTGGCGGTGGTGCCGGGAGACACCTTCGGCCCCGGCTCGGGCCGGTTCGTGCGCATCTCGCTGGCCACTGCCCCGGATCTCTTGATGGAGGGCGTGCAGCGCCTGGCCGATGCCGTCGAGGATTGGGGCGGCTAGCTCGGGTGAAGGGCCGCTGGGTGGACCGCTACGTCGATCCGAGCTATGGCACCGGTACGGGCGAAGAGGGCCCGGCTGGTGCCGCGGTCCAGCCCGTCGACACCGGCGACCTCCTGACCGTCGGTCAGCACGGCGCGCGTCCACGGCGCGGAGTCATCCAGGCGATACACCACTGACGCGCCGCAATATGTGAAGCCGAGCATTCCCTCTTCGAGGCGTCCGCCTTGGCCCAGCGGCAGCCACGGGCGCGCCGCGGCCAGGAACTCTGCCGGGTCCAGCAGCACGGGGGCGAAGCGCAGGCATCCGTCCTCGACCCGCAGGCCGAGCTCGCCCCAGCGCAGCAGGATGCCCTCCTTGACGGCACCGGTCATGCCCGGCTGTTGAGCACCGGTGTGTCCCGGTGTGTGCGAATGGGGGTCGAGCGGGAAGGCGCCGTGGTCTGCGACCGTCTTGGACGGACCGAGACCTGATCTGACCCGCCGGTAGCGCTGGACCATCTCCGCCAGGAGGCTGCGGTCGGAGCCGGCATCGGCCGCCGCGAAGATGCACTGCTGCAAGCGGAACATCAGCTTCATCACCATGTGCCAGTAGACGCAGCCAAGCCCCTCGTAGCGGTACATCGTCTGTGACCGGCCCGCGGACTCCCGGTGCCTGAAGACCGCCTCGTACGCGTCGAGTACCTCGCAGCGGCCGGCGGGGTCCAGCCGATGTGCCGGGTCCAGCGAATCGAGGGCATCCTCGAGGTCCTGCTCCCGGCGCAGGTGGGCCGCGAAGCGCACGCTGCCCTCCTCGTCGCGGTGCGCGATGCCGTGGCGGTCGCCGATCAGGCTGCTCAGAGCTGGCTCGACCAGGCCGTCAGGCACCCGGTTCTTCTCCATGAACGGCGGCGGCGGAGTGTCCGGGTACAGCAGGAATGAACGCTGGTCGGGTCGGTACAGCTCGCTGCCGAAGAGGGCGTCGACCAGTTCGATCACCTCCCGCGGGCCTGCGAGAGATGAGCTCATGGCCGCTGCCTGGCCCTCGAGCATCGCGTAGAGGGGCGCCAGTTCAGCGGTATCCGGCCGGAGCCGCAGCAGCTGGTAGGCGTGCGCCAGGCCGTCAGTCCGCCAGGCTTCGGCCACGATCCTGTCGAGGTGCGGTAGGGCAGCCTGGATGCATCGCCGCAACCCGTCGACGCTCGCCCCGGCTGCAGGCTCGGGCGCCCGGCCGTAGACGCGGGAGCGGTACGAGGAGCCACAGCGACCGAGCTGGTCGAGCAGGCCTCGGCGAGCCTCGGCAGTGATCGGGCCTTCCTGGGCCAGGACGCGGTGGGCTTCGAGAGCCGCTTCAACGCCGTCCAGCCACTCCAGCACCGCCGGCGAGACCGGCACCTCCGCCACCGGTGACCGTCCCAGGAGACCATCGAGGAACGCCAGGTACTCGCGCAGATGGAACACGGTCACCACCGACACGCCGATGCCCACCAGGGCGTTGTTGGCGTCGTTCCACTCGGGTCGCTGCGTGTTGAGCCAGATCCCCCCGCCCGGGACTAGGCTCGAGAGCTTCGCCAGGGCTGGTACCAGCAGCTTTTCCGTCAGAGAAGCGTGATGCACCCCTCCGTCAGCGCCTGGGACCAACCGCCCGTCGGCGCCGATCTCCGCCACCCGCTCGTCGACGCTCGCCTGGGCGGCGTGATCGAACTCCAGAGTGTTCTTCGGATCGCTCACCATGATGTCGTAGGGCAGTATCCGGTAGGGCACGTCGGCGTACGAGAACTCGAGCCGGTCGAGCCTCGCCTCCAGCGAGTCCGGATGGAACCGGTGCACCGCGTCGAGGATGCTGTGCAGGTAGACGATCTGGTGATCGCCCCAGTAGCCGAAGTTCGACCAGGCCCCTTCCCCGGGCGTCTCCCAGTCGATTCCCTCGCTGCTGATCCGGTAGGGGTTGTGGCCGTCCATCGTGGAGGCGTTGAGGAACTTGGCGAGAAAGGACTCGGCGAAGCCGGGGAAGCTGTGCACGAGCGCCTGCCAGTTCTGGAATATGTCGCGCCAGTTGCCCTCGTACGCGAAGAGCCGATCACTCGCCGAGGTGCCATCGCCGATCTGGAAGGTGTTCCAGGGGCGGCTCGGGTCGCCGTGGCGGCGGCTGAACGTCAGCGGTAGGTACTCGTTGACCAGCCGGACCAGCGTCGCATCCTGTGACACGGCATCCCGCAGGCCGTCGAGCTCGACGACGGCCTCGATCTCGCCTGTGAGCTGCTCGAAACGAACAGCGGCGGGGCGGTTGCGAGAGGCCACGAAGCGGCCCACCTCGGCCACTGCCACCCGGTGGTCGTCCACCGGCACGCCGCCGCGCATGCAGTTGTACGTCACGTTGGCCAGGTGGCTTGCGACCGCGGCCCGGTCGGCGGTCTCCTGCCGGGCGTCGGCGTAGGAGATCAGGCTCATCACCTCGTGGTGGGCCCGGTCGAGCGCCGCGCTGGTGGCCGCCCCGGACGCGCTGGCGTCGGCGGTCCGCAGCCACCGGCGCAGGCGGGCTGCGTCGGCGTGGTCGCGGTCGACGTCGGCCACGATCGTCCACCGCAGGGGCGACTCCGGGCTGATGCGGGCCGCCGCGGAGGTGAGGAAGGCGCCCTTGACGCCGGTGGCTAGGTGCTCGGGCTCGAGGGCCTTGCCGGAGCGGAAGCTGCGCATCTGGCGGTCGGACATGGCCGTGACCGCGCCGTCGAGCCCGCGCGACCACACCACCGAGGCCAGCAGTGACTCGGCCGGCTCGGCGAGGTCGCCGACCAGGGTCTCGAGGGTGAACAGGGCCAGACCTGACTCGGGGTCGAACTCCGAGCGCCGGTAGGCGTCGATGAGCGTGCTCGACGTTTGCTGGGTCTCGAGATCCACGCCGGCCGGCAGCACGTCGATCAGCCCGTCCAGCAACTCGACATCGCATCCGGAGGCGTCCGCCGATGCGGTCAGCTCGCAAGTGCGCACCAGTCCGTAGTCGGCCGCGGCGGCCCACGTGTAGCGGAAGGTGAGGCCCAGGTCCGGGTTGTGCTCCTCGAACGTGAGACGGTCCCCGCAGAGCGTCTTGGCCACCGACCTGCGCACCTGGCCGCAGGGCGCATGGGGCGCGAACGGCTCCCATGGATCCGCGACGCCGCCGACCCTGACCAGGGTGAATGGGCCGGTCCGGCCGCCGCTGCGGTGCAGGCGGTCGTCGGTCTCGTAGGCGAACAGGGCGTGCCCCGGGCTGCGTCGCCCCGCGGTCAGCGCGCCCGTGCTGGACACGAACAGCCAGAGGTCGCCCGGGCTGGTCACGTTGACCAGGAACGGGTCGAGCAGGTCGTAGTTCTCGACCCGGTACCACTCGATGCCGTCGGAGACGCAGACCCCTCCCTGGGGCTGTGAGTCGGCGGTCGGTGCGCTGCTCAACTGGTCTCCTCCGCTGTCTCGGCGACGGGCTGCCACACCCGGACGTGATCGACGTAGAGGGCGACGGGGAACTCGAGGTCCAGCGCGATCGGACCGGGGAACTGGCCGCCCACGGCCAGGTTCAGGATCATGAAGAACTCGTGGTCGAAGACCCATTCCCGGTTGCCGGTCGCGTCCCGGGTGAGGGTGTAGTACGGCTCGCCGTCGTAGAACCAGGTGATGCCCTCGTAGTCCCACTCGACCGCGTATGTGTGGTAGTCGTCGGCGATGAGGTAGTCCTGCCGATTCCATCTGGTCAGGCCGACCGCCCCCGCGTAGCCGGGTCCGTGGATGGTGCCGAGGATCAGGTCCGGCTCGCGCCCGACGTACTCCATGATGTCGATCTCGCCCACGAACGGCCAGTGGTTCTGGGGGTCGTCGGAATGGCGGTCGAAATGGGCGCCGAGCATCCAGAACGCGGGCCACAGCCCCGCGCCGGAGGGCACCTTCAGGCGGGCTTCGAAGCGCCCGTACTGGAACTCCCTCAGTCCCTTCGTCAGCATGCGGGCCGAGGTGTAGTAGGAGTTCTCGTACTTCTCCTGGTGGGCCTCGATGACCAGTAGCCCGTTCTCGACCCGGGCGTTCTGAGGCCGCGACGTGTAGTACTGGGCCTCGCCGTTGCCCCAGCCCCAGCCTCCGATGTCGTAGGTCCAGTTGGTGAGGTCGATGGCGTCGCCGTCGAACTCGTCGTGCCAGACGAGTTCCCATCCCTCGATGTCGGGGATGGGAACCGGGTCCGGAGCGGTGACCGTCGGCGGGGGCGGCGGCAGCGTGGTGGTTGTGGTCGTGGTTGTCGTTGTTGTGGTGGACGTGGACGTGGTCGTGGACGTCGTGGTTGTGGACGTCGTGGTTGTGGTGGACGTCGTTGTGGTCGGGGGTGTTGTTGTGGATGTCGTCGTCGACGTGGTGGTGGGCGCGGAGCTGGTGGTGGCGACCGTCGGCGCGGCCGAGTCCGGAGCCTCCTGCGAGGGCGGCGACTGGTCGGACCCGCAGCCTGCGGCCAGCGCAGCCGCAAGCGCGGCACCCAGGGCGAGCCCTGACAGCCGGCTCATGCGGGGGGCTCCCATGCGGTCGGGTCGGACATGTCCCACGGCCGCTACAGGGCCAGCGGCCCGGGCGGGCTGAGCTGCGCGGTGATGCCCCCGTCCACATAGAGCACCTGGCCGGTGATGTAGCCGGCCTCGCCTGATGCGAGGAAGGCCACCGCCGCGGCGATGTCGTCGACCGTGCCCGGACGCTGGAGCGGGATCTGGGTCACGACCTCCGGGGGCCCCTTGGTGATGTCCTCCGGTGGCCAGCGGTAGGTGCGGGTCACGCCCGGCCCGACCGCGTTCACCCGGATCCCGAGCGGTCCGAGGTCCACGGCCAAAGCGCGTGTCAGAGCGTTGATGGCTCCCTTGGTCATGTCGTAGGGAAGTCCGTACTGGTGGGCCCGGTCGGCGCCCACCGACGACACCAGCACGATGCTGCCCCCGCCGGCCTCGCTCATGGCGGAAGCGGCCCTCTGCGAGCACAGGTACGGGCTGCGCACGTTGGTGGCGAGCTGGAGGTCGAGAAGGGCGCGGTGCTCCTCGAGGGCGGATCGCCTCTGGAGGTCGGCCGCGTTGTTCACCAGCACGTCGACCGTGCCGAAGCGCTCCAGGGTGACGTCGAAGACGGTGTCGACCGCAGCCTCCTGGGTGAGGTCGGCGCACACCGCCTCGACGGTCGCTCCGAGCCCTTCGAGCGCCCGCACCGTGCCGTTGAGGGACTCGCAGTCCTTGTCGGCCGCCACCAGGTTCATGCCCTCGCAGACCAGGCGGCGGGCGATGCTCTCGCCGATGCCCTTGGCCGCGCCGGTCACCACCGCGGTCCGGCCGGCGAGGTCCGGGTACCGGCCGATCGGGCCGCCGGCTGGCGGGGAGCCGGTCATGGCCGGGCTGGGCCGCCGTCGGGCCGCCGGGTCTGGGTCCATTGCTCCACCGTCTCGTCGCAGGGATGCTCAGCGGCGAGCTTCTCGTCGATGTCGATGCCGAGCCCGGGTCCGTCGCCGGGGTGCAGGTAGCCGTCGACCGGGCGGGGCAGGCCCGGGAACATCTCGTAGGTGAGCTCCGAGGGCTGGGGCCACTCCTGGATCCCGAAGTTCGGCGCCCACATGTCGAGATGGAGGTTGGCGGCATGGCCGACGGGCGACGTGTCGGCGGGGCCGTGCCACGCCGTGCGCACTCCGAAGGTGGCCGCGAGCTCGCTCACGGCCCGGGCCGGGGTGATCCCGCCGATCTGGCTCACGTGCATGCGCACGAAGTCGATGAGCCGGCCGGTGATCAGCGGCTGCCACTCGTGGGGGTTGTTGAACAGCTCGCCCATCGCCAGCGGGGTGGCGCACTGCTGTCTCAGTGTAGAGAACCATCCGGTGTCCTCGGGCGCGAACGGGTCCTCGAGGAAGAACAGCCGGTACTGCTCCAGATCCTTGGCGAACTGGACGGCGTCGATCGGTTGGAGCCGCTCGTGGACGTCGTGCAGCAGCTCGATGTCATCCCCCACGGTGGAGCGGACGTGGTCGATCATGGCGAGCATGGCACGGCTGTAGCTCCTCGGGGCGAAGTAGTTGCCCGCGGGCGCGGTCGGCGGCAGGTGCAGCCCGTCGGCGGGGCCTCCGTACCCGCCCATCTGCACCCGCACGTGCCTGAAGCCCTGCTCGATCAGCGCGACAGCGTTGTTGGCTACCTCGTGGGCGTCGCGGCCGTCGGCGTGGACGTAGGCGGCCGCCGCGGCCCTAAACGGGCCGCCGAGCAGCTGGTGGACGGGCATTCCCGCCTGCTTGCCCTTGATGTCCCACAGGGCCTGGTCGACACCGGACACCGCGTTGTTGAGCACCGGGCCGTTGCGCCAGTAGCCGTGGTTCATGGCCAGGTGCCAGATCTCGGAGATGCGGTCGGCGTCGCGGCCCACCAGCAGCGGGGCCAGATGACGCTCGATGGCGGCCTGCACCGCGAAGGCCCGCTGGGTGAAGGTGGCGCAGCCGAGCCCGTACAGTCCCGGCTCGGAGGTGCCGACCCTCACCACCACCAGCCGGCAGGCGCCCGGCTGGGTGAGGATGGCCCTAACGTCGGTGATCTTGGGCAACGAGGTCCCGCCCGTCAGCGCGGTGGCCCGCCGGGCCGGGCTTGCAGCGTGAGAATGCCTGTGCTGGCCATGTCAGCCCTTCACGGCCCCGGCGGTCAGGCCCGACACGATGTAGCGCTGCAGGAACAGGAACAGCACCACCATCGGCGTCATCAGGATCAGGACGGCGGCGGCCATCGGCGGCCAGTTGGCGCCGTAGAGGCCCTCGAAGGCGATCAGACCCCGCGTCACCGGGTACAGGTCGTCGTTGGTCAGGTAGATGATCGCCAGCACCAGTTCGTTCCAGAGGCCTATGGCGTGCAGGACCGTAACCGTGGCGATGGCCGGGCGGATAAGCGGAACGATGATCTTGAACACGAAGCGGTAGTACCCGCACCCGTCGATGGCGGCCGACTCGTCCAGCTCGCGGGGGATCGCCTTGATGTAGTTGACGAGGATGATGATGCCGATCGGGTTGACCAGGAACAGCAGGATGTAGCCGGCGCGGGTGTTGAAGAGGCCCAGGTTGAGGATCAGCTGGAACTGCGGGATGAGCGCCGGCGGCAGGAACAGCGCGATCACGTAGAGCAGCAGGATGTACTTCCCGCCCTTGAGGTAGCCGCGGGCGATCGGGAACGCCACCAGCACCGACGTGACCACGCAGACCGCGGTGGCCACCGTGGTGTAGACGACGGAGTTGATCAGGTAGCGGGCGAACTGGGCTTCGTTCCAGGCCTCGGTGAAGTTCTCGAAGCGGAGCGACTCCGGCATGCCGGTCGGGTTCTGGAAGAACTCGGGCAGCGTCTTGAACGCGGTGGTGACCAGCATCAGCAGCGGCCCGATGTACAGCACCGCGAACACCAGCAGGATCACGTACGACGCCAGCTTCTGCCTCCGGAGCCGGACGAGCCATCCGGGCGGCTCCCCGCGGACGGCGCGCTCGGGCCCGTGCTCTCTGGCCTTCCGGGGCGCCTGAGGCGTCTCGACGGCGGTCATCCGATGTACCTCTTCTCGCGGCGCGACAGCCAGGCGTGGGTCACCAGCGCGAACACCAGCACGAGGATGAACAGCGCGATCGACGCGGCCGCGGCGTAGCCCTGCCGGAAGGCGGACACCACCGACCCCGAGGTCTGCCCGAAGCCCTCGGCGAACACCAGATAGCCGAGCACTTGGGTGCCCGGGCGGTACCCAATGAGCACCAGGAACAGCTGCCAGGCCTGCAGCGACCCGATGATGTTAAGCAGCAGGTTGGTGTTGACGGCCGGCGTCAGCAGAGGCCAGGTGACGTTGCGGAACAGTTGCCACTTGCCGGCGCCGTCGATGCGGGCGGCCTCGTAGAGCTCGTCGGGGATGGTCTGCATCCCGGCGAGGAAGATCACCATCGTGATGCCGGCGTTCGCCCAGATCTGTACAACGATCACCCAGGCGAACGCCTGCCGGGGCTGGCCGCCCAAGAGTTCCGATGTCCAGCCGAAGAGCTGAAAGAACTCGGCGGCCGGGCCGCCCCTCGGCAGCAGGAAGAGCTTCCAGATGAGCCCCTGGATGGCGACGCCGAGGATGACCGGCATGAAGAACAGCGTCCTGAAGAACTTCTTGCCGCGGATCTTCTGGTTCAGCAGCACCGCGAACAGCAGGCCGATGCCGAACTGGATCACGGTGACGAAGAGGCAGAAGTAGATGGTCCTGCGCAGTGCGGCGATGTTGTCGCGCGAGGCCGCCCCCCTGAACAGGAACTCGTCGTAGTTCTCGAAGCCGATCCAGTTGATGGCTATGCCGCGTATGCCGGTGGCGTCGGTGAACGAGTAGACGGCGGTGGCCAGCGAGGGCCCGACCGCCATCACCAGGTACAGCAGGAAGCCGGGCAGCAGCAGCAGGACCGGAGTCGCGCTCCGCCAGCCCTTGGCGAACAAGTAGCTTCGGTGGATCACAGCCGTGGTGCGCAGGGTTCTCGGGTTCCCCCTGTGGGGGGCTCCCGCCCCGGCGGTGCCGGCGAGGAGCCCCCCACATCTGGGAGGGGAACGGTGCGGTTTGTCTAGCCGGCGTCGAGCCCGGACTGGAGGTCGGCCTGGGCCTGGGCTGCCAGCGCGGCCGCGTCGGTCCACTCGTTGAACGGAGCGAACCAGGCCGGGGCATGCGATGCGTTGGACCACTGGCCGGCGCCTGCGGGCGCCGCCCAGAACTGCTCGAAACCGACCCGGTAGTTCGCCAGGTACGGCGCGACCTCAGCGCCGAGCTTGGTGTTCAGGCTGGCTGTGGGCTGCGTTGGGATGAAGCCGACCGCGTTGGCGAACGCCTGGTAGGTGTCCGGCTCCGAGAAGGCCGCCAGGTATGCGAGCGACTCGTCGGGGTACGGGGTGTCGGCCGCGATGGCCCAGCCCTGGTCGTACTTCCCGAACAGGTACTTGTTGTCCTCGGGGTCGTCGCTGCCCGGGAACGGGATGTAGGTCCAGTCGAACCCGACGTCGTCGAGGGCAGGTGCCTGCCACACGCCGGTTGGCATCATGGCGACGTCGCCGGCCGCGAACCGGGCCGGAGCGGCGTCATGGGAGAGGCCGGAGACGCCGTCCTCGAGCATCTCGGTGGTGAACACCTGCATCCGGCGCAGCATCTCGGTGGAGCGCTCGTCGTCCCAGCGGATGTCGCCGGTCCACAGTCCCTCCACCAGGGCCTCCTGGTCGGGGTACATCGCGCCGAGCAGGCCGTAGGCGCCGACGAAGATCGGCCAGCCGTCGCCGCCGCCGAGCGTCATGCACTCGTTGCCGGAGGCCTTGAACGTGTCGCATGCGGCGACCAGCTCACTCCAGGTCGTCGGGACGTCCACGCCGACCGAGTCGAACAGGTCGAGGTTCAGGAACATGCCGCTGTAGGACACCCGTCCGAGGTTGATCGCGTACAGCCTGCCCTCGAAGGAGCCCGCGTCGTCGAGGGTCGCCCTGTCGTAGTGGTCGACGAACGGCTGGCGGGTGAGGTCCATCAGCAGGCCGGCCTCGATGAGGGTCTGCCAGTTCGGGGGCTGGATGCCCGACATGTACGGCTGGGCCGCGTTGGAGAAACCGAAGATGTCGATGACGTCGATGTCGCCCGCGGTCAGGCGGGTCTGCGTCGAGATGCTGAGGTCGCCCGGCGCCACCACCGACATGTCGACGGTCACGTGCGGGTTGGCCGCCTCGAAGGAGTCGTTGAACTCCTCCATGAACTCCACCATCGGCGGGTTCTGGTGCACCAGCACGCGCAGCGTCACGTCGTCCTTGGGGGGCTCGGCAGCCGCGGCTGCGGCCGCTGCCGCCTCTTCTGCGGCAGCCTCGGCGGCTGCGGCTTGGTCGGCCGCTGCGGCCGCCTCGGCGTCGGCTGCGTCCGCCGCCGCTTGCGCCTCGGCCAGCTGCGCCTCAAGATCCGCCAGCGCGCCCGCGTCGGCGTCAGCGTCGGCTTGCGCAGCCGCCAGCGCGGCCTCGGCCTCCGCGGCTGCGGCCTCCGCGGCTGCGGCCTCTGCGGCGGCCTCGTCGGCCTGGGCCTGGGCCTCGGCGGCGTCGGCCTGGGCCTGGTCCACTGCCGCGGTGTCGACTACGGCGACGGGAGCCGGCTCGTCGTCGCTGCCGCAGGCCGCAGCCACAAGGCATACGGCGAGCAGCACGGCGAGCAGCCGTCCGATGGTTGATTTACTCATGTTGTTTCCCTCCTGTTGTTGGGTCACGTCTTGCGACGCATTGGGACTGATTGCGAAGGAGCTGTGGACATCACGCTCCTGGTCGCGCTTGGGCGGTGGATCCGCACGACTCGCGCACGGCGAGCTCCGTCGGGAACACCACGTGCTCGGGCGTCGTCGAGGCGCCGCCGATCACCGACGTGAGCAGCCGCACGGCCCGCTCGCCGACCTCCGTCACGGGCTGGACGACTGAGGTCAGCCGGGGGGTCGTGAGGTCCGGCGGCACGATGCCGTCGAACGACACCACCGAGATGTCGCGCGGGCAGTTCAGGCCGGCCTCGCTGACCGCCCGGAGCGCGCCGACGGCCATGCGGTCCGAGGAGACGAACACCGAGTCCGGTTGTCCGCCCAGCAGCCGGGCCATCGCGATGCGGCCAGAATCCTGGGACCAGTCGCCCTCCGCGATGCGATCCTCGACGCTGAGGCCCGCTTCGGCCAGCCCTTCGAGGAAGCCGTTGCGGCGGTCGATCCCCGCCGAGGTGTTCGAGGGCGCCGCGATGAGCGCCGGCCGGCTGCGCCCGAGCGCGGCGAGGTGCAGGGCCGCGGTCCGGGCGCCGGCCCGGTTGTCGACGTCGACGCAGAAGGTGGAGACGGCGTTGTCGGGCCGCCCGACCACCACGAAGGGCATGTTGGTGCCCTGCATGTGGTCGATCAGGGGGTCGCCCCTGGTGGTGGCGGTGACGATCACACCGTCGACGAGGCCGGGTGTGACGACCCGGGAGATGATCGAGCGTTCGTCGGGTCCGTCGCCGAACAGGAACAGGGCCAGTGTCATGTCGACTTCGTTGGTGGCGCTGCTGATCCCCAGGATGAGCCGGCCGAAGTAGGGGTCGTCGAACAGGGTCCCGGCCGCGCTGGGTATCACGAGCCCGATGACGCCGGTGCTGTTCGAGGCGAGCGAGCGGGCCGCCGCGTGGGGGCGGTAGCCGGTCTCGGCGATCACGGCCTCCACCCGCCGCTTGGTCTCGGAGCTCACGTGCCCTCCGTTGACGACCCGCGAGACGGTGGAGCGCGAGACGCCGGCGCGGCGCCCGACATCCTCCAGGTTCAGCCGTCGTTCCATGGGCCTCCTTGTTGGGAGCGCTCCCAACCATATGACTACTATTGAAGCTTGTCAAGTCCACAACTATTCGAAGTAAATGTGAGAGCGCTCTCACACAATGAGAGCCAAAGCGACGGCTCGTTCAGCGGCCTCGTTGCGCTCGGTCTCCGGCTTCAGAAGTTGAACAGCGACATGGCGGTGCCGCCCCGGATCATTTCCCGCTCGGCCGCGCTGATGCCGCCGAGCAGCTGGTCGATCACGCCGAGGGTCTCGGGGTAGCCGGGCTCCTCGCGGATCCAGGGCCAGTCCGAGGCCATCACCATTCGCTCCGCGCCGAAGGCGGCGTAGATCCGGTCGGTCGTGGACTGGAGGTCCCGGTAGGGATAGGGGGCGCCGCTGAAGGCGTAATGCCCCGAGAGATGGACGTGGACGCTTGAGTGCTTGGCGGCCAGCGCCTCCACCACCTCCAGGCCGGGCGGGGGCAGCGGCATGTCGAACCGGGGCCTCCGGTAGTCGTCCACCCGCAGCTCCAGGTGCATGTTGGGCAGGAACCCCAGATGGTTGAGCACTACCTTCAGACCGGGCAGCAGCTCAAGGCAGCCGTCCAGTAGGGCCACCTGGTCGGTCGGCCCGTAGAACCAGGCCTTCATTCCGGCGTCGCGCATGGCGGCCAGAGCCGGGAACACCGCCAGCGACTCGGGGTCTGAGCCGGGCTCGCCCTCCAGGCCGTAGAACCTGACGCCCTCGATACCAGCGTCGATTCTGCGCTGCAGAGTGGCCAGCGGATCGGAGTCCTCGAAGTCGTAGACAGCGACGCCCGCGAACTTGCCCGGATGGTCGGCGAGCACCTCGGCCAGGAAGCGGTCGTGCGGGGAAAGGGCGCAGAAAATGGCTCGGTCCACGCCGGCGCCATCCATCGCCTCCAGCAGGCGTGCCGCGGTCTCCTCCCGCTCGGGCGGCGCCATGATGTCGAAGATGGCCCGCGGGTAGTCGTCGCTGAGGGCCTTGAAGAGATGCAGGTGGCCATCCACTACGTCCATGGCTTCTTGCCTTTCTGTTCGTCCGCTACTCGTCAGTGCCTTGTTCTTCGGAGTCTTGCCCGTGAGCGGTCTGCTCGGCGATCCAGGCGAGGTGGTAGGCCGTGAGGTGCCGGCGCATGAACATCACCAGCTGCTCCACAAGGTGAGGGTGCTCCTGTAGCAGGGTCGGTCCGCGCAACGCGGTGCCCGTAGAGATCCACATGTTCTGGCCTCGCATCTTCGAATGGCTCGTTCGCACATGCTCATGGACGGGCTCGTCGTGGGCGCCGGTGAACAGCACCCGCATAGAGGGGACCGATCCGATGCCGTCGTTGCCGCTATCCGCGTCGCCCGGTCCGGGCGCGGGGCTGATCACGGCATGGACCGGGGCTCCGTGCTCGCTGCCCAACTCGAAGGCGGCACCGGCCGCGGTCCCGTGGACCACCAGCCCGCAGGGGCCGAAGGCACCCTGCACCTCGGCCAGCGCGCCGGTCATGTCATTGACGGTGGCGGACGGGTCGGGCTCGCCGTCGGACAGGCCGTGGCCCCGCAGCTCCAGGCAGA
The DNA here is from genome assembly GCA_009842325.1 of Acidimicrobiaceae bacterium. Lineage (GTDB taxonomy): Bacteria > Actinomycetota > Acidimicrobiia > Acidimicrobiales > Aldehydirespiratoraceae > Aldehydirespirator. Next base: position 90,221 of record VYFQ01000019.1, on the reverse strand, counting down.
TCACCCGGAAGCCCTCCGACCTCACTGCGGGCGCCACCGAACCCCAGGCGTCCAGGTCTTCGCCGAGGTCGTGCACGAACAGCAGCGGCGGTCCGTCGGCAGGATGCTCGATCCCCCGCAGCACCGTCCCGTCAGCCAGGGCGATCTCGATCGGAAAGGGTTTCGATGGCGCCATGTCAGCCCGCCGTCAGAACGGCTGGGGGTTGAAGCAGCGGAACCCCACTCCGGCCTCCACCTCGTGGGGGGGATGGTCGGTCCAGCACTGCTCCAGCGCGTGCGGGCAGCGGGGGGCGAAGCGGCAGCCGGGAGGCATCATCTGCATGGGCGGGACCAGTCCCGGGATCGGGACCAGTTCCCGGCGCTTGCGACTGGCGTGGGGCAGGGCCCGCAGCAGGCCCTGGGTGTAGGGATGGCGCGGGTTGGAGAACAGCTCGTCCACCGGGGCCTCCTCCACGATCTCGCCCGCGTACATCACGGCCACCCGGTCGGCGATTGATGCCACCACGGCCAGGTCGTGGGTGATGAGCAGCATCGACATGTGGCGGTCCTGCTGCTCGGAGCGCAGCCGCTCGAGGATCTGGGCCTGCACGGTCACATCGAGCGCGGTGGTGGGCTCGTCGGCGATGAGGATCTCGGGGTCCAGCACCAGGGCGGTGGCGATCATCACCCGCTGTCGCATCCCGCCCGACAGCTCGTGGGGGTAGGAGTCGAAGCGCTCGGTGGGGGCGGGCAGGCCGACGGCGCGCAGGATCTCGACGCTCATGTCGCGGGCCTCGGCCTTGGTGGCGTCCCGGTGAGTGCGGATCACCTCGGTCATCACCTGGCCCACTGTGAACACCGGATCGAGCGATGTCAGCGGATCCTGGAAGATCATCGAGATGCGCTCCGAGCGCACGTCGCGGACCCGGCGCTCGGGCAGCTCGGTGAGGTCGGTTCCGTCGAAGACGATCTCACCGGAGGTGATCCGCACCGGCGGTGTGGGCAGCAGCCGCATGATCGACAGCGCGGTGATCGTTTTGCCGCACCCGCTCTCGCCCACCAGGCACAGCACCTCATTCGGTTGGATGTCGAAGGACACGTCGCGGACCACATCGAAGGAGCCCTCCGGGGTGGCCACCGCGGTGTGGAGATTGCGGACCGACAGAACCGGTGCATCGGTCGAGCCGTTGGCAGCAGCCGCAGCTCCGGTCGTGGTCGTTGCGGCGCTCATGACTTGCGCAGCCTGGGGTTGGCCACGGTGTAGCCGACGTCGGCTGCCCAGTTGCTCAGCACCACGATGGCGATCAGCACCAGCGAGAAGAACTGGGCCACCGGGTAGTCGCGCCTCAGCACCGCGTTCACCAGCACCTGGCCCAGGCCGGGCCAGCCGAAGATCGTCTCCACCACCAGCGCGTAGCCGACGATCTGGCCGATCCGCAGGCCGGCCAGCGAGATGATGGGCACCATGGCGTTGCGCAGCACGTGCTTGCCGATGATGCTCGCCTCCGAGAGGCCGCCCGCCCGTAGCGTCCGCACGAAGTCCTGGCCGAGGTTTTCAAGCATGGCCGAGCGAGTCATCCTCACGGTCAGGGCGATCCCCTCCATGGCCAGCACCACCGCGGGCAGGATCAACTGCTTGAAGCTGCAGCACCCGGCCGACGGCAGCCACCCCAGCGTGGACGCGAATAACCACACCGTCAGCAGGGCCAGCCAGAAGTTGGGCACGGCCATGCCGGCCACCGAGAACGTCATCACCGAGCCGTCGGCCCAGCTGTTGCGTCTGACCGCGGCCAGGATGCCCAACGGCACCCCGATGGCGAACACCAGCCCGAAGGCGGCCGCGCCCAGTATCAGGCTGTTCTTGCCGTGGTGGGTGAGCATGTCGAAGATGTCGGCGTTGTTGGTGAGCGACTTGCCCAGGTCGAAGGTGAGCAGGCGGCCCATGTAGCGGAAGTACTGCTCGTGGACCGGGTCGTTGAGGCCCAGCAGCTCCCGGAACTCCTCGCGCTCCTCGTAGGAGGCCGACGCGGGCAGCCGGGCCGACACCGCGTCGCCGCCCGAGAGCCGGATGGCGTAGAAGACCGCGATCGACGACAGCAGCAACACGATGAGCGTGTAGACAGAGCGGGCCGCGATGCGCTTCATCGGGTGGCTCCTCGGGCGTTCATTGCTCGTCCACCGACTTGGCCTCGTGGCGCAGGCGGGGGTCGAACACGTCGCGCAGCCCGTCGCCGATGAGGCTCACCGACAGCACCACCAGCACGATGGCGATGCCGGGGATGGTCGACTCCCAGTGGTTGAGCCGCAGGAAGTTGCGGCCGTCGGCCACCATCTGCCCCAGGCTCGGGGTGGGGGGCTGGGCGCCCAGGCCGATGAACGACAGGGCGGCCTCGGCGATCACCGCCACGGCCACGTAGTAGGACGCCAGCACGAATGCGGGGGCCAGGATGTTGGGGAAGATGTGGCGCCACATGATGCGCATGGACGAGTAGCCGCCGGCCCGGGCCGCCTCCACGAACTCCCGCTGCGACAGGGTCAGCACCTCGCCCCGCACCACCCTGGCGATGGCCGCGGTGTTGACCAGCCCCACCGCCAGGATCACTGGGAATAGCCCGCCGCCCATCCCTCCGACGAACAGCACGGCCAGCAGGATCAGCGGGAAACCCCAGATGAAGTCGACGGCCCCCCCGATCGTGCGGTCGGTCCAGCCCCGCAGGTAGCCGGCCAGCATGCCCAGCACGATGCCGGCTATCAGCGCCAGCACCGTGACTCCGGCGGCCACCGTCAGGCTCACTCTGATGCCCACGAAGACCCTAACCGCCATATCCCGTCCGAGGGCGTCCGTGCCGAAGATGTGCCCGTCGCTGAGCGGCTTGAGGTGGATGGCCGAGTAGTCCTGGGAGACGTAGTCGCCGCCGGTGATCCACGGCCCCAAGATCCCCGCGGCCAGTACGACCACGCCGAGGGCCGAGCCCAGCAGCAGCAGCCGGTTGTGGCGCATGCGGCGCAGGCTGCGCCGCATGCTGCCGATGTGCTGGGCCTCCTCCAGCTCGAGGAGCCGGTCCTCCCAGTCGAGCCGCCGCGCCGCGACGGCCGATCCTGCGCCCTCGGTGGCGGCGGTCACGGCGCCGCCGCGCTTTGATGCAGGCTCTGGTTCTAGGCCTTCTGTGCCGTCTAGCCCTCGATCCACGTGTCGTTGTAGTACGGGTAGAGGTTCCACACGAACGGCTGCCAGCCGTGCACCTTGTTGTGGTGCACGAAGGTGGCGTTCTGGTTCATGATCGGCAGGAAGGGCAGCTGCTCGGCCCAGGCCAGCTGGAACTCCGACGCCGCGGCTTGGGCCTCAGCGTCGTTGCTCGACACCTGCCACGCGGCGATGGCGTCGTCGATGCGGGGCTCGACCGCGTGCGAGAAGTTCGGCACCGGGATGAACTGCGACCCGCCGAACAGGGTGAGCACATCGATGGGGATGGGCCACAGCCAGAAGAACAGCGACATCTCCACCGAGCCGCGGCCGGGCTGGCTCGTCTCGGTGAAGGCGAGTCCGCGGTCGACGACGTTGAGGTTGGCCCGCACGCCGATCTTGGCGAACTGGGCCGACACCGCGGCGGCGACGTTCTTCTGCACCGACTCGTCCTCGACCAGGTAGCGGAACTCGAAGCGTGCGCCGTCGCGCTCCCGCACGCCGTCGTCACCCATCACCCAGCCGGCCTCGTCGAGCTTCGAGTTGGCCAGATCCACGTCGAACTGGTTGAACTGCTCTACAGCCGGGTCGTAGTTGCGGTCGGTGGTGGGGAACGGCCCGTAGGTGGCTGCTCCGTTGCCGGCCAGGATGGCGTTGACCATGCCCTCGCGGTCCAGTGCGTGAGACAGGGCCTGGCGGGTGAGCACGTCGCCGAACAGCTCGGGGTAGTCGCGGTTCATGGTGAGGTGGAAGCCCGACCACTCGGGATGGCGGATCACCGTCAGGTCGGAGTTGTTCTCCAGCCTGGAGATGTCGATGTGGGCCGGGTTGATCAGCGTGTCGATGTCGCCGTTCTCGAGCTGGGTGGCCCGCTGGCCCTCCTCGGTTATGACCGTCCAGCGGATGGCGTCGAGGTAGGCCGGCCCCTTGTTCTCGAAGAACGGGGTGTTCGACCCGGGGTAGTCGGCCCAGCGGTTCACCAGCACGTGGCTGCCCGGCACCCACTCCTCGTGGGTGAACGGACCGGTGCCGTCGGCGAACTCGGTCCCGTAGGTGGACTCGGGGTTCAGCGTGCCGTCGGCGTTGGTGGAGCTGTCCTTCCAGGTGTTGATGTTGAGGATTCGCCAGTACCCGGTCTTGTGGGGGCCGAGGGCGCCCACCCAGGCGTTCTTCATCTTCATGACGACGGTGTTGCCGTCGGCCTCGTAGGTGTCGACCGGAGCGGCCAGCCCGGCGATGAAGCTGAAGGCCTGCACCGAGCGGTAGAACTCGGCCACCGCCTCGGCGTCGATCGTCCCCCCGGAGTGCGAGATCTTGCCCTCGGGGATGTCGAAGGTGTAGGTGAGGCCGTCGTCGGACACAGAGAAGCCCGATGCGAACTGGGGAACGGTGGCACCCGACGGGTCGTTCGACAGGATGGCCTCGTAGATGGCGAAGAAGGCCGGGTCATACCAGTTGGTGGTGAGCGGGTCGTGCTTGGAGACGTCCCGGTTGTAGCCCTCTCGCAGGGTGCCGCCCGAGGTGGGGCCGGTGGCGGCCGGCTCCTCCGGGGCCGCGGTGGTGGCCGGAGCCTCGTCGGTGTCGGCCGGCTCGGCCGGGGCCGCGGTGGTGGTGGGCGCGGCCTCCTCGTCGTCGCCGCAGGCGGCCAGGATGCTGGCCGCGGCCGCGACTCCTACGCCTGTCATACCCAGGCGCTTCATGAACGCCCGGCGGTCGAGCTGGTTGGCTTGGTACTGGTCGGCGAGCTCGGCGACCTCCGGCCCGTACTCGTCTCTAATCCACGAAGTCCCCATGGGACGCCCCCTTTTCCAGAGTGATGAGTGTGCGGCCGACGCGGTGTGGCTACGGCCGGAGCCGAAACCGTATACCAAATCGTGAGACGGCGACTAGTCGCGGCCGGCGCCGTCGCGATTCCGCTTTCAGAGGTCGTTGACGGCCTGAGCCGACGGGTACGAACTCCTGAAGTCGCTCGCCGCGCCCGCGGACCAGACTGCGCCTAGAGGCACGGTCAATTCGACCACTTCGGGCTCGGTGCACGGCTGGCCCTGGGCCACGTGCAGCGAAGTAGATCCCGCCCGGTGCCGCAGGACGTAGGAGTACACGGTCCGGTAGCCCAGGTGGTTGCAGATGCCGGTGTCGCCGTCGTCGTGGGAGCGCTGCAGGGCGAAGATGTCGTCGATCCCGCCAGCTTCGTCCAGCCTGCGCTGGGCCGAGGCCAGGCGCCTCTGGGTGGTGACGGTGTCGTCGTCATCGGGGTGAGGCTTGAGGGCGATGTGGTGGTTGGAGCGAGCCGCCGGACCGGCGAGCTCGGTTACCTCGGTCCGGTCGCCCCGCACCTCCACCGCCGCAGCCGCGACTGCGTCGATCATGATCAAGTTGGCCCACAGGTAGGGCTTCGACTCGACTGCCTCCTGCACGGCCGCTACGGCCGAATCGACGTCGTGGCCCTCGCGCAGGGCGATCTCCGTCAGCTCGTCGTAGTTGGCGTGGCCGTCAAGGGTGCGCACGTTGGAGTCGCAGCACAGCAGCCCGTGCTGGTTGGCGCCGATGGAGAACCCCGAGAACTGGTCGAGGTCGGGGTCCGTGCCGGCCCAGGTGGTCACGCCACGCACGCCGAAGACGCCTGGCTCGGTGACGAGCCGGTCGTCGAAGTGGGTCCGGCCGAAGTCCTTGTTCTTGAACAGCAGGTAATCGCCGTCACCGATCCTCAGCACTCCGGTCGTGCACATGGTGTCTTCCTACCCGCCCGCGTAGTCCTCTAGATCTCGGCCAATGCGGGCCATGGTAAACCCCGAGCCCACCTACTCGTGGGTCGAGATCGATTCGGTTGCGGCTCCTGTACGACACGCTCTATAGTCGAGTAATCGTTTACTAAGGAGCCAGATGATCATTGGTGTTGACCCGCGATTGTCCCCCGAACTGCTCATGGCATTGGCCGAGATGGGGCACGGGGACGTGGCAGCCGTTGTGGATCGCAACTTCCCCGCGGGCTCCCTGGGCCCACCGGTCGTCCGGCTTGTGGGATGTTCTACACCGGAAGCACTTGAGGCCGTAGTCTCGGCCATTCCGGTGGATACCGACGATCTGCCCAGCGTCATGTTGATGGCTGAACCACGCGGCGAGGTCGAAGTTCATTCTGAGTGCAGAGCCGTTCTCAGACGCGCCGGGGTAGCCGACGAGCATGTCGCGAGGCTCAAGCGGCACGACTTCTACGATCACACCAGTTCCGCCGTTGTCATCGTGCAGACAGGCGAGTCGCGTCCTTATGGGAACGTGACAGTCTGCAAGGGTGTTCTCTGAGCCGATTGACGGCGAGCGATGCTGCTCAGTGTGGGGCGGGAACCTCGCTGCTGCCGGCTGTCGGCCTAGGTACTGCGCCGCTGGGAGGTCTCTACGCGGCGGTATCACTCACTGACGCGGCCGCCGCGGTGGCGGAGGCGGTGGAGGTCGGCTACCGGTACTTCGATACCGCGCCCCTATACGGGTACGGCGCGGCCGAGCGGGCCCTCGGCCGCGGACTGCAGGATTGCGACGCCAGGGTTGCGGTGTCAACCAAGGTCGGTCGCCTCGTCGATGAGGACGCGCCGAGGCCCGAAGGTGACATGTTCGCCGGCGACAGCGGCGCAATGACGTGGGACTTCTCCGCCGACGGGGTGCGCCGATCACTCGACGCGAGCCTCCAGCGACTGGGCCGCTCCTATGTCGACATCGTGTTCATCCATGATCCCGACGCCCACGCCCGGCAAGCCTTGGAGGAGGCCTACCCGGCCTTGGAACGGCTACGTGATGAGGGTTTGATCGGTGCAATCGGCGTGGGCATGAACGAGTCCGGTCTCCTGACCCGGTTCGTGACCGACACCGACATCGACACTGTGCTGATCGCAGGCCGCTACACACTGCTGGACCAATCTGCGGATCAGGCGCTCTTCAGCGCGGCCATGGCCCGGGGCGTCCATGTGATCGCCGCAGGCGTCTATAACTCCGGGATCCTTGCCGCTGTCGAGACCAACCCGCACTTCGACTACGCAGTCGCCCCGGCGGAGATCGTGGACCGGGCCCGCCGGCTCCAAGCGGTGTGCAACAGCTTCGGCGTGCCGCTTGCCGCGGCGGCGGTCCAGTTCGTCGTCCGCCACCCAGGCGTGGGTACTGTGCTGCTCGGAGCGCGCAGCGGGGCCGAGGCTGCCGAGAACTGGTCCCACGCCTACACCGTTGTCCCCGATGACCTGTGGGCAGCGCTCGACGGGATCATCAACGAGGCAGACGATGTGGATTGATGCCCACCATCACCTGTGGGACCCGTCCGTGCGGCCTCAAACGTGGATGGACCGGAACTGGCCCATCAACCGCGCCTTCGGCACCGCTGACCTGCGCGCCGCTGTCGAAGACACCCCGGTGGGGGCCACCATCGTGGTACAGACCGAGCCCAGCATCGACGAGACCGCCGAGATGCTGCACATGGCCGCCGCTGAGCCCCTGATTGCTGGCGTGGTGGGCTGGCTCGACCTTCACAACGATGTGAACCACCAACTCGACGAACTTGCCGCCTCCCACGAGGACGAGCTCCTCGTCGGGATCCGCCACCAGGTCGAGTCCGAGCCCGACCCGAACTGGCTAGGCGCGGATGCCGTGGTGGAAGCGGTGCGCTGTCTCGGCCACCACGGGCTCACCTATGACCTGCTGGTCAAGCCCCACCAGCTTGCCTCCGCTATCGACTTGGCCCAGGCGACACAGGACACCACACGCCTAGTGCTGGACCATTGCGCCAAGCCGCCCATCGGCTCAGATCTCACCGACTGGGCCCGGTCGATCCGAACGCTCGCCGGGTTCGACCACGTCGCCTGCAAGCTCTCCGGCCTGGTTACCGAGGCCGACTGGACAACCTGGACCCCAGCGGATCTCGTGCCCGTCGCTGGTGTCGTGCTTGAGTGCTTCGGCCCCGACAGGACCATGTTCGGCTCGGACTGGCCCGTCTGCCTGCTCGCAGCCACCTACCGCGACGTCGTCGACGCGGCCAACGCGATGACGAGCGGACTCAACGACCACGAACGGAGTTGTCTGTTCTGGGACACAGCCCGCGACTGGTACGGCCTGATGTGACTTGAACTAACTGCCTTCTCTTGGGGACCCGTTTAAGGGTCCCTGCGGCAATGGCGATCGATGGGTCCAGAGGCCGGCGTGTAGCGCAGCTCCGACCACTCCGCTTAGATCTGCGTGTGCAGCCAGGGCGATGGGAGGTGATTGCCGCAATGGTGCTAGGAGAGCCTCGAGCCGCGGACCTACAGCCTCTAGTAGTTCTCGGCCTGCTTTGGAGAGCCCGCCTCCGAGAACCACTATTTCTGGATCGCTGAGGCACACGCCCGTGGCGAGACCGTGGGCCAGGGCGTCCATGGCGGTGGACCAGACCCGGGCCGCGACGGGATCCTCGGACGATGCGGCCATGATCTGCGCGACGCTCAGGGCTCGTCCCGTCTCTCGACGGTAGGCATCGCTGATGGCTCGCCCGGACGCCACCTGCTCGAGGGGGCGGTTGTCGCTGCCGACCGGCACGAATCCCATCTCGCCTGCCAATTGCGAGCTGCCGCGTTCGGTGCCCGCGAGAGTGAAGTGGCGCGATGCCACGCCCGTTCCGACAGACACGTACAACATCGACGCAGCACACACTCCGCGGCCCGTCTCCCACTCGGCTCGGGCTCCGAGGTAGACGTCATGATCCAACACGACTGGCAGCCCAAGGTCTCGGCCGACACCTGCAGGCACATTGACATCGCGCCATCCCAGATTCGTCGCTTCAATCACTACGCCGGACGGACCGTCCACGATGCCCGTACAACCAATCCCGACTCCACGGACATCGGCGCCGTCCGCGGTGCGCATGAGTTCGTCTATCGCTTCACGGATGGAGGCCAGGACCGCGGCAACCGGCTTGTCGGGGCCTGTGCTGCCCCGAAGCACTCGGCCCAACTTCGCGCCGTCGAACACGGCCGCCTTGAAGGCGGTGCCGCCGATGTCTATTCCAATGGCGGCCGATGCGAGTGCCTCAGACTCACGCTTCCTGTTCGTAGATGGGGATTGGGGAACGCTGATGCGCTCGGTCCGGCGGTAGGCGATCCTTCCTTCGAGCATGGTGGCCACCGGCTGAAGCTGCGGGTTCACGATGGCGATGTCGGCGCGCCGGCCGGGTACCAGCCGTCCTCGGTCGGCGTCGTGGAGCAGAGCGGCAGGGTTTGTCGAAGAGATCGCGGCCATCTCATCCCATGTTGCGCCGGTGACTCTCTGCACCTGCCGGACCGCCCGTGGCATTGTGAGCAACGAGCCGGCGAGGCTTCCATTGCGGCTGCGGGCCGCTTCGCCGCACTCGACGATCTCGCTTCCGATGCGGTAGGTGCCGGCCGGCGCGTCCATGCCGGCCATAGCGTCAGTCACCAGGCAGATGCGGCCCGGTCCGGCCAAGCGCCATGCGATCTGAATGGCCTCCTCGCTGAGGTGATGGTCGTCGGCGATGAGCGAGACGTAGGCGTGGGGGTGCAGGAGTCCGGCACCGGCCGCACCGACCTCACGATGGTGCAGTGGCCCCATCCCGTTGAAGACATGGGTAAGTGCCGACGCGCCTGCGTCGAGCGCCGCGGACGCCTGGGCCGCAGTCGCCGCGGTGTGCCCGAGCGAGACCGCAATCCCAGCCTCGACCAGCTGTTTGATCGAGGTCGATGCACTCTGCACCTCGGGGGCGACGGTCATAAGGGCAACTACGTCGGCCTGGCGGAGCAACTCGGCTGAGAGCCCTTCAGGGCCGCTCACCAGTTCGGTGCGGGGATGGACGCCCGCGTAGTCGGGTGCGAGCTCGGGGCCTTCGATGTGCAGGCCGAGCGGCATCGCGCCCCGATAGCCGGCCGGCCGGGATCTGATCGCGGCATAGGCGGCTTGTCGCTGCTGGGGTGGTGAGGTTACGACCGTGGGCAGGAATGCGGTCACGCCGTGGCTCAGGAGCCGCTCGCCGATCGGCCACATCTTCGAGGGGTCCGTCGTGATGTCGTGGCCGAAGGCGCCGTTGAGCTGCAAGTCGATGAATCCGGGCAGGGCCACGTGCGGTGTGAAGTCCACATCCGTCTGGTCGTCCGGGCCGCCGTCGGGTAGCGGACCCACGTCGACGATGCGGCCGGACACGACGGTGATGCGGCCGCGGTAGAGCCCGCCCCGTCCGTTCGGCAGCATGGCGGCTAGGCGCATACCGTTCGATCCATAGACTCGAAGGCGTCGACGACCGCGAGGAAGTTGTCGGCGATCCTTGCTTCAGCGTCGGCCTGGGTGGTCTGGCGGTTGCACAGTGCCAGGATCGGCTCCTGCCAGATGGAGCGACCGACGGCGAAGCCCCGGTAGCGCTCGTTGCCGTCACGGCAGGAGAACATCTGCCGCAGCCCGCCGATGTCGGATCCTCCCCCGAGGATGAGTATCCCCGCGTCCTGGCGGGCCGATCCCACCAGAGCATCCAGGTGGGCAGCCTCCTGTGCGTTGGAATGGCCGTCCATCTTCCACAGCGCGGGGGAGATCCCCGAGTTCAGGATCTCCTCAGCGGCCGCCCGCTGCAGGCCCGCCAGCACGCTGTCGGTATGTGGGGGCGCCGAGGACACATCCAGCCCGTCATGGGCCCCGGGGTGGATCAGCAGCTCCAGCAGGAGATCGGTGCCGGAGTCCAAGACGATGTCGTTGATCTCGTGTAACGCCGCCAGTTGCCGCCGCTTCCTGGCCGCGGGATCGTCGGGATGCCATCGCATCAGCACTTTCCCGAACCCTGCTCGGAGCGCGCTCAGCTCCCGGCGCAGGACGGCGGCTGCCGCGTCGGGGCGGAGCGTGTCGCTTCCCGACTCCTCCAGGGCGAGGGCGACCCGGACACCGGCCGCGTCTGCTTCACGCCCGATGCGCGTGTTGCCGCGGTCGATGAGCACGCCAACCTCGGCGTCCCCGGCGACCCGTGGCCGAGCCTGCTTCAATCCGTGCCAGACGATCAGCTTCAACTCATTGATGTGCGCCGGCCCGACGTCGGTTCCGATCGCACTCAGAGCACGACGCAGGCTGCGGCGATGGTCGAACGCCGCCATGTACATCCGGCGACCTGCTGCGCTAGTCATGTCACTGCTGCCCCTACCTATCGGGTGGATACTCGGATCCTGGCTCGTACCTTCAGCCATGGGGGGCCTGCCCGGTGGCGGGGTTCAGTTCCACATGGGCGTGCACCCCCGGTGGAGCGTCCGGATCCAGTCCTTTGGCCAGGCCGCGGCGCAGACCGGCGAGTTGGGCCACGACCAGGCAGGCCACCGCGGTCGAGGCTCTTGGCGCGCCGTTAGGAGTCTTGATGCTGCAGCGCGGATCCGAGCCCACCGTGCACACTCGGGCACCGAACGCTTCGATGTCGGCTGCGACCGCGAGTTCATGGGTAACGCTGCCGCCGCACAGGACGAGAGCGGCGGTGCGCTCGCCTGCGAGCGAGATCGGTCCGTGGCGGAAGTCCAGGACCGGGAACCCTTCAGCGAAGGTTGCCGACATCTCCTTGATCTTGAGCGCGGCCTCGGGGGCCAGTTGCGCGTTCAGGCCGCTGCCGAGCACGAACACCGCCTCAAGGGATAGATCCGCAAGCTGTTCGGTTACTGGCGGCGCCACGTTGATGACCTCCTCGCCCGTCTCGCCGATTCCCGAGAAGACGGCCGCGGCGTCGCGCCCGGCCGCTGTGAGCTGGGCGGCCAGGGCGGCCAGCAGCATGCAGGTGAACGATCTTGTCTGCGCCACCGACTCTTCCGAGGCGAAGTCCACAACGACGGATCCGGCGCACACCTCGTCCAATGGGCTGCCGGGGCTCACGGTCACCGCCACTAGCGTCGAGCCCAGCCGGCGGGCCCGCAGGCACGCTTCGATCGTCTCGGTCGTCTCGCCCGACCTGGAGATCGCGACCACCGTTTGGGCGCGGGGTGATTGCCGGTCCGACGCGAGCCAGACCTCTGAGGCCTCCTCGGCCCATGCGAACGTCGGCAGCGTCTGGCGGTGGGCGAATGCCAGCGCCCGGGCGAGGTGAGCCGTCGAACCGCACCCGATGTAAAGGGTGGGCCCCCGAGCCAGCTCGCCCTGCAGCGCAGTTGCGGACTCCCCGACCTTGACGGCTCGAGGCCAGAGGCTCGGCTGGGAGGCTATCTCCGCAGAGGTGGCGGACCCGGCGTCTCGGCTGGTGGCCTGGGGCTCGGTCACGCCGCGTCCGGTGGTGCGTTCTCCGGCAGATCCCGGGGATCGGTCACCGTGCCGTGGCGACGGGCCTCCTCGATGGCGAAGGCCACACGGTGGGTGCGCAGCGCCTCCCCGAACGCCTGCCGTCCCTCAATTGTGGGCTCACCGATCTCATCCAGGTACCGGTGCACAAGAGCGCGGTCGCCGCCTCCGTGGCTGGCGTTCAGGCCTGCCCTCTCCGGCCCATCGGCAGCCCAGAACCGGCGGCGCCGGTCGGCAAACGAGTAGAGCTCGACCCCCGTATCAGTCACAGCGGCTTCCGCTCGGGTGCCGGAGATGACCGTGTGCCGGCTGCGCAGCTCGGTGAACGCGCTGAGGGTGATCGTTGCCGTCTGGCCGCCCGCGAACAGCAGTGACGCCACCTGCGTATCGGGTACGTCGTTTCCGCCGGCGTAGACGCATCGGCCGTACCGGCTGTTCTCCAGGGCGTCCATCACCGAGGCGACGGTCGGCTCAGCCACGATCGCCTCGACCGGCCACGAGAAGTCTCCGGCCCGGGCCGCGTCCAGATAGATCCTCCGAGCGTCGTAGACGCAGTCCACCGAGCAGTCAATACAGCGCTCGGCGGCACCGGCGGGACGGGACTCGGGTCGGAAATGGCTGAGGCTGGCGAACGACGAGACCGCCACGCACTCCGAGTCGACCAGATGCATGATCCAGTCCACATCATGACACGCCTTCGCCACCATGAAATCAGCGGCCGTGTCCGTCGAGTGCCAGTTGCCCCGAACGAAAGAGTGCGCGAAGTGCCAGAACCCGACCGGCTCCAGATGGTGGATGCTCACTATGTCACCGAGGGCGCCGTCAGCGATCAGCGAGCGCAACAGCGCTGTGTAGGGCGCATACCGCAGCACGTGGGCCACCAGGATCGGCGGGGCGGTGTCGCCCAGCCCGGACCGCAGCCGGCAGCAGTCGTGCCATGACCTCGCAATTGGCTTCTCGAGCAACATGGGCACTCCCAGCGTGGCGAACCGCAGGGTCGGGTCGACGTGCATATCGTCCATCGTCGCGACGATCACGCCGTCGACCTCTCCAGAGTCCAACTCGAGTGCGTCCCAGCTCTTGGCTTGCCGCGCCCCGGCCGACCCGAACGAGCTGAGGAGACGCCGCAGCTTTCGGTCGTCGGGCTCGGCGACGGCCACGACTTCCGCGCCGCGCTCGGCGGCCAGATGGGCGTAGGTGTAGCCCCTTGTTCCGGCTCCGATCACAGCCAGCCTCGGGCTGTGGTTCACCATGCGGCTCATTGGTCAGCCCTTCGCACTGCCGGACAGCAGGCCGCTAGCGAACTGCTTCTGCAACAGCAGGTAGTAGATGAGAATCGGTATAGAGGCCAAGAACATGATCCCGAACATCTGCCCGTAGTCGTTGTTGTACTGGCCCAGAGCCACGAAGATCCCTGAGGTGATAGTTATGCCCTGGCTGGGTCCCAGGATGAACAGCGGTGTCACCAGGTCGTTCCAGGTCCACAAGCCGATGAAGATGGCTACGGTCGCAGTGGCCGGGCGCAGCAGCGGAAAGACGACATACACCAGCGTCTGCATCGGCGTGGCGCCGTCGACTAGAGCAGCCTCGTCAAGATTGCTGGGGAGCGTCAACATGAAGCCGACGTAGACGAACACGGCGAACGACAGGAAGCCTCCCCCGACATTGAACAGAACCAGCCCGGGAAACGTTCGAGCGATGCCAAGGAACTCCAGCACCTGGACTGCGGGGATGAATACCACGTGAGGAGGGATCATCATGCCCGACATCAGCACCATGAGAGCGATCTTGGTGGTTCTGTTCCGGCGCCGCACCACCCAGTAGGCGACCGTGGCGGCGATGGGAACGATGATGATGACGGTGGCAATCGAGATGATCGTGCTGTTCCGCAACCCGATCCACAAGAGGTTGTCAGAGCGAGTCAGGCCATCGACCAAGTTCTGCGTGGTGACGGGGCTCGGAAACGCCAAGGGTTGGCGCGAGATCTGCGTATTGAGCTTGAAGACATTCACCGCGGCGATGTAGAGCGGAAGCGAGAATGTTGCGACCGAGACGCCGGCGAGCAGCAGCCGCGTCCGGCGCGGCAGTGTCTCACGGGCCCCACTCATAGCTGGACCTCGCGACGTCGCATCAGGCTGACCAGGATTGCCGATACAGAACCGATGATTAACAGGAGCACGAACGCGATAGCTGACGCGTAGCCGGTCCGGTTGTTTGTGAACCCCATGCGCAGGAGGTAGAACACCGCGGTTTCCGTCCGGAAGCCTGGACCCCCACCGGTCAGCACGGCTACGTGGTCATAGAGCCGGAGCGTTGAGATGAGGACGATCGTCACTGCGATGGTCACGCCTTGCCCCATTAGGGGGAATGAGATCTTGGAGAAGCGCTTCCAGACTCCTGCACCGTCGATCCGAGCGGCCTCCAGCAGATCATCCGGTACCGACTGCAGAGCCGCCAGATAGACCACGGTAGTGAAGCCGATCATCTGCCAAATGACCACCGCTGCGATCGACCAGAGCGCCAAATCCGGTTTGCCCAACCAAGGCTCGGCCAGGCTCTCCAATCCAATGGACTCGAGCACCGAGTTCAGGATCCCCCGGTTGGACAGGATCGTGACGAAGATGAAGCTCACCACGACTGCGCTCAAGACTTGAGGTATGAACACCAGCGTGCGAAGAGCGCGGTAGTAGCGCGACGTCCCATCCAGCACGACAGCCAAGGCCAGTCCACCCAGATTTGCGCCGAGCGTGGCGGCGATCGTCAGCTTCGCCGTGTTCTTGAGAGCCCGGTGCAGCGGCTCGTCGCCGAGCAGTTCGCGATAGTTGTCGAGGCCGATGAAGTTGGCGTCCTTGAGCAGCGGATTCTGGTCGGTGAACCCGACATAGAAGCTGATGGACAGCGGAATGAGAACGAACGTCGTGAACAGCAGCAGGCCCCCGGAGGCCGCAACCTCGAGCTTTGTGATTCGACGCCCCCCACGCCGACGAGGGCTCGATCGTTGCAAGGGGCCTCCCTTCAGGAGGGACTCTTCGGCCTGCGGCACCTCGCACCGCAGGCCGAAGAGGCCTCGCGCAACCCTATGGGGAGGCCGGCTCTAGCTGATTGCGGCGTCGAAGGCTTCGTCCAGTCGGGCCATCTCGTCAACGACGTCGTCACCGAGGAAGATGTTCTGTGCTGCCGCGTAGAACTCATCGTTGAAGCCCGGGGGCATGAGCATCCGGTCATTGACGGTCCAGGCGAATGGAGGCACGACGCTGTTGCTCGTGTCCGTAGTCCAGGCGAAAGCCTCGTTGTAGATCGGCAGCACATCAGCGCCGAGATCGGGCGCGCCCTGTCCCTTCACGTACACGAACAAGCCGTCGGATTCGATCAGGAAACGAGACACCTCGGGGTCGGTGTGCCAGTTCTGCGCGAATTGCATCGCTCTGTCGACGTCCTCGGCCAGTGCAGAGACCGACAAGTTGCCGCCGACATGGAGCGGTACGACCACATCCCCGCTGTCGGAGGGGAACGGGAACACACCCACCGGGAAGTCGGCTTGTCCGGCCGCACCCAGCCACCACGAACCCATCATGTACATCGCCGCCTCCCCGTCGAGGAAGGCGTTGGTGGCGCCGTCGTAGGCGACGCCGAGCGCTCCGTCGTCAACCAGGCCCTCGTCGACGAACTGCTTCCACTTGTTGGCCGCGGCCACAACGTTGGCATCGGAGAACGACACCTCGCCGGCTGTGCGCTTGATGACCCAGTCGGGGTCGTGGCCCAGCACGTCGACTGCCATGATGGTGGAGAGCGTCAACGAAGCAGACCAGGGCTCCGCTCCGGCGTAGGAAATGGGCACGAACCCTGCATCCCTGGTTGCCTGCGCAACATCGAGGAACTCGGCGTAGGTGGTCGGGACGTCTAGGCCAAGATCGGCGAAGACGTTCTCGTTGTAGAAGACCATGGTGATGATCTGGCCGCCCGATGGCGTCTGCCAGGCATTGCCGTCGATCTTGGTGGCATCCGGGAAGAGGTAGTGCTCGTTGAGGTAGTCGTCGCGGTACGGGACCAGCAGGTCGGCCTCCACGAAGTCATTGACATTCAGCGCGGCCTGGACATCGGGGAACTGGCCCGAGGCTTGGAGCTGCTTCGCGTAGGCCGTCCGGTCGAGATCCGGAGTCACGAGCTTGACGACATTCACCCCCTCAATGGGTGCCGCCGCGGCGGCCAACGTGGCGTCCCAGAACTCGGGCGTGAGCGCCGGCGTCTCAAAGACAAGCACCTCCAGATCGAACTCTTCCGCGGGCGCAGCCGCGTCGTCCGCCGCAGGCTCAGCACCCTCGTCGTCCGCCGGCTCAGCGGCGTCGGCGGCGGCAGGTTCAGCGCCTTCGTCGTCCATGGGTTCGGCAGCGGCGTCGTCGGCGGCAGGTTCAGAGCCTTCGTCGTCCGCGGCGGGCGCAGCGGCGTCGTCGGCGGCAGGTTGAGCCGCGTCGTCCGCCGGCTCAGCGGCGTCGTCGCCACACGCCCCGGCGATCAAGGACAACGCGAGAAACACCCCAAAGAGTCGCAAGATGGTACTGGACTTGGACATCGAGATCCCTCCTGAGTAATCGATTACTCAATTGAAAGCACAACCTCAGCGCTCTGTCAAGTGGGCCCCTGACTTGAGTCGGCGTGGGATGGCAGCGGAGCTGGCTCACGAACGGGTCTGCGTCAGTTGCCGATCGGCCATCGGCTACTGTTCACGGCCATGGCGACTATCCGTGACGTGGCGACTGAGGCTGGATTGTCGACGGCCACCGTGTCCCGAGTGATGAACAACAACGGCAGCGTGGATGTGGCGTTGGTGGCTCGCGTGAACGAGGCCATTGACCGACTCGGCTACCGGGCGAACCCGCTCGGCCGCGCGCTGAGACGGAAGCGGACGCCCATCTGGGGCTTCCTGGCATCTGACATCGAGGCGCCCTTCTTCGCGTCGCTCCTGCACGGGCTCGAAGGACAAGCATTGATCAACGGCAAGCTGCTCATGCTGTGCAACACGGGCGAGGACCTCGAGCGTGAGCGCCAATACATCCAGACCGCGCTCGATTACCAGTTCGGCGGCCTGGTCATCGCGGCGGCATCGATGACCGCAACCGAGTTGGACGTGCTCCAGGACGAGATGCCAGTCGTGCTGGTCGACCGTGTCTCGGCTGCCTACCCCGACATCGATGCAGTGCTGGTCAACAACCACCTCGGGGCCTACTCGGCGGTGACTCACCTGTTGGAGAACGGCTACCGGCGCATCGGGCTTGTAGCCGGTCCGTCGGACATCAGCACGGCTCATGAGCGTCGAGCGGGATACTGCTCCGCGCTCGTCGACTACGGGATCGGCGTGACTGATGACCTAGTCGCGACCGGCGATTTCTTCGCCCCCAGCGGCTACGCAGCAGCGACGGCCCTCGTCACGGCGGATCAACCTGCGGACGCGTTGTTCGTTGCAAACGGACAGATGGCCGTGGGAGCTTACGCTGCGGTGCGTGACCTCGGCCTTTCCATCCCAGATGAGTTGGGATTCGCCACGTTCGATGACGATCTGTGGATGACGCTGGTCGAGCCATCAATCACCGTTGTGCGGCAGCCGGCCTACGAACTCGGCGAGGCTGCAGCCCATATTCTGCTGCGCAGAGAAGACGTCAAGGATCCAGAACCGGGCGAGGTCGCCCGCCATATCTTGGAACCCGAGCTAGTCGTGCGGGCCAGCAGCTGCCGCGGGGTGGGCCCCTGATACGGGTCCGCGGGTTGCCCTGACCATATAGCGCCGTTAAGGCCGTAGGTTCCAACGATGGTTTCGATCACTTCTGCCACTGTGACTGATCTGCGGTTCCCGACCAGTCAGACCCTGGACGGCTCCGACGCCATGAACCCCGACCCCGACTACTCCGCCGCGTACCTGGGGCTGTCAACGTCGAATCCTGATCTGACCGGCTGCGGGTTCGTGTTCACGATCGGCCGCGGCAACGACATCCAGGCTGCCGCGGTGGCCGCCGTCGCTGACCGCCTGGTCGGCAGGGGCTTGGACGAACTGCTTGAGGATCCCAGCGCGATCAACCGGGAACTCACCTGGGACAGCCAACTGCGGTGGCTGGGTCCCGACAAGGGCGTGATGCACATGGCGGTGGGCGCGGTCATGAACGCCGTGTGGGATCTGCGCTCCAAGCGCGAGGGACTCCCGTTGTGGGCCACGCTGGCCCACCTGGAGCCGGCCGAGGTCGTTGCTCTGGTTGATTGGACCTACCTGTCGGACTTCCTGGACCCGGCACAGGCCCGGGAGATGCTCGAGGAGCGTCGCAGCGAGCGTGACAGCCGCATCGCTGCGCTGCGTCGCGACGGCCTGGCCGCGTACAACACCTCTGTGGGCTGGCTGGGCTATGACGACGACAAACTCGATCGGCTTTGCCGGCAGGCCCTCGATGACGGGTTCAGCACTGTCAAGCTCAAAGTCGGCGCCGACCTGGCCGAAGACCACCGGCGGCTCGGCATCGCCCGCAGCGCCATCGGATCCGACACCGCCCTGGCCATAGACGCCAACCAGCGCTGGAGCGTCCCAGAGGCCATTGCCGCCATCCAACATCTCGCCCAGTTCGACCTTCGCTGGGTAGAGGAGCCCACCCATCCCGACGACGTCGTCGGGCACGCCACCATCGCCAAGGCCGTGCACCCCGTGCCCATCGCCACCGGCGAGCACCTCGCCAACCCCACTCTGGCCAAGCAGCTGCTGCAACTTGGAGGCGCCCAGATCCTGCAGATCGACGCCACCCGAGTCGCCGGGGTGCACGACCTCGTCGCCATGATCCTGCTCGCCGCCCACGCCGGGGTCGATGTGATCCCCCACGCTGGTGGCGTCGGCCTGTGTGAAGCCGTCCAGCACTTCGCCTTCTTCAACGCCGCGAGTGTCGCTGCCGACCCGTCACGTCTAACCCTCGAATACGTAGACCACCTCCACGAGCACATGAGCTGTCCCGTGGAGGTCACTGGGGGCCGCTACCGGCTACCTACCCAGCCTGGCGCTGGAACCGCCTTCCATCCCGCCACTGCCGAGTCCTTCGCGTACCCGGAGGGCGCACATTGGCAAGAATGACCGGCGCCAGTAGGCCAGCTAGCGACCCTGCTGGACGTCTGCATCCGGGGTTTCCAGCGCGCCGGTCGCCGGTTCTGCTCAGGTCGACTCGCGCACTACCAGTTCCACAGGCAGCACCGCAGACTCGGGGGTTCCGCCGGGCGCGTCGATGAGATTGTGGAGCGCGTGCGTCACTTCGTTGCCTAGGAGCGACCGGTCCAGGCGGATCGTTGTGAGCGCTGGAGTCACGAACGTGCTCATCTCAATGTCGTCGAAGCCGATGATGGCGATGTCTTCGGGCACCCGGTGGCCGAGGGCTTGCACGGCGCGAATGGCGCCGATGGCCATGAGGTCGTTGTAGGTGAAGATCGCGTCGAGGTCGGACTCCAGACCGAGCAACTCATTCGCACCGGCTGCACCGCCAGACACAGTGGTGGGCGCTCGGACGACCGTGCCAGGCTTGATCCCCGCGTCGTCGAAGACGGTCCGGAAACTGCGCTCGCGGCGGCGCCGCCGACGCGAGGACGCAGCGGACGCGATCATGCCGATCTTGCGGCGGCCGCCCTCGAGAAGATGCCGCACCCCGAGGTGAACCCCAGCCTCGAGGTCGAACTGCACACATGCGACGTTGGGTGAACGAATGAAGTCGTCGACGACGACGATGCGCAGGCCTCGGCGGGCGTAGTCGCGTAACTGCTTGATCGAGCCGGGGGCGGGAAAGACGATCGCTCCGTCGACCGCATAGGACCACAGGGATTCGAGCATCTCGGCCTGTCGCTTCGGGTCGTTCCTGTGGCTGGCGAAAAACATGATCCGTCCGGATTCCCAGGCCCGATGTTCGACGGCCTCGGCCACCGCCGGGAAGAACGGGTCTGTCATCTCCCCGCCAACCAGCCCGACCGTGCGGCTGCGTTTCGTCATCAGCGCCCGGGCCATCATGTTCGGCCGGTAGTTGAGTTCCTCCACGGCTGCAAGGACTCGTTGGCGTGTGGCTTCGGAGATTCCCCTCTCGTTGTTCACCACCCTCGACACGGTGCGAGGCGACACTCCGACGCGCCTGGCAACGTCGTCCAGAGTCGCTTCCTTGACCCAGTCATCACCCATATGGCCGAAAGGATCCTAGGCCGCGGGGCCGATGGACGCCCATCGACGCTCGGTCGCTTCATGGCGTCCGGTATCAGAAGTCGGTGTTCTAATGTCAACGCTGGCGTCAGCGCTGACACACCGCTACGGTGCGATCCATCTGGAGCAGTGTGCGGCGAGGAGGAGCGAAGTGGTAGCGGTCGCATTCATCGGGGCGGGAAGCACGGTGTTCGCCCGTGGCCTCGTCTGTGATCTGCTCGCCTTCGCCGATCTGCGCGACGAGTTCGACTTGCGTCTCCACGACATCGACGAGCACAGGCTCTCGACGTCGGAGACCGTTGCCCGGCGACTGGTCCAGGCACAGGACGCCGGAGCGCGCGTCAGGGCGACGACGGATTTGGAAGCGGCGGTCGAGGGCGCCGACTACGTGGTCACGATGTTCCAGGTCGGCGGATACGAGCCGGCCACTGTCCTCGACTTCGATCTGCCCGAGGGCTACGGGCTCCAGCAGACGATCGCCGACACTGTCGGCATTGGCGGAATAATGCGGGGCCTGCGGACCGTCCCGGCCCTCGTGGAGGTGGCCGAGGCGATGAAGAGGCGGTGTCCTGCCGCTGTGCTTCTCAACTACGCCAATCCGATGGCCATCAACCTGTGGGGACTGGCCGAACTCTGCGAGGTGGAGGCCTACGGACTGTGTCACAGCGTGCCCCAAACCGCTGCCCACCTCGCCTCGGACCTCGGAATCGCCGTAGGGGAGCTCGACTACGTCGTGGCCGGAATCAACCACATGGCCTTCTTCCTCCGCCTCGAGCATCGCGGCCGCGACCTCTATCCGGAACTCAAGGGGCTGTACCCGGACCCCGCCGACGCCCCCAAGCGGGGCGAGTGGGGCCTTCCCGACTCGGTCCGCTACGAGGTATTGCGCCGCGTCGGCTACTTCGTGACGGAGTCGAGCGAGCACTTCGCCGAATACACCCCGTACTTTCTCAGGAGCCACCGCCCTGATCTGGCCGAGCGCTTCCAGGTTCCTGCACGGGAGTACATACGGCGCTGCCAACTGCAGATCGCGGGATGGGACGGCTTGCGCGCCCGCCTCGAGGATCCCTCCCGCTCCCTGGAGGTTCCCTGCAGTGGCGAGTTCGCGCCCCAGATCATCCACAGCATCGAAACCGGAACTGAGCGCACCGTGTACGTCAATGTCCGGAATGACTGTCTGATCGAGAACCTTCCTAGCGAGTGCTTCGTCGAAGTTCCCGCGACTGTGAACTCCGGGGGCCTCTTACCGGCAGCCGTTGGGCGCATACCGCCGCATCTGGCCGCGCTGATCACAACGAACATCGCGCCGCAACGGCTGACCGTCGAGGCGCTGACGTCCGGGGATCGTGAGCGCGTGTACCACGCTGCCATGCTCGATCCCCGAACCGCCTGCGAACTCGACTTCGACCAGATCTGGTCTCTGGTGGACGATCTGATCGAGGCGCACGGCGACATGATTCCCGAGCCGCTGCGGTTGTCTGCCGGAGGTGGCGCATCATGACCGCAGCCCGTCTTTCGGAGCCGGTGCGGCCTCAGCCGAAGACGCCTTCATCGGGGCCGGGAGAGCGGCCAGTGCCCGCCATGACGAAGCGGGCTGGCGCAGCGGTGGAGCGGGCGGTAGAGCGCCACCACCGGTTGTGGGGCGCTCCAGAGTTGGTGAGTCGAGCACCCGGCCGTGTGAACCTGATTGGAGACCACACGGACTACAACGACGGATTCGTGCTGCCCATGGCAATCCGACGCGATACTGCGATCGCAGTCAGCCGGAACCCAGGAGGGGTCAATGGCGAGGTCGTCTCTGAAGGCTTCGGTCGCGCTGCCCTGGGACCTCGCCAGGCTCGCATCGACTCGGGCCACTGGGCCGCGCACATACGGGGGGTCAGTCGGTTGCTTGGCGAGCAGGGCGTTTGTCCCGAGCCGTGGCGGGCCTCCATTGCGACCGACGTTCCGATCGGTGCGGGGCTGTCATCGTCCGCGGCTCTGGAGGTGGCGATGGGTCAGATCCTCCTGTGCCTAGCAGGGGCGGAGTGGTCCGCAGCCGAGATTGCCAGGCTGGGCCAGCGCGTAGAGAACGAGATTCTCGGTCTACCGAGCGGGATCATGGATCAGCTTGTCTCGGCTTCGGCTGTCGCGGGCCATGCGCTGATGATCGACTGCCGCTCGCTTCAGTCGGAGCCGTTCGCTGTTCCGGCTGGCTCGACAGTGGCGATCATGGACACCAACACCCGCCGTCCGCTGGTCGGATCGGCCTATGCGGAACGCCGCGAGAGCTGTGAACGGGCTGCAGTCGCCCTCGGGGTCCAGGCGTTGCGGGACGCAGACCTTTCTGATCTAGAGCGGCTGCCGGGTGCCCCGGCCACGGTGCGGCTCCGGGCCCGCCATGTGATCACGGAGAACCGCCGCACGCTAGACGCGGCGCGGGCGATGGCTCGCGGCGACGCCGAGGCTCTCGGCGCCTTGATGAGCCACAGCCACGTCAGCTTGCGCGACGACTTCGAAGTGTCTAGCCCCGCCCTCGACCAGATGGTGGAAATCGCCCACACGATTCCGGGCTGCCTCGGGGCGCGGATGACCGGCGGCGGCTTTGCTGGCTGTGCTGTAGCGCTCGTGTGCACCGATGTGGCTGAGGAATTCTGCGCCGTTGTCGAGCAGCAGTACCGCGGTCCAGACGGCATGGAAGCCACGGTCTGGGTGTGCGAGCCCGCCAGCGGCGGGTCCGTACGGGCAGTGTGATGCGGGTCGGGTGGTCGGTGTTGCGTAGGACGGTTTGGGTGGCCAGCGTTGCCACCAGGGAGCTGTTCTAGCCCTCTAGCCTCGGCCCTATGCGGTCCATGGTAATGACGGACCAGCCGGACGGTGTTTCACGCCAGCGCCTGAGTATGCAGGACCGGCCTCAGCTGGAGCCGGAGGGACCTTTCGATGTCGTGGTCCGTGTCGCGGCCGCCGGGGTGTGCCGCAGCGACCTGCACATACTGATGGGGGAGCTGCCGGTGAGCGTCCCCCATGTCCTCGGCCACGAGAACAGCGGCTGGGTGCACGCGGTGGGATCGATGGTGTCCGCCGTGCAGGTCGGGGATCCCGTGCTCTGTTACCCGTTCGTGTCCGACGGCCTCAGCGCGCCCGAGCGTCGCGGCGTGGACTCGGCTGCGCCGGGGAGGCGCACCCCCGGCATCGACTGCGACGGCGGCTACGCCGAGTTCTTGCTGGTAACGGAGCGATCACTGATCCGTATGCCCGCCGACGCCGACCTGGCCGCCATGGCCACCCTCAGCGACGCCGGTCTGGCGGCCTACCGCGCCTGCCGCAAGGCGGCTACCGCTCTCGAGCCGGGAAGTCTGGCCGTGGTGTTGGGCGTGGGCGGGCTCGGACACCTCGCGGTGCAGATCCTGCGCTCGACGACGGCGGCCCGGATCCTGGCTGTCGACACCCGCGCCGAGGCCCGCGATCTGGCGATGTCCTGCGGAGCGCACCACGCCTGCTCACCGGGGGAACTACCTGCAGCGGCAGGATCGGAGGCCGCCGCCGTGATCGACTTCGTCGGAAGCGACGAGTCGGCTTCCTCCGCCCTGTCCTGCCTCGGCTTCGGCGGCTCGTACTTCGCCGTAGGGGTAGGAGGCTCGCTGTCAACCCCGATCATGCCGCTCGTCACCAATGAGACTCGTATCGAGGGGGTGTACGTGGGCACCTACCCGGAGCTCGTAGAGCTGACGCAGCTGGCCCTTCGTGGCGACATCCGCCCCATGGTCGTGCCTTACGCGCTGGGCGACGCCGACCAAGCCTTGCAGGACCTCGCTGCCGGCGCGTTCGTGGGCCGGGCCGTACTCATCCCCTAAACGCGGCGTCGGCGCTACTATGGACTAGTTGCCTGGGCTCGCCGCCCACCATTGATTTTCTCGGTGGGCGCCTCGTGTTCCACTTGCGACGTTGTCGCCTCAGATTGCGAATTGTCCCTTGTGACCACCAAGCAACGGATGGGTCCGCGCCACTGGTCGGAGACGGGACCCACAGAAAGCGAGACCATGTCGACCACACTGAACACCCAGACAGGTACCCGAGTGTTGTTCCTCGATGACTCGGGTGCTCCCTCTCTCAAGCACCCCACTGGAGCAGCAGTCATTGGGGGACTGTCCATCGCCTCGGCCAAGGTCCCGAAGCTGAGCCGCAGGATCGCCGGTGCCAAGGCCCTCCACTTCCCGGACCGCAACCCCCCGTCGCGATGGGAGATGAAGGCAACTCAGTTGCTCTCACCCGGCGCTTGGAGGCGCCGCCAGAACCGGAATCTTGTGCTGGAGCTCGTTCGAATCCTTGAGGATCTTGGTTGCACCACTTACACAGCGAGCATCAACAAGGCCAGGATGCAACGCGAGCTCCTGATGAAGGAGTCGCTGCCGATGCTGATTCAGAGAATTGTTGAGCACTTTGCAGTCGAGTGCGCTCACCGCAGTGAGGTCGGTCTCGTAGTCATGGACCGTTCTGGTGACGGCCTCGATGCCCACACGAGCAGTTGCGTCGCTAGTGACGTGGCCTCGAGGAAGCTGCCGCTTCACCCGGTTGTCTACTACGTGGACTCCATGACCTCGGCGCCGACCCAGGTCGCCGACCTGATAGCGGCAGCCCGACGGCGGACTATCGAAGGGACCCCAGGCATGCGGGTTCTCAACGACAGGTTCGCGGCGCTGCGTGTCCGAGGCGTCAGCACCCAGAGAACCCATGCCGGATACCCCTGGAACAACCAACTCATTGTGATCTGAGCGGAGCATTGCGACTGCGGTGGCGGACTGCCTATGATGTCGGCGGCCTGACGGCTCCGGTTAGTAGGTTTCGGCCGAATGCAACCGTACGCCCCAGGTGTCCAGGGGCCCCGGGATCGCCGGGGTCCCTTTTTCTTGCCGTCGCGGGGTGCGGCGAACTCCTGTCAAGAGTCCACCCCGGAGGTGGAAACTTGCAGGTTGTTCATATCAGCGCGCTGCCGACGGGTGCGACACCATCCAGAGCCGGGGCGGGAGGCTTGTACCTCTAGGGAGCAGGGCGGCGAACGGGCAGGGTGATGCGCGTCGGGTGATCGGCGTCGTGGAGCACGGTCTGGGTGGCCGGGGCGGCTACCAGGGCGCTGTCCTGAAGGGGCGTTCCGCCGGTGTTGAGGTTGCGGTCCCACTGGGGGAAGTCCGAGCTGGAGACGTCGAGCCGCAGCCGCGACCCGGCCGGGACGTGGGCGCCGACGGGGCCGAGGTCGATGCGCAGCTCATAGACCTCGCCGGGAACGAGAGGCTCGGGCTCGCTGAGCGAGTGGCGGTAGCGGGCCCGCAGGATGCCCTCCTGGAGGTTGACGCTGCGGCCGTCCGGATCGACGACGCACAGCCGGGCGGTGAAGTCGGTGTCGGTGGCGGTGCTGGCCGCGTGCAACGTCACCGACACATCGCCGAGCAGCTCGATGTCGTCCGCTAGGGGCTCGGACGTGTACACGAGGATCATGCGCGACACCTCGGCCCGGTGCTGGTCGGCCGGACCCATCGGTGTGATGGTGTCGAAGCAGCAGGAATGGCCGCCCATGCTGGGAATGGGCACGCCGGGGTCGTAGACGAAGATGTCGGGCGGCTCGGCGGCGGCTGGGACCCGGTCGAGGGTGCCATCCCCGAACTTGGAGTTGGCCCGCCCTCCCGAGTGGATGTACCAGTCCTCGGCGGCTGAGCCGGACGGAGGCCACCCGTCGAGGTCGCGCCATCCGCCGTCGAGGGTGTACACCGTCACCGGCGAGTCGAGCACTCCGGTGTCGATGCCCTTGAGCGTGTGGTCGAACCAGCGCAGCTGCCAGTCGTCGATCTCGTTGGTGCTCGGGCCGTCACCGCCGCAGCGGCTCACCGGGGTCCACGGCATGTGCGTCCACGGGCCCACCAGCAGCTTCTGGGCCCCGCGGGCTGCCGCGGTGCCGGCGCCCGCGCGCAGCCCGGTGAAGTTCTTCACCGTCCCGCTCAGGAACACGTCCCACCAGCCCCCGAAGTGCAGGGCCGGCACCTCGATGCGGCTGTAGTCGGAGTCGATGCTCCAGCGCTTCCAGTAGTCGTCGTAAGTGCAGTGCTCCACCCAGTCGTAGAAGTAGGGGGCGTAGCCGCCCTGCAGCGGTGGGAACTCCGACAGCGGCAGCGACCAGAACCATCCCTCGGCTGCGCCCAGCGACGCGCCGAGGGCGTCGACCGCGGCCCGGTCCCCGGCCCGCACCGCCGAGCCGAGGGCCAGCAGGTTGGCCCAGTAGCACACGAAGGCCGCCGCCAGCGCGCCGCCGTTGTAGGTCCAGCCGTCGTAGTACTGAGAGGCGGTGAAACCCGGCGCGATAGCCCGTAGCGACGGGGGTCCCGTGACTGCAGCCAGCAGCTGGGTGGCCCCCACATAGGAGAACCCGAACATGCCCACGTCGCCGTTCGAGCCCGGCAGGGTTGCGGCCCACTCGACGGTGTCGTAGCCGTCGTCCATCTCGTGCGCGAACGGGTAGAAGTCTCCGTCGGAGGTGTAGCGGCCCCGGGAGTCTTGGACGACCACCATGTAGCCGTGGGACGCATACCAGGCGGGATGGGTGTTGCCGAACGTGGACACGTTGACCCGCTTGTCGTAGGGGCTCCGGGCCAGCAGCACCGGTACGCCGTCCAGCGGTTGCTCCGCCGGGCGGTACACGTCGGCCCGCAGCACTGTGCCGTCCCGCATCGCCGCGGGCACGTCCCGCTCGACGGTGACCGGCAATCCGGGAAGGTTCTCGATTGTCATGGCGCCTCTGCGGTGTGTCAGTATCGGCCCGGCCTGACGCGGGTGGACCGCGAACTACCGGGGAGTGTGTCGATGAGCGAATTCAAGCAGGAGCGGTACTACGAGGAGGACTCCGGCGCCGGCGGGATTCCCGCGGCGCAGGTCGCGGACTTCCTGGCCAGCGCCGACAGCACCTGGCTACTCAAGCTGGCCCACCTCAAGGCCGACGGCTGGCCCATGGTGGTACCGCTCTGGTACCAGTGGGACGGCGAGGCGTTCCTGGTGGTGGGGCGCAAACGCTCGGAGTGGGTCGATGACCTGCGACGCGATCCCCGCTGCGCGGTGTGCATAGAGGAGCTGGCCCACCCCCGGATCCGCAAGGTGCTGGCCCAGTGCACGGCCCAGATCGTCGAGGGCCCAGCCGTTGGCGAGGGCTCGCAGTGGGTGCCCGTGGCTGAGGAGATGGCCGTCCGCTACACCGGTCCGGACGGGCCGGAGCAGCTCAAGATGTCGTGGGGCTGGGAGCGATACCTGGTGCGGCTCGTGCCGCGTGACGGCCGCCTGGTGACCTGGCAGGGGGCGGACTGGGCGCTGCGCTACTTCGATCCCGGCCAGCGCCCCGACCTCGAAGCCAAGGCCGCGGCTCGGTCCCAGTGACGAGGCCTCCCGCCGACCGGGCCGATTCTCTGCGCCGGTCGGAGATCAGGGTCCTCTTCGACGCCGCCGCTCGTCTCGGCGACGACGTGATCAGGTTGGAGGTGGGCGAGCCCAGCTTCACCACCCCCGCCCATGTCATCGAGGCGGCGGCCAGGGCTGCCCGCGACGGCCACACCGGCTACGGCCCCAACGGGGGCCTGTTGAGCCTGCGGGAGCTGCTGGCCGACAAGCTTCTCGGCGTTAATCGCATCGAAGCCTCCGTTGACGAGATCGTGGTGACACCCGGGGCTATGAACGGCCTGTACTCGGTGTATCTGGCCCTGCTGGATCCCGGCGACGAGGTGCTGCTGCCCACGCCCGGCTTTCCCAACATGGACGAGATGGTGCGCCTGCTGGGGGGCCGGCCCGTCTTCTACCGGCTGTCGGCCGACGCCGGCTTCCTCCCCGATGCCGCCGCACTCGAGGAGTTGGTGACGGAACGCACCAAGGTGTTGTTCGTCAACACGCCGGCCAACCCGACCGGCGCGGTGTACCCGCCCAGCCTCATGGAGGGTCTGGTAGAACTCGCGGCCCGCCGCGATCTGTGGCTGGTGTGCGACGAGGTCTACGACGAGATGGTGCTTTCGCCCGACTGCGTCCACACTGCGGCCGGGCCGTTCGACCCCGACGGGCGGGTGGTCACGGTGTGCAGCTTCTCCAAGGTCTACGCCATGACCGGCTGGCGGGTCGGCTATGTGGCCGCGCCGGCCGCGCTGGCCGATGTGCTTCGCACCCTCCAGGAGCCCCTGGTGTCGTGCCCGAGCACGATCTCACAGAAGGCGGCCGAGGCTGCGCTGACCGGACCCCGGGCCCCGTACGAAGCCATGCTTGATGCCTACCGGCGTCGGCGGGTGGTGGCGCTGGAGGTGGTCGAGGCCGCCGGCCTACGGGCCGTCGCTCCCGACGGGACCCTGTACATGCTGGTGGACGTGTCCGACGCCGGGCTCGACGACCTCGACTTCGCGCTGGGCCTGCTCCGCTCGCACTCTGTGAGCGTGGCGCCGGGGTCGGTGTTCGGACCCGCTGGCCGGGGCTGGGCCCGGATCTCGTTGGCGGCTGAATCCGAGGCCATAGCCGAGGGGCTGCGCCGGTTGGCGAAGGCCCTCCACGAACAAGAGGCCGAGCGGATCGGGATTGGCTCATGAGGACGTCCGCGACCCGCCGGGCGACCGCGCGGCCCGAGCGGCTCGGCAACTTCAATGGGGTGACCACATCTGGGGTGGTTAACCCATTGAAGTTCGGCAGAAGGGAGACAGCGACATGAATCCGACGCAGGCACCGTCGATGGCGGAGCGCGTCCGCGCCTATCTCGACGGACGGGACGGCGAGGTGCTGGAACTGGCCCGAGACCTGATCCGGACTCCGTCGCCGAACCCGCCGGGCGACGAGCGGGCCGTGGCCGACCTAGTCATCAGAAGGCTTCGGGAGTTCGGCATCGACGACATCTCCCGCGTCGGCGCACTCGAGGAACGGCCCAATGTGCTGGTCCGCGTGAAGGGCGCGGCACCGGGGCCGACGCTGATCCTGTCGGGCCATCTCGACACCAAGCCGGCCGGTGACATGGACGCCTGGGAGACCGATCCCTGGGACCCGGTGCTGCGCGACGGCCATCTCATCGGGCTGGGCTCCGGCGACATGAAGGCGGCGGTGGCCGGGATGATGTACGCCGCGGCCGCCTTGCATCACGCTCAGGAGGCCGACGGAGCCGGCGGGGGATTCGCGGGCGAACTGGTACTGGTGTTCACCGCAGACGAGGAGGCCGGCGCCCAGTTCGGATCCAAGTGGCTGGCCGAGAACGGCCATCTGGAGGCCGACGCCGCGATCATCGGCGAGCCCAGCGGCATTACCTCCGAATGGCAGTCGGTCCACCTGGTGTCGAGGGGTGCGGCCCTGTTCAAGGTGGCGATCACCGGAACGCAGATGCACTCGTCCATCTCGGACCGCCTGCCGTGCGTCAATGCCACCGTGAAGATGGCCCGCCTGATCGACCGCATGGACCGCGAGCTCAAGTCGTATCTCACCTACGACGACCATCCCCTTTGCCCCGTCGGTCCCACCGTCAACGTCGGGGTGATGGCCGAGGCGGGAGTGTTCTACGGCGTGTATCCCGGCAACGCCGAGTTCGCCTGCGATGTGCGGACTCTGCCGGGAATGACCGAGGAGTCGCTGAAGGCGGACGTCGGACGCTTCCTGGCTGACGCCCTGGCCGACGATCCGGACTTGCGAGCGGAGCTGAACTGGTTCCTGACGGTTCCCCCGGTCGAGATCGATGCCGACCACCCGGTGGTGGGCGCTCTCGTCGAGGCGGGTCGCGAGGTCTTGGGCATCTCACCCGAGCTCGACGCCTTCCCCGGAGCCACCGACGCGCCCTACTTCCAGCTGACCGCCGGCATCCCCACGGTGGCCGCGTTCGGGCCCGGGATGCTGCCTAGGGCCCACAGCCCCAACGAGTACATGGACGCCGACGGCGCGGCCCTGTCGGCCAGCATCTATGCCCTGGCCGCTTTGCGCTATCTGGGCGAGGCGGGGGAGGGATAGGCAATGACCATTCCTACTTCGGAACTCTGCGCGCGCTACCGGCGCATCTGCGTGTCGGTGGTGTGCGACGCCCTGTACGAGTTGGACCTGCCCGAGCGGGTGCTGCCCAGCGGGCTGAAGCCTCTGCTGCCTGACATGCGCATGGCCGGCATTGCCTACACGCTGAAGGGCCGGGCCATCCGCCCCGGCGTGGGCTGGGACCGGGGCCTCGACCGCATCAAGTCGTATCTGGAGATGTTCAAGGAGCTGACGCCGGACTCGGTGCTGGTGTCGTACAACCCCGACAGCGAGGTTGGCCACTTCGGGGAGCTGACCGGCAACTCGGCCCAGCAGTACGGCTGTACGGGCGTGGTGCTCGAAGGCAACCTGCGCGACCTTGACGGCCTTCTCGACATCGGCCTGCAGGTCTTCTACCGGGACCTGTCGCCGCTTAATGCCATCGGGCGCTGGGAGATGGTCGCCTCGCAGGTGCCGGTGACCATCGGTGGCGTGACCGTGGAGCCCGGCGACTTGGTCGTCGGCGACCGCGACGGCGTCCTGGTGGTGGCCGGATCCGAGGCGGAGCGGGTGTTGCTGCAGTCAGAATCGATTGTCGGGTCCGAGGAGCTGGTGCGGGCCGACATGCGGGCCGGCGCCACTCCGTGGGAGGGGCTCGAGCGCCATGGCCACATCTGAGGAGGGAGCCGGGCCCGCCGGCGCCGAGTTGACGATTCCCCAGATGGGGGTCGTGGAGCAGGTGCTGGTGGTGGAGTGGCTGGTTGAGGACGGCTCGCAGGTGACCGCGGGCGAACCTGTGGTGGTCATCGACACCGACAAGGCCGAGACCGAGTTGGAGGCCCCGGCGTCGGGCCGGCTCCATGTCCTGGTGCCGGCCGGCGACGAAGAGGTGGCGGTGGGAACCGTCCTGGCAACCGTTTCGACAGGATGAGCGAGGCCTTCTCGCTGGAGGGTCGGGTCGCGGTCGTCACCGGCGCGGCCGGCGGTTTGGGCGCGCCCATCGCCGAAGGGCTGGCCGATGCCGGCGCCTTCGTCGTGTGTGCCGATGCGGCTGGCGAGCCCAATGAGGCACTGGCCCAGCGGCTCGGGCCGGAGCGGTCCGAAGCCGTCACCGTGGACGTGCGCGACGAGGTGTCGGTGCTCGCCCTAGCCGAGCGGGCTGCCGCGGTCTCCGGCAGCATCGACGTGCTGGTCACGTGTGCCGGGATCGGCGGTCGGGGGCCGGCCGCCGACTACGACGACGAGACGTGGGCCGACGTGATCGACGTGAACCTCACCGGAGCGTTCCGCACTTGCCGCGCCCTGGGCCGCCGCATGATCGCCCAGCCGCACGGCGGCTCCATCGTCAACATCGCCTCGGTGGTCGGCGAGGTCGGCTTCGCGGGCAGTGTCGGCTACCAGGCCTCGAAGGGCGGGGTGATCCAGATGACCCGCACGCTGGCGGTGGAGTGGGCCCCGCACAACGTGAGGGTCAACGCCATCTCGCCCGGCCACGTGGCCACGCCGCTGGTGCGCCGCCAGTGGGAGCTCGAGCCGGAACTGAAGGACTACTTCGAGAGCCGCACCCCGCTGGGCCGGCTGGCCGAGCCGGTCGAAATGGTGGGTGCCGCGGTGTTCCTCGCCGGGCCTGCGTCGGCCATGGTCACCGGCCAGATCCTCGCCGTCGACGGCGGCTACACCGCGCAGTGACCATGACGGCGCCAACGTTGGAGCGGTCCGATGCCTTGGCCCTGCACCGGACCATGGTGCTGATCAGGGTGTTCGAGGGCCGGGTCGAGGAGCTGTTCAAGGCCGGGATGCTTCCCGGATTCGTCCACACCTACCTCGGTGAGGAGGCGATCGCGGCAGGGGTCTGCGCCCAGCTGGGCCCGGACGACTACATCACCTCCACCCACCGGGGTCATGGGCACGCCCTGGCCAAGGGCATGTCGCCCGCCGCCCTGATGGCCGAGCTCTACGGGCGGGCTGAGGGCGCCTGCCGGGGCCGGGGAGGCTCGATGCACGTGGCCGACTTCTCGCTGGGGATGCTGGGCGCCAACGGCATCGTCGGCGGTGGATTCGGGATAGCCGCGGGCGCCGCGCTGGCCGCCCGTCACCGCGGCACCGATCGCGTGGCGGTGTGCTTCTTCGGCGACGGTGGGATCAACAAGGGAACGTTCCACGAGGCCCTCAACTTCGCCTCGGTCCACAAGCTGGGCGTGGTGTACGTGTGCGAGAACAACCAGTACGCGCAGTTCACCGCCCGCAGCCGGACCACATCGGTGGAGGACCTGGCCGTGAGGGCCACCGCCTATGGCATGGCGGGAGCGACCGTGGACGGCAACGACGTGGCCGAGGTGTCCGCCGCGGCGGCCGAGGCGGTTCAGCGAGCCCGGGACGGGGAGGGGCCGACCCTGCTGAACATGGTCACCTACCGTCTCGGAGGCCACTACGTGGGCGACGCCGAGGTGTACCGGGACGCTTCCGAGGTGGAGGAGTATCGCGGCCGCGATCCGATCCAGCGCTGGGAGGAGACGCTGGCCGAGCGGGGCTGGCTCGACTCTGAGAGCCGGGCGGCGGTGTACCAGGAGGCGGCCGCGGCGGTGCGCGACGCCGAGGAGCGGGCCGAGTCGGGATCCCTCCCAGATCCCGAGAGCGCTCTGGACGACGTGTTCACTCCGGTGCCGGCCGCCACCGCGGGCCCCGGAAGGGGAGCCGTCCAGGCTCCCCCGGCCGGCGATCCCGACGGTGAGGAGGCCGAGACCCGACGCATGACCTTCGGTCAGGCCACGGTCGATGCCATGAGCAGGGCCATGCGGGCCGACGACAGCGTGGTGGTGCTGGGAGAGGACATCTCATGGGGCGGCAACTTCGGGCAGTTCCGCGGCCTGGTCGACGAGTTCGCATCCCGCCGGGTCATCGACATGCCCATCTCGGAGGCGATTATCGTGGCCGTTGCCGTGGGGGCGGCCACTGCGGGGCTGCGTCCCGTGGCGTCCATGAGCTTCGTGGAGTTCACGCTGGGGGCCATGGACGAGATCGTCAACCAGGCCTCGAAGTTCCGGTACATGTTCGGCGGCCAGGTGTCGGTCCCGCTGGTGCTGCGGGCCTCCGACGGTGTGCTTCGCTCGTCTGCGTCCCAGCACTCCTCCAGCCTGGAGGGACTGTTCACCCACCTGCCCGGCCTGAAGGTGGTGGCGCCCTCCAACCCGGCCGACGCCAAGGGCCTGCTGCGAACGGCCATCGACGATCCCGATCCGGTCATCTACCTGGAGCACAAGAAGATCACCGCCCAGCGGGGCCCGGTTCCCACCGGCGATTACCGGGTGCCGTTGGGATCGGCTGCGGTGGTCCGCTCCGGCGCCGACGTGACCGTGGTGGCCTACTCCGCGATGGCCCTGAACGCGCTGGCCGCCGCCGAGCAGCTGGCCGCCGACGGCATAGACGTCG
Organism: Acidimicrobiaceae bacterium; assembly: GCA_009842325.1. Lineage (GTDB taxonomy): Bacteria > Actinomycetota > Acidimicrobiia > Acidimicrobiales > Aldehydirespiratoraceae > Aldehydirespirator. The sequence goes on along the minus strand of VYFQ01000019.1, from coordinate 56,214 downwards.
AGGTGATCGACCTTCGTTCGCTCGTGCCGCTCGACTTCGACACCGTCGTGCAGTCGGTGGCCCGCACTCGCCGGGCGGTGGTGGCCCACGAGGCGTGGTGCTTCGGCGGCTTCGGCGCCGAGTTGGCCGCCCAACTGCACTCCGAGCTATTCGGGGAGCTGGAGGCGCCGGTGGCGCGGGTCGGCGCGGCCTCGGCGCCGATCCCGTTCAGCCCGCCGCTAGAAGCGGCCGTGGTCCCGGGCGCCGAAGCCGTGGAGGCGGCGGTGCGGACCGTGCTGGGTTAGCGGCGTCAGATCGTCTCTTCGTCCCCGCCGGCAGGGGAGTGGACCCACTCGGTGCTCAGGTCGCCGAAGGCGCGGTGGAAGGCGAGCATGGTGTCGTCGCAGCGCGATCCGGGGCCGCAGTGCAGCACGCCCGCAGGGCGGAAGAAGTAGGTGCCCGCCCCTGCGGTGATCAGCTCGTCGGTCTCAGTGGGCCCTTCGCGCAGGACGATCTCGCCGTCGATCACGAAGCACTCCTCGTGGTGGGGATGGTGGTGCCAACCGCCGTCGCCATGGTCCCATTCACGAGCGCCAGCCAGCCAGACGTCGCCGACCGGACCCTGGCCCAGAGACTTGACGTGTCGACCGGGCATCTCTGGAACCGGCACCCAGTCCTGCTCGGAAGCCCGGCCGGGCACCAGCTCGGCAGGCGGACCCATGAAGGTCGGGTCGTATCGCACCGGAGCGGACGTCATCAGCAGGGCAGCGCCGTCGGCTGTGATCCGCAGCCGGGGGACGGTCCGCCCCATCGGGATGTGGACGTAGTCCCCGGCCTCCAGGGCGTGCGGTCCGGCCTCGAGCGCGCCCTGGATCACGAACAGCTCCACCTCGGCGGTGAACGCGCCCCGTGCCTCCGTTCCCCAACCCGCCCGCAGGCGCACGAGCCGGGTGCTCGAACCCTTCAGATCGGTCGACAGGATCCGGGCTCCGAGGGCGCCGTCGATCCCGGGGATGGTCATCGGTCTGGTCGGCAGCGAGGCGTCCTGGATCCCGGCCAAGTGCATGGCCGTTCTGTCGACCAGAGCCGGATCCATGCGGTCTGCCATCGCTCAGCCCGGGCCCCGGGCGCGGTCGGGCGCGGCGGACACCGGGTTGCCTCTCAGGCGTCGAGCACCTGGAAGCCCACCTCGGCCAGGTCGACCACCGGCGGCAGGGTGGACCACGGGAAGTTGATCCACAGGTCGGTGCGCCTCCACACGTAGTCGCACTTCACCAGCGAATGCGACTTCTCATAGAGCACCGCCGAGCGGACCTCGGCTACCTCGTCGAGGCAGTAGTCGCGCACCAGCTTGAGGGTGTGGCCGGTGTCGGCCACATCGTCGGCGATCAGGATCCTGGACTGGCGGTGGTCGACGAGGTCGAGCTGGGGGGGCAGCACCACCGGGACCTCGAGACGCTCGCCCACCCCGGTGTAGTACTCGCAGTTCATCACGTAGACGTTCTTAACCGACAGCGCGTAGCCCAGCGACCCGGCGCAGAACAGCCCGCCGCGGGCGATGGCCAGGATCATGTCGGGCCGGTACCCGTCGTCGGCGACCATCTGCGCCAGCTCGCGGACGCCGCGCCCGTAGAGCGCCCAGTCCATCTCCTCCCGTTCCGAATTGTCACCCATGCTCAGCCGTCCTCCTGTGGTTCCTGGCGGGTTTGCTAGTTCCTACTAGCTCCCGCTGGCTCGCGCGGGGATGTCCGCTACGCCTGCATGGCTTCGGCGATGCGGCGGTGGTCGCGGAGCATCTGCTCGGTGCCTGAGGTTCGAAGTTCGCCGTCCTCCACCACCAGGCGGCCGGCGACGATGGTGTGGTGCGCCGACAGCGGGCCGCAGCGCAGCCATGCCTCCACCGGGTCGGACCAGGCCCCCGCGAAGGCGACCCCGTCGAGGCGCCACACCGCGATATCGCCGCAGGCGCCCACCGTCAGCTCTCCGATCTCGCCGGCGCGCCCCAGGCATGAGGCGCCGCCGCGGGTGGCCATCGCCAGCGCCTCGCGTGCGGTGAACAGGCTCCCGCGTCCGGCCTGGCCGTCGCGGAGGCGGGCCATGAGCATGGCGTTGCGGACCTCAGTCCACATCGAGCCCGAGTCGGCCGAGGCCGAGCCGTCCACCCCGAGGCCCACCGGCACCCCGGCGGCCCGCAGCTCCCGCACGGGCGCCATTCCCGCGCCCAGGATCATGTTCGAGCTCGGGCAGTGGGCCACACCGGTTCCCCAGCGGCCCAGCCGGGAGATCTCCGCCGCGTTGGGCTGCACGCAGTGGGCGATCCAGGACCGGTCGGTTCCCCAACCGCAGTGCTCGAAGTAGTCCACCGGGCGCATCCCGAACATCTCCAGGCAGAAGGCGTCCTCGCCTACGTCCTCAGCCAGGTGGGTGTGCAGCCGCACGTCGAGGCGCTCGGCCAGCTCCGCGGTGGCCGTCATCAGCTCGGTCGAGACCGAGAACGGCGAGCACGGCGCCAGCCCGATCCGAACCATCGAACCGGGCGAGGGGTCGTGATGGGCGGCAACCAGGCGCTCGGACTCGGCCAGGATCACGTCGTCGGTCTGCACCACCGAGTCGGGGGGCAGCCCGCCGTCCTTCTCGCCGAGTGACATGGATCCCCGGGTGGGGTGGAAGCGCATCCCTAGGTCGGTCGCAGCTGCGATCTCGGCCGAGATCAGGTCGCCGCCGCCCACCGGGTGGACGTACAGGTGGTCGGTGCTGGTGGTGCATCCGCTCAGGGCCAGCTCAGCCAGCCCCACCCAGGCCGACACATGGGCCGCCTCCTCGTCGAGCCGGGCCCACAGCGGGTAGAGCGTGCGCAGCCAGTCGAACAGGTTGCCGTCGAGGGCGGGGCCGAAGGCTCGGGTCAGGTTCTGGTACAGGTGGTGGTGGGTGTTGACGAGACCGGGCGTCACCAGGCAGTCGGCGGCGTCGACGGTGCGGGCCGCGCCGGCAGGCTCGGAGCCGGCCGGACCCACCCCCGACACGAGCCCGCCGGTGACCGCCACCCAGCCACCGGCGATCTCGGTGCGCTCAGCGTCCATGACGGCCACCAGCCGAGCATTGCGAACCAGCAGGTCAGTCATGCGGTAGCCGCCAGCCAGCCAGGAATTGGCAGCGTCTTGCACGCATAGCGCTCATCGTGCTGCCAGTTCGGGCGAGTGCGTCAGATCTCCCAGTCGGCGAAGGCGTCGATCATCATCTCGGCGTCCGGTCCCAGCGGGTAGAGGATCGGTGTGGTGCAGCCGTTGTCGATGTAGTGGCGCACCTTGGCCCGGCACTCGTCAGCGGTGCCGGCCGCGCAAAGCAGCTGCACCACATCGTCGGGCACGAGCTTGGAGGCTTCCTCGACCTGTTCGAGGGTGGCCGGCCAGGTCAGCACCGAGCCGACCTCGTCGAGCAGCGACTGCGATACGCCCGAAGCCTTCATGATGTGGGGCTGCTGGCCCAGGTACTGGGTGATCAGCATGCGCCCACCGTCGAGGGCCTCGGTCCGCTCGGCCTCGGAGTCGCCCGATGCCATCGAACACACGATCAGCTGGGGCCGGTCCAGGTCGTCGACGGTGCGGCCCACGCGGGCCGCTCCCTCCGCCAAGTGCTCCATGGCCTGCGCGTTGTACTGGGGCGACACCAGGTAGTTGAACACCACGCCGTCGGCGATCTCGCCGGTGAGGGCCATCATCTTGGCGCCGGTTGCGCCTACGTAGATGGGCACGTCCTTGGGGCGGCGCTCCTGCTGCACATAGTCGAGTTCCACCCCGTCGAACTGCACGAACTCGCCCTGGAAGGTGACGGTCTGATCGTTGAGAAGGCCGCGGCACGCCTCGACGATCTCCCGCATCGCCTTCAACGGGCGCACCCGGTTCACGCCCACCTTCGACGCCAGCGGCTCCCACCAGGCTCCTATGCCGAGCAGGATGCGGCCCGGGGCCAGGTCGTCGAGGGTGGAGAAGGTGGAGGCCAGCCGGGCCGGATTGCGGGTCCAGCAGTCCACCACGCCGCTGCCCACCTTGATCGTGTCGGTGACCGCGGCGATGGCGGCCATGGGCACCACCGCGTCGCGCACCAGCCGGGAGTCGGCCTGCCACACGGCGTCGAAGCCCTTGGACTCCGCGTAACGGGACAGATCCATCGACTCTGCGAGGGTGTGGGCGTCCTGGATGTAGAGGGCTACGGGCTGGGTCATGGCGTCTCCTGTGCGACCTCTTGGCCTAGGGCATCTCTTCGAGCTTGGCGAACAGTCTGGCGGCTGCTTCGGCGGCTTTGGCTCTGATCTCGGTGGAGTCCACCCGAGTCGGCCGGCCGTCGCGCAGCACGGTCTCGCCGTCGACCGTCACTTCCAGGGCCCGGACGCCGGTCGTGAAGGCCAGCGACCAGGGGTCCATGCGGTCATACGACCAGACCACCGTGTCGTCGAGGGCCTCGGGGAACAGTCTCCAGCCGGCTTCCAGCCAGCTCCATGCCGTCTCGGGGGTGGCGGTTACGTCGTCTTCCCGGTGACGCACGTAGGCCACCCGGAACTCGTCGAGCATGGCGGCGCCGATCCCGTCGGTTCCCAGGGCCACCAGGTTCCGCCGGCCGGCCGGCCGGGCGTAGCCGACCCGGTTGTTCATGTTCGAGCGGGGGTTGTGCACGATCGTGCCCGGAAGGTCGCGGTCGAGGTGCACGGCATGGACCACCAGCCAGTCGTCGCGGGCCAGCTGCTCCAGGCGGTACCCGGCCTCCAGGTCCGCGGTGCCCTCCGACACGTGGATGTGGACCCCGGTGCCGTGGTCGGCTGCCAATCCCGCGGCGGCCTCCAGCGTCTCGTCGGAGCAGGTGAACGCAGCGTGGACGCCGACATGGCCCCGCCCCCCGGCTCGAAGGAACCGGTCATTCTCGACGAGGCCCGCTCGGGCGCCCGCCGATCCGTGCCTATCGGTCACCCCGTAGGCGCAGTCCACCCTCACTCCGACTTCGGCGCAGGCATCAGCGATCACGTCCAGCGACCCCTCGATTGCGTTGGGGGATTCGTGATGGTCGATGATGGCGGTGGTGCCCGACTCCAGGGCTTCCAGCGCGCCGAGCTTCGCCGACCACTCGATGATGTCTAGGTCGAGGGCCTGGTCCAGGCGCCACCAGATCAGCTCCAGGATCTCCAGGAATCCCGTGGGGGTGCGGGGCGGCGCCGGCATGCCCCGGGCCAGGGCGGAGTACAGATGGTGGTGGGCGCACACCATCCCCGGTGTGGTCTGGCTGTCACCTCCGGCCGCCTGCGAGGGCGCGGCGGCGTTCCCGGGATCTGGGGCCGTGCCGGTCACGGTTGGGGTACTACCGGCTGATGAGTGTTGATGGGCAGGCGGTTGCGCCACTGGCCGTCCACCTGGCGCATGGCCTCGGCCACCGCTCCGGCAGTGGGCACCAGTCCGATCTCGCCCACACCCTTGATGCCGTAGGGCGAGTCGGGCTGGGGTGCCTCGACGAGGATCACGTCGACCGGTGGCATGTCCTTGGCCCGGATGATGTCCAGCCCTCTCAGGGTGTCGAAGCGGGGCCGGCCGTCGGTGTCGCAGGGAAAGTCCTCGCTCAGTGCGTAGCCCAGACCCATGTGGACGCTGCCCTCGATCTGGCCCTCGCACAGCAGCGGGTTGACTGCCCGCCCCACGTCGTGGGCGGCCACCACCTTCTCCACCTTGCCGGTCTTCGGGTCGGCGATCACCATCTGGGCCGCGTAGCCGAAAGTTGAGTGGATGACCGGGTTCTCCAGGCCGTCGCTGAGCTTGTTGGTCCAGTCCACCCGGTACTCGCCCTCGTAGTCGACCCCGGTGAGGCAGCCACCGTCCTTGGCCGCCTGGCACGCGTCGGCGACCGATCCGGCCCCCATCAGGGTTCCCCGCGAGCCGGTGGTCTGACCGGCGCCCAGCTCCCGGCTGGTGTCGACGTACACCTTGACCTGGTCGGGCCGCACGCCGAGTTCCTCCACCGCCACCTGCAGGGCCACGGTGTGCACGCCCTGGCCCATCTCGGTCCAGCAGTGGCGCACCTCCACGACGGTGTCAGGGCCCGCCGGGGTTCCGGCCGGGTGGGCGGCGTCGGCCACGAAATGCACCACGGCCTTGCTGATCTCCTTGAAGCCGTTGCCGAGCCCGGAGTTCTTGAGACCCAGCCCGAGTCCGACGGCCTTGCCGGCTGCGATGGCCTCGTCGTAGGCCGGCTTGATGGCCTCGAGGCAGTCCATGGCACCGAGGCTGCCGCCGTCCATGATCTGGCCCGGGCCCCAGACGGCTCCGGGGTACACCGCGTTGCGTCGGCGGATCTCCCAGCCGCTGATGCCCACCGCGTCGGCCAGGCGGTCCAACGCGCCCTCCATGGCGAACTGGGCCTGGTTGGCGCCGAAGCCCCGGAAGGCGCCGCAAACGCTGTTGTTGGTGCGGGCCGCCACCGCTTCGACGTCCACCACCGGCACCACATACGGGCCGCAGGCGTGGCCGGCCGCTCGCTCCAGCACCTTCATCCCCACCGAGGCGTAGGGACCGGAGTCGCCCAGCATCCGGGCGCGCAGGGCCGTGAGCCGGCCCTCGGCGTCGCAGCCGACCGCCAGCTCGATGCGCACAGGGTGGCGCTTGGGATGGACCAGCAGCGACTCCTCGCGCGAGAACGTCGTCTTCACGGGGCGGTCCAGCAGCCAGGCCGCCAGCGCGGTCTGGGTCTGGTTGGAGCAGTCCTCCTTGCCCCCGAAGGCTCCGCCGTTGGCGACCTGCTCGGCCCAGATGCGGCTGCTGTCGATCCCGAGCACGGCCGCGGTCTGGTCGCGGTCGTCCCACACGCCTTGGCCGCCGGAGTAGAGGTCGAGGCCGCGCTCGCCGTCGACGACCTTGGGCACGGCCAGGGTCGACTCGGGCTCCAGGAAGGCCTGCTCCACCCGCTGGGTCTGGAACGTCTCCCGCATGACGTGGGCCGACGCGGCGAGCGCATCCTCCACGTCGCCGCCCCGAGCGTAGGTCGACACCGACAGGATGTTGCCGTCCAGTCCCCACACCGCGTCCTCGGCGCCGTCGGCCACGGCTGCGGCCGGGTCGGTGATCGGGGGCAGCGGCTCGTAGACAACATCGACCAACTCCGCCGCCCGGCGGGCCGTCTCGCGGCTGTCGGCCACTACCAGGGCCATGATGTCGCCCAGGTAGGACGTACGGCCGCCCTCGGGTATGAACACCGGCCAGTCCTTGTGGATCAGCCCGATGCGCAGGTCGCCGGGAACGTCGGCTCCGGTGAATACGGCCACAACGCCCGGCTGGGCCTCTGCCCGGCTGGTATCGATGGATATCACGTCGGCCCGGGCGTGCTCGGCCAGATGCACCGCGCCGTGGAGCATTCCCGGCGCGGTCATGTCGTCGATATAGAGCTTGTCGCCCATTGCCAGGTCGGTGGACTCGTAGCGAGCGGCGCGGGATCCGACCCCGCGGACGACTTCCACTGCAGTCCCGTCGGCGCCGACCATCCCGTCGGCCCCGGTGGCCAGCATGTCGACCGCGTCGAGGATCTTCAGATAGCCGGTGCAGCGGCACAGGTGGGCGCCGAGATGGCGGGAGGCCTGGTCGCGGGTGAGGCCGGCGCCCTTGTTGTCGATCAGCGCCTTGACCCGCATCACGATCCCCGGGGTGCAGAAGCCGCACTGCACGGCGCCGGCGGCCCCGAACGCGGCCGCGTAGCGGTGGCGCTCCTCGTCGCTGAGGCCCTCGGGCGTGACGATCTCCGCGCCCTGAGCCTTCTCGAGAGGGATCTGGCACGCCACCCGTGCCTTGCCGTTGAGGAGCACCGTGCAGCAACCGCACTGGCCCGACGGGGAGCAGCCGTCCTTGGCCGCTATAAGTCCCAGCTCCTCCCGCAGGGCCGCGAGCAGGTGGGGATGGTCGCCGACGCGCACGGTCGAGCCGTTGCAGACGAACTCCGTCACCGTCGGCGCGCCAGGTTCAGTGCGTTCCTGGAGGTCGGTCATAGCCGCGTACGTCGCCCCACATTCGCACAATACACAAATTCGACCTCCGATCTGGAAAAAATGTTCCCCACGGGGCCGGCTGGTGAGCGCCGCCGACTGTCGATGGCAGCAGGTCAGGTTCCCACTGTGACCGTGACGGTGTGCCATCCCTCGGCGCCGTTGGGGGCCGGATCGACCGGCTCGCCGCTCTGGGTTATGCCGTCGCCGTCGGTGGCCCGCACCTGGATGCGGTGCCGGCCTTCGGTGGGCGTCCACTCGCGGTGCCACTGAACCCAACTCTCGTCACCCAGCGCCTCACCCAGCTGGCAGGGCAGCCATCCCCCGTTGTCGATGTTGACCTCGACCCGCTCGATGCCTCGGGTCGGCGCCCAGGCGATGCCGGCGATCGGGGTGGTCTGGCCGGCGACGAGGCCGCGGCCGGCGTCCGGAACGTCGATGCGGCTCTGGGTCTTCATCGGCCCCTCCTTCGACCAGCCTCGGGGGACCCAGTAGCCGTCGAAGCCGTCCCAGGTGGTGAGGTGGATCTCATCGATCCACTTCACGGCCGACACGTAGCCGTACAGGCCGGCCACCACCAGCCGGGCCGGAAAGCCGTGGTTGGTCGGCAGGAACTCGTCGTTCATGCCGATGGCGAGGATGGCGTTGCGGCCGTCGTACACCAGCGGGGTCGGGAAGCCGGCCGTCCAGTCGTCCACCGAGCGGCCCACCACCTGGTCCGCGCCGGCCTGAACCCCGGCCCGGTCCAGCAGCACCGAGAGCGGCACCCCGGTCCAGACCGCGTTGCCGACCAGGTTGCCCCCCACCCGGTTCGACACGCACGACAGGGTGATGACGTAGTCGGAGAGGTCCATGGCCTGGATCTCGTCGAAGCTGAGTTCGTAGGGATTGTCGACCATGCCGGTGAACCGCAGCCGCCAACTGGCCGGGTCGATCTGAGGCACCTGGCCGAAGGCGGTGTCGATCCGGTAGAAGCTGTCGTTGGGCGTCACGTAGGACGAGATGCCGGCCACGTCGTCGTCCAGCGTGTCGAGCGCGGCCACCTGCTCCTGAATGGATGGCCCAGCCGGCGCCGGCGCGGTCGTGCTGGTGGTGGACGCCGGTGCCGCGGCCGCGTCGGTGGTGGACGGCCGGGGGGCCGTGGTGGTGGCCGCCGACCGCAGCGTGTTTGTCTCCAGGAACTGCTCCGCGGCCGACTGGCCCCGCAATGCCCGGCCCAGGCCGACCATGGCCAGCGCGGCCGCACCGGCGCCGACTGCATACGCGAAGAAGGCCCGTCGCGTCTGCACCTCCCCTGCAGGTGCAGCGACGTCGGCGGGAGGCACCGTCTGCTCTGGATCCACGGCCAAGGTCGCGGGCGAACGGACAGTTCGCTTAGCCAGACGGCCTACCAGCAGCAGCGTTGTGCCGGCGGCGAGCGCGGCGGCCGCCAGCCCCACAACCCATGATCCGGCGGCCGGGCTTATCGGGTTGCGGGCCGCGGCCCAGCCGCCCAGCAGACCGAACAGCGCGAATCCGGCCAGCATCGCCCGCGGACGCCCGCTTGCCGCGAAGCGCCCAAGCACCCCGCCGAGAACCAGCGAGCCCACGATGATGCCTGCCGTGAGAAGGGTCTTCTGGCTGGCGCCGAAGTTGGCGATGCTGAACCTCACGACATCGCCGGGGGTGTAGTCGCTGAGCAGCTCGCTCACCGCCACCACCAGCGACGGGATGGATTCCGAGGCTCCTTCCACGAGTTCGCCGAACCCCAAGCCGACGGCGGCACCTGCAGTACCTGCCAGCGCGCCCATCAAGGAACCCGCCGTGCGCGGCGAGGATTCGGGTTGGCTGAAGCTCGAATCTTGGTCGGTCACTGTCGTCCCCTTGGCCGCGTTCGATCGGCTATTTCGCTTGCCGGGATCGTACGCCTTTCGTCACCGAGCGCAATGGGCCATAGTGAACGGATGGAGACCGGGATCCTGCGCCGGTGAAGCACCGATGACGGGCGCCACCGGTGACCTGCGCCTCTGGGGCTACGACGACCGGGTGGCCGGTTCCGCAGAGGACGGAGCCCGGGTCGGGCGGGTCGTGCAGGTGGATCGGGGCGAGTGCGACGTGGTGACGGCCGCGGGCATGGTGCGGGCCGGCTCGGACTCCGTACGGGCCCAGGCTGAGACAGCCCCCGTGACCGGCGATTGGGTGCAGGTGACAAGCCAACACGAGGTGGTGCTGATCGGCCGGGTGCTGCCCCGGCTCACGGCCCTGACCCGCCGGGATCCCGCCGAGCGCGACACCGAGCAGGTGCTGGCGGCCAACTTCGACATCGTGGGCATTGTCGCCGGCCTCGATCGACCCCTGCCGCCAGGACGCTTCGAGCGCATGCTGGTGATGGCTCGTGACAGCGGGGCCGCCATCGTGATCTTGCTCACCAAGGCTGATCGTGCCCCGGATGCCGCCGCGGCGGCTGAGACAGTCCGGGCCGTAGCCGGTGATGTCGACGTCGTGACTCTGAGCGCTCGCCGCGGGCTGGGCCTGGGTGACCTGCGGTCCCGGCTCGGACCCGGTCGAACCATGGCCCTCGTGGGCGCCAGCGGATCGGGAAAGTCGACCCTGGTGAACGCCCTGGCCCGCGCTGAGGTTGCCGCCACCGCGAAGGTCCGGTCGTCCGACCGGCGGGGCCGGCACACCACCGTGGCCCGCCGGCTCGTGCTCCTGCCCGACGACGGCGGCATGGTGCTCGACACGCCGGGCGTGCGCGCCCTTGGCCTGATCGACGCGCAGCAGGCGTTGAGCCGCGTGTTCAGCGACATCGAGGAGCACGGTCTCAGCTGCCGGTTCTCGGACTGCGCCCACGGCGCCGAGCCCGACTGTGAGGTGACCGCGGCCGTGGAGCGAGGTGAGATGGATCCCCGCCGGCTGCAGCGCTTCCTCGCCCTGCGCGACGAAATCGAGCAACAGAGGGTCCGCGAGGAGCAGCGGGCTAGAGCGGCGGCTCGGGGCCGCCGCTGAGGCGACGGCCTTCTATTCGCCGAGGCGGCGGCGGTCTATCTTCCCGGTCGGGTTGCGGGGCAGTTCATCGACGACTCTCAAGTCCTCGGGAAGCTTGTGGCGGGCCAGCGCGCCGGCCCCGAAGGCTCGCAGGTCCTCCAGCGTGGGCGGCTCGGTGGCATCTCGGGGCACCACCACGGCCACGCCGATCTCGCCCATGACCGGATCGGGACGCGGTAGCACGGCTACCTCCTGCACACCGGGATGCCCGGACAGCACGCCCTCGACCTCCGCTGGGTGCACGTTGTAGCCGCCCCGGATGAACATGTCGCTCAACCGCCCCGCGAGGCGGTAGACGCCGTTCGCGTCCGCGGTCGCCAGGTCCCCCGTGTGCAGCCAGCCGTCGCTGAGAGCCTCGGAGCTGGACTCCGGGTCGCGCCAGTACCCCGACATCACCGCGGGCGATCTCAGCCAGAGCTCGCCCGTCTCGCCCGCATCGAGCCGTTCCCCGGCTGAGTCCCTGATCTCAGCCTGCACGCCGGGGCGGGGCCGGCCCACCGAATGACACGCCTCGTCGTCGCTCGCGTCGAGCGCGGTGGCCAGGCCGACTCCGCCCGACTCCGTGGAGGAGTACCGGATCGAGTACGGCGCCCCGAAGCGCTCGCGGGCCGATCTCACCAGCTCCGGGGGCGACGGGCCGCCGCCGGCCACCACCGCCCGCACGGCCGAGAAGTCCAGCGCCTCCGATGACGGGTGCCGGACCATCAGGGCGATCTGGGGGGCCACCCCGATCACCGCGTCCATCCGGTAGCGGGCGGTGAGCTCCAGGGCTGCGCCGGCCGACCAGCGCTCCAGCAGGTGCGTGGTCCGGCCGCAGGCCAGCATCCACGGGAGCTTCGTCATGAAGGCGACGTGGGCGAACTGGGTGGACGAGATTCCGTGGCCGGCACCCCACGCACCCCCTGCGTCCATCTGGGCCACGGCCCGCAGCTGACGGCTGGCGAACCAGGCCGCCTTGGGCGCGCCCGTCGAGCCCGACGTGAAGCAGATGCACACCGGGCGCTCGTCGTCTGGCGCAGCGGCGACGCCTGAGAGGGCGCGATCCGACCTGGGTGAGTCGGAGCGCAGCGATCCGCCCGCCGTGGCCGGGTCGCCCCCTCCCTCCAGTCGCACGACCGCAGAGGCTGCCCCTGAGCCGACGAGGTGGGCCAGGCGAGGATCTACAACGACCAGATCGGCTCCCAGCCGGTCGAGGCATCCAGTTGCTTCGACGGGAGTCAGCAGCGGGTTGATCCCGGCCGTGACCGCGCCGATGCGGGCCGCCCCGAGATAGATGGCGACGTAGTCGACATCGGAGGGCAGCACCAGCGCCACTACCGAGCCCTCCCCAAGGCCACGCTCGTGCAGCCCGGCCGCGACCAGCTGCGCGGCCTGTTCCAGTTGGATGAAGCTCAGGGGCCTGCCTGCGGGCGTGACGAAGGCAGCGCGCTCGCCGAACTCGCTAGCGGCCCGCTGGATGGCTTCCGTCAGCACCTGTTGATTATCGGACGTTGACGGTGATGGTGTGCCATCCTTCGGCGCCGTTGGGGCGCGGTCTCACCGTCTTCCCGCTCTGGGTGTAGCCGCTGCCGTCGGTGGCCCGCACCTGGATCTGCTGCCGGCCTCCGCCGGAGGGAGTCCAGTCCCGGTGCCATTGCACCCAGCTCTCGTTGCCCGCGGCCTCGCCCAGCCGGCACGGCGTCCAGTCCTCGTTGCCGATCTTCACCTCGACGCGCTCGATGCCCCGGGTCGGTGCCCAGGCGATGCCGGCTATCGGTATGGTCTCGCCGCTGTTGACCCTGCTTCCGTCCCTGGGGAGGTCGATGCGGCTCTGGGTCTTCATCGGACCCTGCTTGGACCAGCCCCGCGGTACCCAGTAGCCGTCGAATCCGTCCCAGGTGGTGAGGTGGATCTCCTCGAGCCACTTCACCGCCGAGACATAGCCGTACAGTCCCGCCACCACGATGCGGGCCGGGAACCCGTGCCGGGTCGGCAGGGGCTCGTTGTTCATGCCGATGGCGAGGATGGCGTTGCGGCCGTCGTAGGCCAGGGTGGTGGGGAACCCGGCGGTGAAGTCGTCCACCGAGCGTCCCACGATCTGCTGGGCGCCGCGCTGGACACCGGCCCGCTGCAGCAGCTCGTAGAGCGGGATGCCGGTCCAGATGGCGTTCCCGACGAGCCCGCCCCCCACCTGATTGGACACGCAGGAGAGGGTGATCACGTAGTCGGCAAGGCGCATGGCGCGGATGTCCTGGTACGTGAGCTCGTAGGGATTGTCGACCAGGCCCGTGATGCGCAGGCGCCACGACTCCGGATCGACCTGCGGGACCGTCAGCGCAGTGTCGATCCGGTAGAACCTGTTCGTCGGGGAGATCGGGGTCACGTAGGGCGAGATGTCCGGCACCTCGTCGTCGAGCGTGTCGAGGTGGGCCACCTGCGGGTATCGCGACGACTCGCCCTGCGGCTGTGTGGTCGTGGGTGCGGGCTCTTCGGGGGGTTCTGTGGTGGTGGTCGTTGTGGGGTCTGGTTCTTCGGGGGGCTCGGTCGTGGTGGTCGTTGTGGGTTCTGGTTCTTCGGGCGCCTGGGTGGTGGTGGTCGCCGCTTCGACCTCAGCAGGCGGCTGTGTGGTCGTGGTTGTGGGTTCTTCGGCGGGTTGTGTGGTTGTGGTCGCTGCGGGCTCTTCGGGCGGTTGTGTGGTGGTGGTTGTTGTGGGTTCTGGTTCTTCGGGCGGTTGTGTGGTGGTGGTCGTTGTGGACTCGTCTGGAGCCTCGACAACGATCTCGTCGGGGACCTCTATGCCCTCTGGGATCTCTATGCCCTCTGGGATCTCTATGCCTTCCGGGATCTCTATGCCTTCCGGGATCTCTATGCCCTCTGGGATCTCTATGCCCTCGGGCACATCGACGGTGTCACGTCCGGCCGTGGTGGCGCCGCTGGTCGCGTCGGTGGCCGGGTCGGTCGTCCTCGGCGGCAGCGCGTAGGTCTCCCGGGCCTTCTCGGCCGCGGACGGTCCCCGCAAGCCCCGACCCAGCCCGACCAAGCTGAGGGCGGTCACTCCCGCGCCGGTGGCAAAGCCGAAGAACGACCGGCGCGTGCCGGCCGACTCCTGCTGCGTGCTTGCGTCTCCGGTGTCCACCCCATCCGCGTCCGCGCCGGGCGTGCTCGGGCGCCAGGCGGACGCCCGGCTCACCAGGAAGAGGGTGACGGCCGCGCCCAGCACGGCGGCTGCGAGCGCAACCAGCCACGAGGCCACTGCGGGGCTCAGCGGGTTGCGAGCGGCAGCCCAGCCGCCGACGAGCCCGAAGAGCGCGAAGCCGGCGATGGCCACCAGGCGCCCGCCACGCGAGGCTTGACGGCCCAACAGACCGCAGATGGCCAGCGAAGCGACGACTATCCCGACTGTGAGCACCGTCTTCTGGCTGGCACCGATGTTGGCGATGCTGAACGCCACGATGTCGCCGGGCGTGTAGTCGGTGACCACCTCGCCCACCGCGATGACCAGCGAGGGGATGGTCTCGCTGATGCCCTCGATCAGTTCGCCGAAGCCCAGCGCGACGGCGGCCCCCAGGACCCCGGCGATGAAGCCCGCAACACTGCCCGTCCTCCGGCCTCGTGGCCGCTGTTCCGCAGGTTCAGGCTCGTCCATCGGGGCGATTGTACGCTCCGGCTTGATGGATCTCCGGTCCGACCCGAGGCTCGCCGGCTTCGCCGACGAGGTGCGCACCTGGCTCGAGGAGCACCTGGTCGGCGAATTCGCCCGGTACAGGGGCCGGGGCCTCACCGGACAGGATGACGTGCCGGTCGAAGTCCAGATCGCCTGGGAGCGGGAGCTCGCGTCGGGGGGATGGCTCGGGCTCGACTTCCCCGAATCGATCGGCGGCCGGGGATGCACGCTGGCCGAGCAGGTCGTGTTCTTCAACACCTACACCGAGGCCCGCGCCCCCGGCCGGCTTCCCAATGTGGGCGTGATGCTGCTCGGCCCCACCCTGATGGCCTTCGGGTCGGCCGAGCAGCAGCAGCGATTCGTGCCCCCGATGCTGGCGGCCGAGGAGCTCTGGTGCCAGGGCTACTCGGAGCCCGGCGCGGGCAGCGACCTGGCCGGCGTGGCCACCACGGCGACGAGGAGCAACGGCCGGTGGGTGATCAACGGCCAGAAGGTGTGGACATCGCTGGCCCAGCACGCCGACTGGATCTTCGTGCTGGCCCGCAGCACTCCGGGCTCGCAACGGCACGCCGGGCTCAGCTACCTGCTCGTCCCCATGGACCAGCCCGGCATCGAGATCCGGCCCATCGTGCAGATCAACGGCGGCGTCGAGTTCAACGAGACGTTCTTCGACGATGCCGTCACCGACGCGGACCTGGTGGTGGGGGGCGAGGGCAACGGCTGGAAGGTGGCCATGGGGACCCTCGCCTTCGAGCGGGGAGCGAGCACGCTGGGCCAGCAGATCAGCTTCCGCCAGGAGTTCGATGCGCTGGTGTCGGAGGCGAGGGCATCCGGCCGCATCCGTAGCGAAGTGCTGCGGTCGGAGCTGGTGCAGAGCCACATCGAGCTCGAGATCCTTCGCTACAACCAGATGCGGATGCTGACCTCGCTCACCCACGACCAACTCGCCGGGCCGGAGCAGTCGATCGGGAAGCTGTACTGGGCGTCCTGGCACCAGCGGATGGGAGAGCTGGCCACGAGAGTGCGGGGCGCAATGTCGATGGTGGCCGATCCGGACGAGGGCGCTCATGCCGGTGAGGGTGGGCTGGACTACCGGCTCGATCGCTGGCAGCGAACGTTCCTCTACTCGCGGGCCCACACGATCTACGGGGGAAGCAATGAGATACAACGCAATATAATCGGAGAGCGGGTTCTGGACCTGCCGCGGGAGCCGCGTTAGGCGGCGGCTGCGCCGATACTCTGCAAGTCGTCGCCTCCGAACCGAGCGCAAGGAGATTCGATGGGACGTCTCGCCAACACCTGGAGTCTGGCCAAGCTCTCCTGGGGTGTGCTGAAGAAGGACCGGGAGCTGCTGTGGATGCCGGTGCTGTCCTTTCTCGTGTCGGCCGTCGTGATCGCGATCGCTATCGCGCTCACGTTCCTCACGCTGTCGACCACGTCCTCCCACGGCCAGACCACCATGGAGTTCAACCCGGCGATGATCGTGGTCTACATCGCGGCCGCTCTGGTCCTGGGCGTGGTGGCGGTGTTCTTCAACGGGGCGCTGGTCGCCGGGGCCCACGAGAGGCTGACGGGGGGTGACCCGACGGTGCGCAGCGCCATCGGTCGGGCGTTCGCCCGCATCCCGGGCCTGGTCCCGTGGGCGATCATCACCACCACCGTCGGGCTAATCCTCCAGGCACTGCGGGATCGGGCCGGCTGGTTGGGGCGGATCGTCACCAGCCTGCTGGAGATGGCCTGGGACGTGGTGACGTTCCTGACCGTGCCCGCCATCGTCATCGACGATCTGGGGGCCATAGCCGGTCTCAAGCAGTCGGCGTCACTGCTGCGCCGCACATGGGGCGAGAACATCGCGGCCCGGGTCGGGTTCGGCCTACTCGGCTTCGTTCTGATCATCCCGGCGGCCATTGTGGTCGGACTCTTCATAGCGTCCGGCTGGCAGCTGCTGATGGCGATCGGCATCATCGTCGCCGCCGCGTGGGTGGCGGTGGTCATGGTCGTGCTCACCGCCCTGAACGCCATCTTCCAGACGGCGCTCTATCTCTACGCCACCACCGGGACCGCCCCCTCCGGCTTCGAGCAGGCCCCCCTGGCCCAGACCTTCGTCCACAAGTAGCCGCCGGCGAAGCGGCCAGGTGCCGGCGGGCAGGCCGGCCGTCAGGCGATGCCGTCCACCAGCCCCCACTCCAGGGCAGTGGCCGGGTCGAGTTCGGCATCGGTGACCAGCCATTCCAGGGTCCTCTGGCGACCGATGCGGGCCGGGATGCTCACCGTGCCCCCTGCGCCGGGTATCAGGCCCATGGACAGTTCCGGGAGCCGGAACCGGGCCCGGTCGGTGGCGGTGACCGTGGCGCAGAACGCGGCCAGCTCGATGCCCGCGCCCACGCAGGCCCCGTCGATTATGGCGGTCGTCCGGTCGGCGATGGCGGCCAGCCAGGGCGCGGCGTTGGCTCGACTGCGAATCAAGTGGGCGGTCGCGGGGTCTGAGACCGTGCCGAACTCGGCCGGGTCGCCTCCGGCGCAGAAGTTGCCGCCCGCGCCGGTTAGAACCACGGGCCGGTCGTCGGCGCCCGCCTGCAGGGCCTTGAGGACGTCCACCAGCTGGTCGCGCATGGCCGCGTCGAACAGGTTGAACAGTCGGGGGCGGTTGAGGGTCACCGTCACCGTCGCGCCGTCGTCGGTGACTTCGATACGGGGCTGATCGGTGTCGCGCCGGCTGCGGTGCCCCCGCTGTGCCAGCCAGCGGGCGTGCTCCGGCCCGGCCTGGAGGGTGGCGTAGGCCAGGCTCTCGACCAGCAGCGCGTCGAGCAGGCCGAGTTGGCCGGTCCGGCGCAGCGTCTGGGCCGCCACCACGGCGGCTTGAGGATTGGCTCGCAGTCCTTCGAGAGCCGGGCCGGGATCGTCGAGGGCCAGGTCCCAGGACTCGCCGCCGGCCCCCACCGCAACCGACACGACCGGGAGCGCGGCCAATACCGATCCCAGGTCGTCGGCGGGATCGTCGCCCACGTCCACGACCACCGCAGGCAGGCCCGAAGCAGCTGCGATACCGTCCAGCACTAGCCGGTCGAAGTCGACAGAGACGACCGCGGATCTGAGCTCCTCCAGAGGCCAGATCCCACCGTGCATGGCTGGATCAGCCCCCAGGGGAGTCGGAGGCAAAGCGCTGTCTCAACTCCCGGCGCAGCAGCTTGCCCGTGTCGTTGTAGGGCAACTCGTCGACGAACTCCACCCGCGCCGGCACGCGGCTCGATCGCAGCCGGGCCCGTACCAGTTCGCGGAGGTCGTCGGCGGCCGGCGCCGGGGAGCGGGTGATGACGCATACCGCCACCTCCTCACCCCACTCGCGGCTGGGCACCCCGAATGCGGCCGCGTCGACGACGGCGGGATGGGTCAACAGCACGTCCTCGATCTCGCCGGGCGACATGTTCTCGCCGCCCCGGATGATGATGTCGTCGTTGCGGCCGTGGACCCACAGGTAGCCGGCATCGTCGGTGTGTCCGCTGTCCCGGGTGCGGAACCATCCGTCGTCGTCGAGCGCCGACCCGCCCTCGGCGTACTCGCCGGCCACCTGCTCGCCCCTGACCCAGATCTCTCCGGCTGCACCGGCCTCCGCCTCGGTGCCGTCACCGCAGCGCACCGAGATCTCCACTCCCGGCAACGGTCGCCCTGCCGACGACAGTCTGGCCCTCTCATCAGGATCGTCGGAGGCGGCCCACCGCCGGTGGTCGTCGGGACCCATCACACACACGGTTGAACTCGTCTCGGTCAGGCCGTAGGCGTGCGAGAACCCTGCGGCCGGGAACAGCTCCAGCGCCCTCTCCACCACCGCCCGGTGCGACTTCCCCCCTCCGTATGACACGAACCGGACGGACTCCAGTGCTTCCCCCCGGCGGTCCAGTGCGTCGACGATGCGGGCCAGCATCGTGGGCACGAGCATGGCGTGAGTCACGCCTTGGGATAGCACCAGATCGATCCAGGAGTCGGGGTCGAACTTCGGCAGGGGCACGATCCTGCGCCCCGAATACACCTGCGACAGCTGCGCGGCCACCGAGGCGATGTGGTAGGGCGGCACCGCCATGATGTGGGCCTCGTCCGGGCCGGCCGACGCGAACTCGACCGTGCCGAACACATAGGACACCAAGTGCCGGTGGCGCAGCAAGGCGGCCTTGGGCGGGCCGGAGGTGCCGCTGGTGTAGAGCAGCACGGCCGCGGCATCGGCGTCCATGGGCCAGTCGCTCAAGTCGGCCGGTTGGGCACCACCGGCGGGATCGTCCCTGAGAGCGTCCCGCTCGACGATCTCCAGCCCGTCCACCCCGGCCAGCCGTTCCGCTCCGGAGGGGTCGACCACGGCCAACGCCGGCGCGGCCCGGTCGGCCAGCCGGCGCAGCTCGTCGTCGGCGAGCCGGTAGTTGATCGGCACATAGGGAACACCCGCCCATGCCGCGCCGAACATGGAGACGGGCAGCACCGCGCCGGGCTCGTCGCACAGCACCAGATGCTCGGCCTTGGATGCCCGCAAGCGTCCGGCGAGCGCGGCTGCATCGCCCATCAGGCTGTCGCCGGTGAGGCCTCCGTCGAGTGGCCCCACCGCCACCCGGTCGCCCATGGCGGTGGCCGCCATCTCGAGCAGCATCATCACGTTCATGGGAGATGTCCGGTTGGGGTTGGGTAGGGCGGACTCACCGGCGGCGCGGCCGCTCAGTCCGAGGCGGGCAGCGGCTTCGTCACCTTCACGGTCAGCGGCACATCGCCCAGAGCCAGCGAGCCCGGCCCGGCCTTGGTGCAGAGCACCTCGATGGTTTCGTCCTGGTCGCCGTAGCGCTTGCCGAGAAGCGTTCCCTCCGAGGCGTCGGCGCTGGGCTCTCCGGACCGTTCGGCCGATCCCGCCGCCACCATCGGCGCGCCGCCGCAGGTCAGCTCGGCCGGTCCGGTGCCCTTCACAACGATCACCTCAGTGGCGCACACCGTGCTTTGAAATCGGGCCCCTGGCCTCAGTTCCACCATGTCGTCCCTCCACGCCGTCGTCTGAAGGGTAGTTGTCAGACTGCTCACGCTACCTTCGCTGAGGTGCTCGCAATCGAACCCGCCGCCCTCGACGACGATGAGTGCGTCAGGGCTTGGGCTGCGTCGGGAGCGATGCATCTCACCGGCCTGGCTTCGGGCCCGCCGTCGGTGTCGCCCGCTGGCGTTGTTCGCCCTCTGATCGGCCTGGGCGAGACCCTGGCCTCGGCTACCGGCCGCCTGGGAGCCGAGTTGAGGGTGGACCCGGTGGGGTCGGTCGCCCACCGGGCTGCCTTCACAGGCTTCGGACGAAGCGGCTCCCGCAGCCCGGGCGGGTTCGCACAGATGGTGCGAGCCCGCGACGGCTGGGTTGCGCTCAACCTTCCCCGCCCGTCCGACATCGACATGCTGCCCGCACTGGTGGGCGCCCCGATGGCGACCCGCGACTGGCCCGTCATCGAACAGCGCCTGGCCGCGATGACATGCAACGACATCGTCGATACTGGGTCGCTGCTCGGGCTGGCGGTGGCCTCGGTGGGGGCTACCGGTCGTCCTGAGTTGCCATGGGCCATGGGCCATCAGTGCCGAGGCCGGCCTCGCGGCTCTCAGCCCGTGGTCGTGGATCTCAGCAGCCTGTGGGCCGGGCCGCTGGCGGGCGGGCTGCTGGCCGAGGCCGGCTGCAGGGTGCTCAAGGTGGAATCGACTCTGAGGCCTGACGGTGCCCGCCGGGGTCCGGCCGGGTTCCTCGAACTGCTGAATGGACGCAAGGAGCAGTTGAGCCTGGACTTGCCCACCTTGGGAGCAATCGGCCGGTTGCGGGAGCTGATCGCCCGTGCCGACCTGGTGCTGGAGGCGAGCCGGCCCCGGGTGATGCAGCAGTGGGGGATCAGTGCTGCCGAGGTGGTGGCCGCTGGCACAGCCTGGGTGTCGATCACCGGCCACGGGCGCAGCGGGCGGCACGCCAACCGGGTCGCCTTCGGCGACGACGCAGCGGCCTCCGGCGGCTTAGCGGTGCCGGGGGATCCGCCCATGTTCGTTGGCGACGCCATCGCCGATCCCATCGCCGGCCTGGCCGCGGCCGCGGCCGCGGCCGACCTACTCGCCGACGGCTGCGCCGCGCTCGTTGACGTCTCGCTGGCCGGCGCTTCAGCATGGGTCAGAGCCCACGCCGGCGCCCCGATCGACCGGCCGGTTATCCACAGCGACGGGTGCTGGCGGGTAGAACTGACCGGCGGCCCGGTACCGGTGCGCCCTCCCGCGGTGCCCGACGAAGTCACGGCTTGCCCGGTGGCCACCAAGTAGTCCATCTGGAATTGGCAGCGTTTTGCCCCCTATATGGGGTGTCTTGCTGCCAGTTCGCCGTGGGATCGGATCGGTGTGTGGAATTGGCAGCGTTTTGCCCCCTATATGGGGTGTCTTGCTGCCAGTTCGGATGGCGATGGGTACCGTGGGCGCCATGGCGGGTACCGGCATGCTGGAGCGTCGAAGGCTGGGACCGGCGTGAGCGACGACTCCGGGTGGGACTCCACGCTTGAGGACCTTGAGCGCCGCCGGCAGCAGGCTCGGGCCATGGGAGGCGCCGACAAGGTGGCTCAGCGCCGGGCCGAGGGGCGTCTGGACGCCAGGGGCCGCATAGACGGGCTGCTCGACGCGGGGTCGTTCACCGAGATCGGCACCCTGGCCGGACCCGTGCCCGCTGATGCTCTGGTCGCGGGGGTGGGGGCCGTCGACGGCCGTCCGGTGGCGGTGGGCGCGGAGGACTTCACCACCATGGGTGGCTCGATCGGACCGGCCGCCACCCGCAAGCGGTGGCGGATCGCCGACATCGCCGGGCGCGAGCGCATCCCGCTGGTGATGCTGCTGGAGGGAGCCGGCCACCGGCCCCCCATGCCGGGCGATCCCGGCGGGGGAGGGCCCAATGACCTGCAGGCCCAGGCGGCCCTGTCGGGGACCGTGCCCATGGTGTGCGGGGTGATGGGGCCGTCGGCGGGCCATGGGGCCATCACCGCCCTGCTGTGCGACTTGTCGATCATGACCGGTGATGCGGCCATCTTCACCGCGGGTCCTCCGGTGGTGGAGGCGTCGCTGGGGGAGCGGGTCGGCAAGGACGATCTCGGCGGGCCCGCGGTGGCCGTCGGAGCGGGAACCATTCACAACACCGCCGCCGACGACGCCGACCTGCTGGCCCAGGTCCGCTCATACCTGTCGTACTTCGGATCATCGGCTTGGGAGAGACCGCCGGTTGTCGACACCGGCGACACCGGCCGGCGTCGCATCGATCGCATGCTCGACTTGGTTCCACGCGACGGACGGCGGGGCTACGACATGGCTGCGGTTGTCGAGTCGCTGGTCGACTGCGGCCAGAGCCTCTCGATCCAACCCGACTACGGCCGAGCCATCATCTGCGCGCTGGCCCGTGTCGGCGGCCAGCCGGTGGGGGTCGTGGCCAACCAGCCGGTCGAACTGGCCGGCTCGATCGACACGGCTGCCGCCGACAAGGCGGCCCATTTCATCTCGGTGTGCGATGCCTTCCACCTGCCGTTGCTGTTCCTGGCCGACAACCCCGGCGTGCTGGCCGGCACGGCGTCAGAGCGGGCCGGGGTGCTTCGGGCATCGGCTCGCATGTACGCCGCGCAGACCGGCGCCACCACCGTCAAGATCCATGTAACGCTGCGGAAGGCCTTCGGCTTCGGCAGCTGCGTGATGGCCATGAACCCTCACGACTCCCAGACCCTCAGCTTCGCCTTTCCGGGTGCCACGGTGGGGGCCATGGGGGCCGCCGGTGCAGGCCGGGCCGTGGGCGCCGACGAGCAGGCCGAGCGGGACTTGCGCAGGGCCGAGGAGGAGTCGGAGTACCGCTCCGCGTCGGCGCTGAGTTTCGACGAGGTGATCGATCCCCGCGACACCCGCAACGCTGTCCTCGCCGCCTTGGAGGTGTCGGCCCGGCGCCGCAGCCAGCCGTGCCAACCCAAGTCTCGTCCGGGCATTACCCCATAAGGCAGGCCTCCGGCCGGCGGGTCCTGTCGTCGAGCCACGTTCGACCGACGGGGCTTCGCCCCATTGTCGGTCGCCCGGACTCGCCGCCACCCCCCGGCCTGGCCGGTCGGGTCAACCTGCTGGCTAAGCGATCAGGCGCTCGACTATGTGGTCGATGCAGACGGTGAGCGCCTCTACGTCTGAGGGCTCCACCGCGGGGAACATGCCGATGCGGAGCTGGTTGCGTCCTAGCTTGCGGTAGCCGTCGGTGTCGACGATGCCGTTGGCCCGGAGGGCCGCGCTTATGTCGTCGGCGCTCACCCGGTCGTCGAAGTCGATGGTTCCCACAACCCGGCTGCGGATGGCAGTGTCGGTCACGAAGGGCGAGGCGGTGTCGGAAGCCTCGGCCCAGCCGTAGAGGATGTTGGCGGAGCGGTCGCTGCGACCCGCGGCCCACTCCAGACCGCCGTTGCCGTTGAGCCAGTCGACCTGCTGCACGGTGAGGAACACCGTGGCCAGCGCGGGAGTGTTGTAGGTCTGGTCCTTGCGGGAGTTGTCCACCGCCAGCTTGAGGTCCAGGAAGGCCGGCGTCCACCGGCCGGAGGCCGACAGGCGCTCGATCCGTTCGATGGCGGCGGGCGACATCAGGGCGATCCACAGCCCGCCGTCGCTCGACAGGGCCTTCTGCGGTGCGAAGTAGTAGACGTCGCAGCCCGAGGGGTCGAACCGGAGCCCGCCCGCGGCCGAGGTGGCGTCCACCAGCACGAGTGCTTCGTCGTCGCCTGGGGGGCGGCGGACCTCCAGCATCACCCCGGTCGACGTCTCGTTGTGCGGGTAGCAGTAGGCGTCCACCCCGTCGACCGCCTCCAGGGGCGGGCAGGTCCCGAAGTCCCCGACCCGCACCGACGGTTCGTCGAGGTGGGGCGCGGACGCGGTCACGGCAACGAACTTGGAGCTGAACTCACCCAGCGAGAGGTGGTGGCTGCGATGCTCGATCAGCCCGAAGCTGGCCGCGTCCCAGAAGGCGGTGGCGCCGCCGTTGCCCATCACCACTTCGTAGCCGTCAGGCGCGCCCAGCAGATCGGCGATACCGGTCTTCAGTTGGGCCACCACGCGGCGCACCCCGGCCTTGCGGTGGCTCGTGCCGAGATAGTCGACGGCTCTGTCGGCCAGTGCCTGAGCGGCCGCGGGCCGGAACTTGGATGGCCCGCTGCCGAAGCGGCCGTCGGAGGGGAGCATCGCGGCGGGAATGGCGATGGCGTCGGGTCGGGTTGGCGCTTGTGTAGGCATCGACCCGAAGTCTGGCACTCCGCGAGCCCCGCTCCACGCCATCGCCACGCGCAAGATCGAGAGAATGTGTCAAGGCTCCGCCGGTACGCTCGCGGCCATGACGAGCGAGCGGATCTCAAGGCGGGTCGGGGCGATCGCCCCTTCGGCCACCCTGGCGGTGACGGCCAAGGCCAGGGCGCTGCGGGCCGCGGGCGAGCGGGTCATCAGCTTCGGCGCCGGCGAGCCCGACTTCGCCACGCCTGACCACATCGTGGAGGCGGCCGCGGCCGCGTGCCGCGATCCCCAGCACCACAAATACACCCCCGTCGGCGGCCTGGAGGATCTCCGTGAGGCGGTGGCGGTCAAGACTCGGCGCGACTCGGGCTTGGAGGTCGACCCGGCCGACGTGCTGATTACCAACGGCGGCAAGCACGCGGTCTACAACGCCATCGCGGCGGTGGTCGACGCAGGCGACGAGGTGCTGCTGCCCACTCCCTACTGGACGACCTACCCCGAGCCGATCGCCCTTTCCGGCGGCGCGGCCGTGCCCGTCCTGGCCACCGCCGCCAGCGGCTTCCGGGTGAGCGTCGACCAGCTGGAGTCGGCCCGGACGCCGCGGACCAAGGCGCTGATCTTCGTGTCGCCGTCCAACCCGACCGGTGCCGTCTACCCCCGCTCGGAGATCGAGCAGATCGGCCGCTGGGCCGCCGAGCACGGCATTTGGGTCCTCACCGACGAGATCTACGAGCACCTCACCTACGGTGACGTCCAGCACCATTCCATGCCGGTGGTGGTTCCCGAATTGCAGGACCGCTGCATCGTGCTCAACGGTGTGGCCAAGACCTACGCCATGACCGGATGGCGGGTGGGCTGGATGATCGGACCGTCCGACGCCATGACCGCGGCCCGCAACCTCCAGTCCCACTGCACGTCCAATGTGTGCAACGTGGCCCAGGCCGCCGCGCTGGCCGCGGTGTCGGGCCCGCTCGACGCGGTGGCGGAGATGCGCCGCCACTTCGACCGCCGGCGCCAGACCATGTACCGCCTGCTGAGCGGGATCGAGGGGCTGGTCTGCCCGGAGCCCGAAGGTGCCTTCTACGCCTATCCCGACGCCACCGGCCTGCTGGGCCGCGACTACGGCGGCGCCAGGCCGGCGACCACGCTGGAGCTGGCCGACCTACTGCTGGACCGGGCCAAGGTGGCGGTCGTCCCCGGTGAGGCATTCGGCGCCAGCGGCGGGCTGCGGCTGTCGTTCGCCCTCGGCGACGACGACCTGGGCGAGGGGGTGGGCCGGATGGTCGACCTGCTGGGCGGAGGCTGATGCCCGACCCGGTGGTCGTGCCTTTCGGGGAGTGGCCGTCCCCGGTCACCGCCGCGTGCCTGGTGAAGGGGGCTGCGGGGATCTCCGAGGTGATCGCCGATCCGGTCCGGCCCTGGGTGCTGTGGTGGGCTGAGAACCGACCCGACGAGGGTGGTCGCACCGCGGTGATGCGTCGCGACCTCCGGGGCGGCGAGTCTCAGGAGGTCACGCCACCGGATGCCAACGTCCGCACCCGGGTGCACGAGTACGGCGGCGGATCCTGGTGGCCGCACGACGGGTCGCTCTACTACGTCGAGTTCGCCGACCAGCGGCTCCGGAGGACCGATCATCCGGGCGCCAAGCCCCTGCTGCTGACCGCTGAGCCCCCCGAACCGCGAGCGTGGCGGTACGCCGACGGGCGGGTGACGCCCGACGGCCGCTGGAGCGTGTGCGTTCAGGAGCGCCATGGCACCGGCGGCGAGCCGGCCAACGAGCTGGTGGCAGTGGCCACCGATGGGTCCCATCGGGTAGTTCCGCTGTGGTCGGGATCCGACTTCGTGATGACGCCCCGGGTGTCGCCCGACGGATCGATGCTGGCCTGGATCTCGTGGGACCATCCGAACATGCCGTGGGACGCCACCCGGCTGCACGTGCACGAGCTCGGTGACGCTGAGCTGGGCGTGGAGGTGCAGGTCCTGGGCCGGGGCGGGGACCGCAGCCTGTGCGAGCCCGGCTGGGATCCCGGCGCCGCCGGCACGGAACCGAGGCTGATGGTGTGCAGCGACCACGACGACTGGTGGGGCCTCTACGAGGTGCACCTGGACAGTGGAGCGATGCTACCCGTCGTCGTGGGCGACTTCGATGTGGCCACCCCGCCGTGGGTCTTCGGAATGCAGCGCTGGGCGGCGGCCGGCGGAACGGTGGCCGCCGTGGCCGGGATGCCCGCAGGCGACCAGATCATGGTGGACGGCCGCGCCGTCCGGTTGATCGACTCCTCGATGTCGTCGCTGACCATCGCCCGCAACGCCCCGGACGGCGCCGCGGTGCTGGCCTACGCGGGCGCCGGCTACCGGCACGAACCAGAGGTCGCGGTGGTGCGAATCGACGGCGACGGCCGCGCCGGCCGCAACGCGGTGCGGACGGCGCGGGAGCTGGGCCTCGGCGCGGGTCTGCTGATCGAGCCCGAGGCCATCACCTTCCCGACCAGTGGAGACGGATCCGCGGTAGCCCACGCCCTGTACTACCCGCCCGCCAACCCGGCCTGTGCCGGCCCGGCCGGTGATCGTCCGCCGCTGCTGGTCACGGCCCACGGAGGGCCCACGGCCGCAGCCCGCCGCCAGCTCCAGCTGGGTGTCGTGTTCTGGACCTCCCGGGGGATCGCGGTGGTCGACGTGGACTACCGAGGCTCCACCGGCTACGGCCGCAGCTACCGGCGCGCCCTGGACGGCGCCTGGGGCGTGGCCGACGTGGAGGACTGCGTGGCCGCGGCCCGATTCCTGGCCGACCGGGGCGACGTCGACCCTCAACGGCTGATCATCCGGGGCGGGAGCGCGGGCGGCTTCACCGTGCTGGCTGCGCTGGCCCTCCACGACACGTTCGCGGCCGGGGCCAGCCGCTACGGCATCGCCGACTTGGAGGCTCTGGCCGCCGACACCCACAAGTTCGAGTCCCGCTACCTCGACCGCCTCGTCGGCCCCTACCCGGAGGCCAGGGACGTCTATGTCGCTCGTTCCCCGATCCACCACCTCGACGGCTTCGACGCCCCGATGATCGTGCTGCAGGGCGACGAGGACGAGATCGTGCCGCCCGCCCAGGCCGAGATGATCGTCGAGGCCCTCGAGGCCAAGGGTGTGCCGGTGGCCTACCTGCTCTTCGAAGGTGAGCAGCACGGCTTCCGTAGCGCCGACAACATCGTTGCCGCCCTGGAGGCCGAACTGGCCTTCTTCGGCCGGGTCCTCGGCTTCACCCCTGCCGACCGCCTACCCGACCTGGAGATCAGCGGCCTGTAGCGCTAACCCTTGTCGTCGTCGGCGTCGCTGGTGCCGTCGGCTTGCTCTGCGTCGTCGGCTCCGGTGTCGTCCGACGGCGCGGCAGCGCTGGCTTCCTCGTCCACCGGTTGGCCGTTCTGGGCCGCGGTCTCGGCGATGGTGGGCCAGGACGACTCGTCGATCTGGGACCGGCGCCGGCGCTGCATGACTAGGCGACCCACGCCCACGACGGCACCCGCGACGGCGCCGATCTTCACCAGACGGACAGCTCGAGCCAGCAGGCGCGACATACCGACAGCCTAGCGACCCGCCTGCTGGATGCTCCCCGTTGCTAGAGCTCCAGCGCAGCCAGCCTCACCAGGCTCTGGAGGTCGTTGACATGGAGCCGGGCAGGGGACTGGCCGTCGAAGGAGCCCCAGCCCTTGAAGCCCAGCGTCCACAACTCGTCGCTGATCACGATGCTGCGCACGATCACGTTGGGCGAGTCGCTGGGCCAGCAGATCGAGATCGACTCCTCGCCACGGAGCAGACCCAGACTCTCGGCCTCGTCCACGAAGAACGGCTGGGTGTAGCACTCGAAGCCGGTCATGCCCGCCTCTCCGGGCTCGCAGGCCAGCACCGCGGCGTAGTCGTAGGAGATCTCGTACTCGAGTTCGGTGGTGAAGTCGCGCTCATCAGTCGAGTCAAGGTCCGCGGTCGTGAGCTCGCGGCAGTCGGTCCGGCCGGGCTCCTCGCCCGCGATCTCGTGATCGACCCGGCCCACCTCGGTGATGGTGCCGTCGGCCACCCGAAGCACGACCGCGCCGGACCACTCGTTCCACACCGTGACCGGCATGACCGCCAGTTCCTCGGGAGCCCACCACAGGAAGGCCCGGTGGTCCCAGCCGATGTCGTTCCAGCCGTCGGGTGCGGTCCACACCGCCACCTCCAGGGGTTCGGTCAGGTCGCTCACATCGAACAGCGACACCTTGGCCCCGGTGACCCGGCCCTCTTCGTCGGCGTCGGAGCCCACTCCCAGCACCAGCGTGTCGCTGATGGGGTGCAGGTAGCTGGAGAAGCCGGGGATCTTCAGCTCGCCCAGGATCCGGGGGTCGGTCGGGTCGGACAGGTCGATGGTGTAGAAGGGATCGATCTGGCGGAAGGTCACCACATAGCCGATGTCACCCACGAAGCGCACCGACTGGACGTTCTCGCCCCGGCCGATGTCGCCCACGCTGCCGACCTCCATCAGGACATCGCCGTCGGTGCTCAGCACCCGCACGTGGCTCTCGGACTCCTCACCCCACGGATCGCCGACCGTGGTCACGACGCGCAGGTAGCCGTTGTGCTCCGACAGCGAGAACTGGTTGCGGATCACGCCCAGAACCTCGCCGGAGGACGCGTAGGCGGCCGCGTCGCCGCTGATGTCGAAGCGGTGGACGCTGGTGCGCCGCTCTTGCCAGGTTTCCCGCCAGGCGTCCTCGTCCCAGTCTTCTTCGCCTCCGAACTCGTCGGGGTCGAGCCAGCGGGTGGTGGCCACGTACAACGACCCAGTGGACGCGTAGACGGTGTCGCCGGGCGCCATGACCGCGGTCGATGACGACGGGTCGAAGTCACCGCTGATGGGCACGCTGATGACTGTGGTGACCCCGAAGCCCGAGAACACCGACGGGGCGTGCACGTCGTCGCAGGGCACCATCAGCGATCCCGTCGAGCTGTCGGCCGATCCGAACGTGTAGTGGGGCAGCCAGTCGTCGAGAGTCGAGTTGAGGACCGCGGCCCGGTTGGCCGCCTCGGCGACATCCTCCGCGGAGTCGTTCTGGGGGAACACGAACGGGAAGTTCCACTGGGGGTCGTAGCGCATGATCACGCGGGCCGTGCCGCCGACGCTGCGGGCGCTGATGTAGTTGCCCTGCACGTTGAGGGTCTCGATGATCCGGGGCGCGTCCCCGCTCACATCGATGCGCTGGAGCACGGTCTCGGAGCCGTCGCCCGATTCGCTGTGGGAGCGGGTGATCAGCAGCAGGCCGTCACCGTCGATGAACAGTTCCCGTCCCCAGCCGTCGGCCACCGCCACCGAGCCGACTGCGCGGCGGCTGGCCGCGTCGACCACCACCAGCTGACCCGACGACAGCGTGAAGATCCTGTTGCCGTCGGTCTTGACGATGTCGGCCTCGTCCACCCCAGCCTCCTGGACGTTCGTGCCCGAGAAGTCCACGCCCTCGACGGGAGCCGCGCTCGGAGCCGCGGGCTCGGCGGCGGCCATGGCCTCTTCGGCCACGGCCATGTCGTCGCTTTCAAGACGGGCGCCCACGGGGCCGAACCAGCCGCCCTGGTCGAATCCCCACGGCCCCACCCTGGCCGAGTACTCCGTGTGGAGGTGGTCGAGCAGCGTGTCGCAGTCGTCGAACCGCACCAGCCCGGCGGTCAGGACCACGTCCTCAGGCTCTAGGTCGATCACCGTTGAGTCGCCGTCGGTGCTGCCGGGCGCTTCCGTGCTTGCCCCGGCGCCGCCGTCGGAGCCGGAGATCCCCGGCCCTCCCCTGGGGCTGTCGCCACCGCAGGAAGCGGCTATGAGCAGGAAACTGAAGGCGAGGATGAGTGTCTTGCGCATGGAGGCGGGGGCCTTTCGTCGCGCGCGCCGGTCGGCGCGGGTTCGATTTCTAGGGATACGACGTTCCTGTTTGTGCCGCGGTTCCCGAGTTCGCTCCGATTCTCGCGGAGGGCTCGGACATGGCTTCCTATGTGGCCGCAGGCAGCCAGGGGAGGCGTCGTCGCTCGTAGTCGTCGATGGCTCCGGTGTGGCGCAGGGTCAGGCCGATGTCGTCGAGGCCCTCGAGGAACCGCTGCTGGGTGGAGGCCTCCAAACCGAATGCGGCCTCGAACCCGATGGCCGGCGCCTCCACAGTGAGCCGCTCCACATCGACGGTGATCTCCAGGCCGGGTTCGGCCTGAACTGCGGCCATCAACTCGGCGGCTGCCGCGGCCGGGATCTGGGCCGGGACCAATCCGTTCTTGGTGCAGTTGTTGCGGAATATGTCGGCGAAGCGGGGGCTGATCACCGCGTCGAACCCGTACTGCTGGATGGCCCACACCGCGTGCTCCCGCGACGAGCCGGTGCCGAAGTTGGTCCCGGCCACCAGGATGGTCGCCCCTGCATAGCGCTCGTCGTTGAGCACGAAGTCGCGACTGTCGCGCCACTCCGCGAACAGGCCCTTCTCGAAGCCGGTGCGCGACACCCGCTTGAGCCAGTCCGACGGGATGATCTGGTCGGTGTCCACATCGCTGCGGTCCAGCGGCACGGCGGTGCCGCTCACCACCCGGGTCGCCTTCATGGCAGGTCCCCGGGAGCGGCGAAGCGACCGGCTACCGCGGTGGCCGCGGCCACCGCGGGCGACACCAGATGGGTGCGCCCGCCCCGTCCCTGGCGCCCCTCGAAGTTGCGGTTCGACGTGCTGGCCGCCCGCTCCCCGACGGTCAGCTTGTCGGGGTTCATGGCCAGGCACATGGAGCATCCCGGCTCGCGCCAGTCGAAACCGGCTGTCCGGAATATCTCAGGCAGGCCCTCGGCCTCGGCCTGGGCCTTGACCTGGCCGGAGCCCGGCACCACCAGGGTGCGCACCCCGTCGGCCACTCGCCGGCCGGCAACCACGGTCGCCGCGGCCCGCAGATCCTCGATGCGGCTGTTCGTGCACGACCCGATGAATACGGTGTCCACCGGGATGTCCCGCATCGGGGTCTCCGGAGCGAGGCCCATGTAGTCGAGGGCCCGAACCGCGGCTTCGCGCCGTGAGGGTTCGTCGAAGCTGTCGGGGGAGGGCACCGCACTCTCCAGCGGAACCGACTGGGCGGGGTTGGTGCCCCAGGTCACCATTGGGGGGATATCGGCGCCGTCGAGGGTCACCTCGACATCGAAGGAGGCAGCGTCGTCGGTTCGGAGGGTGCGCCAGTCGGCCAGCGCCTGCTCCCACAGGTCGCCCGCCGGCGCCTGCTCGCGGCCCCGCAGGTACTCGAAGGTCGTGTCGTCGGGGGCGATCAGTCCGGCCTTGGCGCCCGCCTCGATCGACATGTTGCACACCGTCATGCGGCCCTCCATCGACAGCGCTTCGATGACCGGCCCCCGGTACTCGATGATCCGTCCGACGCCGCCGGTGGTGCCGATGCGGCCGATGATGGCCAGGATCACGTCCTTGGCGGTGGAGCCGGAGGCCAGGGTTCCCTCGACGGTCACCGCCATGGTGCCCGGCCGCATCTGGGGCAGGGTCTGGGTGGCCAGCACATGCTCCACCTCGCTCGTGCCGATACCGAAGGCAATAGCGCCAAAGGCACCGTGGGTGGAGGTGTGCGAGTCTCCGCACACGATCGTCATGCCCGGCTGGGTCAGACCCTGCTCGGGCCCGATCACATGCACGATGCCCTGCTTGACGTGGCCCATCGGGTAGTTGGTGATGCCGAACTCGTCCGCGTTGCGGCGCAGCGTCTCGACTTGGGTGCGGCTCACCTCGTCAGCGATGGGCTTGTCGACGTCGGCGGTGGGCACGTTGTGGTCCTCGGTGGCCACCGTCAGGTCGGGTCGGCGCACGCCCCGCCCCGACAGCCGCAGCCCGTCGAAGGCCTGCGGCGAGGTGACTTCGTGCACCAGGTGCAGGTCGATGTAGAGCAGGTCGGGCTCGCCGTCGCCGCCGCGGGCCACCGTGTGGCGGTCCCAGATCTTCTCGCTCAGTGTCTGCGGCGCGGTCACAGTTGGATCCTAGAGGCCGAGCGGCGCGAGGCCGTGGCCCGAGCGGCCCGTGAGCGGAGCGAACAAGAGCGGGAATTCCCGGCTCATGACTGACTGTCAGCCGTCGCGGCCGGTGATCACTGCCGGTGGGGGATCATCGGTCGCCGCGTCCCAGACCATCAGCGTCACAGCCATGCCCAGCAGCAAGGCGCCAACGATCAGAGCGATCCGCGCCCACCGCAACGTGCGGGGCGGATCGGCGTCCACCGGTCTAGGACACCTCCACGACAGTGACCTTCTGCCGGCCACTGGGAGAGTCGAACTCGACCGCGTCCCCCTCGGTCGCGCCCAGCAGTGCCTCGCCCATAGGCGATCCAGGCGACACCACGACGACATCGTCCTGACGTTCCTCGATCACCCCGACCAGGAAGCGCTCGGGCTCGTCGTCGCCGTCGTAGAGGACGGTCACCACCGACCCCAGAATCACCCCGAAGTCGTTGTCGCTGCCGTTGCCGGTGTCGATGATCTCCGCGTTGGTCAGGATCCGGGTGAGATGGACGATGCGGCCCTCCAGTTTGGCCTGCTCCTCCTTGGCTGCGTGGTAGTCGCCGTTCTCGGAGAGGTCGCCCAACTTGCGGGCGGCTTCGATCTTGTCGGCTATCTCGATACGGCCTCGGGTGGTGAGTTCCTGCAGCTCAGCGCTCAGCCGGTCGTGCGCGGCCTGCGAGAGGTGATGAGCATCGGGCATCGCATCAATCTACCGGCGGCGCGGTATGCTGATGCCCGTGGCGAACCGGCCCAGCATCGCGATTCCCTAGCGCGCGCCATCCCGGCGCGCGCCTTCAACCGTCCACCCAGGTGGGCGGTTTCGTAATTTGGCAGGCGCTTCAGCAGGACGGGAGCTAGGGACAGAACCATGGCACATCGAGTGGGAGTCATCGGAGGCGACGGCATCGGCCCCGAGGTCGTGACCGAGGGCCTGAAGGTGATCGCGGCCGCCGGCGTGGACCTCGACACCACGCACTACGACCTCGGCGGCAGCCGCTATCTGCGCGACGGGACCGTGCTCGACGACGCCACCGTGGAGGAGTGGCGCGGCCTCGACGCGCTCTACATGGGAGCGGTCGGCACCCCCGAGGTGCCCCCCGGCGTCATCGAGAGGGGCCTGCTGCTGAAGATGCGCTTCGAGTTGGACCTCTACATCAACCTGCGACCCTTCACCGCGCCGGCCCACGACTTCGTGGTGATCCGCGAGAACACCGAGGGCACGTACGCGGGGGAGGGCGGCTTCCTGCGGAAGGGCACCCCGCACGAGATCGCCACCCAGGGGTCGGTGAACACCCGCCACGGCGTGGAGCGAGCCGTTCGCTACGCGTTCGACCTGGCCATGACCCGGCGCAAGCACGTGACGCTGGTGCACAAGACCAACGTGCTGACCTTCGCCGGCGACCTCTGGGAGCGCACCTTCAACGACGTCGCGGCCCGATACCCGGACGTCTCGACGGCCTACAACCACGTGGATGCAGCGTGCATCTACTTCGTGGAGGATCCCGCCCGCTACGACGTGATCGTCACCGACAACCTCTTCGGCGACATCCTCACCGACCTCGGCGGCGCCGTGTCGGGCGGCATCGGGCTGGCACCCACCGCCAACCTGCATCCCGGGCAGGTGTCGATGTTCGAGCCGGTCCACGGCTCGGCGCCCGACATCGTGGGCACCGGCCGGGCCAATCCCGTCGCGGCGGTGCTGTCCGGCGCGATGATGTTGGACCACCTCGGCGAGACCGGGGCCGCGGAACGAATCCGCAAGGCCTGCGACCGGCCCGAGTCGCTCGCTGGCACCACCGCCGAGATCGGCGACGCCATCGTCGCCCGCCTCGCCGACCAGCAGGTCTGAGACCCAGGAAACATCGCCGAGAAAGCGCACTCAAGGAAGGCCACCCGCCCAATGCCGATCACACCCACCAAGCACATCTGGATGAACGGGGAGCTCGTTGGATGGCAGGACGCCAAGATCCACGTGCTGTCGCACTCGCTGCACTACGGGACGGGCGTGTTCGAGGGCATCCGCACTTACGCGACCGACAACGGCCCCGCCGTGTTCCGGCTGACCGACCACATCCAGCGGCTGTACAACTCGGCGAAGATCCTCAACATGGAAATGCCGTACTCGGTGCCCGAGATCGTGGAGGCCTGCAAGCTGGTGGTGCGCGACAGCGGGCTGCCCGAGTGCTACGTGCGCCCGATCGCCTACTACGGGTACGGCGAGATCGGCCTGTCCACCGCCGACTGCACCACGGAGATCGCCATCGCGGTGTGGCCCTGGGGCGCCTACCTGGGCGACGACGCCCTCACCAAGGGCGTTCGGTTGAAGATCTCGTCGTGGGCCCGCCACGATCACAACATCATGCCGCCCGCCTCCAAGACGACCGGCAACTACGCCAACTCGACGCTGGCCAAGATGGAGGCGCTCAGGGCCGGCTACGACGAGGCCATCATGCTCAACCCGGCCGGGCTGGTGTCGGAGTGCAGCGGCGAGAACATCTTCGCGGGCACTCCCGACCTGCTCGTGACCCCGCCGCTGTCGTCCGGTGCGCTGCCCGGCATCACCCAGGACTCGGTGATCTCCATCGCCCGCGACATCGGCATCGACGTCGTGATCGGCGATCTGGCCCGCAGCGACCTGTACATCGCCCAGGAGATATTCGTGTGCGGCACCGCCACCGAGGTCGGCGCGGTCAACTCGGTGGACGACCGGCCCCTGGTGTGCCCCGGCCCGCGCACGCTGGCCATCGCCGAGGCCTATTCGGACGTCGTGCGGGGCCGCAACGACCGCTACAAGACATGGAACGAATACGTCCATGAGTAGCGACGCCTCGCCCCGGTCGTCAGTAGAGATCTACGACACCACCCTGCGCGACGGCACGCAACTGGAGGGCATCTCGCTCACCGTCGACGACAAGCTGCGCATCGCCGAGCAACTCGACTATCTCGGCGTCGCGTTCATCGAGGGGGGCTGGCCGGGCGCCAATCCCAAGGACGACGAGTTCTTCGAGCGGGCCCGCACCGAGCTCGACCTCCAGGTCAGTGAGCTGGTCGCCTTCGGCTCCACCCGCCGGGCCCGCGGCAAGGTCGACTCCGACCAGGTGCTGGCCCATCTGGCCGGAGCCGGAACCTCGACGGTGTGCATCGTCGGCAAGTGCTGGGACTACCACGTCACCGAGGCCCTTCAGACCACCCTGGACGAGGGCGTGGCCATGGTGGCCGACTCGGTCGAGTTCCTGGTGGCCGCGGGCAAGCGGGTTCTGTTCGACGCCGAGCACTTCTTCGACGGCTTCAGCCGCAACGCCGAGTTCAGCCTGCGAGTGCTGGAGGCGGCCGCCATGGCTGGGGCGTCCACGGTGGTGCTGTGCGACACCAACGGCGGCACCCTGCCCGACGACATCTCAGAGGCCGTGTCGGCGGTGGCGGCCCATGTCGACTGCGAGGTCGGCATCCACCTGCACAACGACACCGGCTGCGGGGTTGCCAACGCGCTGGCCGCAGTGCAGGCCGGGGCGGTGCACGTTCAGGGCACCATCAACGGCTATGGGGAGCGGGTCGGCAACTGCGACCTGGTACCGATCATCGCCAACCTCGAGCTGAAGATGGGCATGCGAGCTCTGCCCGAGGGCCGGCTGCCTCGTCTCACGTCGGTGTCGCACCACGTGGCCGAGTTGGTCAACCTGCCGATGAACCCCCAGCAGCCTTACGTGGGGGCCAGCGCCTTCGCCCACAAGGCGGGGCTGCACGCCAGCGCGCTGAGCCGCCGCCCCGACGCCTACGAGCACGTGTCGCCGGACCTGGTGGGCAACGGCACCCGGGTGCTGGTGTCGGAGATGGCTGGACGCTCCACGCTGGAGATGCGGGCTGCCGAACTCGGCCTGGCCCTGGACGGCCGGGTGCTGGGCGAGGTGATCGACACGCTCAAGCGCCTGGAGCACGCGGGGTACCACTTCGAGGCGGCCGACGCCTCGTTGGAGCTTCTGATGCGGGGAGCGTCCGGTTGGGAGCAGGACTACTTCAAGCTGGAGTCGTTCCGCGTCTCGATGGACCACCGTTCCGGCACGGGTGCCCGGGCCTGGAACGACGTCTCGGTGGAGGTCGACACCGAGGCCACCGTGAAGGTGTGGGTCGGCGGTGAACGCTGCGTAGCCGTGGGGGAGGGCAACGGCCCGGTCAACGCGCTGGACACCGCGTTGCGGGCCGCGCTGGGCGACCGCTACCCGGCCCTGGAGAACATCTCCCTGACTGACTTCAAGGTCCGGGTGCTCGACACTCAGAAGGGAACGGGCGCGGTGACCCGGGTGCTGATCGACTCCACCGACCGCCGCCGCGTGTGGACCACCATCGGCGTGTCGGAGAACATCATCGAGGCGTCCTGGCAGGCGCTGGCCGACTCGGTGGTCTACGGCCTGCTCCACGCCGACGACTGAGCCGCTGCCGTTCCGGCCGGCGGGTCCTGTCGTCGAGCCCGTTCGACCGACGGGGCTTCGCCCCATTGTCGGTCGCCCGGACTCGCCGCCACCCCCCGGCCTGGCGCCACGGGCGGGCTCTCCGTCTACGCTGTCCGCCCGTGGCCGCTCCATCCCATGTTCCCTCCACGGCCAAGGCTCCGGCGATCTACCAGTCGCCCCCACGGCGGGCTGATTCCTGGATGGCGGACCGGCCCGGCGAAGTGGTCGGCGGCGAACTGACGGCTGGTCCCGGACTGGGCAATCAGGGTCCGGACCAGGGCTATGCGCTAAAGCTGGCTGAGCGCTTCGCCGGCCAACTCGTGCTGGCAGCAGGCGAGCGGGAGGACGATGCGCTGGCCGGGTGCGTGGCGGTGGCGCTGCGCCGGGCCTCAATGTTCGGCCGGGCGCCGGTGGTGCACGACTTGCGGCTGGCTTTGGAGCTGTTCGGTTTCCTGGACGAGGCCGACGCCGAGCTGGTGGCGTGGCGCCGGGACCAATTCGCTGGCGCGGCCGGCCACCACGGCTACCACGTCAAGCTGCGCCTCGCCGATCTGATCCCCTCTGACACGCTGCGCCTGACCCCGGCCGCCGCAGCCGAGGCCCGCACCGACAACTGGCGCACCCCGCTGGGGCTCTAGACGACCCGGTCTGGCGCCCGCGAAGTCACCGGCGCCATGTCAGGCCTTGACGACGAGCGTCTTCACCGCCTTGTCGTGCCACCCCTGGCGGGCCTTGTCCCAAAGGAGCGAGGCATAGACCAGCAGCGACAGGATCCATCCGACGACGGGAATGAAGCCGACCACCGCGGGGATGATCCAGCGAACGATCGACTTGCCCCATCCGGGCGCCAAACCGTTGTCGGCCCGGACGACTTTGATACGTGTGGCCATCTTGCCGAGCGTTTGTCCCCTTATGGCTGTCAGCGCCACCTCGTAGACAATGCCGAACAATGCTGTCGCTATCGCTGCATAGGCGACTATGGCAAGGTCGCGGTCAGCGAGTTTCGCATAGTCCGAGGGCTCGCCGACAAGGCCGATGGCCGAGCCGACATCGATAATCAACAGGATGATGAAGACAACCACGATGATGACGACATCCACCACGCGAGCGCCTAG
This sequence comes from Acidimicrobiaceae bacterium, assembly GCA_009842325.1. Taxonomy (GTDB): domain Bacteria; phylum Actinomycetota; class Acidimicrobiia; order Acidimicrobiales; family Aldehydirespiratoraceae; genus Aldehydirespirator. The sequence goes on along the minus strand of VYFQ01000019.1, from coordinate 18,713 downwards.
GCGGGTAGCGGGGTGGGAGAGTTCGATCGCCTCGCCGGTGCCGAGGCTCGCCCATCCCTTCGCCGCTTGAGGATTCGTGCTGGCATCCTCACCCGGTGGCGGGGGAGGAGGCTCAGACGACCAGCCCGAGTCGTCGGGCGGGGGCGGAGGCATGTCGGACACAGGGCATCTCCTTCGGAGGTCGACGAACACGACGACGGTAGCAGAGCGTGCTGAGGCGAGATCAAGGGTCCTGTTGTGCTTTGCGCGTTCCGCAGAAGCCCGGGAGTGCGTGGCTAGTCTCGCTGCGTGAGCACGCCAAGGGTTCGGTTTGCGCCCGCGCCTACGGGGTTCCTGCATGTGGGGAGCGCTCGGACGGCGCTGTTCAACTGGCTGTTCGCCCGGCATCACGGCGGGGAGATGGTGCTGCGCGTGGAGGACACCGACGCCGCGCTGAAGACCCAGGAGTACGTGGACGCCATCATCGAGCCCTTGCGGTGGCTGGGCCTCGACTGGGACGCGGGGCCGCTCTTCCAGTCCGAGCGCACCGACGCGCACGCGACCGCCATCGAGCAGTTGCTGGCCGACGGCGCCGCCTATTTCTGCGACCTGACCCGGGCCGAGATCGAGGAGCGCTGCGCTGCGGCCGGGCTGCCGGCCGGCTACCACGGCTGGTCCCGTGACCGCGGCGTGGCCGACGGGCCGGGCGTGGTGGTGCGGTTCCGCTGTCCTGACGAGGGCACAACCGTCGTGGACGATGTGGTGCGGGGCCGGGTGAGCTTCCCCAACGAGTCCTTGGAGGACTTCGTGATCCGTCGCGGCGACGGGTCGCCCACCTTCCATCTGGCCAACGCAGTCGACGATCACGACATGGGCATCAGTCACGTGATCAGGGGCGAGGACCTGCTCAACACCACGCCCCGGGTGCTTCTGATCTGGCAGGCCCTCGGCTACGGCGCCCCGCCGGTGTACGCGCACCTGCCGCTGCTGGTCAACGCCAAGCGCCAGAAGCTGTCCAAGCGGCGCGACGACGTGTCCCTCGACAGCTACCGCAGGGCGGGCTACCTGCCGGAGGCCATGGTCAACTACCTGGCCTTGCTCGGATGGGGGCCGCCCGACGAGGTGGAGATCCGCCCATTGGACGAGATCGTCACCCTGTTCGACCTCGACGCGGTCAAGCCGGCCGCGGCGTTCTTCGACCCCGCCCGTCTCGATCACGTCAACTCCGCGTACATCAAGGCACTCACACCCGAGCAGTTCGCGGACGCGGCCGAGCCGTTCCTGACCGGCGCCGATGCCCCGTGGCCCTCAGAACGCTACGACCGCGACATCGTGCAGTCGCTGGCCGGCGAGATCCAGCAGCGTATAGCGCACTTCGACGAGGTCGCGGGGTGGGTTGATTGGATCCTGCGGCCCGACGTGGTCTACGACGAGAAGGCTTGGAACAAGTCGATCGTCAAGGGCAGGGCGGCTGCCGAGGTGCTCGAAGTGGTGGAGTCTCGGCTCGCTGACGATGACTTCTCCTCCGCTGAGATGCTCGAGGCCATCGTGATGGGGGTCGGCGACGAGCTCACCGAGAGTGTCGGCGCCCGGGTGCGCTCCCAACCCCCGGTCCGGGTCGCCCTCACCGGCACCGGCGCAGGACTGCCCCTGTGGGAGCCCATGCGCTTGCTGGGCAAGGACGAGACGCTCGCCCGCATTCGCAAAGCGCGGTCGCGCCTGTAGGTTCTTCGCCCCGCGGCGAGACCTTGGCGAAGCGGCCGTCGCGGGCGCAGCTGCTGCGGTTCAGCGCTTCCCCGCACGACCACCACCCGGGGAGCGCACCATGTGGTGCCCATGCATTCTCTGCAGGCTCTGGTCGCGCTGGCGACGGCGCGCTGCTTGTCTCTTGTCCGTGCCGGCCGTGGCGATGGCGCTGGTCGCATCCGCCCTGGCTCCTCCGGCCGGTGCCTGGTCGCACCACGACGCACGGCCGGTGTTTCGCCCGCCCGTCGACGCTCCGGTCACCGACCCGTTCCGCCCGCCCGAGGACCCCTACGGTCCGGGCAACCGCGGCGTCGAGTACGACACCGAGCCCGGAGACGTGGTGCGAGCTGCGGCTTCCGGCACCGTCGTGTTCGCGGGCGCAGTGGCCGGAAGCCTCCACGTGACCGTCGACCACGGCGGCGGGCTGGTCAGCTCGTACTCGTACCTCCAGCGCCTCGGTGTGCGGGTCGGCACCGCCGTCGATCAGGGCGCAGTGATCGGCGTCGCCGGTGAACGGCTGCACTTCAGCGTGCGGCTGGAAGGCGCCTACACCGACCCGGCCGGCTTCATCGGTGTGCGCCGGGTGAGGGTGCGACTCGTGCCGCTGTGATCGGCGCGGTCTGCCTGCGGTCCTCGTACACTGCTGCGTTGGCCCCTAGGGGCTCGACGGCGTCGAACGGCGTCGCCGCATCATTCCGCAACCCGCGCCTTCACCCGGTCGTCTAGGCGTCCGGCGCGGGCCACGTAGAACCGGGAGAGCAAACAAGCATGGCCGTCGTCACCATGAAGCAACTGCTGGAGGCCGGGGTTCAGTTCGGCCACCAGACCCGCCGGTGGAATCCGAAGATGAAGCGCTTCATCCACGGCGACAAGGCTGGGATCCACATAGTCGACCTCCGCCAGACTCTGTCCCATCTCGAGCGGGCCTACGTCTTCGTTCGGGACCTCGTCGCGGACGGTGGCACGGTCCTGTTCATCGGCACCAAGAAGCAGGCCCAGGACTCCGTGCAGTCCTTCGCCGAGCGCTGCAACATGCCGTACGTCAACGAGCGGTGGCAGGGCGGGATGCTCACCAACTTCCACACCATCGCCAAGCGCATCGCCAAGATGAAGCAGTACCAGCGCATGCGCGACTCGGGCGAATTCGAGGCCATGCCCAAGAAGGAGGCGCTGCTGCTCGATCGGGAGCTCACCAAGCTGGAGCGCAACCTGGGCGGCATCCGCGACATGGAGGAGCCTCCCGGGGCGGTGTTCATCCTCGACACCAAGAAGGAGTACATAGCGGTCACCGAAGCGCGCAAGCTGGGTGTGCCCATCGTCGCGGTGGTCGACACCAACTGCGATCCCGACCTCGTGGACTACGCCATTCCCGGCAACGACGACGCCATCAGATCCGGGCGGCTCATGGCCCGTGTGATCTCCGACGCCGTACTGGAGGGCCGGTTCATCCATTCGAAGCGCACCGAGGCCAGCACTACCTCCCGCGACGCCCTCACGGAGGCGGAGGTCGCCGAGCAGCAGGCTCTGGCCCGGGCGGAGGCGGCTGCCGAGGCGGCCGAGCGCGAGGCCCGCGTGGCCAAGGCCAAGGCCGAGGCGGCCGCCGCTGAGGACGAGGGCTCCGAAGCAGTGGCCGACGACGCCGAGTCCGAGTCGCTGGCGGCTGCTGATGAGAATGTCGAGTCCGAGTCGCTGGCGGCGGCTGCTGCTGATGACGCCGAGTCCGAGGGTGCAGATGCTGTCGCAGAGGACGCCGGGGCCGGCGATGCTGCTGCCGGCGCTGACGAGCCGGACGAGGAGAACTGAGATGGCGGTCAGCGCCAAGGACGTGAAGGCACTGCGCGACGTCACGGGCGCGGGGATGATGGATGCCAAGAAGGCCCTGACCGCCGCCGACGGCGACATGGAGGCGGCTCGGCAGATGCTGCGGGAGCAGGGCTTGGCCAAGGCCGATGCTCGGAGCGGCCGGGACAACGATCAAGGCGCCATCGCGGTCGCCGGCGACGGCAGGGCCGCCGCAGTCGTTCAGCTCAAGTGCGAGACCGACTTCTCGGCCAAGAACGCAGGCTTCACCTCTCTGGTGCAGACCCTCGCGGATTCCGTGCTCTCCGGCGGTCCCGGAGCGGTTGACACCCACGCAGCCGGGATCGAGGACCTCAAGCTGGTCCTGAAGGAGAACATCGAGGTCGGTGTGGTCGAGCACATTCAGGCTGACGACGGCAACGTTCTCGACTCGTACCTTCACCGTCAGGACGGGCGGGGCGTGAACGCGGTCGTTGTAGAGGGCAGCGGGGTGGGCGCGGAAGCGCTGCACCAGGTGGCCCTGCACGTCGCCTTCGCCAAGCCCCAGTTCCTGAGCGCGAGCGAGATCCCGGCCGCCGAGATCGAGCGGGAGAGAGCCGCACTGCTGGAGATCACCAAGGCCGAGGGCAAGCCCGAGCCCGCGTGGGACAAGATCGTGGACGGCAGGATGCGGGGCTGGTACGCCGAGCGTGTGCTGCTCGAGCAGGGGCTTCACGGCGAGAAGACCGCGGTGAAGGACAGCATCGGCGGCGGATCCATCGTCCGTTTCGTGCAGGTGCTGATCGGCGACTGACCATGGACAGCTCCGCCGGTACCGCCAACGCACCAGCACGGCGGCCGGCTCGCTGGCACCGGGTGCTGCTCAAGCTCTCGGGTGAGGCCTTCGCAGGGGGATCGGACGGCGGCATCGACGGTGACACCGTCCGGCGCATCGCCGCGGGCATCGCCGAGGCCCGCGGCGTGTTCGACATCGAGATCGCAGTCGTGGTAGGCGGCGGGAACCTGTGGCGGGGCACCCAGGGCGCGGGCGCGGGCATGGACCGGGCCCAGGCCGACTACATGGGGATGCTGGCCACGGTGATGAACGCCTTGGCCCTCCAGGACACGCTCGAGCAGCTGGATCAGCCCACGCGTGTGCAGACCGCCATCCACATGGCGCAGATCGCCGAGCCGTACATCCGGCGGCGGGCGATCCGCCACCTCGAGAAGGGCCGGGTGGTCATCTTCGCCGGCGGCACCGGCAACCCTTTCTTCACCACCGACACCACCGCTGCGCTCAGGGCCGCCGAGGTGGAGGCCGAAGTGGTGCTCAAGGGCACCCACGGCGGGGTCGACGGCATCTACACCGCCGATCCTGGAGTCGATTCGGGAGCCGTCCGGCTGGAGCGTGTCACCTACCTCGAAGTGCTCAACCGAGGACTCGAGGTGATGGATTCCACCGCCATCACCCTGTGCATGGACAACCGCCTCCCGATCGTGGTCTTCAACCTGATGCAGCCGGGCAACCTGCAATCCCTCCTCGACGGCTCTCAGGTAGGTACGCTCGTTGCGCAGGAGGAGCGCAGCCCATGAGCGAGGAGCTGATCGGCATGGTGCTCGCAGACGCTGGCGAGCGAATGGATGAGGCCGTCGCCGCGGCCCGACGCGAGTTCTCGACGGTGCGCACAGGCCGGGCCAGTTCGGCGTTGCTGGAGCGGGTGCCGGTGGAGGCTTACGGCGTCACGATGGCGATGCGGGAGCTGGTCAGCTTCGCCATCCCCGAGGCCAGTCAACTGATCGTCACCCCTCATGATCCCGCCAACATCACCGCGGTGGAGCGGGCCATCCAGCAGGCCCAGCTCGGGCTGGTCCCCAGCAGCGACGGGCGCGTCATCCGCCTGTCGTTCCCGCCGCTCACCGAAGAGCGGCGCCGGGAACTGGCCAGGCTTGTGGGGTCGATGGCCGAGGACTCCCGGAACCGGGTGCGCGGCCTGCGCCGCCAGGCCCGCAAGGACCTTGAGGGGATCGAGAAGGAGGGCGGAGTCTCTGCCGACTCGGTGGTGCGAGCCGGCGAGCAACTCGACGGCATCACCCGCTCCCACGAGCAGCAGATCGATGAGGCCCTAGCCAGCAAAGAGGACGAACTGCTCGAGGTGTGAGACGGGCAGCGCTCGGGTCCCTGACCCGGCGAGTGAAAGGAGCGGTGTGTGAGCGACCGGGACGAATTCGGAGAACTCGGCTCTGCCGATGCCGATGAGCTAGACGACGACGCGGGCGTCGTGGCCGGGCGATCGGTGTTCGGCGATGAGGATGAGCCTGCCTGGGGCGAGGCGGGGACCACAGGATCGTCGCATCCGACGGGGTCTGAGCCAAGGCTTCAGGAGGCCGATCCCCAGGAGTTGGGAGTGTGGACCGACCACACCTCCTCACCCCAGTGGGACGAGTCCGAGGACACCTTGCCTCCCATGGAGCCGAGTGAGCCGGTCGGCACGGTCATCGGCGAGGAGGACTTCTTCGGCTACGACGACCAGGCGGTGTACGGCGGGGTGACCGCCACCGGCCCGACCCCAGCGGTGTCGTCTGATCGGGACATGCCGATGGCGGTCCTCGTGGGCGTCTTCCTCTCGGCTGTGATCCTCGTGGCCCTGCAGGTCGGCCCAGCGTTGGCGCTGGTGGTGGCAACCGTGGTCCTCGGTCTGGCGGCTGTGGAGTTCCTCAGCGCGGTTCGAGTGGCCGGATACCAGCCGGCCGTGGTCCTGGGATTGGCCGGGGTGGTGACCACGCCTCTTGCCGCCTACTGGCGGGGCATGGACGGGATCGTGGTCGTGCTGGTGCTCACGGTGGTGTTCGGGACGTTGTGGTACCTGACCGGCGTAGGCGTCGAGGGGCCGATGCGAGGCCTCGCGGTGACGGTTCTTGCCGTGGCCTACATAGGCGTTCTAGGTGCTCACGCCGCCCTGATGCTGCAGATCCCGACCCACGGGACTGGGCTTCTCACCGCGGCCATCGTCCTTACCGTCGCCCATGATGTGAGCGCGATGGCGATCGGCAGGGCGGCGGGCCGCACCCCGCTGTCGAGGGCGAGCCCCAACAAGACGCTTGAGGGGCTGCTCGGCGGAGCCGTCGTTACCGTCGCTGTCGGCGTGGTCATGGGGTTGGTCGGAATGCCCGCGCCCATCGCGGAGGCCCCCGGAAGCTTCTGGACCGCAGTCCTGCTGTCGGTGGTGGTGGCGGTGGCTGCGCCCATCGGGGACCTGGCCGAGTCCATGCTCAAGCGTGACCTCGACATCAAGGACATGGGTTCGCTGCTTCCCGGCCACGGCGGGATCCTCGACCGGTTCGACGCGATGCTGTTCTCGCTGCCGGCCACGTACTACGTGGCGTTGATGACCGGGGTGATCTGAGCGAGCATCTCCCGCTCCTGTTCGCTGCGCTCACGGGCCGCTCGGGCCACGGCCTCGCCCGTATGGGCCGGGTAGGCCCGCCTATTCGCTCGGCCTCTGGAAGCGGCTCCGGGTGATCGGGGTAATCTGAGCTTGGTGTCATCGGTTGCCATTCTCGGCTCGACCGGGTCGATCGGAACCCAAACGCTCGACATCGTCCAGGCCCGACCCGACGAGTACCGGGTGGTCGCCCTGGGGGCGGCCCGCTCGGTGGATCTCCTGGCTGAGCAGGCGCAGCGCTTCCGCCCGGACATTGTGGCCATTGCCGACGCCTCGCGGGCTGCCGCCCTGGCCGAGCGGCTGCCCGACACCGTGGAGCTGCTCGCCGGCTCCGACGCCATGGCCGCCGCGGCCTCGGTGGCCGACACCGTCATCAACGGCGTGGTCGGGTTCGCGGGGCTGCCGGTCACCCTGGCCGCTCTGGAAGCCGGCAAGCGGCTGGGCCTGGCCAACAAGGAGTCGCTGATCGCGGCCGCTCCGGTGGTGCAGCGGGCCCGGGCCACTGCCGGCGCGGCGATAATCCCGGTCGACTCGGAGCATTGTGCTGTTCACCAGTGCCTGAGGGCCAACGACCACCCCGAGGCGGTCTCGTCGATCGTGCTGACCGCGAGCGGCGGACCCTTCCGGGGCCGCAGCCGGGCCGAGCTGGAGGAGGTCAGCGTCGCCGACGCCCTGGCCCACCCCACCTGGCAGATGGGCCCCAAGATCACCATCGACTCCAGCACGCTCATGAACAAGGGCCTCGAGGTGATCGAGGCGCACGAGCTCTTCGGGATCGCCTACGACCAGATCGAGATCGTCGTGCATCCCCAGTCGATCGTCCATTCGATGGTCACTTACTGCGACGGAGCGACTGTGGCCCAGCTCTCGAAGCCCGACATGAGGCTCTGCATCGGGTATGCGCTGGCCTACCCTGATCGCCTCGACCTTGCCTACGGTGCCATCGACTGGTCTGAGCTGGGCCGGTTGGACTTCGAACCGCCCGACCGCGATGCCTTCGGCTGCATCGACTTGGCCTACGAGGCCGGCCGCACCTCGGAGACCGCGCCGGCGTGGCTCAACGCGGCCAACGAGGTGGCCGTGCAGGCCTTCCTCGATGGGCGGATCCGCTGGGTCGACATCGCTCGCCTGCTGGAGGAGGCGCTGGGTTTGTGGCCGGGCACGAAGGCCGATGACGTCGAAGCGGTGCTGGCCGCGGACGGCGAGGCTCGCCGGGTAGCCCGAAGCCTCGTCAGAGGCCGAGCGGGTAGGTGAGCGAATGCGCTCATACGGGCGAGGCCGTGGCCCGAGCGGCCCGTGAGCGCAGCGAACAAGAGCGGGAGACAGGCGCGCGAGGCGGCCTGAAGCCCCTTATGAGCCCGCGCCTCTCCGCATCGCCTCTGGGCGATCACACCCGCCTCGCCGTCCTCGTGGCGCTCCTCGTGCTCCTCGGGGTCTTCGCGGGCGCCGGCTGGCTGGTGATCATCCTGTCGCTGGTGGCCATGCTGTTCCTGCACGAGCTCGGCCACTACCTCATGGCCCGGTGGACGGGCATGAAGGTCAGCGAGTTCTTCATCGGGTTCGGCCCGCGCCTCTGGTCGTTCCGTCGCGGCGAGACAGAGTACGGGGTCAAGGCGATCTGGGTCGGCGCGTACGTGCGCATCGTCGGGATGAACAACCTCGATGAGGTGGAGCCCGGCGACGAGCCGCGCAGCTTCCGGCAGCAGAGCTACCCCAGGAAGATGCTCGTCCTGACGGCCGGGTCGGCCATGCATTTCGTGATCGTGCTGGTGCTGCTGTTCGCGGTGCTGCTGGGTGACGGCACGATCCTGAGCGGCCGGTCCGATGCCGACGAGACTCAGAACTGGGTGCTGGCCACAGTCTCAACCGAGAGCGCGGCCTCGGCGGCCGGTCTGCAACCCGGCGATGAACTGATCTCGGTCGCCGGAGTGGGCCGCACCACCTTCACCGACTTCTCACACCTGGTGCGGCAGCTCGCAGGATCCGAGGTGGAGGTGGTGTATCTCCGCGACGGCGTGGTGCACACGGCCTCTACCCGGGTGGGCGAGCGGCTCACCGCGGCGGGCGCGGCCGGGATCGTGGGACTCATCGAAGGGGACCGCATCCTCGCCGTGGAGGGTCTGGAATCCGGGGGCGCCCCCACCTATGTCCAGGTGGCTGCTTACGGGCGCGACCGGATCGGCGAGCCTCTCGACATCACGATCGTCGACACCCGGACGGGCAGGCCGGCGGTGGTGGAGGGGGCCATCATCACCGATCTGGTCAGCCCGTCGGCCGCGGTCAGGGGGTTCTTCGGGGTGTCGGCCGACTACCGCGCTGATGGACTCGGCGTCGTGCAGGCCGCCGGCGAGTCGGTCCGGTTGTCTGCGCTGATCGTCCGCGACGTGGTCTTTGCCATCCCGACCATCGTGACCGACGGGTTCGGGGGCACGCTGGACGGGCTGAGGGACGACGATCAGGCGGCCGGCGGCGCCCCGATGGCCCGCGAGCTCGAGTTGCGGCGCCTCGACCGATCGCATCCGGACGAGAACCGGATCCTGTCGATCTACGGGGTGGCCCGCATCGGTGCCGAGGCAGCCTCCGACGGCGCCACCGAGGTTCTCCTTCTCCTGGTGTACGTGAACGCCTTCATCGGAGTGTTCAACCTGTTGCCGCTGCTGCCACTCGACGGGGGGCACGTGGTGGTGGCCACATACGAGCGGATCCGCTCCTTCGGGGGCCGTACCCACCGGGTCGATGCGGCCCGCCTGCTCCCGCTCACGTACGCGGTGGTGGCGCTGCTGCTGCTGGTGGGCGGCGTGGCCCTGGTGCGCGACATCCTTGATCCCGTCAGCTTCGGCTGAGCGGCCAACCCGGCGCGGATAGACTCGCATCGTGCAGGTCACCGCGAAATTCCCGCGGCGAGACACTCGGCAGATCATGGTCGGGACCGTCCCAGTCGGGGGTGGGGCACCGGTAACGGTGCAGTCCATGACGGTCACGAAGACGGCCGACCACGAAGCCACCCTGCAACAGATCTACGCGCTGGCGGCCGCGGGCGCCGACATCGTGCGCTGCACCTGCAACCGGTCCGAGGCCGCCGAGGGACTGGCCCGGATCGTGCCCCGCTCACCGGTGCCGATCGTCGCCGACATCCACAACAACTACCGCATGGCGCTGGCCGCGCTGGAAGCCGGCGTGCACTGCCTGCGCCTGAACCCCGGCAACATCCGCAAGCCCGATCAGATCAAGGCAGTGGCCCGGGAGTGCAAGGACCGGGGCGTGCCCATCCGCATCGGAGTCAACGGGGGCTCGCTCGATCCCGACCTCTACGACCCGGAGCTGGGAGTGACCCCCGAGGCGATGGTGGCCTCAGCGATGCGGGAGCTCGCCTATTTCGAGGATGTGGGATTCGACCTGGTGAAGATCTCGGTGAAGGCATCGAGCGTTCCGCTCATGATCGAGGCGTACCGGCAGCTTGCCGACACCACCGACCATCCTCTGCATCTCGGGGTGACCGAGGCCGGACCCCCGCCGGCCGGGACCATCAAGTCGACGGCCGGAATAGCCTCCCTGCTCGCCGAGGGCATCGGCGACACCATCCGCTACTCGCTGACCACCGATCCCGTCGAGGAGGCTCGGGCCGGGCGGCAACTGCTGGAGGCGTTGGGGCTGCGCGAGCGGCGCAACGTCGACCTGATCGCCTGCCCCAGCTGCGGGCGAGCGGAGGTGGACGTGTTCACGGTGGCCCAGCAGGCGATGGAAGCCTTCGGCGAGCGGCGCATACCGCTCCAGGTGGCCGTCATGGGTTGTGTCGTCAACGGTCCGGGCGAGGCCCGCGACGCCGACCTCGGCATCGCCGCGGGGAACCGTCGGGGGCACTTGTTCGTGAAGGGCGAGAACGTGGCCGTTGTTGCCGAGGAAGCGATGGTGGACGCGCTGGTGGAATGGGCCGAGTTCATCTGCGAGCACGGCTCGGATGCCGCGCTCGAGCGAGCCAAGAAGACGCGGGCCTCCGCCCGGCGGGCCGCTGAGGAAGATCGCCGGCGCAACCTCGACGAGCTTGGAGACGACGCCAACAACGCCGAGACGGTGGTGGCGGGCATCCGCCGCAAGACCGGGGCCTAGCCGGGGTATACTTCTCACACGTTCGATTCTCCGGAAGCGGCGTGGGCTCGTGCCCACGCCGTTGCCGGTTCAGGCCCGAACCAGTCCCCCGGCCCATAGCAGAATGTCAGGGAATACCATGGCGATCGCCGATCGCGTCCGCGAACTCGTTGCCCCGCTGGCGGAGGCTGTCTCGGTCGATCTGTACGACGTGGAGCACCACGGCGGGGTGGTGCGAGTCCTTGTCGACGCTGACGGCGGCATCGATCTCGACGTCATCGCCCGGCTGTCGCGCTCGATCAGCCGCGCCCTGGACGAGCACGATCTCATACCGGGCCGGTACACGCTGGAGGTCTCGAGCCCCGGCTTGGAGCGCCCGCTGCGCACACCCGAGCACTTCCGCCGCGCCGCCGGATCCACAGTGAAGGTGAAGACCCTGGCCGGCTTCGACGGGCCCCGCCGGCTGACGGGGACCCTGGAGGCCGTGGCCGACGACGGCGTAGACCTGCGCAGCCCCGAAGGCGAGGTGTGCCGCATCGCCTATGAGCAGCTTGCCTCCGCTCGCACAGTCTTCGAGTGGGGCTCGCGCCCGCACCAAGCACAACAGTCCAAACGACCTGAACACAGGGAGGCGAAGCGATGAACGCGGAGATGATGGAAGCTCTCCAGGCGATGGCGGCCGAGCGGGGGATCACCGTCGACGCGCTGTTCGCGGCCCTGGCCGACGCCTTGGAGTCCGCCTACAAGCGGCTGCCCGACGCCAAGGAGTACGCCTGGGTGACGATCGATCCGTCCACCATGGAATTCCACGTGATCGCCCAGGACCTGGACGAAGAGGGCAACCCGGTGGGCGAGGAGTACGAGGTGACTCCGGACAACTTCGGGCGCATCGCGGCACAGACCGCCCGCCAGGTCATGACCCAGCGCATCCGCGAGGCGGAGCGGGAGCTCAAGTACGAGGAGTACGCCGGCCGCGAGGGAGACATCGTCACCGGCATGATCCAGCAGACCGACGCCCGCTACACCCTGCTCGATCTGGGTCGGGTGGAGGCGCTGCTACCCCAGGCGGAGCAGGTCCCCTACGAGCGGCCCGACTCCAACACCCGGCTCAAGGCCTACATCGTCGAGGTGCGCAAGACGGCCAAGGGGCCTCAGATCGTGGTCAGCCGGACCCATCCCGGCCTGGTGAAGCGGCTCTTCGAGCTGGAGGTGCCCGAGATCGCAGACGGGATCGTGGAGATCAAGGCGTGCGCGCGCGAGCCGGGACATCGCACCAAGATCGCGGTGCATTCGAACGACCCCAACGTCGATCCCGTGGGGGCGTGCGTGGGGGCCCGGGGGGCAAGGGTCCGCCAGGTCGTCAACGAACTGCGGGGCGAGAAGATCGACATCGTTCCGTTCAGCAGCGAGCTCGAGGAGTTCGTGACCAAGGCGCTGTCACCGGCGAGGATCAAGGAGGTCCGCCCCAACGAGATGACCGGCGACTGCGACGTGATCGTTCCCGACTACCAGTTGTCGCTCGCCATCGGCAAGGAGGGCCAGAACGCTCGCCTGGCCAGCCGGCTCACCGGCTGGGGCATAAACATCAAGAGCGAGACCCAGCTGGCTGAGGAGGCGGCCTACGGCGACGTGGAGTGGGCCGAGGGAGAGTGGATCACCGATCCCGAGACGGGAGAGCAGCTCTGGCAGCCGGCCGACGGCGGCGAGGCGGTCAGCGCTGAGGCGTGGGCCGCGGCCATGGCGCAGGAACAGGCCGAGGACGCCGGTTCCGGCGAGGGCTCCGGTCCTGGGCAGGACGCCGGTGCCCGAGAGCCCGAAGTCGCGGCGGAGCGGGCGGAGAGCAGCTGAGCCCGGTCCGAACCTGCATCGGTTGCCGCACCCGCCGCCCGAGCGCGGAGATGCGTCGTGTGCGCAGGGATCCCAGCGGCGCTCTGGTTGTGGGGTCCGGACCCGGCCGGGGCGCCTGGCTGTGCGCAGACATCGCCTGCTTCGAGTCGGCCCGGCGCCGTCGAGCCTTCGGGCGGGCCTTGCGGGCTGACGTAGAGCCGGGCGAGATCGCTAGGCTTCAACAAGCGTGGCCGTCGGACCCGGGGAGCGATCCCGGGCCGGGCGGTCGCGCCAGCCAGACTCTCTGAACGGGGGCACGCGTTGCCAGGCAAGATCCGCGTCCACGAGCTCGCCAAGGAGCTCGGACTGACAAATCAAGAGACGCTCGATCTTTGCTTCGCGCTCAGCATCGGAGTCAAGTCACATTCTTCGAGCATCGTCGAGGCTCAAGCCGACCGGGTACGGCGACGAGCAGAACGCGACGGGCTGCTGAAGCCTCCGCCGCCTCCGGAACCGGTGAAGGTGGCGGAACCGGAGACCGTCGAGCCGGAGCCCCCGAAGCCGGAGCCTGTGAAGCCCGAGGCCGAGGCGCCGGTCACGTCGAAGCCGGAGGCGGAAGCTCCCAGTTCCCAGCCGGCTGTTGCTGAGAAACCTGCGGCCGAGGTCAGCAGCGAGTCCAGAGTCCGGGCCGCACCGGCCGCGAGAGCGCCCGCCGCCCGGGCCGCACCTCCGGTCGAGCCGGACGCGCCCGCGACCGTGACCGCACCGGCCGCGGCGGAAGTGACCGAGCCTGCCGCCGCGAAGCCGAAGGTAACCATCTCCTCGAGCGGCAGTGTGGCTCCGGCCAAGCGAGTCGTCATCCAAGAGCCCCCGCCGGTGGCGGAGGAGCCCCCGGCGCCCAAGCCGGCTAGCCCCAAGGCGCAGGCCAGCGCGGCGCCGCCCCGTCCTCTCAGGCCCGGAACCCCGCCTGTCTCGCGGTCGGGCAAGCCCATTCCGCCGCCTCCTCCGCCGCGACGCCTTCGGCCACCTCCCCCTCAGGGGACTCCCAGCCGGGGAGGTCCGGCCGCGCCGGAGCGCCGCCCGTCCAGCGGGGCCTCCCGCCCGGCGGGACCGCGGCCGCAGGCTGATCGACCGGCAGGCCCCCGCCGTGGCGCCCCCGCAGGCGGTCCTCGTTCTCTGGGCGGTCCCCGTCCTGTCGCTCCGGGACCGCCGGGCCGGCCCGGCGGCGGCAGGGGCGCCCCCGGTGGCGCTCAGCGACGCCCGCCCCGCCGCAAGAGCCGCCGGCGGCGGGTGCGCGAGGAACTCCAGCCCATGGACGTCCCGACCTACACGCCCCGTCACGCCGCGGTGCCCGAGGGCGTCGTCGTGGTGGAGCGGGCCTCGGCCGCCCAGGACTTTGGCCCCAAGCTCAATCGCACCGCCGCCGATGTGGTCCGCTTCCTGATGCAGCACGGTGAGATGGTCACCGCCACCCAGTCGCTGAGTGACGAGATGATGGAGTTGTTCGCGGCCGAGATCGGCGCCGAGATCCGCCTCGTCGACCCTGGTGAGGAGCAGGAGGCCGAACTGCGAAAGCTCCTCGGCATCGACGGCGACGATGACTCGAGCGTCGCTCCCCTCAGGGCCCCGGTGATCACCGTCATGGGCCACGTCGACCACGGCAAGACGCTGCTGCTCGACCGGATCCGCGACACGAACGTGGTCGACGGCGAGGCGGGCGGGATCACCCAGCACATCGGCGCCTATCAGGTCGAGCGCAATGACCGGACGCTCACCTTCATCGACACTCCCGGTCACGAGGCGTTCACGGCCATGCGGGCCCGGGGCGCGGGTGCCACCGACATCGTGGTGCTGGTCGTGGCCGCCGACGACGGCGTGATGCCCCAGACGGTCGAGGCCATCAACCACGCCAAGGCCGCCGAGGTTCCCATCGTGGTCGCGGTCAACAAGATCGACCGTCCCAACGCCGATCCGCAGAGGACCGTGGCCGGAGTGGCCGAGCAGGGTCTGGTCCCGGAGGCCTGGGGCGGGGAGACGATCTACTGCGAGGTGTCGGCTCTGACCGGCGAGGGCCTCGAGGACTTGCTGGATCAGATACTGCTGGTGGCCGAGGTCGAGGATCTGAGGGCGTCGTCCGAGGGTCGAGCGGGCGGGGTCGTGCTCGAGTCGAATCTCGACATCGGGCGGGGTCCTGTGGCCACCGTTCTGGTGCAGAAAGGCACCCTGCACATCGGTGACCCCGTGGTCGCGGGCGCAGCCTGGGGTCGCGTCCGGGCCCTGCTCGACGATCGGGGCGAGCCCGTCGATGAGGCCGTTCCGTCGGCGCCGGTCCAGGTCCTGGGCCTGTCGGAGGTCGCCATCGCGGGCGATGCCTTCGCGGTCGCCCCCAACGAGAAGATCGCCGGGCGGGTGGCCGACACCCGCGAGCACTGGCAGCGCCTGTCGAGTCTGGGCCGCGAGGCTCACGCGCTGTCCGGCGGGGCCAAGCTCGAGGATCTGTTCACCCGGATCCAGCGGGGCGAGACGGCCACGCTCAACGTCATCGTGAAGGCCGACGTCAACGGGTCGCTGGAAGCCGTCACCGAGAGCCTCCGCAAACTCGAGACCGGTGAGGTCCGCATCGCCATCGTGCACCGGGGCGTGGGCGGCATCACCGAGAACGACATCCAGCTCGCCTCGGCGTCGAACGCCACCATCATCGGCTTCAACGTCCGGCCCGACCGCAAGGCCCGTGAGGCTGCCGACGCCGAGAACGTGGAGATCCGCACCTACGAGATCATCTACAAGCTGCTCGAGGACGTCTCGTCGGCCATGGTAGGGATGCTCGCCCCCGACATCACCGAGATCGTCACGGGCGACGCCGAGGTGCGCCAGGTCTTCCGCATCCCCCGGGTGGGTGCGGTGGCTGGCTGCTATGTGCAGAACGGCACCATCACCAGGGGAGCGAAGGTGCGTTTCCTGCGCGACGGGGCCATCATCTGGAAGGGGACTGTCAACTCGCTCAAGCGTTTCACCGACGACGTCCGAGAGGTTCAGTCGGGGTTCGAGTGCGGCATTGGTCTGAGCAACTTCCAGGATCTCAAGGCGGGCGACATAATCGAGACCTTCGAAGAGCGCGAGGTGGCCCGAACCCTCGATCAATGACACGGCGACCCCGACGCTCGCATCCCGACCATCGGGCCGGCCATCGCACCGCCCGGGTGGGCGAGCTCATCCGGCGCATCGTCGCCGAGTCCTTGGAGCAGATCGACGACGACCGGTTGGCCATGGTGTCGGTCACGGGCGTCGACGTCGACCGCGACCTGCACCGGGCGGTCGTGTGGTTCACGTCCCTCGGCGACACCGAGGAGGGCGATGCCGACATCGCTGAGGCCTTCGAGGAGCACACCCGCGGTTTGCGTCGCATCGTCGGGGACCAGACCCGGCTGCGACGCACGCCGGAACTGGTGTTCCGTCCCGACACCGTGCTGCGCTCGGCCGAGCGCATCGAGAGGCTCCTCGACGGCACCGGCGGCGCGGACGCCACCATTGATCCTGCGAGTGATCCCGAGAGCTGGTAGTGCCCGACGGCGTCGCGGTCATCGACAAGCCCGCCGGCTGGACGAGCCACGATGTGGTGGCCAAGGCCAGGGGTGTGCTGGGCACCCGGAAGGTGGGGCACAGCGGCACCCTGGACCCCGACGCCACCGGGGTGCTGGTCCTCGGCGTGGGCAGGGCGACCCGGTTGCTGCGGTATGTCACCGGACTCCCGAAGAGCTACGAGGCGGAGATCGTGCTCGGGATCGAGACCGACACCCTCGACTCGACGGGGCAGGTGACAGCCCGCCACGACATGGCCGGCGTGAGCGCGGAGCAGATTCGTGAGGTTGTCGCCTCCCTGAGCGGCGAGATCCTCCAGGTTCCGCCCATGGTCTCGGCGGTGAAGGTGGGAGGGCGCAGGCTTCACACCCTCGCCCGCGCCGGTGTGGAGGTGGAGCGCGAGGCCCGGCCGGTCACGGTCCATCGTTTCGACGTCGCGCCGGTGCCGGGGACCGATGCTGTGCTGCGGGCCGTGGTCGACTGCTCTTCGGGCACCTACGTGAGGGTGCTCGCCGCGGATCTGGGTCGGGCCCTCGGCGGGGGCGCCCACCTGCGGAGCCTTCGACGCACGGCCGTGGGCGGCTTCGGGCTCGATGCAGCCCGCCCGGTCGAGTCAGCCGAGGTGCTGCCGATGGCGCATGCCGTCCAGCATCTGGCGGGCGTGCGGGTTCCTCCGGCCGTGGCGGCCGAGGTCGCTCACGGCCGGGTTCTGGATCTCGAGTACCTCGGTGCCGCGGGAGGCGGCCCGTGGGCGGTGCACGACCCCGAGGGCGCGCTGCTCGCCGTCTACGAGCGGTTCCGCGACGGGGCGAAGCCGGCAGTGGTCGTGGCCGGCCCCCCGATCCCGTAGCGGCTGTGGTGCCCTCGCGGTGTGAGGTAGGGGGCCGGCGTCGGTAGCCTCCCAGGTACCGGCCCCGGGGTCCGGAACCGTCACTATCTCGCAATATCACGCGCTGGAGGCGTCTGTGGAACTGCTGCACGATCGGCGCGATCAGCTTCCCCCCATGGTGTCGGTCGCGGCCGCGATCGGCGTGTTCGACGGGGTGCACCTCGGTCATCAGGAGGTGCTCACCCAGGTTCGGCGCACCGCGGAGCGCCTCGGGGTGGCGTCGGCGGTCGTCACGTTCGACACCCACCCGGCGTACGTGGTGCGTCCGGAGAACGCGCCGAAGCTGCTTACGACCCTCGAACAGAAGCTGGAACTGCTGGAGGCTCAGGGACTCGACTACGGCTACGTGATCCAGTTCGACGAGGCCCGGGCCGGCACAAGGCCCGAGGAGTTCGTCGAGCAGGTCTTCCTCGACGCTCTCCACGCCCGGGCGGTGGTGGTGGGGGAGGACTTCCATTTCGGCAAGGGCCGCACGGGCAACGTCGCCGAACTCGAGCGTCTGGGCCGGGAGTGGGACTTCGAGGTGGTTCCCCTGAAGCTCATCCGCCATCACAGTGCCGCCCGTGAGCCGGTTTCGTCCACCGCAGTCCGCCGGGCTCTGGCCGGCGGGGACGTTGCCAAGGCCGCGAGGATGCTGGGCCGCTACTACGAGGTGCGTGGCACGGTCGTGCCCGGCGACCGGCGAGGGGTGACGGTCGGGTTCCCCACCGCCAATGTGCCGGTTCCGAAGTTCATGGCCTGGCCGGCCGACGCGGTGTACGCGGGATGGTGCACGCTGCCCGACGAGAGCCGCCGGGGCTGCGCCATCAACATCGGCCGCCGTCCGACCTTCTACGAGCACGCTGAGAAGTCGCTGCTGGAGGTCCACGTCATCGACTTCGACGGCGACCTGTACGGCTGCGAAGTGCGGGTGGAGTTCGTCGACTTCCTCAGGAGCGAGCGCAAGTTCGAGGGCATAGAGCATCTCTCCGAGCAACTCGCCATCGACGTAGCCGACGCCCGCAAGCGCCTCGGACTCTCCTGAGCGAACCGGCGGGCCAAGCTGGCCACTCTCTCAGCGACTGAGACTTCCGCCAGGCGCAGCCACGCGCTGACCATGTTCTGACCATTGTGCCGACCGTGCTGCCTGTGTAGTTCCGGCCGGCGGGTCCTGTCGTCGAGCCCGTTCGACCGACGGGCCTGCGGCCCATTGTCGGTCGCTCGGACTCGCCGCCACCCCCCGGCCTGACCGGTCGTACCCCCGGAGCGGTCTGGTGCTGTGCGCCGCCACTTAGTGGTTTCCGGCGCTTGCCTCAGGCCAAGGCGAATAGCGGTTCGTGGTTGGGGTTCGCCGGGCTGCCCGGTTCTGCGCGTGGCGGGGAGCGCCCTGGCGGGGGAGTGGGCGG
>VYFQ01000010.1:63825-149198 GCA_009842325.1 Acidimicrobiaceae bacterium | reverse complement strand
GTCAGGCGGCAGGGCGGGGGCGAGCCAGGCGGGCCGTGATCCAGGCGCCCGCGGCTGCGGCTACCAGCACGAGGGCGGCGATGCCGGAGTAGTGGCTCAGTGACTGGAAGCCGAGCAGTTCGACCAGGGCTCCGGACGACATGCCACCCACGGCGCCTCCTGTGATCATGACGAAATCCGCACCGCCCTGAACCTCGACCCTCTGGCGCACCGGGAACGAGTTCGTGAGCAGCGCGCTGCCGGCGATTAGCCCGCAACTCCAGCCGATTCCGATCAACGTCAGGCCGCTGAACAGCCCGGCGCTGTGCTCGGGGTCGGTGTGCCCGGCCAATTCTGCGCCCAGGAACAGGATCAGACCGCCGAGGGTGATGACCGTATGGGTGCCCAGGCGGTCTACGAGCCATCCCACGATCGGTGAGAAAGCGTACATCCCGATGATGTGGAGCGATATGACTTGGCCGATCACCGCGAGGTCCTGATCCCCGCTGGTCATGTGAAGTGGCGTGGCCGTCATGACGGCCACCATGACCATCTGCCCCACCAGCATGGCCAGCAGGGCGAGACGGGCCGCCGGCACGGCCGCGATCCGCCGGATCACGGCCGCGGGCGATGCCGGGCGGGGCGCCTCCGCCCCGATCGTGCCCAGCACTTCCAACGGGTCGGGGCGCAGCCAGGTCTGCGTGATCGACAGTCCGGCCAGGAACGTCGCCGAGCCCAGCAAATACGGGCCGGCCAGCTCGGGCAGGCCGATGAACTGGGCGAAGTCGGCAGCCGGCCCCAGCGCGATCGTCGGTCCCGCCGCCGCGCCGAAGGTGGACGCCCACACCAGCATCCCGATGGCGCGGGCCCGGCGGTCGTCGGGAGCGAGATCGGCCACGGCGTAGCGGGCGGCCAGATTGGTGGCCTGGCCCACGCCGACCCCGATGATGCCCAGCACCACCAACAGGTACAGGTTCAACACGGCCGCCAGCAGGGCGGCGATCGATCCGGCTGCGCCCAGCGCCCATCCCACGACCAGGCCCTGGCGCCGGCCGAGGCGGGCCATGCGGCGGGACAGGGGAACGGCCGCCGCCATGCTGCCGAGCGACATGGAGCCGGCGGCCAGTGTGGCCAGCGTCTCGCTGCCGGTGATCTCCTCGGCGAGCACCGCCGAGCCCGCGAACGACGCTCCCATGGCCATGGTGGTGGGAATGACCGAGACCATGGTGGTCGCGATCGTGCGGCGCTGGACCCTGGCGCGGTCGTGGGTCTGGGCCGAGGTCTCAGCCGTCATCGCGTCGCGCTATCGCTGGACCTGACCATCAGCCGACGCTATCGCCCGCCCGGGCTGTCGGATAGCTTGGCGTAGGCATGGACGTCGGATTCATCGGCCTGGGCAACATCGGCGGGCCCTGCGCCAAGCACCTCCTCGACGCCGGGCACCTGGTGACCGTCTTCGACATTGACGAGGCCGCCGCCGGTCGGCTCGCGAGTGCCGGTGCCCGCAGTGCGGAGTCGGCGGCCGAGGTCGCGGCGGCCGCCGAGGCGGTGATGCTGTCCCTCCCGACTCCCGAGGCCTCCGAGGCTGTCATAGCCGGCGAAGGCGGCGTGCTGGCCGCGGGTCGTCCGGGCCTGGTCGTTGTGGACCTCTCGACCAACTCGGTGGGGACGGCCCGGAGCCTGTCCGAGCGGTGCCGCCAAGTCGGCGTCGACTACATCGACTGCCCCGTGTCGGGCGGCGCCTGGGCGGCCGAGAGGGGTGATCTCGCCCTCATGCCGTCGGGCGACGAGGCTGCCTTCGATCGGGTCCGCGAGGTGCTGGCGTGCTTCGGCAAGGACGACACGAAGTGGCTGGGACCGTCAGGAACGGGCACCCTCATCAAGCTCATCAACAACCAGGTATTCCTGGTGGCCACCCAGGTCTTCGGCGAGGGATACCTGCTGGCGGCCAAGGCAGGGCTGGACACCGGCCGATTCCTCGACGTGCTCAGGGCCAGCTCGGCAGGCATGTACATGCCCCTGGCCGACATGATCGTCAAGCGGCAGTGGGAGTCGTCCAGCTACGACCTGTCCCTAGCGGAGAAGGACCTCCGTCTCGCCCTGGAGTCGGCCGCGGAGATCGGAACGCCGCTGCCCCTCACCAGAGCGGCTCATGATGTGCTGGCCCGCTCGGTCGAAGCCGGTCTGGGCGCCAAGTTCTTCCTCGGTGCGATGGAGACCTTGGAGGCCGAGGCGGGCTTCACCGCTCCGGTCCCGCCCCCAGTGGACGCGCCATGACAGCCCGGCTTCAGATCCCGGACTTGAGCAGCTACGAGACGTTCGTGAACGGCTTCCCCCACGACGCCTTCATGCAGTTGCGCGAGCACGCGCCGGTGTGGTGGCACGAACCCACCGACCGGACCCCCGACGGCGAGGGCTTCTGGTGCGTGAGCACCCACGAACCTGTGGTGGAGGTGTTCCGGACTCCCAGGATCTACTCCTCCCACACCGGCGGCGACCGGCCCTACGGCGGCACCATGATCAACGACATGGAGATGAGCGGGAAGCTCCTCAACATGATGGACGACCCCCGCCACCAGCGCATCCGCCAGCTCGTCAGCAAGGGGTTCACTCCCAAGCGGATCACACGCCTGCGGGCCGATCTGGAGGCCATCACCGGCAGCACCCTCGACTCGGTGGCGCCAGAGCCCGGCCGAAGGGGAAGCTGCGACCTGGTGACGGACGTGGCCGCCGAGCTGCCGCTGCAGGCCATCTGCCTGCTGCTGGGCGCCCCCGGCGAGGATCGCCACGCGCTGTGCGAGTGGGTCGACGTCACGTCATCGGACTTCAGCGACGAGGTTCCGTCGTCCGTGCGGGCGCGTGCCAGCGCCAACCTGTTCCAGTACGGCCAGCGGCTGATCCGGGATCGCACGGCAAACCCCCGGGACGACCTGCTGTCGGTCGTGATCCACGGGGAGCTGCCCGACCAGGATCCTCCCCGCCTCGACGAGACCGAAGTGGCCATGTTCTGGAGCCTGCTGTTCACCGCCGGCGCTGAGACCACCCGCAAGGCGATCGCCACCGGCATCTGGGAGCTTTCGAAGTCGCCCAAGCAGCTCGAGGTTCTCCGGGCCGACCGGTCCCTTATGCCGGCGGCTGTCGAGGAGATCGTCCGCTGGACGACGCCGTCGGTCTACAAGCGCCGCACCGCCACCAGAGACGCCGTCCTCGGAGGGCAGGAGATCCGCGCCGGCGACAAGGTCGTCGTGTGGGAGATGTCGGCCAACCGGGACGAGGCGATCTTCGACGCACCGTTCGAGTTCCGCATCGACCGGGCCCCCAACAACCATGTCGGGTTCGGGCACGGGCCCCACTTCTGCCTGGGGGCCAACCTCGCCCGGCTGGAGGTCGACGTGATGCTCAACGCCGTCCTCGATCGCTGGCACGAGATCGAGGCCACCGGCGAGCCCACCTACACCCGCACCAACCGGCTGTCGGGACTGCGGACCCTGCCCATAGCGTTCGACGACATAGCGCGAACGGCCGACTAGACAACAGCGGATGAGCACAGCCCGCAACGGCGAGATCGAGATCGCCTACGAGACCTTCGGCACGGACGGAGATCCTGCGCTGATACTGCTCCACGGCCTCGGTTCGAGCATGCTCGTGTGGCCCGAGGAGATGTGCGCCGGTTTCGTTGATCGCGGCTTCTTCGTGCTGCGCATGGACCACCGCGACTCGGGGCTGTCCACCGTGCTGCCCGACGGCGCCCGCTACACCCTCGGAGACATGGCCGGCGATGCGATGGCGGTACTCGACGTGGCCGGCTGTGACAGGGCCATCGTCTGCGGCTACTCGCTCGGCGGGATGGTCGCGCAGGCCGCGGCCGCAGCCTGCGGTGAGCGCGTGGCCGGGCTGGTCTCCATCTCGTCGCACACCGGTGAGGCTGGGGTCGGTGACCCCACGCCCGAGGCCCTGGCCGCGCTCACCGCCCCGCCTGCGGGGACCATCGCAGCCCAGATTGAGGCCGACCTGGCCGGCTACCGGATCTGGTCCAGTCCCGGTTGGCGCAACGAGCAGGCCGAGCGGGAGTACCTGGAGCGCAGCTACCGGCGGGCGTGGCATCCCGGCGCGTCCGAGCGCCAGTTCAAGGCCGCGGCCCGCAGCGGCAGCCGGGCCGACGCGCTGCGAAGCCTCGATGTTCCCACCTTGGTGATCCACGGAAGCGCCGATCCGCTGATCACCCCCGACGCCGGCCGCCGCACCGCCGATCTGGTGCCGGGCGCCGAGTACGTGGAGATCGAGGGAATGGGCCACGATCTGCCGCCCCAGGTGTGGGCTCCGATCATCAGCGCCGTCACCGCCCTGTCGGCCCGCATCGCTTGGTAGGCAGCGAAGGAAGGAGACTCCCATGGGGCCGTTGACAGGAATCCGCGTGATCGAGATCGCCGGCATCGGGCCGGGCCCGTTCTGCGCAATGATGCTGGCCGACATGGGTGCCGATGTCGTTCGGGTCGATCGGGCCTCCGCGGTGCGCGGCGGCGATCCCGATCACCCGCCGCGGGACCTTCTCAACCGGGGCAGGCGTTCAGTAGGCGTCGACCTCAAGTCTCCCGAGGGTGTAGAGACCGTGCTGTCGCTCGTCGAGGGCGCCGACGCGCTGCTGGAGGGGTTCCGGCCCGGCGTGGCCGAGCGGCTCGGGATCGGGCCGGAAGCCTGCCTGGCCCGCAATCGGCGCCTGGTCTACGGCCGGATGACCGGGTGGGGCCAGGACGGCCCCTATGCCTCGGCCGCCGGCCATGATCTGAACTACATCGCGCTGGCCGGCGCGCTGCACGGCATCGGCCGGCAGGGCGAGGCCCCGGTGCCGCCGCTGAATCTGGTGGGCGACTTCGGGGGCGGCGGCATGTACCTCGCCTACGGGATGGTGTGCGCGATGCTCGAAGCGCGGACCTCGGGTCGGGGCCAGGTTGTGGACGCGGCCATGGTGGACGGGGCCGCTTCGCTGATGACCGCCTTCTTCGGCATGGCCGGCTCGGGCTTCTGGAGTGACGAGCGGGGCACCAACATGCTCGACACCGGTGCCCACTTCTACAACGTGTACGAGACTGCCGACGGCCGCTACATCTCGCTGGGACCGATCGAGCCCCAGTTCTACGCGGAACTGCGGGAACGGCTCGGACTGCACGATCCGGAGTGGGACCAGCAGATGGACCGGTCGCGCTGGCCCGAGCTCAAGGAGAAGCTCGCGGCGGTGATCGCAGAGCGCACCCGCGACGAGTGGTGCGACCTGCTCGAGGGCACCGACACCTGCTTCGCACCCGTGCTGTCGCTGGCGGAGACACCCGAGCACGCTCACAACCGCGAGAGGGAAACCTTCGCCGAAGTGGCCGGAATCGTCCAGCCCGGACCGGCTCCGCGCTTCAGCCGGACCCCGGGGGCGATCCGTCGCCCGCCGCCCCATGCCGGTCAGCACACCGACGAGATCCTGGCCGAGTTGGGCCTCGATGCGGCGGCCATCGCGGCGCGGCGCGAATCGGGGGCCGTCGCCTGATGGCGACTGCCGTCTTCTTCCACGCCCATCCCGACGACGAGGCCCTCTCCACCGGCGGGACGATGTGGCTGGCCTCGCATGCCGGCCATCGCGTGGTGCTGGTGTGCGCCACCGATGGATCGCGGGGCGAGACGCCCGGACTCGACGACGGCCAGGAGCCTGAGGCAGACCGTCTGGCCGAGATGAGAGAGGCGGAACTGCACGCCGCGGCCGGACTCCTGGGCGTGCACCGGGTCGTGATGCTCGGTTACCGCGACTCGGGCATGGCAGGAGACCCTGCCAACGAGGACCCCAGCTGCTTCTGGCAGGCAGACGACCTCGAGGCGGCTGAGCGGTTGGCCGCGGTCCTGAGCGACGAACAGGCCGATCTGCTCACCTGCTATGACGCCAACGGCACCTACGGGCACCCGGACCACATCAAGGTTCACCGCGTCGGGGTGCGGGCCGCGGAGTTGGCCGGCGTCGGCGTCGTGTACGAGGCCACGCTGCACCGTGACCACTTCCGCTCCTCGATGAAGGAGCTGATGCGCATGGCTGCCGCGGCCGGCCTGGATCCGATCCGGGAGCAGGACCAAGCCGAGTTCGAGGCCGAGCTCGACGAGGGAACCGTCGGTGTGGAGGGCGCGCTGATCACCCATCACATCGACGTGCGGACCGCCCTGGACGCCAAGCGGGCCGCCATACGGGCCCACGTCTCGCAGATCCCGGCCGACTCCTTCTTCGTGGCCCTGCCCCACGAGGCATTCGAACTGGCCTTCGGCACCGAGTGGTTCATCCGCCGCGGCGCGGCTACCGGCGATGCGACGTCGACGGATCTCTTCGCTGCGCTCGATTCGGAATGAGCACACCGAACCTGGTGGCGGCGTCGACTGTCGGCGGCGTCCACGACTGGTTCTCGTGGGTGGTGATCTTCTCCAACGCACTGGCCGGGCTGTGGGCGCTGGCGGCGCACCGCCGCCCGCCCCTGCGCTCCCGTGTTCTGTGGCTCACCACAGCAGCGGCCCAGGTCACCGTCTTCGTGCAAGCCGGACTGGGATCATGGCTCATGGTCGTCCAGGATCGTGACGCTCCCGACCTCCACGCGCTCTACGGGTTCTCGGCGCTGGTCGCGGTGGGCATCGCCTACAGCTACCGGCAGCAGTTGCGCGACCACTTGTACCTGCTCTACGGCTGCACGGGCCTGTTCCTGATGGGCCTCGGCATCCGGGCGGTGATCCTGGATTCTGTTGCCTGAGGCTGTTGGGGCGCGGACGCTGCGGCCATGCGCGCCCCGTCATGAGCGTCCGGGTACTGTCGGCCACGGCGACAAAGGAGTCGTTCGACTATGACTATGACCATGGCGGCGCCGGTCAGCGACACGGCTAGCGATGTGTCCGCGGAACTCCTCTCGTCACTAGGCCTGGCGGCGGTGGACGTTCGCTACGGACTGACTCAGGACGAGTTGTTCGCGGCCGCGGTCTCCGGCGACCTGGGTCGGGTGCGCCCCGGCGGTCCCGACGACGAGCACAAGGCCCACGCCACCGCGCTCGGCGACGACGGACCGCTGGTCTTCTACTCCGACCCCTCCTGCACCGGGCGGCCGGTGCACGACACGTTCTGCGTGGATCGAGCCTCGATCAGCGAGCAGGTGTGGTGGAAGGACGGCTTCGCGCCCTTCGATGCCGGCGCGTTCGACGCTCTGGTGGACCGCGTCGTCGCTCATCTCAATGAGCGCCGAGCCCGGCTGTACGTGACCGACGTCTACTGCGGCGCGGACCCCGACTTCGCCGAGCCGTGCCGGTTCGTCGGCGAATACGCCTCCCACGCCTATTTCTGCAACATCATGCTTCCCGCCCACCTGGACGGAGCACCCGATCACCGCGACCACGGCTGGATCCTGCTGAACGTGCCGTCCTTCCACTGCGACCCCGGGCGCGACGGCACGCGCTCGGGGCGGGCAGTGATCCTCGACATGGGGCGCCGCTTGGCCTTGGTGCTCGGTCGGGCCGACTACTGCGGGGTCAACAAGAAGACGATGTTCACGATCATGAACTTCGTGTCGCCGGGCAGGGGACAGCTGTCGATGCACTGCTCGGCCAACGTGGGGTCGGGTGGCGACGCCGCCATCCTGTTCGGCCTGTCGGGAACGGGCAAGACCACCTTGTCGGCCGATCCCGATCGTGATCTCATCGGTGACGACGAGCACATCTGGACCGGCTCCGGGATCGCCAACTACGAGGCCGGGTGCTACGCCAAGCTGATCGACCTCGACAAGCAGGCCGAGCCGGTGATCGCAACCGCGCTGTCGATGAAGGGCACGCTCATCGAGAACGTCCCCGCCGTCGACGGTCGCAGCCTGGCCGTCACCCACCCGCAGGATCTGGACTTGCGGGACCGGTCCATCACCGAGAACACCCGCTTCGCCTACCCGCTGGAGTGCAACCCGCACGTGGCCCCGGGCCATCGCGGCCCTCATCCGACGACGATCGTGCTGCTGACCGCGGACGCCTTCGGTGTGTTGCCGCCGGTGGCGATCCTGGACCCCGACGACGTGATGTACCACTTCGTCACCGGGTTCACCGCCAAGCTTGCCGGTACCGAGGTGGGTGTCACCGAGCCGGCCGCGACCTTCTCGCCCTGCTTCGGTGCGCCGTTCATGTCCCGCAAGCCCGACGTGTACGCCCGCCTGCTGAAGCAGCGCATGCACGAGCACCGGGCCCGTTGCGTGCTGCTGAACACAGGCTGGTCGGGCGGCGCCTACGGCTCGGGCCGGCGCATGCCGCTACCGATCACCCGCCGGCTGCTCGACGCCGCGCTGGCCGGGGAGTTCGACAACGTGGCCACCCGAACCCATCCGATCCTGGGCCTGCGGATGCCGATGACCTGCGACGGCATCGACGACGACATCCTCGACCCCCGCTCCACTTGGGACGATCCGGATGCCTACGACGCCGCGGCCGTGAGGCTCAGGGACCTGTTCCGCACCAACTTCAACCGGCATGGCTACGCCGAGATGGGGATCGTCGCCGCGATGTAGCGCCTGTCTAGAGCTCGGGCGTGCCCATGTCGACCTCCGAGCCGATGCGCAGCCGGGTGGCCCTCCCATCGTCGTCAAGGTCGAACTGCACTCGCTGACCCTGGCGAAGCATGCGGAACAGCGAGCCATCGAGGGCATTGTCGGCGAGGTCGATGTCGGCGAGGTCGGCTTCGTTGACGAGCACCCCGTCGCCGGTCACGGGGTCGTAGCTCTTGATGACGCCCTGCACGGAGCCGCATCGTAGCGGCGCGCGGTCGGCGTCGACTTCGACGCTCGTGCCGAGACGCTTTGACACGGTTCAGTATCATCGGCGATATGGCACCGCTCGTTCTCGACGCGGCCACGCTGCGCCGCGTCATCGTCGGCTTCCACGGAGGACTCGCCGACCACCGTCAGGTCATCGACAACCTCAACGTCTATCCGGTCCCGGATGGGGACACCGGGACCAACATGACGCTCACCATGAAGTCCGTCGTCGAGAGCCTCGATGGCGTCGCCGACGACCTTGAGCCTCTGTGCGCCGCACTCGCCCACGGGGCGCTCATGGGTGCCCGGGGCAACTCCGGGGTGATCCTCGCTCAGATCCTTCGAGGCGTGTCCGGCGTGTTCCGCGACGCTGCGGCGGCCGGCTCCGTGCCGGACGCACCGGTAGTGGCGCAGGCACTGGCTGCCGCCAGCGATGGCGCCTATTCGGCGGTGGCGCGGCCGGTGGAGGGCACCATCCTCACGGTCATCCGCGAGGCCTCGGAGTCGGCCCAGGCTGCTGCCGCGGCCGGAGGCGGTCTAACTGAGGTCTTCGATGCGGCCCGCGACCGCGGCTACGACGCTCTGGAACGAACCCCCGAGATGCTGGCGGTGCTCGCCGAGGCCGGGGTGGTCGACGCGGGCGGGGCCGGACTGCTGCTGCTGTTCGATGCCTGTCTGGCGGAGATCGACGGCCGGCCGATGCCCGAGGCTCCGGAGCCCTCTGCGGCGCCGGCACCGGCCGCGGTGGCCAGCGAGGCCGTGCCGGTGGAGGAGTCCTCGATCGCCGACTTGCGATACGAGGTGATGTTCCTGCTGGACGCGCCCGACCCCTCTGTCGACGGCTTCAAGGCCGCGTGGCAGCAGATAGGGGACTCGATCGTGGTGGTGGGCGGAGACGGCATCTGGAACTGCCACATCCACACCGACGACATCGGCGCAGCCATCGAGGCCGGGATCGCGGTGGGCCGGCCCCACCGCATCCAGATCACCGACCTGCTCGACCAGGCGGCCGAGCACTCCGAGTCGTTCATGGCGCCGGACGAGCCGGTGGCCGGCGCAGGCGCTGAGCCGCCTGCGGCTGTGGAGATCACCGAGGACGATCGATGCTCGGTGGTGGCGGTGGGAGCCGGAGCGGGCGTAGTCGACATCCTCATGTCGATGGGGGCCCACCGCGTGGTGGCCGGGGGCCAGTCCATGAACCCGTCCACCGCCGAGTTGCTCGCAGCCGTCGATTCGCTTCCGACCGGGCATGTCGTGGTGCTCCCCAACAACAAGAACATCATCCCGGTGGCCGAACAGGTCGACGGCGAGACCGAGCGCATGGTGGGTGTCGTGCCCACCCGCAGCGTGGTCGAGGGAATCTCCAGCCTCCTGGCCTTTTCTCCGGGGGCCACTGCGGCCCAGAACTCCGAGGCAATGGCCGCCGCAGCCGGATCCGTGACCCACGGCGAGGTCACCCAAGCTGTCCGTGACGCGTCCAGCTCGGCCGGTCCCATCACAACAGGGGACTGGCTTGGCATCGGCCCCGACGGCATCGCGGCAGTGGAGTCCGACGTGGCCGCGGCGGCGACTGCGCTGTTGGACACCATCATCGACGATGACCACGAGCTGCTCACCGTCCTCACCGGCACGGATGCCGACGCGGCGACCACCGGTGCCATCGTCGGCCACGTGGCTGAGCACCATCCCGACGTGGAGGTCGAGGTGACCGAAGGCGGTCAGCCCCTGTACCCCTACTACTTCGGCCTGGAATAGCCTCGGCGGGCCTGCACTCCAACGCCGATGCCCGAAGGCGACCCGCCCCTCAGCCTCCGGGACTTGGACGCCATCGAAGTGGGCCGGCTCCGCGACGTCGGTCGGAAGCGGGCCACGGCGCTGACTGCGATGGAGATCAACTCGGTGCTGGACCTCCTTCAGCACTATCCGCGCCGCTACATCGACCGCACGAACCAGGCCCGTATCGCCGAGCTCGCCGAGGGTGAAGACGCATTCGTGGAGGGCTCGGTGCACCGGAGTTCGTCGAGGCGCACCAAACAGCGCCGAACGCTCGTTGAGGTCATCATCTCCGACGACACCGGCCGCCTCAAGCTCACGTTCTTCAATCAGCCCTGGCAGGAGCAAAGCCTGCGACCAGGCCGTCAAGTGATCGTCTACGGCCGGCCGACGCGATACCGGGGCTCCCTCCAGATGACGAATCCGGTGGTCGACCTGGTCGGCGACCGCACTGGGCGATTCGTCCCCGTGTACCCGCAGTCGGAGAAGGTGAACGTCAGCACGTGGGAGATAGCCAAGTTCGTCGACCAGGCCCTCAACCGCTGCCAGCCGCGTGGCATAGCCGACCCGGTTCCTGCCGGCGTGCTGCAGAGATTCGACTTCGTTGGCCGGAACACCGCGCTCAACGGAATCCACCGGCCGACCACCATGAGAGAATCGAGCGAGGCCCGGCGACGGCTCATGTTCGACGAGCTCCTGCGGGTGCAGGTGGAGTTGGTCAGGCGCAAGCGCTGGCTGGAGCGCCATACCGCCGGTCTGTCCCATGCCACTGACGGCGAGCTGGTCGACCGGTTCCTCGCCCGCCTCCCGTTCCCGCTGACCGCTGCCCAGCAGCGGGTTATCGACGAGATCGCCGGCGATCTGGCCATGCCGCACCCCATGCACCGGCTCATGCAGGGCGATGTGGGCGCGGGCAAGACAGTGGTGGCCCTGTGCGCCCTGCTCACCGCGGTGCAGGGCGGCTTCCAGGGCGCGCTGATGGCACCGACCGAGGTGCTGGCCGAGCAGCACTTCGCCACGATGGTCTCGCTGCTCGGCGACCTGTCGGTGCCCGACGAGACGCGGCTAGGCGGCGAGCGTCCGCTGCGGGTCGAGTTGCTGTCGGGGAGCCGTGGAGCCGCTGACCGGCGCAGGGCAGCTCATGGACTTGCGGCGGGCGATGTTGACATCGTTGTCGGTACCCATGCTCTGATCTCGGAGGGCCTGGAGTACCGGGCTCTGGGTGTGGTGGTGATCGACGAGCAGCACCGCTTCGGCGTCGAGCAACGGGCTGTGCTGCGCGATCGCGGTCCCGGATCTGTGTTGCCCGATCTACTGGTGATGACCGCCACGCCCATCCCCCGCACCGCGGCCATGACCGTCTATGGCGATCTGGACGTGTCCGTGCTCGACGAGCTCCCCGCAGGCCGATTGCCGGTGGCCACGTCATGGGCACGCGGGCCGTTGGAGGAGGCCCAGGTATGGGGGGAGGCAAGGACCGCTGTCGCCGAGGGTCGCCAGGCCTATGTCGTGTGCCCGGTCATCGAGGAGTCAGACGTGCTCGACGTTCGCTCGGTCATCGAGACGCATGAGCGGCTGACCTCGGGTGGTGGCGAGCTCGCGGGCCTGCGCGTCGGCCTCTTGCACGGCCGGGTGACGCCCGCCGAGAAGGAGGCGACCATGGAGTTGTTCCGGTCCGGCCGGTTGGACGTTCTGGTGGCCACAACCGTCATCGAAGTCGGGGTGGACGTGCCCAACGCAACCGTCATGGTCGTTGTCGACGCGGGCCGGTTCGGCATCGCCCAGCTCCATCAGCTCCGGGGCCGGGTGGGCCGCTCCCATCTAGTGTCCAGTTGCTACCTGCTGGGCGAGGCTGTCACCGCTGAGGCCGAGGCCCGGCTGGAAGCGGTGGTGGCTTCCAACGACGGCTTCGAGCTTGCCGAGGTGGACCTCGAGCTGCGGGGCGAGGGCACGATCATGGGCGAGCGCCAGAGGGGCCGCAACGACCTGCGCCTCGCTTCGCTGCGCCGGGACAAGGAGTGGGTTGCCATAGCGCGCGACGTCGCAATCGAGATGCTCGATGCCGACCCGGACTTGCTCGATCACCGGGAGCTGGCCGACGAGATCGAGCTGCTGCTCGGCGACGCCGATGCCGAGTACCTACTAAAGAGCTAGGTCTGGCCGCTGTGAGCATCCGGGTCGTGGCGGGGTCGGCCAAGGGCCGCCGGCTGGAAGCGCCGGCGGGCGACGTCACCCGCCCCACCCCCAACCGGGTGCGCGAAGCGGTGTTCAACTCGCTCTACTCGCTCGGTGCTATAGAGGGCACCAGGGTGCTCGACCTCTTCGCGGGAACCGGTGCGCTGGGGATCGAGGCGCTGAGCCGCGGCGCGGCCGAAGCGACGTTCGTGGAGCACGATCGGGCTGTGGCCTCGCTGCTGCGGCGCAACCTCGAGGCCACCGGTCTGGCAACAGGCGCGACGGTGATGGTCGTCGACGTCGATGCTGCTCTTGACGAGCTGGCTCGACACTGCTTCGACGTTGCTCTGGTGGACCCGCCGTACGCCTTCGATGACTGGCCGCAGCTGCTGTCGAGGGTGCCGGCTGAACTGGTCGTGGCCGAGTCGGATCGTCGGGTGGATGTGGGACCCCGCTTTGCCATCCACCATCACCGGCGTCACGGCGGTACCGTGGTGACGTTCGCACAAGCTGCCAAGAGGCCGAGCGGAACTGGAGCCGATCAGTGACCCGTGTGCTGTACCCCGGATCCTTCGACCCGATCCACTACGGCC
Source organism: Acidimicrobiaceae bacterium (assembly GCA_009842325.1). Lineage (GTDB taxonomy): Bacteria > Actinomycetota > Acidimicrobiia > Acidimicrobiales > Aldehydirespiratoraceae > Aldehydirespirator. Next base: position 135,883 of record VYFQ01000010.1, on the reverse strand, counting down.
ATCTCGAGATCATCGAGACGATCGCCCAGCTGTTCGACGAAGTGGTGGTGGCGGCCACCCGCAACCCGCAGAAGGGGGAGGGCCTGTTCAGCTTGCACGAGCGCGAGCAGCTGATCAAAGAGTGTGTCGCCCACCTGCCCAATGTCTCGGTGGCGATGTTCTCCAACCTGGTGGTCAATCTGGCCCAGGAGGTCGAGGCTGACTTCATCGTGAAGGGATTGCGAGCAGTCTCCGACTTCGAGAACGAGCTTCAGATGGCGCAGATGAACCACGCTCTCGCCGGCGTGCAGACGATCTTCATCCCCTCGGCAAGCAAGAGGTCGTTCGTGGCCTCCAAGCTGATCCGGGAGGTAGTCCGCCTCGGTGGGGACGTGTCGTCAATGGTGCCCGAGCCGGTGCAGGTTCGGCTGGCCGGTCGTCTAGAGGCCGAGCGGGAGCCATGAGTTCGAGCGACCTGGTGCCGCCGACGGGGACGGGCTCTGCCGAGAGTTCGTCCGAGGCTCGACGGCTGGCCGTAGAGCAGTTGCTCACCCAGGCCATCCGGCTGGTGGAGAGGTCGCGGCCGATGCCGTTCTCAACCTCGGTGATGATCAACGGCGAAGAGCTGTTGGGGATACTGCAGAAGGCGTTCGCGGCTCTTCCCGAGGAGTTGCGGGCTGCTCGGTGGATGCTCAAGGAACGCGACGACATGCGGCTCCGCACACAGAGAGAGGGCGAAGACATCATCGCGGCGGCCCGGGCTCGTGCGGAGCAGATGGTCCAGCGCAGCGAGGTCGTCAAGGCCGCCGAGATGCGGGCGAGACGGACGGTCGACGAGGCCGAGGAGCGGGCCAGGAGGATGAAGCTCGAGACCGAGGACTGGTGCGACCAGCGGCTGGCTGCCTTCGAGGCGATGCTGCACAAGACAGCCACCGCCGTGTCGACCGGGCGCCAGCGCCTCCAGGACACCCGGTTGCCGCGCCCGGCGCCGGCGCCCGCCCCGGCCGAGCCCGACGACGACATATTCGACCAGGACCTGGGTTGAACGAACGCCAGCAGCGGCTGGTGGTGGACTGTGTCCGGCTTGACGCCGGCTCGGTCGACCACATCGAAGTCGACGACCAGTGCATTCTGGACGAGCCCGGCGTCCCGGGGGCTCTGGTGGTGGACGGGGTCGTGCACCTGGAAGTGGTGGTACGAGCGGCCGGAGGGTCCCTCGTGGCGGACGGGCGGGTCGTGGGGGTGTGGACCGCGGAGTGCCGCCGCTGCCTGGAGGAAGTGAAAGGCCCTCTGGAAGCGTCGCTGCACGAGGTGTTCGAATGGGAGCCGACCGAGGGTGAGACCTGGCCGATCAACGATCACCGCATCGATCTGGCTCCAGCGGCTCGCGAGGCCGCCGTGCTGGCCCTGCCGCTGGCGCCCCTGTGCTCCGAGGACTGCGCTGGACCGGTTCCGGACCGGTTCCCGACCGGTCCGGCGGTGGCGGATTCCTCAACCATCCGCGGCGTGTAGGCCCCACCGCTCCCCGGTAGGATGCCGGGCCGGATTGTCGATCGGCCGCCGAAGATCAGGATCCCTTATGGCTGTCCCCAAGAAGAAGACCTCCAAGGCGAAGGGCCGCAGCCGCCGGGCCTCCGCTTGGCAGATCCGTCCAGGCGGGCGGAGTGTGTGCCCTCGTTGCGGCATCGTCAAGCGTCCCCACCGCGTGTGCGCCAACTGCGGCTGGTACGGCGACCGGCAGGCCATCGAGGTTGCATAGCCGGCGTGTACTGACGACTGATCGTCGCTCGGTCGCCCAGTGTTCTTCGCGTGACAATGGAACCTTTGTCGGCGTCGAGTGGTCTGAACCTCCGTGGAACCGGTAGCGGTTGACGCCATGGGGGGCGATCGAGCCCCTGCGGAGATCGTGGCCGGAGCTCGGCGCGCCGCCGACGAGTTGGGGATCCCCGTCGTGCTGGTGGGGCGGCCCGACGAGTTGGGCGACACCGGCGGCCTGGAGGTGATCAAGGCCTCCGAAGTGATTCCGATGGACGCGGAGCCCGGATCGAGCGTGCGCACGATGAAGGACTCGTCACTCGTGCGGGCCGCTGAGGCGGTTCGGGACGGTCGAGCGTCGGCCATGGTGTCGGCAGGCAACACCGGCGCCGCCATGGGCTCGGCGCTGCTGCGCATGGGCCGCATTCGCGGCATAGCCCGTCCGGCGATCGCCACGCCCATCCCCACCCCGGGAGCCAGTCCCACCACCATGCTCGACGCGGGCGCCAACGCGGAGTGCCGTCCGGAATGGCTCGTTCAGTTCGCCCGGATGGGCTCGGTCTACGCCCGCGACCGCTTCGGCATCGAGCAGCCCCGGGTTGGCCTGCTGTCGATCGGCGAGGAGGCCGGCAAGGGCAACGACTTCACCAAGACCGTCTTCGAACTGCTCTCCAACGGCCGGTGGGCCGGCGACGTCGGAGCGGAGTGGATCGGCAACGTGGAGGGCCGCGACATCATGACTCCCACCGTCGACGTGGTCGTGACCGACGGCTTCACCGGCAATGTGACCCTCAAGGCGTTGGAGGGGGCGCTGCGGGCCCTGTTCGGCCGGTTGCTGGTGGCCATGGACACCGACGACACCTCGCGCCGAGCCGGGGACATGCTCGCCCCGGCCCTCGACGAGATGGCGCGAGAGCTTCACCCCGACGGCGTTGGCGGCGCGCTGCTGCTCGGGGTGCGGGGCGTGTGCGTGATCTCGCACGGTGCCAGCAGCGCCGCCGCAGTGATGAACGCCATCAGGGTTGCCCGCGAGATGGTCGCCGCGGGCATGGTGGACCACATCGCGGCTATCGCCCGCGGATAGCCGGGTTTCGGAGGCTGGACGCATCCCCAACGGTATGGTTGTGGGCTGCATCGACGACAGAGCGACGCACGGAGGCGCCGATGCCGGCAGAAACCCATGTGGAGCAGGCACCAATGGGGCGTGAGGAGGTTCTGGCGCTGATTCGGGACCGTCTTGCGGACATCCTGGAGATCGATCCCTCCGACATCGCAGAGGGAGCCTCATTCGCCGACGACCTCGACGCCGACTCGCTGGCGCTCATAGAGCTGGTGGAGGGGATCGAGGAGGAGTTGGCCGAGCGGGCAGTCGGCTTTCGCATCGAGGATGAGGACCTGGAAGACCTGCGTTCCGTCCGTGACGCCGTTGACTACGTCGTAGCGAAGCTGGGTTGACGGTCCACACCGCTCCCGCTGGCGTTGTGGCGCTCATGGACCGGCTCGGCCACCGGTTCGGCGACGCCGCGCTGCTCGAGCTTGCCCTCACCCACCGCTCCTGGTGCGCTGAGCACTCGGGGTCGTCCTCCAACGAACGGTTGGAGTTCCTCGGCGACGCCGTCTTGGGCCTCGTGGTGACGGAGAGGCTCTACTCGCGTTTCGGCCACTGGTCCGAAGGCGACCTGGCCAAGACCCGCGCCTCCCTTGTGAACTCGGCCACGCTGGCAGAAGTGGGTCGATCGATCGGCCTCGGTGAGCTATTGCGCCTGGGCCGGGGGGAGGTCGCATCGGGCGGCCGCCTGAAGTCGTCGATCCTGGCCGACGCGGTGGAGGCGGTCATCGGGGCCGTGTATCTCGATGGTGGCATTGGCGCGGCCGACGAAGCGATCGGCCGGCTCCTGGGTTCGCGCCTCGAAGCCGCAGCCAGTGCTCCCGGCCACGCAGACTTCAAGACGCGACTCCAGGAGTTGGCCGCCCGCCTTGGATGCGCCCCCCCGAGCTATGACGTGACCACCAGCGGGCCCGCGCACAAGGTCTTGTTCGAGGCCGAGGTCCATGCTGGCAGCGCCAGCGGCGTAGGCAGGGGAAGCACCAAGAAGGACGCCGAGCAGCAGGCGGCCCAGATCGCCTACGCAGCTCTAACCTCAGAGGCCAGATCATGAGCCAAAACCTCGCCTTCGAGCTGCCGGAAGTCGAGACCATACGGCGAGATCTCGAACGCGAGATCATCACCCGCAAGATCAAGACGGCGGAGGCTGCGAGCATGAAATGCCTGCGCCGCTACCACACCCGCAAGGCCTTCACCTCGCAGTTGGAGGGAGCCAAGATCACCGATGTGAGGCGGGTCGGTCTCTACCTGGTGATCGAGCTGAGCACCGAGTTGCTGCTTGTGCTGTCGCTTGGCTCGTCGGGCTCGCCTCGCCGCAACGCCAACAAGCACCCCAAGGTCGCAGGAACCGAGGTGGTGATCTCGTTCACCCAGTACGGCCAGCTTCGCTTCGTGGACACCGAAGGCACCGGACAGCTGTTCGTGGTGCCCGCCGACGAGTTCCTGTCGGCTGTGCCTGAAGTCACCGGCTACGGCCTCGATCCGGTAGCCACCCCCATCTCCTGGACCGAGATGGGCCGTCTGCTGCTCCAAAGGGACACGAAGCTCAAGACCCTCATCACCGACGACAACTTCGTGGTCGGTGTCGGTGACATCTACGCCGACGAGATCCTGTTCGAGGCGGGGCTGCGCTTCGACCGGGTCTCCAACACACTCTCCACCCAGGAAATCCGCCGCCTTCACCGGTCGCTGGTCGGCACCATGCACGACGCCATGAAGTACCGGGGGACGTCGGTGCCGGATCGCCCCTTCCTGGATCCGTTCGGCCAGCCGGGCGGCTACGCAGGCCACCTCAAGGTGTGGGGTCGGCACGGCGAGCTGAGCGAGCGGTCAAGGACGCCGATCAAGCGAATCAAGTTCCGCGGCACCTGGACCTACTACTGCGACACCCAGGTCTGAGCCCCTAAACCCGGGTGGGGGATCCGGGTGGGGATGCCCGGATCCGGCACCTCACGGAACTAGCGTCGCGCGCGTGTATCTGAAGACGCTGACGCTGAAGGGCTTCAAGTCCTTCGCCGAGCCGGCCTCCATCCGGTTGGAACCTGGCGTCACCGTGGTCGTCGGCCCCAACGGCAGCGGCAAGTCGAACGTAGTGGACGCGGTGGCATGGGTTCTGGGCGCCCAGGCGCCGAGCGCGGTTCGCTCCACACGGATGGACGACGTGATCTTCGCGGGCACGGCCCACAAGCCTCCACTGGGCCGGGCCGAGGTGTCGCTGACCATCGACAACTCCGACGGCATGCTGCCCTTGGCCGCCAGCGAGGTCCAGATAACCCGCACCCTGTTCCGTAACGGCGAGTCGACCTACGGGCTGAACGGCACTCCGTGCCGGCTGCTGGACATCGTCGAACTGCTGTCCGACACGGGCGTGGGCCGCCAGCAGCACATGATCGTGTCGCAGAGCCAGATAGACGCCGTGCTCAACGCCCGTCCTGCCGATCGCAGGGTGGTGGTGGAGGAGGCGGCTGGAATCCTCAAGTACCGCAAGAGGCGGGAACGGGCTGAGCGACGCCTGCTCGCCACCGACGGCGACCTGACCCGGATGAGCGACCTGCTGAGGGAGGTGCGACGGCGCTTGCGCCCCCTGCAGAAGCAGGCTGAGGCAGCCCGTCGGCACGCCGACCTGCTCGCTGAGCTGGAAGTGCTGCGGGTGCATCTGGCCGGCTGCGAGATCTCGGATCTGCGGGAGCGGCTGCGGGCTCACAAGGACGAGAGCGAGGCCCGAGCAGCCGAACAAGCCGACCTGCGAACCGAACTCGACGCTCTCAGCGAGAGGGTGGCCGCCGACGAGCAACGACTGGCCCGGCACGGGATGGACGATCATTCGGAGCGCCTCGCCCGCATCGAGGGCCTCCGGGCCAGGGCGGCGGGACTGGCTGCGGTCGCGGTCGAGCGCCAGCGCGGTATCGAGCATCAAAGGGCCGCCCTCGCCGACCAGGAGCTGGCCGCGGGACTGCAAGTGGAGTTGGAGCGCAGCCGGAGCGAACTCTCCGCGGTCGTGTTGTCCGCCGCCGCGGCCGATTCCGATCGTCTCCGCCTAGAGGAGATGAAGGAACGCCTGGAATCGGACCGGGCCGGGTTCGAGGCCCGATGGGGCGACCACAGCGGGTTCGACCTGGATGCGGCCAGCGAGGCTGCCGGGGCCAGGGGCGAACTGGCTGCGCTTCAGTCGACGATCGGGCTCAACGAGTCGGAGCGGGACCGTCTCGCCCAGCGCTTGGAGGCATCCGAGCGTCGCCTGCAGGAGTTGGCCGGCCGGGTTGATCGACACCGCAGCGAGCAGGAGGGATGCAGCGACGAGATCACCGCCCTCCGTGCGGAGCTCGCGGCGGCAGAAGCAGCTCGCGCCGACGGCGAGAGCGCCCTGGAGGTTGCCGTCGAAGCCCGTTCAGCGGCCCAGAGCGACTTGCGGCACTGGGCCGCCCGAAGCGAGGCGCTCGCCATGGCCCTCGATCAGTCCGCGGGACCGGTGCCGGTAGACGTGCAGGCCGCAGCCGATGGTGTCCTAGGGCTGCTGGGCGACCTTGTGGAGGTGGACTCCGGCCTCGAAGCAGCCTTCGCGGCCGCCGCGGGGGACACGGTCGGCGCTGTCGTAGTGAGGCACACCGCCGAGGCGCGTCGCGTGATCGACAGCGTGGAGGCCAGCGATGTCGGCGCGGCTGTGATCGCGTTGGAGGGCAACGGCACCGGCGGCGCGAAGCCTGTGCCGGTGGCCCGGCTCGGGCTGGAGCCGTTGAGGGGCCGGGTGCGAGCCGCCGATCCGGATGTGGCCCGACTGCTGGACGTGTTGCTCGACTCCACGGTCCTCGTGGACGGCGATTGGCGGGCCGCAGCCGACGTGTGGATGCGGCATCCCGGCGTCGTGGTGGTCACGCCGGCCGGTGACCGGTTGAGCAGCAGAGGCTGGCGACTCGGCGTGCACGGCGCCGCCGGACTCCGGCCCGCGCTGGCAGAGGCGGACCAGAGGCTTGAGGCCGCGAGGGCAGTCGTCGAACAGGCGGAGGCTGGATGCGATCTGGCCCGGAGCGGACTGGAGGAGAGTCGGGGGCATGTCGACGAGCTCGGCCGCCGGCTGGCCGCGTCTGAACTCGCGGCGTCGTCGTCGGCCGACGCCATCCACCGCGCCGAGTCGGATCGGCGCGACCTCGACACCACGACCAGCGCCTTGCGGGACCACTTGGCGGAGACCTCCCGCCGGCTGGAGGAGGCCGTCTCGCGGGTCGCAGAAATCAAGTCCCGCCTGCCCGAGCTGGAGGCGGCAGAGGCGCAAGCACTCCAGCGAAACCGCCAGGCGGCCGAAGCCCGCGCCGACCTCGACCGGCGCGCGTCGGAGCTGGCGGCCCGGGCGGCCGACCAGAGTGCGACCGACGCCGGGTTGGAGGAGCGCCAGCAGATGCTGGGTGCCCGCGTCACAGAATTGGAGGAGCGGCTGGCCGTCTACCACGCCTCCCGGGCCGCGGCCGAGGGTCGGCTGGCCGTGCTGGAGCGCGAGGCGACGGTGCTTGAGACGCTCCGGCGGGCGGTGGAGGAGCGGACGGGGATCCTGAACGCCGGACTCGCCGAGATACGAGAAGTCCGTCGCCGGCACTCTGACGAAGTCAGGGCGCTGGCCGCGCACCTCGACGACCTGCGGCGCCGGCAGGCCGATGCCGAGAGTCGCTACGAGACCCTCCGCCAGACCGAGAGCCGGCATGACATCGAGGAGGCCGAGTTCCGCACGCGGTTGCAGACGGCGGTCGAGCGTCTGCGCGACACCTACGGACTAACCCCGCACGAGGCCGCATCCGCGCAGTTGCCGGAGCTGCCCGACGGGCTCGACCCCGGGCAGCGGGTGGATCAGCTGACCACCGAGTTGGAGATCATGGGCCCGGTCAATCCTCTGGCTCTGGCCGAGTACGACGAGCTCTACGAGCGCCACGAGCTGCTGCGAGGCCAACTGGACGACATCCGCGCCGCCCGCCGCGACCTCAACCGGGTGATCCGCTCGATCGACGGCGAGATCAAGACGGTGTTCAGCTCGGCCTTCGTCGATGTGGCCGCCAACTTCGAGGTGCTGTTCGAGGCGTTGTTCCCGGGTGGCGAGGGGCGCCTCACCCTCACGGATCCCGACGACCTCCTCGACACCGGCATCGAGATCTCGGCCAAGCCGTCCGGCAAGAACGTGAAGCGGTTGTCGCTGCTCTCGGGCGGCGAGCGGACGCTGGCCGCGCTGGCCTTCCTGTTCGCGGTGTTCCGCAGCCGGCCGTCGCCCTTCTACGTGATGGATGAGGTGGAGGCCGCTCTCGACGACGTGAACCTGCACCGCTTCCTGACCCTCATCGACGAGTTCCGCTCCGACGCCCAGCTGGTGATAGTCACCCACCAGAAGCGGACCATGGAGGCTGCGGACTGCCTGCAGGGGGTCTCGATGAAGCCCGGCGGCTCGTCGATGGTGGTGTCGGAACGGGTCTCCGACGCCGCCTAGCGGGCCACAAGGGTCGCCGCTCACGGTTCTCTCACCTGCTCGGCCTAGCTTCTAGGGCGGATGCAGGACTCTGAGGCTGTCAGCCCGACCGCGGTGGTCAGGCCGCCCGAGGCCGCCGTTGCGGCCCGACGCCCCGCCTGGAAGGTCGCGGGGGCACTGGTACTGGCCTGCCTGGTCCTGGTTGCCGGTACCGCCCTCGGATTGGTTCTGTTCGACGACCCGCAAGGTGCCGGGCCAACTCCCCAGATAAGGCTGGCCACACCGGAGGAGATCCCCCCGGAGCCGGCAGCCGCGGCGGTCCCCGCAAAGGAGGCCGCGACTCCGGACGGGCCAGCTGTCGCCTTGGCCGAGTCGATCCCCGACGCGGCGGCCGCCCAGTACCCCGCACCCGTCGTCTCTGAGGAGCCGGTGGTGGCCGTGGCCGAGGCCCTGAGCCCCTCGGTCGTGCTCGTCGAGGTCGATGCGCCGATCGGATTCGGGCTGGGCTCCGGGATCGTGTGGGATGCGCAGAACGGGTACATCGTCACCAACCACCACGTCGTCGAGGGAGTCGACGACGTGGTCGTCACGTTGTCGGACGGCACCCGTCTCGACGGCGAGGTCATCGGTGGGTCGTCCGGGCACGACGTGGCGGTGGTACGGGTCGATCCGGGGGCTGCTGAATTGGTGGCCGCCACCTTCGCGCCGGCCTCGTCGGTAAGGGTGGGGCAGCTGGCGGTCGCCATCGGAAGTCCTCTCGGCCTGACCGGCACGGTCACGGCAGGGATCGTGAGCGCGGTGAGGATCCAGGTCCAGGGAGGTTCCGACCCCAACTCGCCGGTGCCGGTGGAGATGATCCAGACCGACGCCGCCATCAATCGCGGCAACTCGGGCGGCGCCCTGGCCGACTGGCAGGGGCGGGTCATCGGGATGAACACGATGATCCAGACCACTTCAGGCGGCAACATCGGCTTGGGCTTCGCCGTCCCCAGTGACACTGTAGATCTGATCGCCACCCGCATCGTCAAGGGGGAGTCGCTGGAGCTCGGATATCTCGGGATCAGCGGCCGGGCTGCCGACGGCGACATCGCGGGGGTGGTAGTGGTCCAGGTCCTCTCAGGATCCCCGGCCCAGGAGGCGGGCCTGCTGGCCGGCGACATCATCGTCAGTCTCGACGCCGAGCCCATGAAGGACATCGCGGAGCTGGCAGCCGCCATCAAGCTGCGCCGGCCCGGAGAGGCTGTCGAGCTGACGATCAGGCGGGGTGACGACGTCTACCTAGCCACTGCCGTGCTGGACGCACTGGGATGACGCTCGAGATCATTGTTGGCCTGGTCGCGTTGGCGGCTGTGCTGGTGGTCGCGGCCGTCGTCGTGCTCAGGCGCCGCCAGCCACCCGCCCCTGGGGTCGTTGACGGCGCGGCCGCGGCGGGCGAGGCCGCGGACCGGGTTGTCGGCCGGCTGGCCGACAGGGCTGCCGGAGCGGCCGGCGGGCCTGCCCCCTCGCTGCGCGACCGCCTCTCGAAGGCGCGTGCCGTTCTGAGTGGACCGCTGACCGCCCTGGAGCGGACGTCGGTCTCGCAGGAAGCGTGGACCGAGGTGACCGAGGCCCTGATCAGGGCCGACGTCGGGTTGGCGACCAGCTCCGAGATCGTGGAGGCAGCCAGGGCACGGGTCGGCAGTGTCGGAGGCGATCCCACCGCGGCGAAGGCGGCGCTGCAGACCGAGCTGCGGGAGCGACTTGGAGGCTTCGACCGGTCGCTGGCTCGCCGCAGCGACGGCGAGAGCCCGTCGGTGTGGCTGTTCGTCGGAGTCAACGGCACCGGAAAGACCACAACCATCGGCAAGCTGGCCAAGCGCGAGGCCGACGCCGGCTCCGGGGTGGTGCTGGCCGCCGGTGACACCTTCCGCGCTGCGGCCGCGGACCAGCTGGCCATGTGGGCTGAGCGCTCCTCGGTGCACATCGTGCGGGGCTCCGCCGGTGCTGATCCCGCGTCGGTGGTGTACGACGCGGTGGAGTCGGCTGCGGCCCGTGGGGCGGATCTGGTCCTGGCCGACACGGCCGGAAGGTTCCACACCGAACACAACCTCATGGCCGAACTCCAGAAGGTGCGGCGGGTGGCTGACAAGGGATCAGGGGTGGTCACCGAGACCCTTCTGGTGCTCGATGCCACGACCGGTCAGAACGGCTTGGCCCAGGCCCGTGAGTTCGCCGACGCGGTGGACGTAACCGGTGTGGTCCTCACCAAGCTCGACGGCTCGGCCAAGGGCGGGATCGTTGTGGCTGTGCAGGCCGAGCTCGGAGTGCCGGTGAAGCTTGTCGGAGTCGGCGAGGGGATCGCCGACCTTGTGCCCTTCGACACCTCGGAATTCGTGGAGGCCCTGTTCGCCTGACGAAGACTCAGAAGGGCGATCAAGGTAGGGCCCGCTAGGTAGGGTGACCCGGCCATGTTCGACACGCTGACTAGCCGCTTCGAGACCGTGTTCTCCAGGCTGCGCGGCCGGGGACGTCTCTCGGTGGAGGACGTCGACGCCGCGCTGAGTGAGATCCGTGTGGCCCTGCTTGAGGCCGACGTCAACCTGGATGTGGTCACCGGCCTCACCGGGCGCATCCGCCAGCGAGCCGTCGGCGAGGAGCTCTCGCGGGCTCTCAATCCCGCCCAGCAGGTGGTCAAGGTCGTGCTCTCGGAGCTCACCACCAGCCTCGGGGGTGAGCGGCTCACCATCACCTATGCGTCGAAGCCGCCCACAGTGGTGCTCCTGGCCGGTCTGCAGGGCTCGGGCAAGACCACCAATGCGGCCAAGCTGGCCCAGTGGCTCCTGCGCCAGGGCCGCAGCCCGCTGCTGGTCGGCGCCGACCTGCAGCGGCCCGCCGCGGTCGAGCAGTTGCGGACGCTGGGCGAGCGAGCCGGCGTGCCCGTGTTCAGCCACCGCCGAGGCCCGGTCAAGGCCGCGTCGGCCTCGCTGGCCGAAGCGACCCGGACCGGGCGCGACGTAGTCATCGTCGACACTGCGGGCCGTCTGGCCATCGACGCCGAGATGATGGATCAGGTGCGCCGGATCTCCAAGGCAGTGCGGCCCCACTACACGTTCCTGGTGGTCGACGCCACGGCCGGCCAGGATGCCGTGAACTCGGCAAGGACTTTCCACGACACGCTCGCCCTCGACGGCGTCATCCTCACCAAGCTGGACGGCGACGCCCGGGGTGGGGCGGCGCTGTCGGTCAAGGAGGTGGTGGGCCGGCCCATAGCGTTCGCCTCGGTAGGCGAGAAGCTGGAGGACTTCGAGCCGTTCCATCCCGATCGTCTCGCCAGCCGCATCCTGGGGATGGGCGACGTCGAGACGCTGATCGACAAGGCCGAATCCGCTTTCGAGGCCGAGCAGGCCACCGAGACCGCTTCCAGGCTGCTGGAGGGAACGTTCACCTTCGACGACTTCCTTACCACGATGCAGCAGGTCCTCGGCATGGGCAACCTGCGCAGCCTCATCGGCATGATGCCCGGAGTGCCGCGGGAACTGCGCGGCGCCGAAGTCGATGAAGGCCGCATCGGCCGCATCACCGGCATGATCCACTCGATGACGCCGCAGGAGCGCGCCGAGCCCGACATCATCGACGCCTCCCGCCGGCAGCGCATCGCGGCCGGTTCGGGCTGCCGTCCCAGCGACGTGAAGGCCCTGGTCGATCAGTTCAAGCAGATGCGCTCGGCGATGAAGGGGCTCGGAGGGCTCGGCGGCAAGCGGATGGCCGCGTCAAGGGCCCGGTCGTCCAAGCAGGCGGGACGATCGGGGGGCCGGGCGTCCGCCTCCAAGCGGCGCGGCACCGGCGGCCGAACCACCCCCAAGGGACCGGTGCCCGTTTCCAAGACGCCTCTGACCCTTCCAGGGTTGGAAAAGGGTGAGTGGCCCGGGTTGAATTGACCCTTCGCCGGACATCGAGAGATCAGAGGAATCAAATTGGCTGTCAAGTTGCGCCTCATGCGGATGGGGAAGAAGAAACAACCCACCTATCGCGTGGTGGCGGCAGATGCCCGAGCTCCCCGTAACGGGCGCTTCATCGAGATCATCGGGATATACGAGCCCCGCCAGGAGCCGTCGGTGGTGCGGATCGACAACGACCGCGCGCTGCACTGGCTGCGTCATGGCGCGCAGCCCACCGAGCGGGTGGAGAAGTTGCTGAAGATCAGCGGCGCCTGGGAGACCTTCCGGGGCCAGGGAATAGCCGCGGCCACGCCCGAGGCAGCCGGCGCCGGGGACTCAGGCTCGTGAGCGATCTGGCCCCCACCGCCCAGGCGATGTGCCATTACGTCGTCACGAGCATCGTCGACGACACTGATGCGGTTCAGGTCACGGCGACCTCGGCCGGCCCCGACGCGGTACGCCTCGACGTCCGTGTCGCGCAGGGTGAGATGGGCAGGGTGATAGGCAAGCGAGGCCGCGTGGCGCACGCCATACGCACCCTCGTGCGCGCCGCCGGATCGCGCGACGATGTCGACATCGAGGTCGAGTTCGTCGACTAGAGGCCGCGCGGGTGGCCCGTCTGCGTCGTCCGGGGCGTCCTCAGCGCCTCTGCTGGAGATCGGCCGCGTCGGGCGGCCCCATGGCACCGGCGGTGAGGTAACCGTCACGCTGGTGTCGAACCGGCCCGAGCGTCTGGAGCCCGGATCCGAACTTCAGACCGACTTGGGCATCCTGCAGGTCTCCGCGGCCCGACCCCACAACAAGCGCCACCTTGTGGCCTTCGTCGGTATCGACGACCGCAGCAAAGCTGAGGCTTTGAGGGGGCTGGTCCTGCGGGCCGCGCCGATCGTGGACCCCGATGAGTTGTGGGTCCACGAGCTGATCGGTGCCCGGGTGGTCGACCAGGCCGGCACGGACCGGGGCGTCGTGGCGTCCGTCTTGGCCAATCCGGCCGGAGACCTGCTCGAACTCACCGACGGCGCCCTAGTGCCGCTGCGCTTCCTCGTCCGTTCGGTGCCCGGCAAGCTGGTAGAGGTTGAGGTTCCCGACGGGCTGTTCGAAACGGCGACATGAGTTTTCGAATCGACATCTTCACGATCTTCCCCGACTTGGTGGAGACAATGGCCTCGGCCTCGGTCATCGGGCGCAGCCGCTCCGCTGGCACGCTCGACGTGAGGGTCCACGACCTAAGGATGGCCGCCACCGACCGCCACCGGAGCACCGATGACGCGCCCTTCGGCGGGGGAGCGGGAATGGTGATGATGCCCCAGCCCCTGTTCGACGCGGTGGAGGCGGTCGAGCCGCCTCGACCGCTCTTCTACCTGTCGCCCGCAGGTCGCCGCTTCGACCAGGCCATGGCGGGCGAACTGGCCTCCGGGACCGGGTTCTCGATGCTCTGCGGGCGCTACGAGGGCGTCGATGAGCGGGTCTGCCAGCACTTGGTGGACGGCGAGATCTCGGTCGGCGATGTGGTCCTCTCAGGCGGTGAGGCAGCGGCGGGGGTGGTGCTGGAGGCAGTGGCGCGCTGCGTGCCGGGCGTGCTCTCCAACGAGGCATCCACGTCCGAGGAGTCCTTCAGCGAAGGGCTGCTGGAGTACCCCCAATACACCCGGCCGGCGAAATTCCGGGACTGGCCCGTCCCCGAGGTGCTGCTGTCGGGCGATCACGCTCGGGTGGCCCGCTGGCGCCGAGCCCAGTCGCTGGCCCGTACCATCCAGCGCCGCCCGGACCTGATCGAGGCCCGGGGCGGCCTGAGCGACGAGGAGCAGAAGCTCCTCGAAGATCACGGTCTCGACGCTGGTGGAGGCGGGGGGCGGCGCTCGTAGACTCCCTCCGCCCGGCCGCAGCGGCCGATGTGAGCGGAGACAGCGATGAACCCCACCGACCTCGTTGATGCGCAGAACCTTCGCGACGACGTCCCGGAGTTCCAGCCGGGCGACACCGTCCGCGTGCATGTGCGGGTCGTGGAGGGCAACCGGGCCCGCACTCAGGTGTTCGAGGGTGTGGTGATCCGGCGTCAGGGCAGCGGGGTGCGCGAGACCTTCACCGTGCGGAAGGTGAGCTTCGGTGTGGGCGTGGAGCGCACGTTTCCGGTGCACACCCCGGTGATAGATCGCATCGAGCGCATCATCCAGGGCGATGTGCGCCGGGCGAAGCTGTACTACCTGCGCGACCGCGTCGGCAAGGCGGCGAAGGTCAAGGAAAAGCGCTATCGCTGACCTCCAGTCCGGTGCCGCGCATCGGAGTGGCCGATCCCCGGACCGTTCGAAGCAAGCCCGCGGCGCGTGGGGTGAGCGCAAGGTTGCTCGCTGGTACCGCGAGGCCGGCTACGAGGTATTGGACCAGAACTGGCGGGTTAGCTCGGGCGAGCTGGACTTGGTCCTGTTCCGCGACGGCGAGATCGTGTTCTGCGAGGTGAAGGCCCGCCGCTCGGACCGCTTCGGGGCGGCCGCGGAGGCGGTGGACCGGCGCAAGCAGCTCAAGATCCGGTCGCTGGCCCTCCAATGGCTGCAGGCCAACGATCGCCGGGGCCGGGTCCGCTTCGACGTCGCCACCGTCACCGGCGTCGAAGTCAAAGTGATCGAGAACGCCTTCTAGCGTTTGGTGCGCCGGTCCCAGCAGCCGCGATGCCAGTGGCGCCGCAGGTCGGGCGCCTCGACGGGCACTACGACGTAGTGGCCGGTTCCGACCGGGATGGTCCGGTTGCAGTTGGGACAGATGTAGTCCTTGGCGGTCAGGTAGGACTGGATGAAGCGCACCTCCACCTCGCCGAGGCGCTCCGGTTCGTCCACAGCCGCCTATCCCAGGAGTGCCCAGACAACCAGGCCGACAGCCACCAGCAGTCCCGCGACTACGAAGACGAGGTCGGAGCGTCGGCGGCGATGGGGACGGGTGGGATCGAATCCCATGGTGCAAGTATCGTTTGACGGCGATCCCCCCGCACCTCATCGCGCCATGCTTCGTCGCTTCCTGATCCCGCACCGCCTTCTGGTGGCGGCCCTGGTCGTCGCGATCGCGGCGGCTGGAGCCTGTGCGGCCGACGACGTGCCGGAGGTGCCCGTCGGCCCGGACGGCTACCCGGACCGCGAGCTGGTGGCGGGGCGGCAGGTCTACATCGACCGTTGCGCCAACTGCCACGGCAACGACGGAGGCGGGGGACGGGGCACAAGGCTCTCGGACGGGCGGATGGTCGCGCAATACCCAAACATTGCCGACCAGGTCGAGATCATCGCCGACGGGGTGCGGTCGATGCCCGGGTTCGCAGAGGTGCTGGATGCCGGAGAGATCGCAGCCGTAGTCAGATATACACGAGAAGTGCTATAGTTGATCACTGCACACTCTTGATGCACGGCTAGCCGCCGGCCGGGTTGACGACGGCCTCCAATCCACGATCCACGGAGGCCGAAGTGCTCGCTACCGTCCGCTCTGCCACCCTCGTCGGCGTATGGGGCCATCCCGTGTCGGTGGAGGTCCACGTCGCCGACGGGCTACCCGGATTCACCATCGTCGGCCTGCCCGACGCCTCGTGCCGCGAAGCCCGCGACCGGGTCCGGGCCGCCATCGTGTCCAGCAAGCTCAAATGGCCGTCGACGCGCATCACGGTCAACCTGGCCCCCAGCGATGTGCCCAAGTCGGGCGCCGGCCTCGATCTGGCCGTGGCCGTGGGCGTGCTCGTCGCCGACGGGCAGCTCGAAGCGGCGTCGATCACCGACCTCGGAGTGTTGGGGCAGTTGGGCCTCGACGGGTCGGTGCGGCCCGTGCCGGGGGCGCTGCCCCTGGTCGACGCCATGGACAACTCGTCGATCGTGGTTGCCGCCCGCGACAGCGAGGTGGCCGAACTGGTGGCTCCCGAACGGGTCCGACCCGTCAACCACCTCAAGGAGGTGTTCGAAGCGCTGGCCGGCACGGAGCCCTGGCCCGTTCCGCCCGTCGCTCGAGGCTCGCCTTGCGCCGAGCCTGAGCCCGACCTCTGCGACATCGCGGGCCAGCCGCTGGCCCGCTGGGCCCTGGAGGTGGCCGCGTCCGGTGGGCACCACCTGCTGCTGGTCGGGCCCCCCGGCGCGGGCAAGACCATGCTGGCCCGCCGCCTGGTCGGCGTGCTGCCTGACCTGTCGCACGCGGAGTCCCTGGAGGTCACCCGGGTCCACTCGGCGGCCGGGCTGGCCCTTCCCGACGGCCTGATCACCCGACCCCCGTTCCGGGCGCCCCACCACTCGTCGTCAATGGCCGCGCTGGTGGGCGGGGGCACCGCCCGGGCCAGGCCGGGCGAGGTGAGCGCGGCCACCGGCGGGGTTCTCTTCCTGGACGAGCTCGGGGAGTTCGCACCGTCGGTGCTGGACGCACTGCGCCAGCCGCTGGAGGAGGGCATGATCCGGGTGGCCCGCTCCCAGGGCATGGTCGAGCACCCGGCCCGCTTCCTGCTGGTGGCAGCCATGAACCCGTGCCCGTGCGGCGCCGGCGGCACGGTCGGCTGCCGGTGCGCTCCAGGAGCGCTGGCCCGCTACCAGCGCAGGCTGTCGGGCCCCTTCGTCGACCGCCTCGATCTGGTGGTCCGGGTGGACCGACCCGACCCGGCCGACCTGCTCGACACCGGGCCGAGCACCTCCAGCGCCGAGGTCGCCGAACGGGTGGCGGCTGTCCGGGTCCGAGCTCGCCAGCGGGGTGTCGCCAGCAACGGCGAGCTGTCCGGGCCGGACCTGGAACGGCACGCCCCCATGGACCACGCCGCCACGGAAGTGTTGCGGGCCGCCCTGACCGAAGGACGTCTGAGCGCCAGGGGCCTGCGCCGGGTCCGCACAGTGGCCCGCACGATTCGCGACCTTGACGATGGCGGCCACGAACTGCGAGCGACCGACGTGCTTGCGGCTCTCTCGCTCAGGATGCGGCTCGACAGCGCGGGAGGCCTAGTCCATGGATGACGTGACTGCGACGCCGAAGCAGTGGTCGGTGGATGACGGACCCGCGACGCCGATGGAGCGGGGCGTCTACGCCGCCGCGTTGGCGTCGTTGCCGCGGGCGACGCCGCGACGGCTCGATCGGCTGCTCCGCAAGCAAGATCCGGCCAAGGTCTGGAAGAAGGTGGAGACAGGCCAGATGGCCAAGTGGGTGGCCGGCGACGACCTTCACGACATCTGGCGGGACCACGCCCGCGGCGCCGACCTCACCGCAATCGCTGCCCAGCTCGAATCACTGGACGCGTGGGTGACCACGCCGGCCAGCATCCAGCATCCGTTCGCCCTCATCTACGACCTCGATCCGGCGCCGATCCTGTTCCGCCGCGGACGCCTGCCCGACCCCACCGCGCCGGCCGTGGCCATCGTGGGCACCCGGCGCTGCACGCCCACAGGACGGTCGGTGGCGATGGAGCTGGGTGCGGGGCTGGCCGAGGCCGGGGTGACCGTGGTTTCCGGACTCGCCTTGGGTATAGACGGCGCGGCCCACCGGGGCGCACTGGCCGCGGACGGCGCCCCCGTCGTCGGCATAGTTGGCAGCGGTCTCGACGTCGTCTATCCCAGAGGCAACCGCGATCTCTGGGAGGCAGTGAGCGCGTCTGGAACCCTGCTCTCGGAGGCGCCCTTGGGAGCCGAGCCGGAGGGCTGGCGCTTTCCGGCCCGTAACCGGCTGCTCGCCGCGCTGGCCGATGTCGTGGTGGTGGTGGAGTCCAAGCGGGCCGGTGGCTCCATGCACACGGTCGAGGAGGCCATCCGGCGCGAGGTCACCGTCATGGCCGTGCCCGGCTCGGTGCGAAACCCGGCTGCGGAGGGCACCAACCTTCTGCTGAGCGAGGGCTGCGCTCCAGCCTGCTCCACCGAGGACGTGCTGGTCGCCCTGGGACTGGCGACCGGCGGTACCATGCTGGCCCGCATCGCCGCGGGCTTGGACCCGGCGGTGAGCCGGATCGATATCGAGGGTCTCGACGGGCTCCAGAAGAAGCTGTTCGACCTCCTCGACGACGGCCCGATCAGCCTCGACCTGCTGGTGCTGCGAGCCGGGGCACCCGTGCCCGAGGTTCTGGTGGCCGCCGAGGGCCTCGAGCGCCTGGGTCTGCTGGCTCGCGACGGCGCCCGCGTGATGCGGGCCTAGAGGACTGAGCTTCGCCGTGAGGTCACGGCGAGGACTGTGTGGATAACTACACTCGACTTGTGGACAACTGGGGTTTGGGAGCGTGGCTCGACTCGCTTAGCGGCGTGGCCGACTCCACCCGGGCCGTGTACGCACGCGACGCTGCCGCGGCCGTGCAGTGGCTCGAGGAGGCGGGTGCGGCTGGCCCCTCGGCGGTGGACCGGCGGACTCTGCGCCGTTACCTGGCCGAGCTGGGCGTCAATCGCTACGCGGCCCGCACTATCAGCCGCAAGGTCTCGGTGCTGCGACGCTACTTCGACTGGGCCCGCCGCACCGGCCGTGTGGGCACCGACCCCACGCTCGGGCTGGCCCCGCCCAGAGGGCCGTCGAAGCTGCCGCAGGTGCTCAAGGACGACCAGATAGACACGCTCATCGAGAAGCCGGCCCGAGCCGGGGACGACGAAGCCCGCGACGCCCGCGATCTGGCCATCGTCGAACTGCTCTACGGAAGCGGCCTGCGGGTGAGCGAGCTGTGCGGCCTGCGCCACGAGGACTTGGACCTGGCTCAAGCCCAGGTTCGAGTGTGGGGCAAGGGCTCCAAGCAGCGCCTGGTTCCCCTCAGCGATCCGGCAGCGGCCGCGCTGCGTGCCTGGCTAGAGGATCATCGTGCTTCGTTCGTCGCCAACGACACTCCGGCCGACCCGGTCTTCCTCAACCAGCGGGGCCGGGCCATGACGCCCCGCGACGTGCGCCGGGTCATCGACCGCCGCAGCGTGGTGCCGACCCATCCGCACGCCCTGCGCCACACCTTCGCCACCCACCTGCTCGACGGCGGCGCGGACCTGCGGGCCGTGCAGGAACTGCTGGGCCACGCCGACATCGCCAGCACCCAGATCTACACCCACGTCAGCCGCGAGCGCCTGCGCGAAGTGCACCGGTCATCGCACCCTAGGGCCTAGTTTGTTCGCTGGTGACTGACCAGCATCCCGAGCAAGGTCCCGGAGCGGCTGAGCCTGAGGGGACCCCCGAAGACGACACGGCCGTTCTCACCGCAGAGCTGCTGTCGGCGGAATCGGCTCGCCGAGACGCTCAGGACCGCGCCGGCGAGCAGGTGCTCTTCGCGGACGACCTCCTGCCGGGGGTCGGCGACGAGGAGATGCCGCTGCGCGAGGGCCTCGCGATGGGTGGTGCCTTCACCTTCATCGTGCTGCTCGTGCTCAACAGCCTTGACGAGCTCGAACAGGCCGCCATGGCCGTGCTGGCCCCCGACATCCGTGACACCTTCGGTGTCTCCGACGGCACGATTACCTTCATCGCGTCCGCCTCAGCTGCCTTCGTGGTGCTGGGCGCCTTCCCGATGGGCTGGCTGGCCGACCGCATCAGACGAGCGCCGATCGTCGGGATTGCAAGCGCGGTGTTCTCCGGGATGGTGTTCCTCTCGGGCTTCGCGGTGAACGCGTTCATGCTGTTCTGCACCCGCTTTGGCGCTGGCATCGCCAAGTCGAACACGATCCCGGTGCACAGCTCGCTGCTGGCCGACACATACCCCATCGGGGTGCGGGGCCGCATCGGCGGGCTCACCCAGTCCACCGGCCGGGCCGTGGCCGCCATCAGCCCGATCGCGGTGGGCACCGTGGCGTGGGTCGCCGGCGGTGACGAGGGCTGGCGGTGGGCGTTCTTCCTGTTGGGCCTGCCGGTGGCGGTGTTCGCGGTGGCCGCCTTCCGGATCCCCGAACCGACCCGGGGCCAGTGGGAGAAGACGAGTGTCCTCAGCCAGGTGATCGCCGACCCCGACCCCGCTCCCATCTCGGTGGAGGCTGCCTTCGCCCGGCTGCTGAGGATCCAGACGGTCAGAGCGGTGCTGTTCGCGTTCGTCGCTCTGGGTTTTGTGCTGTTCACGATTCCCGTTCAGTCCAACCTGTTCCTGGAGGACGAGTTCGGCCTCGGCACGTTCGGGCGGGGGGTGGCCACCTCGGTCGCTGGTTTCGCCGCGGCGGTGGTGCTGCCGATGGTGGGGCTGCGCTTTGATCGGCTGTACCGCCGCGACCCGTCCCTGACTCTGCGGCTGATCGGGGGACTGCTGCTGCCAACCTCGGTCCTGGTGCCGCTGCAGTTCGCCATGCCCAACGAGTACCTGTTCGTGGTGGTGGACGTGCCCCGCACCGTGCTGTCGGCAGCCGCATTCGCCATGGTCGCTCCGGTGGTGTGGTCGATCGTGCCCTACCGGTTGCGAGGCCTGGGCTCAGCGTTGATCACCCTGTTCATCTTCCTGTTCGGCGCAGTGGGCGGATCACTGGTCGCAGCGTTCCTCGTCGACTCCTACGGCGTGCAGACCGCGGTGACCGTGCTGGCCCTCCCGGCGGTGTCCATCGGCTCGGTCTTCTTGATCCGCGGCTCGCGGTCGATCAAGCACGACCTGTCGATGGTGGTTGCCGAACTCGAGGAGGAGCTGGCCGAGCACGACCGCAGGCGCCTCGACCCAGAGTCCACTCCGGCGCTGCAAGCCAGCAACATCGACTTCAGCTACGGCGCGGTGCAGGTGCTCTTCGACGTCTCCTTCGAGGTGGGTCAGGGCAAGACGCTGGCCCTGCTCGGCGCCAACGGCGCAGGCAAGTCGACTGCGCTCAGCGTGGTCACCGGATTGTTAACGCCCGAGCGGGGCGAGATCCGCATGCACGGGCGCTCGATCACCTACACCACCCCGGAGCAGCGCTCCGCGATGGGTGTGCAGATGCTGCCCGGCGGGCGGGGGGTGTTCCGTGAGCTGAGCATCGAGGACAACCTTCGCATCGGCGCTTACAAGTACCGGCGGGACTCCGCCGACGTGCAACGGCGCATCGATCGGGTGGTCGAGATGTTCGAACAACTCGAGGGCCGTCTTGGTGAGCGAGCCGGCGACCTCTCCGGCGGGCAGCAGCAGATGCTGGCGCTGGCTCGGGTAATGATGCACGATCCCGAGATACTCATCATCGACGAGATGAGCCTCGGGCTGGCCCCCACCATCGTCCAAGACCTCGTGGCCGGACTCCAGCGGCTACGTGAGGCCGGGCAGACGATGATCGTGGTGGAGCAGTCGCTCAACCTGGCGCTGTCGCTGGCCGACGACACCGTGTTCCTCGAGAAGGGCGAGGTGCGCTACGCGGGGCCGGCACGCGATGTCATCGAGCGGCCCGAACTGATGCACGAAGTGCTATTCGGCGCCGACCCGGCGCCGGGTGTTGTCGACGACGCCGGGGCCGACAGCACAGGCTCCGCCGCCGGCACCGGCGCTGATAGCACCGAATCGCCCTCCGACGCGGGCAACGGAAGCTGAGACGCGGTGGTCCTCGCAGCCTGGATCACACGGCAGCTCGTATTCAACGGAGCGGTCACGGGCCTGGTCATCGGCATGCTCGCCATGGGCATCGTGCTCATCTACCGATCCACCCGGGTGATCAACTTCGCGGTGGGGAACCTGGGGCTGCCCGCGGCCGGCTTGTTCGCCCTGATGCAGATCGACTGGGGCTTCCCCTTCTGGATCGGTCTGGCTACCGCCTTGCTGATCGGCACGTTGGCTGGCGCGCTGGTGGAACTGACCGTGGTGCGCCGCCTGTTCAGACGTCCCCGGGTGATACTGCTGGTGGCCACCGTGGGCGTTGCCCAGTTGATGCGGGCGGTGATCGCCGCGTTCCCCGACATCACCGACACTACGCAGCGCTATCCGGTAGCGGCCCGCACCGTTTGGGAGAACGCACCGTTCGGCCTGCGCATCGCCGCTCCCCAGGTGGCGATCATCGTGGTGGTGCCCATTGTTGCCGTCGCTCTGGGCTGGATGCTGAACCGCACGATCTTCGGGCGTGCAGTTGCCGCGTCGGCTGGCAACCCCGAATTGGCCCGCTTGTCGGGTGTGAACCCGAAGG
Organism: Acidimicrobiaceae bacterium; assembly: GCA_009842325.1. GTDB lineage: Bacteria > Actinomycetota > Acidimicrobiia > Acidimicrobiales > Aldehydirespiratoraceae > Aldehydirespirator. The sequence continues at coordinate 113,683 of VYFQ01000010.1, read as the reverse complement.
TGGTGTCGACGTTCGTGTGGACGGTCGCCGGCCTGCTGTCGTCTCTGTCGATCATCTTGCTGAGCGGCCAGTCGGGGGCGGTGACCGGCCTGGCGAACCTGGGACCGCTTACTTTGGCCCGGGCGCTGGCCGCGGCCGCCGTAGCGGGGATGAGGTCGTTTCCCAGAGCAGTCGTGGCGGGGCTCGCCATCGGTGTGACCGAGTCGGTGGTGAGGTTCAACTACCTGTCCGAGGCGGGTCTGATCGACTTCCTGCTGTTCTGCGCGGTGCTGGTGGCGGTGTATGTGCAGAGCCGCGGCAGCCCGGAGGAGACGATCCTGGCTTTCGTTCCGCGCATCCGGCCGGTGCCGGCGCGCCTTGAACGGCTGCGATGGGTCCGGGCACTGCCCCGGATCACGCTTGCCGCCGCCCTGGCCTTCGCCATCGTCCTGCCGCTGATCGTGACCCTGCCGTCGAGGCATCTGCTGTACGCGACGGTTCTGGGCTTCGCCATCTGCGCCATGTCGGTGACGGTGATAACGGGCTGGTCGGGCCAGCTGTCGCTGTCGCAGATGGCCTTCGCGGGCATCGGAGCGCTGTCGGGGGCGGCGTTCAGCCGGGGCTTCGAACTCGATATCGGCTGGCGCGGCTTCCGCTTGATCGATGTGGAGGCGGTCGGGGTGCCCTTCGTGGTGTCGATCCTGCTGGCGACCCTGTTCACCGCCCTAGTGGCGTTGCTGATCGGCGCTGGAGCGCTGCGGGTGCGGGGCCTGATGCTGGCGGTGAGCACGTTCGCTTTCTCGATCGCATCGACCCAGTACCTGTTCCGCCGACCGTTCTTCACCGGCGGGAGCAGTTCGAGCGTTCCCTACCAGCGGGGCACGCTGTTCGGCATCGATCTCTCGTCTCAGCGGTCGTACTACTACTTCACGCTGGGCGGCTTTGTGATCGCCTATGCCGTGGTATCGAGGCTGCGGCGCAGCGGCATCGGCCGCTCCACCATCGCAGTGCGTGACAACGCGGCCGGTGCCTCCGCCTACACCGTAAGCCCCACTAGGGCGAAGCTCACTGCGTTCGGTCTGGCCGGGGGGCTCGCCGGCTTCGGGGGCGCGCTGCTGGGCGGCTTGGTGCAGAACATCCGCTTCTCGCAGGTGCTGTTCCAGGTCGAGGACTCGCTGCGAGTTGTCGGCATGGCCGTGATCGGAGGGCTGGGCTCGGTCACCGGCGCGGTGCTGGGCGCCGTGTGGGTCGAGGGAATGCCGGCCTTCTTCGGAGACAACGATCTGGTGCCGCTGTTCACGTCGAGCATCGGGTTGCTGGTCATCATCATGTACCTGCCCGGCGGCTTCATCCAGGTGGTCTACACAGCCCGGGACGGCCTGTTGAGCTGGCTCGCATCCCGGCTGCCGACCGAGGATGCTCCTGGTGTCGCGCCGGCCTCGCCGGCCAGCCTGAGCCGCCGGGACCCGGCCGGCGGTGATGTCCCCGAAGTTGTGCTGCGGGCCGAGAACGTGTCGGTGCGTTTCGGCGGCAACCAGGCCGTGTCGCAGGTCAGCATCGAGGTGCGCCGCGATGAGATCGTCGGACTGATCGGCACGAACGGCGCCGGCAAGACCACGCTGATGAACGCGGTCGGCGGGATGGTCAGATGCGAGGGCCGTGTGGAGCTGATGGGGCGGGACCTGACTGGTGTGTCGGCCGCGCGGCGAGCCAGTGCCGGCCTGGGTCGGACGTTTCAGGGGGCCACGCTGTTCCCGGAGCTGACCGTGCGTGAGACGGTGATGGTGGCGCTTGAGGCCAGGGGCCGCACGCCCTTCATTTCAACTGCGCTGCACCTGCCCCACACTCTGGTCAACGAGAGACGCCGCCGCGCCGAGGCTGATGAGCTGATCGACTGGTTCGGTCTGGGTGCCTACGCCGACCACTACGTGTCGGACCTGTCCACCGGCTCCCGGCGCATCGTCGAGCTGGCCGGCCTGCTGGCGCTCGACGCCCGAGTGTTGTGCCTGGACGAGCCCACCGCCGGCGTCGCCCAGCGCGAGACCGAGGCGTTCGCCCCCCTTGTCCGCAGGATCCGCAGCGAGCTGGGTGCCGGGATCCTGCTGATCGAGCACGACATGACGGTGATCATGGGAGTCAGCGATCGGGTGTATTGCCTGGAGTCCGGGTCGGTGATCTCGGCGGGCACTCCCGACGAGGTCAGGAACGACCCGCTGGTCGTCGCCAGCTATCTCGGCACCGCCAGCGAGACCGCCGGCTAGCCGCAGGCCGCCTCGACGAGTCGGTATACTGCGCCGCTCGTCGGAGGCAGTCTGTGTCGGCGAATCCCCGCCACTGGACCGAAAGAACACTGAAGGAGCACGGTGTCAATGATTCACAAGCGGACACAGAGCACACTGCGGGCACGAGCGGCGGTCCTCGTTGCCGCGCTGGCACTGGTAGCCGCGGCCTGCGGCGGCGGCGACGAAGCGGACGACGAGGTGTCGACACCGGACACCGGCAGTGCCAGCACCGAGGTCGACAGCTCCAGCAGCGACAGCTCCAGCGCCGACAGTTCCAGTAGCGACAGCGCCAGCACCGACAGCCCAGCCGAAGAGACGGCCACGACGTCTGACAGCGACCCCGAACCAACCGAGTCCGTGTCCGAGCCGGCCGAGTCCGACAGTGCAGCCGAGCAGCCGGCCGACGAGGCGGACGAAGAGACCGCCGTCGAAGAACCCTCCGAGGAAGCCGCGGCACCGTTGGGGTGGAGCGGCCTGGCCCCGAACATGACGGCCGATGCCCCTCTCACTGCGTCGTGGAAGGGCGTGACTGAGGACACGATCACGATCGGCGTCTCGATGCTCAACTTCGACCTCTTGCAGGAGATGGGGCTCACGGCAGCAGGCTGGGGCGACCAGCAGGGCGTCTTCCAGGCCCTGGTCGACGACCTGAACGCAAACGGCGGGATCCTGGGCCGCAACGTCGTGGCCGTCTACGACGTCTACAGCCCCATCGACGCCGCCGACGCGGAACGGGCGTGCACCGTTCTCACCCAGGACAACGAGGTGTTCGCGGCTGTGCTCGGATTCGTCGGTCCGCTGGCCGGCACCGCTGACCCCTGTTTCGCCGGGACCAACAACACCCCGCTCGTGGGTGGTGAGCAGACCCCCGACGAGCTGGCCCAGGCCACGGCTCCGTGGTTCAACGTGGAGCCCAGCACCGACGATCACACGTCCAACCTCCTCGACCTGCTGGTCCAGACCGGCAGAGCCGACGGGGCCAGGGTGTTCGTGGTGTCGCACCAGGCCTCGACAGGCGACGAGCCTTTGGTGCTCGAGGGGCTCGCGGCGCGCGGGATCGAGGTCGTGGGCAAGGCTGTCCTCGACGCCAACGACGGCGACACCGCTGCTCAGGACCAGTTGATGCAGGTCATTTCCGAACGGATCAGGGCCGATGGGGCCGACACCGTGATGATCAATGGCAACCCGGCGGCCACCATCCGGGGCCTGGGCTTGAACGGGATGCTCGATGCGGTGACCATCTGGAGCAACAACGCGGCCGGGCTCAACAATCTCGGCGAGACCTTCGACCACGAGTGGGCTCGGGGCGCCATCGCCTCCGACGGTCCCTCGGAACTAGACATCTGGAACGACGATGTGTTCCAGGACTGCGTGCGGGTGGTCAACGACGCCGGCATCGGGGCCGACTTGCGGCCCACAGCAGAACTGGCCGACGACGACGAGAACTGGTTCAACCCGGTCCGCCGCTACTGCGGCCATCTGTCGCTGTTCGCGCAGATCGCGGCCGCGGCCGGTCCAGACCTCACGCCGGAGACATTCGAGCAGGCGGCCTACACGCTGACCGACTTCGTTCTGCCGGGTGCTCCAGCGAACTCGCTGTCCCCCACCAAGCTCGGCGCCCGCGACCTGTACCGGCTCACGACCTTCGATCCCGACGTCGGCAACGGCGAGAACGTGCCGCTGACCGAACTCATCGACATCGTCCCCTGAGCCAGCCCTGGTCGCTCACGGCTATCCGTGAGCGTCGGGTCGGGCGGTTTAGGCCATCGCTAGCGGCTAGCGGCCCGGCGCGGCGCGGTAGTCATCGATGGGGACGATGCAGATGTTCTCTGCTCCGAACGGACTGGGCAGGGTGCAGGGGTACTCGAAGCGCAGAGTGTGGATGGCGTTGGGAGCCTGCGTCTTGCCCGGCCGTATCGTGAACGGCAGCATCTCGTTGGAGTCGATCGGGCCCATATTGGCCAGCGCCGCGTAGATGTCGGCCCGCGTCGGGTTGTCGCCCGCCGCATAGATGGCCCGCAGGGCCGTGCGCATGATGTTGCACACCGTGGTCACCATCCCGTAGGCAGATGAGCCTGAGCCGTCCATCCGATCGGCGTTCTCGTGGTTGGCTCCCGATGGATTGTTGGCCCCGTAGGTGTCGTTGCACATCTCGTTGAACGGTCGCGGCTCGTAGTCCTCGAGCCGGTAGGCGCCCGTGTCGGCATCGTCGATGATCAGCGCGCCGTTGTAGAGGTTGCCCGCGGCCTCGCCGCCGAAGGCCACGACCTTGGACGACACCAGCTCGCCCGCGTGGGCGTTGAAGTCCGAGGCGTAGAACTGCACGTCGCCGGGCTCGAATCCCTGGGTGTCCATCTCGAGGATGTAGGTCGGGGTCGACACGACGTTGAGGACGTTGAAGAAGACGTCGATGCCCGCACTCCGCATCCGCTGCACGGACTCGACGACGCCTTCCAGGCAGAAGGTGCCGCCGGCGCAGCCGATCACGTCGAAGACGGCGACATCGATACCCCTGGAGTTCAGGGTGTCGACCAGCCCCGCCTCCACCGCCTCGTACTGGCCCGGCGTGTCGGGCGCGGCGACCCCGATCGTCTTGCCGTCGAGTTGGCCGCGGTCGGCCAGGTCAGCCGCCAGCCAGCGCAGACTCTCCTCCAGGGTCGGCGACAGCGAGATGAGACGGTCCCCGCCCCGGCTCATGAACTCCTCGCTCTGCCCCTGAGTCGAGATGAAAGCGGTCTCGTTCTCCTCGACGATGCACAGGTTGGCCGAACCCTGGAATCCGCTGGAGTTGAGCAGGATCACGCCGTCGTAGTCCTCGATGGCCTGGATGCAGGCCGCGTTGCGATCTTCGTCCACTGTCGCGCCGAGAACCTCCAGTTCGATGGTGTGCATCTCGATCATGCGGCCTCGCACGCCCCCGCACTGCTCGTTGACCACCGCAGTGAACGTGTCGTACATCTCGGCCACGTTGCCCACCGGGACTGCGAAGCCCATGGCCGCGAAGTCCTCCAGCTTCGACCTCAGGTGCACGAGCGAGATCGAGTCCGCCTCTATGCCCTTGTCGGTGGCTATCCGGTCGGGCGCCGGGTCGTGGGTGTGGCAGAAGGCGTCGAGCTGGGTGAAGGGGTTGTCGCCGCGGTCGAACGTGGCCTGGAACTCGTCGAAGATCCCGTCCCGGGGATCGTCGAAGATGTTCGGTGGCGGACCCTGGGGCTCCTCGTCGGGTTCGGGGGCGGCTGCTTCTGTTTCGGGCTCTTCGTCGGGCTGGGTCGCGTCCGGCTCGGCGGTCTCCGGCTCCGCTTCGGGTGCCTGTGTGGTCGGCGCCGCTGCGCCGTCGTCACCGGATTCCGTCACCTCGCCGCCGCAGGCTGCGGCCACAAGTGCGGTACAGGCGACGAAGGCGAGCGCGAGGCGCAGGTGTCTGGTCATGGGCCTATCCGTCCTCCAAGTCGACACCGGGATCGGGTCCGGCAGCCAAGTCTCTCCCACTCCGATAATGCGCACAAGTCGAATGCGTCGCGTGATCGTGGACCGTCCCGTCCCCTGCGTGGTTGGCGCCATGGCCTCCCGCTATCCCGCCGCGACTACTGTCTCCGCACCGACCGCACCGCTGCCGGTCGGTCGGATCGCCCCGAGGGAGAGAATGGCAGACGACTCGCCCGAGATGACCGGACCCGAGCCGTCGGTCGCCGATCTGGCGGAGGCGATCCTCGAAGAGGAGGCCAGACGCCGGGCTGAGCAGGCCGAGCGCGACGCTGAGACCATCCTTCCCGACGACCTGCTGCCGGGTGTGGGCGACGAGCCCATGACCCTGCGCGAGGGTCTGCGGGCCGGCGGCAGGGCCACCGTGTTGGTCATGTTCCTGCTGGCCTTCATGGACGAGATGCCCCGAGCCATCCGGGTCCTCGCCCCCGACATACAGGACTCGCTGAACATAAGCGACACCGTGCTGTTCGGGATCCTCGGCTTCGGCGGCGTGACCCTGGTGCTGGGCGCGGTTCCCATGGCCGCCCTCGCCGACCGGGTGAAGCGGGTGGCCATCATTCCGGTGGCGTCGGCCTTCTGGGGTGTGACCGCATTCCTGAGCGGCCTGATCGTCAATCCCTTCCAGTTGTTCCTCACCAACGCGGGTACCGGTTTCGGCCAGGCCTACCGCATTCCTGTGTCGAACTCGCTGCTGGTGGACACCTACCCGATCCCGGCCCGGAGCCGCATCTTCGCGCTGGAGGGCCTCGGCCGGCCCGTCGGCCAACTCCTCGGGCCCCTGATCATCGGAGGCATCGCGGCGCTGGTGGGAGGCGACGAGCCCTGGCGAGCCGCCTTCTTCGCCGTCGCCGTCGGTCCGGTAGTGGCCGCGGTCGTGTCGGCCCTGGTACTGCGCGAGCCGCCTAGAGGCCGTTTCGAGAAGGAGGCCGTGTTCGGTGACGAGCGGGTGCAGGTCGAGGAGCTGCCGGTGTCGATCGGCACTGCCTTCGCCCGGCTCCGCAAGATCAAGACCTTCTACTTCCTGTCCAGCGGGGTGGGCGTCCTCGGTTTCGCCCTCATAGCCATCCCCATCCAGTTCAACCTCCTGCTCGAGGACAAGTACGCCATGGGGCCCTTCCAGCGGGGCGTCGTCGAGTCCCTCATCTGGGTGGCCGCGCTGATCGGCCTGCCCGTGGCCGGACGGGTGTTCGACCGGGGGTTCCGCCGCGATCCGGCCCTCATGATGCGTCTGGCGGGCATGCTCGTGATGGCAACCGGCGTGATCTACGCGGTGGCCCTGCCCATGAAGATTCTCGGCGGGCTGGTCGCGTTGATGGCCTTGGCCCAGACCCTCATCTCGATGGCGTTCGTGGCCGCTCCCTCGGTGATCGCGGCGGTCTCGCCCTATCGCATCCGGGCCCAGGCCTTCGCGTTGCTGCCGGTGTTCATCTTCCTGATGGGCGGGTTCTTCGGCGGCTTGATCGTGGGCCAGCTCTCCGACGCCTACAACGAGCGCACCGCCATGCTGGTGGCGGCGCCACCGGCTGCGCTGATCGGTGGCGCCCTCATCGCCTACGGCAGCCGCTTCATCCGCTTCGACATCTCGCGGTCGGTCGAGGAGCTGCTCGAGGAGCGGGAGGAGCAGCAGCGGGCCGCGGCCGATCCTGCCTCCGTGCCCGCCCTTCAGGTCCACAACCTCGACTTCGCCTACGGAAGCGTGCAGGTGCTGTTCGACGTGTCGTTCGAGGTGGCCCGGGGCGAGGTGCTGGCGCTGCTGGGCACCAACGGCGCAGGCAAGTCCACCCTGCTGAGGGCCGTCAGCGGGCTCGGCATCCCCGACCGGGGCGTAGTGAGGCTCGGGGGGCGCACCATCACCTACGCCGAGGCCGAGGACCGTTTCCGCGCCGGGCTGGTGCAGCTCAGGGGCGGGGAGGGGGTCTTCGACGAACTCTCGGTCGCCGACAACCTCAGAGCCTCAGTACTGGCATCGGGTCTGAGCGAAGCCGAAGCCGCGGCCCGGGCCGAGCGGGCGTTGAGCCTGTTCCCGGCCTTGGCCGAGCGCACCGACCTTGCGGCACGCGACCTGTCGGGGGGTCAGCAGCAGATGCTGGCGCTGGCCATGGCCCTGATGCACGAGCCCGAGGTGCTGCTCATCGACGAGCTCAGCCTGGGGCTCGCTCCCGTCGTGGTGCAGGAGCTTCTCGGGGTGGTGGAGAGTCTGCGCGAGGCCGGGCAGACGATGGTCATCGTCGAACAGTCGCTCAATGTGGCCCTGGCCTTCGCCGACCGGGCCATCTTCATGGAGAAGGGCCGGATCCGGTTCGAGGGCTCGGCCCAGGAGCTGGCCGAGCGCGACGATCTGGCCCGGGCGGTGTTCTTGGGAGGCGAGGGCGGATGACCGGCCCGTCGACTGCCGGAGACCCGGGGGCCGGAACCCGATGATCGAGTTCCTCGGCATCACGGTCGGCCAGCAATCGGTGATGTCGGGCCTGGTGACGGGCCTCACCTATGCGGCCTTCGCGGCCGGGTTCGTGCTGATCTACCGCTCCACAGGTGTGCTCAACTTCGCCCACGGTGAGGTCGGAGCATTCGGCGTGGCTCTGTTCGTGCTGCTGCTGGCCCAATACGGCTTGAACTGGTGGCTGTCGTTCGTGCTCGCCCTGGCGGCCTGCGCGGCCATCGGCATGGCCATCGAGCTGATCGTGATCAGGCGGCTCTTCGCGTCGCCCCGCCTCGTAGTGCTGATCGCCACCATCGGTGTGGGCCAGATAGTGCTCTTCGCCAAGTTCAACCTTCCGAGCGTGGTCGCACCGGGTCCGATCCCGGCGCCGTTCAAGGCGACATGGACGCCTACCGACCATCTCCGCCTCCAGGCCCGCGAGCTGGTGGTGCTGGCCGTGATCCCGGTGCTGATCGCCGCTCTGGCCTGGTTCATCTCGCGCACCCGCTTCGGGCTGGCCGTTCGCGCCTCGGCCTCCAATGCCGACACGGCTCGGGTGTACGGCACTTCGCCCCGCCGGACCTCGACGATCGTGTGGACCATCTCGGGGGCGTTCGCGGCGGCCACCGCCATCTTCCTGGCGCCCTTGCAGGGCATCAACTCGGCCCAGGCCGGGACCGCGGCCATTGCCGAGCCGCTGCTGCTGCGGGTGCTGGTGGTGTCGTTGCTGGCCCGCATGCGCTCGCTTCCCGGAACGCTGGCGGGCGGGGTGGCGGTTGGCGTGGCCGAGGCGCTCATCCGCAGCAACGTGGACTCGGCCAACCGCTCGGTGGTGGACGTGTACCTGTTCCTTGCCGTGCTGGTGGTGGTTCTGCTGGTGATACGCAGCACCGGCGAGCAGGAGTCCTGGTCGCTCGCTCCCCGGGTGCGGGCCATCCCGAGCCGCCTGGAGTCGCTGTGGTGGGTCCGCCGCTTGAACACCCTGGGGTTCGTGGCCCTCTTCGGGTTCTTCGCCCTTCTGGGCCTGACCCTCTCCACCAACAGCTCGCTGTTCACCTGGACCAGCATCGTGCTGTTCGCCATGGTGGTGCTGTCGATGACCGTGCTGACCGGCTGGGCCGGCCAGCTGTCTCTCGGTCAGTTCGCCTTCGTCGGTCTCGGGGGACTCACCGTTCTCGGGTTGACCCAGGGCAACGACATCCCCGTGCCCTTCGACTTGTTCGACCTGTCGCTGGACCTGCCGTGGGCGCTGGCCATGGCGGTGGCCACCGCGGTGGGGGTCCTGGTCGCGGTGATCGTCGGGCTGCCCGCGCTCCGGGTGCGGGGCCTGTTCCTGGCCGTGACCACCCTCGCGTTCGCGGTGGCCTCGGCGACCTGGCTCTTCTTGCAGGACTTCTTCACCGGGGGCACGACCTTCCCCCGGCCGGCCGACAAGCCGGTCCTCGACCTCGGCCCGATCCATGTGGACTTCGGGGCCTCGCGCAAGAACTACTACTTCCTGTGCCTGGCCTCGCTGGCGGTGGCGGCCGCAGTGGTCGCCCGGCTGCGCCGCACCGGTATCGGGCGGTCGTGGATCGCGGTGCGCGACAACGAGGAGATGGCCGCGGCGTCCACCGTGTCGCCCACGCGAATGAAGCTGACGGCCTTCGGCGTGGCCGGAGGCATAGCGGCTTTCTCCGGCGGGCTGCTCGTGACCCTGGTGCCCTCGCTGCAGCCTGACACGCTGTTCCGGGCCAGCGAATCGATCGTGGTGGTGGCCACCGCCATCATCGGAGGTCTGGGATCGGTGGCCGGCCCCATCCTCGGAGCACTGTGGGTCCGGGGAATCCCCCAGATGATTCCCGAGGAGCTGGACGACTTGGTGCGGCTGGTGACCAGCAGCATCGGCCTGCTCGTGCTGCTCATGTACTTCCCGGGCGGCCTGCTTCAGATCCTCTACAGCATCCGGGACAAGCTGCTCGAGCGGGCCGACCGCAAGATGGGGGAACGGGAGGCTGTAGCCCGCGCCGCGCCCTCGCCAGTTGACGAGGCCTCGGAGGCGCCTGAGCCGCGCCGGCCCCCTTCGCCCGTGATGGGCGGGCCCGCTCCGGCCGCGCCTGGGCCGGGGCCGGCGCTTCAGACCCATGACGTGTCGGTGCGATTCGGCGGCAACACCGCGGTCGACCAGGTCTCGGTGCATGTCGACCACGGCGAGTTGGTGGGGTTGATCGGGACCAACGGCGCGGGCAAGTCCACACTCCTCAACGCCATCAGCGGCTTCGTTCCCGCCGACGGGCGGGTATTCGTGCTCGGAACGGACGTAACTGCCCGCCGGTCGCCGGCCCGTCACGCCCGCGGCCTGGGCCGGGGATTCCAGGGCGCCCGCGTCTATCCGGGCCTCACCGTGCGCGAGTCGCTGATGGTCGCCCTGGAGGCCCGGTCGCGCTCGAATCTGGCGGCATCGATGACCGGGCTGCCGCCGTCGCCCGGCCAGGAGAGGACCAAGCGTTCCGAAGCCGACGAGATCATCGACTACATGGGCCTCAAGCGCTACGCCGATCATTTCGTGGCCACGCTGTCGACCGGCACCCGCCGCATCGTGGAGCTCTCCAGCCTGCTGGCGGTCCATGCCCGTGTGCTGCTGCTGGACGAGCCGACGGGCGGGGTGGCCCAGCGTGAGGCCGAGGCGTTCGGACCGCTCATCAAGCAGGTGCAGGCCGAGCTGGACGCCGCGGTGATCGTCATCGAGCACGACATGCCGCTGGTTATGGGAATCAGTGACCGCGTCTACTGCCTCGAGGCGGGCGCGGTGATCGCGGAGGGCCCCCCGGAGCAGGTCCGCCGCGATCCGCTCGTGATCGCCAGCTACCTCGGCACGTCCGACCACGCCATCGGCCGCTCCGGCCCCTCAGCGCGCTAGCTCGCGCCGCAACCGCCTCGGCGGTCCGGTCAGGGACGGCGGCGGGCCGGCATGACAGACTTGATCGCTGATGAGGCAGTTCATCGGCGTGCTGGCCCAAGCCGACAGCGAGGCCCTGCTGCACGATCCGTTGACCCACACCGACTGGATCAAGGCCGGGATCGTGCTGGTCGCCACCGTCGTGCTGGCGATATCGCTGTCCAAGATCCTCCGCCGGACCGTGTCCCGAGGCATTGGTCACGGCTTCGCCGCCATCCTCACGTCGCGTTTCCTGGGCTACGCGGTGTTTGTTGTCGGGCTGTCGTACGCGCTCACCGTGCTGGGAGTGCGGGTGGGCCCGCTGCTCGGAGCGCTGGGCCTCGGCGGTCTGGTGCTCGCGCTGGCCCTCCAGGGCGTTGTCGGCAACTTCGTGTCGTCGCTGATCCTGCAGGCCCGCCGGCCCTACACGGTGGGCGACACCGTCGAGCTCGACGGGCGCTTGGGTGTGGTCGAGGACATCGACTCCCGCACTACCCAGATCCGCGGCCTCGACGGCACCCACATCCGGATCCCCAATGCCAATGTGGCCGCGGCCACCATCGTCAACCTCACCCGAGAGACGGTGAGGCGGAGTTCGCTGGCCGTGGGGGTGGCCTACGACACCGATCTCCAGCAGGCGACCGACGCCATCTACGAGGCTCTCGACCGGGTGCCCCGGGTGTTGGCGGATCCGGAGCCGGCGGTGAACCTCGACGGCTTCGGCGATTCCAGCATCGGGTTCAACGTGCTCTACTGGCATGCCAGCGACGTTCCCTCCGAACTGGCCACCCGACACGACCTGGTGCTGGCCATTCATCAGGCGTTCGCAGCCGCCTCCATCACCATCGCCTTCCCGCAGGTGACGGTTTGGAGCGGCCAGCACCGCCCGGACCGGCTGTATGGAGGCAATGTCGGCGATGTGCGCGTCGAGTACCCCGGCCTGGACACCACCGAGGCCGGTCAGGGACGCCGCGTCGGCGCTTGGCGTCGTGGAGGTCGCCGCCGGTCCGACCCGGAGCCGACCGACGATCAGTAGCCGGACCAGCCGGGCTCGTCTCGCGTCGCTAGCCGGTGAAGGCCCGGACCACCAGGGTCACTCCTGCGGCCGCCAGCAATCCCAGCACTACCCGGTCGAACTGCGAGCCCGACAGCCTGGCCCGCAGGCGCTCACCGATGGGCAGCATGGCCAGCACCGGCCCGAAGCCGATCGCAGCCGCGATCAACCGGTCCGAGTCATAGGCGCCGATGGAGGCCAGGGAGGAGATCTGGGCCAGGCCGGCGATCAGGAACAGGACCGACAACGCGAAGATATAGGCGTCGCGGGGCAGCCGGTAGGCGTAGAGCCACGAGCCGATGATCGGCCCCGACACGCCCACGGCCCCCTGCATCACGCCCGAGATGAGACCGACGGCCGGCGAGGCCCGCCGGGCCGCCTCCGCTGGCACGGTGATGTCGCCGAACCACAGCGACCTGACCACGAACAGCAGCACCGCGGCGGCCAGCACGATCAGGAGAGGCCGTTCGGGCGCCGACACCAGGACGAACGTGCCGGCCACCGCCCCCACGGCCGACGTCGCCGACAGCACCGACACGTCGCGCGCTTCGGAACGGGCGTGGCGGGTGCGCCAGCCGACCAGCATGTTGGCTGCGGCGTTGGGAAGAGTTATGGCCGCCACCGCCGTCTCGATGCCGATGAGGGGCGCCAGGATCGGTATGGCGATCAGCGGGTAGCCGAGCCCGGTGGCGCTCTTGGCCAGCATGGCGAGCGCCGAGGCCACGCCGACCACGATCAGCTCGGCGGTGCTCACTCCTCTGGCTCTGTGCCGGTGGCAACGGAGTCGAGCCAGCGGCTCCGCTCGTCGGCGAGCCAGTCCGGGAAGTCGATCTCAGGGTCGGGCAGCGGGGTGACCCCGCGCTCCGAGCAGGCGTCGGCGAAGGCATCCGGGTCGTCGCTCCAGCTGCGGGGGTCGCCCAACATCACCTCGAAGAGGGCGCATCCCGCCTCCCCGGCGACGAGCGGACCGAACTGTGCGCCTTCGGGCAACTCGATGTGGGTGCCGGCCTCGCAGAGCTCGTCGCCCACGAGGATCTCTCCCTCCAGCACGAACACGACGTGCGGAGAGCGGTGGCCGTGGCGCCGCACCACCATGCCGGGGTCGTAGCGGGCATAGAGCGACAGGTAGGGCGGGTCGGCGCGGAAGGCGAACCATTTCTCCCAAACCGACGACTCGGTGTCGTCAGCGTTGCGCTGCGCCTTGACCCGCTGCCACGGAACAGCAGGGTCATCAAGGTGCCGGATGGTCGCGCCGCCGCTCATCGTGCCGACCAGTCGGTGCCGGGCTGGTGAAGTGCCCACAGCTCGGCTATGCGCCCGCCCTCGATCCGGTATTGCCCCAACCAGGCCAGCGACATCGGTGCCGCAGTGGCCAGGCTCACCCCTCGCAGTGTGAGCCGGATCCATACCGTGAGGCCGTCGGCGGTGACGGAGTCGATGCGCACCTCGGTGGCCCGGACAGCCTCGAAGGCGTCGGCGAGTCGTCGACGGTACTGGTGGCGGGTCAGGGACTGCGTGCCTTCGGCGGTGTGGCGCACGACCGGGTCGGTCACCAGGTCTTCCAGCGCGTCGAGATCCTGCTCGAGCCAGACCCTCTCCCAGTAGGCGCGCACCACCGACTCGGCGGAAGCCGCGCCCGCGGCATGATCGCTGTCCGTATCGCCGGCCATGGCTGCCTCCTCTCTACTCATAGTGTTGTCTCCTCGGGCATGCTGCGCGGCTCGACAATCCGGGCCACCGTCATCACCGCGATCACCAGCACACCGAGCACTACCAGGGTCGTGCGGATCCCGATGGCGTCGGCCACGATTCCGATGGGCAGGGCCGCTATGGCGAAGCCCGAGAAGCTGAGCATCAGCAGGCTCTGGACCCGTCCGTGGTACTCGACCGGTGTCGATGTGAGCAGCATGGAGTTGTTGAGCGCCTGGAACACGCTGGACGTGGCTCCCACCACTGCCATCACCGCCAGCGCGGCGTAGAAGCCGGGCATCACTGCGAACACGGCCAGCGAGGCGCCGAAGGCCAGGCCGCTGCGAGTCTGGAACGGGCGCAGCCTCCTCCGCTCGAGGTTCGCCAGCGAGATGGATCCCACCGCGGCGCCCACGGCCGCGGCCGCGTTGAGGAAGCCGAAGCCGGTCGATCCACTGTTGTGGACCTGCTCGGCCACCACCGGCAGGAACGCCATGTGGGGGAAGCCGATCAGCACCACCCCGAACGACACCAGTAGCAGGTGCACGAGGTCCGGGCGGGAGCGAACGAATCTCAAGCCATCGGCGATGTCGCCCAGCGCGCTGCGACCCGAGTGGCTCGCCGGCGTTCCCCGGGGGAGGCCGATCAGCAGCGCCACGCTCAGGATCCCGAGTACGCCCGCGGCGAAGAAGACGCCGGCCAGGCCGAAGAAGGCCACACCGATCAAGACGCCGGCCGAGGCCGGGCCGGCAACCCGGGCCAACTGCACGGTGGACATCGAGAGGAACACCGCGTTGGTGATGGCCTCCCGGCCGACGATCTCGGAGATGAAGGAGAGCCGGGCCGGTGCCAGGATCGAGATGACGCCGCCCTGGACAACGCTGGCCGCTATCAGGATCCAGTACGTCTCGGTTCCGGTGGCCACCACCACGCCCAGGCAGACGGGGGTCGCAGTCTGCAGAACGCCTGCCACCAGGAGCACGGTGCGCTTAGGGAAGCGATCCGAGATCACGCCCCCGTAGGGGATGGCGATGATGCTGCAGAATCCGAAGGCCAGCATCACGCCCCCGAGGCCGGTGTTGCTGCCGGTGAGTTCGAACGCGAGCCAGGCCCGGGCGATGCCGGCCACCTGCATGGTGAGGAACGTGAACAGCCCACCCACGAAGAGCAACCGGAAGTGGCGGTTGCCGAGCGCCGCGAACCGCCCCGGAGGCTTCGGGGATCCGGCGGCGCGCATCCGTCAGCGTACCTTTGACCGTGTCGCCGCTCCGAGGTCTGCCCGCATGAGCGGGACAGCCGTTGGTCGTGTAATGTCCGCGCCCCGCGTGCATCTGCGCGGACCGCGACGAATGGGGGTCCAGGATGCTGCCCGCCCAGTTCGACTACGTAGCAGCCTCGTCAGTGGAGGAGGCCATTGCCGCAAAGGCCGAGGGGGGTGACGAGACCCGGTTCCTTGCCGGCGGGCAGAGCCTGCTGCCGATGATGAAGCTTCGATTCGCGACGCCGTCGAAGCTGGTGGACATCAACCGGATCGCCGGTCTCGACGCCATCGAGCACCACAACGGCCATCTGCGCGTGGGGGCGCTGGTCCGTCACGCCGATATCGCCGCCTCCGATGCGGTATCCGGCGCGGTGGCATCGGCCGCCCCTTGGATCTCCGACCCGCTGGTGCGCAATCTCGGCACCCTGTGCGGGTCGGTGGCCCACTGCGACCCGGAGGGCGACTGGAACTCGGTGCTGCTGGCCACCGGCGCCGACGTGATCGCCCAGGGGCCGTCGGGGTCGCGCTCCATCGCCATCGGCGATTTCGTGCAGGACTTCTTCACGAATTCGCTCAACGACGACGAGATGGTGACCGCGGTGCACATCCCGGTGCCGTCGGGTCGCTCCGGCGGCTCCTACCAGAAGCTGGAACGCAAGGTAGGCGACTACGCCACCGTCGGAGTGGCCGCCCATCTCGAGCTCGCCGCCGACGGCACCATCTCGGCGGCGGGCGTGGCCATGACATCGGTGGCGCCCATCAACCGCAAGGCCACCGAGGCCGAGGCGCTGCTGGTGGGCAACGCACCGACCGCCGAGCTGTTCGCCGAAGCGGGCGCGGCCGCCGCGGCGGCCGCCGATCCCCGCGACGACGTGCGGGGCTCGGCGCGATGGAAGCGCCAAGTCGTGGCTGCGTTCACCGGCAGGGCCCTCGCGGCCGCAGCCGAGCAGGCCCAGGCCTGAGAGGGGGAGACATGGAGATCACGGTCAACATCAACGGAACCGACCACACCGCCGATGTCGAACCTCGCCTGCTGCTGGTCGACCACATCCGCACCGGCGCCGGGCTGACCGGCACCCACATCGGCTGCGACACCACCAGCTGCGGGGTCTGCACCGTTCTGGTGGACGGCACCCCGGTCAAGTCGTGCACCATGCTGGCGGTTCAGGCAGACGGCCGGTCGGTGACAACCGTTGAGGGCCTCAAGACCGCCGACGGGCTGCATCCGGTCCAGCAGGCGTTCAGCGATGAGCACGGTCTGCAGTGCGGGTTCTGCACCCCGGCCATGATGCTGGTGGGGGCGGCCCTGATCGACGAGAACCCGGCACCGTCCGACGACGAAGTGCGCTGGGCCATCTCGGGGAACCTGTGCCGGTGCACCGGCTACATGAACATCGTCAAGGCCATCCAGTCCGCCGCGGCGGCTGCGGCGTCGTCCAACGGCGACAGCTGAAAGGGAGCGAGCAATGACTGACACAACGACGACGCCTCCCGAGATCGGAGGCATAGGCCACAGCGTCAAGCGGGTGGAGGACGCCCGCCTGATCGAGGGCCAGGGCAACTTCCTAGACGACATCGTCCTGCCCGGGATGCTGCACATGGCCCTGGTGCGCTCACCGGTGGCCCATGCGCGGATCAACGGCATCGACACCGAGGCGGCCACCGCGGTGGACGGCGTGCTGGCGGTCGTGACCGGCGAGCTGATGGACCAGCACGGACTTGCATGGATGCCGACCCTGTCGGGCGACACCCAGGCCGTGCTGGCCACCGACAAGGTCCGCTACCAGGGCCAGGAGGTGGCCGCGGTCATCGCCACCGACCCGTACGCGGCCGCCGACGGGGCGGAGCTGGTCGACGTGGACTACGAGATGCTCGACGCCATCACCACGCCCCAGCAGTCCCTCGCCGACGGCGCGGCGCTGATCCGCGACGAGAAGGAGGGCCAGACCGACAATCTGGCCTACACCTGGGAGACCGGCGACGAGGCCGCCACCGACGCCGCCTTCGCCGCCGCGGACCGGGTGGTGTCGCTGACCACGCACTACCCGCGCTCGCATCCGTCGCCGCTGGAGACCTGCGGGATTGTGGCCGACGTCAACTCGGTGACCGGCCAGGCCACCATCTACATGACGTCGCAGGCGCCCCACGCCCACCGGACGCTGTTCGCACTGGTGGCCGGTCTGCCCGAGCAGAACATCCGCATCGTCAGCCCCGACATCGGCGGCGGCTTCGGCAACAAGGTGCCCATCTACCCCGGGTACGTGGTGGCGACCGCAGCCAGCCTGCTGATCGGCCAGCCGGTCAAGTGGGTGGAGACCCGCACCGGGAACCTGATCTCGACCGGGTTCGGGCGGGACTACTACATGACCGGCGAGCTGGCCCTCACCAACGAGGGCCGCATCCAGGCCATGCGGGTGGACATGCTGTCGGACCAGGGCGCCTTCTACTCCGACGCCCAGCCCACCCGCTACCGGGCCGGGCTGTTCCACGTGTGCACCGGCAGCTACGACTTCCCACACGCGCACATCAAGTGCCGGGGCGCCTTCACCAACA
Organism: Acidimicrobiaceae bacterium; assembly: GCA_009842325.1. Taxonomy (GTDB): domain Bacteria; phylum Actinomycetota; class Acidimicrobiia; order Acidimicrobiales; family Aldehydirespiratoraceae; genus Aldehydirespirator. The sequence continues at coordinate 96,043 of VYFQ01000010.1, read as the reverse complement.
AGGCGCCGGGCGGGGTGGCCTACCGCTGCTCGTTCCGCATCACCGAGGCGTCGTACCTGATCGAGCGGCTGATGCAGACCGCGGCCGACGAGCTGGGCATCGACCCGGCCGAGCTGCGGCTGCGCAACTTCATCCAGCCCGAGCAGTTCCCGTACGAGACGGCCACCGGGTTCGTGTACGACTCCGGCGACTACCCGACGGCGCTGCGCAAGGCACTCGACGCGGCTGGCTACGACGAGCTGCGGGCCGAGCAGGCCGCGGCCCGCGCCGAAGGCCGGCTGGTAGGGATCGGCATAGCCCACTTCACCGAGGCGGTAGGCGCGGGTCCGGCCCACACCTACGACATCGCCGGGCTGAAGATGATCGACTCGGCCGAGCTGCGGGTCCATCCCACCGGCAAGGCCATCCTCAAGCTCGGGGTGAAGACCCAGGGCCAGGGCCATGAGACGACCTTCGCCCAGATCGTGGCCGAGGAGACCGGCATCCCCGCCACCGACATCAAGGTGATCCACGGTGACACCGACGACACCCCCTACGGGCTGGGCACGTACGCGTCGCGCTCCACCCCGGTGGGCGGGGCGGCCACCGCGATGGTGGCCCGCAAGATCGCCGACAAGGCCCGCCACATTGCCGCCCACCTGCTGGAGGCCGCGCCCGAGGACATCGAGCGCGACGCCGACAAGTTCCACGTGGCCGGCTCGCCTGATCAGGCGGTGAGCATCCAGGACGCCGCCTTCGCGGCCTACACCAACCTGCCTGAGGGCATGGAGTACGGCCTCGAGGACGTCACCTACTACAACCCGCCCAACCTCACGTTCCCGTACGGGTCGTACGTGGTGGTGGTGGACGTGGATCCCGAGACCGGGGTGTGGAAGGTGCGTCGCATGGTCGCCCTCGACGACTGCGGGGTGCGGATCAATCCCATGATTGTGGAGGGCCAGATCCACGGCGGCCTCACCGAGGGGTTCGCCATGTCGTCGATGCAGTGGATCACCTTCGACGATGACGGCAACTGCATCGGGTCAAACTTCATGGACTACCTGGTCCCCACTGCCTGGGAGACGCCCCGTTTCGAACTGCTGGAGACGGTGACCCCGTCGCCGCACCACCCGATCGGGGCCAAAGGCATCGGGGAGTCGGCCACGGTCGGTTCACCGGCGGCCTTCGTGAATGCGGTCGTCGACGCCCTTGCTCACCTCGGGGTGCGCAACATCGACATGCCCGTCCTGCCCGACCGCGTATGGGAGGCCATCGACTCAGCCGGCGGTTGATTCGCATCCTTACGCTCGACAAGAGGCGCTAGAGCTGTGGACAGACGGAGGTTCCTGCGCCTTGGAGTGGCAAGCGCCACCGGCGCCGCCCTGCTTCCGTCGGTGAGAGTCGCCGCGGCCCAGACCGCGTCGGCGGGTGAGTCTCCCTACGGCTCGATCGACGGGCTCGCGCCCAATGCGGATGGCGTCGTCGTTCCCGACGGGTTCACTGCGCGCGTCGTCGCTGTGGCCGGGGAGCCGGTGGCCGGCACGGAGTACCGCTGGCGCCTATTCCCCGACGGGGCCGCGACCTTCGATGACGGCAACGGCGGCTGGTACTACGTCTGCAACAGCGAGGTCTTCAACTTCATGGCGCCCGCCAGCGGTGGCGCCAGCGCCATTCACTTCTCTCCGCAGGGCGAGGTGCTCGACGCGTACCCGATCCTTGAGGGCAGCCACTCGAATTGCGCCGGCGGCCCGACCCCGTGGCGGACCTGGCTGTCGTGTGAGGAGGCCTACGTCGGCGATGGGCTGGTCTGGGAGTGTGACCCGACCGGCGCCACCCCTGCGGTAGCGCATCCGGCGATGGGAAACTTCACTCACGAGGCGGTGGCCGTGGATCCGATCGGCCGGTCGCTCTATCTCACCGAGGACCAGGCCGCGGGCGTGCTGTACCGATACACCCCCGCCGTCTACCCGGACCTGTCCGAGGGCCTCCTAGAGGCGGCGACGGTGGCGGGCGACGGGGCTGTGTCGTGGACGCCGGTGCCCGACCCGTCGGCACAGGATCTCCCGACCCGAGAGCAGGTGGAGGAGGCCACGATCTTCCCGGGTGCAGAGGGGATCTGGTACCACGACGACTGGATCTACTTCACCACCAAGTTCGACCACCGGGTCCACGCCATAAACGTGCGGTCGCAGCGGTATGTGCTGATCTGGTCGCCCGACCCCCAGGCGGTGGAGGACGGCACCGCCGTGCTGACCGGAGTCGACAACATCACCGTCGATGCCGGCTCCGGAGACCTGTTCGTGGCCGAGGACGGCGGCAACATGGAGATCGTGATCATCACGCCCGACGGCCAGGTGGCGCCGTTCGTGCGCGTGGTCGGCCAGGACCACTCCGAGATCACCGGACCTGTGTTCAGCCCGGCCCGCGACCGGTTGTACTTCTCGAGCCAGCGAGGGCCGACTCCCAGCGCGGTCGGCGAGATCATCGACGGCTTGTCTACAACGGACTACATCGGCGGCATCACCTATGAGATCACCGGCCCCTTCCGCGGCATCGCCACTGAGGAGTCCGATACCGCGGCCGAGCCCGAGCCCGAGGTTGAGCCCGAGCCGGTAGCCGAGCCCGAGCCGGTAGCCGAGCCCGAGGTTGAGCCCGAGCCCGAGGTTGAGCCTGAGCCCGAGGTTGAGGCCGATGCCGCGGCCGAGCCCGAGGTTGAGCCTGAGCCGGTGGCCGAGCCCGAGGTTGAGCCCGAGCCGGTAGCCGAGCCCGAGCCCGCGCCGGTACTGGACTCGACTGAGCCCCAGGCTCGGACCCCATCGCCCGTGGAGACGCTGGCGGCTGCTTCCCCCGAACGCGGCGGAGACGGCAAGGGCTCAACCGCGGCTATCGGCGTCGGCGTAGGGGTCGCCGCAGCCGCCGCTGCGGTCGCGGGCGCAGTCGCGCTGAGACGGCGTCAGGCCTCGCAGAGCTCTGACGAGGCCTGACCTCTCCATCTTGAACTGAGGCCGGGCGGGCCGGACATTCGGCGCTGTGACTAGAATCGGCAGGGAGGGGAGCGGGAGATATGGATGTTTCGGTGCTGGTCGACGCGGTGGAGCTCAGCGAGCAGCGCGTGCCGTACGTCCTGGCCACGGTGGTGTGGCGGCGGGGCCCGTCGTCGGGACGGCAGGGCTCCAAAGCTGTGGTCCTGGCGGACGGAACGGTTCGGGGCTGGCTGGGCGGCGCCTGCGCCGAGCCCTCGGTCGTTCGCCATGCCCGGGAGTGCTTGGATACCGGCCAGCCCGCGCTGCTGTTCCTCGGCCAGTCCGACGAGCTTGATGGGCGCTCGCAGGATGGCGTTCGGTCTATAGCCATGGCCTGTGAGTCCGAGGGAGCACTGGAGGTGTACCTCGAGCCGCACCGGCCTGAGCCCCAAGTGGTGGTGGTTGGCCGGTCCCCGGCGGTGGACGCGCTGGCCGAGATGGCCGTCTCGCTCGGCTGGGGGGCCACAGTCATAGACGACGGCGGTAACCCTGACGAGCACACCCGGCCGGAGCTGGTGCGTACCAAGCTTGACCTGTCGGGGTTGGGGATCGACGGCGCCACCGCGGTTGTGGTTGCCACCCAGGGTCATTACGACGACCTGGCCCTCGAAGCCGCGCTGGAAAGCGATGCGGGCTATGTGGGCCTGATTGCCTCGGACCGGCGAGCCGCGACCGTGCTCGACCATCTGCGCAGCCGGGGCACGGCCGGTGCGGACCTGGATCGTGTTCACGCACCCGCAGGTGTGGACCTCGGCGCAGTCGCCAACGCGGAGATAGCGGTGGCGGTGATGGCCGACCTCGTGGCTCGGCGAGTCCGAGGCGAACTCGTGACGGGCGGATCGAGCGAGGCTCCCCGCAGAGTGGAGGCCATCGACCCGGTCTGCGGGATGACGGTCGCTGTGGACGACGCCAAGTACCACACTGTCCACGACGGCAACGACTACTGGTTCTGCGCCCCCGGCTGCCTACGGGCCTTCAGGGCCGACCCGCAGACCTTCCTCGCCTCGACCTGAACCGCGGCCGACCCTCTGGCATCCCTTCGGTCGTGGTGGGCGGCCGTTAGCTTGACCCGGTGAGCGCGGAGCACTCGGACGATCGGCGGCCGCTGGGATGGCTGCTGGCCGGCGTCGGCATGCTGTGCGTCTCCACCGACTCGCTGTGGGTGCGAGTGTCGGAGGCCGGTGCGCTGGACGTGGCCTTCCTGGTGTCGTGCTGCGCGTTGGTAGTGCACTCCACCTTCGGGCGGTGGTTCGACCGGCGCCCTGCGTTGGAGTCTCTGCGGACCCACCGGTTGCCCATCATTGGTGTGGGCGCGCTGGCGTCGGTGAGCCAGCTGGCCTTCATCACCGCCATCACCGAGACCCGGGTGGCCAACGTGGTGGCCATCGTGGCCGCGGCTCCTCTGATGGCCTCGCTGTGCGCCCGGCTGTTTCTGGGCGAGCCCATCACCCGGCGCGTGGCCGTGGCCATCACCCTCACCATGGTGGGCATCGGAGTGATCGTGTCGAACTCGGTGGGGGAGCCGACGCTGAGGGGCGACCTCCTGGCGCTGTTGGCTGTGGTGTGCTTCGCCGGGAACATGACCGTCTGGCGGCGCTTCCCGGACGTGAGCCGCCGGGCCGCGTTGTTCCTCAGCGCGGCCCTGGTCGTGGTCATCACGAGCTTCGCGGCCTCTCCGTTCTCGCTCGACGGGCGGGCCTACCTGGCCATCGCGGCCATGGGACTGTGCTTCAACCCCCTGGGCCGGCTGGCCAACTCGAACGCCCTCCGCTACGCCCCCGTGTCGGAGGTCTCGCTGTTCGCGCCGACCGAGACGGTGGCCGGCACGGTGTGGGCCGCATTGTTCCTGTCGGAGTTGCCCGGCGCCAGCACGGTGGCCGGCGCTGTGGTGGTGCTGGCCGGCGTGTTCTACGGCACGGTGGCGGCCGGCCGTTCCAAGCGCTTCAGGCCGGGTCCGGGCACCGCAATTCGTAGGCTGGCCCCGTGAGAGCGCTGGTGCAACGGGCCTCCGAGGCCCGCGTGCGGGTGGACGGTCAGGTGGTGGGCGAGATCGGACCGGGGTTGTGCTGCCTGGTGGGAGTCACCCACGGTGACGACCACCAAGCCGCGGTGAAGCTGGCGGCCAAGTTGTGGCACCTGCGCATCTTCGCCGACGACAACGGCCACATGAACCGGTCGGTGGCCGATACCAGCGGCGAGATGCTGGTCGTCAGCCAGTTCACGCTGTACGGCGACACCCGCAAGGGCCGCCGGCCGTCGTTCATCGCTGCGGCCGCGCCCGACGAGGCCAGCCGCCTCATCGAAGCCCTCGTGGAGGAGCTCAAGCGACTGGGGGCCACCGTGGCCACCGGCTCCTTCGGGGCGAACATGGCGGTGCAGCTGACCAACGACGGCCCCGTCACCCTGATGCTCGAAGTCTGATCCCGTGCCGCCCGCCCCTTAGGATCAACGCCGACCTGAGACGTAGCGAGAGGTGTCCATGACGGAGCGCAGCATCCACATCCGCACCTGCCCTCTGTGTGAGGCGATGTGCGGGCTTGAGGTGCACCACGCCCACGGTGAGGTCAAGCTCATCAGGCCCAACCGCAACGACGTGTGGTCCAAGGGCTATATCTGCCCCAAGGGCACAACGCTCGGGCATCTTCACTCCGACCCCGACCGGCTGCGGGCACCGCTCGTGCGCAACTCGTCGGGTGACTTCGTCGAGTCCGCCTGGGATGACGCATTCGCACGGTGCTCCGAACTCATCGGCAAGGTTCGCTCGGACCACGGTGTCGAGGCGATCACCGCCTATGTGGGCAATCCGGCTGCCCACAACTACTCGATCAGCCGCTATGTGGGTCTGTTCATGGGCCTGGCTCAACTGCCCGTGATCTACTCGGCCGGCACGATCGACCAGTGGCCCAAGAATGTCGTGTGCCAGCTCATGTACGGGCAGGCCTGGCGCATCCCGGCACCCGACATTGAGCGGACCGACTTCATGGTCGTTCAAGGGGCCAACCCCCACGCCAGCCAGGGCAGCCTGCTGGCTCACGCAGACGTGCCGGCCGCGCTCGACCGGATCCGTGAGCGCGGCAAGGTGGTGGTGATCGACCCCCGACGCACCGGAACGGTCAAGCACGCCGACCAGTGGTTGCCGGTGAGGCCCGGCACCGATGCCCTGTTGCAGCTAGCGGTGGTCAACGTGCTGTTCGCTGACGGCCTTGTCCGGCTGGGACACCTGGCCGACCGCCTCAAGGGGGTGGACGACGTACGACGCATCGCGGCCGACTTCCCACCCGAGCGGGTGGCAGACGCCTGCGGCACCAGCCCCGAGCTGATCCGCACGCTGGCCCGCGAGTTCGCGGCAGCCGACCGGGCCGTCTGGTATGCCCGCATCGGCACCTGCAACCAGGAGTTCGGCACCCTGGCGTCGTGGCTGCCAGACGTCATCTGCGCGCTCACCGGCAACCTCGATGCGGAAGGCGGGCTCATGTGGGCCAAGCCGGTGGCTGTGACCACGGCCCAGCAGGAATGGGGCTCGCCCAAGGGCTTCGGCCGCCGGCACAGCCGCGTGCGAGGGGCGCCGGAGGCTCTGGGACAGTTCCCGCTGTCGTGTCTGGCCGAGGAGATCGACACGCCCGGACCGGGCCAGATCAAGGCCTTAGTGGTCATCTGCGGCAATCCGGTGATATCGGCCCCCGACGCCGGCCGCCTGGACGCGGCCCTGCCCCAACTCGATGCCATGATTTCGCTCGACAACGCTTTAAACGAGACGTCCCGGCACGCCGACGTGATCCTGCCCGGCCTCTCGGCGCTGGAACAGCCTCACTGCGACGAGCTGCTGTGGGGGTGGGCCACCCGCTCGGCCGCCAAGTGGTCGCCGCCGCTGTTCCCGCCCGCTGGGGACCGGCCGCATGAGTGGGAGATCCTGCTCCGCTTAGGCGCCATCTGCGCTGGGATCCCGTCGGACACCGACGCGGCCGCGATCGACGACGGGTACTTCTCGAACCTCGCCGCACTCTCGGGCGCCGACCCGGAGGCGGCCCTGGCCGCCTCACCGGAGCCCGGCCCCGAGCGTCTCAACGATCTGGCCATCCGCACGGGCCCGTGGGGCGATCGCTACGGCGAGAACCCCGACGGCCTCACCCTGGAGAAGCTCAAGGAGCACCCCGACGGTGTGGACTTCGGCCCGATGGTGCCACGCATCGACGAGATCGTGCTCCACGACGACGGGAAGATCGACCTGGCTCCCGATCACATCATCGGCGACGTCAGCCGGCTCGCCGACCGCCTCGACCGCCCTGTCGAGCCGCTGGTTCTCACCAGCCGCCGCCACCTGCGCTCCAACAACTCCTGGATGCACAACGTGAAGGTGCTGGTGAGCGGCAAGGACCGCTGCACCCTGCTCATCCATCCCGACGACGCGGCCGCGCGGGGCGTCGACGACGGCGCCGTCGCGGTGGTGTCGTCCTCTAACGGCAGCATCGAGGTCTCGGCCGAGGTCAGCGATGAGATGATGCCCGGTGTGGTGTCGCTGCCCCACGGCTGGGGCCACGACAAGCCCGGCACCCGGCAGTCAGTGGCCCGCGAGCACGCCGGCGTGAACAACAACCTGCTGGCCCCGCCCGACTTCTTGGACGTGCCGTCGGGCAACGCGGCCGTCAACGGGATCCCCGTCGAGGTCGTGCCCGCATGAGAGACGGTCTCGGATGACCTTGGATCGCCTGACGATCGACGGGTCGGTCGCGGTGGTGACCGGCGGGGCCGGCGGCATCGGCAAGGGAATCGTCAGAGCGCTGCTCCGCCGGGGCGCAACGGTGGTGATCGCCGACATTGAGGAGCCGGTACTGGGGCAGGCGGTCGATGAGTTGGCGCCTCTGGGGCCGGTAGAGGGGGTGCGCACCGACGTGAGCAACGAGCACTCCGTCGCCGCTCTGGCCGACCATGTGTTCGAGGCTCACGGATCCTGCAACCTGCTGTTCTGCAACGCCGGGGTCACCTCCGGCGGGGGAGGCAAGCCCTGGCAGCAGGAGCCCAACGACTGGCGCTGGTGCTTCGGCGTCAACGTGTTCGGGGTGGCCATCTGCACGTGGGCGTTCGTTCCCCGCATGATCGCCAGCGGCGAGCCCGGCCAGGTGATCGTCACGTCATCGGGCGACGGCGGGTTCGCCCCGGTGCCGACCGCCTCGGTGTACGCCTCCTCCAAGGCGGCGGCAAGCTGCTTTACGGAGGCCCTCAACCACAACCTCATCAACGAAGGCACCAACCTTCGGGCGTCGGTGTTCTACCCGTCGGGCGGAATGATGGACACCGGCCTCTTCAACGCCCAGCGCAACCGTCCCGAGCACCTGCAGCGGGTGGGCGAGGGTACGGGAAGAGGCAGCCTCACGTTCGAGCAGCTCAAGGAGATCGTGGCCGAGATGCGCGGCGAGGAGCCTCAGGTCGCCGACCTCGACGAGCTGGGAGAGTTTGTGGTCGACGGGGTGGCCGAGCGCCGCTACATCATCGCCCGGGACCTGGACGAGACCGCCGAGCTGCTGCACTCCCGGGCCGAGGCCATCGGTCGGGCGGAGATGCCTCCGGGCCACAACCTCGCAACCTGAGCGGAACCGAATTGGCAGCCCAGGACGCCCGAAACGGCACTCTCCGCTGCCAATTCGGGTAGGCGGCCGGCCTTCAGTCGGCGCGGGGACCGCCCCGGGTTCCGGGCCAGCGGGAGGCGCCGATGGTGTCGGCATGGGGCCAGAAGGCGTTCGGGTCGAGGGGGCCAGCGTTGGTGATGCTGCGGGCCTTGGCCTGGTGGGTCACGAGCTGCGCCGACAGCTGCTCCCGGAGCGGCAGATAGCGAGCGACCGGATCCCACGGGCTGTCCAGCAGCTTCAGCTCACCGTCCACGCTCTCGATGTGCTTCTGCTCAAAGGTGGTGGCAACGTCCACCACGTGGGGCGGGAAGTCGTAGGAGCCGTCGGCTCCGCCTATGGCCCGGGAATACTTGATCCACCACTCGTGGTCGCTCACATCGCCGGGCGCTACGTCGATTGACCCGGTTACGTCGCCGCTGAACTCGACGAAGGTGTAGCCCTGGTGGGTGGCGCGAGCCGCCACGTGGTCGCCGAGGCGGTAGAAGTCGATCTCGCACAGGAACTTGGGCTGGCCGTTGGTCTCATGGCTGATGGACACGGCCGCCTCCTGGTCGATGCCCATGCCGAGGTTGTAGAGACCGGGGGTGCCGCGCCAGGAGGCCGGAACCTTGATGCTGATGCCGAACTCCGGCTCCCCGAGGATGGGGACGCAGTAGACGCCCACGGTCACCACCGGCTCGCCCGGAACAAGTCCGGGCGGCACGAGCTGCTCTACTCCGGTCGGGTCGGTTCGATAGGTCACTACCAGCTTCGGCCATCCGGCCACCTCGCCGGGACGGCTCATAGGAGTCTCGGTCACTCTGTCTCCTGTCCTCGCGGAAGGTGGCTCAGCGTATTGGAGCCGAGCACTCCCGGCAGACTGGTTCTATGACCACAGGCACCGATCCGTTGTTCGAACTGTCCGGCAAGGTGGTTGCCATCACCGGGGGCAGCCGCGGACTGGGACGGCAGATGGCCGAAGCGTTCGCGTGTCGCGGGGCCCGCGTGGCCATAGCGAGCCGCAAGCGAGAGGCATGCGAGGCGGCCGCGGCCGAGATCTCGGCGGCCACGGGTTCGGACGTGATCGGCCTAGGACTGCATGTGGGCCGCTGGGAGCAGTGCGAGACCTTCGTGGAGGAGGTGACGGATCGGCTCGGACCGATCGACGTGCTTGTCAACAACGCGGGAAGCTCGCCGCTGTATCCGTCGCTGGCCGGCGTGTCCGAAGGGCTCTTCGACAGCGTGATCGGGCTCAACATGAAGGGCCCCTTCCGGCTGTGCGCGCTGGTGGCCGAGCAGATGCAGGCCCGCGACGCGGAGGGCAGCATCATCAACGTCTCCAGCATCGCGGCCGTGCAGCCCTCCGCCATCGAGGTCCCGTACGGGATGGCCAAGGCGGGGCTCAACAACCTGACCGTCGCGCTGGCCCACATGCTGGGACCGAAGATCAGGGTCAACTGCATCATGCCCGGGCCGTTCCTGACCGACATCGCCAATGCTTGGGACCTGGAGGCGTTCGCCGAGACGGCCCGCGAGCGCATTCCGCTGGGGCGGGGAGGACAGCCCGACGAGATCGTGGGCGCCGCGCTGTACTTGGCCTCACCGGCCTCCAGCTACACCACGGGCGCCATCCTCAAGGTCGACGGCGGCCTGGCCTGGCCCCCGGCCTGACCCCTCCGATCCGTGCCAGTCGCCCTATTCTGCCGGTCGTGAACGACTCCACCGCCGAAGGCGACCCGGCCGGGAGCGAAGACATCGCAGCCGCTCTGGACCCGGGGAGTGACGCCGAGGTGCGCGACCAACTCCCCGCCGATCTCGATGCGGCCGGATACGTGGGGCCCTACCTGTTCCCCAACAACAGCAGGCGCCGCATCGCCGGAGCGCTCTACCTGCTGATAGGCGCGGCCTCCATCCTCATCCTGCTGGTAGCCGGCAGCGACGCCGTGCTCGTCAACGGCGGCTTCGGGGTGGGCGGCGCCGCCTTAATCCTGTTCGGCCTGTACTGCATGCAAGCCGGCTGGGATCTCGCCGTCGACGAGAACGACGCCCTAGTCGCCGCCACCAGGGAGGTGGGCTTCCCCGTGGGGCACGCTTCGGCACAGCTCGCGTGGCGGGGCTTGAGAAGCCGCCCGACGTGGCGCATCCTCCTGTACTCCAACCAGGCGCCCCCCGACCGCCGCGGCCTAGTCCTGGTAGACGGAGTGGACGGCGAGATCATGGGTTGCTTCGTAGAGGACAACCCCGAAGACTGGACCGGCCTAGAAGCATGAGTCCCCGCAGGGGAACCCGCGACCCCTAGGCGGGGGATGCCGGTGTTCGACTTGCGAGCGAGTAGGGCGAAGCCCGTGCGAGCAAGCGGACACCGGTAGCGCCCGCCGGGGGGACACTGCGGAAGCCCGTGCGAGCAAGCGGACACCGGCAGCGCCCGCCGGGGGACACTGCAGCAAGCTGGTAGCGTTCAACCTCAGCCAACCGGAAGGCCGGCGAATGTTCGACGGAAACTGGCGCGAGGCAGTGGACCGAGGCCTCACACCGATCGGCGTCTCGCTTCGCCGCACCGGAGTGACCGCCGACATGGTCACCATCACCGGCATCGTCATGGCCTCCGGCGCAGCCGTCGCCATAGCCACCGGCTACCTGCGGGTGGGCTTCCTGCTGCTGATACTCGCCGGGATACCCGACGCCCTCGACGGCGCGGTGGCCAAGGCCTCAGGCACCTCCTCGCTGCGAGGCGCATTCTTCGACTCGGTGTCGGACCGTCTCACCGACGCCCTGCTGTTCGGCGGCATTGCCTGGTACCTCGCCGACACCCGGCCCGGGCACATCATGATGCTGCCGGTGGCGGTGATGAGCCTGGCCATGCTGGTGTCTTACCAGCGGGCCAAGGCCGAGTCCCTGGGCTACGAAGCCAAGGGCGGCATCATGGAGCGGGCCGAGCGTTTCGTCGTGCTCGCATTCGGTCTGCTCTTCAGCGAACTGCTCATATGGACCCTGTGGGTGATGGCCGTGCTCACCGCGGTCACCGCGGTGCAGCGGTTCGTGAAGATCTGGAGGCAGGCGTCCGAGGGCCGGCCGGTCCGTCCCCGCTCCCGTCGCCGTTTCCGCCGCACCCGCACAACGCGGGCTCAAGGCCGCGTCGCCGAGACCGCTCGGCGGGCGCGGATGCGCAACCGCCCGCCGACCGACGCCGGCTGACCTGAGAGGCCGAGATGCCGTCGGCCTCGGCGTATCGGGTCGCCGAGTTCTTCGCTCGCCACGCGCCCTCGCCGGTTGCCCGGGCTGCCGCGCTGGCCGGCGGGGTGGGGGTCTCGATCGCGAGCCGCGACCGGCGCTTGCTGGTGCGGCGCAACCTTGAGAGGGCGCTGGGCCGACCAATGGGGCGCCGCGAGGCGTCCGTGCGGGTGACGGCCACGTTCGACTGGTATGCCCGCTACTACCTTGAGAGCTTCCAGCTTCCGGGGCTGGACGCGTCGACCATCGACGCCGGCTTCGGCTACGAGGGTGTCGACACCATCGAGCGTTCGGTTCGCTCCGGTGTCGGCCCGATCCTGGTGATGCCGCATCTCGGCACATGGGAATGGGCCGCCTGGTGGCTCGCGCTGGTCCCGCGCATGAAGGTGACGGCGGTGGTGGAGCCGCTCGAGCCTCCTGAGGTGTTCGAATGGTTCACTTCATTCCGGCAGCGGTTGGGCATGGACATTATTCCCGTGGGACCGGACGCGGGCGGGCGTCTCGTTGCAGCGATCAAGCGGGGGGACGTGGTGTGCCTGCTCGCAGATCGAGATGTCACCGGCACCGGCGTGGCTGTGGAGTTCTTCGGCGAGCGGACCAGGCTGCCGGCCGGTCCTGCCGTGCTGGCTCTGCGGACCGGCGCGCCCCTGATCCCCGCCGCGGTGTACTGGCGGGGCAGGAGCCGTCACGCCATCGCCGGGCCTCCGGTCGACACCCGACGATCAGGAGGTATCCGCAGCGACACGTTCCGCGTCGTCCAGGACTATGCGAGCGCGCTGGAAGGTCTCATCAGGCTCGCGCCCGAGCAGTGGCATCTGATGTCACCCAACTGGCCGAGCGACTACGAGGCGCTCGGACTGCCCGTCCCGGACTGGCTGCGGGACATCTAGCCTTTGTTGCGTGCGGATAGGCATCATCTGCCCGTACAGCCTCACCGTGCCCGGCGGTGTCCAGATGCAGGTACTCGGGCTGGCCCGGGCGCTGAGCCGCAGCGGGCATCCGACTCGGGTGCTCGGACCGTGCGACGGCCCACCGCCGGACACCAACGTCACGCCGCTCGGCAACAGCCTGCCGACGATCGCCAACGGCTCCATCGCTCCGGTGGCCCCCGACCCCTCGTGCCAACTGCGGGCGATCCGAGCCATGCGGGACGAGTCCTTCGACGTGATCCACCTCCACGAACCGCTGGCGCCCGGTCCGACAATGACCGCGTTGCTGGTGAGGCCCGCTCCCCTCATCGGCACCTTCCACGCCGCGGGAGGCTCGCTGGCCTATGACCTCCTCCCTCGAGCAACCCGCTTTCTGGCCGGTCGTCTCGATCACCGCGCGGCGGTCTCGCGCGACGCACGCGACATGGCGGCCGACGCCCTGGGCGGAACCTACGATCTGCTCTACAACGGAGTGGAGTTGGCTCCCTACCGGATCGCCGAGCCGGTACAGGCCGCCGGCCCGACGATCCTGTTCATCGGACGGCACGAGCCCCGCAAGGGCCTCGGCGTCCTGCTCGAGGCGCTGCGCATGCTCCCTGGAGATGTGAGGCTCTGGATCGCGGGCTCCGGCTCGGAGACAGCCGCACTGCAAGCCCGTTCGGCGTCCGATCCCCGCATCGAGTGGCTCGGGACCGTCACCGACAGCGAGAAGATCGCCCGGCTCAAGGGCGCCGACGTGTTCTGCGCCCCGTCATTGCGGGGTGAGTCCTTCGGGATCGTCCTGCTGGAGGCGATGGCTGCCGGCACTGCCGTCGTGGCCAGCGACCTGCCCGGCTACCGCAACGTCGCGCGGCCCGGCCACGATGCTCTGCTGGTGCCGCCGGGCGATCCCGCCAGGCTGGCCGCGGCTCTCGGTCGAGTGCTGTCGAACCCCCCAGAATCGTCCAGGCTGGTGGCCGCGGGGCACGAGCGGGCCAAGGCCTTCTCGATGTCGGGCCTGGCCGACCAGTACCTGGAGCGCTACGAGCGGATTGCGGTGTCCACCAGCCGCTCCAACACCCGGTAGGTTCGGCATGGCGGCAACCCTGAACCTCCCGATCCACCGTAGAACGCCCTTGAAGTACTCTCCCGCAGCCCTCGTCGCGCCTCCTGCGCTCGCCTTGGCCGTCATCGTTTGGGCCGCCCTCGCCGTGGCGGGCATCTCGCTACTGGTTGCGGTTGCGCCGGCCGCGGCCGCGGGCCTGCTGATCGCAGCGCTGCTGTACTGGAGGGCGCCCCGGGCGGCCCTCCGGACCCTGCGGGCTGGCCCGCTCGCCAAGGGTGATCATCCACGGCTGGAGAATCTCCTCGAAGGCTCGTGTACCACCCACGGATTCCACGAGCCTTCGGTCCATGTCGTTGAGAGCCCGGCAATCAACGCAGCCTCCGTCGGGCTCAGGCGGCCTGCGGCCCATCTGGTCATCACCCGTGGCGCGCTGTCCAGCCTCGACCGGCTAGAGCTCGAGGCCGTTGTGGCGCGTCAACTCTGCGCGATCCGGCGGGGCGTCGCCTTCCCCACCGTGCTGGCCAGCGTCTCCAGGCTCCCCGGCGCCGGGCCGATCACCGCTGGGCTCGCCGGCCGGGTCGGCGGCTTCGATGCCGTCTCTGACATCGATGTCGATGCGGCGCGCCTTACGAGCTTTCCTCCGGCCCTGGCGTCGGCCCTGAGAAAGGCCGCCGATGCGCCCAGCGTGAACACGTCCCGTGCCGGCGCCCACCTGTGGATGGTCGCACCGCAACGGGACGCCTCCGAGGCTGGAGCAAGATCGTCCACACTTCGACGGATCGACGTTCTGAGAGAGATTTGATGGCAGCGCGGCTCGGCGCGAGCCCGGTGGGCACCGTCCGAGCCCGAAGGTTGACGCGCTTGGTTGCTGTGCTGGCCGCCGCCGCGACGCTGGCCGCGGCGTGCTCCGGCAGCCCGCAGGGCGTGGAGCCGACAGTCGCATCGCTCGATCCCGCATCAGCCCCGACCCCCAGCGAGTCCACGTCCACGACTGTCGAAGCCCATGACCAGGAGAGCAACGACGGCGCGGCCGGTGTCCCGGAAGGCGAAGGGGGATCCGCTGTCCCCGACGGGGCCGCCGGCAGCGGAACGAACGACGACTCGCCCGACGCGGCCGCCGAAGCGGCTCCCGGAGCTGGCGAGGATGAGGCTGAAGAGGGTGCCGGGTCCGAGAACGCGGCCGCCGATGACGGGGCATCCGAGGGAGGGTCCGCTGACGGGGGGTCCTCCGGGCGTGCGGCCTCCGGGGCGGCCGCCTCCGGGCATGGCGCAACTGGGGACGGGGTGCTCGAACCCTTCGTGACCGGCCCTATCGCGCCTCTCACGGGCTCGATAACCACCGATCTGAGCCTGGCCCAGCGACGACCCCTGGCCGTGAAGGTGGGCAACGGCGATCCCAAGGATCGTCCCCAGGCGGGCCTGGGGGCGGCCGACATCGTCTACGAGGTACTGGTCGAGGCGGGCTTCACCAGGTTCCTCGCCGTTCTCCATTCCGAGATCCCCAGCCGGGTCGGGCCGGTTCGATCGGCCCGGTCCAGCGACTTTGATCTCCTCGAAGACCTGGGAACGCCCTACCTGGCCACATCCGGGGCCAACAGCGTCGTGCGGCGGGAGATGAGCGAAGCGGCAAGATCCGGAACCCTGATCGACATCGGGGCCGGGAGGATGGGAGCGCCGTACAGGCGCGACCGCTCGCGGCCTGCACCCCACAACCTGTACTTCCACTACGAGAGCCTGGACGGGGGAGATCCGGGATCGCTGCCCGGCGGTATCCCCGGCACGCCGCCGGCGGCGCTGTTCGAGTACGGCTCGTCGAACTCGCCACCCCTGCACGACGCTGCCGGTGTCAGCGTGGCCTACACGATTCTCTACGGTGGCGAGGCCTCCCACGTCTGGGACCCGATCCTGGGCGGCTGGGTGCGCATCCAGGACGGCACCCTGCACACAACCGAGACCGACTTCGGCGTGGCGGAGATCGCGCCGGCCAATGTGGTGGTGTTGTGGATGCCCTACGGCCGATCGGCAGCCGACCGCCGGTCACCGCAGGCCCTCTCCTACGGCGCCGGCCAAGCGCTCGTGCTGACGGCCGGGTCGGTTCACGAGGCGGTCTGGGAGCGCACTGAGGACCGTGTCGGCTATCGCTTCACCGACACGGCCGGTAATCCGCTCACCTTGTCGACGGGATCCACCTGGCTGCTGCTGACCAACACCAGCAGGCCCTGGCCGCTGGCTGAAGTGACGGTGTTGACGGCGTCTGAGAGCAACCAGTTGCTGGCTGACGCACGAGCGGCCCGTGAGCGGAGCGAACAAGAGCGGGGAAGTTAGGATGGCTGCTATGTCCGGCACTCCCAGTTCCGACGCAGCCGCCACCGGCGGCACCGCAACCGGCACCACGCTCGTCAAGCGCGGTCTGGCCGAAATGCTCAAGGGCGGCGTGATCATGGACGTCGTCACGCCGGAGCACGCTCGGATAGCCGAGGACGCGGGCGCCGTCTCGGTCATGGCGCTCGAGCGGGTGCCCTCCGACATCCGTGCCCACGGTGGCGTCTCGCGGATGTCCGATCCCGAGATGATCCAGAGCATCATGGCCGCGGTGAGCATCCCGGTCATGGCCAAGACCCGGATCGGCCACTTCGCCGAGGCCCAGATCCTTCAGGCCCTCGGCGTGGACTATGTGGACGAGTCTGAGGTCCTCACGCCGGCCGACGAGGTGCACCACATCGACAAGTGGGCGTTCACGGTGCCGTTCGTCTGCGGTGCCACCAACCTCGGTGAGGCGCTGCGCCGCATCAGCGAGGGCGCCTGCATGATCCGATCCAAGGGAGAGGCCGGAACGGGCAACATCGTGGAGGCCGTCCGCCACCTGCGTTCGATAGTGGGCGACATGCGCCGCATTGCGGCCGCGGGCGACGAAGCCGAGCTGTTCGAGTGGGCCAAGCAACTGCAGGCGCCGCTGCCGCTGGTGCAGGAGATCGCCGACACGGGATGGCTGCCGGTGCCGCTGTTCTGCGCGGGCGGCATCGCCACTCCGGCGGATGCGTCGCTGGTGATGCAACTCGGCGCCGAGGCGGCCTTCGTCGGGTCGGGAATCTTCAAGAGCTCTAATCCGCCCAAGATGGCCTCGGCCATCGTTGAGGCGGTCACGCACTACCGCGACCCGGAGATCCTGGCCAAGATCAGCTCAGGGCTCGGCGAAGCCATGGCCGGCCTCGAGACTGCCGACCTCACCACGAAGATGGCCGAACGGGGTTGGTGAAGCCGCGCGTCGGCGTGCTCGCCCTGCAAGGGGGGTTCGCCGCCCACGCCGCCATCCTTCAGCGCCTCGGCGTCCGTGTCGACGAGATCCGCACGGCGGAGCAGCTCGCCGCGGTCGACGCGCTGGTCATGCCCGGCGGCGAGTCGACCACGATGTCGATGCTGCTGGAGCGCTCCGGGCTGCTTGAGCCGCTCGCCGAGCGCCTCGATGGCGGGATGGGCGTGCTGGGAACCTGCGCAGGAATGATCCTGCTGGCCGCGGAGGTGGTCGACGGGCGAGCCGATCAGCACTCCCTGGGGCTGGTGGACATCACCGTGCGCCGCAACGCCTACGGCACGCAGATCGAGAGCTTCGAGGCTGATATCGCCGTCTATGGCTTCGAGACGCCCTTCCACGCGGTGTTCATCCGGGCTCCGGCCGTCGAGCGGGTCGGCCCTGGAGTGGAGGTGCTGGCCCGCCACGAGGGTCGACCGGTGCTGTGCCGGTTCGGCCGGGCCACGGTCGCGGCCTTCCATCCCGAGTTGTCGGGCGACGGCCGACTGCACGCCCGCTTCCTGGACGATCTGTAGCAGTAGCCTCCGGGGCCGTGAGTGGCCATAGCAAGTGGGCGACGATCAAGCACCGCAAGGGAGCGGCTGACGCCAAGCGGGGCAAGCTGTTCGCGAAGCTGATCAAGCAGGTCGAGGTGGCGGCCCGCCAGGGCGGCGGGGACGTCGACGCCAACCCCACGTTGCGGACCATGTACCAGAAGGCCCGCGACAACTCGGTGCCGCTCGACACGATCGAGCGAGCCGTCAAGCGGGGCACCGGCGAGCTCGAGGGGGTCAGCTACGAGTCGGTCACCTACGAGGGGTACGCGCCCGGCGGGGTGGCCCTCTACATCGAGTGCCTCACCGACAACCGCAACCGCACCGGCAGCGAGGTGCGCAGCACTCTCACCCGCAACGGCGGGTCGCTGGCCGAGCCGGGCTCAGTGGCCTGGCAATTCGAGCGCAAGGGCGTCGTGCTCGTCCCGTCCTCGGCAGCCAGCGAGGACGATCTGATGATGGTCGTGCTCGACGCCGGCGCCGAGGACCTGGAGGGCGAAGGCGACATGTGGCGGGTCACCACCGAGCCCGGCGACCTCAACGCAGTGCGCGATGCACTGGCGGCAGCCGAGATCACCTTCGAGAGTGCCGACCTCACCATGCTGCCCACCAGCGCAGTGGCCGTGACCGAGCCGGACGTCGCCCGGTCGGTACTGAAGCTGATGGACCTGATCGACGATCTCGACGACGTGCAGGACGTGCACAGCAACTTCGACATCGGCGACGACATCATGGAGGATCTGGCCAGTTAGGCCATCCGCGGCGCGGCGGCGAGTCTCCAATAGAGTCGCGCATGTGTTCGTATTGGGCATCGATCCCGGTCTCTCGCGCTGCGGTTACGGAGCGGTCCGGCACGGGCGCCGGCCCACCGCTGAGGCGGCCGGCGTCCTGGTCACGCCCGCCGAGATGGACCGGGCGTCGCGGCTGGCCGAGCTGCAGGCCGACATCCGGTCGTTGATCGCGGAACTGGAGCCCGACGTGGTCGCGGTGGAGCGGGTGCTGTTCCAGCGCAACGTGGCCACGGCCATGTCCGTCGGGCAAGCCGTCGGGGTGGTGCTGGCCGAGTCGGCCGCAGCCGGCTGCGAGGTGGTGGAGTACTCGCCGAACGAGGTGAAGGAGGCAGTGGCGGGCTGGGGTGGCGCCGACAAGCAGGAGATCGCCGAGATGGTGCGGGTGCTGCTCGGGCTCACCGAACTGCTGCGCCCTGCCGACGCCGCCGACGCGGTGGCCGTCGCTCTTTGTCACCTGGCCCGTACCGGTCCGCCCGCGGCGGCAAGCCGCCGGGCTGTGGCCGCAGGTAGTGCCCGATGATCGGGTCGCTGCGGGGTCAACTGCTGTCGCGATCACCGGACGCCGAGCTCCTGGTGGAGGTGTCCGGCATCGGCTACCGGGTGCAGGCCACGCCCCGGACGGCCGCGGCCGCGGCTCAGATGGGCTCGGAGGTGTTCCTCCATGTCAGCCACATCGTGCGCGAGGACGCCCAGACGCTCTACGGCTTCGCCACGCTGGACGAGCGGCGGACATTCGAGGCGCTGGTCGGCGCCCGAGGTGTGGGGCCGACCCTGGCGCTGTCGATCCTGGCCGTCCACCATCCCGATGCCCTGCGCCGGGCCGTGGCTGAGGACGATGTCGACATGATGTGCCTGGTGCCGGGTGTGGGCACCAAGACCGCGGTGCGATTGCTGGTCGAGCTCAAGTCCCGCCTGCATCTGCCTGAGGCGGACGCACCGCCCGGCGCTGATGACGTGACGGCCGCGCCCACTGCCCACGACGACGCCCGCACCGATGTGCGTGCCGCGCTCGACGGGCTGGGCTACGGCACAGAGGAGATCAAGGGCGTGCTGGCCGAGCTGCCCGCGGGCGACGACGCCGGCCGGCTGCTGCGCGAGGCGCTGCAGCGCCTGGCCGGTGTGGCCGCTTGAGGGGAGGGGAGCCGAGCATGACCCGCTCCGAGATACTGGCCCGGCCCTCGGGCGAGGGCAACGGCGCCGCCCCGCCGCCCGCGGCCGACCCGGCTGAGCTGCTCTCGCCGGATCCGCAGCCGGCCGACCGGCTCGGCGAAGCCGCTCTGCGTCCCCGCAGCCTCGACGAATTCGTTGGCCAGGGTGAGTTGAAGGGCCATCTCGATGTGCTGCTGGGCGCGGCTCGCAAGCGCCGCGAACCCGTCGACCACCTGCTCTTCGCCGGGCCACCGGGACTGGGCAAGACGACCCTGGCTCACATCGTGGCCAACGAACTCGGCGCCCATCTGCAGACCACCTCGGGGCCCGCTCTGGAGCGGGCCGGTGACTTAGCAGCCATGCTCACCAAGCTCGAGCCCGGTGACGTCCTGTTCATCGACGAGATCCACCGCCTGCCCCGACCCGTCGAAGAGGTCCTGTATCCGGCCATGGAGGACTTCCGCATCGACATCGTGCTCGGCAAGGGCCCCGCGGCCCGGTCCATCCCGCTGGACCTTGCCCCGTTCACCCTGGTCGGCGCCACCACCCGCACGGGCCTCATCACCGGACCGCTGCGCGACCGTTTCGGGCTGGTGGCCCGGCTCGACTTCTACATCGTCGATGACCTAGTGGCGATCGTGGAGCGCACCGCGGGGATCCTTGAGGTGGACACTGATACCGGCGGCGCGGCCGAGATCGCTCGGAGGGCCAGGGGGACGCCCCGCATCGCCAACCGCCTGCTGCGACAGGTGCGCGACTTCGCCGAGGTGCACCGCGACGGCCGTATCGACTCGACAATCGCGGCCGACGGCCTGGCCTTCTTCGGGGTGGACGAGATGGGACTGGACCGGGCCTCCAGGTCGGTGCTGGAAGCTCTGTGCCGCAACTTCGGCGGCGGTCCCGTCGGGTTGTCCACCCTGGCCATAGCGGTCAGCGAGCCGACCGAGACGGTCGAGGACGTCTACGAGCCCTACCTGATCCAGCAGGGACTGCTGATGCGCACGCCCCGGGGCAGGGTGGCCACCCCAGCAGCATGGGTGCACCTCGGCTTGGAGGCACCGCAGTCGGACCCGGACACCCACCCGGGCCTGTTCGCCTGAACCCGGGGGCCGGCCGTACCCTCCAGGGTCGTGACGGCGCCGCCGACCATTCCGGCCGATCTCGACTACGACCTGCCGCCCGGCGCCATAGCCCAGTCGCCGTCACCGCTACGCGACCAGGCCCGCCTGCTGGTCGACGGCGCCGGCGGGATTTCCCACCTCCGGGTCAGCGACCTGCCGGACCTGCTGGGACCCGGTGATGTGATCGTCGTCAACGACACCCGAGTGCTGCCCGCCCGCCTGCGGATGCGGCGGGTCACCGGTGGCGCGGTCGAGGTGCTGCTGCTTCACGAGCGCGCCGACGGTGACTGGGAGGCGCTGGTAAGGCCGTCTCGCCGCCTGCGGCCCGGAGAGGTGGTTGCACCGGACACCGGCGCCACCGGCGCGACCGTGGAGATCCGGGACGATCTCGGCGAGGGACGGCGAGTGGTCCGGGTCCACACCGGAGGGCGGCCGCTGCTGCAAGTGCTGGACGAGGTGGGTGCCGTGCCCCTGCCGCCCTACATCACGGCCGGGATCGACGACCCCGAGCGCTACCAGACCGTGTACGGCCGGCGTCCTGTCTCGGCCGCGGCCCCCACCGCAGGCCTGCACTTCACCGAGGAGCTCCTGGGCCGGGTGCGCAACACCGGCGCCGAGGTGGTGGCGGTCGAGTTGGCGGTCGGACTCGACACGTTCCGGCCCATCACCGCCGAACGTCTCGACGACCACGACATGCACACCGAGCAGTACCACGTGCCCGCCGGCGTCCGGCAGGCGTTGGACCGGGCCGAGCGGGTGGTGGCCGTGGGCACGACCGTCGTGCGGTGCCTGGAGGCCTGGGCAGCCACCGGCGAGGCGTCCGGGCGCACCAGCCTGTTCATCCGCAGGTCGTATGAATGGCGTGTCGTGGATGCTCTGATGACGAACTTCCACCTGCCCCGCTCAACCCTCCTGTGCCTGCTCGACGCCTTCATCGGGCCTCGCTGGCGAACGCTGTACGACGCCGCACTCGAGCACGGTTACCGGTTCCTGTCCTTCGGCGACGCCATGCTCGTGTCCCGGTCCGAGCCGTGCCCGGAGCCGATGTGACTGCGGCCGTCTTCACGGTCGAAGCGACCGACGGCGCCGCCCGCGCCGGAACGGTGACCACGCCGCGGGGAACGTTCTCGACTCCCTGCTTCATGCCGGTCGGCACCCGGGGGGCGGTTCCGCACCTTCACTCGGGCGACCTGGAGGAACTGGGCGTGGAGGTGGTGCTGGCCAACACCTACCACCTGATGCTGCGTCCCGGCGCGGAGACCGTGGCTCAGCTCGGCGGGATCCACGGCTTCGCGGCCTGGTCGGGCCATGTGCTCACCGATTCAGGCGGCTACCAGATCTATTCGCTCGACCCGGAAGTTGACGACGACGGGGCCAGCTTCAGGTCGGTGTACGACGGCTCGATGTGCCGGCTCACCCCAGAGGACGCCGTGCGTCTGCAGGCTCTGATCGGCGCCGACATCACCATGGTGCTTGACGTGTGCCCCTCCGCGGTGGCTGATCGGCCCGTTCTCTCCGAAGCAGTCCGCCGCACCGCCCTCTGGGCCCGGCGGGGCCGCGACGCCTTCCTGGCCCACCCGGACGCGGCCCAGCGCCAGTGCCAGTTCGGCATCGTGCAGGGCGGAGCGGACGCGGCCCTGCGGCTGGAGTCAGCCCAACGCACCCTGGAGGTCGGGTTCGACGGCTACGCGGTGGGCGGGCTGTCGGTGGGCGAGGATCAACCGGCGATGCTCGATGCTCTGGATGCGTGCATGGCTCCTCTGCCTGCCGACCGGCCCCGCTACTTCATGGGCCTGGGCGACCCCGTGGGCCTTGTGGAGTCGGTGGCGCGGGGTGTGGACATGTTCGACTGCGTCCTGCCGGCCCGTCTCGGTCGTCACGGCACGGTCCTGTCCGACGCGGGCCGCTACAACCTGGCTGCGGCCCGCCATGCCGGCAGCGATGAACCGCTCGATCCGTCGTTCCCCGGGAGCCCGGCCGGCCGGTGGTCGCGCGGCTACCTCCGCCATCTGCTGGCCACCCATGAGCCGACCGCGGCCCGGCTCATCACCCTGCACAATCTGGCCTGGTTGCTGCGGCTGATGGATCAGGTGCGTACCGCGGTGCGCACCGGCACCCTCGACGACCTGCGCGCTGGCGTGGGGTCCATCTGGGCGTAGGCTCGCGGCATGGAACAGTTCCTCATCATCATCCTCATGTTCGGCGCGCTCTACTACCTGCTGCTGCGCCCCCAGCAGAAGCGCGAGAAGGCTCGCCGGGAGCTGGTCCGCTCCCTTGAGGCGGGTGACGAAGTGGTTACCAACGCCGGCATCCACGGGGTCGTGGCCGAAGTGGAGGACGCCGTCGTGTGGCTGGAGGTAGCCCCCAACGTCGAATTGAAGCTCTCCCGGGATGCCATCCACGGCCGTACCCCCGGCCCGTCGGACGCCGACCCCGAAGAGGCCGACGACGAGGACGCCGACGAGGAGCACGACGGCTAGGCCCACCCCACTCCTGAGGGGCCATCGGGTCGGACGGCGGGAGGGTCCTTGCGCCGCAAGCTCGTCTATGTGATCGGCATCGTCGCGGTCGCCGTCGCGGGCGTGGTCTACACGCTGGCCGCCGGCAACGAGCCCCTGCTCGGCCTAGATCTTCAGGGCGGTGCCAGCGTCGTGCTGGAGCCGACCCGCGTCGCCGAGCCCGAGGAGTTGGACGTGGCCGTGGAGATCATCCGCAACCGGGTGGACGGCCTGGGCGTGGCCGAGCCCGAGATCTCCACCCAGGGCGACAACATCCTCGTCCAGCTGCCCGGCGTCGACGAGCAGCAGCGGGCCCTGGACTTGGTGGGCCAGACCGCGGAGCTGCGCTTCCGTCCGGTGCTCAGCATGGTGGCGGAGAGCTCGCTGGAGGGCGCGGACACCGACGAGACGCTGCTGGACTTGTTCGCGCTCAGCGAGGGCGACGTCGCCGCCGGAGCGGATGTCGTTCTGCCCCAGTACGACGACGACCGCAACATCGCGTTCCGCTACCAGCTCGGCCCCACCGCGGTCGCGGGTGACGGGCTCGAGGGGGCTGTCGCGCAGTTCCATTCCTTCATCGGCTGGCATGTGGCGCCCACGTTCAAGCCGGGGGCCGAGGGCATCGACCTGTTCAACGAGGTGAGTCGCCGGTGCCACAGCCGGGCCCCTTCGTGCCCTACCGGTCAGGTGGCCATAGAACTGGACAATGAGGTGGTGAGCGCGCCCAGCGTCCAGGTCGACAGCGCCTTCTTCGAGCCGTTCGAGCGTTCCAGCATCACCATCTCCGGGGGGTTCAGCGAGCAGAGGGCCCGCGATGTGGCCCTCGTGCTCGACTACGGCGCCCTGCCGGTGGAACTGGAGGCCCAGCAGAGCCAGATCGTGTCGGCGTCGCTGGGAACCGACGCGCTGTCCGCCGGCGTCCTCGCGGGCCTGATCGGGCTGGGACTCGTGTCGGTGTACCTGCTGACCTACTACCGCCTGCTCGGCCTGGTCGCCATGGCCAGCCTCGGCCTGTCCGGCGCCATGCTGTGGGCGATCATCGCCTGGCTGGGCGAGACCCAGGGGCTGGCACTGACCCTGGCCGGCGTCACCGGCCTCATCGTCGCTATCGGCGTGTCGGTGGACTCCAATATCGTGTACTTCGAGCACCTCAAGGAGGACGTCCGCTCGGGCCGGACGCTGCGCTCCGCGGTGGACCGGGCCTTCCCGGTGGCTTTCTCCACCATCGTCAAGGCGGACTTTGCTTCGTTGATCGCGGCCGCGGTGCTGTACTTCCTGACCGTGGGCCAGGTCCGGGGCTTCGCCCTGTACCTGGGGCTGGCGACGATCCTCGATCTGGTGGCCACGTACTTCTTCATGGGTCCGCTGATCGGCCTCATGTCGCGCGGTTCGGGCCTGTACTCCCATCCGGGCCGGTTCGGCATACCGGCGAAGATGGCGGGGGCACAGCAGCCGGGGGCCACCGCATGACCGCGACCGTCACAGTGTGTGGGGCCACCGCATGAGGGGCGGGCCGTTGGGCGTGCTGGCGTCGTTGTACCGCGGGGAGCAGCAGATCGACTTCCCGCGGCTGTGGCGGCGTGCCCTTATCGGCTCCCTCGTGGCCGTGGTGGTGAGTGTGGCCAGCTTCGGGCTGCGCGGCGTCGATCTGGGCATCGAGTTCGAGGGGGGCACCTCCTGGGAGGTCCCCGCGCCGGGGGTGTCGGTAGCCGAGGCCCGGGACGCGCTGAGGGGCACGGGCGCGGCCGACGCCAAGATCCAGACGGTCGGCGGCGACACCATCAGGGTGCGGGCCGATATCGAGGCCCCCGAGGCGGTGGACGGCGTGCGCACCGCGTTGGCCGACCTAGCCGGCGTCACCGGAAACGACGTAAGCGTGACCACGGTCGGACCCTCCTGGGGTGCGGAGATCACCAGCAAGGCCCGCAACGCTCTGATCGCCTTCTTCGCGCTCATCGCCGTCTACATCGCCATAAGGCTCGAGTGGAAGATGGCTGTCGGCGCTCTGCTGGCGGTGATCCACGACATCGTGGTGTCGGTCGGGTTCTACTCCGTGTTCCAGTTCGAGATCACCCCGGCCACGGTCATCGCGTTCCTGACGATCATGGGATACTCGCTGTACGACACCATCGTCGTGTACGACAAGGTGCGCGAGGTGGTGGGCCGGGTGTCGGCCACCGGTCGATACACCTACACCGAGATGATGAACCTGTCGCTCAACCAGGTGCTGATGCGATCGGTCAACACATCCATCACGTCGATGATTCCGGTGGCGTCGATGCTGGTGATCGGTTCGTTCGTTCTGGGAGCGGTCACGCTTCAGGAGTTCGCGATCGCTCTGCTGGTGGGAATCATTGTGGGCACGTACTCTTCGTTGTTCGTAGCAGCCGCGGTGGTGGCCAGGATGAAGGAACGGGAGCCGGCCTACGTCGAGATCGCCGAGCGGGTCCGTCAGCGCGGCGGTGCAGCCGGGGCCGGCACCCGCATGGTCGCGACCGACGACGCAGTGCTGGGCGAAGCGGCCGCGGCCAAACGGTCGGCCACGGCCCGGCGGTCGGGTCCAGCCCCTCGAGCCGCGGCAGGGTCGGCGCAGGGCGCGATACCGCCGCGTCCTCGAAAGAAAAAGAAGAAGCGGTGATGGTCTGCCGTCAAGGGGAGCGGGTGTAGGTGGCCACCGTCACCCGGGTCCTGCCCTGGAGGCGCGGAGCCCGGCGGCCTGCGGCGGCCGAGATCGCCCCGCTGCTGGAGTGCTACCGCCAGCGCCATCGAGATCGTTCGCCTGATCTGATCGTGCGGGCCTTCGACACCGCGGCGGCGGCCCATGAGGGCCAGATGCGCCTGTCGGGGGAGCCCTACATCCGCCATCCGCTGGCCGTCGCCACCATCGTGGCGAAGCTCGGGCTGGACGATGTGACCATTGCGGCGTCGCTGCTGCACGACGCCGTGGAGGACACCGATGTGGCCCTGGCCACCATCGAGACCGACTTCGGACCCGAGGTCACCCGCATCGTGGACGGGGTCACCAAGCTGGACCGGGTCCAGTACGACACCCGCGAGCAGCAGCAGGCCGCATCGGTGCGCAAGATGATCGTCGCCATTGCCCGCGATCTGAGGGTCCTGATCATCAAGCTCGCTGACCGGCTGCACAACCTGCGCACCCTGGCGGTGCTGCCGGCGTTCAAGCAGGACTACATCGCCCGCGAGACCCTCGATGTGTACGCGCCGCTGGCCCACCGCCTCGGGATGCAGGATCTCAGGCAGCAACTGGAGGATCTCGCCTTCGCCGCGCTGGAGCCCCGCCGCTATGCCGAGATCGACCAGATGGTGCAGCAGAGGGCCCCCGAGCGCGACATCTACCTGGAGCAAGTGCTGGGCGACGTGGAATCCCGCCTGGCCGAGTTGGGGATCAAGGCTGAGGTCACCGGCCGTCCCAAGCACCTGTGGTCGATCTACGAGAAGATGGTGGTGAAGGGCCGGTCCTTCGAGGACATCTTTGACCTGGTCGGCATCCGCGTGCTGGTGGACTCGGTCCGGGACTGTTACGCGGCCCTCGGTTCCATCCACGCCACCTGGCGGCCGGTGCAGGGCCGGTTCAAGGACTACATAGCCATGCCCAAGTTCAACCTCTACCAGTCGCTGCACACGACGGTGGTGGGACCGGCGGGCAAGGCCCTCGAGGTGCAGATCCGCACCCGGGCGATGCACGAGCGGGCCGAGCACGGCGTGGCCGCCCACTGGGAGTACAAGGACGCGTCGCCGTCGGAGGAGATGGCCTGGCTGTCGCGCATCGTGGACTGGCAGCAGGAGACGTCGGATCCGGCGGAGTTCATGTCCAACCTCAAGACGGAGCTCGACACCGACGAGGTGTACGTGTTCACGCCCAAGGGCAAGGTCATCGAGCTGCCGGTGGGGGCCACCCCGGTGGACTTCGCCTACAGCATCCACACCGACGTGGGCCACGCCTGCGTCGGGGCCAAGGTGAACGGCCGGCTGGTGGCGCTGGACAGCCGCCTGCTGTCGGGCGACGTGGTGGAGGTCTTCACCACACGGACCGAAGGTGCGGGACCGAGCCGGGACTGGCTCAAGTTCGTGGCCAGCCGCCGGGCGGCCAACAAGATCAAGCAGTGGTACTCACGCGAGCGCCGGGCCGACGCCATCGAGAACGGGCGCGACGACCTCATCCAGGCCCTGCGACGTGAGGGCCTGCCGGCCCAGCGCCTGCTGAAGGACAAGCTGCTCGACACCATCGCCGAGCAGCTCAACTACAGCTCCACCGATCTGCTGTTCCTGGCCATAGGGGAGGGTCACCAGTCGGCATCGTCGGTGGCAGGCCGGTTCGCCCGGGCCCTGCAGGGTGACGACGCCGACGGCGAAGCCGATCGCGACCGCCTTCCCACTACGGCGCGGCGGCGTGCCGGGCATCTCCGCAGCGACTCCGACGTGGGCGTACACGTTGAGGGCCTCGACGACATCCTCATCCGGCTGTCGCAATGCTGCGCGCCGGTGCCGCCCGACGAGATCATCGGGTTCGTGACCCGGGGCCGGGGCGTGTCGGTGCACCGGGACGACTGCGTCAACGCCATCGGGCTCGCTGAGGGCCAGACCGACCGGCTGATCGAGGTCGAGTGGGACGCCGATTTCGCCGGCAAGTTCTCGACGACGATCTCAGTGCAGGGGCTGGACCGGCCTGGCCTGCTGCGCGACGTGACCGACGTGCTGGCCGAGCACCGGCTGAGCATCATCAGCGCCAAGGCCGAGACGGGCGACGACTTCATCGCCCGCATGGACTTCGAGTTCGAGCTGGCCGACCTGTCCCAGCTCGACTCGGTGCTGTCCAGCGTCCTCGCCCTGGAAGCCGTCTTCGAGGCCTACCGGGTCGTCCCCGGCCGCAACGCCCGCTTGAGCTAACTGGCTCGGAGCAACCTATCGCAAGTGAACCCCAGACCTGGGTGCGGAAGTGTGTCTCTCCGAGTCTCAGTGCATTCCCCGGCGACTTGACATCCGAAGGATCAGTAGCCTTACCTTTCGGATCATCGCGGACAGACAGACGGGAGACCGATGGGGCTGAGGGAGACGGTGGAGAGGATCGCGGCTATGTCTCGTCCGCCGGCCAACGAGGAGGCGGCGAAGATACGAGTGCTGGTGCCGATACTGGTCGAACTCGGCTGGGATGTGCACGACCACCGTGACACTGGCGAGGTGCTCTGGGAGCACCCGGTCGGTCCCGGTAGCGGTGCGGGCCAGAAGGGACGCGCTGACATCGTGCTGGCCAAGACAGGCCAGGGGCATCGTCTGCTTTGCCTCATTGAGGCCAAGTCACCGAAAGAGGACCTCTCTAAGCACGTGGACCAGCTGATGGGCTATGCCTTCCATGAGGGTGTCGACATCTGCGTCCTGACGAACGGACTCGAGTGGTGGTTGTATCTGCCCCGCGAGCCCGGTCCAGCCGCGAGCCGCCGTTTCGCCGAGTTGCGGCTCACCAGTTCATCGCATCAGCAGGTTGCCGATGACCTTGAGGCGTACATGGGTAAGGCCAACCTGAATGGCGGGGAAGCTGAGAGACGGGCCAAGGAGACACTGAGCAAGCTCCGCGAGGCCGAACGCCTCAAGACGGAGATGCCGAAGGTCTGGCGGAGAATGCTGGATGAGCCGGATCAGGATCTTGTCGAGTTGTTCGCTAGGCGCGTCCACGAGAGAACGAGACTATGGCCCTCTCCCGAAGCCGTGGCTGCCGTTCTGCAAGGCAAGCCCAGCGACTCAGTCCCAGTAGCGGGGCTTGGAGACCCCCCGAAGGAGACGCATCCTCGCATCCAGAGATCTCCCAAGAAGTCCCTAAAGGCAGTTGCGGGCAAAGCATGGACGCGTCCCCGAACGGTGGTGCTGTGGGGAAACGCCACCGAGGTCACTCGTTGGACCGGTGTCATGGTCTGTGTGGCC
The DNA here is from genome assembly GCA_009842325.1 of Acidimicrobiaceae bacterium. Taxonomy (GTDB): domain Bacteria; phylum Actinomycetota; class Acidimicrobiia; order Acidimicrobiales; family Aldehydirespiratoraceae; genus Aldehydirespirator. The sequence continues at coordinate 66,894 of VYFQ01000010.1, read as the reverse complement.
GAAGCCGTCCATCAGCGCCATCCCCATGACTTCTTGGAACGTACGAAGGCCATGGCAGGCAAGAAGCGGCCATTCGCCTCCCAAGCCCCCGCGGACCTGATTAGGGCAGGGCGGATCTCGTCGGCCGACGTGTGGGTCGAGACGAACTTCTCCGCGGATGACACACTCAAGAAGTGCAGGAAGTTGCTGGAGATCTTCGGCTACTCTGCCAGCGACTTGGACGTCTTGACTAAGGAGTAGTCGAGGCGCTGTCCGCCGTCCTCAGATAGCCACACTTTCTGATGCTGGGACCTACTGAGGATGCATCAGCAGAACAGTTGCTGATCAGCTAGGCGAAGTACGCGCTCGGCATAGGACCGGCCGGTGCTCACCAGCTCCACCTTGCGCTGCTCTATGAGCCGGTCTACAACAGGCTTGACGTGGGCCTTCTTGTAGATCGTCTCGAGGAGGGCGTCCTCGCGGAGTTCCTCCAGGTTGTGGTCGCGCCCACCGAGTAGCTCCAGGATTCGGCTCTCTAATGGGGTGAAGTCCGGGTGCAGAATGTCGAAAGACAGCTGGTTGGGATCACGCGGGTCTCGGAATCGCTGACCGGAGACACCGTCAACTTCCCACAATCCGTCCTTGAACTTCTCTACGCCGGCCTTGTTCGTTGTCCCGAAGAAGAGATGCAGAGAGTGCCCACCTTCGTCGATCATCTCGAACGTCAGCACGTACGCGAAGCCAGCTGACCGAAGACCCCCGCGGTACAGATCCAATAGGAACGGCTTCTTGTCAGCAGTCGGCAGTTGATCAACGCGCCGCCAGCCGCTGTGTCGTTTGAAGACACGTTCGCCTGCCTGATGTTCTCCCTTGGCGAAGCGGATGAAGAACTGGTCCTTGAATGTGACGAGCACCTCGGATGATCGCTGTTGAGCGATTCGCTGCACAATCTCATAGTCGACATCGGCGCCCCAGCCGTCGAGATTGGCGAACACTGGTCCATCCCACCCGCCCACGTCGGTGATCACCTGCTCGAAGCAGTCGATGCACTTGTCGCAATGGACGCGCATCACCAAGTCGGGCGGCCTAGTCCTAGGCGGGAACTGATCGTCAAGAAGGCTCTCAAGGTGAGCAGCGCGTTCGCGATCAACCTCTACGAAGACGAGCCGTGTCTGAGTGCCATAGCGCGTCACGTCGTTCCGTAGCGCCTGTTCCATCGCGATTACGGGCGAACTGTCTCGAGCGTTCGTGTACTCCCCTGGACCCGCGTAGCCGTCGAAGAACGTGATCCCGGTGTCGCGAAACCGGCTTACCATGATGGGAAACCACGCTGACATGTATCGGCGCAGCAGCGTGTGTTTCGCTGCCGTGTGGAGATCGCGCTCCCAGAGGATCTCGGTCGGAGCCGCCAATGGGTTAGGCCGCCGCCTCTTCTGGGAGCTGGTCCCACACTTCGCCCTCGAGTTCTCGACCACCGGCCTTGGGGGTTCTGCCTCCCCATTGCTTGAAGAAGAATGCCACGCCCGCTGACGTGCAGGTGTCGCGAAGCTCGGTGGCCCAGGCGGGCTCCATGGGCCGTGCGTTGGCACCGGATTCACCGCCGGCGATCAGCCACTGGATGCCCTCAAGATCGAGTGCGCCGAGCGGACCTAGAAGAGGCTCGGCGCTTACGAACCTCACCGCTGCCGGAACCTTGCGAAGGTGATCGATGCGGAAGGCGTACCGGCGAGACTCCACGCTGACGCCCATCCATAGGTTCGACGGCCAGTCGAGCTCGCCTGCCTCGCGGCTCAGTCGCTGCGCTCGCTTGGTGAGCACCTGGTAGGTGTGCTGAGGCGTCTCTCGGATTACCTCGAAGACCTGAGTGATGAACCCGAGTGGAACATCCTCGTGGAAGAGGTCGCTCATCGAGTCGACGAAGACGAGCCGAGGTGCGCTCCAGCGACGAGGCACGTCGAGCGATGAGGGATGCAGTGTGAGCCTGAAGCCCGGTCCACTCGTCCTCGGGTCGCCATCAAGCTGGTATTTCGGCGAGCCCATCGCCTTGAGACGTCTCGACAGCGTGAGCGCGTAACAATGATCGCATCCCGGGGATACGCGGTCACAACCGGTGGTCGGGTTCCACGTCGCCTCGGTCCACTCGATCGCCGACTTGTCAGCCATGCTCCCCAATGTAGGGCCATGCTGTGACAGTCAAGAAGTTGAAAATTCGGCAGGCCTACGCCTTCGGGGCTGGGGCGACGTCAGGCGGGCGCCTCGAGAGCGCCTGCGATTAGCTTGAAGCAGCTCCCTTCGTACGGTTCTCCGAGACTGATCGTGAAGTACCAAGTCGAGGCCGACCTATGTTCTTGCTCGCCTGTGGGCGGAAGATCGAACTCGAAGGTGATCGGAAGATCGTAGGTGAATCCGCGGTATACGAACTTCGCCCGCCGCTGCGAAGGCTTGTGCGGGTTCCAGCCGAAGGTCGGGTTCTTCGCCTTCACTAAGGCTAGCGACGAGTCCGTCCCGCGCCGTTGAATCCGGCTCCAAGCAACCTTGTTGCTAGTCGTACCGAAGAGTTCTGGCTCATCCGTCAAAGCCCCGTCCAAGAAGTCTTGGATGTCGTCGAGGTTCCGAGTCTCAACGAGCTTCCAACGCTTGCCTGTGATGACCCAGTTCTCGGGCTGATGGAGCCTAGGTTCGGGCTGTGTGACGCCTACGCGAACGACATCGAGTGCTCGTACGGGGCGCCCCTTGTCGAGCGTGCACATCGCAGAAGTAAGGGTGCCGCCCTCGGTCGCCGTCACTGGCCTTATCCACGACCCGTCGGGCAAGAGTCCTGCGACGCATCGCCCACCAGGCTTCCGCGAATTGGCGAGGCAGAGCATCTCCCTCTTCTTGTTCTTCTTGCTCTTCTTGTTCTTCTTGGCACCCACCGACTTCACCTTAACGATGGCAGCCATGGTTGCTCGCGGTGGCTCGCGATGATCGACGACTCCCACCCCCCCCCCCCCGCGAGGCGGCACCGGGAGCAGGAGACAGCCCCCCCGCACGGAGGGGGGGGGCGGCGGGGAGCTAGCAGGGGGGGGGGGGGGGGGGGGGGGGGGGGGG
>VYFQ01000010.1:0-63815 GCA_009842325.1 Acidimicrobiaceae bacterium | reverse complement strand
CCCCCCCCCCTACACCATCCCACTTTTCCCTCGGGGTTCGGTGGGGGGGGGGGTTCCCCCCCCCCCCCCCCCCCCCCCCCCGCGCCATGGGCGACCTTCTAAGTAGCTAGGCCCTCCGGCCGCGGTAGGTGGAGCGCTCCTACGTCTGGCCAATGGGTGCCGAGGTACTCGACGATGAGCCGTCGGTGACATTGCGCGGCGGTGTGTTCGCTGCACAGCAGCGCTGGTCGCGGATGAAAGAACTCCGGTGACAACTCTGTCTCGATGCTTCGCTTAGCAAGGAGGTCCAAGAATCGGTTCTCGTAGTCGTCCCAGGTGATCTCGCGATTCCGGTAGGCCTTGAGCAGATCCGCGGTGGGCGCCAGCAGGAGCGGCTCGTGGACGTAGCCGATGCCGTGCAACTCCAGGAAGTACAGAAGGTCGTCGCGCTTGGCAAAGCCGGCGAGTTGGCTCACGTTGTTCAGGCGGACATCGATCAGCCTCTCGACGCCCTCGGCCCTCAGGATGCCAAAGAACTCCCGTGCGGAGTGTTTGGTGAAACCGATCGTGCAGATCTCCACTGGGGTTCCTCCTCGAAGAGAGGGAGTTGGCTAGGGCCGTCTAGGTCGCGGCTCAGCTGCCTGTCGTCCATGATGCGGCCGTCGCCAAGGATGTGCGTAACCCTCGGCGGCGCGTCGCCCTGCAACAGCGCCCTCGCGATGAGCAGACGTCGATGGCAGTCAGCGGGATTCTCCTCGCTGCACATCATCGCCACCCGGCAGCGCGTCATGCTGTCCGTCAGGCGGTGCAGGCCATCCCTGAAGCGCTGGCTGTTGGCCAGCTTGCCGTAGAGCACGTAGTCGTCGCTGTCGTACATCTCCGGCTCAGGTGGCCTGCCTCCGAGTTCGCGTCCGAGAAACACGTAGTGCAGCCCGGCGCCCTCGATCAGCCTGCGCAGCGGGGCCTGGCTGAAGTGGCTGGCGTATCGGGCGTATGGCTGCGACCGCACATCGGCCAGCACATCGATGCGGCAGCTAGCAAGCAGCCGAAGGAAGTGGTCGGCCTCATGGTTGGAGTGGCCGACGGTCCACAGCTCCACTTGTTCAGTCACGGGAGCCACACTATGCCGCGTCCACCAACCATGGTCCTCCTGCGGTCGGTCGTTCCTACGCATTGTCCGGCCCAGAAGCAACTCGCGTCGAACAGCTGCCCCGGAAGGCGCAGCGTCGGTCGGTTGAGCCAGGTGAGGCCATGACGCCGACAGTAGTGCACCCTTGAGATGGTGATAGGAACCCCTTAGGGCATGCGGGGTGGCCGCGGCCAAGACGTCGTGGGCCCAGTTATCCCGTTCCCGCACCACGGTTGGATCCTCGCGACAACCTGCCGCCAGCGTCTGTCGGGGCCGCTGGTTGGGTGGCCGTGTTCGCTGATCTAGCCGAGCGTGGTGACTCGAGCTGCCGGAGTCGCCCATCGTCGAGGACTTCGGGGGTGTTCCAGCGCTTGGCCGTGTCCAACGACCACATGACGAGGACTTCAAGGAGCATGCGCGTGATATCCAACTGTCAATCGAGTGCAGGCCAGCCCCATGTCTCCGATGGCTTCGCGATTGACGCTACCAGCCTTAAGGGGCTACATTATTTCTGCTACATCAATCGGGACGAGCTGTAGGAAACCATTCATGCCACATCGCGCAAAGCTTTATCGTGTAGAGATTCATCGTTGGAGAGACCCAGATGCTCGATGTCTCCTCGGAAACATCGACGGCAATGGAATATCAGCCAAGACCGCCATACAACACATACTAAATGGGCTAGTTGCTGCACATGGTGCAGTTACCATATCATGCGAATCCGCCCTTCAGAACTTGAGCGCTTGTCAGGCAGGGATTTCCTTGTTTCGCGGCAATTCAGGCATAAACTCGGCGATACAGCAAGGTGATATCACCCTGTTCCAACGAACTGAATATCACACAGAGTCTGTACGAGCAGCTGTATTGTTCAACCTTCCGTTCGATAGATATGAGGGCATCGCTGCTTTGCATGTTCCCAATAACATGGGTTACAAATCAGTTCTGGAACGAGAGCTTAATGCAGCGCTTGGTCGTAGGTTCACAATTCGCATGGTGCCGATCGTGCCGCTGGCGGCGTTTGAACTAGCAGTTCGTCGTGGCCATGTCAAGAAGCTCACACTATTTCGACGTGCAGGTGCATCTGTTGACCCATTCCTGCGCGCCGCAGGTCTTGGTGGCGATGAGCTTAGGAGGATGGCACTGACCTTTGAAGCCAAGCGATTTCAGTTCCTGCGACATGATGCACTAGAACGCTTCATCCGGAGCCGGAGAGATGAAGACAAACGCGACCTACTAGAGTTTGGCAGTCTTCCATTTGAGGAGGCCTCTGTCGAAGTTCAACTACCGAACGGAACAACGAGGACCTTTCAGCTCGAGAATCATGAGGGAGGACATCCGATGTCGATTGAACTCAACATTCAGGAATCGATGGATCCAAGCGATAGTGATACTATGCCGAACTTTGGCGCGCCAGCGGAGCAGCTGTCATCTGCGTTGCAGGATGCCATTAGCACTGTACAGCTGGATAGCACAGATGAAAATGCGATTCATTGATCAACGCAATCCCAAGTTTATTGTTCGCTTTCACTTTCACGCGATAAGCCGTGACGCTGATGACTTAGATTTCCCAGAAAATCCTCGGATACCCAAATCGATCATTCTTCGAGAGGCAGCTGTTCCGATCATATCCGGGACATGTGTAAGCATATTGGATGTGTCTATTTCTTCTAGCATGGCTGCATCGATTGTAGTAGTCTCTGGAATCCTCGCCGGATTCTTCTTTCAACTTAGTATGCAGATGTTGGGGCGTGCAGCATCATTGACCGAGCGCGACAGCCGTACTGGTAGATCCGTGTACGTGCTACTTCTCCAAGATCTCTCGGCGTCGTCATCGTATGCAGCCTTGGTGTCAGTAGCGTGTGCTGGAGTGGCAGTAGCTGTTGGAGTCTCATGTGCTGGGTGGAATGAGAGAATCTTGGCGGGTCTTTGCATAGCAATCATTGTTCATCTCACCCTTACTTTTGTCTTGGTGCTAGTTCGAGTGTTTGCCTTGACGCGCTCGCGTGTGCTCGCATCTCTAGACAATGGATCTCCAAGGGATCGTGCTCTAGAGAATTGATCTGACTCTCTCGATCGCGTGTGTCCATTGGTGAGACTGGACCCATACTGAGAAGTATTGGGGTCGCTGGGTGCCGAATTGCGATGCACGCGCTCGTGGCCCGCGCTTCAGATATGTGGCGCGAATGCGAGGAATTCGAGGGCGGCGGTAGCCTCGGGGGTCGTGGCCCAGCCGTTGTTTCGCGCCCCCGCGGGCACCCGCGACCTCCTGCCGCCGGAGTCGGCGAGGCGGCGCCGGCTGGTGGCCGTGTTCGCCGATCTGGCCGAACGGACCGGCTTCGGTCTGCTGGAGTCGCCCATCTTCGAGGACCTCGGAGTGTTCCAGCGCCTGGGTGAGTCCAACGACGTGGTCACCAAGGAGTTGTTCGAGTTCTTCGACAAGGGCGACCCGCCCCGACACCTGGCTCTTCGTCCCGAGCTCACCGCAAGCGTGTGCCGGGCGTTCGCCGAGCACCGGCCGGCGCCGCCGTGGAAGATCTGGTACTCGGGTCCGCAGTTCCGCTACGAGCGCCCCCAGGCGGGCCGCTACCGGCAGTTCGAGCAGGTCGGGGTAGAGACCCTCGGCACCGACGACCCCCACGCCGACGTGGAGGTGATCGGACTGGGTCTGCGCTTCTACGAGGCCCTGGGCATGAAGCAGGTGCGTCTGCTACTCAACAGCCTCGGCGACTCCGAGAGTCGCCCGTCCTATGACGCCGCGCTGGCGGCCTACCTCCAGAGCCGGCGTGGCGAGCTGTCCGGGCAGTCCCAACTCACCCTGGAGCGCAACCCGCTGCGGGTGCTCGACTCCAAGCGGGAGCAGGACCAGCCGGTGATCGCGGAGGCGCCTCTGATGGCCGACTTCCTGTCGGGCGAGTCGGCTGACCATTTCGCAGCCGTGTTGGCCGGCCTCGACAGCTTGGGTGCGGCCTACGAGGTGTCGCCCCGGCTGGTGCGCGGCCTCGACTACTACACCCGCACCACCTTCGAGTTCGTGGCCGACGCCCTCGACACCGCCCAGAACGCCGTGGGCGGCGGGGGGCGCTACGACGGGCTCGTCGAGGAGTTGGGCGGGCCCCCGACACCAGGCATCGGCTTCGCCCTGGGCGTCGACCGCATTCTGCTGGCCTGCGACGCCGAGGGCGCTTTCGCCGCGGCTGCGGCACCGGTCGAGGTGTTCGTGGTGGACACGGCGGGAGGGCAGACCGCAGCCGTGCTCTGCGACCGGCTCCGGCAGGCCGGCCTGGGCGTGGACCGGGCCTTCGACGGCCGGTCCATGAAGGCCCAGATGAAGCGGGCCGACCGCTCAGGCGCTGCGGCGGCCGTGATCATCGGCCCCGACGAGCAGGCTGAGGGGGCGGTCACCGTTCGGGACATGCGTCCCGGTGGCGGACAGCGGCGTGTGGCGGAGACAGAGGTGGTGGCGGCCGTCGCCGAGGTGCTGGAGGGTGAGGCTCAATGACCGGGATCGACGCCACCGCCATGCGCACCGATCTGTGCGGGCGCCTCGGCCGCGGCGATGCGGGCCGCACGGTGACGGTGTGCGGATGGGTGGACCGGCGGCGCGAACACAGCGAGCATCTCGCCTTCGTGGACCTGAGGGACCACAGCGGGGTGCTGCAGTGCGTGGTGGACGGCGCCCGCGACCTGCGCTCGGAGTACGTGGTCCGCATCACCGGCACGGTCCGGCCGCGGCCCGAGGGCACCGCCAACCCCGCTCTGGCCACCGGCGAGGTCGAGCTGCAGGACTGCGAGGTGGAACTCCTGTCACGGGCCCAGCCGCCGCCGTTCCCCCTAGACGAGCGCACCGAGGTGGACGAGACCCTGCGCCTGCGGCACCGCTACGTCGATCTGCGCAAGCCCCGGATGCAGCACAACCTGCGGGCCCGGGCCGCCGTCAACGGGGCCATCCGCCGGGCCATGGACGCCCAGGGTTTCGTCGAGGTGGAGACGCCGATGCTGATCGCCTCCACCCCCGAGGGCGCCCGCGACTTCGTGGTTCCGTCCCGCAAGGAGCCCGGCTCGTTCTACGCCCTGCCCCAGAGCCCGCAGATCTTCAAGCAGCTCACGATGGTGGGGGGCGTCGACCGCTACTACCAGATCGCTCGCTGCCTGCGCGACGAGGATCTGAGGGCCGACCGCCAGTTCGAGTTCTCCCAGCTCGACGTGGAGGCGTCCTTCGTGACCCGCGACGATGTGCTCGGCTTCGTGACTAGAGCCGTGGCCGAAGCCACCATCGAGGTGACCGGACACGATCCCGGCACGTTCGATCGCATGACCTGGCACGACGCCATGGAGCGCTTCGGCTCCGACAAGCCCGACACCCGCTTCGGGATGGAACTGGCCGAGCTGACCCCGATCTTCGCCGAGACCCAGGCCCGGGTGTTCCAGGCGCCCTGCGTCAAGGGGATATGCCTCACCGGAGGAGCGGAATCGCTGCCCCGCAGCCGCGTGGACGAACTGGTGGCCACCTGCCAGCGGTGGGGGGCCAAGGGCCTGGCCTGGATGCGCGTAGTGGCCGCTCCTGACATCAGCGGCTCAGATCTGGACGGCGGCGTGGCCAAGTTCCTGTCGGCCGCTGAGGCCGCCGGAGTGATCGAGGCCCTCGACGCCCGGCCCGGCGACATGGTGTTCCTGGTGGCCGACAAGCGTCCGGTGGTGCGCCATGTGCTGGGCCTGCTCCGCCTGGAGCTGGGCCGCCCGCCGGTCAACGACGGCAGCCTTAACTACCTGTGGGTGGTGGACTTCCCGCTGTTCGAGGGACTCAGCGCCGAGGGCGAGCCGATCCCTTCCCACCACCCGTTCACCATGCCGCATGAATACGACCTCCCCGCGCTCATGGACGCGGACGGCCCGCCCTCGGGTGAGGCCCTGCTGGACATCCGCAGCCAGGCCTACGACCTAGTCCTCAACGGCTGGGAGCTTGGATCGGGAAGCGTGAGGATCCACCGCCGCGAGGTCCAGCAGCGCATCTTCGAGGTGCTGGGCATCGCCGCCGGCGAGGCTCAGGAGCGCTTCGGCTTCCTGCTCGACGCCTTCCGCTACGGCGCCCCGCCCCACGCTGGCTTCGCGGTGGGTCTGGACCGCCTGGCCGCCCTGCTGGTGGGGGAGGAGAACATCCGCGAGGTGATCGCCTTCCCCAAGACCCAGTCCGGTACCGACCCCCTCACCGACGCCCCCAGCCCCATAGCCGACACCCACCTCCAAGAACTAGGCCTGCGAGTCCTTCCCCCGGCTTGATGGGAGTGCTGGCTCGAGGCGCCAGCGCGTAGGGTCGGGGGGTGGCTGGTGACCTGTTCGATGCGGCTGCGGCCGAGCGCCTGCGGATGCGGGCGCCGCTGGCGGCCCGGCTCAGGCCCCGCACCCTCGACGAGATCGTGGGCCAGGACCATCTGGTCGGGCCGGGAAGGCCGCTGCGGGAGCTGATCGAGGCCGACCGGCTGTCATCGGTGATCCTGTGGGGACCTCCGGGCACAGGCAAGACAACGCTGGCTCGCGTCGTCGCGCTCACCACGGCCAAGGCCTTCGAGGAGCTCTCGGCGGTGACCGCCGGGGTCAAGGACGTGCGGGCCGTGATCGAGCGGGCCCGGGACCGCCTCGGCACCCAGGGAACCGGCACCATCCTGTTCCTCGACGAGGTTCATCGTTTCAACAAGGCCCAGCAGGACGCCCTGCTGCCGGCGGTGGAGGACGGCCTGATCGTGCTGATCGGCGCCACTACTGAGAACCCCCACTTCGAGGTCAACCCACCGCTCATGTCGCGCTCGACGCTGTTTCGCCTGAACCCGCTCGACAGCGGGTCGCTCGTCGAGCTGGTCCTCCGCGGTCTGGCCGAGGAGAAGGCCACCGCCGACGACGAAGCCGTCGAGCACCTAGCGGCTCGCAGCGGCGGCGACGGCCGCCACGCTCTCACCGGGATAGAGGTGGCGGTGGCGCTGGCCGGCCGCCGGTACGAGAGCCGATCCGGTACGGCTCCGCCTGGTCCCGTCCACGTGACACTGGCCGACGCGGAGGCGGCCGCCGACGCCAAGGCGGTGCGCTACGGCCGTGACGGCCACTACGACGTGATCAGCGCGTTCATCAAGAGCATCCGGGGCTCCGATACCGACGCCGGCCTGTACTGGCTGGCCCGGATGCTGGAGGCGGGGGAGGATCCCCGCTTCATCGCCCGGCGGCTGGTGATCCTGGCCTCCGAGGACATCGGAATGGCGGACGACGGCGCCCTGCTGGTGGCCGACGCCGCCGCCCGGGCCGTGGAGTACGTCGGCCTGCCGGAGGCCCAGCTCAACCTGGCCCATGCGGTGGTGCGCCTGGCCACCGCCCCGAAGTCGAACCGCGTGACGGTGGCCCTTGGCAGGGCGGCAGCTGACGCCCGGGCGGCGGGGGCGGGTGAGGTGCCCATGCATCTGCGTGACGCCCATTACCAGGGCGCCAGGTCCCTCGGCCACGGCGAGGGGTACCGCTACCCCCACGACGACCCCGATGCCTGGGTCGCCCAGGAGCACCGGCCAGCCGAAGTGGCCGGCAACGTCTACTACGAGCCCTCCGAGCACGGCGCCGAGGCCGCTCTCACCGAGGACTGGCCGGGCCCCCACCGGGGAGGGAAGAAAGGCTCGGGCCTGGACCGCCCGCCGTCGCCCGAAGAGCGCCGACCCGGCTAGTCCGCCGTCGCGCCCCGACCGGGAACGCCTCGGGCTTGGCGGTATCTTGACTGCGTGAGCGCTGTCGATCTAGCCGCCGTGATCGTGACCCTGGTCTGCCTGGCCACGGTGGTCGTGCTGACTGTGGCCGTGGTGTCGCTGGTGAGGACTATGCGCGAGCTGCGCGATGTGGTTGACGACCTGCGGGACTCGGCGCTGCCCATGGTCGACGATCTCCGCACCACGGTCACCAAGGCCGACGCGGAACTTCACCGGGTGGACCGGGTGATCGGGCGGGCGGAGCGCATCGCGGCTACGGCCGACCATGCCAGCCGCCTGACCTACCGGGCGTTCGCCCCGCCGCTGATAAAGGGTCTGTCCCTGGTGTCGGGTGCGGGCCAGGCCGGCCGCCGCCTGCGTGAGCGGCGCCGCCATCGCCGGTCCCTCGATGTCGCTGCCTCGGACAGGCCGGCCGCGGCGGTGGAGGCCGCTACTGCCCGCCACCGAGACGTACCAGCCAAGGGCGGTGCCGGCCGGACTCGGAGGCGTCGGCGATGAGGCGGATGTGGTGGCTCGGCGCAGGCTATGTGGCCGGTCTGGGGACGGCGGCCTGGTTGCGCAGCAAGGCCCGCGAGGCAGCCGAGCGCTACGCGCCGGCCAACGTTCGCAACGCGGTGGCCGACCGGTCCCGGGAAGCCGCCCAGCGAGCCCAGCAGACCGCGGCCGACAGCGCCAGAAACCTGGGCCGGGAGGCCCGACGCATCGCCGACGACCTCCGTCACGCGGTTGCCGAGGGGCGCGAGGCCATGCGCGACACCGAGTCGGAGTTGAGCCGCGACGACGAGTCCCCGACCACCACGGACCGGCCATGAGGTCGATGACCGCGGCCGAGGTCCGCAAGGCCTTCGTCGACTTCTTCGTCGAGCGGGGCCACACCCACCACCCGTCGGCCAGCCTGATCCCCCACGACCCCACGCTGCTGTTCACGGTGGCCGGAATGGTGCCGTTCAAGACGTACTTCACCGGCGAGCAGCAGCCTCCTTTCCCGCGGGCCGTCACCGTGCAGAAATGCGTGCGGGCCGGCGGCAAGCACAACGACCTCGACGAGATCGGGCGCACCTCCCGCCACCTCACGTTCTTTGAGATGCTCGGCAACTTCAGCTTCGGCGACTACTTCAAGTCCGACGCCTGCGCCTGGGCCTGGGAGCTCGTCACCGGAGTGTTCGGACTCGACGCTGAGCGGCTGTGGGTGACGGTTCACCTCAGCGACGATGAGGCCGAGGCCATCTGGCGGGACGAGGTCGGCGTGCCCGCCGAGCGGATCCAGCGCCTGGGCGAGGACAACTACTGGCGGATGGCCGATGTGGGCCCCTGCGGGCCGTGCTCGGAGATCTTCTGGGACAAGGGCCCCGAATACGGTCCCGGCGGCGGGCCCGCCCACGGTGGCGAGGAGCGCTACATCGAGGTCTGGAACCTGGTGTTCATGCAGTTCGAGAGCACTCCCGACGGTGAGGAGATCCCGCTGCCCAAGCCCTCGATCGACACCGGTCTGGGCCTGGAGCGCACCGTGGCCGTGCTCCAAGGGGTCGATTCGGTGTGGGAGACCGACGAGTTCGTCGTCCTGCTCGACGCGGCCCAGCGCCTCACCGGTGCCAAGCTGGGCGAGTCCGAGGCCCGAGACGTGTCGCTCCGGATCCTCGCCGACCATGCCCGCTCCACGTCCCTGCTGGTCAGCGACGGGGTGTTCCCCTCCAACGAGGACCGCGGCTACGTGCTGCGGCGCATCATCCGCCGAGCCGTGCGCCACGCCTACCTGCTGGGCGTGGAGGAGCCGGTCATGGGGGGAATGGTCGACGCGGTGGTGGAGGTGATGGCCGAGGCCTACCCGGACCTGGTCCGCAACCACGGCTACGTGCGCGACGTGATCGACCGCGAGGAGCAGCGCTTCCGCCAGACGCTGCGCACCGGGCAGACCATCCTCGACGGCCGCCTGGACGCCCTCGGCCCCGGCCGGCCGATCGACGGCGAGGTCGCCTTCCTGCTGCACGACACCTACGGCTTCCCTCTAGAGGTCACCGTCGAGATCGCGGCCGAGAGAGGCGTCGAGGTCGACACCGAAGGCTTCGCGGTCGCGATGTCGCGGCAGCAGGAGCGGGCCCGCAGTGCCCGCTCGGTGGCTGCCGCCGACGACGTGGCCCCGTTCGTGGCTCTCTTCTCGGCCGCCGGGCCCACCGAGTTCACCGGCCGGGCCGAGCTGACATCGGTCGGCCGTGTGCTGTACGCCGCCGATGACCGGGTGGTGCTGGACCGCACGCCGTTCTACGCCGAGAGCGGCGGTCAGATCGGTGACACCGGTGAGATCTCCTGCGAGACGACCGGAGCCCGCGTGCGGGTCATCGACACCGTCTACGGAGTGCCCGACCTCCACGTTCACGTCGTCGAGCCCGTCGACGGGGAGCTGCGGGTGGGGGACGAGGTCACCGCGACGGTGGATGTCGAGCGCCGGGCCGGCATCCGGCGGAACCACACCGCAACCCACATCCTGCACTGGGCGCTGCGGGAGGTGCTCGGCGACCATGTCAAGCAGCAGGGATCCTGGGTCGGTCCCGACCGTCTCCGTTTCGACTTCAGCCACTACGAGGCCCTCACAGCCGAGCAGATCACCGACGTGGAGGACCTGGTCAACTCCGAGGTGCTCGGCAACGAGTCGTGCCGCCACTACGAGACCACCTTCGACCATGCCCAGCAGGTCGGCGCGATCGCCTTCTTCGGGGAGAAGTACGGCGAGTTGGTGCGGGTGCTTGAGGCCGGCCGCCATTCGGTGGAGTTGTGCGGCGGCACCCATGTGCGGGCCCTCGGCGACATCGGGGCGTTCCACATCACTTCGGAAGCCTCGATCGGCGCCAACATGCGCCGGTTGGAGGCCATCACCGGCCACGACACGCTGGCCCTGCTGCGCAGCCAGCAGTCGCTCATAGGCGACGTGGCCCGGTCGCTGGGAGTACCAGCGGCCGAGTTGGCCGACGGCGTGGTCAAGCGCCAGGGCGAGACGAAGGCCCTGCGGGCCGAGGTGGCCGAGTTGCGGCGTCGGGTGGCGCTGGGCCGGGCGCCGGAACTGGCGGCCGCGGCCGTGGACGGCGTGGTCGTGGCTCGTGTCGATGACGTGGGCCGGGACGGCCTGCGCGACCTGGCGGTGTCGATACGCGACATCGACGGGGTGAAGGCCGTGGTTCTCGGCACCGCGCTCGACTCCGGGGGAGCGGCCCTGGCCGCGGCCGCCACCGAGAGCGGCGGATTCCACGCCGGCGACCTCATCGGCGAGGCCAAGAAGACCATCGGTGGCGGGGGGAAGTCCGCGGCCGACTTTTGCGTGGCCGGGGGCAGGGACGCCGATCGTCTGGACGAGGCCCTCGAACTGGCGCGCGCCGCGGCTGGAATCACCTGAAGTGCGGGCCCTAGGGCTCGATCTGGGCGAGCGCCGGGTCGGTGTGGCGGTGTGCGACTCGGCCGGGACGGTGGCCACCCCGGTCGAGACGCTGGTACGCACGGGCGATCCCGACCGCGATCTGCGGGCCATCGCCGATCAGGTGCACCAGTGGGAGGCCGAGATCGTGGTGGTCGGGCTGCCGATCTCCCTCGACGGCACCGAGGGGCCGGCCGCTCGAACTGCCCGTGCCGAGATCGACCGTCTTGAGAGGCTCCTGGAGGTGCCTGTCGTTTCCTACGATGAGCGGTTGACGACCGTCATCGCCGAACGGAGCCTCATGGAGCAGCAGATGAAGGGACCCCGGAGGCGCGGTGTTGTCGACCGGGTGGCGGCTGCGGTGGTGCTCCAGTCCTGGCTTGACGCTGGTATGCCCCGTGGCTGACCGCGGTGCAAGCCGTCGCCGACCGTCGAAGCTGTCGAACTTCATCACGGGTCGCCCCGACGGCGGTGCCGGCGCGAGGGCCGCTCCGGCTCGGTCCCGGTCCATACCCGCTGGAAGCAGGGTTCGCCCGGCTGTGCCCCAACCTCCTAGGAAGCGCCCCAAGAAGGCAGCGCGCAGTCCGGCTGTGCCCCGACCTCCTAGGAAGCGCCCCAAGAAGGCAGCGCGCCAAGTAGCCCGCCGCGACGAGCAGAGCATCGTCGCCGCCCGGAGCGGCTGGTCAACGGTCGATCAGGGCTCGATGGTCGTGGTGGAGGAGGAACTCGACGACGACTTCATCGTCGATCCCGTCTACGACGCCGACGACCGCAACTGGGTCCGCTATCGCCCCTTCTGGGGCGGGTTCGCCCGCCTGGTGGTGCTGGTCGTCGTGCTCGTGCTGGCGGTGGGATGGTTCCGGGGGCGCATCTACGGCTGGGTGGACGCCCAGATCACACCGGAGGGACTTCCGGGTGACGCGATCGAGCTGACCATTCCCCAGGGCGCGTCGGTGAACGAGATCGCCGGCGAGCTCCAGAACGCGGGGGTAATCTCCAACGCCACCGTCTTCCGCTACTGGCTGCGCTGCGACGGCGATCTGACCATCGCCGGGTTCTTGGGGTGCGACACGGTCGTGGCCGTGGAGGCGGGCGACTACATCCTCTGGGAGAACATGGACTTCGCGTCGGTGCGGACGGTGTTCGACGCCGGGCCGTTGCCCGAGGTGTTCGAGATCGTGCGCATCCCCGAGGGGTTGCGCTGGAGCGAGATGGCTGAGCGCCTGATCGAGGAGAATCCTGCCTTCGAGTGGGAGGACCTGGAGGCGGCCTACGTCTCGCTGGTGCGCGAAGCGTCCTACCTTCCCGACGAAGCGCCCGTCAGGAGCCTCGAAGGCATGCTCTTCCCGGCCACCTACGACATCAACGCCGACGACCTTGCCGACGAGCACGGTTTCCTGCTTCGCCTCTCCGACGAGTTCGATCGCCGCTTCGCTCGCCTGCTCCAGGATCCCGGACTCCACCCCGACATCGTCGAGTTGGGTCTGGCGCCCTACGACGTGATCATCGTCGCCAGCCTCATCGAGGAAGAGGCTCTGGTGTCCGAGGACCGGGCCAAAATCGCCCGGGTGATATACAACCGGCTGGCCGAGGGCTGGCGCCTCGACATCGACGCCACCGCCTGCTACGCCGCGGCCAAGTCGTGCGCCGATCTCACCTCCGCCGACATCAGCCGGGATTCGCCCTGGAACACCCGGGTGGTGACCGGGCTGCCGCCCACGCCGATATCGGCGCCCGGCGAGGCGTCGCTTGAGGCCGCGCTGCAGCCCGCCGACGGCGACTGGATGTTCTACGTCCGCACCGACGAGGGAGGGGTGCGCGGCGCCCACCGTTTCGCGGCGACCTACGAGGAGCACCTGGAGAACGTGCAGGTCTGCCGCGAGCTCGGGTACTGCTGATGGACGGGCATCCGATCATGTCTCCCAACGAAGTCGGATACGGGAACCAGAGCGGAGCATGGGCATGACCTCCGCTAGACCGGAGCGGGTAGCGGCGGTCATCGGCGACCCGGTGCGCCACTCGCGCTCGCCCGCCATCCACAATGCTGCGTTCGCGGCGGCCGGCATCGACTGGGCGTTCACCGCATTCGAGGTGCCGGCCGGGGGAGGGGAGGCCGCGCTGGATGCGATGCGGGTGCTGCAGCTCGCCGGACTGTCGGTAACCATGCCGCTCAAGGCCGAGGTGGCCGAGGCCGCGGACACCCGCGACGACGAGGTGGAGGTGCTCGGCGCCGCCAACTGCGTCGTACCGATGGACGATGGGCGCCTGCGGGCTGCCAACACCGACGCCGCCGGGTTCGTGTCCGCCCTGCGGGCCGACGCCGGGATCGACCCGGATGGCCTCCGGGTGGCGCTGCTGGGCGCGGGCGGGGCGGCCCGGGCGGTGGCCTGGGGCCTGGCCTCCGAGGGTGCGGCAGACGTGGCGGTGATCAACCGCACACCGGCCGGAGCCCACGCCGCGGCAGCGGTCGCTGACGCGGCGGCCCGGTCCGGGAAGCCGGGCCGAGTGGGGACGACCGACGACATCGCGGCGGCCGACTTGGTCGTGAACGCGACCTCGATCGGCATGGGGGCGGACTCGTCCGTGCCCTGCGAGCCGAGGCTGCTGCAGCCCGGCCAGGTCGCGGTGGATCTGGTGTACGAGCCGCTGGAGACGGCCTGGCTGGCGGCCCTGCGGCGGCGGGGCGTCGAGGCTCACAACGGCCTGTCGATGCTGGCGTACCAGGCCGCAGCCGCCTTCGAGCTGTGGACCGGCATCGGAGCGCCGGTGGATGTGATGCGCCAGGCCGCAGGCTCTATATAACGAACTTCTGTCAATTTTGCACCTATGCGGTGGCTTCTTGACAGAAGTTCAGGCTGCGTGTCCCGCTGCACGCCTTACGAGTCCGCCAATGAGCGCCGCTTGTCCGCTCGACCTCCAGAGCCTTACCGGCGCATCGGTAGGCTCTCTTGGGTGCCGCCGTCCGTCTCGCAAGCCCGTGTCGTGACCGTCGCTCTGGGCGACCGCTCCTACGACGTCCATGTGGGTGTAGGAGTGCGGGACCGGCTCGGCTCGGTGATGCCGGCCGGGGCTCGCCGGGCAGCAATCATCACCCAGGAGGGCGTGGGCTGGACCGTCGACAGCGGCCTCGACCAGTCGGTGTTCACCGTTGCCGACGGCGAGGAGGCCAAGTCGCTGGCCGAGGTCGAGCGGCTCTGCGGCGAGATGTCGCGGGCGGGCTTCACCCGCTCCGATGTGATCGTGGCCGTCGGCGGGGGAGTGGTCACCGACCTGGCCGGCTTCGTGGCCGCCGTCTACCACCGCGGCATCCGCTACGTCTCGGTGGCCACCACCCTGCTGGCCCAGGTGGACGCGGCCATCGGGGGTAAGACCGGTGTCAACCTTCCCGAGGGCAAGAACCTCGTGGGCGCGTTCTGGCATCCTCACGCCGTTCTGTGCGACACCGAGACGCTGGCCACGCTGCCGCCGCGGGAGCTGCGCAGCGGCCAAGGTGAGCTGGCCAAGTACCACTTCTTGACCGGCGACGACCTCGACGCTCTCGGTACCGACGAGAGGATCGCCGCCGCGGTGCGCATCAAGGCCGAGGTGGTGGCGGCCGACGAGCGGGAAGGGGGGCGCCGGGCGATCCTGAATTACGGCCACACGCTGGCCCACGCCATCGAGACTGCGGGAAGCTACGACCTGCGCCATGGCGAGGCGGTGGCCGTCGGCCTCGTGTACGCGGCCGAGGTAGCCATGCGGCTGGGCCGCATCGATTCCGAGCGCGTGGCGGCCCACCGCCGGGTGGTGTCCGGCTACGGCCTTCCTGACCGGCTGCCGGCGGTGCTCGACGACGACGAACTGCTGGCGCTGTTCGGCCGCGACAAGAAGGCCGTCGACGGCGTCACGTTCGTGCTCGACTCCGACCGGGGAGTAGAGCCGGTGGTGGGCGTGCCGGAGACGACACTCCGGGAAGCGCTGGCGGCTATTCGATGAGGCCGCCCGGCGAGATTCTGGGGTGACTTGTGGTGGTTCCACGACCCGTTAGTCACCCTAGAACGGCAGGGAACATCCCGCCGGCCATCAGTGCGCCCGCGCCGACCGCGGTCGACGCCCTGGGCAGCCTGCCGCCGTTGCGGGTGGACGGACGTCTCGGCCGGCTCCGGCACCGGCTGGCCGAGGAGGACGTCGATGCGGCGGTGATCTCTCAGCCGGCCAATGTGCGGTGGCTCACGGGCTTCACCGGCTCCAACGGGACGGTCGTGGTGTTCGGCTCCGGCGAGGCGCTGCTCGTGACCGACTCCCGCTACGCCGAGCAGGCGCCTGCACAGATCGCGGAGGCCGGCGTCGCCGCTGAATTGGAGGTGGTGGTGGCCCGCAAGGCGACCGACGCAGCGGCGGGCCGGCTCGACGGGGTGAGCCGGCTGGGCTTGGAGGACAGCGTCGCCTGGGCCGAGCAGATCCGCTGGAGTGAGGCCGTGGATGCCTCCACGGTGCCGCTCACCGAGGCCGTCGAGGGCCTGCGCGCCGTCAAAGACCCAGCCGAGCTGACCCGCATGCAGGCCGCAGCCAGGATCGCCGACGGAGCTCTGGCCGCAGCTGAGCCGATGCTGCGGCCGGGGGTGACCGAGGCGGAGATCCAGCAGACCTTGGACGACGCCATCCGTGCCTCCGGTGCGTCCGGCCCTGCCTACGACACCATCGTGGCTTCGGGCCCCAACAGCGCGCTTCCCCATGCCCGACCAACCGACCGGAAGCTGCAGGCCGGCGACCTGGTGGTCGTCGATGTCGGAGCGGAGGTGGACGGCTACCGCAGCGACATGACCCGATCGTTCGTGCTGGGCGATCCCGACGAGCAGGTCGAGTCCATGCTGGAGGTTGTGGGTCGCAGCCAGTCGGCCGGAGTCGAAGCGGTGCGTCCGGGGGTGGAGGCGAGCGAGATCGACGGGGCCTGCCGTTCGGTCATCGATGAGGCCGGCATGGGCGAGGCCTTCGTCCACGGGTCGGGACACGGTGTCGGGCTGGACATTCACGAGTTGCCCAGGGTGGTGTCGGGATCAACCGCGGTGCTCGAGCCCGGCAACGTGCTGACCGTCGAGCCCGGCGTGTACTTTCCCGGGGTCGGGGGCGCCCGAGTGGAGGACCTGCTGGTCGTAACCGACCATGGGTGCCGGCAGCTCACGCTCTACCCGAAGGCTCCGGTCGTGCCGCTGGCGCGGTAGAACTCCGCATCAGAACGACGCATCGGCGAGTCCCGGTGCCGTCACGACTAACCGTCACCAACTAACCATCATCAAGAAAGACGGAAGGGACGCACTTGCCAACCATCACGACCAACGACCTGAAGAACGGCATGACTCTCGACCTCGACGGGAACCTGTTCAGCGTCGTGGAGTTCCAGCACGTCAAACCGGGCAAGGGCCATGCGTTCGTGCGCACCACCCTCAAGAACGCGCGCACCGGAGCGGTGGTCGACCGCACCTTCCGGGCCGGTGAGAAGGTGGAGCGAGCCACCATCGACAAGCGCGAGATGCAGTTGCTGTACCGGGAGGGCGACAACCTCGTCTTCATGGACAATGAGTCCTACGACCAGATCACCGTGCCTCCCGAGGTGTTGGGCGACGCCGCCCGGTTCCTGGTGGAGGGCTCGGTGGCGGTGATGCTGATGCACGGTGCCGAGATAGTCGGCACCGACCTGCCCGCGGCGGTGGAGCTGGCCATCGCCGAGACCGAGCCGGGCATGCAGGGCGACCGGGTGTCGGGCGCCACCAAGCCGGCCACCCTGGAGACGGGCCTGGTCGTGCAGGTGCCGCTGTTCGTGTCGCCGGGGGAACGGGTGAAGGTGGACACCCGCTCCGGCACCTACATCGCCCGGGCGTAGGCGGGACACGCAGTGCCGGGATCCGGTACGTCCGTTCCCGGTTTCGGAACCCGCCGGGAGGCTCGGGAGGACGCTCTCGCGGTGCTCTACGAGGCCGAGATCGCCGGCGGTTCCGCCTTCGAGGCGCTGGCCCGTCGAGCGGTGCCGCCGTCCGAGTACGCCATGGAGCTGGCCCTTGGGGTGGACGCCGACCGTGAGAGCGTGGACGATCTATTGCGGCGGCACCTGGTCGGCTGGCGCCTGGAGCGCCTCGCGGTGGTCGACCGGACGCTGGCCCGGATCGCGGCCTGGGAGCTGATACGCCGGGACGATGTGCCGACTGGCGTCGTGCTGTCCGAGGCGGTGGCTCTGGCCACGCAGTACTGCAGCGCCGAGTCTCCCCGCTTCCTCAACGGCGTGCTGCGAGCCGTAGCCGACGAAGTGCGGGGATCCGACTCGCCGGCATGACTGCCGGTGCGGCGTCGGGGGGCTCATCGACCCCGATGGTCCTGCCGGTGACTTACCTGGCCGGCCTGACGACCCTGCTGAGGCCGTGGAACGTGGACGATGCGCCGGCCCTCGTCGCGGCTTGGCACGACCCGGTGATTCAGGACCGGCTTGAGGTGCCCGAGCCCGCGGATGAGGCCTCGGCGGTGCACTGGATATCCCAGCGGGAGCAGGCGTGGGCGGAGGGGCGCTCCGTGGACCTAGCCGTGACTGATCGGCCGTCAGGCGCGGTGATTGGCGAGGTCGGCCTGAGCGGGTTCGACCCAGTGCGGCGGGCTGCGCTGGTCGGCTGGTGGATCGCCGAGCATTGGCGGGGACAGGGCAGAGCCGGCGAGGCGGTCCGGTTGGTGGTGGACTGGGCGCTGTCGGACGGGCCGCTGGAGGCGGTGATGGCCGAGATCGGCGAGGACAACCCTGCATCGGCTGCCGTGGCCCGCCGCGCTGGCCTGCGCAGGGTCGACGCATCCCGCCGCGCCGCCCGCAAGTCCTCGGACGTGACCCTGCTCGTCTTCGCCCGCACCCGAACCGACGCGCCGTAACAGCTTTCTCTGAGCAATGAAGCCGCCTCAGTCGGCAAATCTGCTCACAGAACGGGTGCTAGTCGCCTTCCAGGATCTTCTCCAGCGGGATCACCGGCAGGTCGAAGACGTCGTAGTCGGTGTCGACTCGAGGCTCAGCGGTTCGGGCGAAGCTGCGATAGTGCCGCCGGGCGAAGCGCCAGCGGCCGTCGCTGCCTTGTTGGAGGCGGTCGTGGTAGACGCCGTAGGCGTCGGTGCGGCGCCCGTCGGAGACGTTCTGGCGGATCTCCTGCATGTACACCCGCGCGGCGGCCACACCGCGTCGGGCGTCAATCCGGAACACCATGTTGAGCAGCACGAACTCGAAGAGCGAGAAGCGCTGGATTGCCCTGTCTATGAATGCGCCGTACTCGGTCGGGCCCGTGAACTCGAACTTGGTGTGGCGCACGTCCACCACGATCGGGCAGTCGTCCCGCACGATGTCGGCCAACTCGCCCCACGCCCGACGGGTGACCACATCGGCATACCGGCTCTCCAGCCGCTGAAGCTCGACATACGCCACAGCCTCGGCCAGGCCGGGATCGGTGCGTGTGTCTTGGCTCGGTGGTGTCATCAGCACTCCAGACGTGTGGTTGGACTCAGGGCTGGCTGCCCGGTCGGCATGGCTACTCGAAAATTGATGCGTCGGGGCCCACCCACTTGAGGATGAGGGCGTTCACGGTGCCGTCGGCCTTCATCGACGCCAGGGCTTCGTCGAGCTTGCCCTTCAGCTCGCTGCCCTTGCGGACGCCGATGCCGAGGCCTCTGTCCAGAAGCACTGATGGGCCGACGATCTCCAGCCGGCCCTCGTGCTCCAAGAGCGATTCGACGGCGTAGCCGTGATCCACGAGGACGGCGTCCACCGTGCCGGCGAGCACCGCATTGATGGTGTTCAGGCTGGTCGAGGAGTCGTCGAACAGCACGACTGGCCTGCCCAACTCGGCGAAGTAGTCCGAGTAGATAGTGTTCGGCGCCGCGCCGATCGTGCCCTCGACGGCTTCGTCGCCGGCGCCGGCCCTGGCCACATACACCGAGGGGGTCGGCGGGTAGTACGCCTCGGTGAAGTCGATCAGCTCTTCTCGCTTGGCGGTGATGCTCATGCCCGAGAAGATCGCGTCGAACTCTCTGGCCACGAGGTCGGGGATCATGTCCGCCCAGTCGTTGATGACCCACTCGCACTCGAGACCGGCGCGCCGGCACAGTTCGTCGCCCAACTCGGGCTCGAGACCGTCCAACTCGCCCTCGTCGTTGACGAAGTCGAAGGGATGGTATGAGCCGACAGTGGCGATCGTCACCGTTTCCGCTCCGGTCACGGTGTCTGCTCCGGTCACGGTGTCTGCTCCGGTCACCGTGTCCACTCCGCTACACGCGGCCAGGAGCGGTACTAGCGCTGCTAGGAGAAATGCCCTGAGCGAGCGCATCGGGTGAAGCATGGCGTGACGATACATCAACGGATTCTGCCGACCGCGTCGCTGGACGGGCGACCTTCCCGACACGCCCTGATCGTACTGGTCGTAGTTGCCGTTCTCTGATAGAGCGACAAACTCGCACGTCACAGCGCATGTCCGAGCCATGCGCGCGACTCACCCAAGCCGGTGATACCGTCGCCGTCCGACCGTGAAACGGGTCCAGCGAGGCCCGAACGGGGAGGACAACATGGCTGACAGAGAACGCCGCTTCACGGTGCCCCACGCCAGCGGCACGTTCCGGTCTCGCAGCCAGGTGATGAACGCCGACGACGTGGACCGCGCCATCCGCCGGATGACCCACGAGGTGATCGAGCGCAACCACGGAGTCGAGGGCCTCGTCATCATCGGCCTTCAAACCGGCGGCGTTCCCATCGCCCGCAGCATCGCAGCCACCCTGAGCGAGATCGAAGGCTCCGAGGTGCCGGTCGGCACCCTCGATGTGGCCCTGCACCGCGACGACATCGGCCTGCGACCCGTGCTGCCCCAGGCTGAGACCCATATTCCGATCAACCTCGACCAGCAGACCGTGGTGCTGGTCGATGACGTCCTGTTCACCGGTCGCACTGTGCGGGCCGCGCTCGACGCCCTGCACACCTGGGGCCGGCCCAGCGCGGTGCAGTTGGCGGTGATGGTGGACCGCGGCCACCGGGAGCTGCCCATCCGTCCCGACTATGTGGGCAAGAACCTCCCGACCAGCCGCGACGAGATGGTGGACGTGCAGTCCGACGGCGTTCACATAGGAGAGCTGGAGTGATGGACATAGGTGTGATGCACAGAGTGGAGCCGGAGTGATGCCAACCGACGCGGCGCGCCGCCATCTGCTGTCGATCGAGGACCTGGACCGTTCGGACCTGGAACGGGTGCTCGACCTCACCGACTCGTTCGCCGAGGTGAGCCAGCGCCGCATCCCCAGAGTGCCGGCCCTGCGGGGCAAGACGGTGGTGTGGCTGTTCTACGAGGACAGCACCCGCACCCGGCTGTCGTTCGAGGCCGCGGCCAAGCAGCTCTCCGCCGACACGGTGAACTTCTCCGTGGGTTCCTCATCGGTCAACAAGGGTGAGTCGGTGAGGGACACGGTGCAGACGATCGGGGCAATGGGCATAGACGCGATCGTGGTGCGGCACTCGTGCGCAGGGGTGCCCCACCGGGTGGCCGAATGGATCGACGCATCGGTCATCAATGCTGGCGACGGCCGTCACGAGCATCCCACCCAGGCGCTCTTGGACCTCTACACGGCCCGGACGCGCCTGGGGAGCCTCGACGGCGCCCGGGTGGCCATCGTGGGCGACATCCGCCACTCGCGCGTCGCCCGCTCCGACGTGCTCGCCTTCACGGCAATGGGTGCGGATGTCACCCTGGTCGCGCCCGGGCCCCTGCTGCCGTCCAGCTTGGAAGGCTGGCCCGTGGCCGTCACCCACGACTTCGACTCCGTCCTGGGCGACATCGACATCTGCTACCTGCTACGGATGCAACTCGAGCGCGAGGCCGGCGCGTCGGTGCCGTCGCTGCGCGAGTTCCGATCCGAATACGGCCTCGACGCGGCCCGGGCCGACCGGCTGAGACACGGTGCCTTGATCATGCACCCGGGTCCCATGAACCGCGGCGTCGAGATCGACGGGGACGTCGCCGACCGGCCTAATGCGGTGATCACCGAGCAGGTCGCCAATGGCGTGGCGGTGCGCATGGCGGTGCTGTTCCTGCTGCTCGGCTCGGGGTTGGACCTCGCCGAGGGCTCCAGGATGATGGCCGCGTGAGCGCCAGGCTGGCCGCGGTGCCCCCTCACGGCACCGTCGCCGTAAAGGGCGGGACCGTGGTGGACTCCGGAGGCAGCCGCCGCGCCGACGTACTGGTCGCGGACGGGCGGGTGATCGCGGTCGATCCCGCCGGCGTGGAGGGCGACCGCACGCTGGACGCCTCCGGCTGCGTCGTGGCCCCGGGACTCGTCGATCTGCACGTCCACCTGCGCCAGCCCGGACGGGAGGACGCTGAGACCGTCGAGACGGGCGCCCGGGGCGCGGCGTTGGGCGGATTCACCGCGGTGGTTGCCATGCCCAACACCGACCCGCCCATCGACTGCGCGGCGGTGGTGCGCGAGATTCAGGACCTCAATGTCAAGGCGTGCTGCGACGTGTACCCGTCGGCCGCCATCACCGTGGGCCGCCGGGGTGCCGACTTGGCGCCCATGGCCGAGTTGGTACGCCTGGGAGTGCGGATCTTCACCGACGACGGCGCCGGCGTGCAGGACGCCCAGGTCATGAGGCGGGCCCTCGAGTACGCGGCCGGGCTTGACCATCTCACCGGCGGCTACCGGGTGGTGCTGGCCCAGCACTGCGAGGTGGACGAACTCACCTCCGGCGGATCCATGCACGAGGGCGAGTGGTCCAGCCGGCTAGGCCTGCGCGGCCAGCCCTCCGAGGGCGAGGAGCTGATGGTCATGCGCGATATCGCCCTGTCGCGGCTCACCGGGTCGAGGGTGCACTTCCAGCATCTGTCGACGGCCGGGTCGGTGGCCATGGTGCGGGCGGCGAAGGAGGCGGGGCTGCCGGTGACGGCCGAGGCCACGACCCACCACTTCACCCTCACCGATGCTTGCTGCGCCGACTACGACACCGTCTTTAAGGTCCACCCGCCGCTGCGGACCGACGCCGACGTGGCCGCGGTCCGGGCCGGACTGGCCGACGGCACCATGGACGCCATCGCCACCGACCATGCTCCCCACACCAGCACCGACAAGGAGCGGCCCTTCGACGCGGCACCACCGGGAATGCTGGGACTTGAGACGGCACTGGCCCTGGCCCTGACCGAGCTGGAGCTTCCCATAGAGCAGGTGCTGGCCCTGATGTCGTGGAAACCAGCGGCCATCGCCGGCATCGACGACCGTCACGGGCGTCCGGTAGCGCCCGGCGAACCCGCCAACCTGTGCGTGATCGACCCCGACGTGACCTGGAAGGTGTCTGGCGAGGCCATGGCCAGCCCGAGCCGCAACACCCCCTACGAGGGGCGGGAGCTGCGGGGACGGGTCCGCCACACCCTGCTGGCCTCCGAGCCCGTGGTGATCGACGGCGAGCCACAGCGATGAGCACACCGGAGCCGGCCCTCCTGGTGCTGTGCGACGGGGAGGTCTTCGAGGGCGAGGCGATGGGGGCATCCGCAGCCGTCGCCTCCGGCGAGGTGGTCTTCAACACGGTGATGAGCGGGTACCAGGAGGTGATCTCGGATCCGTCCTACGCGGGCCAGATCATCACCTTCACCTATCCCCATATCGGCAACTACGGCACTAACGACGCCGACTCGGAAGCGGCGCGGCCCCACTGCCGGGGCGTGATAGTGCGCGATGTGGCCCGCCGCTACAGCAACTGGCGGGCAACCGCCAGCCTGGACGACTTCCTGCGCCGCCACGGCATTGCTGGAATCACCGGCATCGACACCCGCCGCCTCACCCGCCACATCCGCGATGCGGGCGCCATGCCCGGTGCCTTCGGCACCGCCGACGAGGCGACGCTGCTCGCCGCGGCCCGGGCCGAGCCCGGAACCAGCGGCGTGGATCTAGTCGGCGAGGTCACCACCGCCGAGCCGTACGTCGCGGGGTCGGGCCCGCGCCGGGTTGTGGCCTACGACTTGGGCATCAAGTCCACCATCCTGAGCTGCCTGGGCGAGTTGGCCACCGTGACCGTGGTGCCCGCGCACACTCCAGCGGACGAGGTGCTCGCTGGCCGACCCGACGGTGTGTTCTTCAGCAACGGGCCCGGTGACCCCCAGCTGGCGGGGCCCGCCATCGAGGCGCTGCGCGGTCTTGTGGGCACGGTTCCCGTCTTCGGGATCTGTCTGGGCCATCAGCTGCTCGCCCTGGCACTCGGCGGGCGCACGTTCAAGATGCGCTTCGGCCATCACGGCGGCAACGTGCCCGTTCGCTGCACCGCCAGCGGGCGCATCGAGATCACCAGCCAGAACCACAACTTCGCGGTCGAGGCGGGATCGGTGCCGGGCGTGACCGAGACCCACGTCTGCCTCAACGACGGCACCGTGGAGGGGCTCTCCGTCGACGGCGCCGATGCCTTC
Source organism: Acidimicrobiaceae bacterium (assembly GCA_009842325.1). GTDB lineage: Bacteria > Actinomycetota > Acidimicrobiia > Acidimicrobiales > Aldehydirespiratoraceae > Aldehydirespirator. The sequence goes on along the minus strand of VYFQ01000010.1, from coordinate 40,136 downwards.
GGCGTGCAGTACCACCCGGAGGCCGGTCCCGGCCCTCACGACGCACGCCGCCACTTCGCCGCCTTCGCCGAAATGATGGATCGTCGCCGTGCCCCGGCGTGACGACATCGAATCCATTCTCATTATCGGCTCGGGCCCCATCGTCATAGGCCAGGCCTGCGAGTTCGACTACTCGGGGACGCAGGCCTGTCGTGTGCTTCGGGCCGAGGGCTACCGGGTGATCCTGGCCAACTCCAACCCGGCCACGATCATGACCGACCCCGAGGTGGCCGACGCCACCTACGTCGAGCCGCTCGATGCCGCGGTGCTGGCTCGCATCATCGAGAGGGAGCGGCCCGACGCCGTGCTCCCCACCCTCGGTGGGCAGACCGGGTTGAACCTGGCCATGGAACTGGTCGCCGGCGGGGTGCTGGAGGCCAACGGCGTCGAGCTGATCGGCGCCGACGCGGCCGCCATCGCCACCGCTGAGGACCGCCAACTCTTCAAGCAGGCCATGATCGAGATCGGGCTGGACGTGCCCCGCTCCGGGACCGCCCACGACATGGACAGAGCACGCGAGGTGATGCGTAGTGTGGGTCTGCCGGTGATCGTCCGCCCCGCCTACATACTCGGTGGCCGCGGCGCAGGCATTGCGGCCACCGCAGAGGAGTTCGAGCACGTCGCCGCCTTCGGCCTGGAGGCCAGCCCCATCTCCGAGATCCTGATCGAGGAGTCGATCGTGGGCTGGAAGGAGTTCGAGCTCGAGGTGATGCGGGACCGCGCCGACAACTGCGTGGTGGTGTGCTCCATCGAGAACCTGGACCCCATGGGAGTGCACACCGGCGACTCCATCACTGTCGCCCCCGCCCAGACACTGACCGACCCGGAGTACCAGCAGATGCGCAACGCCGCCTTCGCGGTGCTGCGCCGGGTGGGGGTCGAGACCGGCGGGTCCAATGTGCAGTTCGCGGTCGACCCGGCCACCGGCCGTCAGGTCGTCATCGAGATGAACCCCAGGGTGAGCCGGTCGTCGGCTCTGGCGTCGAAGGCCACCGGCTTCCCCATAGCCAAGATCGCGGCCCGGCTGGCGGTGGGCTACACGCTCGACGAGATCCCCAACGACATCACCGGTGTCACCCCGGCCTCGTTCGAGCCGGCCCTGGACTATGTGGTCACCAAGATCCCCCGCTGGGCCTTCGAGAAGTTCCAGATCGCCGAGGGAGTGCTGGGTACGTCCATGCAGTCGGTGGGCGAGGTGATGGCCATCGGTCGGACATTCTGCGAGTCGTTGCAGAAGGGGCTGCGATCCCTCGAGCAGGGTCGCCTCGGACTCAACGCCGACCCCGCCGAGGCGGCCACCGAGCGCCTCGGCGATGCCGAGTTGGCGGCGGCCGCGGCAGTGCCCACGCCGGAGCGAATCTTCCAGCTCGAGGCGCTCCTGCGCCGCGGCGTGTCGATCGATGTCGTGTCGGCGGCCACCGGTGTGGACTCCTGGTTCCTCGACCAGATGGCGCGCATCAGCGAGGAGCGCCTGATGCTCGAGGCAACCCCCGCGGAGGCGATGACACGAGCCGGGTGGCGGCGGGCCAAGCGGCTCGGGTTCTCCGACGCCCAACTCGCCCACTTATGGGGCATGGCTCCTGCTGACGTCCGGGCTCGGCGGGAGGGGGCGGGGGTGCTGCCGACCTTCAAGACGGTCGACACTTGCGCGGCCGAGTTCGAGGCGACCACGCCGTACCACTACTCCACCTACGAGGACACCGACGAGATCCGGCCGGCTTCCAGGCCGCGTGTCGTGATCTGCGGATCGGGACCGAACCGCATCGGGCAGGGCATCGAGTTCGACTACTGCTGCGTGCACGCCGGGCTGGCCCTGCGGGAGGCCGGGTACGAGACGGTCATGGTCAACTGCAACCCCGAAACCGTCTCCACCGACTACGACACCAACGACCGGCTCTACTTCGAGCCCCTGACCACGGAGGACGTCGCCAACGTGATCGCGGCGGAGGATCCCGTCGGGGTGATCGTGTCGCTGGGGGGCCAGACGCCGCTGGCGTTGTCGGGCGATCTGCCCGCCGACCTGGTGCTGGGCACCTCGCCCGCCTCGATCGACCTGGCCGAGGATCGCGAGCGCTGGAACGCGCTGTGCTCCCGTCTCGGCATCCCGCAACCGCCGGGTGGTACGGCCACCAGCGTCGGCGAGGCTCAGGAGGTGGCGGCCCGGATCGGCTACCCGGCGCTGGTGAGACCCTCCTACGTGCTGGGCGGCCGGGCCATGGCCATCGTCTACGACGATCAGGAGCTGGCCGCGGCGATCGACGAGCTCGCCGATTTCGGCTCGTTGGGCCGGGAAGGGGGGCCGGCGTCGGAGCGGCCGGTGCTGGTGGACCGGTTCCTCGAGGACGCCACCGAGGTGGACGTCGATGCGGTTCGGGACTGCACCGGCGAGGTGCAGATCGGCGCAGTGATGGAGCACGTCGAGGAAGCCGGTGTGCACTCCGGTGACTCCGCTTGCACGATCCCGCCCACCACGCTGGGCGACGATGTGGTCGCCGTCATCTGCGACTACACCCGTCGGATCGCGCAGGAGCTGGATGTGAAGGGGCTGCTGAACGTGCAGTTCGCGGTGAAGCGGAACGGGGACAGTCCGTTGCAGATGCCTACCCGGTGGAGCGGGCCGGGCGCCAGCGACGTGTTCGTGATCGAAGCCAATCCGAGGGCGTCGCGCACCGTGCCGTTCGTGGCAAAGGCCACCGGAATACCGCTGGCGATGGTCGCAGCCCGTCTGATGGTGGGAGCGACGCTGGCTGAGCTCAGGGCGGAGGGCATGCTGCCGGAGGCTCCTGACGGATCGTCCCGGGCTTCCGGCTATGTGGCAGCCTCCGACTACGTGGCGGTCAAGGAGGTGGTGCTGCCGTTCAACCGGTTCCCGGAGGCTGACGCCGTACTCGGTCCCGAGATGCGCTCCACTGGAGAGGTGATGGCGCTGGACGCCACGCCGGGCCTAGCGTTCGTGAAGGCCCAGTTGGCCGCGGGCACCCGGCTGCCGCCCGAGGGCACTGTGTTCATGTCTATGGCCGACCGCGACAAGGAGGCGGGCCTCCGGGCGGCTCGGATCCTGCACGCGCTGGGCTATCAGCTGGCCGCCACCGTAGGAACTGCGGAGTTCCTGCGACGCGGCGGCGTCCCGGTGGCGGTCGAAGTGGCCAAGCTGGGCGAGCAGGAGGGTCGCGATGCCGTAGACCTCATCGAGGCGGGCCAGATCCAGCTGGTGATCAACTCGCCCCGCGGCCGCGGCCCCAGAGCCGACGGAGCTCATATTCGATCGGCTGCGGGAGGCGCCGGTCTGCCCCTGGTGACCACTGGTGCCGCGGCGCTGGCCGCGGCGTACGGCCTGCGCGACTTGCGTGGACAACGGCCCACGGTTCGGAGCCTCCAGGAGTATCACCGCGGCCTGCGAGGCGCGGCGTAGATGACCGACCTGACGACGAGCGTCGGCAGCGTGGTGCTACGGGCCCCGGTGATGACTGCGTCCGGCGCGTCGGGACATGGCGCTGAGTTGGCTCCCTACGGCCGGCTCGGCGATCTCGGCGCCGTAGTGGTCAAGTCTTTGAGTGACAAGCCGTGGCCGGGCAATCCGGCGCCACGGCTGCATCCGCTGCGAGACGCCGCGGCGGGGATGATCAACAGTGTGGGGCTGCAGGGGCCGGGCACCGAGTATTGGCTCACCGAGGACCTGCCCGCTCTCATCGACGAGGGTGCCGATGTGGTGGCCAGCATCTGGGGCGACACCGTCGACGGGTACCGCCGGGCCGCCGATTCGCTGGCCGGGGCTCCGCCGCAGGTGGTGGCGGTCGAGGTGAACGTGTCGTGCCCCAACACCGAAGACGGGATGCGCATGTTCGCGCACTCCGTCGAAGCGACCGCGGCGGCGCTGGCCGCGACGGCGGGCTGCGGGCGGCCGCGTTGGGCCAAGCTGAGCCCCAACACTCACGAGCTCGTCGCGGTGGCCGAGGCTGCGGTGGACGGCGGGGCCGAAGCGGTCGTCCTCACCAACACACTGGCCGGGATGGTCATCGACATCAAAAGGCGGCGGCCCGCCCTCGGAGGGCTGCGCGGCGGTGTCAGCGGAGCGGCTCTGCACCCGGTGGCGGTGCGAGCCGTCTACGACGTGTGCGAAGCTTTGCCGGAAGTGCCCATCGTCGGCGTCGGCGGGGTAGCCCGCGGCGCTGACGCCGTCGAGATGCTGCAGGCCGGTGCGTCGGCGGTCCAGGTGGGCACGGCGATCTTCGCCGACCCCAGAGCCCCCTGGCGGGTTCTTGCCGAACTTCGGGAGTGGTGCCGGCAAGCCGGGGCACAACGAGTAGACGAGCTGATCGGAGCAGCCCATGGATGAAGCGATGTCTGCTTCCACCAGCGGTGGAGGCGCCTCCCACAAAGGGCCGGTCCGCGACCGTCTCGCTCTGGCGCTCGACGTCGACGATCTGGTCGCGGCTTCCCGCCTTGCCCGCTCGCTCGTCGGGCACTTCCGGGTCGCCAAGATCGGATTGGAGCTCTATACCGCGGCGGGCCCTGAGGCGATAGGAGCCATGATCGACCTCGGATATGACGTGTTCTGCGACCTCAAGCTCCACGACATCCCCAACACGGTGAACCGGGCGGCCCGGGTGGTGGGAGAGTTGGGCGTCTCGTACCTGACGGTGCATGCCGCCGGTGGCGTTGAGATGCTGCGGGCCGGAGCCGAGGGACTGGCCGCCGGCGCGACCCGTCCGGCGGGTGTGCTGGCCGTGACGGTGCTGACCAGCGAAGCCCAAGTCGCCGCCACCCGCGACCTGGTCGCCCAGCGCATGGAGATGGCATTCGAGGCCGGCTGCGCGGGCGTGGTCTGCGCCGCCCCTGACCTGACCGCAACCCGTCATGTCCGGCCCGAGCTCCTCCGGGCCGTTCCCGGCATCCGGCTGGCCGGCGATTCGGTGGACGACCAGCGGCGGGTGGCCTCACCGGTCCAGGCGCTGGCCGCCGGTGCAGACTTGCTGGTCGTCGGCAGGCCGGTGACCAGGGCCGCCGATCCCCTGGAGGCGGCCGAGCGCCTGCACCGCAGCCTCCAGCCGTGAGGCTTTCCGCACTGCAGCCTCCAGCAGTGAGGCTCTCCGCACCGCAGCGTCCAGCAGTGAGACTTTCCGACCCGTGGCTTCGCAGACGCCGATCAGACCCAATTCGATGAAATGGTGGCAAATCCGCGTCACATTGGCTAATCTCACCGCCCATGGCTCAACCGTTTTCCATTTCCGATGAAGTCAGGCGAGAGGCCTTGGTCAAGGCGGCCAAGGTCCGCCGCGAGCGGGCCGAGCTCCGCGGACAGCTCAAGGCCGGTGACATCTCCCTCTCGGACCTCCTCGGCCGGCTGGACGACGACACCGTCGGCAAGATGAAGGTTCTGGCTGTAATCGAATCCCTGCCCGGCGTGGGCAAGGTGAAGGCCCGCAGGGCGATGGAGGGGATCGGTATATCCGAGAACCGCCGCCTGCGCGGGCTCGGCAGCCGGCAGCGGAGCCAACTACTCGACGCCTTCGGCTGACTAGTACCGGGTCGGTAGCCTCGCGGGGGTGACCTCCCTCGAGGGCCGTTCTGTTGTCATCGTCTCCGGACCGGGAGGCGTAGGCAAGGGCACGATTGTCGAGCAGTTGCTGGCTCGTGACCCGTGCCTGTGGTTGTCTAGGTCCTGGACGACCCGACCGCGCCGTCCGGCAGAACCGGCCGAGGCCTACCGCTTCGTGGATCGCGCCACGTTCGAGGCCGCCATCGATCGGGGCGGCTTCCTGGAGTGGGTCGAGTTCCTGGACTACCTCCAGGGCACTCCGGTTCCCGACCCTCCCGAGGGAGCGGATGTGCTGCTCGAGATCGACGTCCGCGGAGGACGGCAGGTGAGGGAACTGGTGCCCGACGCCGTGCTGGTGTTCGTCGACGCGCCCAGCCGCGAGCACCAGCGAAAGCGCCTCGAGAACCGGGGTGACGACGCCGCGACGGTAGCCCGACGAATGGAGAAGACTGCCTCAGAGCGGGCTGAAGCTGTGGAGATGGGTTACGAGATAGTGGTGAACGACGAGGTGAGCAGGGCTGTTCGAGCCATCGAGAACCTGATCGCCACCGACCGCGAGAGGCGCCGCTCGCAACCCTGAACCAGGGGCTCGCGCCGCTGGGTCGATCGTTCGCAACTGCGGTCGCGGCTGGTAGCGTGAAGCGCCCCAGTCGCCTGATCCAGCGGAGCGCGCCATGGCCCACGGCTACGACACGATGATGACCCCGGCCATCGAGGATCTTCTCGACCGGACAGAGTCCAAGTTCGTGCTCGTGACTCTGGCTGCCATGAGAAGCCGCGAGATCACCAATTACCTGGGTCAGTTGGGCGGTGGAATCGGAGCGTCCGTACCTCCCCAGGTGATCTCCACCTCGTCCAAGCCGCTGTCCATCGCCCTCGAGGAGGTCGCTGCCGGCAAGATCGAGGCGGTCGAGATCGATCCCGAGGCCGAGGCGGCCGAGGCCTTGGAGGCTTCGGAACTGCTTGCTGAGCAGGCGGGCTCCCCCGAGGGTGCTCACTTGCTGGACGTCAGCGACCCGGAGCCTGGTCTGGCCGCCGCCAAGTCCTTCGAGTCAGCCGGCGACGTCGGCGCCTGACGGGCGCGCCATGAGCCCTCTGCGAGGCCGGCGCATCGTGCTCGGCGTGACCGGCGGCATCGCGGCCTATAAGGCAGCGGAGGTGTGCCGGCGGCTGGTCGGTGCCGGGGCCCATGTCGTTCCCGTGCTCACCGCCGGAGCGCTGCGGATGGTGGGGGAGACGACCTTCTCGGCCCTGGCGTCGGAGCCGGCGGTCACCTCGCTGTGGAAGGATCCCTCCTCGGCCATCCCTCACACCAGTCTCGGCCAGCGAGCCGACGCCGTCGTCGTGTGCCCGGCTACGGCCCGACTGATCTCGGATCTGCGTACCGGCCGCTCCGGTGACATTCTCACCGCCACCCTGCTGGCCACCCGGGCGCCGGTGATCGTGGCTCCTGCCATGCACACCGAGATGTGGGAGCAGCCGTCGGTGCAGGAGAACATGGCGGTGCTGGCTGAGCGGGACGTGACCATCGTGGGGCCGGTGGAGGGTCCCCTCGCGGGTGGCGACATTGGATCAGGCCGGATGGCGGAGCCGGCCGAGATCGTGGCCGCGGTCGAGGCGGTGCTGACCCCCCAGGATCTAGCCGGCCGGCGAGTGCTGGTCACGTCAGGCGGAACCCGCGAGCCGATAGACGCAGTGCGATACGTGGGCAATCGCTCCTCGGGCAAGCAGGGCGCGGCTGTCGCAACTGAGGCCGCGGCCCGCGGCGCCGACGTCGTGCTCGTCACCACAGAACCCGATCGGACGCCGGCTGCCGCTCGGGTGGTGGCCGTTGAGACGGCCGCGGAGATGGCTGCCGCCGTCGAATTGGAGGCCCGCGGCGCCGACGCTGTGGTGATGGCTGCCGCGGTCGCCGACTTCCGCCCGGCGAACCCTGCGGGCACCAAGATCAAGAAGGGTCAGGGCGTGCCCCCGCTGGAACTGGAACCCACCCGCGACATCCTGGCGTCGCTGGGCGCCTCCAAGCCGCCCGGCCAAGTGCTGGTCGGTTTTGCGGCGGAGACCGAGGATCTGGAGGCCAACGCGCTCGACAAGCTGCGCAGCAAGAACCTCGATGTGATCGTGGCCAACGACGTCTCCAAGGAGCAGGTCGGTTTCGGCCACGACACCAACGAGATCGTGATGTTCACCGCTGACGGTGCCCGCCACCATGTCCCCTTGACCACCAAGCGCGAGGCGGCGCGGTCCGTGCTCGACAAGGTGGTCGCGCTCATGGCGGAGGCCCAGTGAGCAATTGGATGTTCACCTCCGAGTCGGTGACAGAGGGCCACCCCGACAAGATGGCCGACCAGATCTCCGACGCCATCCTCGACGCTCTGCTCGGTGCCGACCCCGACAGCCGTGTCGCCTGTGAGACGCTGCTCACCACTGGTCTGGCCGTGGTGTCCGGCGAGATCCGCACCGAGGCCTACGTGGAGATCCCCAACATCGTGCGCCGGACGATCTGCGCCGCGGGGTACGACAATGCCACTTTCGGCTTCGACGGTGACGCGTGCGGCGTGGTGGTGGCCATAGGCGACCAGTCGCCCGACATCGCCATGGGTGTGGATCCCACCGACGCGGATCCCTACGAGCAGGGCGCTGGCGACCAGGGGATGATGTTCGGCTACGCCTGCGACGAGACCGACGTCGGAATGCCCCTGCCGATCCATCTCGCCCACCGGCTGGCCGAGCGCCACGCCGAGGTGCGCCGGGCCGGCACGATCCCTTACCTGGGGCCCGACGCCAAGACTCAGGTCACTCTGGAGTACGAGGGCAGCCGGCCGGTGCGGCTGCACACCGTCCTCGTGTCCACCCAGCACCGGACCGGCATCGACCGCGACCGGATGATCTGCCCCGACGTCACCGAGCAGATAATCGAGCCGGTCATCGCCGAGCAGTGCCCGCAGTTCGCCGAGGACGACTACAAGGTGCTCGTCAACCCGACCGGCAAGTTCGAGATCGGCGGACCGAAGGGCGACACGGGACTCACCGGGCGCAAGATCATCGTGGACACCTACGGCGGCATGGCCCGCCACGGCGGCGGCGCCTTCTCGGGCAAGGATCCGTCCAAGGTCGACCGCTCGGCCGCTTATGCGGCCCGCTGGGCGGCCAAGCACATCGTGGCCGCGGGCGCGGCCTCCCGCTGCGAACTGCAGGTGTCCTACGCCATCGGCATGGCCGAACCGCTGTCGCTCATGGTCGACACCTTCGGCACCGAGACCGTTGACCGGGCCCGCATCGTCACAGCCGTGCAGGAAGTGTTCGACCTGCGCCCCGCCGCCATCGTGCGGGACCTAGGCCTGCTCAACCCCATCTACACGCCGACCGCGGCCTACGGCCACTTCGGCCGGCCCAGCCAGAATGGGCTGTTCACTTGGGAGAGCACCGACCGCCTCGACGATCTGAAGTCGGCGCTCGGCCTCTGAGTTCCGGCTCGCAGGGCCAACTCTCCTTCGAGGAGCCGTCCGGGGAGCCGGAGCCCGGCGAGGGTGGGGCGGTTCCGGACGAGGGGCACGAGCCGGCTGAGCCCGATGACTCCGGGGCGGCGCCTGCCCAGGGATCTGCTCCGGCGCTGGTTGTTCGGGTACTGCCTGATGTGGTGCGGCTCGACAAGGCGTTCGACTACGCGGTGCCCGACGCTTGGCACGCCGACGGGCGCGCTGAACGACTGCGGATCGGCACAATCGTGCGCATCGCCTTGGGCGGCCGCCGGCTGGGGGGCTGGGTCACCGAAGTGGGCGTCGATCCGCCTCCGGGCGTCGAGCTCCAGCCGCTGGCGCAGCTGTCCGGCATGGGGCCGCCTGCCGATGTTGTGAGCCTGGCCCGATGGGCCGCGTGGCGCTGGGCCGGGCGGACGGTGCACTTACTACGCGCTGCGTCGCCGCCCCGGGTGGTCTCTGTACCGGCACCGGCTCGGGCCGCCGCAGGCACTCAGGAAGGCACGCCCCAGCCGTACGGCGACTTGTTCGAGCGTCCCGCTGGGGTGACGGTGCTGCGATGCCCTCCCGCTAGCGGTGGAATGGAGGTGGCTAGGGCGGCTGCTCGCCGAGGCGACGCCCTGATCGTCGTTCCCAGCCTCGGCGACGCCCGCAGGATCGCACGCGGACTGAGACGTGACGGCTTGCGGGTCGCTCTCGGCTTCGACGACTGGGCCGTTGCCGCCGCGGGCGCAACGGTGGTCGGAACCCGCACCGCGGTATGGCTGCCCATGCCGCGCCTGGCCGCGGTCGCCGTGCTCGATGAGCACTCCGAGGCCCTCCAGAGTGAGCAGACACCCACATGGCACGCCCGCGAGGTGGCCTTGGAGCGGGCTCGGCGCGCCGGGGTGCCTGCGATGCTGGTGTCGCCCGTGCCAACGCTAGAAGCGCTCGAGGCCGGAGAGCTTCGGACGGTCGGCCGGGCAGCCGAGCGCGACGGCTGGTCCGCGGTCGATGTGCTCGACCGCCGCCTCGACGATCCGGTGCGGTCCGGGCTCTTTGCCGAGGGTCTGCGTGACCGCTTGGTGGCGGCCCAGGGCAGGGTGGCGGTGGTGCTCAACCGCAAGGGCCGAGCCCGGCTCCTGGCCTGCAAGGCATGTGGCGAGCTGGCCCGCTCCGCCGACGGCCGCGTGCCCATGCGGCTCATGGACGACGAGTTGGTGGCCGCCGACGGCAGCGAGCGCCGCCCGGTGGTGTGCGCTGAGTGCGGATCGACGGTCCTGCTCAACCTGCGCATGGGCGTGACCCGGGCCCGCGAGGAGCTGGCCGCGCTGGCGGGCGAGCCGGTGGGGGAGCTGACCGCCGACTCCGGCAGCCTGGGCGAGGAGCGGATCATGATCGGCACGGAGGCTGTGCTCTGGCGGATGTCGTCGGCGGCCATGGTCGTGTTCCTGGACTTCGACCAGGAGCTCCTGGCCCCCCGCCAGCGAGCCTCCGAGCAGGCACTGGCTCTGCTGGCACGGGGTGCCCGCCTCGTAGGCGGCCGTCGGAGCGGTGGCCGTCTGGTGGTCCAGACCCGCCAGCCGGACCATCCGGTGGTGCAGGCCGCGGTGCTTGCCGACCCGTCCATCGCGGCCGCGGCGGAGAGTGGGCGCCGCCAGGAGTTGGGCCTGCCGCCCTACGGCGCCCAGGTCAAGGTCTCCGGCCCCGGTGCCCAGGTCTTCATCGCAGCGCTCAAGGAAGCTGACGACACCGCGGTGAGTATCTACGGCCCCCTCGACGGCCAGTACCTGCTGCGGGCCCCGACCCGCGAGCCGCTGCTCGACCTGTTGGCCGCCACCCCGCGGCCCCCGGAGCGCCTTCGAGTCGAGGTCGACCCCCAGCGAGTCTGACTAGCTGTGTCGCCAAGGTGTCATACTTCATATACTGTGCGTATGACAATGCTCAGCTTCAGAGTCGATCCCGCCGAGGCCGCTCGGGCGCGAGAGATGGCCCACGCCCTTGGCATCCCGCAATCAGAGATGATCCGCGACGCCCTGCGCCGCCATCTCAATGCGCTCAGCGCGCCGCGAGACGCTGCCGCCTACGAGGCGGACCCGCTCGGCCCGGAGGAACTGTCACTGACCAAGGTCGAACACTGGGCCCCGGCCGAAGACTGGTCCGATTGGTCCGATGCGCCGCGGTGAGATCTGGTTCGCGGCCGCTCCCGGTGGCGACCGGCCCGTGCTGGTGCTTACCCGCGACCCCGTTGCGGATCGCATCGGCGCAGTCGTCGTGGCATCGCTCACAAGAACGCGCCGAGGCTTGACTTCGGAGTTGCCCCTGACAGCGGCCTTCGATGGCGTGCCGTCGGACTGTGTTGTCAACTTCGATACCCTCCATACCTTGCCCAGAGAGGCGTTCCGCCGGCCGGTGGCCATGCTCAGTCCCGCCAAGCTGGAGGAAGCCTGCCAAGCCCTCAGAGCCGCCACAGGTTGCTGAGAGGTAGATCCTCTACGGGTGTGTCTGGTTGGGCGCCGTCCATTGCTGGCGGCGAGCCTCGTACATGGCTATGGCGGCTGCTGCGGCGACGTTGAGGGAGCCGACCCGACCGAGCTGGGGAATGAAGCCCACCGCGTCGCAACCGTCGAGGGTGACGGTTGACAGGCCGTGATCCTCGTTGCCGACCACCAGGGCGACCGGGCCGGTCAGGTCGAGCTCGTGCAGCGGCCGGGCCTGGGTGGCCAGCTCCACTCCGACGATCCGGTAGCCGTCGGCTCGGGCCGCCTCGAGCGCGGCCGCCGGGTCGTCGAACCGGCTCCACGACAGGTAGCGCTCCGTTCCCATCGACGTCTTGGCCGCCTTGGGCTCCTCGGGGGAGGCGCCGCCACCCAGATAGACGTGTTCGACTCGCTCGGCCGCGGCGGTACGGGCGATCGCACCGACGTTGAGGGGGTTCTGCACCCGGTCCAGCACCAGAGCCAGCCGCCCGTGGCCGCGCCTGCGCCACTCGCGGTGCAGCCGCTTGAGACCGGTGGAGTCGAGCCGGTTCATGTCCTGCTCACGGCGCCCACCTCTAGGAGCCGGTAGCCGGATCTCGATACCAGCCGGTCCACTTCATGGCCCCGGTTTGTGAGCCAACGGGCCAGCGAGTCGCTGCCGAGGTGGCGATTCACGACGAGGTGGGCCCGCCCGCCGGTCGCGAGACGGTCGAGCCAGGTGGCCAGCAAGCCGTGAAGGGCGTTCTTGCCGACGCGGATGGGGGGATTGCAGAGGATGCGGTCGAAGCGGCTCGCCGGGTCCACCTCGTCGGGGCGCGCCACCGTCACATTGCCGACGCGGTTGCGCTCGGCATTGCCGGCCGTGAGGCTCAGCGCCCGCTCGTTGACGTCCACCGCCAGCACCTCGGCTGCGGGTGAGCGCAGTCCGGCCACGCAGGCGATGGGACCCCAGCCGCATCCCAGGTCCAGCACCCGACGGTCGCCGGCACCCAGCGGCGGCGCCTCGAGCAGCAGCAAACGCGTGCCTGCGTCCAGCCGGTCGGGCGAGAACACCCCTGAATCGGTCACGAACGTCAACTGCATCTCGCCGATGTTCACCGCGATCGTCCGCGGTGCAGCCGCCGCCAGGGGCTCGGCTTCGAAGTACTGGCCGCTGGCCGGCTGGGCGGTGGGATCGGCAGCGGGATCGGCCATGGCGCGACGGTAGCCTCAAACGGTGGTGGCCCCCTACGACATACGCATCATCGGTGATCCGGTCTTGCGCCGCCGCGCCGCCGACGTAGCCGACGTCGATGCCACGTTGGTACGGATCGTCGAGGGGATGGTGGAGACGATGTACGCCGCGGAGGGGGTCGGGCTGGCCGCTCCCCAGATCGGGGTGCAGAAGCGCTTGTTCGTGTGGGATCTGGGCGACGGACCGCGCACCATCGTCAACCCGCAGATCGTCGAGTCCGACGGTGAGTGGGTCTACGACGAGGGGTGTCTGTCCGTTCCAGGGCTGTCGTGGGAGATCGTCAGGCCCAAGCAGGTCCACGTCATCGGCCGCGACCTGGACGGCAACGAGGTCTCCGTCGAGGCCGACGAGATCGAAGCCCGCCTGTTCCAGCACGAGTTGGACCACCTCGACGGGACGCTGCTCATCGAACGGCTCGACCAGGCCACCCGCAAGGCTGCTCTGCGCACGCTGCGCGAGCTGGGGATCGGGTCCGGCTCGACGACGGCGATGCGGCCGTCGGACGTAGGAGGGGACGCGACTTCGACCGGTCTGCGCCTGCTGTGAGCGCGACGCCGCCGGAGCGGCGGCGCATCGTCTACTTCGGCACACCGGAAGTGGCCGTGCCGCCCGTGCAGGCCCTGTACCGCGCCGGCCACGACGTCGCGCTGGTGGTCACCCGTCCTCCCAAGCGGCGGGGTCGGCGCCAGGCGCCCACCCCCTCGCCGGTGGCGGCCGCGGCCGCCGAGATGGGGCTGGCCGTCACCTGTGACCTTTCCGATGCCCTGCACGTTGAGGCTGATCTGGGGATCGTCGTCGCCTACGGCGAGCACATTCCCGATGAGCTCCTCGAACGCCGCCGCACCGTCAACCTGCACTTCTCGCTGCTGCCTCGCTGGCGGGGGGCGGCACCGGTGGAGCGTGCCATCCTGGCCGGCGATACCGAGACCGGGGTCTGCCTGATGGATGTGGCCTCCGAGATCGACACCGGGGCCGTGTACCGGCGGGCGGCGACGCCCATCGAACCGCAGGAGTCGGCCACCGAGCTGCGGGACCGGCTCTGCGAGCTGGGCATCGGGCTGATGCTGGATGCCCTGAGCGAGGGGTTCGGTGATCCGGTGCCCCAGTCGGGCGAGATGACCTGGGCCGACAAGATGAGTCCCTCGGAGTTGCGGGTCGACTGGTCCGTTCCCGCCGAGCATGTGCTCCGGCTGGTGCGGGTCGGCGGCGCTTGGACCACCTACCGGGACCGGCGCCTCAAGGTGCTGGAGGCCCGGCTCGCAACCGGCAACGGCCAGCCCGCCGCCGCCGGCACCATCTCGCTGGTGTCGCGATCCGGTGACGGACCGGCACCGACGGTCGCCACCGGTCGCGGCGCTGTCGAGCTCCTAACTGTCCAGTCAGAAGGGCGGGCCGCAGCCCCGGCTCGCGACTGGGCCAACGGCGCTCGCATCGCCGGAGGCGAGCGATTCGAGTGAGCCGGCAGGCTCGCCCCGAGAAGCCTTCCAGCGGCCGGCAAGTGGTCATCGACACCCGCCGGCTGGCGCTCGATGTGCTGGTTCGCGTCGACGCGGGGGGCGCCTACGCCAACGTGGCTCTGCCCGCCGCGCTCAAGAAAGCCGACCTCGACGAGCGCGACCGGGCCTTCGCCACCGAGCTGGTCTACGGCGTCACCCGCCGCCGCCGGGCCCTCGACTGGGTTCTGGACGCCTTCCTGGTGGCTGCGCCGCCGGCCCCGGCGAGGGCCGCTCTGCGCATGGGCGCCTACCAGATCATCGAGCTGGGCACGCCGGTCTACGCGGCCGTGTCGGCCACCGTGTCGGCCGCACCCCGCAAGCATCGGGCCCTGGTTAATGCGGTGCTTCGCCGCGTCGCCGACGCGGGCGCACCTGACTGGCCCGACGACCCGACCCGGCTCAGCTACCCGGACTGGATAGTCGACACCCTCTCCGACGACCTCGGCCGCTCTGCGGCCCTGGCCGCGCTGGAGTCGATGAACAGTCCGGCCCCAGTGCACCGGCGCGATGACGGCTACGTGCAGGATCTGAGTTCTCAGCTCGTGACCGACGCGATCGACGTGCAGGCCGGAGCTCTCGTGGCTGACCTGTGCGCTGCGCCGGGCGGCAAGGCCACTGCCCTGGCCGCGCGCGGCGCGACCGTGATTGCCGGCGACTCGCACCGGGGCCGGGCCGGGTTGCTCGAAGCCAACCGGCGCGCGCTAGGCGCCGGGTCGATGGCGGTTGTGGCCGCCGACGGCCGGCACCCGCCGCTGCGGCCGGGCCGGTTCGACGCGGTGCTGGTGGACGCGCCGTGCAGCGGTCTGGGAACCCTGCGGCGCCGTCCCGACGCCCGCTGGCGCATCGAGCGGTCCGCGGTACCCCGGCTGGTCGAGTTGCAGCGGTCCCTGCTCGACGCGGCTACCGGCCTCCTGCGCCCCGGCGGCCAACTCGTCTACAGCGTCTGCACCCTCACCGCGGCCGAGACATTGGCTGTGGCCGCGCACGCTTCCCGAGACGACCGCTTGAAACTGCTGCCCGCCCCAGCCCAGCCGTGGTCGCCCCACGGCGGTGGTGCGATGCTTCTTCCCGACGCCGATCACGACGGCATGACCCTGTTCCGCTGGTGCCGCATCTGAATTGGCAGCGTTGTGCACGGTATGCGTGCATTGTGCCGCCAATTCGGCCGGAGCGACGGAGGCAGAGGGCTGTGGATAGGGTCGGGACGTGACGAACGAGGGCGATTCCGGTCTGCGAGCCAAAGTGCTAACCGTGTCCGACGGCGTGATCGAGGGCACCCGGCAGGATCGCAGCGGCGAGGCGCTGGAGGCGTACCTATCGTCAGCTGGGTGGACGGTGGTCGAGCGGTCCGCCGTCGCGGACGGAGTCGGATCGGTCAGCGGCGAGCTGCGCCGGCTGGCTGACGGGTTCCACGGCTTGATCGTCACCACCGGGGGCACCGGCTTCGGGCCCCGCGACGCCACTCCGGAGGGGACCAAGGCCGTGCTCGACCGCGAGGCACCCGGCCTGGCTGAGGCCATGCGGTTGGTCAACCCGCTCGGCCGGCTCTCCCGCGGCACGGCAGGCACGATCGGCACTTCGCTGATCCTCAACTCGCCCGGTTCGTCCAAGGGCTGCGTGGAGACGGTCGAGGCCGTGATCGACGTTGTCGGTCACGCCGTCCGACTCCTCGTCGACAACTACGACCCGCACCCCCACGGCGGTTAGGGCAGCAGCCCGGACCATCAGGTCCGAGGCAGCGCGCCGCCTGTGCGCCGGTAGCCTCGGCGCGGCCGAAAACCTCGCCGTCAATCGCCACAGGACCGGAGATGCTGAAGCTCGTTCTCCCCAAAGGATCGCTCGAGAAGTCCACGCTCGAGCTCTTCGAGGCCGCCGATCTGCCGGTCCGGCGGTCATCCGACGTGGCCTACAAGGCGTCAGTAGCCGACCCGCGCATCGACGACGTCAGGATCCTACGGCCCCAGGAGATCCCGGTCTACATCGCCGACGGTCTGTTCGACATCGGCATCACCGGACGGGACTGGGTGGAGGAGACCGGAAGCCAGGTGGTCTCGCTGGGGGAGCTGCAGTACTCGAAGGCCACGTCGCTGCCGATCCGGGTGGTGCTGGCCGTGGCCGACGGTTCGCGCTATCAGAGCGTCGCCGACCTCCCGCAGGGTGTGCGGGTGTCGACCGAGTATCCGGCGCTCACCCGGCGGTTCTTCGCCGACGCCGGCATCGAGGCGCAGATCGCGCTCAGCTACGGCGCCACCGAGGCCAAGGTGCCCGACATCGTGGACGCGGTGGTAGAGATCACCGAGACCGGCCGGGCACTGCGGGCCGCCGGCCTGCGGATCATCGACACTCTGCTGACTTCCTACACCGAGCTGATCGCCAACCCGGCGGCCGCGGCCGACGCCGACAAGCGGCACGCCATGAGACAGATCTACACGCTGCTTCAAGGCGTGCTAGAGGCCCGGGGCAAGGTGCTGGTGAAGTTAAACGTGGGCGCCGACGCGCTCGACGACGTGATCGAGATCCTGCCGGCCATGAAGGCCCCCACCGTAAACGAGCTGTTCCAGGGTGCGGGTTACGCGGTCGAGACGGTGGTGCCCCGCAGCGAGATCAACATCCTGATCCCCGCCCTGCGTGACCTGGGCGCTACTGACATAGTCGAGATGCCCATCTCCAAGATCGTCCCGTAGGAGGCCTAGGCGGCGGGATCGTCCTCCGAGCCGTCGCCGCCAGATTCTCCGGTGTCGCCGTCTTCAGGGCGGTTCTTGAGCTGCACGAAGGCCATCCGGATCTGGGACAGGGCGTCCTGCAGAGTGGACTCAGCCTCGCCTAGGCGGCCCTTCATCCCGTCCAGCAGCGCGCCCAGGGCGTCGATCGCCACCGCCCCCTCCACGAAGTTCGGCGGCTGGTTCGAGAGGTGCAGGGCGGCCAGCTCGTACAGGCCCATGGCGTGGTTGGCGACCACCACCGAAGCCGGCACCGCCTTGAGCCGCTCCCGGGATTCGGCCAGCTCCCGTATGTACTGCTCGGCCTGCTCGCGCTCCTCCGGCGACAGGCTGTCGAGGTCGAAGTCGGCTGCCGCGTCGGAAGCCGCTGAGCCGTCGGAGGCTGCTGAGTCGTCAGGGGCTCTGCTGCTGCGGTCGCCGACCGGTACTTCCCCTCCAGGGGTCCACAGCGTGCTCATCCGAACACCTCCGGCTCACGCTCGCGCTCGCTCTTGGCCGCATGCCGCGACCGGCTGCTACCCTACCGGGGTCAATCCAGCGGACATGCGCCCCGGCCGCGGCCGGGGCGTTCCGCCCGAATACGGAGGTTCCGTGCTCACGAGGAGTGAAAGGCGATAGCACCGCCAGGCGAAGAGCCCAACATCAATGACCAGATCCGGGCCCCCGAGGTGCGCCTCGTGGGGGAGGATGGTCAGCAGATCGGCATAAGGACGCTTCAGGAGGCGCTGAATCTGGCCCGGGCCGCTGGACGCGACCTCGTCGAGGTGGCGGAGGCGGCCAACCCGCCCGTATGCCGGATCATGGACTACGGCAAGTTCAAGTACGAGGCGGCCCAGCGGGCCAAGGAATCCCGCCGCAAGTCGTCCAGCGTGATGGTTAAGGAGATGAAGTACCGGCCCAAGATCGGCCGGGGCGACTTCGATACCAAGACTCGCAGGGTCGAGAAGTTCCTGGGCGAGGGCAACAAGGTCAAGGTCACGATCATGTTCCGGGGACGCGAGGTCCAGCATCCGGAGCTCGGCAGGAAGATCCTCGACGACGTGGCCGAGACCGTCGAGCATGTGGGCAAGGTGGAGTTCCAACCCCGCCAGGACGGTCGCAATATGGTGATGGTGCTCGCTCCCGACAAGCAGGCACAGGCCCGGCACCGCCGTAGACTTGAGGCCGAGGCCGCCATGGCCGCCACCGAGACGCCCCAGCCCGGCACCGCGGAGTAGGACGTCACCGGCCTTTCGCTCTCACAACGAGGCGAGCAGTCGAACCAGAGAAGATCAACCATGCCCAAGATGAAGACACACCGTGGCGCAGCCAAGCGCTTCCGCCGCACCGGCACCGGCAAGCTGCGACGCCGCCGGACCAACAAGAACCACATCCTCGAGAAGAAGTCCCCCAAGCGCAAGCGCCAGTTGCGGGCTCCGGCCGAGGTGTCCTCGTCGGATGAGAGGATGCTGCGGGACCTGGGCATCTAGCCCAGTTCCAGGCAACACGAAGAGGAAGGTGACGATTCGATGGCCAGAGTGACGCGACCCGCCCAGTCGAGGCGCCGCCGCCGGGCGCTGCTGGCGCGGGCCAAGGGCTATTACGGCAACAAG
This sequence comes from Acidimicrobiaceae bacterium, assembly GCA_009842325.1. GTDB lineage: Bacteria > Actinomycetota > Acidimicrobiia > Acidimicrobiales > Aldehydirespiratoraceae > Aldehydirespirator. Next base: position 21,578 of record VYFQ01000010.1, on the reverse strand, counting down.
TCCCGGTCATGGCGTTCAGCCAACGAGCAGCTCATGCACTCGGGCAACTACGCGTTCCGCGACCGCAGAGCTCGCAAGAACGACTTCCGCCGACTCTGGATCCAGCGAATCAACGCCGCCTGCCGCCAGCGGGGAACCTCCTACAGCCGCTTCATCGCGGGGCTGAAGGCGGCCGGCATAGAGGTCGACCGCAAGATCCTGGCCGACCTGGCCGTCAACGACCCCGACGCCTTCACCGCGCTGGTCGAGGCGGCCTCCGCAGCCTCCGCGGCCCAGGCCCAGGCGAGCTGACTACCCCCGGGGCGCTCGGCCCGCGAAATCGGCGGGTAGCCGAGCTGCGTCGCCTGGTGCGCCGCCGGGCACCGGGCGACAACACGGTGGTCTTGGAGGGTCCTCGCACCCTGTCGGAGGCTCTGGCCGCCGGCATCGAGCCTTCGGTTGTGGTCACGGCCGAGTCGGTGATCGACTCGCCGCCGGTCGCAGATGTCCTGGACCGGCTGGCTGCCGGCGTTGAGCTGCTGGCGTTGACCGATCAGGCCTTCCGGTCGGTGGCTCCCGCAATGAGTCCTCAGCCGGTGTTGGCCCTGGTTGACAAGCCCCGGGCCGTGATGCCGGGTTCGCTGGCATACGACGATCTCGTGCTCGTGCTGGTGGGCGTGTCCGATCCCGGCAACACCGGCACCATCATCCGCACCGCCGAGGCCTGCTCGTCCCGCTGCGTGGTCGTGGTGGGTGGAGCCGACCCGTGGGCCCCCAAGACGGTGAGGGCTTCCGCCGGCTCGGTTCTGCGGGTACCGGTGGTGCTGGCCGAGGATGCCGCAGTCGCGCTGGAGGCCCTTCGGGCCGCGGGCGCGATGATCGTGGCCGCCGACTCGAGCGAGGGCGAGCCGCACGACTCGGGGATGCTCGCCGGGGGGCGCGGCCCCGTGGCCCTGGTGCTCGGATCGGAGTCCCACGGCCTCCAACGGTCGATCTACGAGCTAGTCGACTACCGGGTGCGGATCCCGATGGCGGGCGACATCGAATCCCTGAACGTGGCCATGGCCGCCACCCTCCTCGCCTTCGAGTACCGCCGTCGACCCTGACATTCCGTCGGGCAGGCGTCGCTGCGCCCTAGCCTTTCGCGGATGATGGAGGGCTACGAGCAGGCGGCCGCCGACGCCGCAGAGCGCCTCGCCGCGGCTGCCGACCTCGATGCCGTGGCCGGCATCGAGCGGGAGCTGCTGGGCCGCGGCTCGCAGTTCACCGAGGCCAAGCGCAAGCTGGGTGAGCTCGACCCGAGCGCGCGGGCCGAGGCCGGGCGCCTTCTCAACGACGCCCGGGGCCGGGTCGAGGCCGCGGTGGCCGCGGCTCGGGCCCGGTTGACGGCATCGGGGCTGGCCGACCGCTACGCCGCCGAGCAACTCGACCTCACCGAGCGCCTGCCTCGGAAAACGGTGCTGCGCAGGGGGCACTTCCATCCCGTCACCCAGGCCCGCGATCGCCTCGAGGACGTGTTCGTGGGGATGGGCTACACGGTCGCGGAGGGTCCCGAGGTGGAGAGCGCCTGGTACAACTTCGAGGCCCTCAACATCCCCGACTGGCACCCGGCCCGGGGCAGCTTCGACACGATCTTTGTGAACCTCGGCGAGCCCGAGGAGGTGATGCTGCGCTCCCACACCTCGCCGGTGCAGATCCGGGTGATGGAGAACCGCAAGCCGCCCATCTACATCGTGGCGCCGGGCCGGACCTTCCGGGCCGACACCGCCGACGCCACGCACCTGCCGGCCTTCAACCAGATCGAAGGGTTGGCCGTGGACCGCAACATCACGATGGGCGACCTCGCCGGCACCATCGACGAGTTCGTGAGGGCCTTCTTCGGGCGCGAGGTCAAGAGCCGGCTCCGCCCGTCGTACTTCCCGTTCACCGAGCCGTCCGCGGAGTTCGACATCTCCCGGCCCGACGGCTCCTGGCTGGAGCTGGGCGGCTGCGGGATGGTCCATCCCAACGTGCTGAGCAACTGCGGGATCGACCCCGAGGAGTGGCAGGGCTTCGCCTTCGGTTTCGGCATCGACCGGCTGGCGGTGATGCGCCACGAGATCGACGACATCCGCGAGTTCGTCAACAACGACGTCCGCTTCCTGAGCCAGTTCTGATGGGACGGGATCGACCATGAAAGTCCTGCTCTCGTGGCTCAGGGAGTTCGCGCCCGGCATCGACGGCGATCCTGGCGCGCTCAGCGACGTGCTGAGCGCGCTGGGGCTGACGGTGGAGGAGATGACCGTCACCGGTGCGATGCCCGGCGGCGTCGTGCTGGGCAGGGTGCTTGACCTGCGCCCCCACCCCGACGCGGACCGGATCCAGCTCGTCGACGTGGACGACGGGTCGGGCTCCACCCTGCAGGTGTGCTGCGGGGCGTTCAACATGGCAGTCGGCGACCTGGTGCCGCTGGCGCGGGTGGGGACGGTGATGCCCAGCGGGCTGGAGATCGCCCGCCGCAAGCTGAGAGGCCAGACCTCCGAGGGCATGTGCTGCTCGGAGATTGAACTCGACATGGGCGCCGACGCCGAGGGCATCATGATCCTCAACGACCGGGTCGCTCCCGGCGCCGAGCCGGGTACGCCGCTGGCCGAGGCCCTCGGTTTGGAGCCTGACGTGCTGTGGGACCTCGACGTCGGAGCCAACCGGCCCGACGCCCTGTCGGTCATGGGCGTGGCCCGCGACCTCGCGGCCGGCCTGGGCGTGGCCTTCGAACCTCCCGACTGGTCGACACCCGCTTCGGGCCCCGACATCTCGGCCGCCGCCGACGTGGAGATCGTCGACCCCACGCTGTGCGGCCGCTTCGTCGGCCGCGTGCTGCGTCACGCTCCCGCCGGTTCGTCGCCCCCGTGGATGGCCAACCGGCTGACCGCGCTGGGCCAGCGGCCCATCAACAGCATCGTCGACATCTCCAACTACGTGATGCTCGAGTTGGGCCAGCCCAGCCACACCTTCGACCTGGGCCGGGTGAGCGGTGCCCAGATCCGGGTGCGCCGGGCCCGCGACGGCGAGACGATCATCACCCTCGACGGCCAGCACCGGATACTCGCCTCCGGCGACGGGGTGATCGCCGATGGCGACGACGACGTGATCGGCATCGCCGGGGTCATGGGCGGGGCGTCCACCGAGATCGACGCCGACACCACCGACGTGCTGGTCGAGATGGCGTGGTGGGATCCGCCGTCCATCTCCCGCACTGCCAAGCGCCTGAACCTCTCCAGCGAGGCCGCCACCCGCTTCCGGCGGGGCGCCGACTGGGGCTACAACGTCGAGCGCTGCATGAACCGATTCGTGCAGCTGGCGGTGGAGCAGGGGGCCGAGGTCGCCCACGGAATGATCGACGAGCGCGGCAACCTGCCAGACCGCCGACCGCTGCGGGTGCGCACGTCGAGGGTGAACAGCCTGCTCGGCACCAGCCTGAGCGCGGAGGCGATGGCCGGGCACCTGGGTTCCATCGGCTTCGGCGCGGACATGCGCGACGATGGCGCTGGCATCGATGTGACCATCCCCACCTGGCGCTGGGACACCGAGACCGAGACCGATGTCTCCGAGGAGGTCGCCCGTCTCCACGGCTACGAGAACATCGAGCGCACCGTCCCCACCGCCAACGAGGCCGGCGGGCTGTCGACCTACCAGAAGGATCGCCGCCTGGTGCGGGAGGTGCTGGTGGGCGCGGGTTGCTGTGAGACGCAGCCGATGCCGTTTGTGGCGCCGGGTGCGCTGGCTGCGGTGGGCCTGGCCGAGGACGGCATCACCCTGGTCAACCCGGTCGACGACAGCGAGTCAGTACTGAGAACGTCGCTGCTTCCCGGCCAGCTGGGGGCGGTGGCGTACAACCAGCGCCACTTCAACGGGGATGTGCGGCTGTTCGAGATCGGCCACGTCTACTTGCCCGCACTGGAGGGTCAGCTTCTCCCCGACGAGCGGGAGTTCCTGGCCGTGGCCCTGTCAGGCGAGGAGGCCCCGGCCGCGGTGGCGGTGCTCGACCTGCTGGCCGAGGCGCTGGCGCTGCCTGCGGTGGAGGTGCGCTCCGCCGTGCTTCCGGGCATGCACCCCACCCGATCCGCCGAAGTGGTGGTGGCCGGACGGGAGCGCGGCGCGGTGGGGGAGGTCGACCCCGGCGTGCTGGAGGCCTGCGGGGTGTCCGGTCGGGTGGCATGGCTGCAGATCGACCTGCAAGAGGTGCTCGAGGGTCCCCGGACCAGGCGCCGTTACCGCCCTGTCAGCAAGTACCCGCCCAGCGATGTGGACCTGGCCTTCGTCGTGCCCGACGATGTGGCCGCGGTCCAGGTCGAGCGGGCGCTGCGAGCCTCGGCCGGATCGCTGCTGGACCGTGTCGAGCTGTTCGACTCGTACCGCGGGTCCGGCGTGCCTGAGGGCTCCCGCAGCCTGGCCTACCGGCTGCGGTTCCAGGCGCCCGACCGCACCCTCACCGACGCCGAGGTGGCTGAGGTCCGCCAGCGCTGCATAGACGAGACCTACCGCCGTACCGGGGCCACCCTTCGATCCTGATCTGTGCAACTAGTATCTTATTTCTGCACATAGTTGCAATCGTCGTGGGGAGGGAATAGCTTGGTGGGATGCACAAGGTCGCCGTGATCGGCGCGTCGGGCTTCACCGGCGCCGAGCTGCTGCGGATCTGCGCGTCCCATCCCGGCCTGAAGGCCGTGGTGGCCACCGGAGATTCCATGGCCGGCCGGGCAGTGGCCGACCTGTACCCCAGCCTGGCTCCCGCCTACGGCGACACCCAGTTCGTGCTCTACGAGCCGGGCGCCGCCTCCGGATGTGACCTGGCCTTCTGCGCGCTGCCCCACGGCGCCTCGCAGTCGGTGGTTCCGGAGCTGCGCAATGACGTGAAGCATGTCGTCGATCTAGCTGCAGACTTCAGACTCGACGATCCTGGCCTGTACCCGGCGTGGTACGGCACCGAGCACACCGCACCGGAACTGCTCGAAGAGTTCGTGTTCGGCCTGCCAGAGCTCTTCCGCGACGACATCTTCGGTGCCGAGCTGGTGGCCGCGCCCGGCTGCTACGTGACCACGGCCGCGCTGGCTCTGGCCCCGCTCGTGGCGGCGGGCGCGGTGGAGCCGCACGGGATCGTCGTCGACGCGGCCAGCGGGGTGTCGGGCGCGGGCCGGCCGCCGAAGCCGAACACGACGTTCTGCGCGGTGGACGAGGACTTCACCGCCTATGGCCTGCTGACCCACCGGCACACGCCGGAGATCGAGATGGCGGTGTCCCGCCACTCCGGCAGCGATGTGCAGGTGCTGTTCACGCCCCATCTGGCGCCCATGAACCGGGGCATCCTCGCCACCTGCTACGCCAGGCCCAACGGAGCGACGAGCACGGACGAGGTCCTCGGTCTGCTGAGCGACGCCTATCGCGACGAGCCCTTCGTGGTGGTGAGCGAGCGGTCGCCCTCCACCAAGGCGACGCTGGGATCCAACAGCGTCCACATCACCGCCAGGGCAGACGCCCGCACCGGGTGGGTGATGGTGATCGCCGCGCTCGACAACCTGGTCAAGGGAGCGTCCGGCCAGGCCGTGCAGTGCGCCAACCTCGCGCTGGGCATCGACGAGACCGCCGGACTGGCTTCGGCGGGGATCTACCCCTAGGGGGACCGATGGCTGAGACCAAGGTGTCCCCGCTCGCCCCGGCGGCGTTCCCCGTGATGCCCGGGGTCAAGGGCTTGCGGCTGGCCACCGCGGCTGCCGGCATCCGCTATCGGGGCCGGGACGACGTGATGCTGGCCGAGCTGCCCCCCGGCAGCACAGTGGCCGGCACCTTCACCCGGTCGCTGTGTACCGCCGCGCCGGTCGACTGGTGCAAGGACGCCCTAGTCGCGAGCGGCGGGTACGGGCAGGCCATCATCGTCAACTCGGGCAACGCCAACGCGTTCACCGGCGCGGCCGGGTACCGGGTCGCCGAGCACACTGCGGGGTCGGTGGCCGCCGCGCTGGGGGCGCAGCCCCACGAGGTGCTGGTCGCGTCGACCGGCGTGATCGCCGAGGACCTGCCCGTCGAGCGCATCGTTGCCGCCCTGCCGGCAATGGTGGCCGGCCTCGAGCCCGCCACCTCGCCCCTGTGGGAGGCGTCGGCCGCCGCCATCGGCACCACCGACACGTTCCCCAAGGCTGCGTCGGCGCCGGTGCACGGCACGAGCGCCCACGTGGCCGGCATCGCCAAGGGCAGCGGCATGATCGCCCCCGACATGGCGACCATGCTCGCGTTCGTGTTCACCGACATGGCCATGGATCCGCCGACCGCGCAGGAGTGCCTGGCCGGGTCGGTGGAGAAGAGTTTCAACCGCATCACCGTGGACTCCGACACCTCCACCAGCGATACCGTGCTGCTGGCCGCTACCGGCACATCGGGTCATGGCGCCGACCTGCATCCGGCCGACTTCCGCGACGCGCTCGACGCTGTGATGCTGGATCTGGCCCACCAGATAGTGCGGGACGGCGAGGGGGCCACCAAGTTCGTGGCCGTCACCGCCACCGGGGCGGCCGACGATGCCGCCGCGGAAGCCATAGCACGGGCGGTGGCCGACTCCCCCCTGGTGAAGACTGCCCTGGCCGCCTCCGACGCCAACTGGGGCCGCATCGTGGCCGCGGTGGGCAAGGCCGGCCAGCGGGCCGACCGCGACCGGCTGTCGATCTGGATCGGCGACGAGCAGTGCGCCGAGGGTGGACTACCCAGACCGGGCTACAGCGAGCAGCGGGCGACCGAGCACCTGCTGGGCGACAGCATCGACCTTCGGATCGACGTGGGCGTGGGTGACGGGACGGCCACGATCTGGACCTGCGACCTGACTCACGGCTACATCGACATCAACGCGGGGTACAGGACATGAGTCACGCAGCCGACACCCAGGCTGAGCACGACGCCCTCCACGGCTTCGAGCCCGAGCGGCGGGCCCGGGCGCTGGTGGAGGCGCTGCCCTACATCCGGCGCTTCCGGGGCGCGGTGGTGGTCGTCAAGTACGGCGGCCACGCCATGATCGATCCCGCCCTGGCCGCCTCATTCGCCCGCGACATCGTCCTGGTGCGCGCTGTCGGGCTGCACCCGGTGGTGGTCCACGGCGGAGCCCCCCAGATCGGCGAGCACCTGCGGAGGTTGGGCAAGGAGAGCGAGTTCCGCGACGGCCTGCGGGTCACCGACGCCGAGACCCTCGAAGTGGCCCGGATGGTGCTGGTCGGCAAGGTAGGCCGGGACATCGTGAGCGCCATCAATGCGAACGGGGGAGCGGCCCTCGGGCTTTCCGGCGAGGACGGGCACCTCGTCACCGCGGTGCCCCGGGATCCCGCGCTGGGCTTCGTCGGCGACGTCGCGGCGGTCAATCCCGCTCTGCTCGAGCGCCTCGTGACGAGAGAGATCGTCCCCGTCGTGTCGTCGATCGGCGCGGATGAGGGCGGCCAGGCCTACAACATCAACGCCGACACCATGGCGGCGGCCCTGGCCGGCGCGCTCGGCGCGGCCAAGGTCGTCTACCTCACCGACGTTCCCGGCCTGCTCGCCGATCCTGCGGACCCGTCGTCATTGGTGAGCCGGGCCAGCGTCACCGAGGTTGAGGCCATGATCGACTCGGGCGCCGTGAGCGGTGGGATGATCCCCAAGGCCCAGGCCTGCGTGGACGCGGTGCTCCAGGGCGCTGGCTCGGCCCACATGCTCGACGGCCGGATACCCCATGCCGTGCTGCTCGAGCTGTTCACCGACGCCGGAATAGGCACGATGATCACCCAGAACACCCAGAGGCCGAGCGGCTAGGAGCGGTTCATGAGAATCTCCACGACGCACCCAGCGAGGCCGTGGCCCGAGCGGCCCGTGAGCGCAGCGAACAAGAGCGGGAACACCGAGGACCAGCCATGAGCAGAGCCGTGCTGATGAACAATTACGGCACCCCGCCGGTGACCTTCGTGCGGGGCGACGGCGCCGAGCTTTGGGACGACCGCGGTCGCCGCTACCTCGACTTCCTGTGCGGGCTGGCGGTGACCGGGCTGGGCCACGCCCACCCGGCGGTGACGGAGGCCGTCGCGGCCCAGGCGGGGACGCTCATACACACGTCGAACCTCTTCGCCAACGAGCCGACCGCCGAGGTGGTGGAGACGCTCGACCGGCTGATCCGCTCCGGTCCCGGCGGCGACACCGAGCCCGGCCGGATCCTCTTCCAGAACTCCGGCGCCGAGGCGGTCGAGGCCGCCCTCAAGCTGGCTCGCAAGCACCAGGGCCGGGGTCGCCATGGGGTGGTGAGCGCCTACGGGTCGTTCCACGGCCGCACGCTGGCCGCGCTGGCGGCTACCGGGCAGCCCGAGAAGCACGAGCCCTTCCAGCCGATGCCGGAAGGCTTCCGCCATGTGCCTTTCGACGACTTCGGCGCGCTGGAGGCGGCGCTCGACCCCTCTGTCGGGGCGGTGGTGCTCGAGTCGGTCCAGGGTGAGGGCGGCGTGGTGCCGGCCAGCAACGAGTACCTGCGGGCCGTGCGGCGGGTGTGCGACGAGCGCGGCATCCTGCTGGTGATGGATGAGATCCAGACCGGTCTAGCCCGCACCGGACGGTGGTTCGGCTACCAGCACGCCGGCGTGCAGCCCGACATCGTGACCATGGCCAAGGCGCTCGGCAACGGCGTGCCCGTCGGAGCGGTTTGGGCCCGGCCCGACGCTGCGTCCGCCTTCGTTCCCGGCGACCACGGCTCGACCTTCGCAGGTCAGCCGCTGGCCCTGGCCGCGGTGCGGGCCGTCCTCGCGCAGATGCAGGCCATGGACGCCCCTGCAGCCGCGGACCGCCTCGGCGCCGCCCTGCGGGACCGGCTGCTCGAGATCGACGGCGTGGACAGTGTGCGGGGCCGGGGCCTGCTGCTGGCCGCGGAGCTGTCGGAGGAGGCCAAAGCGGGCCGCTCGGCGAAGGATGTCGCCTCGGCCTGCCTCGACCGGGGGCTGGTGGTGAACGGCGTGACCCCGACGGCCCTGCGCCTCGCCCCGCCGTTCGTAGTCTCCGAAGAGCAGATCGCGGCAGGATGTTCCATCCTCGCCGAAGTACTGGAATACACACAGTGAAGGAGTTGAGATGCGTCACTTCCTAGATATCGACGACTTGCAGCCGAGCGATCTCGCCCGGATCCTGAACTTGGCGACCACCCGGAACCCGCCGCCCGTCCTGGCGGGCAAGGGCGCGTCGCTGCTGTTCGAGAAGCCCTCGGCCCGCACCCGCAGCTCCACCGAGATGGCTGTGGTGCAGTTGGGGGGCCACCCCACCTACATCGGCCCAGCCGAGGTCGGTCTGGACGAGCGCGAGAGCGTGGAGGACGTGACCCGGACCCTGGCGTGCTACAGCGCGGTGATCGGGGCGAGGGTGTTCGACCATCGCACGGTGAAGCGCATGGCGGCCGTGAGCGCGGTGCCGGTCATCAACCTGCTCAGCGACGCGGCCCACCCCACCCAGGCGGTGGCCGACCTGCTGACGATCCGGGCGGCTCGCGGCCATCTCGAGGGCCGCGTCCTGGCCTACGTCGGCGACGCCAACAACATGGCCCGCTCGCTGGCGTACGCGGCCGGCCTGTCGGGCATGGCAGTGCGTATCGCCAGTCCCCCCGGATACGAGTTCAGCGAGGCCGACCTGCGGCGGATGCGCCGCCGCGGCTGCGAGCCCGTCCAGGTGCAGAAGCCGGCCGAGGCGGTGAGCGGCGCCGACGTGGTCTACACCGACGTGTGGACCTCGATGGGCCAGGAAGAGGAGGCCGAGCAGCGCCGCAAGGACTTCGCCGGATTCAGAGTGGACAGGCGGCTGATGGCCCGGGCCGCAGCGGGCGCCGTGTTCATGCACTGCCTGCCGGCCCACCGGGGCGAGGAGGTGGCCTCCACGGTGATGGACGGTCCCAGCAGCCTGGTGTGGCCGCAGGCGGCCAACCGCATGCACGCGGCCAGGGGACTGCTGCTGTGGCTGATGGAACAAGTGTGAGCGCAGCCATGAGCAAGACCAGCCGCCAGCACCTCATTGTCCGGCTGCTCGGCGAGCATGCCGTGGCCAGCCAGCAGCAGCTGGTCGACCTGCTGGCGTCCGCAGGCGTGACCGCGACCCGGGCAACGGTGTCGCGCGATCTGGACGTTCTCGGTGCGGTGAAGGTACGGGTTCCGGGAGGAGGAACCGTGTACGCCATACCCGAGCATCCCGTCGACCGCATCGCGCCGGAGGAACATCTCAGGAAGGTGATGGGCGACTGGGTGGCCGACATCGGTGCCTCAGGCAACCTCGCGGTGGTGCGCACGCCGCCGGGCTCGGCCCACGTGGTGGCGTCCGCCCTCGACCGGGCCGGCCTTGAAGAGGTGCTGGGAACGGTGGCGGGCGACGACTCGCTGATCGTGGTGGCCACCGACGGGACGCCGGGCTCGGAGCTGGCCGACCGCCTGCGGGACCTGGCCGGACTGGACCAGTGACCAAGAGAACGAAGTTGGGAGAGGCATCGAAATGACCACAGCGCCTGCGACGCCCGCCGGCGACGCCGGAGTCTCCAAGGTGGTGCTGGCCTACTCGGGTGGGCTCGACACCTCTATCATCCTGCACTGGCTGCGGGAGACCTACGGCTGCACCGTGGTGACGTTCACGGCTGACATAGGCCAGGACGACGAACTCGAGCCGGCCCGGGCCAAGGCCCTGGCCATGGGCGTCGCGCCCGAAGACATCTTCATCGAGGACCTGCGGGAGGAGTTCGCCCGCGACTTCGTGTTCCCGATGTTCAGGGCCAACGCCGTCTATGAGGGGGAGTACCTGCTGGGCACGTCCATCGCCCGGCCGCTGATCGCCAAGCGGCTGGTCGAGATCGCCACGGCGACCGGGGCGGACGCCATCAGCCACGGCGCCACCGGCAAGGGCAACGACCAGGTCCGTTTCGAGCTCGGCGCCTACGCGCTCAAGCCCGACATACGGGTGATCGCGCCCTGGCGGGAGTGGGACCTCGGCTCACGGGAGTCGCTCATGGCCTACGGGGCCGCCCACGGCATCCCCATCGAGCGCAAGCGGGGCAAGGAGTCGCCCTTCTCGATGGACGCCAACATGCTCCACATCTCGTACGAGGGCGGCCCGCTGGAGGACCCCTGGTACGAGCCTCCCGCGGAGATGTGGCTCTGGTCGGTGAGCCCCCAGCACGCCCCCAACGAGCCGACCTACGTGGACCTCACCTTTGCAGGCGGCGACATCGTCGCCGTGGACGGCCAGCCCATGACCCCCGGCCAGGTGCTGGCCACCCTCAACGCGCTCGGCGCCGCCAACGGCGTCGGGCGGGTCGACATCGTCGAGAACCGCTACGTGGGCATGAAGAGCCGGGGCGCCTACGAGACGCCGGGCGGCACGATCATGCTGCGGGCCCACCGGGCCATCGAGTCGATCACCCTCGACCGGGAGATGGCCCATCTCAAGGACGAGATCATGCCCCGCTACGCGGAGCTGATCTACAACGGCTACTGGTGGAGCCCGGAGCGCAGCATGCTGCAGACCGCCATCGACTACAGCCAGGGCAGCGTGAACGGTGAGGTCCGGGTGCGGCTCTACAAGGGCAATGTCGACATCGCCGGGCGGCGCTCCGAGGAGTCCCTGTTCGACTACAAGGTGGTGACCTTCGACGAGGACGAGGGGGCCTACAACCAAGCCGACGCCACCGGGTTCATCGCGCTGAACGCGCTGCGGCTGCGCAACCTCGCCCTCAAGCAGGCCGGAAAGGGGGGTTAAGCCGGTGGACGACTCAGCGACCCTGTGGCACGGGCGGTTCGACGGCGATCCCGCCGACGCGCTCCGGGCCCTCAACGACAGCCTGCCCTTCGACCGGCGCATGTTCCGCGAGGACATCGCGGGGTCGCGCGCCCACGCTGCCATGCTGGCCGCGGTGGGGCTGATCACCGGCGACGAGGGTGACGACATCTGCGCTGCTCTCGACACCGTCGAGGCCGAGATGGCTGAGGGCCGCTTCGCCTTCGCTCCCGGCGACGAGGACATCCACACCGCGGTGGAGCGGCGGGTCACCGAGATCACCTCGGCCGGGGCCAAGCTCCACACCGGTCGCAGCCGCAACGACCAGGTGGCCGCCGACCTGCGGCTGTGGACCCGCTCCGCCCTGGACGATGTCGCCCGGGCAGTGCTGGGCCTGCAGCGGACGCTCCTGAGCCGGGCCACCGATGCCGGCGAGGCGCTGCTGCCCGGCTACACCCACTTGCAGCAGGCTCAGCCGGTGCTGCTGGCCCACCATCTGCTGGCCCACGGCTGGGCGCTGGCCCGCGATGTCGACCGGCTGGCCGAGGCCCGCCGTCGGGCCGACGTCTCCCCGCTGGGGGCGGGCGCGCTGGCCGGGTCGTCGCTGCCGCTGGACCCTGAGCGGACCGCGGCCGAGATGGGATTCACGTCCGTCTTCGACAACAGCCTCGACGCGGTTGCCGACCGCGACTTCGTGGTCGACGCCCTCTACGCCTTGGCCGTCCTCGGGGTGCACCTGAGCCGGATCGGCGAGGAGCTGGTGATCTGGGCCTCGTCTGAGTTCGGGTTCGTCGAACTCGACGATGCCTACGCGACCGGCTCGTCGATGATGCCTCAGAAGAAGAACCCCGACGTGGCCGAGTTGGCCCGGGCCAAGGCCGGCCGCCTCATCGGGCACCTGACCGGTCTGCTGGCCACCCTCAAGGGCCTCCCGCTGGCCTACGCCAAGGATCTCCAGGAGGACAAGGAGCCCCTGTTCGACGCGGTCGACACGACCCTGCTCACGCTGGCCGCCCTGGACGGGCTCCTGTCGACGGCCCGTTTCAACACCGACCGCATGGCGGATGCGGCATCGTCGCCCTACTCCTCGGCCACCGACCTGGCCGAGTGGATGGTGGCGCGGGGTACGCCGTTCCGCGAGGCCCACGCCGCGGTCGGTGAGCTGGTGCGGCGCTCGCTGGCCGGTGAGGGATCGCTGGCCGAGCTGGTCGCCGCCGACGACCGGCTCGGTCCGGAGGCCGCCGCCCTGCTCGAACCGGGGGCATCGGCGGCGCGCCGCAACACGCACGGCGCGGGTGGTCCGGAGTCGGTGGCCGCGCAGCTGGAGAGCTTCCGGGAACGGATCGAGAGCGACGCGGTCCGCTTGGGGTGAGCCGCAAGCGCCTCCCTCGTGACTTCTACGCGCGACACGCGCTGGAGGTCGCGCCCAACCTGCTCAACAAGGTACTGGTGGCGCCGTATGGCCGTGCCGGCCGGATCGTGGAAGTCGAGGCCTACCGGGGCGCCGACGACCCCGGCAGTCATGGCTTCCGCGGCATGACCAGGCGCAACGCCACCATGTTCGGACCGCCGGGCCACCTGTACGTGTACTTCACCTACGGCATGCACTGGTGCGCCAACGTGGTGGCCGAGACTGACGGCGTGGCCGCGGCGGTGCTGCTGCGGGCGCTCACGCCGCTGGAGGGCCTCGAAGCCATGTACGCGGCCCGCGGCCCGGCCGCCCGCCGTGACCGCGACCTGTGCAGCGGCCCGGCCAAGCTCACCCAGGCGCTGGGAATAGACGGCTCCCTCGACGGCACCGACCTGGTCAGCGGCGACCATGGCGTGACCATCGTGGACGACGCTCAGCCGCCCCCGTCCGAGCCCGCCGTCACCGCGAGAATCGGCCTCAGTAACGGCACGGACCTGCCCTGGCGTTTCTGCGTAGCCGGAGCAGCCGACCTCTCCCGCCCGCTCTAGACGTCGCCGGGGACTTGGCAGTTGTCCATGTTGTTGAGGCGGGAGAAGCCGTCCATCCGCTCGGTGTAGGTGCTGCCCTCCGTCATGTCGACCAGGAGGAAGCGCAACTCCCGGTCGGGGGTGTCGTCGTCGGCGGTGCGCAGCTTGGCTGAGTGGCTGCGGCGGTCCGTGATGTAGACGTCCCAGTCGGCGAGCCAGTCGCCGACGAGATCCGCATCCGGCGGGCCGTCGCCCTCAGTAGACGTCGCCAGCGATACCTGGGCTCGCATACGTAGGTCGTCCACGAGCGCCTCGACCTCATCGGTGGCCCGGTCCACCTGGTCGGCCCGCTCAGCCCGTGAGGCTGCCTGGCGGGCGGTGGGCACCGCCGCGATGGCCGTCTGGGCCTCAGCACAGCGCTGGTCGGCCCACTGCGCGAAGCCGCGGTTGTCGAGGCGGGCCGGGTTCTCGGTGCGGGCCCAAGGCGAGAAGGCCCACGCCCAGAACACGAAGCTGCCGACCACGAACAGGCCGCCCAGCCACCGCCCCAACCGCCGCCACCTTCTGGGGTCCGGCGCTGCGACCTCGTCTTCGGTGGTCACCGTTCGGTGTTCACCCATATCTCGGCGGAGCTACCCGTCTCAACGGTGGTGCCGGCCGCCGGCGACTGCTGCCAAACGACGCCCGGATCGCCGCCGAACCGTTCCGCCTCCTCGTCGAAGAACGGCTCGATGTACACCGCCACGCCCAACCCCGCTGCAGCCAGGACTCCTCTGGCCTCGGCCTCGCTCAGGCCTACCACGCTGGGCATCTCGATGAACGTCGGCAGGTCGGGAGCCACCGCGACCTCCACCGTCACGGTGATCCCGCCCCGCTGCAGTGACAGCGCCGCAGGGGCCTGCCCGATGATCGTTCCCTCCTCGTACTCATCGGTCTCGACATCGACTGCGGCCACCCCGAGGGTCAGCTCCCCCAACTCAGCCGCCACCAGAGCCGGGTCCCAGGCCCGGCCCACAAGGTCGGGGATCTCGACCGAGTCGAGCGGCGGCGGCGCGGTGGCGGGCGAGGGCGCGCTGACAGGCGGAGCGGGCAGGTTGACGGCGGGGATTCCCTCATGGGCCGCGATCATGATCTCGCGCCAGATCTGGGCCGGGTACGTGCCACCCGACACCCTGATGTCGGTGGTGGGGGGAACCATCGGGATCTGGGCGTCGGGGAAGCCGACCCACACCGCCGCAGCCCGCTGCGGCGTGTATCCCACGAAGGTCGCGTCGGCGTAGTTCTGGGCCGTGCCCGTCTTGCCCGCCGCCGGGCGGTCGATGGCCGCCCGGTGTCCGGTGCCGTGGGTGATCGCTCCCTGAAGCACCCAGGTGATCTGGTTGGCGATGGCGGAATCGAGCACGGGCCGGTCGTCGCTGACATGGCGGTACAGCGCGGTGCCGTCGGACTCGATGATGCTGGTCACCAGCACTGGCTCGGTCCGCCGGCCCGAGCGGGCGAACGTGGAGAACATCGTGGCCAGCTCGACGGTGTTGACGTCCTCGGTTCCCAGCACGCCGGCGCACACCGGTGCGATGCGGCTGGCTTCCAGGCCGAGCCGCTCGGCCATGGTCACGAAGTTGGCCGGCCGGATGTCCACCATCAACTGGGCGAAGACCGTGTTGATCGAGCGTTGGGTGGCCGCGATCAGGTTGGCCTCCACCGGCGTCTCGGGTTCCGAGCCGAGCCCGCCCCGGATGGTCCAGAGCGGTCCGCAGACATCGGGCCGGTCGATCTCCATCTCGTCGGGGGCGTCGTAGCTCGTGGTCACCGTGAAGCCGCGGGTCAGGGCCTCGGCTAGGGCGATGGGCTTCATGGCCGACCCGGCCTGCCGGCCCTTGCCGCTGGCCAGGTTGAACTTGGCGTCGGTGTCGTCGCCGAAGAAGTCACGGCCGCCGACCATGGCCATTACGTGGCCGTCCTCGGCGCCGCCCACCCCCAGCACCGTCGCGGCCGCGTCGGGATTGATGCCGTTGTCGGGCAGTATCGCCTCCACTGTCGCCTCGGCCCTGGCCTGCAGGCCCAGGTCGATCGTCGTGTGAATGTCCAAGCCCCCCTCGAACAGCAGCTGGGTGCGGTACTCGCGGGTCGGCCCGAAGGCGTCGTTGTCGAGGAACCACTGCTTGACGTCCTCCACGAAGTGGGCGGCCGGGTAGCGCTCCTCGAAGATCGGGATGTCCTCGATCAGCACGATCGGCTCGTTGTAGGCCCGGTCGTACTCGTCGTTGGTGATGAAGCCGTTGACCAGCATCCGCTCCAGCACCAGGTTGCGGCGGCGCCTGGCGTCCTGAGGGTTGCGGTAGGGATCGAAGGCGCTGGGGCGCTGGATCAGCCCGGCCAGCAGCGCGGCCTGCTCCAGGGTGAGCTCGGTCACCTTCAGGCACACCTCGCTGCCGCGCTCGGCCGCGGTGGTGGCCAGCTCGCAGGCGGGGGCGCCGAAGTACTGCCTGGCCGCGGCCTCGATGCCGTAGGCGCCGTTGCCGAAGTACACCCAGTTCAGGTAGCGCAGCAGGATGAAGTCCTTGGTGAAGAACTGCTCGAAGCGCCGGGCCATGAAGAACTCCTCGACCTTTCGGGTCAAGGTCGTCTCGGAGCGGTCGAGGAACACGTTTCCGACGTACTGCTGGGTGATGGTGGAGCCGCCCTGGCTGATCCCGCCCGCGGCCACGTTGCTGCGGGCCGCCCGCAGGATCGCCTTGAGGTCGGCTCCGTCGTGCTCGTAGAAGCGCTCGTCCTCGATGGCGACGACGGCGTTGCGCACCACCTCGGGAACGAGGGCTATGTCGGTCACGTCGGTGCGGCGCTGCTCGCCCCGAAGCTCGGTGATCAGCACACCGTTGCGGTCGTACACCCTCGAGGACTGCGCGGTGGTGAGTTCCTCCACATCGAAGGTCACATCGCGCAACTCATACGAGCAGCCCGCCGCGAGAACGGACACGGCCAGCACCGAAATGGCAAGCACTGTGGCGGCGCGTCGCACGCCTGTCATTGTGCATTGCGCCGTGCCTGAAACGGCGGCGCCCCGCATGGGCCCCACCGGACGTATGCCGTCTCATTGTCCAAAGGCGGCGTGGGCCGACCCTGTTGAAGGTTGTAATATCATGAAATTTATGATAATGATGACTGATGACGGGATCACTGGGGAGGAGCGGGTGATGGGAATGTTCACGTGTCCCATGCGGATCGAAACAATGGACGGTCGTCGGTCGCTCGACCTGGAAGCGACGGTCGATACCGGCGCGGCCTATACGGTCGTGCCCGGAACGAAGCTGCGTGAGATGGGTGTCGAGCCCAGGGGGCTGCGCCGCTTCAAGCTCGCCGACGGCACCACGATTGAGGGCGCCTTTGGCGAGGTCGTGGCGACACTAGACGGCGACACAGCGACCACACAGGTGATCTTCGGGGCAGATGCTGGGCCCACACTGCTCGGGGCCTACACACTTGAGGGGTTTGCGCTCGCGGTGGACCCCGTGCAGCAACGACTGGTGCCCGCCGTGATGATCCTGTGACGGCGTTGCCAAGCTGCTGCAAGGTATTCGGCGGACCCGGCGGGCCTGGAGCTGGGCTCTTGAGGCACCAAGGGGCACAAACCCTCACAGAACTGCGTCGGTAGGCTGACCGGCGATGGTTGACCTGCTTGACGACCTGCGCGCCCGCGGGCTGGTCCATGACCACACCGACGAGGCCGGGTTGCGGGAGCTTCTCGAGTCGGGCCCGATCACGCTCTACTGCGGCATCGATCCCAGTGCCGACAGCCTGCATGTCGGCCACCTGGTGGCCGTGCTGGTGCTGCGACGCTTTCAGGAGGCCGGCCACCGCCCGCTGGCGCTGGTGGGCGGGGCCACGGGGATGGTCGGCGACCCGAGCGGCCGCTCCGACGAGCGCACCCTGCTTGACGCGGCCACCCTCGACGCCAACACCACCGGCATCCGGGCCCAGCTCGAGTCGCTGTTCGACTTCTCCGGCGACAGCGCAGCTCGCCTCGTGAACAACTACGACTGGACCCGCGACGTGAGCCTGCTCGACTTCCTACGCGATGTCGGCAAGCACATGACCGTCAACCAGATGGTGGCCAAGGACTCGGTGCGCAGCCGCATGGCGAGCGATCAGGGGATCTCGTTCACCGAGTTCAGCTACATGCTGCTGCAGGCCTTCGACTACTGGTGGCAGTTCGAGAACTACGACTGCCGCCTCCAGGTGGGCGGTTCGGACCAGTGGGGCAACATCACCGCCGGTATCGACCTGGTCCGGCGTCGCAGCGGCGCCACGGTCCACGGTCTGACCTGGCCGCTGATGACCCGGGCCGACGGCCAGAAGTTCGGCAAGACCGCCGACGGCACGGTTTGGCTCGACGCCGGGCGCACGCTGCCCTTCGAACTGCACCAGTACTTCGTGAACACCGACGACCGCGACACCGAACGGCTGCTGCTGCAGCTCACGCTGCTGCCGGTGGCTGAGGTGGAAGGGATTATGTCGGCCCATGCTGCCGCCCCGCACGAGCGCCGAGCCCAGCGCGCTCTCGCGAATGAGGTCTGCACCCTCGTGCATGGCTCGGCCGCCACCGATCGGGCTGGTCTGGCGGCCGAGGTCCTGTTCTCCGGGTCGACGCTGTCCGGTGATCGGCTGGAGGCGGTGCGAGGCATCGTGCCCGAGACGGTGGTGGGCGGCTCGGTCATCGGCCGGGACGAGCCGGTGGTCGACGCCCTGGTCGCGGCCGGGGTGTGCGCATCACGGTCCGACGCCCGCCGCACGATCACCGGCGGCGGCATCCGTGTGAACGGCCGGCGGGTGGCGTCACCGGAGGAGCAGGTCGACCTGGTGGACGGCCGCTACGCGCTGGTGCAGCGGGGCCGCCGGCAGCGTCACCTTCTAGTGGTGGATTGAGGCCCGAATCAGGTTGATGTAGTCGCCTCGGGGCGGTAGGGTGACCGGCCACCCCGGCGGGGCTCTGTGAGCGCGGCCGGGGTTGCAGTGCCTTCGGCGCCATCGGACCGGTTTCTGGCCGGGATCGCAACGGTCGCCGGCAGGAGATTGCTTCTTGAAAACGGAAGAGACGGACGCATAGCGAGTGCGGGCGTCGGCTCGGGCTGCGTGGCCTGAGGCGATGTCCGTCAACTAACGGTCCGGCTGCTTGCCGGACCGCCCGGCGCTTCGGCGCCGGGGAGGAGCCAAGGTCTTTCCGCTCCCAAGCGGCGAGACCGGCTCTCTGAACCGCAAGGCTGCTCACGCACCCGCTTCGGCGGGGAGCAGCCGAGCAACCCGATCGATGGCCCCGGCTCCGGCCGGTGCCGGAGATCTCGACGGAGAGTTTGATCCTGGCTCAGGACGAACGCTGGCGGCGTGCTTAACACATGCAAGTCGAACGAGGCAGCGGCCTTCGGGCCGTTGTCGAGTGGCGAACGGGTGAGTAACACGTGAGGAACCTGCCCCGGAGACCGGGATAACCAGGGGAAACTCTGGCTAATACCGGATGCCCCCGGATGGTCGCATGGCCAACCGAGGAAACGCTCCGGTGCTCCGGGAGGGCCTCGCGGCCTATCAGCTTGTTGGTGGGGTAACGGCCCACCAAGGCATCGACGGGTAGCTGGTCTGAGAGGACGATCAGCCACACTGGGACTGAGACACGGCCCAGACTCCTACGGGAGGCAGCAGTGGGGAATATTGCGCAATGGGCGAAAGCCTGACGCAGCAACGCCGCGTGGGGGATGAAGGCCTTCGGGTTGTAAACCCCTTTCAGCAGGGACGAAAATGACGGTACCTGCAGAAGAAGCCCCGGCCAACTACGTGCCAGCAGCCGCGGTAACACGTAGGGGGCAAGCGTTGTCCGGATTTATTGGGCGTAAAGAGCTCGTAGGCGGTTGCGTAAGTCGGATGTGAAAACTCAGGGCTCAACCCGGAGACGCCATCTGATACTGCGCTGACTAGAGTCCGGTAGAGGAGCATGGAATTCCTGGTGTAGCGGTGAAATGCGCAGATATCAGGAGGAACACCAGTGGCGAAGGCGGTGCTCTGGGCCGGTACTGACGCTGAGGAGCGAAAGCGTGGGTAGCGAACAGGATTAGATACCCTGGTAGTCCACGCCGTAAACGTTGGGCACTAGGTGTGGGGCCTCCTTAACGGGTTCCGTGCCGTAGCTAACGCATTAAGTGCCCCGCCTGGGGAGTACGGCCGCAAGGCTAAAACTCAAAGGAATTGACGGGGGCCCGCACAAGCGGCGGAGCATGTTGCTTAATTCGAGGCAACGCGAAGAACCTTACCTGGGTTTGACATGTTGGGGACAGCCGCAGAGATGCGGCCTCCTTATGGTCCCATCACAGGTGGTGCATGGCTGTCGTCAGCTCGTGTCGTGAGATGTTGGGTTAAGTCCCGCAACGAGCGCAACCCTTGTCCTATATTGCCAGCACGTAAAGGTGGGGACTTGTAGGAGACTGCCGGGGTCAACTCGGAGGAAGGTGGGGACGACGTCAAGTCATCATGCCCCTTATGCCCAGGGCTGCAAACATGCTACAATGGCCGGTACAAAGGGCTGCTACACCGCGAGGTTGAGCGAATCCCACAAAGCCGGTCTCAGTTCGGATTGGAGTCTGCAACTCGACTCCATGAAGTCGGAGTCGCTAGTAATCCCGGATCAGCAACGCCGGGGTGAATACGTTCCCGGGCCTTGTACACACCGCCCGTCACACCACGAAAGTCGGCAACACCCGAAGTCAGTGGCCTAACCCCTCGGGGAAGGAGCTGCCGAAGGTGGGGTTGGCGATTGGGGTGAAGTCGTAACAAGGTAGCCGTACCGGAAGGTGCGGCTGGATCACCTCCTTTCTAAGGAGCACGATCTCAGCGGACAGTTGGCCATTCAGGCCAGGTGTCAGTTGAGTGCTTCCAGTTAAGGCACTCGCTTGTCCGTCTCTTCCGCTTTGAGGAAGTGGTCATCGCACTGCTCCTTCGGGCGCGCTGAACTCGTCGTCGAGCTTCATCGCCCATGGAACGCCTCTTGAGAATTGCATAGCGAGCACGAGCATCTTTCGCGAGATGCAATGAAAATGAAACCCAAGCTACTAAGAGCCAACGGTGGATGCCTTGGCACTGACTACCGATGAAGGTCGTGAGAGGCTGCGATAAGCCGCGGGGAGCTGCCTACTAAGCTTTGATCCGCGGATGACCGAATGGGGAAACCCGACACTCGTAATGGAGTGTCACTGCCGTCTGAACACATAGGGCGGCTAGAGGGAACCGGGTGAACTGAAACATCTAAGTAACCCGAGGAAAAGAAAGCAACAGCGACTCCCTGAGTAGCGGCGAGCGAAACGGGAAGAGCCTAAACTCAGGTGGTGGAAAGCCTGGCGGCGTTGCCACCTGGGGGTTGTGGGAACCGATTGGGAGAGCGCCAGATCTCCCGCAGAGTTACAAAGACAGTGGGTAGTGGAATCGCTCTGGAAAGGCGAGCCACAGAGGGTAACGGCCCCGTACACGAAACTCATCTGTCCTCTGATCGTGTCTCCCGAGTAGCGCCGGATCCGGGAAAGCCGGCGTGAATCTGCGAGGACCACCTCGTAAGGCTAAGTATAAGTCAGTGACCGATAGTGAACTAGTACCGTGAGGGAAAGGTGAAAAGCACCCCGGGAGGGGAGTGAAATAGTACCTGAAACCGTTGGTTTACAAGCAGTCAGAGTGTCGCCTCCGTCGCCTTGTGCCTCGGAGGTCACGATGGCGTGCCTTTTGAAGAATGAGCCTGCGAGTTACGGTGTGTGGCAAGGTTAACCCGTGAGGGGAAGCCGGAGCGAAAGCGAGTCTGAATAGGGCGTTCAGTCGCATGCTGTAGACCCGAAGCCGAGTGATCTAGCCATGGGCAG
>VYFQ01000015.1 GCA_009842325.1 Acidimicrobiaceae bacterium | reverse complement strand
GGGGTACGGTGGCGGGGTGCAGCGGCGCATCTTCGGCATCGAGAACGAGTACGGCGTCACCTGCACGCTGCGGGGCCAGCGCCGCCTGAGCCCCGACGAGGTGGCCCGCTACCTGTTCCGCAAGGTGGTGTCGTGGGGGCGCAGCAGCAACGTGTTCCTGGGCAACGGCTCCCGGCTCTACCTCGACGTCGGCAGCCATCCCGAGTACGCCACCCCGGAGTGCGACTCGGCCCACGACCTGGTCGTGCACGACAAGGCGGGCGAGCGCATCGTCGAGCGCCTGCTGGGCGACGCCGAGGAGCGCCTGGCCGAGGAGGGCATCCGCGGCGACGTGTTCCTGTTCAAGAACAACACCGACTCGGCCGGCAACAGCTACGGCTGCCACGAGAACTACCTCACCAGCCGCCGTGACGACCTCAGCGACTACGCCGAGGTGCTGATCCCGTTCCTGGTCAGCCGCCAGATATACGCGGGGGCGGGCAAGGTGCTGCAGACCGCCCGGGGCGCCATGTACTGCATCAGCCAGCGGGCCGAGCACATCTGGGAGGGGGTGTCGTCGGCCACCACCCGGTCGCGCCCGATCATCAACACCCGCGACGAGCCCCACGCCGACGCCGAGCGCTTCCGGCGCCTGCACGTGATCGTGGGCGACTCCAACATGAGCGAGTACACCACCTTCCTCAAGGTAGGGACGTGCGCGCTGATGCTGCGGATGCTGGAGGACCCCAGGGTGGTGCTGCGGGACATGACGCTCGAGAACCCGATCAGGGCCATCCGCGAGATCAGCCACGACATCACCTGCCGGCGCCGGGTGCGGCTCGCCACCGGCCGCGAGGTCAGCGCGCTCGAGATCCAGTCGGAGTATCTGAACCGGGCCTTGCGCTACGCCGAGCACCACGACCTGTCCGATGAGGAGAAGAAGGCGCTCACCATGTGGGAGTACTGCCTGACCGCCATCGAGCAGGATCCCCTCCAGCTCGACCGCGAGATCGACTGGGTCGTCAAGCACCATCTGGTGGAGGCCTACCGGGAGCGGCATGGGCTGGATCTGGCCGACCCCCGGGTCGCCCTCGTGGACCTGCAGTACCACGACGTCAGCCAGAGCCGCGGCCTCTACTACACCATGCAGCATCGGGGGATGGTGGAGACGCTGGTGACCGAGGCCGAGATCCATCACGCCGTGGAGAACCCGCCGTCCACCACCCGGGCCCGCCTGCGGGGCGAGTTCATCCGCCGGGCCAAGGAGCGGCGCCGGGACTACACCGTCGACTGGGTCCACCTGAAACTCAACGACCAGTCACAGCGGACCGTGCTGTGCAAGGACCCGTTCAAGTCCCACGACGAGCGGGTGGAGAAGCTGATCGCGTCCCTCTGACCCCGGCCCCGGTAGCGTCGGGTTCCCTGACCAAGGTCGGACGCGATGGACAAATTCGAACGGCTCTTGAACCTCACCGCGGCGCTGCTCAACGCGTCGCATCCGCTCAGCGCCAACGAGCTGCGTGAGCGCATGGCCGGTGCCTACTCGGAGGACAAGACCGCTTTCAGGCGGATGTTCGAACGCGACAAGGCCGACCTGAGGGCGATCGGCGTGCCCATCGAGGTCTCGACCCTCTACCGGCTCGACCCGCCGGTGGAGGGCTACCGCATCCCGGCCCGGGCCTACGTGGGGCGCGACGTGCGCTTCGACCCCGACGAGCTCGCTGCGCTGCACCTGGCCACCAACCTGGTCCGGCTTGAGGGCGGCTCCGGCGCGGGCCTGGCCCGGCTGGGCGGCGCGGCATCGGCCGGTGCCGCCGGGTCGGTCGAGGAGGTGGGCGAGCTGCCCTTCCATGACTCGCTGGGGAAGTTGGTGGCGGCCGCGGTCGGGCGCCGGGAGGTCTCGTTCGTCTATCGCGGGGCCGAACGGCGCGTCGAACCGTGGCGCTTGTCGTTCCATCGGGGCCACTGGTACCTGGTGGGATGGGACGTCGGCCACGGCGAGGAGCGCATGTTCCGGGTGGATCGCATCGACGGCGAGGTCGAGGAGCTAGGCGATGCGTCCCGCCCGGTGGGGGAGGGGCCCGATCCCCGCACGCTCAGGCCCTGGGAGTTCGGCGCGGGCGAGGCGGTCGAGGTCCGGGTGCTGGTGGACGCCGACCAGGCGAGCTGGGCCTGCCACCGGGCCGGTGTCGACGGCGAGCGCCAGCCCGACGGCTCGGTCGTGCTCACCCTCCAGGTGCGCGATGCTGCCGCCTTGAGGTCGTTCGTGGTGGAGTTCCTCGAGCACGCCGAGGTTGTCGACCCCGACCGGCTGCGCGACGAGGTCAAGGCCTGGCTGGAAGCGCTGGTCTGATTCGCGGACGCCCTAGGGTGGTGAGGTGACCCCGGCGCCGGCTGCGAACTCGACCAGTCTGTCGGTGGCCGAACGCATGGCCCGTTTACTGGGTGTCGTGCCCTGGGTGGTCGAGCAGGACGGCGCCCACCTCGACGACATCTCAGCCCGCTTCGACTACCCCCGGGAGCAGCTGCTGGAGGACCTTGAGCAGCGCCTGTTCTTCGTGGGAGTGCACCCGTTCACTCCGGACACGCTGATCGAGGTCCGCATCGAGGACGGGATCGTCGAAATCCAGTACGCGGACTGGTTCTCGCAGCCCATGCGGCTCTCACCCGAGGAGGCGACCCGGCTGCTGGCTGCAGGCCGCAGCGTGCTCGACATGACGAAGGGGAGCGGGCGGGGACCGTCGGGCGACGAGGACGAGGCCGCCCCGCTGGTGCGGGCGCTGGCGAAGCTGAGGCTGTCGCTGGGCTCGGAGGGAGCGGACAGCGCCGACTACATCGAGGTGAGTCTGGGCAACGCCCCGTCCCACACCCTCCACGACTTGCGGCGGGCCATCAGCGGGCGGCGGCAGATCGAGATCGAGTACTACTCCCAAGGGCGCGACGCGATGACGTCCAGGGTCGTCGATCCGGCTCGGCTGCTGAGCCATGACGGCGCGTGGTACCTGTTCGGCTGGTGCCATCGGGCCCGCGCCGAGCGGGTCTTCCGCGTCGACCGGGTCCGCACGCTGGTCGTGCTGGACTCGGATGCAGAGGTCGACCTGCCCCCTGGACCGTCGTCGACGCTCACGATCGACAGCGTGGACCGCACGGTCACGATCCGGCTGGCGCCGGAGGCCGCCTGGGCCGCCGACTACTACTCGGCGCGGGAGCGGACGGAGCATCCCGACGGCAGCGTCGACGCGGTGTTCGCGGTGGCCAGCGAGTCGTGGCTGGCCCGGCTGCTGGTTCAGCTCGGGCCCCAGGCGGAGATCATCGACATCCACGAGGCCATCGACCCCGATCTGCGATCAGCTACCGCGGCCCGGATGCTGGAGCGGTATCGCCGGTGACCGGAGGGGCAACGGCTCGACCGGGCGAGCCCGCCGAACCGTCACCGGCGGAGTCCGCCTGGCGGAAGGCGGCCAGCTGGGCGGTCGGGGCGCAGCCGCCCGGAACGCAGCCGCCCAGAACGCCCGCCGACGATGCCGCGCCCGTGGACGATGCCGCGCCCGTGGACGGTGCCGACGATGCCGCGCCCGTCGAGGATCCCGACGGACCGCCGCCGGCTCCGGGCCGGCGCGCGCTGTCGGTGGCCGTCGAGTGGCTCGTCGTGCTGGTCTGCGCCCTGGGTCTGGCCCTGCTGCTCAAAGCCTTCCTGGTAGAGGTGTTCATAATCCCGTCGGGCTCGATGGAGCCCACCCTGATGGTGGACAACCGGGTGGTCGTGTACAAGCTCGGATACCGCCTCCACGACGTGAACCGGGGCGACGTGGTCGTGTTCGACAATCCGGGCCAGGGCCCGGGCATCGACGACCTGATCAAGCGGGTCGTTGCCCTGGAGGGTGAGACCTTCGAGATCCGGGACGGCTCGGTGCACATCGACGGCACCCGGCTGGAGGAGCCCTATCTCCAAGCGGGCGAATCGACGCTTCCCAAGGCGCCCATCCCGGGCTGCGTGAACGAAGCCGCCTCGACGTACTGCGAGGTGCCCGAGGGCACGGTCATCGTGCTGGGCGACAGCCGCGAGGACAGCCGCGACAGCCGCTTCTTCGGACCCGTGGACGTAGATGACGTCGTGGGCCGGGCCTTCATGAAGATCTGGCCTCCGAACGACATCGGCGGCGTGTAGCCGCACCCGCGGGACGCGCTGGTTGCGTGATACTGGCCTGATGGGTACCCGCATACCGGCTCTGCTGGCGCCGCCTATCGCCTTCGCTCACCGCGGGGCGCGGGCCCATGCCCGGGAGAACACGCTTGAGGCGTTCGTGCTGGCTCGCCAGATGGGAGCCACCGGCATAGAGACCGACATCTGGATCACCGCCGACGGCGAGATCGTGTTGAACCATGACGAAGCCGTCGGGGGGCTGCCCACGCTGTCGACCCGCCGGATCCTGGGCCGGTCCATCGCGAGCCTGCCCCGATCCCGGCTCCCGAGCCATATTCCCACTCTGGGCGAGTACTACGAGCACTGTGGCACGGATCTCCCCCTGAGCGTCGACGTGAAGGACGCGGCCGCCTTCGCCGGCCTCATCGCGGTGGCCAGGGACCACGGCGCGGCCGACCGGCTGTGGGTCTGCCACCACGACGCCAGCGTGCTGCAGTCCTGGCGGGCGGCCGCGCCCGAGGCTCGGCTAGTCCACTCCACCCGCCTGGAACGGCTCCCGCGAGGCCCCGAGCGCCATGCCGCCGATCTCGCCGAGGCCGGCATCGACGCGGTGAACTTCCGCCGCGAGGACTGGAACGGCGGGCTCACCACGCTCTACCACCGCTTCGGCCGGTTCGCCCTGGGATGGGACGCACAGCAGGCCCGCCAGATCGCCGAACTGGTCGACGCCGGCATCGACGGCGTGTACAGCGACCACGTCGACCGGATGGTGGAGACCCTGGCCCGCTTCACGGGCCACGCCGGCGCCTGAATCCCCAGTCGTTCCGTAGGGGAGCCGTTCACGGCTCGCGGGTATCGTGCAATCCATGTGGATGCTGGCGCCGGCCGCGGCCACCGTCATCGCCCTCGGGGTGCTCATATATGGTTTGCGGGCCGTGGCCCTGGCCGCGGCCGATCTGACCGGAGCGTTGAGGAAGACGTCGTCGGCGGCTGTGGCCTCCGACGAGCTGTCGCGTTTCGCGGTCCGGCTGGGCGATCACGCCGAGGCGACCAGGGCGGCGGCCGACCGGTTGCGCGTGTCGAGGCGCGATGGCAGCCCCCAACAGCCCCCTAGCTAGGCTGACGGGGTGGGAAACCTCGGCGGGGGAGAGATCCTGGTCATACTGCTGGTCGCTCTCATCGTGCTGGGTCCGACCAAGCTGCCCCCGGCCGTCCGCCAGGTCGGCAAGGTCGTGGGAGAGATCCGCCGCATCGGCCAGGGCTTCCAGGCGGAGCTGCGCGAGGCGGCCAAGCCCCTAACCGACGCGACCGCCGATTTGAAGGCGGCCGACAAGAGCCTGCGTGAGACCGCCCAGAAGCCCCTCAAGGAGATGACGGACACGCTGAAGGCCGCCGATCCGCGCAAGGTGATCGACCCCCCGCCCGACCCCAAGGACAAGGACAAGGACACAGCGGCATCGGGCAAGAGCGGCGACGCATCGGGAACTGCCGCGGCGGGAGCGGCCGCGGCCGGCCCCGTCTCTTGGGGTACCGCCGAGGCGAGGGTGAGCGCCCCGCCCGCGTCCAGCAGCGAAGACACCGACACGGCCGCGGACGCCCCCGAGCCGGCCTCCGATCCTGATGCCGTGGGGTCGGATCCCGTCGAGCCGGTGCCCGAGCCGGCTTCCGATCCTGATGCCGTCGAGCCGGTGCCCGAGCCGGAGGCCGAGCCCAAGACCGACGGCACGGCTGATTAGGACTCCCAGCCGCCGCGATGACCGACGCAGTCGACGACACGGCTCCGATGGAGCGCCCCGACGGCGGCGATAGCGGCGACGGCGGCCACATGACGCTCATGGAGCATCTGGCCGAGCTCCGCAACCGCCTGATCAAGTCGGTGATCGCGGTGGCGGTGTGCGTCGTCGGATGCTGGATCCTCTACCCGTTCATCCTCGACTTCCTGCTCGAGCCGTACTGCAAGACCTTCCCCGTCGAGGACCGGATCGACTCCCACCTGTTCGGTCCCGACGGTGGCTGCAACCTCTACGTGTCCAGTCCCCTCGAGCCCTTCAGCGTGCGCATAACGCTGGTCGGCTACTCCGGGCTGGCCCTGGCCATGCCGGTGCTGCTGTGGCAGGCGTGGCGGTTCATCGCGCCCGGCTTGTACCGCCACGAGAAGCGCTACGCGGTGCCGTTCGTGGCGGCAGGCGTGCTGCTGTTCTTCTTGGGCGTCGCGCTGGCGTACTGGAGCCTGCCCCGGGCCCTCGACTTCCTGAAGGACATCGGCGGCCCCGACCTGGTGTCGCTGTTCAGCCCGCAGCGCTATCTGGGCTTCGTGGTCAGGATGATGGTGGCCTTCGGCATCGCCTTCCAGTTCCCGATAGTCCTCATCGGGATGCAGGCCATGGGCATCGTCGAGAACCGCACCCTGCGCAAGATCCGCTCCTACGCCGTGGTCGGGATCGTGGTGCTGGTCGCGGTGATCACACCGAGCGGCGATCCCTTCACGCTGATGGCGCTGTCGATTCCGATGTACGCCTTCTACGAGTTCGCGATCCTCTGGGGCGTGCTCGCCCGCCGCCGGCAGAGAAAGCGCGAAGCGGCTCAGCGGTGATCGCCCCGGCGGGGCCAGGCTTCGTCCTCGACGAGTTCCAGCGCCGCGCCATGGAGCACCTTGACGCCGGACGCTCGGTGCTGGTGAGCGCGCCCACCGGCTCAGGCAAGACGGTGGTGGCCGACCACGCCGTCGACCGGGCCCTCGCGGCGGGACAGAGGGCCTTCTACACCACGCCCATCAAGGCCCTGTCCAACCAGAAGTACCGGGACCTGCGGCAGCGGCTGGGACCGCACCGCGTGGGCCTGCTCACCGGCGATAACGTCATCGTCGGCGACGCCGACGTGGTGGTCATGACCACCGAGGTGCTGCGCAACATGCTCTACGCCGAGGCAGTGGACGCCCGGCTCGGAGCGGTCGTGCTCGACGAGGTGCACTATCTGGAGGATCCCTACCGGGGGCCGGTGTGGGAGGAGGTGATCCTTCACCTGCCGCCCAGCGTCGTGCTGGTGTGCCTGTCGGCCACGGTCTCCAACCATGAGCAGTTGGGCGGCTGGCTCCAGCAGGTGCGCGGCCCGACCGCGGTGGTGGTCGAGTCGCGGCGGCCGGTTCCGCTGACCAATCTCTATGCCGTCGGTCGTCGCCGCACCGACGCCGTGCAGATCGTGCCCACCCTCGTTGACGGCAGGCCCAACCCCGAGGGAGGCCGATTCGACGCACCGCCGCGCTCTCGGGAGCGCCGCGGTTCGGGTCGGTCGCGGCGTGGCGGTCCTCGTGGCGGGCCTGGTGGTGCGAAGCATCGAGGGCAGCGTCCGCGTGTCCTATGGCGGCCGCCCCGTCGCGTCGACCTGCTGGCGGAGCTGGAGGAGCGGGGCCTGCTGCCGGTGATCTGGTTCGTGTTCAGCCGGAAGGGATGCGACCAGGCCGCCGCCCGCCTCGTCCGTGACGGGGCTCGCTTCACCGACGATGCCGAAGCCGCCCGCATCGACGAACTGGTCGAGGCGCGCCTCGGCCTCCTCGACCCCGCCGATCTCGCCGCGCTTGGCACCGGACGTTGGGCCGACCGGCTCCGCCTGGGTATCGCATCGCACCACGCCGGCATGGTGCCGGTCTTCAAGGAGGCGGTGGAGCAGTGCTTCGCCGAGGGCTTGGTGAAGGTGGTGTTCGCCACCGAGACTCTGGCGCTGGGCGTGAACATGCCCGCCCGCAGCGTGGTGATCGACAAGCCCGTCAAGTACGACGGCCAGCGCACCGCGCCGCTCAGCGCCGCCCAGTACACCCAGTTCACCGGGCGGGCCGGACGCCGCGGCATCGACAAGGAGGGATGGGCGGTGGCTCTGTGGTCGCCGGACAGCACCTTCAAGCAGGTGGCTCGGCTGGCCTCGAGCCGGTCCTTCGAACTGCGCTCAGCCTTCCGGCCCACCTACAACATGGTGGCCGGACTGCTGGGCCGCATGTCCGCCGAAGCGGCCCGTGACCTTATGGGCCGCTCCTTCGCCCAGTATCAGGCGGAAACGGCGTCGTTGCCTGTCGACCTGGCCCGTCGTTTCGATGCAGTGGCCGGGGTGCTGCGTGAGCGGGGCCACCTGGACGGCTGGACCCTCACCGACTCGGGGTCGCTGGTGGAGCGGATCTTCCACGAGGCAGACCTGGCCGTGGCCGAGGCATTGTCGGGCGGGCTCCTCGACGGCCTGTCGCCGCCCGAGCTGGCCTCGGTGCTGTCAGCGTTCACCTACGAGCACCGCTCGCCGGGTCCTCGGCCCGAGGTGTGGATCCCCTCCGGCACCGCCTACCGCCGCCTGCGGCGCATCGGCACGGCTCTCGACGGCCTGCACCGCACCGAAGGCCGCTTCGGCCTCGAACCGATCCGCTCCTTGGAGTTGGGCTTCGGGCCCGCGGCCCATCGCTGGGCGGCCGGAGAGTCGTTCGAGGCCCTTCAGGACGAGGGTTTCTCGGCCGGCGACTTCGTGCGCAATGTCAAACAGGTGATCGATCTGGCCCGCAGGATCGCCGCGGTGGCTCCGGACCAGGGCACTTCGGTCGCGGCCCAGCAGACGGTCTCCGCGCTCAACAGGGGAGTGGTCTCCCTGTCGGGCGCTGTGTACGAGCCTGCGGCATGATCGGCAAGCGCGGTCCGGGCTGGGGCGTCGACTTCGGAGCGTCGGGCGAGATCCCGCCCGACGCTCTCGCCGCGGGCAGCGACGCGGCTGCGGGCAAAATCGTGGCTGAGGCCCGCAGAGCCGGCCGGACGATCCCTCCGGTGGTGCTGACCGGTGGCGACCTGGCCCGCACTCTGGGCTTGGCCCCGGCCCGGACAGCTTCGTCGCCGTCGCTTGCTGCGATCGGAGCCCGCTTCGAGGTCGATGTCGGCGCGGCGCTGGTGGACGGACGGCTGCACTGGTTCGTAGCCCATCTCGTGGCCCGCAGATCCTGGTGGCGGGGCCGGCTGCTGGTGGCGGCCAATGCGTCGTTCATCGGCCGCTGGAACGCAGCGCCCCGGTCCCATCCCGGCGACGGCCGCCTCGACGTGTTCGATGCGGATCCGCCGCTGGGCGTGCGGCTCGCAGCCCGCCGCCGCCTGCCGTCGGGAACCCACGTCCCCCATCCGCAGATCACCCAGCGCCGGATCGCCGCGGCCCAGTACGAACTGGATCCTGACCTCGATGTCTACCTGGACGGCGTGCGCCTGGACCGGGTTCGGACCCTCAGCCTGCGAGTCGAGCCCGGCGCCCTGGAGGCCTGGGTGCCAGCGTGAATTCCCGCTCTTGTTCGCCTCGCTCACGGGCCGCTCGGGCCCGGGCCTCGCCAGCTCGGCCTCTGGCCCTAGGATCAGGCGATGGACATAGCTGACGCCAAGCGACGGGTCTGTGAAGAGATCGACCGTCTGACCCCCGAACTGCTCGACGTATCGCACCGCATCCACTCCCAGCCGGAACTGGGCTTCGAGGAGCACCACGCCCACGATCTGCTCACCGAGGTGCTGGACGATCACGGCCTGGACGTGCAGCGCGCCGCCTACGGCCTCGACACCGCCTTCGAGGCCCGAGCCGGCGACGGCGACGGACCGTTGGTGGCCGTCGTGTGCGAGTACGACGCCCTTCCCGGGATCGGCCATGCCTGTGGGCACAACATCATCGCCGCCTCTGGACTGGGGGCGGGCCTGGCCCTGGCGTCGATGGCCGGCGAGGCCGGCGGGCGCGTAGCCGTCATGGGAACCCCGGCAGAGGAGGGCGGGGGCGGCAAGGAGATCATGCTCCGGGCGGGCGCGTTCTCCGATGCCGACGCGGCCATGATGGTGCACCCCGCCAACCACGAGTTGAGCGTGTTCCACGCGGTGGCGGTGCAGCGGCTCAACGCTCGCTACACCGGTGCCGCCGCCCACGCCGCGGCCGCGCCCGAGAAGGGTCGCAACGCGCTCGACGCGGCCGTGCTCGGCTACAACGCCGTCGCCGCCCTGCGCCAGCACATCCGCGACGACGAGCGGATCCACGGCGTGTTCACAGACGGGGGCGCCAAGGCCAACATCGTTCCGGCCACGGCCGCGGTTGAGTGGTACGTGCGCTCCACCGACATCGCATCACTGGAGCCGCTCAAGGAGCGGGTGGCCGCCTGCCTGATGGCGGGCGCCGCCGCGGCCGGCTGCGAGGTCGATCTCGAATGGGGCGATCACACCTATGCCGACATGAAGGACAACCCGACCCTGCTGGACCGCTATCTGGCCAACCTCGTCGCTGTGGGCCGCACCGTGGCGTCGGACCCCCAGGCCCGGGTGGTGGGCAGCACGGACATGGGCAACGTGAGCTACACCGTTCCCTCCATACACCCCATGATCAAGGTCGCGCCGGATGACGTGCCCATCCACACGCCGCGCTTCGCCGAGTACGCCCGGGGCGCCGAGGGCGACTCGGCCGTGATCGACGGCGCCAAGGCGCTGGCCATGACCGCGCTGGACTGCTGGCTGGACGACGCGGCGCTGCCCGCGATACAGGCCCAGTTCGCCGCTACATAGCGGCTCACGTCATCCGCGCCCGGCGTAGCCTGCGCCCCTAATGTCGCGCCCCGTGAACCTGTACACGGCGGAGTCCTTCTCGCCCGAAGAAGCCGACATCCTGCGCCGGTACTTCACCAACCTGGATGAGCCGGTGTTCGCGCTGGTGAACCTGCCCGAGGTCGTCAAGGGCGCCCTGTTCGCGCGCTACTCCCGGTCGATGTCGAGCCTCCGCCGGCTGTTCCTCGATGAGTTCGTCGACGATCTCGACATCACCGGGGACATCACGATCGACGCCACCGTCGGCCTGCGCCGGGCCGAGGCTCTGTACGACCGGGTCTTCTTCGAGTACGGAGACGACTCCGTGGCCCAGCTCGGTGGCGTGCACCTGGCCTGCGAGCAGGCCTCCAACCTGCTGACCAAGGTGCTGGAGTGGGGCCGGCTGATGGCCTATCTCGAGCAGAGCACCCGCTACATCGCCTACGACCAGCGTCTGGGAGGCCGTTACCGCTACTACCGCGACCCGCAGGTGCTGAACTCGTCGCTGGGCACGCGCTACGTGGGCGACATCGACCGCATGTTCTCGACCTATTCGGAGTTAGTGCCGGTCATGCAGGACTTCTTCCGGACCAACGTGCCCAAGGAGGCCGGCGACTCCGACTTCGCCTACCGGCAGGCGATCAAGGCCAGGGCACTGGACTCGATCCGCGGGCTGCTCCCGGCCGCGTCGCTGAGCAACGTCGGCATCTACGGCACCGGCCAGGCCTATGAGGCGCTGCTCCTGCGGATGCGGGCCCATCCCCTTCCCGAGTCCCGTTTCTACGCCGACATGATGCTCACCGAACTGCGCAAGGTGATCCCCTCGTTCCTCAAGCGGGTGGACCTGCCCGACCGCGGCGGGCTCACCTCGCGCTACCTGTCCGACAACCGGGGCGCCATGGAGGACCTGGCCGGCCGCGTCTTCGGCGACGCGGTGGGAGGGCCGGTCAACGACGACTCGGTCGAGCTGGTGGACTTCGACCCGGACGGCGAGACCAAGATGATCGCGGCGATGCTCTACCCCCACACGTCGCTGGCCGACCGCACCGTCGAGTCCAGGGTGAGAGCCATGCCGGCAGCCGAGCGTGTCGCCGTGGTCCGGGCCTACTGCGGAGACCGGCAGAACCGTCGCCACCGCCCCGGCCGGGCGCTCGAACGCGTCTACTACCGCTTCGACGTGCTGTCCGACTACGGGGCGTTCCGGGACCTCCAGCGCCATCGGATGCTGACCATCGAATGGCAGCCGCTGTCCACCCGCCACGGCTACGTCCGGCCTTCCGCGGTGGACGCGGCCGGCGAGGACGAGAAGTTCGATGCCGTCATGGCCCGATCGGCCCGCCTCTACGAGGCCCTCAGCGCCGAGTTCAGCGACCAGGCCTCCTACGCCGTCGCGCTTGCCTACCGGATCCGGTACTCGATGCAGATGAACGCCCGCGAGGCGATGCACATGGTGGAACTGCGGACCACTCCCCAGGGCCATCCCGCCTACCGCAGGGTGTGCCAGCGGATGCACACCCTCATCGCGGAGGAAGCGGGTCATGCCGCCGTCGCCGAACTGATGTCTTTCGTGAACCACTCCGCCGATCCCGGGCTCGGTCGCCTCGACGCCGAGAACCGGGTGGAGAGGCGGCGAACCGTGCAGTCTCATCCTTCTTCGGATCTGTCTGCCGGCCGCGACGGCGAGGACGACGGAGGTCTGGCCCAAGGTTGATCGGAATGCAGTTGCGCCTAGCCGATCAGTGTCTATGATCCGCCCCACATCCGGTGCCAACCGACCATTCAGTTGGAGCGATGAACCAGAAACACCCTCTTGACGGCGACGGCGACGACGACGGCGACTTCGACGACGACGGCGACTTCGGTGACTCAGATGCGTTCGAAGGCGACCTGAGCGACGAAGAGTTCGACGATGACTTCGACGGCGAGGACGACGACTTCGACGGCGACGAGAGTTTCGGTGATGACGAGGACTTCGACGGCGAGGACTCGGAGATCGAAGACGGCGACGACGGCGACGACGCCGCCGACGATGACGACGACGATGTGCCCATGCCGGCCGACGACGACGATGACGACGAAGTCCACCCCAGCGACGTCGAGGCCGATCTGGAGGAGATCCTCAGGGATCGCATCGCAGCCAGTGACGACGACGAGGAGGACGAGGAGGAAGACGCGGGCGAGACGAAGGCCACCACGGTGGTTGCGCCGCCCCGCTCGGACGAGTGGACTTGCAACCAATGCTTCCTGATCGTGAGCGTCACCCAGTTCGGCTCGCGCTCCAATCCTGTGTGCCCGTCGGGCGAGGAGCCCTGCGAGTCGATCGAGAGGGTTCTCGGAGGCTGAGAGGCCGGGAGACCGGGAGTAGTTCCATGCTCGTCACCCACCCCTGCCGATGACCTCTATCGACGAGGGGGCTAGACGGGCCGTCGAAGCCGACATCGCCAGCGTGGCCGGACTGGCGGCCCAGGCGACGGCCGAGATGTCGCAGCTGCGCGGCGGCGGGGTGTGGTCGCGGCTGGAGGCCCGGCCCGACCCGCAGCTGGAGAGTCTGGTCCGCGACCTGCGGGCCGACGATGCGCTGGTGGTGGTGGGCACCGTCGACGAAGTGATCGTCGGCTACGGCGCGATCCGGCTCGTGGAGTTGCACGACGGCTCGTCGGTGGGACGCGTCGGCGACATCTACGTGCATCCCGAGGCACGCGGCGTGGGAGTCGGCGAGTCCATGATGGAGTTGCTAATGGCTTGGGCCGGTCAGCGCGGCTGCATCGGCGTGGACAGCCTGGCGCTGCCCGGAGATCGCAACACCAAGAACTTCTTCGAGACGCACGGCCTGGTAGCCCGGGCGATAACCGTGCACCGGACGCTGCCGGACGCTGCCGAGCCGCCGCACTCCAAGTGATCGAGCGGGCCGAGGTCGCGGTGGGCGCCATCGTCCGCCGCTCCGACGAACTGCTGCTGGTACGCCGGGGACATCCGCCCGCGGTGGGGGAGTGGTCCGTTCCCGGAGGCCGGGTCGAGCCGGGGGAGTTGTTGATGGAGGCGGTCGTGCGCGAGCTGCACGAGGAGACCGGGCTGCGCGGCGTGTGCGGACCCTTGGTCGGCTGGGTGGAGCGCATCAGCGAGGACTATCACTTCGTGATCCTCGACTTCGAGGCGACCGTGATCGGCGACGTCGAGCCGACAGCCGGCTCCGATGCCTCCGAGGCCCGATGGTGGCCCGTCTCGCAGGTGGCCGCGCTACCGCTGGTTGAGGGCCTAGCGGAGTTCCTTTACGACCACGGGGTAATCCCGACGATCGTCTAGAGGCCGAGCGGAGCGAGGCCGTGGCCCGAGCGGCCCGTGAGCGCAGCGAACAAGAGCGGGCGTCAGGGCGACCTAGCGGCCCTTCCACACCGGGGGGCGCTTCTCTATGAAAGCGCGGGGGCCCTCGGCGAAGTCCTCGGTTGTGCGCAAGTTCATCTGGGCCTCGCCGGCCGCGGTGATCGACTCCGCGTCGGTCTGTGTGAAGCTCTCGAGCACGAGGCGGCGGGACTCTCGCACGGCCAGGGGGCCGTTGGCGTTCACACGGGCGGCCAGGCGGCGGGCTGCGTCGAGTGCCTCGCCGGGATCGCACAACTCGTTGATGAGGCCCAGAGCCAGGGCTCGTTCCGCGCTGATCGGGTCTCCGGTCAGCACGATCTCCATCGCGATGGCAAGAGGAATGGTGCGGGGCAGGCGAACCAGCCCGCCGGCCGCGGCGATGAGGGACCGCTTCACCTCGGGGAGTCCGAACCGGGCCGCGGTAGACGCCACCCGCAGATCGCAAGTGAGCGCGATCTCGGTTCCGCCGGCGAGGGCGGGGCCGTCGACGGCGGCGATCAGCGGCTTAGTGCGCTCCCGCAACACGATGCCGCCGAATCCGCCCCGGGCCGTCGACAACTCGCGGAAACGCTTCTCCGCGATCGCTTTGAGGTCCGCGCCGGCGGAGAAGACCGGCCCGGTGTGGGTGAGGATCCCGAGCCACAGGGAGTCGTCGGCCTCGAGGCGGTCGATGGCGTCCTCCAGCCCGCTCGACATGGTGCCGTTGATGGCGTTGCGGGCCTCGGGGCGGTTCATGGTGATGAGGGCGACGCTGCCCTCGGCCTCGAATTCGATCATGAAGTCTCTGGCGTGTCCGTGGCCGCTTCGGTGTCGGTTGGTTGCTCTGC
Organism: Acidimicrobiaceae bacterium; assembly: GCA_009842325.1. Taxonomy (GTDB): domain Bacteria; phylum Actinomycetota; class Acidimicrobiia; order Acidimicrobiales; family Aldehydirespiratoraceae; genus Aldehydirespirator. Next base: position 26,270 of record VYFQ01000015.1, on the reverse strand, counting down.
GGTGTCGGCGGCCTCGGTGTCGGTTGGTTGCTCTGCGGTGTCGGCGGCCTCGGTGTCGGTGGTTGCTTCTGGGTCCGGAGTCGGCGTTTCGGTGGTTGCTTCTGGGTCCGGAGTCGGCGTTTCGGTGGTTGCTTCTGGGTCCGGGGTCGGCGTTTCGGTGGGCTGCTCCGTCGCCTTCTCGGCCGCCGGCGCCGGCGGCGGCGGGGGAGGTCGGCGTCCTCGGGGGCTCGGTGCCGGCGGCTCGATGCCGAAGAGAGCCGCGATCTGCGGGACCCGGTCGGCCAGCCTTCGGATGGTGGCGAGCAGATCCTCGGACGGCGTCTCCGGAACGCCGAGCGGGATCACCTGAGTGCGGACGGGGGAGAGGGCCACGGAGTCCACCACCGTCGACCACCGCTGCTGGTTGGTGTTGGGGCTCAGGTCTTCGGCTGCCATGTTGGCGAGTCGCTCGGCCATGTCGACAGGCAGCGGCGTCCCCGCCTTGGGCGGGCGAGAACTCAGGCGCAGTGCTCTGATGGTGCGGCCCTCGCCGATGGTGCCGGCCAACTCGTCCAACCACCGGCGGTGATCCACTTCCAGACGCTGAGCCAGGCCGGCCCGCAGGCTCTCGGCGAGGGCCCTAGTCTCGTCAGTTCGGGCCGCCCGATCGGCGGCGGCGATGACGGAGCGGATGTCTCGCAGGTCGATCTTGGAGATGCCGGCCAGGGCCGCGTCGGCCCGGTCGTGCCATTCGGCCGCCTTCAACACGGGAGCGAGCTGCTCCGCCAGTGCCAGGATCGGCTCCGACTTGATCTGGGGGAGTTTCTCGGCAGCTGCCTTGGCATTCATCCGCTCGATGGACTTGCGAACACCCGGCACACCGGCCTTAAGCACTTCGCGAGCCAGCGGCTGCTGGTCATCGGGAAGGGCTGCCAATGCAGCCTGGCGATGGACCCGCTTCGCCTTGAGGCCGGGAGTTCTCGGCCTTGGAGGTCGTTCGGATCGTCTACCGTCCTCCGAGCGCCTGTCGCTGGGTCGTCGATCCCGGCGACCGGACCGCTTCTCCTTCCAATCCTTGTCGCTGCCGGATCCGGAATCGCGAGGCCGGCCGCCATCGTCGCGCCGGGAGCGGGTCCTGGCGTCTCCATCCCGTCGGGACTTGCGGGCCTTGCCCTCGTCGTCTGCCTGCGCGCCTCGACGGTCACGTCTGCGATCCCTGCGAGCATCGCCGTCGCGGCCATCTCGGCGGTCGCGCCCTCGCGGCCGGTCCTTGTCACGGTCGCGCCGGTCGTCCCGGTCGCGTCGCCGGGACTTCGGTGCCAGAGTGGTCGTGACCAGTGGGCCGTCACCGCCGCCGATCAATTCCAGACGGTCGGAGGGCGCGGCCCGGACCCGCGGCGCGGACACCGCGATGATCTCGAGGCCGTCGAGTCCGCCGTCGGCTTCAGCCTTGAGGACGGTGCCGACCGACGCAGTGTCCGGAACGAGGTCGCCACTCACGTCGCCCTTGGGTTGGCGAGCTCCGGCCGCACGCCACGTCCAGGTGCCGTCAGCGCGCTGGCTGGTCAGTTCGATCTCTAGTCGCCGGGACACGGCCCACAAAGCTACACGTCTCTGCGGAGCAGCGAACAAGAGCAGCGCATCTTAGCCTGGCACTTCCGCCGGAAATCTACATTATGTAAAGTAAGAAGTAGGGTACGTGACCTATGGTGAAGCACGGACGCTGTGGGACACCGGACCCGGGCCGTCGAGCGGCCATGAGGCGGAGGCCTCGATAGCCGAGCGCACGAAGCGGCCTGCGGCAGCCACTGCGTCTTCCAGGCCTTGACCGAGGGCGAGACCGGCCGCCAGTGCCGCCGAGAACGTGCAGCCGCTGCCTCGGACGTTGCCGGTGTGGACCCGTTGACCGGGCTCGATCCAGGCCTCACCGGCCGCGGTGATCACCACGTCGTCGGGCTGGCCGTCGAAGCCGCCGCCGGTCACCACCACGGCGTCAGATCCGAGGCCGCGGAACGCTTCGGCGCACCCCAGCACGGCCTCGGGGCCGGGCAGCGACGTGCCGGCCAGCAACTCGGCCTCGCGCCGGTTCGGCGTGATCACCCGGGCCAGCCGGAACAGCCGCCGGCGGTAGGCCTCCTCCACTTCGCCGGCTACGAACGGTACTCCCTTGCCGTCCACCATCACCGGGTCGACCACCGGCGCGGGCAGGACGCCGCTCTCAACCCTGTCCGCCACCAGCTCGACCACCTCGCGCCGGCGCAGCAGCCCGGTCTTGGCTCCCGCGACCCCCAACTCGGACGCCACCGAGTCGATCTGGCGGGCCACCAGGCCGGCTTCGACCGGCTCCACGGCGGTGACCGAGGTCAATGACTGCGCGGTGACGGCCGTCAGCGCGCTGGCTCCGTGTACCCCGAGGGCGGCGAACGTGGCCAGGTCGGCTTGCACGCCCGCGCCCCCCAGGGGGTCCGAAGCGGCTATCGTGAGCAGCACCGGCGGCATGGTCGACACCACGACCCTAGATCGTGCCACATAGCCACCTCACCACACCGCCATCGCTTGGGGTCGCCGGGTTGCCACCGTGCCGCTCCCCGATCCGTCCGCTATCTGGAAGACCCACGAATGGAATCGACCCGCGGGAAACTTCTCGTGGCTGCGCCGAGTCTGTCCGATCCCAATTTCCGCCAGACCGTGCTGATGATGCTTGAGCACAGCGGTGAGGGTGCGCTGGGTGTTGTCCTCAACCGGCCCAGCGAATTGACCGTCAGCAGCGCCATTGGAGATTGGGCGACGGCGGTGAGCAAGCCCCGCGTGGTGTTCGTCGGCGGTCCGGTGAGCCAGTCCTCGGTGATTGCACTGGCGTCGGTGGCGCTCGACGATGCCGACGAGAACTGGTCTCAGGTCACGGGACGGATCGGCACCGTCGATCTGGAGCTCGACCCCGGCGGGATCGGCGGTCTGGATGAAGTGCGCATATTCGCCGGATACGCGGCGTGGGCGCCGGGACAGCTCGAGGCCGAGTTGGCCGAGGACGCCTGGTTCGTGCTCGAGCTCGACGGGTCCGACCCGTTCTCGGAGGATCCCCAGGAGCTGTGGTGGCAGGTGTTCGCTCGCCAGCAGGGAGATCTGAGGCAGCTTCGCCTCTACCCCCGTAATCCCGCCGACAACTGACTACTCCGCGGCCGGAGGGCCGCATCTCTCCCCTTGTGCGGCACCCCGCTTGCTGGACGAACACATGTTCGCTACAGTCGATCTGTGAGGATCTCCCGTTCGGGCACCGACGCCGCAGTGGGACCCCTCCAGGGCGACCTCTTCGCTCAGGGGCCGCCCGCCCTCGACCCGGCGGCATCCGTTGAGCGGCTCCATCTGGACGACCGCAGTTGGCTTGATGTGTCGTCGAGATGGCTCTGCGGCGGCGACGAGCTGCTGGAGCTGCTGGCGGCCCGCCTGCGCTGGACGCGAGCCGAGCGTCCCATGTACGGGCGGATGGTCGACGAGCCGCGGCTGGGCGCGTTCATCCGGCCCGGTGCGCCGGGTGCCCCACCGTTGCTCGACGACCTGGCGGGCGCGCTGCAGGCTCGCTACCGGGCCGGATTCAACTCGGTGTGGATGAACTACTACCGCGGAGGCGACGACTCGGTGGCCTGGCACAGCGACCGGATCGGGATCGACCCCGCCGACGCCGTGGTGGCCATCGTCTCGCTGGGAGGACCGCGCCGGTTCCGGCTGCGCCCTGCAGGCGGCGGGCCCAGCCGGTCATTCACCCTGGCATCCGGAGACCTGCTGGTGATGGGCGGTGCCTGCCAGCAGAACTGGGAGCACTCGGTACCCAAGGTCGCGGCCGCGCCGCCCCGCATGAGCGTCACCTTCCGCCACACCCGCTCTCAACCCGTTCTGTGAGCAGATATGCCGCCTGAGTCGGCTTCATTGCGCACAAAACTCGGCTGCGGACTTCTGTGAGCAGATATGCCGCCTGAGTCGGCTTCATTGCGCACAAAACTCGGTGGTGGCCGGTCACGCGGCCGCCAGAGCCTTGGCGACGACGGCGCAGAGCTCCCCGGATCGGTCGGCGTAGTCCTCCCAGGTGAAGTTGAGCACGTCCCAGCCGGCGGCCTGCAGCTGGTTGCGCCGCCTGCGGTCGCCGACGAAGGACTCGCGGTTGTGGTGCCAGCGGACGCTGTCGAGCTCGATGGCGAGGCGCCGTCTCGGGTAGGCCAGGTCCACTTGGGCGAGGAAGCGGCCCGCGGCGTCGTGCACGCGGTACTCCAGTGCCGGGGAATCCAGTCCCGACCTGACCAGCAGGTTGCTCACCCAGCGGCTCCAGTCGCTGAGCGGCACGGGACCGTCGCCGCATTGGTCGTCCAGGACGGCTCGCAGCAGGGTCAGGCCGTCTCGTCCCTGGCGGGAGTGCGACACCACCACCTCGTAGAGATCCTCGTAAGTCAGCCTTCTATCCCGGAGTACGCAGTCGAGTGCGCTCTCGAGCTGCTGACGACTCACCACGCTGGCGAGATCTAGCAGGGTGCGGGCCAACCCGGTGCACGGGATGCGCTCCCGGGGGACCGGCTTCGCGAGGTCCATCTGGGTCGACCGGTGGAGCCGCACGCCGGATGCCGACCGTCCCCTCCCCCGTGCCACCACGATCTCGGGTCGCACCAGCCTGAAGCCGTTGATGCCGTGGAGAGCTGCGGCCGCTCGATGGCTGGCGAGCCCACCGTGGGCTATGCAGGCTGCGAGCAGCCGTGAGTGCGGGGTCACCGGTACGGCCGAGTCGTGGTACACGCCGGGAGCCGGGGCGCGCCATCGCTTCGTGTCCAGCTGGCGCTGGATCTGGTGCCTGGTCATGCCGGCATCGAATGCCTGGGTGCGGGAGATCAGCCCGTACTGCGTACGACAGTGAGACGAGATCTGCGCGTGATCGACTTCCATGGAGCAATGAAATATACTGGAAATGAATGTTATAGTGCAACCGCTGGTTTCTGTGAGCAGATATGCCGCCTGAGGCGGCTTCGTTGCGCAAATTTCGGGGGCGGGGGTTAGCATCCGCGGCCGGCGCGGGAGGATTCCATGGGACGGTTCGACGGCAAGGCGGCGCTCATCACCGGAGCGGCTTCCGGCATGGGGCGAGCGGTGGCGATCCGCCTGGCCTCGGAGGGTGCGGCCGTATTCGGGGTGGATGTCAACGACGAGGGCCTGGCCGAGACTGCCTCGGAGGTTGCCGCCTCGGGCGGCCGGATGGAGACGCAGCACTGCGATCTGGGTTCCGTAGCCGACTGCAGGCAGGCCGCGGCCGGTTGTGTGGACGCTCTCGGGCGCATAGACGTGCTGGGCAACATCGCCGGCCTCTCGTGGCAGGACCGGGTGGAGGACATCACCGAGGAGATCTGGGACCGGATGTTCGGGGTGAACGTGAAGGGAATGTTCTTCCTGACCCAGGCCGCGCTCCCCCACCTGCTGGCCTCCGGCGGCAGCATCGTCAATATCGCCTCCAACGCCGGGCTCCAAGGGCTGGCCTACACCACCCACTACTGCGCCACCAAGGGCGCGGTGGTGCAGTTGACCAGGGCCTTGGCCATGGAGCTGGCCAAGACCGACGTGCGGGTCAACGCCATCGCCCCCGGCGGGGTGGACACCCCCATGACCCAGAACTTCAAGATGGTCACCGACCCCGACCGGCACTTCATCCGCCGCATGATGGCCTTCAAGCCGATGAGCGGGCCCGAGCACATCGCCGCGCTGTTCGCCTTCGTGGCCTCCGACGACTGCCCCGGCATCCACGGCGCCATCCTCAGCGTCGACGGAGGCCTCACCAGCTAGCTGGGCGCTCGACCTTCCCGGTCCGGCAACCGTCAGTCGACCCGGCTGGCCTGGCGGCCCTCAACCTCGCCGAAGAACTGGGCTGCGGTCTTCTGCACGCCGTTCGACCAGGTCGGGTAGGCGTGTGAGGCCTGGGCCAGGCGGCCGGCGAACGCACCGGTGCGCATGGCCAGCACGATCTCCTGGATCATCTCGCCCGCTCGGGGCGCGACGATGGTGGCTCCCAGGATGCGGCCCCCACCCGTGTTGCGCAGCAGGCGGCGGGGACCGGCCACGATGGCGATGAAGCCGTCGGTGCGGCCGTCGGTGATGGCCCGGTCCACCTCGGCCAGCGGCAGAAAGGCCACCCGGCTGCCCGCGGGCGCATCAGCCGGCGTCACTCCCACCGACGCCAGCTCGGGGTCGGTGAACACCACTCTGGGAACTGTCGACACCCGGAACCGGCCCCGCAGCCCCTTGCCCAGCGCGTTGCCGGTCGCGATCCGGCCCATCTCGTCGGCCGCGTGCGACATGAATGCCCGTCCGGTCACGTCACCTGCGGCGAACACTCCCCTGAGCGAGGTCACCATCCGGTCGTTGGTGATCACGTGGCCCTGCGGGTCGAGCTTGACCTTCATCTCGGTCAGCCCTAGGCCCTCGGTCATGGGCACCCGCCCGGTGGCTGCCAGCAATCGCTCGCAGACGGCAGGAGCGCCGTCAGCGGCACCGTCCCGACAGGATGCGCGTACCGCGATCCCTCCACCCGGAGCCGGCTCGACGGCCTCTACCCGGGTGTCGAGCCGCATGGCCACTCCGAGCTGCCCGAGAGCCTCGGAGACCAGGGCGGCCGCCTCGGAGTCCTCCGAGGGCAGGAGCTGCGGCCCCTGCTCGAACAGGGTCACCTCCACCCCGAGGATGGCTAACGCCTGGGCCAGTTCGCAGCCGGTGGTGCCGCCGCCGATGATGCCGAGAGACTCGGGGGCCGCGGCGAGGTCGAAGACGGTCTCGTTGGTGAGGGGCTGGGCCTCGGCCAGTCCGGGGATGTCGTCGGGAAGCGCCGGCCGCGAGCCGGTGGCCAGCACGATTCGGGGCGCGGTGATGCGCCTGTCCCCCACCGCCACCGTGTCGTGGGTGGTGAGACGAGCCCGGCCCTCGATCACCGTTGCTCCCCCGTTCTGTAGCACTTCGGCCGACTCGGTGGCTGCGATGTGTGCGACGGTCGACCGCACCCGGGCCATGGCCTCGGCGAAGCTCAGCCCGTCGCGGGCTGCGGCCAGCAGCGTCTTGGAGGGCACGCAGCCGGTGAAGGTGCATTCCCCGCCCGGCGGCGAGTCGGTGATCAGGGCCACGTCGGCACCGGCCCACAGTGCGGCCCGCACCGCCCCCAGCCCGGCGGCACCACCGCCCACCACGATCAGGTCGTGGTCCATCATCCGCCCCGCCGGCCCATCAGCCCGGGTCCCTCCTGGTCCGGGTGGGGTTCAGTGACGAGCCGCGTCGAGGGCGGCCCGGAACTCGGCTACCAGGGCGGCCACACCCTCGGGGCCGGCACCTTCCAGCATCCGGGTGACGATGGCCGAGCCGACCACCGCCCCGTCGGCCACCTCGCACACCTCGGCTGCCTGGGCTGGTGTGCCCACCCCCACTCCAACGAGCACGGGCCGGTCGGTGACCGCCTTGAGGCGGGCCGCGGTGCGGACGGCGCTGGCGGCCAGTTCGGCGCGCACCCCGGTGATTCCCGCCAGCCCCACGCCGTAGACGAAACCCCGCGACCGGGCGCAGATGCGGGGCAAGCGCTCGTCGGGGGCGGTGGGCGCGGCCAGCAGCACCGTCTCCACCCCGGCCGCATCTGCGCAGTCGGCCCACTCCCCCACCTCCTCGAGGGGCAGGTCGGGCAGAATGCACCCGCTGACGCCGGCGTCGGCCAGCGACGAGGCGAAGCGCTCGTAGCCCATGTGGTGGGCGATGTTCGCGTAGGTCATCACCGCAGTGGGTACGCCGATGTCGGCCGCGGCGCCCCTCACCGCGGCCAGGATCGACTGCGGGGTGGCGCCCTCCGACAGGGCCCGGTCGTTGGCCTGCTGGATGGTCGTGCCGTCCATCACCGGGTCCGAGAACGGCACACCGATCTCGATGGCGTCAGCGCCCGCGACGGCCACCGCGCAGATCGTCTCCAGCCAGTCGTCGCCCAGCCCGCCGGTCAGGTACGGCACAAAGCACTTGCCGCCGGCGCGGCGACGGCCCCGGAGCGCGGTCTCGAGCCTCCCCCACCCGCCAGCCTCACCGGGTGCGGTGGTGCCGTTCGCCGCGGTCACCCGAGGATGCCCATCATCTGGTCGACGTCCTTGTCGCCCCGGCCGCTGAGGTTCAGCAGCACGGTGCGGCCGGCCAGCTCGGCGCGGGCTCTCGACACCCAGGCCAGGGCGTGGGCGCACTCCAGGGCGGGGATTATGCCCTCTGTGCGCGACAGCAGGCTGAACGCCTCGACCACCTCGGCGTCGGTCACCTGCTCGTAGGTCGCCCGGCCGGTGGCAGCCAGGTAGGAGTGCTCGGGACCCACGCCGGGATAGTCGAGCCCGGCCGAGATCGACTCGGCCTCGAGCACCTGGCCCCACTCGTCCTGCATCAGGAACGACCGGGAGCCGTGGACGATGCCGGGCACCGCTCGGCCGACGGCCGCACCCCCGGCCGGCTCCACCCCCACGAGGGCGGCTGAGGTGTTGGCGAAGCCGGCGAAGATCCCGGCCGCGTTGGAGCCGCCGCCCACCGCAGCGGTGACCACATCGGGCACCCCGCCGTCGAGTATCTCAGCACACTGCCGGCGGGCCTCCTCCCCGACGACTCGCTGGAACTCGCGGACCATCCACGGGTAGGGGTGGGGGCCCATCACCGAGCCCAGGCAGTAGTGGGTGGTGTCGGCCACCGCTACCCAGTGGCGCAGGGTTTCGTTGACGGCGTCCTTGAGGGTGCGCGATCCGGTCTCGGCCGCCCGGACCTCGGTTCCCAGCAGGCGCATGCGGAACACGTTCAACTCCTGGCGAGCGATGTCCACGGTTCCCATGTACACCACGCAGTCCATGCCGAACAGGGCGGCTGCGGTGGCTGTGGCCACGCCGTGCTGGCCCGCACCGGTCTCGGCCACCAGGCTGGTCTTGCCCATGCGCTGGGCCAGCAGGGCCTGGCCGAGCACGTTGTTGATCTTGTGGCTGCCGGTGTGGTTGAGGTCCTCGCGTTTCAGCAGGATGCGTACGCCCAACTCCTCGGAGAGGTTGGGGCACTCCGTCATCGGCGAGGGCCGTCCCGCGTAGTCGCGCAGCAGCCGGTCGAGCTCGCCCCGGAAGGCGGGGTCGCCCCAGGCGGAGCGGAAGGCCCGGTCGAGCTCCTGGCAGGCCGGCACGAGGGTTTCGGGCACGAACATGCCCCCGAACTCGCCGAACCGCCCGTCGGCGCTGGGCTCGCCCATGAACTGCCCGGGTGGAGCCATGTCGGGCTCGCCCATGAACTCGCCTGGTGCTGAGCCCGCAGTCTCGGTCACGGATCCTGCTCCCAGTCGTAGGGGCCGGGTCCGGCCGGGTGCCCGCGCACCTCGTCAGCGGAGGCGACCTGCTCTCTGGCCGTCGCGGCCCCGGCCTCCTTGGCCGCGTTCAGAAAGGCTCTCAGCCGGGCCGGGTCCTTGCGGCCCGGCTGGCTCTCCACGCCGCTGGCGACGTCCACTCCCCACGGCCGGACCCGACGGATGGCCGCGGCCACGTTGCCGGCGTCGAGACCGCCCGCCAGGAGCAGCCGGTGGCCGGCCAGCGGCGCGCCCTCGGCCAGGGACCAGTCGAACACCTCGCCGGAGCCGGGCTGCTCGTTGTCGAGCATCACCACGTCGGCGCCGTAGTCGGCCAGGCGTTCCAGACCCTCATGGCCGGCCGGGAAGGCCTTGATCGTGACGGGCACCCGTTCGGCCACCCAGGCCGTGTCGTCGGGCGACTCATGGCCGCTGAGCTGGGCCGCGCCCAGGCGGGCCTTGGAGGTGATCTCCACCACCCGGGCTGGAAGCTCGTTGCGGAACACGCCCACACTGAGCACATCGCCGGGCAGGCGGCGCACGATGTCCCGGACCCTGTCCATGGACACCTGGCGGGGCGACGGGGCGAATATGAACCCCACCGCGTCGGCGCCCATGGCCACGGCCAGCAGCGCGTCGTCCTCGTTGGTGGTCCCGCAGATCTTCACGAACACGCTCCGACGCTAGTGGCTCAATGACCGCCGGCGGGGTCTAGTGGCCGGAGGCGACCAGGGCCCGCACGGCCGCAGCCGCATCGGCGGAGCGCACCAGCGACTCCCCCACCAGCACCGCGCCGTAGCCGGCTTCGGCCAGGCGAGCCACGTCGGCCGGACCCTCGATGCCGGACTCGGCCACCGACGCGACATCGGCGGGGATCACGGGAGCCAGGCGGGCAGCCCGGGCCCGGTCTACCTCGAAGGTCACCAGGTCGCGCTGGTTCACGCCGACGAGGTCGGCGCCCGCCGACAGCGCTCGCTCGAGTTCGGCCTCATCATGAACCTCAACTAGAGCGTCAAGGCCGACGTTCCGGGCCAGGGCGCAGAACCGGGCCAGCTCGTCGTCGTTGAGCGCGGCCACGATCAAGAGCACGCAGTCGGCTCCCATGATGCGGGCGTCGAGTATGTCGCGGTCGTCGACGGTGAAGTCCTTGCGCAGCGCCGGCAGGCTCGTCGCGCTCCGGGCCGCCTGCAGGTCCGCGGCCGAACCGCCGAACCACTCGGAGTCGGTGAGCACCGACAGGCACGCAGCCCCACCCGACTCGTACCGGCGGGCGAGTTCAGCGGGATCCAGGTCGGCTCGCAGGTCGCCCTTGGACGGGGAGCGCCGCTTCACCTCGGCGATGACGGCCGGGCTGCTCACCGACGCCAGCCGGGCGCGAAAACCCCTCGTGGGCGGGCAGGAACGGGCCTGCTGCATCAGGTCTTCCGCGTCGCGCCGGTCGGCTCGGGCCGCACCCCGGTGCTGGGCCACTATCTGATCGAGGTAGGTGCCGGCCGTCATCGCATCGGTCCGCCCCGGCTGCGGATCAGCACGACGAAGGGCGACAGCAGGAACAGCAGAGCCGACAGGCCCAGCAGTAGCAGGCCGAACCGAACCAGCACGAACCCTCCGGCCAGCACACCGAAGATAACTGCAAAGATGCCTACTACGAAGGCGAGGGGAGCGCCGGCACGCATCCAGCCGGGAAGGTTGCCCCCGGTGAGGGGCCGGTCGTCGCCGTCAAAGTCGTCGTGGCTGATGTCGAAGTCATCTTGATACGGGCGGGCGGTGGGCTCGGCCGCGGGCGAGTCTCGCGGGTCCGGCGGTGCTTGTGGAGGCTGCTTCAGACGGCGGTCTATGGCCGCCCGCGAGTCGGCGTCCGAGAGCATTTCCCACGCCAGGTTGATGCGACGCATCTGCTCGGCCGCAGCAGGGTCGTCGCCCCGCACATCGGGATGGGTGCTCCGGGCCAGGGCCACGTAGGCCTGCCTGATCTCTGAGACGGGGGCATCCCGGGCCACGCCCAGCACCGCGTACGGGTCCATCCCGCCATGGTAGGCCCCAGTCAGCGGTCGTCTAGGGCAGTGGCCGGTGTGGCCAGCACGGTGGCCGGGATGCTGTCCACTTCCGCGTCGGCAGGAGGCTCCACCCGGCGATGAACGGGTCCTAGGGCTACGGTCACGCCCGAAGCCGGGTCCGCGGCGGCGGAGGTGACCTCCCCGACCGCCTTGCCGTCGACGGTGATCCCGGCGCCGGCTGGCACCTCCTCGCCTCGGATCTCCAGCAGCCGCACCGGGCGGGGCACGTTCCCGCCCCGGCTGTCGATGCGGGCCACCAGCTCCTGCCCGGTGTAGCACCCCTTGGTGAAGCTGACCGACGACTCCACCAGACCGGCGATCTCGGCTGGGATGGTGCGCTCGGTCAACTCGTGGCCCATAGCCGGCCAGCCGGCCCGGATACGGGCCACCCCCATGGCGGCCGGCGAGTCAGCGACACCCGCGGGCACCGACACCTCCGGGCCCAGCAGGTCCACTCCCTCGAAACCCGGCCACTCGACGCTGGCACGCACTACCGCGTCCACTTCATCCAGGTTCGGGTCGGCCGCCGCGGGGCCTCGCACGGCCAGCATCCGCCAGCCCTTCAGGCTCTCGAAGGACGCATCCACCCGGAGCCGGAACCGCTCCAGGCGGGCCACCAGGGCCTCGGCGAAACCGGCGTCCAGGTCGATCAGGAACTCGTTCTCGCCGAGCCGGGTGAGCCGGAACCAGGCTTCGACCTTTCCTTGGGGCGCCAGCACCAGCGACCACGCTGAGGCGCCCACCTCCACCGCCTCGACATCCTGGGAGATCTGGCCCTGCAGGTAGGTCGCGGCGTCGGCACCCCAGACCCGCACCACGTCCCTCGGCACCAGGGCCGCGACGGTGGCCGTCATCCCGTCTGGCCTGCCCGCTTGCGGGCCGCGGTCATGCTGCGAGCCGCAGGGACCGCAGCCAGCAGTGCCCGGGCCTTGTTCTCGCACTCGGCGTGTTCCTCTGCCGGCACGGAGTCGGCAACGATCCCGGCACCGGCCTGCACCGAGGCCCGGCCGTCGCGCACCAGCATCGTGCGGATTGTGATGGCCGTGTCGATGTTGCCCGAGAAGTCGAGGTAGCCGACCACGCCCGCGTACGGACCGCGCTTGGTGGGCTCCAGTTCGTCGATGATCTCCATGGCCCTGACCTTCGGAGCGCCCGACACCGTGCCCGCCGGCAGGGTCGCCTTCAGCACGTCGATCGGTGTGGCCGACGAGGCCAGCTTGCCCGACACCTGCGAGGTCAGGTGCATCACGTGGCTGTAGCGCTCAAGGGTCATCATCTCATCGAGGTTCAGGGATCCGAACTCCACCACCCGACCGACATCGTTGCGAGCCAAGTCGACGAGCATGACGTGCTCGGCGACTTCCTTGGGGTGCTCGGCCAGTTCGGCGGCCAGGCGTCGATCCTCGGCGTCGGTGTGGCCCCGGCGCCTGGTGCCGGCGATGGGTCGGCTGATGACCTTGCCGTCGAGGAGCTGGACCATGGGTTCGGGCGATCCGCCGACCACCTCCAGCCCGTCGTGGCGCAGGAAGTACATGTAGGGGCTGGGGTTGACCTGGCGCAGCACCCGGTAGGTGTCGAAGGCGTCGGCGCCCAGCTCGAAGTCGAAGCGCTGGGACAGCACCACCTGGAACACGTCGCCGGCGAAGATGTACTCCCGGGCTGCCTCCACCGCCCGCGAGTAGAGCTCCAGGCCCATGGTCGAAGTGGTTGCTACCGGTTCCGTTTCGCTGGCGTCGTAGGGTTCGGGCGGCGCGACCAGAGGCTCGTCGAGAGGCTTGGCCCCGTCGGCCGCGATGGCCTCCACCCGCAGAACAGCCTCGTAGTAGAGCCGGTCTATGGTCCGGTCGTCGGCCCCGGCGGGAACGACCACGTTGGAGATCAGGGTGGCCCGCTGGCGCCAGTGGTCGTACACCGCCAGCTCGCCGATCAGTGACATCACGGCGTCGGGATGGCCCGAGTCGTCGACGGGCACTTCGGGCAGGTACTCCACCTCGCGCACGATGTCGTAGCCGAGGTAGCCGACCAGGCCCCCGTGCAGCGGCGGAAGGCCCTCGATCGACGGAGCGTGGTAGTGGTCCAGCAGCACCTCCAGCGCGGCGAGCATGCCTTCGTGCCGGGGGACGTTGACACCGAGGTGGCCGGTGACCTCCACATGCCGGCCGTGGGCCACCAGGGTGGCGATGGGGTTACGGCCCATGAACGACCAGCGGCTCCAGCGCTCCCCGTGCTCCACCGACTCCAGCAGGAACCCGTCGCCGGATCCGACCACCCGTGCGAAGGCGGCCACCGGCGTCGTCAGGTCGGCCAGCACCTCCCGCCAGACCGGGACCACCCGGTAGGCGCGGGCCAGCTCCCGGAACTCTTCCTGGCTGGGCTGGTGCATGGCGCGACCCGGCGGTCAGCCGCCGTCGGCAGTGGCTGAGCCGTCGAAAGACCGGAAGAAGCACGAGTACCTGCCGGTGTGGCAGGCGCCGCCGCCCTCCTGGTCGACCACGAACAGCAGGGTGTCGCCGTCGCAGTCGTAGTAGGCCTCCTGCAGCCACTGCCGCTCCCCGGAGGTCTCGCCCTTGCGCCATACCTCCTGGCGGGACCGGCTCCAGAACACGGTCCGGCCCTCGGCCAGGGTCAGGGCCAGGGTCTCAGCGCTCATCCAGGCCATCATCAGCACGGCTCGGGTGGAGGCGTCCTGCACGATGGCGGGCACCAACCCGTCTTCGTTGTACTTGACGGCCGCGAGGGCCTCCTCGCTGGCCTCGATCGGTGTTCCAGTCACGTGTTCCAGCCTAAGGCGCGGCCTACTGGAAGAAGGCGCCCCCGTTGACCACAAGGTTCTGGCCGGTGACGAAGTCTGAGCCGCGGCCGGCCAGGTACAGGATGGTCCCGATCATGTCCTCGGGCTCCTGGGTGCGCTTGAGGGCTCGACCGGCGACCACGAACTGGTCGCTGGTGGCGTCGGTGGGCCGCAGCGACGGGTTGGGTATCAGGTCGGGTGACACCGTGTTCACCGTGATCCCGTCGGGACCCAGCTCCTGGGCCAGGCAGCGCGTCAAGCCGATGATCGCGCTCTTGCTGGCCACGTAGTGCGGGAAGCCGACGGTGCCCTTGAAGCAGGTGTTGGAGGCGATGTTGATGATCTTTCCCGAGCCCTGCTTCTGCATGTAGGGGTACACCGCGCAGCAGGTGAGCCACACGCCGCGGACGTTGACCTCGAAGGTGCGGTCCCATTCGTGTTGGGGGACCTCGTTGAACGGGCCCCGGGTGGTCTCCGAGAAGTAGGCCGCGTTGTTGACGAGCACGTCGATTGAGCCGAAGACGTCGTCCGCGGCCGCGGCCAGGGCGTGGTTGTCGCCCTCGGAGCTGATGTCGGCCTGGACGCCGAGAGCCCGGCCGCCGACCGCCTCGACCTTGGCCACTGTCTCGGTGAGGTCGAGCAGGTCGCTGGCCACGATGTTGAACCCCTCGCCCGCCAGAGCGAGGCAGTAGGCCTGCCCCAGCCCTCTCGCCCCGCCGGTCACGATCGCTGTCGGCGCCATGCTGTTTCCTCCCTGTCCGCTTTCTCCCAAATGGGCGAGGCTTTCATCCCCGCAGTCCCGCCAGCTCGAGCAGCCACCGCCGGTACTCCAGCAGCGCGAGGTCGGCCCCCTTGACGAACATCTCCTCCGGCAGCCTGATCGGCACCTGGCAGGGCATCTGCGACTCCACGATGGGGCGGTCCTGGTCGGTGACCAGCTGAGCGAACGCCATGAACTCCTCGCCGTGGTCGAGCCCGTAGTTGCGGCCCTGGTAGGTGAAGCACCGGGTCCGGTGGGGTCCGACGGGCGCCAGGCACACCCACAGCACGTAGTCCTCGGTGTCCCCGGCGCTGCTGTTGAGCTGCATGGCGTTGGGCACGAACACCCGGTAGCGCTTGATGGCGCCGAAGATGGGCTCGCCGCCGGAGTCGGCGGTGGGGGCGTTCTTGACGTTGTCGGTGAACTCCGGGAACGGCCCGGCTACGAACCTCAGCTCGCCCCCGACCCGCTCCACGGCGTAGTCATCGACCCGGGGCTGCTTGCTGTCGCCTAGCAGCCCGTCGTGCACCCACGGGAAGTGGGAGAAGTCGAAGTAGTTCTCCAGCCGGCGGGCCATCGAGCAGTCCCACTCGTAGACGTCCAGATGCAGGAACTGGTAGCTCGGGTCGTCGAACATCGGGACCGAAGGCGGTGGGTGGATGGGGTCGCCCAGGCAGGTGTAAACCAGTCCGCTCACCTCGCAGGTGGGGTAGCTGGGCAGCTTCACGTTGACGTGCTGCGACAGCTCCTCGCGGGCCGGGATCCGGGCCACTGCGCCGGTGGCGTCGTAGGTCCAGCCGTGGTACGGGCAGCGCAGGCAGTCGTCGACGACCACGCCGAGAGAGAGCGCGGTGCCCTTGTGAAGGCACTGGTCGTCGAACACGACGGGATGGCCGCCGAGGCGCGCCACCACCATCTTCTTGCCGTACAGCACGAAGCCCTGCGGGGTGTCGGTCAACTCGTCCGAGTAGGCCACCGGGTACCAGAACTTGTCCCGCATGGCCTCGTACAGCTTGTCCTCGGTCTCGGCGCTTACGTAGTCGATCCGGTCGTCCAGCTGGGTCATCGGACGTTTCCCTTCCTGCTTCGAGATGAGCCTCAGCCCGCCCGCTGTCCGGCTGCCTGGCGGGCGGCGTCGGGGCCCCTGGCGATCTCGCGCAGCCAGCGGCGGTACTCGATGGCGACCCGGTCGACCCCGGCGATCTGGAGCTCGGCGCTCAGGTCGACGGGCAGCTCCTCGGGGCGCTGGGACTCGACGAAGGCGAGGTCCTGGCCGATGACCAGCGCGTTGAAGTCGAGCATCTCGGTGTCGGTGGCCTCTTCGAAGGCGTAGTCGCGGCCCATGAACGTGAAGCACCGGCAGCTCCTGCGGCCGGTGGGGCACACGCTGAAGAACAGCAGGTAGCGCTGGTCGACCGACTCGATGTACTGGTCGAGCAGGATGGTGTTGGGCATGAACAGCCGGTAGTCGAGCTTGACCTCGACGGCGCCGGTGATCTCGAGGCTCCTGTTCTTGCCCGAGTCGGGGGGTTCGGCCATGTGGGGGTGCTCGAAGCGCAGCTCGTTGCGATGCCGTCCGATGGAGTGGTCGGGGACCTCGGGGTGGGCCGAGTCGCCCAGCACGCCGTCGTGGACCCAGGCGAAGTGGCCGAAGTCCACGTAGTTCTCGATGCGGCGGGGCAGCGCGCACCTCCAGTCGTAGGGTTCGACCTCGACGTGGCGGAACGACTCGTCGCCGAAGTAGGGGTTCTCCGGCAGCGGGTAGACGGGGTCGCCGGTGAGGCACACCCAGATCAGCCCCAGGTGCTCGGCGGCCCGATACGCCGTGAGGCGGGCCCGCGACGGGATCTTCACGTCGGGCCGGGCGGGAATCCTGGTGCAGCGGCCCTCGCCGTTGTAGGTCCAGCCGTGGTAGCCGCAGCGCAGGCCCTCCTCGCTGACCGAGCCGAGTGACAGGGCGGTGCCGCGGTGCACGCAGATGTCCCGGAAGGCCGACACCTGGCCGTCGATGCGGGCCAGCACCAGGGGCTCGTCCAGCAGGGTCACCGCCAGAGGTCCACCGCCGGCCAGCTCGGACGCGTAGGCCACCGGGTGCCAGAAGCCCCGCAGCGCCTCGTACAGGCCGTCCTCGCTCACAGGTACAAGCCGGTGCTGCCCTTGTCGAGGCGCTCGGCGGCCACCGCGTGGATGTCGCGCTCGCGCAGGATGATGTAGTCGCGGCCCCTGACCTCTACCTCGTAGCGGTCCTCGGGGTTGAACAGCACCCGGTCGCCCTTCTCCATGTTGCGAACGTTTGGGCCGACCGCCACCACCTCTGCCCAGGTCAGGCGTTTGCCTACCTGGGCGGTGGCCGGGATCAGGATGCCGCCCGTCGAGCGGCGCTCGCCCTCGGCCTCGCCCACGGCCACCAGGATCCGGTCGTTGAGCATCTTGACCGGTAGACGGTCGTCGTCGTGAGGGCCGGGGGCGGAATTGTTGCGGGACACAGTGTCAGCCCGGGGCTCGGTCGTGGTCACGGATCCCAACGGTACCCGCCCGCAGGGCTGGAGCCGCGAGGCGAGTTGAACGTCAAGCGGTCGGGGCGAGCTCGATCTCGCCGTCAGCGATGCTTATGAGCCAGCGCCGGTACTCCACGGTGCCCGCGTCGGCTCCCTTGACGTGCATCTCGGCGGTCAGATCCACCGGCAGCTCCTCAGGCCGCTGCGACTCGACGATGGGTTGGTCCTGGCCCAGGATCACGTACTGCATGTCGTGGAACTCCTGGTCGCGGTCCAGCGCGTAGTTCCGGCCCACGAAGGTGAAGCAGCGGGTCCGGCGCCGGTTGACCGGCGCGACCGCCACGTACAGCACGAAGTCCTCGGTCTTCCCGGCCGAGCTGTTGAGCTTCATGGCGTTGGGCATGTACACCCGGTAGCGCTTCCATGCCTCGTAGGTGAGGCCGTCGTGCTCGACCGCCGAGTTCTTGACGTTGTCGGTGTACTCGATGAACGGGCCTGCGGTGATCCGGAGCTCGGAGCCGTGCCGCTGCACGTCGTAGTCGGCGATCTCGGGCTCGTCGCGGTCGCCGAGGATGCCGTGGTGCACGTGGGCGAAGTGGGAGAAGTCGAAGTAGTTCTCCAGACGCCGGGCCACCGAGCAGTCCCACTCGTAGGGGTCGAAGCGCAGGAAGTGGTAGCTGGGGTCGTCGAGTTCGGGGCACTCCGATGGACCGAACCGCGGCGTCTCGCCCGAGACGCAGGTCCACACCAGGCCGCCGGCCTCGATCGTCGGGTAGGTCGGCAGTTGGGCTGTCAGCTTGCCGTTCAGCTCCGGCCTCGCCGGGATGTCAACGACGGTGCCGTCGGCGTCGTAGGCCCAGCCGTGGTAGGCGCAGCGCAGCCAGCAGCCGTCGATCCGGCCCAGCGACAGGGCCGAGCCGCGGTGGCGGCAGATGTCGCTGAAGACGTGGGCCTTCCCGTCGAGACGGGCCACGGCCAGACGGGTGTCGAACAGCGTGACTTGGTGGGGCGAGTCGGTGAGGTCGTCCGAGAAGGCCACCGGCTGCCAGAAGCGCTTGAGCTGCTGGTAGAGCCGCTCCTCGCCGGCCATGTCGAGCTGGGTGTTGCCCTGAACCTCGAATCCTTCGGTCGCGGCGGGCTCTTGGGTGATGGTCATGGCATCGTCACCTTTATCGCCTCCACCGGGCAGCACGCCTCGGCGCTGCGGGCTTTGGCCACCAGTTCGGGCGGCAGCGTCGGTTGGAGGACTTCCAGCTTGAGACCGTCGTCGTCGATGTCGAAGATCTCGGGCGCCAGCGAGGCGCACATTCCCGAGACGATGCAGACATCGTGGTTCACTTCAACGCTCGCGTCAGCCATCGCGGGAACCTCCGCCTCCATGGTACGCGCTCCACGCCTCGGTCACCGCGGCCACGATGTTCTGGTAGCCGGTGCACCGGCAGAGGTTGCCCGACAGCAGTTCCACGACGCGTTCGGGCTCGTTCCACTCGCCGGGGTCCACGCTCTCCAGCGTCATCAGGAAGCCTGCGGTGCAGAAGCCGCACTGCAGGGCATGGTTGTCGTGAAAGGCCTGCTGCATCGGCGACAGGGAGTCCGAGCCCGCCGGCGCGAGGTCCTCGACGGTGCGGACCTCTCCCCCGTCAGCTTGCACCGCCAGCATCAGGCATGACCGCACCGCGTCGCCGTCGACGATGACCGTGCAGGCGCCGCAGTACCCGTGCTCGCAGCCCAGATGGGTGCCGGTCAGACCTACGGTGTCGCGGATGTAGTCCGACAGCAGCAGCCGGGCCGGCACCCGGTGACGGCGGGTCCGCCCGTTAATCGTGACCTCGACGTCCACCTCGGAGATCGGTTCGCTGATGGTCATGCGGCCTCCTCGGCGACCAGAGCTCTCCGGGCGGCTCTGGCCGTCAGTGCGGCCACCGCCTCGCGGCGGTACCAGCTCGTGGCGTGGATGTCGTCGAACGCGTCGGCCGTGTCGGCCATCACCGCCTCGGCGATGGTGTCCGCCGGGTGGTCCGCGGCCCAGCCCCTTATCGCAGCCTCGGCCGTTGCCAGCCGGGTGGGAACTCCTCCCAGGCCGAATCCGACGAGGCTGGCCGAGCGCACTGCGCCGCCGTCGGCTTCCACTATCGCGACCAGGCCGGCCACCGCGAAGTCTCCGGCCCGGCGGGAGATCTCGTCCACGATGGTCACCGAGCCGGGCGGCGGTGCCGGAAAGCGCACCTCGGTGATGAGTTCGCCGTCCTCGAGAGCCGTCCAGAACGGTCCGATGAAGAAGTCCGCGGCGTCGACCCGGCGTTCACCGTCGGGTCCGGAGACGGCGAGCATCGCGCCGGAGGCGACTGCGAGGGCGGGCAGCTCCGCCGCCGGGTCGGCGTGGGCCAGGCTGCCGCAGACAGTGCCCCGGTTGCGGATCTGGAGATGCCCGACGTGGCGCAGAGCGGCCCGCAGCCCACCGACGACGCCGGCCGCACCTTCGTGCTCTAGCACACGCGTCTGCGTCGCGGCCGCCCCCACCGTCACCCCGCCCGGGTCGCAGTCCACCGAGGCGAGACCCTCGATCCGGTTGATGTCGACCAGCAAGGACACGTCGGTCAGGCGGAAGTTCATGGCCGGAACGAGGCTCTGGCCTCCCGCCAGTACCCGGCTGGACTCGGCGGAGCTGAGAGCTTCGAGAGCCTCCGTCACCGTCGAAGGCCGGCAGTAGTCGAACGGTGCCGGCTTCACGAACCTGCTCCAGCTCCAGCCGCCTCGGCCGATCGGATGGCAGCCCTCACCGCCACGGGAGTGACCGGGCACTCGGTGAGGTCGACACCCCACTCCGAGAGGGCATCGGACACGGCTCCGGCCACCACCGCCGGCGGCCCCACGGTGCCTCCCTCGCCGCAGCCCTTGACGCCGAGGGGCTGTTCAGGGGCGGGCGACTCGAAGTGGTCGACCTCCATGCGGGGCACCTCGGCGCACGTCGGCACCAGGTA
The DNA here is from genome assembly GCA_009842325.1 of Acidimicrobiaceae bacterium. Taxonomy (GTDB): domain Bacteria; phylum Actinomycetota; class Acidimicrobiia; order Acidimicrobiales; family Aldehydirespiratoraceae; genus Aldehydirespirator. Next base: position 5,858 of record VYFQ01000015.1, on the reverse strand, counting down.
GTCCATGAACGACGCGAAGCGGGGATTCGCGGTGTCGGGGTCGTACTGGAAGTGCTCGTACATGGCGCCCGCGATGCCCTGGGCCACCCCGCCGTGGACCTGGCCCTCCACCAGCGCCGGGTTGATGACCGTCCCGCAGTCATGGACCACGATGTAGTCCTCGATCCTCACCTCTCCGGTGCTTACGCGGACGCTGACGACCCCGATGTGGGCGCCGTTGGACCAGCTGGCCGCGGCGTTGATCTTGCCGGTGTCGTCGAGCTGATGCTGCAGGTTCTCAGGGTGGAAGTAGCCAGAGGTCTCCAGGCCGGGCTCCATGCCGTCGGGCAGGTCCACATAGCGGATCCACGCCGCGGTGCCGACCTCGGCCCAGCTCACCGAGGGCTGGTCGCTGCCGGCCACATGGAACGCGCCGTCGGTGAGCACGATGTCGGCCTCGGCCGCCTCAAGCATGTGCGCGGCGATGGCCCGGGCCTTGTCCATCAGCCGCTCGGAGGCCAGTAGCACCGAGCCGGTGAGCATCATCGCGCCGCGGCTGCCCCACGAGCCCAGGCCGTAAGGGGCCCGCTCGGTGTCGCCCAGCACCACGGTGACGTTCTCTGGTGAGACCCCCAGAGCATCGGCCGCGAGCTGCGCCGCGACGGTCTCGGCGCCCTGTCCGAAGGAGCTGAGACCGGCCGCGACCCGCACTGAGCCGTCCGGGTCGACCCGAACGGTGGCCGCGTCGCCGCCGCCCCAGTGGCCGGTGGTCAGGTGGTAGCTCGGCGAGGTGGGCTCCACATAGTTGCAGTAGCCCACGCCCACCCGAACATCGGGGTCGTCGGCGTAGCGGGCTAGGGCCCGCTCCAGAGCCGGCTGGGTCATCTCCAGTCCCTGCTCGAATGACTCGGTGTGGGAGCCCGAATCGAGTCGACCCCCGCCGTGCATCACATACGGCGTTTGGCCCGGCTGCAGCAGCATTCGAAGTCGCAAGTCCGCGCGGTTGGTTCCCGTCAGGCGAGCCACCCGGTCGATTATTCGCTCCATGACGAACGCGCCCTCGGGGATCCCGAAGCCCCGGTAGGCGCCGGACGGTGTCTTGTTGGTCACCACGCCGGTGGTGCGGGCCTGCATATTGGGGAAGTCGTAGCCGCCGGTGATGCAGGCGTTGGTCACGAACACCGGCGCGGTGCCCGGCATGAAGATCTCGCCCGAGCCCATGTCGAGCGTGGACGCGCAGCGGACTCCCCTGATCGTGCCGTCGTCGTCGTAGGCGACCTCGACGTCGTGTCGTTGCTCGCGGGCGTGGACCGACGCCACGAGGTTCTCCATGCGGTCCTCGATCCAGCGGGCCGGCCGGTCGAGCCGCCGGGCGATCCAGGGCACCACGATGTCCTCGGGGTAGATGTGGGTCTTGGTGCCGAAGCCGCCCCCGATGGTCGGATGGACCACCCGCACCTGCGGCTCGGGCATGCCCAGCATCAGCGCGACGGTGGAGCGGACCATGTGCGGGCTCTGCGTCGACGACCACACCGTGAGCGTCCCGTCGGTGATGTCGGCCACCACTCCCCTGGTCTCCATGGGCAGTCCGGTCTGGCGCTGGCTGACGTAGGTCTCGGTGAAGGTATGGTCGGCCTGTTCGAATGCGCGGTCAACCTCGGGCTTGTGCGGGGCTACGTCGAACGAGCAGTTGCTCTCCCAGTGGTCGTGGAGCTTGGGCGCTCCTGGGGCCAGGGCCTGGTCGAGATCGGCCACCGTCGGCAGCGGCTCGTAGGTGGTCCCCGCCGCGACCAGCGCGGCCGCGTCCTCGGCGATGTACCGGTCGTCAGCGACAACGGCGGCGTAGGGAGCCCCGACGTATCTCACCGTGTCGGTGGCGAGCGGGCGCTGCCTGACCGGGCCGATGTAGGGGATGTAGTCGGGGAAGGTCTTGACGTCGGCCAGGTCGGCCGCGGTGAACACGGCCTGCACGCCCTCGACGGCCAGGGCCTCTGACGTGTCGATCGACACGATGCGGGCGTGGGCCTCGATGCTGCGCACGAGGACGACCTCGAGCATCCCAGCGATCTTGATGTCGGCGACGTAGCGCCCCCGGCCGGTGAGCGGGCCTCGGTCCTCACGGCGGGGCACCGACCGCCCTATGTGGCGGGTGCTGTGGCGGATGTGGGGATCGATGTCGAGGCTCATCGCCGCTCCAGCCGTCGTCTAGCGCTCGCCCCGGTGGTACGGGATGGTCAGCGACAGCGGGACCTGGGAGCGGCTGCGGTTGAACACCAGCGCGACGATCGTCAGAAGGAACGGCAGGGCGAGCAGGAGCTGGTAGGGCAGGTCCACGCCGCTGGCCTGCAGCGACAGCTGCGTGGCCTCGAGGAACCCGAACAGCAGCGAGCCGCCCAGGATCCACGACGCCCGCCAGTTCCCGAAGATCACGATGGCCAGGGCGATCCATCCCCGCCCGGCGACGATGTCGTCGAAGAACTGGTTCCCCCCTGCCAGCGAGAGGTAGGCGCCGCCCAGCCCGGCCATCACGCCCCCGTAGATCACCGCGGTGTACTGGCGGGAGATGATGCCCACGCCTCGCATGTCGCACGCCTCGGGGTTGTGGCCGATGCTGCGGAGTTCCAGGCCGTACTTGGTGCGGTTCAGGAAGATGAAGGTCGCCGGCACCATGAGGATCCCGAAGTAGGTCAGCCAGTGCTGGTCGAAGAACACCTCGCCCACTGCGGGGATGTCGGACAGCAGCGGGATGGTCGCGGTCTGGAACCGGTCCACGGTGGGGAACGCGACGGCGCCGCCCTCCTCGTACACGGAGCGGTACCAGAAGAAGGCTCCGCCCAGGCCGAGGATGTTCAGCGCGAGCCCCGCGACGATCTGGTTTACCTTGACCGTGGCCGTCATCACCGCCATCAGCAGCCCCAGCGCACCGCCGCCCAAGGCTGCCCCCACCAGGCCCAGCCACAGGTTGCCGGTCTCGTTGGCTACCAGGAACCCGGTGAAGGCGCCCAGTGTCATGGTCCCCTCGAGGCTCAGGTTCAGGATCCCGCTGCTCTCGGCGACCAGCTCGCCGGTGGCCGCGATCAGCAGCGGGGTGGCGATCTTGAAGGTAGTTACGAAGATGCCCAGGATCACCGAGTAGGTGAGGAAGTCCTCCACGGCGGGCTACCGGGACCTATCCATGGGGGGCGATCTTCCTGAGTCGGTAGCGGCAGGCGACTGCGGCCAGCAGCACGAGAACCAGGGCCACCCCCTCGATGACGTCCACCAGCGCGGCGGGGATGCCGGTGCCGACCTGCATCTGGGTCGCGCCGTTGAGCAGTCCCGCGAAGGCGATGGCCACCACGATCACGCCCGCGGGATGCAGCCGGGCCACAAGGGCGATGATGATCCCCGTGAAGCCGACGGCCTGGCCGCCGAACTCGAAGTTGATCCGGTGATGAAGGCCCAGCAGCTCACCCGCGCCGGCCAGTCCTGCCAGCGCCCCCGAGATGGCCATGACCGCGATGACGGCCGCCCCGACGCTGATGCCCTTGTACGAGGCCGCCTGCTTGTTCACGCCGATGGCCCTCAGTTCGAATCCCAGGGTGGTGCGCCGCACCAGAAAATGGACCACGACCGCCATCACCAGCGCGAGGGCGAAGCCCAGGTGCAGCCGGCTGCCGTCGAAGAAGCGGGGCAGGAATGCGCTCTCGACCATCCGCTCGGTCTGGGAGTAGGGCGTGTTGTTCGCCTGCCAGGGCCCCGAGAGCAGCCATGACAGCCCGGAGTCGATGACGAAGTTGAGCATCACCGTCGTGAGGATCTCGTTGGTTCCGTAGCGGACCAGCAGGACGCTGGCCACCGTCGCCCACACTGCTCCGAACACCGCGGCCCCGCAGAACATGGCCACGAACAGCACCGGCGCGGGAAGGCCGGGAAATGTGTCGTAGACCCACCAGGTGCCGATGGCACCCGCGATGAACTGACCCTGCCCGCCGATGTTCCAGACCCCGGCCCGGAAGGCGATGGCCGCGCACAGCCCGGTGAGGATCAGCGGCGTCGCCTGCACCAGCGTCTCGAGGGCCGACTCCCGGTTCCCGAAGGCCCCCTCGTAGAGGGACGCGAACGCGTCCAGCGGCGACACGCCGACGATGATCACCAGCAGGCCGATGATCACCGCAGTGACGGCCAGCGCGATGAGGGTGGCGTACAGCTCGTACACCGGACGGGTGTACAGCCTCCGCTCCAGGCGCCAGGCGCCGGGCTGGAACAGCATCGAGAGCGGATCGCGGCCGGCGTCTGCTTCGTGGTCGTCGCGCGGGCTGTCCTGGGGAGCGTCGGCGACCTGCTCGCTCACGGTGGACCTTGGTCTGTGTCGCTGGCACCCGCCATGTGCATTCCGATTTCTTCAAGGGTGGTCGCGTCGGGTTCAGTGACCGCGACAATCCGCCCATCGTAAATCACCGCGATCCGGTCCGAGAGCTGGAAGATCTCATCGAGGTCCTCCGACATCAACAGCACCCCCGCGCCGCGGTCCCTCTCCTGGATCAAGCGGCGCCGGACGTACTCGGTGGCGGCTATGTCGAGACCCCGCGTCGGCTGGTGCGCGACGATCAGCTGGGGCTGGCCGGAGAGTTCCCGGGCCATGATTATCTTCTGCAGGTTGCCGCCCGAGAGGGTCCGGGTGATCTGCGACGCCGACGGTGTCTTGATCTCGAAGCTGTCGATCGACTCCGCGGCGAAGGCGTCGATCTGGCCCCGGTTGAGGATCCCGGCGCGGGAGAACTGCCGCTCGCGCTGGTTGCCCAGCACCAGGTTCTCCTTCACGCTGAAGTCCATCATCAGACCCTGGGCGATGCGGTCTGCGGGCACGCTGGCCACCCCGAGGGTGGCGATCCGGTGCGGCGCCGACTCGGTGGTGTCCTGGCCGGCGATCCGGATGGAGCCCCTCTCGGGATGGCGCACGCCCACGACCGCGTCGAACAGGGCGTTCTGGCCGTTGCCCGACACGCCGGCGATGCCCACGATCTCGCCCGAGCCGACGGTGATCGACAGCCCCTCGAGCGAGCCTCGTCCCGTATCGGACCTCAGGTGGATCTCGTCGACCTCCAGCACCGGCTCGCCGGCGGTGGATGCAGCCTTGTCCGCCTGCATCAGGACCTCGCGCCCCACCATCATCCGGGCCAGGTCTCGCTGATCGACGTCGGCAGTGTCGACCGTGCCGACCACCTTGCCCCGGCGCAGCACTGTCACCCGGTCCGAGAGGTCCATCACCTCCTTGAGCTTGTGGGTGATCAGGATGATGGTGAGGCCCTCGTCGCGCATCCGGCGCAGGATCCGGAACAGCTCATCGATGCCCTGCGGGGTCAGCACCGCGGTGGGTTCGTCCAGAATCAGGATCTCGACGCCGAAGTAGAGCGTCTTGAAGATCTCCACCCACTGCTGCTCCCCGACCGAGAGCCGGCCGACCTCCGCGTCGGGATCGATCTCCACGTCGTAGTCGGCGAAGAACTCCTCGAGGCGGCGCCGCGCCTCTGTGAGATCGAGCCACTGCTTGGCGGGCGTGCCGATCACCACGTTCTCGATGACCGACATCGGGGGCACCAACTCGAAGTGCTGGTGGACCATCCCGATACCGGCCTCGATGGCGTCGCGGGGCGAGTGCAATTCCAGCTGCCGGCCGTTGAGCAGGACTTGGCCCTCCTCGGGCCGGTAGACGCCGTAGAGGATGTCGGCCAGGGTCGTCTTGCCCGCTCCGTTCTCGCCGAGCAGGCAGTGGATCTCGGCCCTGCGGATCTCGACGCTGACGGAGTCGTTGGCGACCACGCCGGGGAAGACCTTCGTCACGTCCTCGGCGACGAGGATGTTCTCCCCCGGCGCGGCCGCGCCGGACTGGGCTGCAT
>VYFQ01000026.1 GCA_009842325.1 Acidimicrobiaceae bacterium | reverse complement strand
CGGTCAGCTCGATGCCGTAGCGGATCTCGTCGCCCTTCCACCAGCCGTTCATGGCCACCGCGACGGCCCCGGCGCTGACCGCTCCCCAGAATCCCTGGATCCAGCCCGGCTGGTTGGAGCCCAGCAGGCCCACCCGGTCGCCGGGCTCCACACCGTAGCGCTGCGTGAGGGCCGCGGCCGCTGCCCCCGCATGGTCGATGTTCTCGGCGAAGGTAGCGCTGCGGCCGTCGTCGAATAGGTAGTAGCGGGCCGAGCCGTCGCCGCCGTGCCCCGCTGAGGCGGCGAGCAGGTCTCGCAGGCTCTGATGCGGGCTGGCCACCACGCCCATCTCCATGCCGCCGACGTTCTCGGTGACGATCTCGAAGAACCCGCCCGGACCGGTGAGCATGGCGTCGGCCTCTGCCACCGTCATGGCCGGTGTGGCGCTGTCCGTTGCCTGATCTTCTGACTGGTCGGTCACCGTCGAGACCCTAGTTGGGAGTGTTCGCAGTCCCATACGTGATCCACGGCCCGAGTACGATGCGCGGCCACCGGGATCGGCCAGACGTATGCAAGACCTGCCCCAAGGCACCATCGATGTAGATCATCAGGCCCCGAGCTTCATCGCCGATCGCCACCGTCGATACGCGGAGTTGCGGGACCGGTGCCCGGTGGCGTTCAACCAGCAATACGGGGGCTTCTGGATGGTCACCGACTACGAGTCGGTGGCCGCGGTGGCCCGCGACAACGACACCTTCGCCCACAAGTACGAGCCCGACTCCGACGACGGGATCTCCTACCACGGCATCTGTGGCATCCCCCGGCCGCCGTACGTGCCTCGCATGGGGGTGTCGGAGATCGACGGGCCCGAGCACGCCGACCTGCGCCGGGTGCTCAACCCGTACATGACGCCCCGAGTCATAGAGCGCCAGCGGCCGAGGATGGCGGCAGTGTCAGCCTGGTTCCTGGACCAGTTCACCGAGGCCGGCGCGGCGGACCTGGTGCTCGACTACGCCACTCCGGTCCCGGCGGTGCTCACCCTCGAGCTGATGGGCATGGAGTCGTCCAACTGGAAGCACTACGCCGACTTCTTCCACGCCACCTCCTCCTACGAGCCGTCCGATCCGAGGTTCCGCAGCGCAGTGGCCCGCCGCGACGACATGTGGGCCGAACTGGCGGGATTCGCCGCCTTCCGGCGGGCCAACCCGACCGACGATGTCACCACCGCCCTGGTGACCGCGGTCATAGACGGGCGGCCCCTGACCGACGACGAGATAACCGGGATCATGTGGAACCTGGTGGCGGGCGGCCTCGACACCACCACGTCGCTGGTCTCGTGGGGCCTGCACCATCTCGGCACCCATCCCGACGACCGGACCCGCCTGATCGCCGATCCCAGCCTGATCGCCGGCGCCGTAGAGGAGTTCCTGCGCTACTACAGCCCCAGCGAGACGCTCACCCGCACCGCCACCCGGGACGTCGAGCTGGGCGGCCGGCAGATCCGCCGCGGCGATGTGGTGTTCATCAGCTGGGTGGCGGCCAACCACGACCCCTCGGTGTTCGAGGGCGCCGACGCGGTGCGCATCGAGCGAGCCGTCAACAAGCATCTCGCCTTCGGCCTGGGAGGCCACCGCTGCATCGGTTCATCGATCGCTCGCATCGAATCGGAGCTGATGCTGGGAGACGTGCTGAGCCGCGTCGGCGACTACGAGATCGACGTCGACGGCTTCAAGCCCTATCCGGGCAACCTGCTCATGACCGGCGTGGTGGCGATGCCGGTCACGTTCACTCCGAACGCCCGCTCCGGAGCCGCCGATCCCTTCGACTGCTAGTAGGCAGCTCCTCCCGCACGAGCACGGTTGCCGACCAGAGCCCGGGGATCACCGGCAGCCAGAAGGCGAACACCCGGTGGGCCACCACGCCGAGCAGGGCGACCTCGATCGGCACCCCGACTGCTCGCAGGGTGAAGGTGGTCGCCGCGTCCACACCTCCGGTGGCGATGAGCGGGATGGGCACCGACTGGGCCAGGTATCCCAGCACGTAGGCGACCACGATGGCGGGGATCGATACCGTAACGCCGAAGGCCTGCAGGGCCGCCCACAGGCTCACGAGATCGCCGACCCAGTACAGCAGCGCCCAGGCCAGCAGCCGCTGCCCGTCAGCCGTGTGCATGTATTCCCTTACTCCGGCCGCCGCCGAGACGCCGACGGCGAGAGCCCGTCGGAGCCGGGACCCGTCCTCAGCCTGTGTGAAGCGGGCTCTGCGTCGGGGCTGGATGAACCAGCGAGCCAGCGCGATCACCGCGGCGAAGCCGGCCAGCCAGCTCGCGGCCATGGCTATGGGCACCGCCGGGTCCAGCAGACCCGCTAGCGCGCCCAGCCATCCCACCACGCCGAACACGAAGTAGACGGCGGTGTTGAGCGTGATGAGCTGCAACATGGCGTTCGGCTTGGAGAACCCGAGCCGGCGGAACACCCAGAAAGTGAACGCCATCCCCGCCGCGCCGCCCGCGGCCACTAGCTGGGTGAGGCCGAATCCCGCCAGCGCTACCTTGAGCGAGTACCAGAACCCCACCGGGGGTGGGTTGCTGCCGGGCTCTGCAACGAGATCGCCGCTGCCGGCCACCGACATGCGGAACGCTCCGGCGTAGCCGACGAAGACTCCGATCTGGCCCACCGCGCACAGGCCGAGCCAGCCCCAGGTGGCGCCAGTGAGCGTGTCTCCCAGCTTGGTGAACCCGGCGAACCGGCCGATGGACACCACCAGCACCGTCGTCACGATCACGGCCACCCCGACGGTCAGGATCACCTGACCCGGCCGCAGCGCCCGCAGCGACTCCAGCCGGTTGGCGGCAGCCGGCGACATCTCCTCCGCCGCGAGATCGGTCGGCGGCGGATCCTGCGGTTCGGGCCGGGCGCCGTCGTGGTTGGCGGGAGTCTGACCGCTCATCGCGTCGCGATCCTCGCCAAGGCGCCGAGAGCGGCCCCGGCGATCACATCCAGGGTGTAGTGGTTGCCGGTGGCCACCACCACCGCGGCGACGGCCGCCGGATAGACGGTTCCGACGGCCCGCATCAGCGGACTGCGGGCGAAGCGGGCCATCCCGAACCCGGTGACCACCGCGAAGGCCACATGGTGGCTGGGCATGGCCGCGATCGGGTTGTAGAGCTTCACCAGCGTCCGGTGCTCGAGGTCGATGCCCCGGTCGAGCAGCGTGTCGACCTGGTCGTCGCGGTTGCGGGGTGGGGCGGTGGGAAAGGCCAGGAATACGGGCAGGGCTCCGAGGTAGGCCGCCACCGCCGCCCGCCGCTCCCGGACGAAGGCGGGGCTGTGCCGGTGGTGGAGCAGGATGAGCCAACCGGCGCTGATGGTGAGGTTGCCGACCGCGTAGCCGACGTTGAGCATGTCGACCAGCCGCTGGTGACGCAGTGCGGCCCGTTGGATGTCGGGCTCGATGCGCAACCCGAGGCGCTCTTCGAGGGCTACCACTCGATCGGCGTTGCGGGCGGCCCGGTGCCGGCCTCGTTCGTTCCACACCAGCCGGCGCACGCCGAAGTAGCCGCCGATGCACAGCGAACCGATGGCGAACTCCCGCAGGATTTTCATCCCGGCGACTCCTGCTGGGGTCTCTCTTCGCTGGTCGTGTCGATCCAATGGAGGGGGGCGGCCATCGCCCAATGATCGGGATTGGCCCTGATCGCGTCTGACCAGCGATCCGCCAGTTCCTGCATCACGTCCTGCTCGCCGGCCTTGCCCGACTCCGGCGGTGGCGGCTCGATGGGCAGATCCATCGCGGCGCGCCACCGGCGGGGTCCGAGCGGCAGGACCGTGAACGAGATTATGGGAGAGCCGGCGAGGCGGGCCAGGGCGGCCACGCCGGCTGCCATCTCAACCTCGCTGTCCAGGAACCGCACCCTGTGGGTGTGCCCGGCGAACTCGCTGTTGTCGCCGAGCAGCAGCACAGCCTCGCCGGCCCGCAGGCGACGAACGCTGCGCAGGGCCGCGGCCTGGCGATACATGATCCTCAACCCGACATCGGCCCGGACGTGTTCGATCGCCCATGCGATCCAGTTGTCGGCCACGATCACATTGGTCGGCACGGGGATCCTCGCCCCCGGGATGGCCGTGGCCACCTCCCAGCCTCCGAGGTGGGTTCCGGCAAGGATCAGGCCGCGGCCCTCGCCGACGGCGGTGTCGACGTGGTGCCAGTCCTTGTAGACGACCGTGTCCAGGAACTCTTGGGGCCGTCCGATCGCCCACAGCAGGTCGGCCGCGGCGTGCGACTCGTTGACCATCACCCGGCGCACCGCGGCCCGCACCCTCGGATGGTCCGGTCGTGCCCCGACGGCGTGGCACAGGTTGGCGGCCAGGTCCCGGCGCCGCTTGGGCCGCAGGGCCCACTGGATGTTGCCGCCCATCGCGGCCAGACCGTGAGCTAGCCAAGCGGGGATACGCGAGCCGATCCACGCCGCGCCGTCGATGACCCGGGCCAGCGCGATGGCGGCCAGCCGGAGAGCCCGCGTACGCAGCGACACCGCTGACGGTCCTGATGGGCGCAGCGCTTCGTCGGGCTCGCAGCAGCGCAGCATGGCAATTGAGACTCTAAGCGCCGGGCCGACGCCATCGCTAAGAGTCCGGATTGCTGCCAGACAGCAACACAGTCGGCCGGGTGTAGGTTCGCGACCTGTGAACCGCCCGGCTGGCCTTGGCGGGGAGACCTCCCCCTCGTACGAAACCGACGATGCCGACGCCGGGGTCGAACGCACTGCGGGACTGGTCGATCCCAACCAGCTCGGTGACTGGATGGACGACCGGGGCCTGCCCGGAGCGGGCGAGCCGTTGTCGGTCCGGTTCATCTCGGGCGGAGCGTCAAACGAGATCTTCGAGGTGAGCCGGGGCGGGTACCGCTGGGCGCTGCGCCGCCCGCCGAGGAATGTGCCGCCCGGCCGCAACGAGACCATGATGCGCGAGTACAGAATCCTGGCCGCGCTGGGCGGCACCGACGTGCCCCACGCCCGGGCCGCGGGCGCGTGCGACGACCCCGACGTGCTGGGCGCCGCCTTCTACCTGATGGACTACGTGGACGGATGGTCGCCGATAAGCGAGCCCGAATGGCCCGAGCCGTTCTACTCGGACCTGGAAGCCCGGCCGGGCCTGGCCTACGAGTTAGTGGAGGCCATCGCACGGCTCTCTCGGGTTGACTGGAAGGCCAGAGGTTTGGAGGGCTTGGGTCGGCCCGACGGGTTCCATGAGCGCCAGGTGGACCGCTGGTACGCGCACCTTGAGCGATTCAAGTTCCGTGACATCCCCGGCCTGGATGTCGCGGGAGACTGGTTGCGGGGACGCAAGCCTCGCAGCTACGAGCCGGGCATCATGCACGGCGACTACCAGTTCGCCAACGTGATGTTCCACCACGGGGCTCCGGCCCGGATGGCCGCCATCGTGGACTGGGAGATGGGCACGGTAGGCGACCCGCTCCTGGATCTGGCCTGGGTGGTGATGGGCTGGCCCGACGACACCGGGGGCGGGGCCGGACGCCGGGTCGGCGGATACGTCGACTACACCGGCATGCCGGGACGCGACGATCTGCTAGAGCGCTACGCCTCGGTGTCGGGCCGCGACGTCGAGGAGATCGACTACTACGTCATCCTGGCCCGGTTCAAGATGGCCATCGTGCTGGAGGGCGGCTACGCCCGGTTCGTGTCCGGCGGGGCCGACAATCCCAAGATGGAGGCCTTCGGCGCGGTGGTGCTCGACATGGCTGAGGCCGCGGCCGAGCTGGCCCGCACCACCAGCCTCTAGCGTTGAGCCATGGCCATCGACTTCTCGGTTGAGCCGGAGTTCCAGGCGAAGCTCGACTGGATGGACCGGTTCGTCACCGAGGAGGTCGAGCCGCTCGACCTCTACTTCCGTCACACGGTCAGCCCGTTCGACCGCACCAACGCGACCGCCAACGCCCTGGTGCGCCCGCTGCAGCGGCGGGTGCAGGAGCAGGACCTTTGGGCCTGCCACCTCGGGCCGGAGTTGGGCGGCCCCGGATACGGGCAGGTGAAGCTGGCCCTCATGAACGAGATCCTGGGCCGGTCGCTGTGGGGCCAGATCGTGTTCGGATGCCAGGCCCCCGACTCGGGCAACGCCGAGATCCTGGCCCACTACGGCACCGTGGAGCAGCTTGAGCGGTACCTGAAGCCGCTGCTGGCGGGCGAGATCTCGTCGACGTATTCGATGACCGAGCCCCAGGGCGGCTCGGACCCCAACTACTTCACCTGCCGGGCGGTGCGCGACGGCGACGAGTGGGTCATCACCGGCGAGAAGTGGTTCGCCTCCAACTTCCGCTACTCGACGTTCCTGATCGTGATGGTCATCACCAACCCCGACGTGCCGGTGTACCGGGGCTCGTCGATGGTCCTGGTGCCGTCGGACGCGGAGGGCCTGGAGGTGGTGACCGACGTGGGCTTGGGCTCGGAGCCCCTGGGCGAGGGCGACCACCCCCACCTGAGGTTCAATGACGTGCGGGTGCCGGCCGAGAACCTGTTGGGCGAGGAGGGATCGGGCTTCAAGATCGCCCAGACCCGCCTGGGCGGGGGCCGGGTCCATCACGCCATGCGCTCGGTGGGGACGGCCCAGCGGGCGCTGGACATGATGTGCGAGCGGGTGCTGTCGCGGGAGACCAAGGGCTCGCTGATCGCTGAGAAGCAGGCCATCCAGCACTGGATCGCCGACTCGTGGGTGCAGATCCAGCAGTTCCGCCTCCAAGTGCTGCACTGCGCCTGGCTGATCGACACCGTGGGCGACTACGCTAAGATCCGCCAGCACATCGCCGGGGTGAAGGTGGCCACGCCCAGGGTGCTGATCGACGTGGTGTACCGGGCCATGCACGCCCACGGCTCCCTCGGCGTGTCCAACCTGATGCCGCTGGCTCACATGTGGATGTCGGGTCCGGTCATGGGCATAGCCGACGGGCCTACCGAAGTGCACAAGGACACCATCGCCAAGCAGGTGCTCAAGGGCTATGCGCCCCACGACGGCCTGTACCCGTCGATGCACCTGCCGACCCGGATCGAGGCGGCCCGGGCCCATATCGAGGCCCGGCTGGAGCACGAGATCGCCAACCTGTAGAGCGCGGGACGAGCGGGGTTTGGAGACGTGAGCGATTCCGGTGGCGTCGCGGAATCTCGGGCTGCGATCGACGCGGCCAACGCCGACGATCCCCGTAGCCACGACACAGAGCCGCTGGCGCTGGCCCAGGGTCGGCAGGCCGAGGAGTGGGTGGTCCGTCTCGATCCGGAGGCGTCGGACGCGCTGAGGCTGGCGGCCCGGGCCCATCACCTGCGTCGCTGGGCGCTGCCCCGCGCCGACTATCCCGAGGGCCGGGCGGGCTACCTGCGCTGGCGGAGAGCGCAGCGGGAGCGCCACGCCCGAGACCTGGCCGCCATCCTCGACGAGGCCCGCGTGGACGCCTCAGTTACGGCCAGGGCCACCCAGATCGTGACCAAGCGGGGGCTGGGCTCCGACCCCGAGGTGCAGACCTTCGAGGACGCGGTGAGCCTCACGTTCCTGGAGACGGAATTGCGCCCGGTGCTCGACCGGCTCGACGACGACACTAAGGCGGCCGACATAGTGGCCAAGACCCTGGCCAAGATGAGCGCCGCCGGCCGGGAGCAGGCCGCCGGGGTGGCTGCCCGTCTCGACGAGCACAGCCGGCGGATCTTCGCCGAGGCCGAGGATGCGTTCGCCCGAGAGGGCCGCGACGCCGGGTGAGAACCGGTCTCAGAGCCGCATCCGCAGCCGCAGGCGTGACACTGCGGCGAACAGCAGCCAGGACAGGCACCAGACCACCACCGCGACCAGCAGGACGGTCTCGTCACTGGGGCTCAGACCGGGGGAGTGGAAGGGCTTCACGAAGTAATTTGAGATGAAGCCACCCCGGTACGGAGTCTCCCCCGCGAGGCGCCAGAAGTGCTTCTCCCAGACCGTCAGCGGGCACGGCAGCTGGAACAGGTTCACCGCGGCAGTGGGCACCAGCATGACCAGGTACCAGCTCATCAGCCGGTGCCTGAGCGCCGCCAGTGGAGCGCCTACAATGATGAACACGGCCAGCAGCCCGTGTGCGAGTGCTATCGAGATTGCCAGCAACCACGCACCCATGACCGCACACTACTGCGAGTGCCAGGGAGGGTGACTTGTAGCGCACGGTTGTGGTGTCCGAGCCTAGATGAGTATTTCGGTATCATCATATGACTATGTGAAAGGAGGCTCATGGCTGCTAGCGGCGAGCCTCGCCGACGAGGTGATTCGGAGCAGACAGCGAGACGGGTGGTGGAAGCCGCGGCCGCGGAGTTCGTCGAGCGCGGCTATGACGGGGCCGTCATCAGCGACATCGCTCGCCGCGCCGGGGTGACGCCGGGGGCCATCTATCCGCGCTGGCCGCACAAGAGCGACCTCATGGCTGCTGCCGTTGATCACCTCCTTGAGCAGTTGCAGCCTGAGCGAAGGCTCCAGGACTTGGGCCTTGCCGAATTGACTGTGCCGGAGATCTTCGCGGCGTGGGGTATGTACCTGTTGACGTCTGACTCGGTGAAAGAGCCGCTGAATCAAGTGTTCGGCAGTGCCCGCAACAACGTCGAGATCCAGCAGATCCTGCAGAGTTTCCTGGATGAACAGGCCGAACAGTTGCACGGCCTTGTCGAAAGGGCGAAGGACGAGGGATCCTTCGACCCCGAGCACGACACTGCCTCCATAGCGCTGATGATCCAGGCGATCGGGATCGGCACTCACTTGGTGTTGTCGGCCGGGCTGGCGGATCGCCACAAGCCATCCGAACAGGACTGGACCGCACTGCTGACGGAGGTCATCGCCAGACTGGCACCCCAAACCCCGCCGGACCAGTAGCTCCAGGCACCGCCCTGGCCGTCAGTCGATGCCGAGTTGCGCCTTGCGCTCGCGGGCATAGTTGGTGATGAGCTGGTCTGCGGTGAGCCCGATGACGGCCACGTTGAAGCCGGCGACGATGCCCTCACCCACGAGGGCCTGCTCGGTGCGGGCCAGCAGGATGTCGTCGCCGAGGCCGTCGATGCCGCCGATGAAGGCGGAGATGATCACCAGCAGGAGACCGAACAGCAGCACCTGGTTCATGCCCAGCATGATCTCGGGGAAGGCCATGGGGAACTTGACCTTGCGAAGCACCTGCGAGCGGGTGCAGCCCGACATCTCGGCGGCCTCGATCATGTCGGCGGGCACGTTGCGCAGCCCCAGCATCGTGTAGCGCACGGCCGGGACGGTCGCGTAGATGACGATGGCGGTGAGAGCGGCCACCGGCCCCACCCGGAACAGCATCACCACCGGGATCAGGTAGATGAACGAGGGCAGCACTTGGAACGTGTCCAGGATGACCTGGACCGCGGCGTAGCGCCGGTCGCTCGTCGAGGCGAAGATCCCGATCGGCACCCCGATGACGACACTGACGATCAGGGCTGCCACGACCAGGTAGAGCGTCTCCATCGACTCGATCCAGAACCCCGAGAAGGCCAGGTAGGCGACGAACAGCGCCACTATGGCCGCCAGCCTCCAGCCGCCGAAGCGCCAGCCGACCGCAGCGACGAGGACCAGCAGCCCGATCCAGGGCAGCGCCTGGAAGGCGTCGCGCATCGGGAACAGGATCTCCAGGATCATGAAGTCCCGGATGTGGCCCAGCGGGGACTTCAGGTTGAGCTGCACCCAGTCGACCATCCACTCCCAGAACGGCTCGGTGCTGACCGTCGCCCCCTTGCGTCCGTCGATCAGGACGATGTCGGTGCCGGGCAGGCGCAGTTCCCAGAGCCGGTCGGTGCTGACTATCCCGCCTCTGGGCAGCAGCGCGG
Source organism: Acidimicrobiaceae bacterium (assembly GCA_009842325.1). Classification (GTDB taxonomy): domain Bacteria; phylum Actinomycetota; class Acidimicrobiia; order Acidimicrobiales; family Aldehydirespiratoraceae; genus Aldehydirespirator. The sequence continues at coordinate 32,651 of VYFQ01000026.1, read as the reverse complement.
CGTACTCGGTCAGCCGGGCCAGCACGATCCCGGCTGCGACCACCGCCGAGCCGCCGATCCAGTACGGATGCCGCGCTGTCCAGCTCTTGGTCATGTCGATGTGCTCGGGCCTGCGAGCGCCTAAGGCCTGGCCCAGCCGGTCGAGCATGATGGCCATCAGCACGATGGCCACCCCCACCTCTAAGGCCTTGCCGATCCTCAGGCTCTGCAGGTAGTTCAGCAGCGGCAGCCCCAAGCCGCGGGTGCCGACGAAGGACGCCAGAACGGTCATGCCGAAGCACTGCATCAGCACTTGGTTGATGCCGACCAGCAGCTGCGGGCGCGACGCCGGCATCTCGACGCGCCACAGCATCTGCCATTTGGTGCAGCCGGACATCAGGCCGGCCTCTCGCACCTCCGGGGAGACCGAGCGCAGGCCCAGGATGGTGAGCCTGGCCATGGGCGGCACCGCGAACATGATGGTGGCGATGGCGCCGGCCTCGTCGCCGATTCCGATGAACACCGAGATCGGCAGCAGGTAGGAGAAGTGCGGCATGGACTGCATCACGTTGAGCACCGGCACCAGCAGGGCCTCGAACCACCTGGCCTTCACCGCGGCGAGCCCTGAGGCCCATCCGATCAGCGCGGCCAGGGGCGCCACCACGAACACGATCGACAGCGTGATCATGGAGTCCTTCCACACCCCGAAGACGGCCAAGTACAGCGAGCACCCGCCGGCCAGCAGGGCCAGCCGCCAGCCGCCCAGCTTGGCCCCGGCCACCGCGAAGAGGCCCACCAGCACCACCCAGGGGACCGCACCCCAGCCGAAGGTGTTGAACATGGCCAGGTACAGCGAGCACGCTCCGGCCAGCGCTGCCAGCTTCCAGCCGCCGAGCAGGGCGCCGATCCCGGCGAGGAGCCCGATGATCACGATCCAGGGCACCGGACCCCAACCGAAGGAGTCCCCACCCGAGATCAGCAGCTGCTCGCTCAGGTCCAGCGGGTACTCCAGCCAGCCCGACACCGTGCGGGTGACGTCCTTGAAGTTGAACAGGCCGAGCAGTTCCTCGTCCTTGACGTACAGCAGGGCCTCGTTGGCCCAGTCGGGCAGGAACCTGAAGTCGCCCAGTTTCGACAGCCAGTCGGGGAACAGGCCGGGCGCGGCCTGATGGATGATCTGAATGACGATGTAGGGCGATAGCAAGAGCAGCGCCATGCGCCAGCCCTTGGTGCGGTGGAACCGCTCCAGGAGGCTCTCGGGTGCCGCGGACTCGACAGTCGCAGCCATCAGCCGGCGCCGGAGTGTGTGCCCTCGGCCTCGTTGGCGCCCCACACTGCGTCGATCACGGCGTCGCGGTCGAGGCTCCCGACCGCGGCACCGTCCTCGATGACCACCAGCGGGTGCGGGCTCGCCAGCACTGCCGGGGCTATCTCACGCAGCACGGCGCCGGCCTCAACCGTCTCCGCATCCGGGGGAGCGTCCGAGACGTCGCCCATGACGCTGCGGGCGGTGAGGATCCGGTCGCGTTGCACGTCGCGAGCGAAGTTCCGCACATAGTCGGTCGCGGGCTGCGTGACCAGGTCCTCGGCCCGGCCCAGCTGGACGATCTGGCCCTCATAGAGGATCGCGATCCGGTCGGCCAGGCGGATCGCCTCGCTGAAGTCGTGGGTGATGAACACGATCGTCTTGTGCAGCACGGACTGGAGCCGCAGGAACTCGTCCTGCATCTCCCGCCGGATCAGCGGATCGAGCGCCGAGAAGGGCTCGTCCAGGAACCACACGTCAGGCTCGACGGCGAGTGACCGGCCGATGCCGACCCGTTGCTGCTGCCCTCCGGACAGCTCGCGCGGGTAGTAGCCGCCGCGGCCCTCCAGGCCCACCAGTGCGAGGATCTCATCCGCCCGGGCGCGTCGGGCGGCGCTGTCGACGCCCTGCACCTCCAGCGGGAACACGATGTTCTCGGCCACGGTGCGATGGGGAAAGAGGGCGAAGTGCTGGAACACCATCCCCATGCGGTGGCGGCGGATGTCGATCAACTCCCGCCCGGACGCGGCCAGCAAGTCGACGCCGCCGAAGTGGACGCTGCCCGAGGTCGGCTCGATCAGGCGCGACAGGCATCGGACTAGCGTGGACTTGCCCGATCCGCTGAGACCCATCAGCACGAGGATCTCGCCGGGCATCACGTCGAGGCTGGCCGCCACGACGGCTGGGATGTACCCAGCGTCCTTCACTGTGTCGATGCTGGGCTCGCCGTCGTGGTGCGTGAGGAACTTCTCGGGATCGGGGCCGTAGAGCTTCCATACGTCCCGGCACGAGATCATCGCGTCACCGTTCATGGACGTAGCCATCCGCGCCTCCAGAAAGGAACCGGCCGGGGGAGGCGTGTGCCTCCACCCGGCCGGAACCTTAACTGACTAGCAACAACTACAGAGTGCCAGCCGTGGTGAGACCTATCCGGCTATCCAGCCTCGCCAGAGGTCTTCGTTGGCGGCCAGCCATTCCTGGGCGGCCTCTGAGGCTTCCTTGCCGTCGACGTCGACGGCGGCGGCCATGGCGGCCAGCATCGGGTTGGTGAAGTCCATGCGCTGCACGATGGCGGCGGCGGTGGGCCACTTCTCGGGGAAGTGCTCGCCCACACCGGTCTTCAGGTAGCCGTCGGCGGGGTTGCCGCAGTCGTGGGTCAGCTCGGAGTTGATGCCCCACTCGGGATCGGTGCGGCAGGCGTCCTCGAAGGTGGGGAACTCGATGAAGCGGCCCTCATAGACGGCCTCCACGAAGTTCGGGGTCCAGTTGAACAACACGATGGGCGTGTTGTCGGCCGAAGCCGCGTCCAGCTCAGCCCACAACGTGGCCGCCGATCCGGCGTTGATGACCTCGAAGTTCATGCCGAGGCCCTCGACGCGCTCCTCGTCGCCCTTGAGCCAGTCCACCGGTCCGCCCAGGAACCGGCCCTTGTCACCGGTCTCGGCCGTCGCGAACAGATGAGCGCACGCATTCAGAGCCTGCCAGTCGGGAAGACCGGGGCACTGCTCCTCGACGTAGATCGGGTACCACCACTCTTCGCGGGTCACTGCGTTGTGGGTGGACCAATCGAGCACGCAGCCCTTGTCGACCTGCTCCTGGAAGGCCACGCCGAAGGCGCCCTCCCAGACCTCGTGGACGAGCTCGATGTCGCCGTCGCACATCGACTGGTACACCACCTGGCTGTCAGAGGGGACGTACTCCACCGAATAGCCAGCGGCCTCCAGGATTCCACCGACGACCTCGGCGCCCACAAGCTGGCTGGACCAGTTGTGCAGCGGGATCCGGATCGGATCAGTGGAGTCGGCTGCGGCCGCGGCCTCCGTGGGCGCAGCTACGTCGCCGCTGATCCAGCCTCGCCAGAGGTCTTCGTTGGCGGCCAGCCATTCCTGGGCGGCCTCTGAGGCTTCCTTGCCGTCGACGTCGACGGCGGCGGCCATGGCGGCCAGCATCGGGTTGGTGAAGTCCATGCGCTGCACGATGGCGGCGGCGGTGGGCCACTTCTCGGGGAAGTGCTCGCCCACACCGGTCTTCAGGTAGCCGTCGGCGGGGTTGCCGCAGTCGTGGGTCAGCTCGGAGTTGATGCCCCACTCGGGATCGGTGCGGCAGGCGTCCTCGAAGGTGGGGAACTCGATGAAGCGGCCCTCATAGACGGCCTCCACGAAGTTCGGGGTCCAGTTGAACAACACGATGGGCGTGTTGTCGGCCGAAGCCGCGTCCAGCTCAGCCCACAACGTGGCCGCCGATCCGGCGTTGATGACCTCGAAGTTCATGCCGAGGCCCTCGACGCGCTCCTCGTCGCCCTTGAGCCAGTCCACCGGTCCGCCCAGGAACCGGCCCTTGTCACCGGTCTCGGCCGTCGCGAACAAGTGCGCGCAATCGTTGAGAGCCTGCCAGTCGGGAAGACCGGGGCACTGCTCCTCGACGTAGATGGGGTACCACCATTCTTCGCGGGTCACCGCGTTGTGGGTGGACCAATCGAGCACGCAGCCCTTGTCGACTTGCTCCTGGAAGGCCACGCCGAAGGCGCCTTCCCAGACCTCGTGCACCAACTCGATGTCGCCGTCGCACATCGACTGGTACACCACCTGGCTGTCAGAGGGGACGTACTCCACCGAATAGCCAGCGGCCTCCAGGATTCCACCGACGACCTCGGCGCCCACAAGCTGGCTGGACCAGTTGTGCAGCGGGATCCGGATCGGATCAGACGAATCCCCCGCCGGTGCCGCCTCAGGCTCTGCCGGAGCCGCGGTCTCGCCTTCGTCGTCCGCCGGCGCGGCCTCGGTGGTCGCTTCGGTGGCATCGGCTGTAGCCGGTGCCTCTTCCTCGTCGTCGCCGCACGCCGACGCCAACAGCGCGAACGCCACGAGCGCAGCCACGACAGTCCTTGATTTGATCATGGTTCCCTCCAGTCCTCAGACGGTCTCTTGTCTTGTTGTCTGTTCGCCCCCGTCCCGAGTGCCTGCTCCCGTCCCGGGGCAGACACACAGTTCCGGGTTTCCTCACAGTAACTACGTTGAAACTACAATTCAAGCACAGTTATAGCAACAACTTCAAATGCTTCGAACCAGCCTCACCCCGCCGCACCCGTTCTTCAAGCAACGTCAGCAGACGGCGGAGTCGTTCCAGCGGTAGCCCGCCGCCCCGTCTAGCTCGTCAGATACTCGTACGTGGCGGTCTCGATGTCGGTGTAGAGCCGGTAGGAGCGGGGGTCGGCGAACGGGAGTTGCTGGCTGAGGTAGACGCCGGCGACCTGGTTGTCCATGTCGATCCAGAAGTAGGTGTTGGCGATGCCGGCCCACATGAGCCCGCCGGCGGGCCGTCCCGTGGGCAGCGGCTCCTCGTTGATCTGGAACGTCAGGCCCCAGCTCTTCGCCACGCCCGGGAAGAACTCGGCGTCGTTGCTGAGCTCACGCCTCACCGCGGGCAGGGCGACCACCCGCAAATCTCCGATGCTGTTGACCGTCATCCGGTCGACCGTCTCGGGCTGCAGGATCGCGACGCCGTCGAGGCTGCCCCGGCCCAGGATCATCTGAAGGAACCGGCAGTAGTCCTCGACCGTGCTATAAAGCCCGCCGCCGCCCGACGGGAACTTCGGTTCGGGGGACCGGGCGAGCTCGATGGCGGCCAGCGAGCCGTCGGGCCTCCGGGCGTGCATCGCGGCACTGCGAGACTGCAGGTCGTCGCTCCGCCCGAACGAGGTGGAGCCCATCGCCAGCGGATCGAGGATGTGCTCGTCGAAGTAGTCGTCGAGCCGCCGGCCTGAGACCTCCTCCACCATGCGGCCCACGATGTCGATGCTGATGCCGTACATCCAGCCCTCGCCGGGATCGAACAACGCTGGCATCGTCGTGGTCGCCACCAACTCCCCGCTGGTCATCGAGACGGTCCCGGCGGCCTGCTGGTAGCGCAGCAGCAGTTCGCTCCAGGTGTCGTAGCCGAACCCGGACGTATGGGTCAGCAGGTGGCGCAGGGTGATCGGGGCCCTGGCCGGGCGCACGACGGGCTGGCCGTCGTCGTCGAAGCCCTCGAGCACGCCCGCGTCGGCGAGGTTGGGCAGCACGCTCGAGGCGGGCGCGTCGAGGTGGAGTCGGCCCCGCTCCACGAGATGCATGGCCGCCGCGCCGGTGATGGCCTTGGTCATGGAGGCGATCCAGCAGACCGTGTCGAGCGTCATGGGGCCGGCGCCGGCCGCGGCGTCGGCCGACCGCTCCCCGGCGGCCGCGGCGGCGAGGAGCCCGTCGCCGGTGACGACTTGGGCGGTTGCACCAACGACGTCGCCGTCGTCCACGCCTCGGTCGAGGATCGCCTGCACATCGTCCTGCAGCGCCACCAGAGCCTCCCTGTCAGTCGAGCAGGGCCTCGACCGAGGCGGCCCAGGCAATGTGGCCGGCGAGTGTCGCTGGATCGAACCCGGGCACGGCCAACGACGACACGCCGAGGCGGCGGGCGATGGCCGCGATCGGGGCCGGGTCGAGGTCCTCGAACACCAGATCCTCGAGGGCACTCGGCGGGACGAGGGCTCCTGCGGCCGACAGGTCGCCCCGCACGAGCTGCTCCCGGATGGCCTCGACCCGAGTGTTGTCCAGTCCCCATCCGAGCCGCACCGGAGCGACCGTGTTGAGGGAGGCGTAGACGGCAACGTGCATGATCGACCTCTGCGGAGCGTCGCGGTGGCGTACGAGCGGTGCCCAGACCAGCTCCGGTGGCCGGGGCCGGCCGGAGGCGCCGGCACGGACGATCGACGCCGAGCGCTCCAGGTCCGACGCCGGGATCGCCCACAGCAGGACCCGGTCGGCCAGCGCACCCGCAGCGCGCAGCATGGTGTCGCCCCGTCCCGCCATCAGGATCGGGACGGGATCGAGGCGGATGTCGAGGCCGCGGCCCGACGAGGCGTCGAGTGTCCCGGTGGTCTCGACCGCGCGCAGGAAGGTGACCAGCTCGGCGACCTTCTCGGGCGCGTCCTGTCGGGAGATCCCGGCTGCCGCGGTGACCTCGGATCCGCCGGCCGCGATACCGCAGAACACCCGGCCGGGCGCCAGCTCCTGCAGCGTGGCCAGCGCCGACGCCGTGTGGAACCGGTGGCGCATGTACGGGTTGGTCATGGCCGGTCCGAGCTCGATGCGTTCCGTCTGTGAGGCGACCTCCCCGAGCAGCATCCATACATCCCGCCACCAGAAGGCGTCGGCGACGCCGATCCATGCCGCTCCCGCGCCCTCGGCCGCCTGGGCGAGCCCGACCGCGGCCTCGACGTCGGGGTTGGCCACATGGTTGATCACGCCGACCATCGATCACCTTCCAGCTCAGCGGTCATGGCCGCGAAGGCCTCGGCCGCGTGATCCACGCCTTCGTGCAGGTCGTCCTGGAGGAGGGCGAGCCCGATGCTCGTGGGCCGATGCTCTCGGACCAGTTCCGCCAGCCGTCGACCCACCACCGTGGGTTGGCCCGCCAGCATCACCCGTTCGAACACGGTGTCGTCGATCAGCGTTCGCGCCGGTTCCGGGTCGCCGGCCCGGAGCGCCCCAGCGGCCGATCTCACGGCTTCGACGTCGAGCCCGAGCTCCTCCCGCACTTCGAGCGGGGTGTCGAGCAGCGACCAGATCATCTCGGGCCGGTGTCGCTCCACCGCCTCCTCGGTGAAGGCGACGCTCGGGTACAGCGCGATGTCGATCGGGCGCTCAGACCGGGCCCAGTCGACGACGGCGGGGTAGCGGAACGGGGGCATGCCCGACACGAAGGCGCCGTCGGCCAGCTCGGACGCGAGCCGGTTGAGCCGGGGCCCGCGGGCTCCCACGAACACCGGCATCGGTGCGCCGGCGGCCGCCTCGTCGACGGCGACGTCCGGCGGCGTGTAACCCGCCGTCGGTGTCCCGGTCGCAACCGCCCGGGTGATGTCGAGGAACTCACGCACACGGTCGACGGGCTTGCGGGCCTCCAGGCCGAACGGCGCCAGCGACATCTGTCCCCCCGCACCGACCCCGAGCACGGCTCGGCCGCCGCTGAGCTCGTGGACGGTGAGCATGCTCGCGGCGGTTACGCCCGGATGGCGCACGTACGGGTTCGTGATGCCGGTGGCCAGCCGGATCCGACCGGTGACGACCGCCGCGGCGGCGAGCACGGCGAAGGGATCGCGTGCGGGTCCCTCGTCGCCTATCCACAGCTCGTCTAGGCCGCGATTCTCAACGTGGCGGGCCAGGTCGACCAGCCCGGGAGCGGGCGCGGCGGGGAATATCCACACGCCGACCGCAGGAACGGTGTCGCCGCTCACGGCACCGGTCTACCATCGCAGCAATGGCCTGGATCGACACCGTCCCGTGGGACGACGCTTCCGGTGCGCTCCGCGACGCCTACGACTGGCAGGCGGCGAAGCTCGGCGAGCCCGCCGAGTTCACCATGCTCGGCAGCCTCTACCCCCCGATCGTCGAGGAGCGGCTCCGGCTCTATCGAGCCGTGGAGCATTGCCCGTCGCAACTCACCGCCATCGAGCGCCAGTCGGCCGCCCTGGTGACGTCCCGTCTCAACGGCACCGACCATTGCGCTTCAGGTTTGCGGCTCAAGCTCGAGTCGCTCGGGCTGGCCACCGAGGTGCTGGACGCCATCGACGCCGACCCGGTCCGCGTGAAGTCCGGGGACGGCCGCCTCGATGCGATCTGCACGTATGCCGCAAAGCTCACGCAGTCGCCCGCGGCTGTGACCGAGCGCGATCTCGAACCGCTGCGAGAGCACGGGCTGAGCGACCTCGACATCCTCGACCTCAACAACATGGTCGCCTACTACGCCTACATCAATCGGGTGGTGATGGGGCTCGGGCTGCGCAGCGTGATGACGTCCACCCACGAGGCGACCAGCGCGGTCCCGGACGAGCGCTGACGGCAGCTGGTTCACAGCTGGGGCATCACCTCGGCGGCGAGTATCTCGACGGTACGCAGGGAGCTGGCGTCGTCCTGCCCGGGGATGATCGAGAGGTCCCCGACGCCCAGCTCGGCGTACCGGCCGAGGGTGTCGACGAGCTCGCCGGCAGAGCCGGTGATTGCGTGCCAGTCGACGACGTTGCCGGTCACATCGTGTTCGCCGTATTCGAGCCGGGTCCGATGGGCGAGGAACTCCCCGCCCGCGTCGAAGAATCGCCGGGCGATGGGGCCCAGTTCGTCGGGGGTGGCCCGCGAGGACAGGAAGGGCAGACCCAGCGCCGCGGCTCGGGCCATGGTCGCATCCGCTCCGGCCAGCCACACCGGCGGCGGGCCGGTGCTTGAGGGTCCGGGGGACAGCGTCTCGTCGGGGAGCAGCCGGCGGAGGTCCGCCAGGTTCGCGTCGAAGACGGCGGCCCGATCGGCGAAGGCGATGCCCCTCGCTTCTAGGTCATGGGGCCAGAACCCGGGCGTGACGACGAGGATGAACCCGCCGCCCGCCATCCGGTGGAGCGTGTTGGCCTGCTTGGCGAGCCACGACGGATCGCGCAGCGGGAGGATCGCAGCCGCGATGCCGACCCGGGCGGTGGGATACCGACCGGCCAGCCACGCCAGTTCGGCCAGGCTCTCCATCGCGCCGGCCCATCCGGTGAAGTCGGGGTTGGCGAGGTAGCCGTCGCCGAGCCACAGCGTGTCGAGGCCGCCCTCCACGGCGATCCGGCTCAGCTCGAGCGTGGTCTCCCGTGTAGTGGCGAACGGCGAGATCCCGATACGCACATCAACTCCGGTGCATCGTCAACTCGCCTCCCTTGCGGCGGGAGCGGCTTCATAGTTGGTGATCATCGCGTGGGTGGACGACCGCGAGAAGCGGCCCTTGATGTTGAACTTGTACTGGTACTCATAGTGGTGCACTCGCAGGTGTTCGGCACCGTGGTAGAGGTCCTCGATGAGAGGCGTCGCCTTGCAGACCAGCATGAATCGTCCTGTGAACTGCATCAGAGCCTTGGCCAGGCGTCGTTGGTCTTGTTCAGTGAAGTCAAGGGTGTCGTACTTGGAGAACGATGAGTCGTACGGCGGATCGACGAACATGAAGTCGGCCGGGCGGAACTCGAAGCCGTCCAGGAAGTCGGCGAAGTCGAGGGCCGACAGGTTGAGGCGCTTCATCTTGGCCACTGCGGCGTCGGAGCGAAGATGGTCCACCTTCTCGCGCAGGTTCTTGTTCTTGGCGTAGGCCTGCCCGAACGGGACGTTGAAGTGACCGTTTGCATTGACGCGGAACATTCCTCCGTAGGCCAGCTCCCTCAGGAGGAAGAAGTCGGCAGCGCGCTGAGCGGTTGTGGGCGGGGATGCGTTGTACCGGTCTCTGCAGTCGTAGTAGATGGCGTCTCTTCCGACGAGTGAGGCTCGCTCCCAATCGTCGACGATGGAGTACAGATGCTGGAAGAACCGCTCATCGTTGTGCTTGACGCAACGGTAGAACTCCATCAGGTCGGGATGAAGGTCGTTGGCGAACGACTCGGCGTCGATGGCAGCGAAGTAGACGCTGCCTCCACCGAAGAACGGCTCGAAGTAGCGTGAATGCTCGGGTATCCGAGGTGCGATGAGCGGCAGTTCGGACCGCTTCCCGCCCGGCCACTTGAGCAGCGGGCGGCAGGGAGCCAATCCGCGGTCGGCGTGTTCCCTGCCGGCTGTTCGCACCGCGGCGGCGTCGCTCACCGGCACGACAATACTGAGCCCCCCTCAACCTGGGTGACTATCGACGGCTGTCAGTCCAGGGCTCCCTCGTGTTCGAGCAGGAGCGTCTTGGTGTCCAACCCGCCTCCGAACCCGACGAGGGTGCCGTTGGCTCCGATCACCCGGTGGCACGGCAACACGATCGGCACGGGATTGCGGCCGTTGGCCTGCCCTATGGCGCGAACCGCCTTGGGTCGACCGATCAGCGCGGCCTGCTCGCCGTAGCTGCGGGTGCTGCCGTAGGGAATGTCGCCGAGTGCCCGCCAGGCGGCTACCTGGAATTCGGTGCCGCGCAGGTCGAGGGGGAGATCGAAGCTGGTGCGGTCGCCGCGGAAGTACTCGTCGAGCTGCGCGGCGGCCCTGGTGAGGACCGGGTGGTCCGAGCCGTCGAGCATGTCGGGCGGCAGTTCGACCGAGGTCTCCTCTCCCCTCCAACTCACGGCGCGCAGTCCCTTGTCGGTGGCCACGAGGCCGAGCGGCCCGATGGGGCTGTCGATGATGGTGTGCCAATGCGTGTCATGGATGTCGCGGCTCATGGCTCTCCTCTCCTTGCGGGTCGGGATGTGGGTTGATGGAGCCCGCCGTCAGTCGGGCGGGTGGTTGGACGGGAGTTGGCGATGCGAGCCTGCGGCCGCGTTCCAGAGATGTTGCGCGGCCCATGACCGGTACGGGCGCCAGGACTCGGCGCGTGCCTGGAGTTCACGGGGGTTGCACGGCTGCCCGGTGAGGTGCTCGACGGCGCGCCGCAGCCCCAGGTCGGAGGCCGGGAAGGCGTCGTCGTGGCCGAAGACCCTCATGGCGATGAGATGGGCGCTCCACGGACCGATTCCTTCGAATTGGCACAGCTGCGCCACGGTGTCGTCGAGGCTGTGAGTGGCCTCCAGGTCGAGATCACCGTCGGACACTGCCCGCGCGACGCCGATGATGGTGTCGATCCTGCGCTGCGTGAACCCCAGCCCGGCGAGGCCGCGGGCTCCTGCGTCGGCGAGCGCGGCGGCGCTGGGGAACAGGTGGGTGGGGAGGGACCCCGGGGGTGGCAGGTGCGGGACCGGCGACGCTTGGTCGCGTGCCGTTTCGTCGACGGTCGCGTCGGCGACGCTGAGGGGAACGCCGAGACGCCGGGCGATGCGGCCGCACATAGTCGATGCCGCCGCTACCGAGACCTGCTGACCGGCCACGATCCTGATGACGGTCTCGAACCGGTCCCACGATCTCGGCACACGCAGGCCGGGTGCGGCGCGCATCAGCGGACCGATGACCGGATCGTCGTCCAGCACGGCCGGACGGTCGGGATCGGCGTCGGTGCCCAGCAGGGCGCGGGCGCGGTGCACGTCGTCGATGATCGAGTCGTAGGTCGGCAGGTGCAGCCGCAGCCGCAGATGCTCGCCGTCGGCCGCGTCGGCCACTTCGGCGATGCCGCCGTGGCCGCACACGCTGATGGAGCGCACATAGGTGCCGTCGGCGGATTCCACGCCGGGAATGGCACGCGGGGCGTGGTGGGCCAGGAACGCGCCGAAGTCGAACGGCGCCATGTAGGGAACAGACAGCGCCAGGCCGCCGTCGATGCTGGGCCGTTCGCCCCGCCTGCGCTTCGAGCGCAGTTGGCTGGGCGTAAACCCGAAGAGGGAGGCCATGGCCCGGTGCAGCTGCCGCGACCCGCCGAGGCCGGCCGCTCTCGCGATGGCGTCGAACGGCAGGTCGGTCTCGTCGATCAGCCGGCGGGCGAAGTGGGCGCGCCTGGATCGGGCGATGGCGCTCGGCGTGGCGCCGATGTGCAGTTCGAACAGCCGTCGCAGGTGGCGGGCGCTGTAGCCCACGTGGGAGGCGAGTTCCTGCTCGTCGTGATCATCAAGGTAGCCGTCGGTGATTCGCAGCAGCGCGGCGGCCACAGGTTCGGGAGCATCGAGGCCCGCTAGCGATCCGGCCCTGCGCTCGGGCCGGCACCGCAGGCAGGGCCGGTAGCCGGCGGCCTCGGCGGCGACCGAGCTGGGGTACCGAGCGGTGTTGCGGGCTAGCGGCCTGGCCGAGCACTCGGCCCGGCAGTAGATGCCGGTGGTGGAGACCGCCTCAACTTGCATCGCCCCGGATCGCACTCACCCAGTGTGCCGTCTCCGCGCCGCCCATGTCGGACAAGAACGGACATCTACTCAGGCAGCTGAAGGCATGTCCGGGAATGTCCGACGGAGTGCTAAGCGCGGGCCGGTCAGGCGCGCCCTCAGTAGGACAGGCCGACTGCCTGGGTCAGGAACTCCATGTAGGGCGAGGCCATGCGGCAGGCGTCCGCGAAGTCGTCGATGAACCCTGGCTGGGTGACCTCCTCCTCGTCGAAGATGCACGTGGCCACGTGGTCCTTGCGCTTGAGGTCCTCGACGCGCGGGTGCTCGGGATCGAATCCCTTGGGAGGGCGCTTCAGCGAGTCCCCCTCCAGGTCGAACTCCTCGACGAACCCGGGATCGGCGATCGCTGCCTCCCAGCCGGCCTGATCGGCGACGATGCGCTCGCGGATCCGTCCCAGCGCGGCAGTGTCGGGCCGCCACAGGCCTACGCCCGCGAAGACCTCGCCGGGAGCCAGGTGCAGGTAGAAGCCCGGCGCGTGGACCGACTTGCCCGCCTCGTGGCGGAACTGGACAGCGGCCTGGGTCTTGTAGGGCGTCTTGTCCTTGGAGAAGCGCACGTCCCGGTAGATCCGAAACATGGAGCCGCCGTTGGCCCGGGTATCGGCCACGAAGTGCTCGCTGATCGAGTGCAGGTAGGGCTCGAAGTCCTCGATGAACGCCAGCAGCGGCTCCTTCAGATGCCGCTCGTAGCGGCCCTTGTTCTCAGCGAACCACTCGCGGTTGTTGTTGGCCCGCAACTCGAGGAGGAACTCGAACAACTCATGGGTGAAATGGGACTGCACCACGGCGTTCTATCCCAGAACGCCCGCAGAGCCGACGGTGGGCCTGTCAGTGTGGGGTCAGTGACATGGGGAAGGTGTCGAGCACTTCAGCGCCGTTGCTGGCGACGTAGATCTGGTTCTCGAGCTTTACTCCCTCGGGCCCGCCGGGCTCGCCGACGTACACCTCCAGGCACATCACCACGCTGTCCTCTATGACGCCGTCGTAGCCGTAGGCGTCCCAATCCTGGATGTAGTGGATCATGGGGTACTCGGTGGAAAGGCCCAGTCCGTGGGCTATGTCGGCGTACCGGTTGGGCAGGTAGCGGTCCGGTAGCTGGTAGCTGCGTTCGGCGAACTCCCGGAAGGTCAACCCGGGCTTGAGGAGGGCGCAGTTGTGGGCGAGCACCTCGCAGGCGAGCGAGTGGAGTGATTGCTGCTGCGCGGTCGGTTCGCGGCCCGGTGTGACCCAGCTGCGGGACATGTCGACGGCGTAGCCGTAGGGGCCGATCAGGTCGGTGTCGAAGCAGACGAGGTCGCCGGCTTCGATTACTCGGTGGGAGCACTCCGCGAACCACGGATTGGTGCGCGGGCCGCTCGACAGCAGCCGGGTCTCGACCCACTCCCCGCCGCGGGCGATGTTGCCGGCGTGCAGGTGCGACCACAGCTGGGCCTCGGTGATCCCGGGCTCGAGTGCCTGCCACATCTCCCGTACGGCCTGCTGGCCAGCGTGCACGGCCCGGCGCATGGCTGCGATCTCCTCGGGGTGCTTGCGGTAACGGGCCAACTCGGCCGTCCGCATAGTGGCGACGGTGTCGAGGCCGCGGCGCTGCAGCGCGGCCAGCCCGAGGGACTCGCACTTGTCGAGCCCGACCCGCAGGCTGCCCCGGCCATGGCTCCGCACTAGGTCGGCGATCTCGTCGGCCCAACGATCGGCCGCTTCGGCCTCCCGGGGGCCGTTCTCGAAGAAGAACCAGCCCGTCGCCGGTCTGACCTCGTCGATCAGCGGCAGGTGCTCGACAAGGTGCTCGCAGCGGGCCAAGTCGAACAGGACGACCGGACCATCGGTAGCCACGAACGCATACCGCACCGGGTTGTGGGTGGTCCACACCTGCATGTTGGTCGCGTCGGTGGCGTACCGGATGTTGAGCGGGTCGAACAGAACGATGCCGGCCAGGTCCTCGGCCTCAAGCTGCTGGCGAAGTTGCTGGAGCCGCCACGAGCGGACGGCGTCCATGTCCGGGGCCCGCAGTCCGGCCGCCTCCCACTCCGCGGCGGCCGGGTTGGATGCAGCCCCGGAATCGATGTCAAGCACAGGACTCGCTCCCCTCAGATGCCCCGACCGCATGCTGCCAGCGGGGACTCGCATCCGCAGACCCGCTCACTCCAACGTCCTCGCGCGGGTCGCGCCGGTCTTGGGCAGACTGAGTTGATGGCCGCAGGGAGTGCTCTCGTCTTTGATCTGTTCCATACGCTGGTTGATCCAGAGTATTTTCGCTTGCCCCGCTTCTACAGGGCGGCGGCGGTCGCTGAAGTCTGTGGGGTGGATCGCGGCCGGGGGGCCGGTCCGCCTGTAGTCGGCTCGGTGGCCGAGTGCTCAGGTCTCCCTGCGCAGGCGGTGGATTCCGCGCCCCCCGTTACGGCTCAATGTAACTGATCGGTGGCGCAGTGGAGCTATGGGCGACCCGGCGAACCGTGGTCGCGGCATTGGTGGGTGTCGTCGGCTGCGTGGCGGGCCTCGCCTGGCGGCAGTCGCGGCTGGCGGGATTGGACCTGCTCGACAGTCGGGGCTGGTACACGCCCGAAGACGCGGCGGACCTGTTCGACGCTCTCGACCAGCTCGACGCGAGTGCGAGGGCCGTCTACGCGGCGACCGCGCTCACCATCGACATGGTCTTTCCGGCCTCCTACGGCCTGCTGCTCGCGGTCCTGCTGTTCCGGCTGTTTCGAGGCGGGGCGCGGCTGTATCTGCTGCCGCTGGCGGTCGCGCTGGCCGATGCGCTGGAGAACATCACCATTGCAGCGCTGGCGCTGAGCCACGACGGCGCGCCGTCCCCGCTGGCCTGGCCGGCCGCGGTGTTCACCTCGGTCAAGTGGGTGCTGCTGGTGGCGACACTGGCAGCGACATGCGTCGGCGGGATGCGCTGGCTGTGGGCCCGCACACGACGCCCGCGCTGACCAACGATTCAGCGGCTGCGCCGCGACGGTCAGCGCGGGTCCTTGCCCTAAGCGCCCTGAGCGGTGCTCCGCTCGTCGAGGAGGCTCAGCAGCCTGGTCGTCGTTCTCCAGTTGCGGATGGTCATGTTCTGGTATTGCGGGGTGCTGGCGATCCGGCTCATCCGGCTCTGCGACAACCGCTCGCTAAGGCGCGAGAAGTAGAGCACCCCGGTGCCGGGCCATGCCTGGTCGACGCCGTCGCGCAAATCGACGGCTCGCAGAGCTTGACGGCTCGTCAGCGGCGCCTTCAGGAAGATCACATCGGAGTGATGGACATCGGGCGCAGCGCCGAACCCGTCCGGTGCCCGGTCGACCACGTTGCAGAGCTGCCGGTGCGAGCGCACCACCACGACGAGAGACAGGCCGAAGGCGCTCTCGAGCATCGTCTCGATGTCGCGTTCCAGCGCTGCCGGCGGCCCGTCGGACTCGAACAGCACGTTGCCGGACTGGATGTAGGTGCTGACCGCTGCGTACCCGGCGTCCTCGAACGCGGCCCGCAGGTCGGCCATGCGCACGATGTTCTTGCCGCCCACGTTGATTCCTCGCAGCAGTGCCACATAGGTCGCCTTCATCACGGCCGGGACGGTAGCTCTCCGAACGCCCGCGAGCGGTCTCACATGAGACTTCTTGGGGTGAGCGCTCCCCTGAGCTCTCCGACTACGGTGGCCATCCGGTGGGCACTGATCGTCTGACCAGCGGAGGCCGACGAGATCTGTCGATGACTCGCGTGCAGCATCAATGCGGCAACGCTAAACGGGGTTCGTGAGCCGCATGGCTGTCACGATCTCGGCCATTCAGATGGCGTGCGGTCCCGATCCAGCGGGCAATCTCGACCGCGCGGGCGAACTAGCCCGCCGGGCGGCGCAAGAAGGCTCCGATATCGTCGTGCTCCAGGAGCTGGTAGCGCACCAGCTCTTCTACAACTTCGGTTGGCGCGAAGACTTCTTTGAATTGGCAGAGACGCTCGAGTCCAGTCGAACCGTCGGCTACATGCAGGAGCTGGCACGCGAGCTTCACGTCGTCATCCCGGTGAACTTCTTCGAGCAGGCCGGGCAGGCCTACTTCAACACGACAGCTGTAGTCGATGCCGACGGCACTATCGCCGGCACCTACCGGAAGTCGCACATGCCTTTGGGGCCTCCGACGTGCTACGAGAAGTACTACACATCCCCGGGAGACACGGGATTCAGGGTCTTCGACACGGCCGCCGGGCGGATCGGTTGTTGTATCTGCTGGGATCAGTGGTTTCCGGAGGCTGCCCGTGTCATGAGCCTACGCGGCGCTGAGTTGCTGATCTATCCGACCGCGATCGGCTCGGACTGCCACGATCACTGGCGCACGGCAATGTGTGGCCATGCGGCCTCGAACATGGTTCCGGTAGTCGCCGCAAACCGTGTGGGCACCGAGTCGGCCAGCGGCGACCACAGTACGACCTACTGGGGCCGTTCGTTCATCACAGACCACTTCGGAACCGTCATCGCCGAGGCGGGCACCGATGACGATGAGATCATCACAGCGTCGGTCGATCCCCAGGGCGCCGACCGTGATCGAGCGGCGTGGGGGTTGTTTCGAGATAGACGCCCCGACCTGTACAGGCCGCTTCTCACCATGGACGGATCGGCTGACGGACCAGCCGCACCGCCTGGGCCTCCTCCACCGAGTACCTCCGCGTCGAAGGAGTACTCGGCACCGTCCGTGTAGGCATAGCCACATCCTCGCTTTCCCAAGCTCAGAACCTTCCGAGAAAGCCAGGGCGGTTCAGTCTGAGTGTCTGCATGAGGATCAGATTGCTTGCCGCTCGGGCTTGTGCTTGAACGTTGAGCGGTAGTAGTCCGCGTGCTTGAGCCGGCATGCGGCGTGCTCGTCAACGATCACGGTCACGTGGGGATGCAGTTGCAGTGCCGAGGCCGGAACCATGGCGCTCACCGGGCCTTCCACGGTCCGCTCGATCGGGACGCTCTTGGCGAGGCCGGAAGCCATAAGGATGATGTGGCGGGCTTCGAGGATGGTGCCGATGCCCTGCGTGAGCACATGGCGCGGCACCTCTTCGTGCTTGTCGAAGAATCGGGCGTTGTCCTTCCTGGTGCGGTCGGTGAGCGTCTTGAGACGCGTTCGTGAGGCCAACGAAGAGGCGGGCTCGTTGAAGCCGATGTGCCCTTCGCTGCCGATTCCCAGCAGTTGCACGTCGATCCCGCCTGCATCTGCGATCAAGTTCTCGTATCGCAGGCACGCCTTCTTGAGGTCGTCGGCGTTGGCGTCCGGGCCGTGGACAGCCGCCGGATCCACATCGACGTGTGCGGTGAAGGTGGCACGGATGACCGTCCTGAAGGACTGCGGATGGCCGTCGGGCAGGCCGACATACTCGTCGAGCAGGAACATTGTCGTGCCGTTGAAGCCGATGCCCTCGGTGCGGTGACGCTCAATGAGGTCCGCGTAGACGGGCACGGGCGACGACCCTGTGGCCAGTCCCAGCGTCGGAGTCTTCCTCGACGAGACTACTGCGGCGATTGCGTCCCCCGCGATCCGAGCCATCTCGACCTGCGACTCGACGATCACAACCTCCACGAGCGTTCCGATCGGAGATCTAAGCGGTCACGACGTGACCGCCGACGATCGCGAGCCCCCGGCGGCGGGCGAGGTGGCCAGCTCGCTATACAGCGCGGCGCCGACGACTCCGCTGCGGTCGCCGTGGGCCGCTACAACCATCTGCGGCGAATCTCGCAGGGGTGCCAGGAGGGAAGCGAGTCTCGGCTCAAGCGCCATCAGCAGGACATCTCCGGCGTTTGAGAGTCCTCCCCCGAGCACGACGATCTCGGGATCGTCCAGACAGACGGCCGCTGCCAGGCCTTGGGCAAGAGCGTTCATGGCTGCGGACCAGATCCGCGCTGCGACAGGATTTTCAGGAGACGCAACGATGATCTGCTCCGCCGTAGCGGGCACGCCGGTCTCATGACGGTAGGCCTCGCTCATGGCTCGTCCGGATGCAACCGACTCGAGGGGCCGGCCCTCAGCCCCGATCGGCATGAATCCCATCTCACCGGCCAGGTTCAAGTTGCCTCGGTTCGTACCAACACGCGTGAACAGACGGGCAGCCACCCCGGTGCCCACAGACACGTAGAGCATCGACTCGGCCCCGACACCACTGCCCGTCTCCCACTCGGCGAGGGCGGCGAGGTAGACATCGTGCTCCAACACGACCGGCAGTCCCAGGCCTTGGCCCACTGTTGCCGCCACTTCGACGTTGCGCCACTCCAGGTTCGTCGCCTCGATCACCACGCCGGCTGGACCGTCAACGATCCCGGCGCAGGCAATCCCGACGCTGCGGATGTCGACCCCGGCGGTGCCGCTGAGGTCCTCGATCGTCCGGCGGACCTCCACGAGCACTCCAGCCGCTGGCCGGTCTCGTCCGGTGTTGCCCCGTCGTAGCGGGCCCAGGCTGGCACCGTCGAAGATCGCTGCCTTGAACGCGGTGCCGCCGATATCGACTCCGATTGCGACCGGACTCGGAGTCGCGGATGCCGGGCCAGCCTTGGGCGATGCGGACCGGGTGATCCTGGCGCTCTCTCTCCTGCGGAATGCGATCTTGCCTTCGAGGATGGTGGCTACCGGTTGAAGCTGCGCGTCCACGATCACGATGTCGGCTCGCTTGCCCGGAGAGAGCCGTCCACGGTCGGTGTCTCCGAGCAGATCGGCGGCGTTCGTTGAAGTGATCTTGGCCAGTTCGTCCCACGTGGCTCCTGTGACGTCTCGCATGCGGCGGGCTGCCGCCGGCATGGTCAGCAAGGAGCCGGCCAGGCTTCCGTCGCTGTTGCGGGCGGCGTCTCCGCACTCGATGGTCTTGCTACCGATGCGGTAGGTCCCGGCAGGCGCGCCCATGCCAGCCATAGCGTCGGTGACCAAGCAGATGCGACCGGGCCCGGCCAGCCTCCATGCAATCCGAATCGCCTCCTCGCTGAGGTGGTGGTCATCGGCAATAAGCGAGACGAAGGCCTCTGGATGCAGGAGTCCAGCACCGGCAGCGCCAACCTCGCGGTGTTGGATCGGACTCATTGCGTTGAACACATGAGTCAGCGCCCTGGCCCCCGCTGCGAGCGCTGCGGAAGTTTGCGCCGCCGTCGCAGCCGTGTGTCCGAGCGAAACCACTATCCCGGCCCCCGCGAGCCGTGTGATCGACTTCGAGGCGCTCTCCACCTCTGGAGCGATGGTTACGAGAGAGACAGCGTCTGCCTCGCGGAGCAACTCGTCCGCCAACCCCTCCGCGCCGCTCGCCAGATCGGCTCGCGGGTGTGTCCCGGCGTAGTCCCGCGCAAGGACAGGGCCCTCGATGTGCAAGCCGAGAGGCTCCGCGCCGTCGTAGCCGCGAGGTCGAGTCCTGATGTGGTGGTAGGCGGCGTGTCTCTGCTCTGGGGGTGAGGTGATGACGGTGGGAAGGAACGCGGTCACGCCATGGCTCAGGAGCCGCTGCCCGATAGGCCACATCGTCGACGGATCGGTGGTGATGTCGTGACCAAGTGCGCCGTTGACTTGGAGGTCGACAAACCCGGGCAGGGCTACATAGGGCGTGAAGTCGAGATGTGCTGCGAGCCCAGCGACCCCGACTGGCGCTGGGACAACCTCGACGATGCGGCCGGACGCAACAGAGATGCACCCGCGATGGAGCCCACCCCTCCCGCTCGGCAGCATGGTGACGACCTGCATCGTCGTTGGTCTCCTAGACCTCGCGGTGTTCGTCACTCGCTATAGAGCTGGGTAGGTCGCGAGGATCGACCACCTGGCCGCGGCGACGTGCCTCCTCGATGGCGAAGGTCACCCGGTGTGTGCGCAGCGCCTCCGCGAACGCTGCCCGCCCGGCTTCGGTGGGATGGTCGATCTCGCTCAGGTAGCGATCCACGAGCGCCGCGTCGCCTCCGCCGCCGTGGCTTGCGTTGAGGCCGGAGCTGCCGCGCCCGTCGGCGTTACAGAACCGTCGGCGGCGTGTCGCGAAGGAATAGAGCTCCACGCCGGCCGCGGTCACTGTGGCTTCGGCCCGGGTGCCGGAGACGACAGTGAGCCGGCTGCGCAGTTCCGTGAACGCGCTGACGGTGATCGTGGCGGTCTGACCACCGGCGAACAGCAGTGATGCCACCTGGGTGTCGGGCATGTCGTTGTCGCCGGTGTAGACGCATCGGCCGTACCGGCTGTTATCGAGGGCGTCCACGACTTCCGCTGTGGTGTGCTCCACGACTATGGCCTCGACCGGCCATGAGAAATCGCCGTCGCGCGCTGTGTCGAGGTAGATGGATCGCGCGTCATAGACGCAGTCGATCGAGCAGTCCACACATCGATCAGCGGCACCGACCGGCCGAGACTCCGGCCTGAAGTGGCTGAGGCTCGCAAAGGACGACACTGCCACGCACTCGGAGTCGATGAGTTGCATGATCCAGTCCACGTCATGGCATGCCTTGGCCACCATCAAGTCGGCGGCGGTTGCCGTCGAGTGCCAGTTGCCCCGCACATAGGAATGGGCGAAGTGCCAGAACCCGACCGGCTCTAGATGGTGGACGTTGACGATGTCGCCGAGCGCGCCGTCGGCGATGAGCGAATGCAGCAGCCGGGTGTAGGGCGCGTAGCGCAGGACGTGGGCCACGAGTATGGGAGGAGCGTCGTCGCCCAGCCCGACCCGGAGTCGGCAGCAGTCCTCCCAGGAGCGGGCGATCGGCTTCTCCAGCAGCATCGGCACTCCGAGCGGAGCGAACCGGAGAGTGGGCCCCACGTGCATGTCGTCCATCGTCGCGATGATCACACCATCGACATCGCCGACATCCATCTCAAGGGTTTCCCAATCGGCCGCTTGCCGGGTCGTTGGTGAGCCGCAGTGCTTGATGAGGCGATGTCGCCGCCGATCATCAGGCTCGGCTACGGCCACAATCCGTGCGCCGGCCGCCGCCGCCAGACGGGCATAGCCGTAGCCGCGCGTGCCAGCGCCGATTACAGCCAGCAGCGGCCCGCGGTGAGTCGCACTCATCGGCAGTCCCCTCTGCCTAGGGCACCAGCATGCCGATGGCGTCGCCTCAAACTCATCGCGTCATCTCAGCTTGGGCGGACGATGAAGTCGGAACGACTGCGGCCTGACTTGATGAGTTGAGCATTCTTCTCATCGGAGTCTCGGACGAAGCGTTCGGCTTCGGGCCGGGGCTTGCCGTGTCGGACGTGCCGTTCGATCAGTCGACGGATTCGAGTCTCGTCCTCGAGTTCCAAGTAGGCGCACAGATGCAGCACCGGTCGTATCTGAGCCCACGGAGGCTCGTCGAGCAGCAGGTAGTTACCTTCGACGATCACGAACTCATCGGTGGGCTCTATTGGGACGGCGCCTGCGATCGGTTCTTCGATGCTTCGGTCGAACCTCGGCGCATACACGACACTGTCGACGTCCGGTCTCGCTATCTGCGTGAGCAGTTGGACGAAGCCCCAAGAGTCGAAGGTCTCGGGCGAGCCCTTGCGGTCGGCAAGTCCCCTCGCCTCGATCACCGCCTGGGCCAGGTGGAATCCGTCCATCGGTACGATCGGCGGCGACGAGCACAGCGACTCGGCGAGTTCCGCGGCCAGGGTCGACTTCCCCGATCCGGGCGGACCGGTTAGACCGACGAGGATCCTCTTCCCCGTGGCGCGAATGCTCGCGACGAACTCCAAGAGTTCGGCCTGAGTCGCGTATTGCGGTTTGTTGGCCGTCCTGCGTTGCGGTGGGTTGTTGCTGGAAGGCTGTTGTGCCATCAGGCCGTTCTGGGTCACTTGGTGAGGCCTTTCACCGAAGCGGCAATCGCCTGCCCGATAGCGCGGTGAGCTTGCGGCGACCAGTGCACTCCGTCGATCGGACTCGACTCGATCACCTCGCCGGCGTTGAGATAGGCGACGCCTCGATTCGCGGCAACCGCCGAGAACTCCGCGTCGAAGCGCCTGGATCTTGCGTCGGCTCCCGCAAGAACGTCCTCGAAAGGAGCTCCGAGCCCCGTGACCCGTGTGGGTGGAGGCGCGACCAACAGCGCCTGCGGGGCGCCGCCGTCCGGCCCGCATGCGCTGACAGCCACCACATCCAGCAGCCGTCCGGCGCCTTGGGCGATGTCCCAGGCAGACGCGGAATACAGGCTCTTGAGATCGTTGGTCCCAAGGACCACCACCACGCAATCGACCGGCTTGTGCGTCTCCAAACAGGCGCGAAGCAGCCTGTGGCCGTTGAGATGCTCACCTTCTATCGGGTCATCAAACACGGTGGTCCGCCCAGGCAGGCCCTCCGCGATGACGACATGGTCCGGGCCGAGAGCACGCGCGGTCACGGACACCCATCTGTCCTCCGTCACCAGCCGAGGCACCGGATCAGCCGCGCGCTCGACGGAGTATCCCCATGTGTTGGAGTCGCCGAAACACACCACCGTCGCCACGACTGTCATCCCTTGACGGCGCCCTCAAGGAGCGCTCTAGAGAACTGCCTCTGAAAGATCAGGAACACGAGGATCGTTGGTGTCATGATCAGCACCGATATGGCTGCAAGTAGAACAGTGTTTGTGTCGTATTGGCTCTGGAATGCCCCTAGGGCTCCGGCGACGGTTCTCATCGAGGGGTCGTCGATGAGGACGAGGGCGAGGATGAACTGGTTCCATGTCCATAGGAACAGCAGGATGGCGAGAGATGCCAGTGCGGGCCGGGAGAGCGGCAGGTGGACTCGCCAGAACGCCTGCCAGGGGCCGGCGCCGTCAATCCTGGCCGCCTCACTGATCTCGGATGCGATCGAGACGAAGTATGAACGCATCCAAAAGACGCCGAAGGGCATGAACAGGCCGATGAGCGGCAGGATTACTGCCCATCTTGTGTTGAGCAGACCGAGAGCCTTCATTTGGAAGAAGAGCGGGGTGATGAGCGACTCGAAGGGGATTGTCAATCCGGCAATGAACAGCAGCAGGATCCAGCGTCCGCCAGGTATCGACAGTGAAGCGAGGCCGTAGCCCGCCAGCGCGGCTATCAGCAGCGAGATCGGTACGACGCCCAGCACTATCAGGATGCTCGACTTCAGCAGTGGGGTGACGTCGGCTACCTGGTACGCCTCGACGAAGTTGCCCCACTGCGGGTTGGAGGGCCAACTGAAGCCCCTCGGTCTGTCCCCCACCGGCTGCAGTGCCGCAGAAAGAAGCGTCACGAACGGCACCAGAGTGAACAACAGCAGCATCGCCATCACCAACCGCGTCAGGGTCTGTGAACGGTTCATGGTTTCGTTGTCGGGTCGCGCTGGAAATACTTCTGGGTTGGAAGCACCAGCATCCAGATGAGCACCATGAGCATTACCGCCATCGCGGAGGCCGCCCCGATGCGTCGCTCGAGGAAGGCGAGCCAGTAGATCTGTACTCCGGGCACGAGGGTCTCTCGGCCAGGGCCTCCGCGAGTAGTGATGAAGACGATGTCGAAGCTCGCTAGGGCACCGATCATGGTCACGATGACGCACACGCCGATCTCTCTTCGAACCCCGGGGAGCGTCACCGCGAAGAACTCTCGTATTCGCCCGGCACCGTCCACTTTGGCGGCGTCATAGAGCTGCGGGTCGATCTTGGAGATGCCCGACGTCAACAGCAGTGTGCAGAACCCCGTGAGCACCCACGCGCCAACCACGCCAACTGCGGGGAGAGCGAGGTCGAAGTCGCCCAGCCAGGGACGGGTCCACGAGTCGAGACGCATCCACTCGAGGCTCTGGTTCAGCACGCCGGTCGAGGAGTAGATCCATCCCCACACAATCCCGGAGGCCACAAGCGGTATGACCTGGGGAAGGAACAGCGTCGTGCGGAAAGCGCCCACAAAGCGGCTCCGCCAGTCGTGTATGAGCGCCGCTGACGCCAGCCCAACGACCACCGGCACGATCGTGAAGAACGCGATGAGCTTCAACGAGTTGACGATCGGCGCCAACTGAGCCGGGTCAGTCAGGATCCTTCGATAGTTCTCCAACCCGACCCAGCTTGACTCCCCGATGCCGTTCCAGTCGAGCATCGAATATCGCACCGAGGTGACGAGCGGCCAAAGAACGAAAGTCGCATAGAACGCCAGTGCGGGCAACACGAACAGCCAGCCACGGGAGCGCATCGCAGGCTTCTTGATGACTGCGGGTAGGTCAGCAATGCTGTGGCTGGTCGCGGCCACACCGGAGCCAACCCGCTGCGTCCCAAGCGTAGCGAATTGGCCCCGGCGGGCCCGGAGGGCACTCCTACCGATCGATGGAGGCCTCGTAGCCTTCTTGCAACGCACGGATGAAGCTCTCGGGACTCGTTTCGCCGCCCACGAGGCGCTGAACCTCTGGCACAAGCGTGGTTGAGAAGAAGCCTGACGTGGCGTTCCCGAGGTAGTCGACGATGACACCCTCTGCCGCCAGATACGCCGCCTGCTGCTGGAGGAGTTCCACGATGGATCCGGGGTCGCTCTCTGGCAATGGCAAGCCCGGTGGCCCGCCCGGTGCCATCCCTGTCGTGTCGGCAACCTCTTGGCGCGCAGCTGGATTCGTGTGGATCCAGTCGAAGAAGAACGCGGCCACGTCGGGATGGTCGGCGCCGGCCGGGATCACAATCGTGCCTGACGCGCCCATGGCAACCGGCGGGTCACCTGCCTTCAGCGGTGGCACCACGAAGAACCCGGCGTTGTCGCCCATGGACTCATCCAGATTCGCACCCTCCCAGCTTCCATTGAACATAAAGAGGGCCTCGCCGTCGATGAACCGAGACATCATGCTCACGTAGTCCAAGCTGTTGACATCCTCGTTGAAGTATCCCTCGGTTGCCCACCGTTCGAGTCGCTCGGCGGCTGCGACCGCTTCCGGCGTGTCGATGGTGGCCCCGGGTGCCAGGAAGACGAAAGATGCAATGTCGGCCGGATCGACGTACTGGTTGTGGATGGCATTGTGCGCAAAAGTGGCGGGAGACAGGGAGATGATCGGCAGGAGGCCGTCTTCTTTGGCTGACGCCATGTATGACTCAAACTCGTCGAGCGTGGCGGGAGGCGCGTCCATTCCGACCCGCTCCGCGAGATCCCTGTTGTAGTACACGCCCGTGATCGAATAGCCGGCGCCCACTCCGTACAGAGTCCCCACCCCGCGGATACCTGCATCATTCACCCGATTCTGGGCCAACTGCGACGCCGACCAGGCGTCCCATCCGAACTGCTCAAAGTACGGATCGAGACTAAGGATGAGGCCTTCGGTCGCCGGATCAGCGATCTGCGGCATCAGGATCACGTCCGGTGGGTCATCTGAGGCCAGAAGCCGGGGTCCATTGATGAGCAAGTTGTTGAAGGAGTCCCTCTGATACTCGAACGTCACGTTCGGATACTGTCGGGAAAACTCGTCGCCAAGGTTCGCAAGGAGATCGAAGGGGCCTCCACCGGACTCCATCAGGATCCTCAGCGTGACCGGCTCCGACGTCAACGCTGGTGCGATGGATTCAGCCGACTCGCTTGGCTCAGCCGACTCGCTTGGCTCAGCCGACTCGCTTGGCTCAGCCGACTCGCTTGGCTCATCAGGCTCGGCCGGATCACCGGTCTCGGCTGGCTCATCCGGCTCGGCCGTTGCATCGGTCTCGGCTGGCTCCGTCGACTCGGCTACAGCCTCCTCCGCCGACGACTCGACCGTGGTGGCTGGTGAAGTCGACGGCTCGTCGCCATCGTCGCCACAAGCTCCCGCAGCTAGGGCGAACGCCACCAACAGTCCCAGCAGGAGCAATATGCGTGAGTGGTTCTTCATTTGATCCCTCCTAGGGGTAACCGGTTACCCCACCTACCGTAGAGGGACCGCAGAGCAGCGTCAAGCCGCGTCAGTTTGGTGGAGCAGTGGTGGAGCGGACCACCAGAGGAACCTCCCAGGTGATATCGCTCGGGGGCTCGCTGCCGTCAACCATGGCGAGCACCAGTTCCGCGGCTTCCACTCCCATCTCGGTTACGGCCTGCCGCATCGTGGTGAGGCCCAATGCGTCGGCCATTTCGTGGTCGTCGAAGCCGATGACGGAGAGGTCGCCGGGCACGGCCATCCCAGCGCTCTGGGCCGCGTGAAGGGCGCCGAAGGCCATCTCGTCGGACATGCAGAAGACCGCTGTCGGCGGATTGGAAGCGGCGATGAGGGTCGACAGCGCTCGCGCTCCTCCGCCGGCCGACCCGTCGCCATGGGCCACGAAACTCGGATCGATCCGCAGGCTGGCCTCCCGAAGGGCATCCTCGTAACCGAGGCGGCGCTGTTCGGGCTCTGGCGTCGGCAGGCCCGGCGGTACCGGCCCCGTAATGAGGCCAATTCGCTTGTGTCCTTGCTCGATCAAGTGGTCGACGGCGCGGCGGGACGCCAGACGGTTGTCTATGGCGATCGACCCAGCGCCCTCGAGGTGCTCACCGACGGTTACGACGGGGCGGTTGAAGAACGAGTCGGCCGAGCCGCCCTCGGCGCTGACAAAGGTGCCCATGAGCACTAGCCCGTCAACTCGCTTGCAGAAGGATCGGGCTCCCTGCAGGAAGTCCAGCCGGTCCTCTGGCGCCGTCATCGTGGAGATGAGCATGTCGTAGCCGGCCTGGGCGAAGACCGAGTTGATTCCGCCCAAGGCCCGCGACGAGAACCAGGTCCCGAACAGGGGTGCGGCCACGCCGATCGTCCAAGTGCGCCCTGTGGCCAGACGAGCGGCCTGGGGATGGAGCTCGTACTCGTACTCAGCCGCAATCGCCTTCACTCTGGAGCGGGTCTCCGGCGAGACCTTGGGGAGGTTGCGCAGGGCGCGGCTGACGCTGGCGACCGACACACCCGCCGCCGCCGCGATGTCGCGGATGGTCGTTCGCCTCTCCGCCAAGGCTTCAATTCCTATCTCTGCTCATATGCGCTCGCCATGACCAGAACGTCCGAGTGGGTGGTACACATCAGAGTATTCGGCTCACAACCGGTAGTTCCATAGAGGAGCCGTGGCGGATCATCGACAGGCCGTCATGGAAGCGCTAGGGGCGCAAGCGGCTACGGCCGATGGGTGACGGATCTTCGCCATTTGTGCTCCGAAGCCTGTTCAGAGCTTCTGAGTTGGAGGCTACGGGCGGTGCTGATCAGTAGTCCTACGGGACCGCGCATAGCCTGCCCATCAGCCCCTGCTCCGCAACCGTTGGTCCCACGATTACGCGCAGGGCCCATTTCTCAACGAAACCCAAGGAGACTCGCATGGCCACTGCACGCGGAGCCCTCCAGGTGACGACTGAGGCAGAGCCTCCGTTCCTGGAGCAGGACGGCAACAAGCTCAGCCGCAACGTCGTGCGCAAGGAGTTCTCCGGCGACATGGTCGGCACATCCGAGGCCCAGATGACGGCCGCTTACACCGGCACTCCCGGCTCAGCCGGCTACGTCGCCATCGAGCACTTCATAGGGTCGGTCGAAGGACGGTCGGGTTCCTTGGTCCTACAGCACAGCGGGATCATGGCCAAGGGCGAAGCCGAGCTCACCGTGAGGATCGTGCCCGACTCCGGCACCGGCGACCTGACGGGCATTTCGGGCACCCTGGAGATCGACAACAGCGACGGGAAGCACTCGTACGTTCTCGACTACGAACTGCCATGAGCGGCCGGTACCTAGTGATGCCGCGAGGGATCAAGGTCGGAACTCGAATCCAGGCATGACGTATGGCTTGGGTCCGGCTGGAGTGGGGGCCTCGCGCCATCGACGTGTTCGAGGTGTGGGCGGACATCGTGGTGGTGGTCGACGTGCTGAGCTTCAGTACGGCGGTGGATGTCGCTGTGTCGCGGGGTGCGTCGGTCTTGCCATGCGCGGGCGATCAGGCAGCTGCTGAGCGACTCGACCAGGAGTTTGCCGCTTGCGTCGCTGTGCCACGCGGCGACATGTCAAAGACTCGACCGTATTCGCTGTCACCCGGCTCGCTGGCCGCATTGCCTGGGGGCACGACGCTGGTGCTTGCATCGCCGAACGGTGCAACCCTCACGGCCGCGCTCGCGTCTCCGGGCCCGGTTGTCGTCGCGGGATGTCTTCGCAACGCCACCACCGTTGGTGCCTATGCGGCCAGCGTTGGATCGAGGATCGGAGTGCTGGCGGCAGGCGAGCGATGGTCGGACGGCAGCCCGCGGCCCGCGTTCGAGGATCTCGTCGGGGCAGGAGCGGTGATCGCTGCGACCGGCGCCGCTGAGCGTTCGCCGGAGGCGGCTGCAGCCGCGGCCGTCTATGCCGATGCCGCGGTCGACCTCTACGAGCGCCTTTCAGACTGCATGTCAGGGCGCGAGCTGTGCTCCGGGGGCTACAGCGCCGACATTGCTTGGGCGGCCGAGGTGGATGTCAGTCGATCCGTTCCCCTGTTGGTAGAGGGCAGGTACGTTGCCTCCGCTGACGGTTCAGCGACAGCGGTTCCGAGGTGAGTTGCTCCTGGAGTACTCTTTTTCCTAACTACGAGGAGTCTCTGCATGAGTACCGGACCACTCCCAGCGGGACGATGAACATCTCCATGCCCTCACCCGAGGATGCCGCCGCAGCGCTGCACCGCCAAGCCGACGAGCTGGCCGACCGACTCGACAGACTCGAGGCTCGATCTTCTGGCAGCGGTCCAGCGCACCCCGTCCGTGATGGCGTCCTGTGGGGGTTGGCGGGTTTCATCGCCGGACTGCTCGGCAGGCCGCGACCAAACCAACCCAAACACCAGCGATAGAGGACCGCGGTTAGTCACGTTAGTAGTCGCCCGTTCTTTACCTTGTAGACAACTCCACGACGAACCGGCCCTCGTGGGGCTTGCGCGAAACTGGAAACCGCTAGGTCAGCGCCCTGCCCCAGATCTAGCTTGGAACGGATCTTGGCCGATCTTGGAACGGAGTTCGTGGCCAGCGCTGCACTCCGGAGGTCGCTGGAGCGGCATTTCCGCAGGTCAGGGTGCCGTTAGGAGGGGCGAGCACGGCTGAGTGGATGGTTGCGACCCTTCGCAAAGTAGGCCCGACCTCGACCTTCGCTGCACTCTTGCGATCCCTTGCCCAGAAATCGGGGTGAAGGTTGCCCAATTCTGGAAGCGATTGTAGTCAGCTTGAGGTGCCGGAAATAGGCGTTGACCTGCGGGTTGCCGGTTCGCTGAGGCGGCTGCTCTGTGGTGCACAAGGGCAGGAACGCGACGCTGTGGCTGTCAGACCCTCGCCATAAAGTACATCCATGCAATCTGCAAGGACGAGAAGCTCGGAACGGCGGTCTTCGCCCTACTGCCGTGGTGTCGAGCGTAAGCGATCCGGTCACCACAGTCGCGGGACCGTTCCGACGGACATCCAGGCCAGGGATGCAGGTTCCGAGTGCGCGGGAGCAGGGAGTGGCGTTGTCAGCCGGGCACAGGACAGCAGGCCATGAGCACGGTCTTCTACTCGTGGCAGTCTGACTTGCCAGAGACTCGCGGCGTGATCCGGTGGGCGCTGGAGAAGGCGACCAAGAACCTGAGTCGCGAACTCGACCTAGACGAGCCCCTACGGGTTGATCAGGACACGGATGGCGTAGCGGGCTTCCCGGACATCGCTGCTGCGATCTTCGACAAGATCGACGGCTGTGAGATCTTCGTGGCTGATATCACTCCGATCAACGGCCCAGAATCGGACTTCAGGATCACGCCCAACCCGAACGTACTACTCGAACTCGGGTACGCGTTCGGAACCGGATTCGGCAGGACGCGCACCATCTGTGTGGTCAACACGCACTACCTCCCCGAAGGCAATCTCGGGGATCTGCCGTTCGACCTGCGTAGTGGCAGACCCATTCAGTTCACACTTCAAGACCCAGCAGACCGTGGATTCGAGGCGGGGCAGGAAGACCCGATACGCACTCGGGCAAGGACTGACCTGACAGCGAAACTCGAAGAAGCTCTCATATTGGTCCTGGGGGCACTCGACTCAGAGCGCTTGGCCGCGGAAGCGGACATACCGGATGACGGTCTCACTGATGAGGCGCGTCTGGTCCTAGCAGCGTTGGTAGCGCAAATCACGGCTAAGGAGGTCAGCTTTCCCTATACCACGGAACGAGATGAGCTAGAGGGGGTTCGCAACACATTGAGAATGTCCGAGAAGACGATGGCCAAGGAACTCACACGCTTAGATCAGCAGGGCTACATCGAGCTGAACCAGAGTCATGGCATGATAGTGAGATGTAATACAACGTCGCGGGGCATCCTCATCGCGATGGCGCGCTCTGACCCATCGAAGCTGGAGACGTCGTATACGCGGATCGCTGACTACATCTACAACGTGGTTGGACCTGAAGACGAGCAACGATCTGTGCGTGAGATCGCTGAAGAGACAGGGGAATCGCCCGTGTTGGTCGATGCTCTGGTTGATGTGTGGACCCTAGAAGGCTTGGTCAAGACAGCAGTGAGGCGACCCCAATTCAGGAGTGTTGTTTGGGAGGTAAGCCCACTTCTGGAGGAAGAGATCTCCTGACATGTTGAGTACTGCACAGGAGTGTTTGTGATGTTCAAGTGGGCGGCGTTTGCTGCGGACGCAGTGGTGGTCCTCGGTGCGCTCTACGCCATACGGCGATGGAAGCCGTTCAAGTGGTGGTTCACGCTGGGCTACTGGTTCAACGCCCAGGCATGGGGAGCGCGCGATCACGTCTTCGGAGCGTGGAGGGGACCGTCGTGCTGGACTCGGGTGCTGCCTGCCTCCGTGTGTCGAGCCTTCGCCATATTCCTCTTGGCGAAGGTGGAGTTGCCCCCTGAAGAAGACGGCATCGAGGTCAGCCTGGATCACCAGATGAGTGAGGCATACAAGGTGATCGAGAGTTGGAATCGGATATCGGCCCGGCATGAACGACGCGGATGGAACCATCATCCGCACGGCTGCTATGACCCCACTTGCCTCCGATGGTGCTGTCAGCCGAACTGCGAAGAGATCAGCACAAGCTGGGTGCTGAGCGACCGCGCTTGGCACTACTGCGCGGAGCACCACCCGATGGCAGAATCGGTCGAGGAGCTGGCTGCCTGAGTTCAGCCGCTCTTCTTGCATGTCTTCGCGTGCGCCCTCACGGCCCTCGTGTCCGCTCACGGTGGCCACGTGGCCTACGGGCTGCAGCCTCGGCTCGAACCTCATCGTGGCTGGTTGCTCTGATCAGGTCCCCCGCCCACTCCTGCAGGATCGCCGGGTTCGGGCACACTGGAGTTGATGGTTGCCAGGGGTGCTTTCGTCTTTGATCTGTTCCATACGCTGGTCGATCCAGAGCAGTTTCGTTCGCCCGACTTCCATAGGGTGGAGGCGGTCGCTGACGTTTGTGGGTTGGATCGCGACAGGTTCGACGCGTTCTGGTCAGCGACCTATGTAGAGCGAGAGACGACGCCGATCGACCTCGTTGCATTGGTCGAGCGGTTCTGCGAGACGGAGCGGGAGCCGCTCACCGCTGACGAGCGGGCAAGCGTCGACGAGATTCTCGGCATATGCCAGGACGAGGCGCTGCGTTCGCCGGAGCCCGGGATCGTGGATCTGGTGGCCAAGCTGGCGCGCCGGCGACCGATCGGGGTGCTGAGCAACTGCCATGAGCGGGAAGTTCGATGCTGGGATGAGTCCCCGCTGGCGCGTCACGTCACCGTGTTCGGGCGATCCTGCGACATCGGGGCGATGAAGCCCGATCTGAGGCCGTACCGGTGGATGGCCAGACAACTCGGGATCGAGCCAGGCGAATCGGTCTACGTCGGGAACGGGTCGTCCGACGAGCTTGCGGGCGCCCGGCAGGCAGGGTTCGGATACATCGTGCATTGCAACGTCTTTGATCGCAGCAACGGACTGGTGGAGCCAGAGGAGCAGTTGCGGCGAGCAGGACAAGCCGACACGACTGTCGACACCGTGGACGAGTTGGACAACGCTCTTGCCGCGTACTGATTGACTTCGAGATCCTGCACCGTCGTCAACCAGGGGTTGCCCTCAGGGCTTGACTGAGACGATCTGGATGAGGTTGCCGCAGGTGTCGTCAAACACGGCGATCCACGCTTCGCCGACATCGATTGGCGGCTGGGTGAACGTGACCCCAGCCGCCGCTAGGCGCTCGTGCTCGGCCGCCACGTCGTCGACGAGGAACTGGGCCACCGGGATGCCGGCGGTCATCAGGGCGTCGCGGTAGGGCTTGACGGCCGGGTGATGTGATGGCTCGAGCAGCACCTCGGGTCCGTCGGGGTCGTCGGACGAGACGACCGTGAGCCAGGAGTCCTGGCCAAGCGGAATGTCTCGGCGCTTCTTGAATCCGAGCACGTCGGTATAGAACGCCAGGGCTTCCGCCTGGTCGTGAACGAACACGCTGATTAGTTCGATCCTCATGGCCGGGGTCCTCTGCAGCACGCCATCACGTGCGTGAAGTCGGTCTACTTCTTCTCCGAGATGATCTGGATGAGATTGCCGCAGGTGTCGTCAAACACGGCGATCCAGACCTCGCCGACGTCGATCGGGG
>VYFQ01000038.1:8602-8874 GCA_009842325.1 Acidimicrobiaceae bacterium | reverse complement strand
CGTGGCTCGGCGGCACCGTCCAGCAGG
This sequence comes from Acidimicrobiaceae bacterium, assembly GCA_009842325.1. GTDB lineage: Bacteria > Actinomycetota > Acidimicrobiia > Acidimicrobiales > Aldehydirespiratoraceae > Aldehydirespirator. The sequence continues at coordinate 8,847 of VYFQ01000038.1, read as the reverse complement.
TCATGAAGGACCAGATGGACTTCTTCGTCGCCCAGGGCGAGATCGCTTCGGCTCTGCCCAGCTACGACGACTTCGTCGACACCAGCTTCCTCGAAGCCGTCAACTGACCTCCCCGTGGGAGGCGGGGGGGGGCCGGGGGGGGGGGGGGCCCCCCCCCGCCGACAGCCACCCACGAGGCCCACAAACGTAGTGTGGAGTTGAGATACGGGCCGAAAGGGGGGACGGAATGGAGAGAGTGTTAAAGG
>VYFQ01000038.1:0-8592 GCA_009842325.1 Acidimicrobiaceae bacterium | reverse complement strand
TGACCGCTTCGGGTCTCCCAAGATCCGACTACTTCGTCCACACCTGCTTCCTCTACGCCTACACCTGCCCCCCGCGGGGGTGGGGGGGGGGCGCCTGAGTCCGGAGCGCCCGCCCGCCTCTGACAGCCACGCAGTCGCACGACTACGTTCGTGTCGAGTTGAGATCCGGGCCGAAGGGGGATCCGAATGGACTCGATTGTTCAGGGCTTGGCCGACGTCTATGACGTCATCACGCTGATCGTCGCCCGGGGCGCCTACTGGGTGTCGGTGGCGCTGCTCGTGGTTGCCGCGCTCGGGGCGCTGGCCATGGTTGTGGACCTGCTGCTGTTGACACCGTCAAGCCGGTTCCACAGCGCCGACCGTGCCGCGCAGCCCCGCGACGGCATCATCCTGATCGGCCAGATCATGGCTGGGGTGTCGATCGCCGGTGGCGTGGTGCTGCTCTTCCGGGACACGGCGTCGCCGTGGCAGCCGGCGGTGGCGCTGGTGGGCGGCGCGGCGCTGCTGGCCCTGCTGGTGCTGTACCGGCGCGCCGACGAGGGGCGGCAGGCTGCGATGGCCCGGTATGTCTGGCTCGCGCTGGCGGTCATCTCCGTCATCGCGGTGGTGCTGGCGTACATGCAGCGCCATGACTCTGCGATCCCCTATATGGGGTTGCTGCTGGCGGCCTTCGTGATGGCCCGGGCGTGGTTCACGCTGGCCCGCCCGGAGGTGCACTTCGACGCGTCCAAGGTCGAGGTGACCAGAGAGTCGCGAACTGAGAGCCCCCTGATCGTGGATCGCCTCGGGATGGTGTACGAGCTGCCCGACGGGGGCAGCGTGGAGGCTCTCAAGGACGTGACCTTCACACTGGAGCCCGGCCGGCTGCTGACCTTGCTCGGCCCGTCAGGGTGCGGCAAGACCACGCTGTTGAACATCATCGCGGGGTTCCTGGCTCCGACGTCGGGTGAGGTGAAGCTGGGCAGCGATCCGATCACCGGCCCTGGACAGGACCGGGGCATGGTGTTCCAGCGGGGCGCGCTGTTCGAGTGGCTCAGCGTCAACGACAACGTCGGTTTCGGGGCCCGCATGAACGGCCGGTCCCGGCCGGCATCGCGCGAGGCGGTGCAGGATCTGCTCAACATCGTCGGGTTGCAGGACTTCGGTGACAAGGCCGTCTACGAGCTCTCCGGCGGAATGCAGCAGCGTGTCGCGCTGGCCCGATGTCTTGCCAATGACCCCAAGTTGATCTTGATGGACGAGCCCCTTGGCGCGCTCGACGCGTTGACTCGGGAGAAGATGCAGGGCTTGGTGCTGAACCTCTGGAACGAGACCGGCAAGACCATCGTGCTGGTCACCCACAGCGTTGAGGAGGCTCTGTATCTGGGCGACCAGCTGTTCGTGATGGCGCCCCGGCCCGGCCGCATCGAACGCACCTATGACTTGCCCTTCGCCCGCCAGGCTCTCACTGCGGACGCACGAGAGCTCAAGACCTCCTCGGAGTTCATCCGGGTACGCGAGGAGATCCTCACGATGATCTGGGAGATGGAGGAGCAGATCATGGGAACCGCGGGAGGACACTGATGGTGGAAGGTCCGGGCGGTCACGCCCTCAAAGACAACATCGAACAGCAGAACAAGATGACGAACTGGCCGTTCAACTGGCTGTTCCGCAAGCGCGGCTCCGACGCCCGCAAGACGGTCACCTTCGGCGACGCCGCTGAGGTCAGCGGCGCTCTGTTGTGGACGATCATCAGCCTGATCGTGATCCTGCTGCTGTGGTTCATCTCCACCACGGTGTGGGGCTTGCCCGACGAGTGGAACCAGTACGCCGACGAGGTTCGGGCCGGGCTCTCCGAAGACGAGAGCTACGGCCAGCGCGACCTGCTGCGCGACTGCGACAACTCCGCTGACAGCCCCGGGGACTTCCCCGGGTTGCCGCCGTGTTCGTACACGCAGTGGCTCAGCGAGTCGACGCTGCCGAGCCCGGTGCAGGTGGCCGAGGCGACCTGGGACTTCGCCCGCAACGGCTACAGCGGCTTCACCGTGTGGCAGCACCTGTGGCTCAGCTTCAGCCGCCTGGCCAAGGGACTCTTCTGGGGGGTGGCCATCGGTGTGCCCATCGGCCTGTCGATGGGCCTCTCAAGCCGTTGGCGGGGCATCTTCGACCCCATCGTGGAGCTGTTGAGGCCCATCCCGCCGCTGGCGTTGATCCCGCTGTTCATCGTGTGGTTCGGCATCGGCGAGGAGGGCAAGGTCAACTTGCTGCTGTTCGCGGCCATCTGGATCATGGTGATCGCGGCCCGTTCCGGCGTGCTGGCGGTGAACACGACCAAAGTTCACGCTGCCTACTCGCTGGGCGCATCCAAGGCTCAGGTCCTGCGCCATGTGATCCTGCCCAACGCGCTGCCGGAGATCTTCACCGGTCTACGCGTCGCCATCGGCGTGTGCTGGGGGACGCTGGTGGCCGCCGAGCTGCTCGGAGCCAGTTCCGGCCTCGGCTTCACCATCTTCAAGGCCCGCCAGTTCTTCCTGCTCGACCTGATGCTCTCCGCGGTGATCCTCATCAGCATCCTGGGAGTGACCATGGACGTGGCCATGCGCATGGCCGAGAAGCGGCTCATCCCCTGGCGGGGCAAGGGTTGATCCGAACGTCCGGACCGGCGGGGGACGCGCCCGTCATCGAATCCTGGCGAGACCAAGCCCGCATCTGCCCGACCCGGGTGGTGCTGGCCGACGGTCGCGATGCTCGGGCCGTGGCCGCGGCCGAGCGCTTGAACGCCGAGGGCCTGGTCACTCCGGTGCTGATGGACGATCCGGACAACTTTCGCTCGGATGCGGTCTGCGTCCGGGCCGAGACGGCACCCTTCCGGGAGCGGATCGATCTGGACGACCCGCTTCACGTGGCTGCCCTCATGGTGGCCGTTGGCGAGGCCGATGCCTGCGTGGCCGGTGCCACCCGGCCTACTTCCGATGTGGTCAGGGCCGCGCTCTTCTGCATCGGGCTAGCTCCCGGTGTCGACATTGTCAGCAGTTGCTTCCTGCTGGTGCTGCCCGACGGGACGCCGGTGACCTATGGCGACTGCGGTGTAGTGCCCGAGCCCGACGCGGCCCAGCTGGCCTCCATTGCGGTCTCGACCGCGGCTACCCACGCAGAGTTGACCGGCGACGAGCCTCGGGTGGCGATGCTGTCGTACTCCACCAAGGGCAGCGCGGCGGGTCCTCGGGTCGAGCTGGTCCGGGAGGCTACTGAGATTGTCCGCAGCCGGACGCCGTCGCTCGCGGTGGACGGAGAGCTGCAGTTCGACGCGGCATGGGTACCCGAGGTGGCCGGGTCGAAGGCACCGGGATCGCCGGTCGCCGGCCGGGCCAACGTGTTCGTGTTCCCGGATCTGTCATCGGGCAATATCGCCTACAAGATCACTCAGCGCCTGGCCGGCGCTCGTGCTTTCGGGCCCCTGCTGCAGGGCACCGCAGGCGTGATCCACGACTTGTCGAGAGGATGCGACGTCGACGATGTGGTCAACGTAGCCGTCATCGCGGCCTGCCAGGCCGCAGGGAGAGACGGGCTTGTCAGTCAGACCTAACGCTGCGCTATACCTGCTAACTTCCGGTTGCGGCGGGAGCCGGGCGACGGAACGACTTGGGAGGCATGGTGTGACTCTGCGTGACACTAAACCGGGCTCGGCCCGGCGCTCGTTGGACAGCGACACCGTGATCACTGCCGCGGCGCGGATCGCCGACGAGGAGGGGCTGGACAAGCTGACACTGACCCGTGTGGCCGACTCCCTCGGAGTCCGCCAGCCCGCCCTCTACCGGCACGTGGGCGGCTACGACGACCTCATCCGCAGCTTGAGCCTCCTGGGCCGCGAGATCTTGGCCAAGAGACTCTCCGACTCGGCCGTCGGACTGGCCGGCCACGACGCGGTAGCGGCCGTAGGCCACGCCTGGCGAGCCATGGTCCGGGACCATCCCGGCATCTACGCCGCCACCGACCGCTACCCCTGCGCCGGTGATCCCGAGCTGGAGGACGCGGTAGAGCAGGTGCTGGCCGTAGTGGGTCAGGCTCTCAGGTCCTACGACCTCACCGACGAGGATCGGGTCCACGCCGCCCGCACCCTGCGCAGCGCCTTCCACGGATTCAGCCACCTCGAGTCGGGCGATGGCCATCCACTGCCCCATGATCCCGAGGAGACGTTCCGGCATCTTGTGGAGTTGCTGTGTGCCGGCATCGAGCGGTTGTCGCGCAACACCGGCGCTCGCGGGGCTGCCGCCTAGTGGTGCTCCTGTTCAGCCGCGGCGAGGGTGTGGTGTGACCCGGCTCGGGTTCCTGCTCGACAGCGACAGCTGCATTGGCTGTCATGCCTGCACGGTCGCGTGCAAGAGTGAGCACGACGTCCCTCTCGGCGTGAACCGCACCTGGGTCAAGTACATCGAGTCCGGCACGTTCCCCAACGTCAACCGGCACTTCTCGGTGATGCGCTGCAATCACTGCGACGACGCGCCGTGCATCACCATCTGCCCCACCGGCGCACTGTTCCGGGCCGCCAACGGGGTGGTGGACTTCGACGACAGCAACTGCATCGGCTGCAAGGGATGCATGAACGCCTGCCCCTACGACGCCATCTACATCAATCCGGCCACCAACACCGCCAACAAGTGCAACTTCTGCAACCACCGGATCGAGGTGGGCCTCGAGCCGAGCTGCGTGGTGGTGTGCCCCACCCATGCCATCAAGGTGGCCGACCTCGACGACCCGAACGATGAGACCACCAGGATCATCGCCCGCAGCGACACCGCGGTGCGAACGCCCCAGCAGCAGACACTGCCCAAGGTGTACTACCGGGGCGCCGATCAGGCGTCGCTGGATCCGTTGCGGACCGCCATCGCGGCCGACGGCATGATCTGGGCCGACACCACGCCGCAGCATCCGACGGCCGAGCCCGGAGGTCACGGCGTGGTGGCCCGGACCGCCTACACCACCGCCCACCAGATGACCTGGAAGGCCAAGGTTTCGAGCTATCTGGTCACCAAGGCGATCGCCGCCGGTGTTATGGCCGTGGCCGCCCTGCTAGCGCTCTTGGGCCATGGTGACTCGCAGGCGGCGGTAGGAGTCATGCCGCCGGTGGTCGCGGGCATATTCCTCGCAGTCACCGGCGGGTTGCTAGTCGGGGACCTGCGGCGGCCGGAGCGCTTCTACTTCCTCCTCACCCGCGGCAACCGGCGGTCCTGGCTGGTCAAGGGCGCATGGGTGCTGGGTGCCTTTGCGGCAGTCTGCGCGGCCTGGTTCGCGGCCGGTGCCGCAGGCTCGGCCGGTGCTCTTGTCGGCTTGGCCGTCCCCGCCGTCCTGCTGGCGGCAGCCGCCGCGGGTTACACCGCCTTCCTGTTCGGCCAGTGTGAAGGTCGGGATCTGTGGCAGACGCCGCTGTTGCTGCCGACGCTGCTGGCCCAGGCCGCGGTGGCCGGGGGTGCGGCCTACTCGATTGCCGACCTTTCCATGGAGATACCTGCCGTGACCGCCGTTCGCTGGACAATGCTGGGCGGTCTTCTGGCTGCCGGGGTACTCATCGGGGCCGAGGTGACGTCTCAGGGCACCAGCCACGTCGAAGCTGCAGTGACGGCCATGACCCGCGGCCGCTACGCCCGTCGCTTCTGGGCCGGCGGGATCGTGCTGGGTCTGATCGTGCCAGCCGTCCTGACCGCAGCCGCCCTCGCGGCCGGCACGGGTCCGGTACTGCCTGCGTTGGCAGGTTTGGCCGCCCTGGCTGGCATGTGGTTCTACGAGGACAGCTTCGTGCGGGCCGGCCAGTCCGTCCCGCTGTCGTAGAAGGAATCGCGTCGTGGCCGAACTGCACAGCTATCCCCCGCACGAAACGTGGCATGACGCCGTCACCCTCGACGCCAAGGCCTGGCCCCGGCGGGTCGAGCACCATCACACCCTGGTGCCCACCACCTGCTTCAACTGCGAGGCGGCCTGCGGCCTGGTGTGCCACGTCAACCACGCCACCGGTCGCATCGACCGCGTCGAGGGCAACCCGCTGCATCCGGCCAGCCGCGGCCGCAACTGCGCCAAGGGTCCCGCCACCCTCAACCAGATCGACGACCACGAGCGCATCCTGCACCCGCTCCGCCGGGTGGGGGAGCGAGGCGGCGGCCAATGGGAGCGGGTGAGCTGGGCCGAGGCTCTCGACGACATCGGCAGCCGCGTCCGCTCCGCCATCGCCGAGGGCCGTGGCAACGAGGTCATGTACCACGTGGGCCGTCCCGGCGAGGACGGCTACGCCGAGCGGGTCCTGCAGTGCTGGGGGGTGGACGGCCACAACAGCCACACCAACATCTGCAGTTCCAACGCCCGCATCGGCTACCAGAGCTGGATGGGCCACGACCGCCCGTCGGCTGACTTCGCCAATGCCGAGGTGATCTTCCTGATCTCGTCGCACCTCGAGGCGGGGCACTACTTCAACCCCCACGCGCAACGCATCATCGAGGCCCAGGGCCAGGGCGCCACGGTGATCTGCGTAGATCCCCGGCTGTCCAACACCGGCGCCAAGGCCGACTTCTGGCTGCCGGCGTGGCCGGGAACTGAGCCGTTCCTGCTGCTGGCGATCGCCCGCCTGCTGGTGGCCGACGGCACCTGGGAGAGAGACTTCGTGCGGCGCTGGACGAATTGGGAGACCTACCTGCGCCAGCGCCATCCGCAGCGGGCCGTCGAGTTCGACTCTGTGGGACCGGCCCTGCTGGACGACTACGCGGCCTACACGCCGGAGGAGGCCGAGCGGGTCTGCGGTGTGCCCGCGGCCCAGATCATCGAGATCGCACGGATAATCGGCGCCCACCCGACGAAGTTCGCCTCCCACAACTGGCGGGCCGCGGGCGCGGGCAACCTGGGCGGCTGGCAGACGGCCCGGTGCCTGTTCTTCCTCAACGTGCTCACCGGATCGGTCGGCACGGTGGGCGGCACGACCGGCAACGGCTGGAACAAGTACAAGGCGCCCCATCCGCCGGGGGCTCCGCCGGTGCAGCACTGGAACGAGCTCAACTGGCCTCGCGAGTACCCGCTGGCCTACCACGAGATGTCGATCCTGCTGCCTCACCTCCTGCATGAGGGCCGGGGACGCCTCGACGTGTACTTCAGCCGGGTGTACAACCCGGTGTGGACCAACCCCGACGGGTTCAGCTGGCTGGAGGCCCTCAAGGATCCCGACAAGGTGGGGTGCCATGTGGCTCTCACGCCCACCTGGTCGGAAACGGCCGTCTTCGCCGACTACGTGCTGCCGATGGGGGTGGGAGCCGAGCGCCACGACGTGGCCAGCTTCGAGACCCACGCCGGCCGCTGGATCGGCTTCCGCCAGCCGGTGTTGCGTCGCTACGCCGAGATCCGCGGCGAAGCCGTCGGTCACGCCACGCGCACCCACGAGTTCAACCCGGGCGAGGTATGGGAGGAGAACGAGTTCTGGATCGAGCTGTCGTGGCGCATCGATCCCGACGGGGCGCTGGGCATCCGCCGCTGGTTCGAGAGCCCCGCGCATCCCGGAACGCCCATGTCGGTGGACGAGTACTACTCGACCATGTTCGAGGGCGTCCCCGGCCTGGCCGCCGACGCGGCCGCGGCGGGGCAGACCCCGCTGGAGTTCATGCGCGACCGGGGGGCCTACGCCCTGGACGGCGACATGTACCAGCCGTACGAGCGGGAGGTCGACCCGGCCTCACTCCAGGACTGCGAGATGGACACCGCCGGCGTCTTCCGTCGCCCGGGCACACCGGGAACCTGGTCGGGCGCGCCTGACAAGTTGAGTGCCCTGAAGCTGGCCGGGCTCGGCGACGGCTCGCCCGCGGTGGAAGTGGACGGCATCGCACGGGAGGGATTCCCCACCCCCTCTCGCAAGCTCGAGTTGTACTCGCAGACCCTGGCCGACTGGGGCTGGCCCGAATACGCCACACCGGCATGGATCCCCTCGCACGTGCACTGGGAGGACTTGGACCTCGAAGCCGATGAGCGCATCCTGCTGCCCACCTTCCGCATCCCGACGCTCATCCACACCCGCTCGGCCAACAGCAAGTGGCTTTCGGAGCTCAGCCACCGGCATCCGCTGTGGATCCACCCCGAGGACGCCGAGGCCCTCGGCATAGAGGTCAACGGCCTGGTGCGGGTCACCACCCGCATCGGGCATTTCGTGATCGGCGCCTGGCGCACCGAAGGGATCCGCCCCGGCGTGGTGGCCGCGTCGCATCACATGGGCCGGTGGAGGCTCGACGCGAACGCCGGCGGCTCGTGGTCCGGCGGCGATGCCGACATCACCAGCACCGGATCGGTGTGGCGGCTCCGGCGCAAGGGCCGGCCTGAGCGCCATACCAGTGAGGATCCGGACACCGAGCGCATCTGGTGGAGCGACACCGGGGTGCATCAGAACCTCACGTTCTGCGTGCAGCCCGATCCGGTCTCGGGCATGCAGTGCTGGCACCAACGGGTGAGGGTGGGCCCCGCCGAGGCGGACGACACCTACGGCGACGTCGTGGTCGACACGGCCAAGGCCCGCGAGGCCTACCGCGAATGGCTGGCCATGACCCGTCCTGCGCCCGGCCCCGGAGGTCTGCGCCGTCCCCTGTGGTACGC